>CAWALS010000032.1:0-162580 GCA_963782865.1 uncultured Gammaproteobacteria bacterium | reverse complement strand
CGCCCAAAATAGAGGCGCGATGTTTTCCTTCTGCCCGCTCCAAAGCCGACGTTGACCAAGGCCCGCTTCGGGTCCGATTGTTGCCATTGGCGCAGCCCGTGGATGCGAGCGGGGCATTGCGTCCACCGACTACCAACGTCGTCGAATAATATCCGGCGCTCGCGCGGGGTAACTTTTCGGGGTAACTCGTCTCGTCTCGCTGAACAAACGCTTACGAAACAATTTGTTATGGTGCCTATTCCAATCCCTCAGCCGGCATTTTTTTGCAAAAAATTATGGACAGCGAATAACTGCCGATCAGTCTCTCGGTCGAACCCCCGACATAAAAAAGATGGGTTCGACAACTTGGCCGTCTGGCCAAGTTGGACGTCGGCGCTCTTGCGAACGAGATATAGCCTCGGAAGGAAAGGACCCGGCCAGTTGAAGGCCGCACTCGGAAAGCACATCTTCGTTGTGGCGAGAGAGTGGGAGAAAGCACGAGCTGCCAGGATTGAACGTCGCCGACCGGCCAGGAGCTGTTATTCGCCTCGCTCATCAATCTATTGCTACTCTGAAAGCACTTTCATGACAGCCCTTAGATCGAACAAACAGAAAGAACCCAGAATGCCTACCGGTACAATTCTAAAACGTGGCCAGGTCTGGTGGGCGTTCGACGAACGGATTCCTCTGGTGATTTTGTCGGCTGACGAAATGGCCGATATTCAGGCGATGCGCGTCGTCGCTCCCGCAAGCACAAATATTCAAGGTTACGCGGTCGAAGTGCCAGTAGGTGTTCTCGAAGGCCTTCCACACGAAGGTGTATTGCGTGCCGGCTTCCCGCGACCTGGTTACATTAACTGTCACTGGCTGGTCACGCTGACGCGAGCGGACTTGGTCGAATATGCGGGCGCATTGTCGCCCGAGAAGTTAAGCCAGCTAGAGGACGCACTCAGGCTTGCGGATCTCGAATAGCATCGAGTGACCGCTTTCAACTTGTAATTGAAGACGCTCAAGAAGTCCTACTGACCGGCAGCTCTGGGTCCGATGTCGTTCGGATTGCGCGCCGCCCAAAACAGCCGCACTCTGATCGGGACGGGCGTGATCGTAAACAACTCATCGCAATGACCATATTGCGGTAGCTACCAGAATGTAGTAACATTTATGTATGTCAACGCGGTTTGAGTGGGACCTCGCCAAGGCGGCCATCAATCTGCGCAAGCACGCGATCAGCTTCGATATCGCCCTGCGGGTGTTCGCCGATCCGTTCGCGCTCACTGAACAGGTTCGCATTGAAGGTGATGAGCAGCGTTGGCAAACGCTGGGGATCGTTGAGGGGCATTTGCTCCTCGTGGTAGCCCATACCGTCCGGGATTACGAGGAGGACGGACAACCGATCGAGATCATCCGAATTATCTCGGCCCGAGCGGCCGACCGGAAAGAAAGGCGACGATATGAGCAAGAAATTCGTTAAACACGCAGTCGATTTAGCGAACCTGCCGCCCCTTACAAAAAGGCAGAAAGCAAGTCTCGCGGCTTTGGCTGCTCGGCCGGATAGCGAGGTCGACTTTAGCGACATTCCTCCTCTGACCGAGGACTTCTGGAAGAATGTGGTGCGAGGCAAGTACTACAAGCCGACCAAGACTTCTACTACCGTGCGAATCGATTCCGATGTTCTGGCTTGGCTCCGGGCTCAAGGTAAGGGCTACCAGTCCCGGATCAACGCCATCCTGCGGCGTAAGATGCTTGAGTCGCTAAAATAAGGAGGGCGTGTTAATTGACGCACCTGACTCATTTATATGTTGACATCTAACTCGGTCGACTAATTCGCTTCTCACGCTCCACGGTTGGCTCTCTCTCAAACGCTTCGTAAGGACGCGAGCCGAGTTACACTTTTCTGGCGCGGATTCCTAGCTTTCTTTCGGCCGCAAGTAGTGAAAAAAGAGAACGTCCATCGACGTCCGCCAAAATGAACTCTGGGTCTGCGAAAAGTGCTGTTTCGTCGATACTTTTCATCCAGTAGCGTCCATTATGAGGCGCGAACTACCGGCGCAAAAAAGGGGGTGACAATCGGCGTAACTTGCATCTACAAAAATCAGTTACCCCCGATCAGGGTTCCCAATGGTCCCTTGAGGCGACTACCGAGCGCCGCAATCGGCCGTCCCGTATAAGTATCGGCGGTCGGACGGGTGACTCCAAATAGTAATGGGAATCAACGCTCGGGCGGGCACAGGATTGGAATCGCCTCGCGCTTGTTGCGGCGATAGATCCGAAAGTCCGCTCGATCAATGGTGATTACTGAGTGCTTCGGGTATAGCTCGCTCATTCGCACGAGGCAGAGATCGGCGAGATCGGGCTTTCGATTGGCGTAACGTTCGGCGAGCCGCGTCAGTTGAACAAGGTGCTCGCGACAGTCAAATGCCAGCGTTACAAGCCCTTCGCTAACCATCGCGAGGACCACGGAAGTGCTTTCCAGGTGAAACGCAGTTTCCGCTAGGACGGCTTCACAAGTCAGAAGTGGCTCGGTGACCCCGGCCGCGATTTCAGTCGCCCACGCATGATACTTATCGTTGGCATTCGCAAACCCCACCAAGAATCCCGTGTCGGCGATGCCCTTCACGGGCGAGAGAACCCTTTTCGCGCAGACAGGTCGCGTGCCCCTCTAACGGTACCGGCGAGCCTCATGAACGAGGGCTCGGCCCCTCCGTCGCGCGCCTTCTCGAGCTGCTCACGAATAATACGGCCGCGCGGCATACCCGACCGCTTTGACGCTTGCTCAAGCCAAGAGGCAAGTTCCTTGGTAAGACGAATCGTTACTGTATGACTCATATGGCAGAAATGTAACACACAGGCTTGTGAGGAGCAAGACGGAACCGGATAGCTCCAATACGCCTACCGCTTTGCCCGGAAGTACAAGACACTCCCTTTGGGAAACTATCCCCACGTCCCTCTGGAGCGAGCTAGGTCACGTCATGAGTTCGCCCGCCACCTACTCTCCCATGGACTCGATCCATCTGCGTTGAAGGACGCACTCGGAAAGGACATCTGCATAGTGACGATGCGGGAGCGGGCAGGTCCAACAGTTTCATACAGGGCTCATTAGCGGCATTCAGCTGCGAAGCAAGAGAAACGGCTGCGGCCGCTGTCCCAATTCCGAGGGCGTCCGACGCCATCGAATAATATGCGCCACGCGGTGGGGTAACTTTTCGGGGTAACTTTCCTCGCCTCTTTTTATTTAGCGCTTACGAAACAGTTTGTTATCGCGCGCATTCGAATCCCTCAGCCGGCACAAAAAACGTTATAAATCAATATGTTAATTTTTCATTGACCATGCAAATCCGGTAGTAGACACCGATTCTTCATGGTACGAGCAGAGTCTAAACATGAACTCTCGGTTCATATTGGCAAGCGCCTCGCCGTCGTCGACACCTGCAATGCTGGCGGCGGTTGCACTGCTCCCATGCAGATGACCTAGAACGCTTCCGTCAGCACAACCGCACGTTCAGTCCGGCGGATTTTGCTGACGCAGAAATGCTACCGAACTCTGCAGCATTTGCAGACGCGTCTGACTGTGTGACAGCCAATGATCCTCGCCCTTCAGGACCACGAACTGAACGTCCTTGTGGGCCCGGCGCATGGCGTCGAACATATCCTGGCCCTGCTCGATGGGCACAATGGTGTCACTGTCGCCGTGGATGAGCAGCACCGGCGCGCCGATCGCATCGATGTGCTTGATCGGGGAGACCCCACTGAGGACTGAGTCCTGCGTATAGTTGAGAGATATCTCCCGGTCCCAGTAGCGACGGTAAACGCGCTCGTGCTCGTACAGGAGCTGTTCCTTGAGATCTGCGATGCCCGCGTAAGAGATGGCACAGCGGTAAACGCCGGACTCGAGCGCCACACCTGCGAGCGCTGCATAGCCGCCATAGCTGCCGCTGCCTGCGATACATACGCGCTTCGGATCGATGATTCCCTGTGCCGCCAGGTAGCTCACTCCATCGGAGAGGTCAGTCTGGATCCTTCGTCGCCCTGGCTGCTCTGCGGTCTTCAGGAAACGCTCGGTTAGCAGCGAGTCGGGATATGTCGGACGAAGTACCGCATAGCCCTGGTGCGCCAGCGCCTGCGACCACCAGTCATACACGCCTTTGTCGTCGAAGGTCCCATTGTCGGCGCGCGAGGGTCCACCTTCTGACAACACGACTAGCGGCAGATTCTTTGCCGTACGATCAGCAGGTAATGTGAGGTCCGCCGATAGCTGCAGGCCATCGCCCCCTCTGTAGTCAACGCGTTTGACCTCGAGCGGCATGCCAGCCCCCGGATAGGGTGCACCGAGCGGCTGCACCTCGTGCGTCTGTGTATCAACCAACTGGTACATCAGGCCCTGCGCGGGCATCGCTGCCAATACCACGACTTCTCGGAACTCGCTGTCTTGTGAGACGAGTGTGAGGTGCTGACCCGGAAACGCAGCCTGAACATCCTGCCACCGGCGCTGCATGTCCGGATCAAAAAAGACGTACTGGTTATGCTCGCCCGCTCGCACGAAACCGATCAGACGTTCCCGGTAGAGATCTTGCAGCGGAGCCGCAATGTCGGCACTCTCGGGCAGCGGGGCACCCAGCGTGCCATCTTTCAGGGACAGCAGCCGCCATGTGGGCTTTCCATCCTGCAACTGTTCAATCAGTTCCGAGTCGGCGTTCGGGCCGTAGCCCTCAAACGTCGTGTCGATGAAGCCCGTCCCGCTGGCGATAGGATGCAACGCCCCATTGACGTGTCCCCGCAATGTCCAACGCTGCTGTGCTGGATCATCAGTCTCATTAGCAGCGACATGGCCATTGGTGCCGACAACCCAGTTGTATCCCAGATCATAATAATACGTACGCCACACAACCTGACGCGCACCCGAATCCAGGTCGATACGCAGGATGCCTTTGCGAAGGGCGAGGAATAACTCCGTGCGACCATTCAGCCGACGTACCTGGTACCGACCGATTTCGACGAAACGCCTAGGGTAAGAAGCCTGCTTCCAGTTCGGCAAGACGATGTACTTGTGGGTCGCGGTATTGAGCAGCGTCAGCTCTCTCACCTCGCCGATCAACTGCGTGACCAAGGATGGCGCACCGCTGTAGGAAGTAGTGATCAGCAGGTTCTTGTTGTCGGCCCATTCGAGCCGGCGCATCCTCTGCCCATCCAGATCCACCCCACCTGCGATTTTTCCGTCCCGGACTGACATAACTCTGAGTAGACGTTTGTCACCGACGGTCTGCACGAAGGCGATCTGCGCGCCATCAGGCGACAGTGAGACATTGTCGATGCTGGGCAGCCGGCCATAGGCTTCTACAGAGGCGGCGTGCAATGGACCCGGGGGCAACCTCGTTGCGGGTGGCGTTGTGTCCGCACTGGTGCCGGGCGGCGTTGCACTACCTGCGGGCGGGTTGTTCGGTGACTGAGGGCCCTGATTGGAATTATCTAGAGCGCCCGCCGCCATGGCGACGAAAAGCAAGGCTGAGAGTTGCCACGAGATTAAATGCCGCATGGTCTGCACCCCAGAACGAGCTAGTTTGCGAGTCGGCCAGGCAGGTAAAGAGCGCGCTTGCGTCCCCGACCGGGCCGGCTTTGCCCATTGCCACAGGATCGATCCACGTTACGTCAGCTTAGACGCTGAGACATTAACTAAAGCTGGGCGATTTATTAACTATTAGGAAAAGATAATGGCTCGATTTCGTTGCCCGGCTGCTGCCGGTCACGAAGGTCCGCAGAGGGTCCGATAGTTCGCATTGACCTCACCGCTTGGTGCGGGCCCGGAATCCACCAAGTTGGACGCCGGCGCTCCTGCGACGGCGGTCCCGCAGGGACGATCAAGTCCGCGACATATGCTCGAGCACGGCCTTTTCCTGTTCAGTTGTCGGCCAGTACTTCGCCGCAGCTGCGCGACGCTCAGGTGTCTGCGCACGCCACCATTCCAGCGTGGCGCGCCCCGTTTGTGATAGCGGTCGATATCCGAGCCCCGCCTGCAGGGCGCGACTGCCATCGAAAGTCGTGCGCTCATTGGCCAAGTGCCCGCCGGCGATCGTAGGCGCGACCAGAGGAAAATCCAGCTTCAGCTCTTCGAGAATGGCGGCACGGGGGCGTACGAAGCGCACCGGCCGCTCGCTGAGAGGTTGAAGATCGGTGAGCACGCGGTCCCATGGTTCCGGCGGAGCGGCGGCGTTGAAGATCCCGCTCATATCGCATTCGATCAGCCTCACCATCCAAGGGCAGAGGTCGCGAACGTCCACGGTCTGCAGGTCCTTTGCATCGGCGCGTGGACCGACCACCACGCCTCCTTCTGCTGTTCGCGCCACCCAATAGGTAAAGCGATCGGTTTCATCCCCTGGGCCGACGACATAAGTGGGCCGCACGATGATTGCTGCGGCCCCATATAGCTCGCGAACGATTCGGTCACCCTCAGCCTTCATCTCGCCGTAGCTTTGGCCCGTCAACTGCTCGTTCTCGGGGTTCGAGAGCGAGCGCAGCGGCGAGGTTTCCATGCAGATCTTTCCGACGCCCTGATAGGCTGCGACAGTCGATACGAAGAGATAGCGGCCCACCCTTCCCTTCAGAAGTTGCGCCGAATCGCGTATGTGTCGCGGGATGTAACCCGAGTTGTCGATCACTGCATCCCAGCGGCGCGTGCCTTCAAGGGCCGCAAGGCCAGTCGAGGTTCTCACATCGCGGTCGCCAATCAGGACTTCAACCCGATGCCCATAAATCGTCGCCGCATCCTTATGTCCGCGGTTAAAAAGGGTGAGGTGATGACCGCGAGCGAGTGCGTACTCGACCTGATGCGGGCCGAAGAACCCGGTGCCTCCCAGAACCAAGATATCGAGGGGACCAGAGGCACGGGGCACGGCCGCTAGCAGCCTGCCGACGCCGGGCATCGCGATCGCTGCCGCGCCGAGGGTGAACACTTCGCGACGGGTGGTCATAGTCTTTCGAACCCGACAAACATATGTTTGAGCTCATTCATCGAATCACCCCTGGTGAGGTTCCTTCGCCGAGGTTCTGGCCTCGTCGGAGTTCTCTTCCGCGTAGTGAAGGGCCACGCGGGCGACCGCGAGATCGACGACGTCATGTATACTGAACCATGTGGTTCACTATTTAACACAAAGATTGGCGGCATGCAACGGGAGTCGTCACCGGCAACTGTCGGCAGCCGGTACCGTCATTGACACGCTAGTTTCCTTGGACCCTGCGGAAGGAATTGAACCTCAGATGCACATCTGGGTGCAGGACAAGCTGCCGTGGGTGCACATCAATGACGGGCGGCCCCAGTTCAAGACGGTTCCTGGCCATGATGGCGCGTCCTGACTATCCGTTTGATTCAACACATTCGAACGAATCCAGGCTATTAGCCGCGTGCGTCTCGTCATGAGCCTTGATCGTAGAGATTCGCATCGTAGGCCGGTCCGGCCAATGCGTCGCACGATTTAACGCTGACCGGTTTCGGTCGACCGATGCTAGTAGTCCAGCGCTCGCCGAACACCGAGCTATAACAGGCACTCACGCCGATCTTCATCCGCTCGACATTTAATTTGTCCCATACCGCGGCTTCTGTGTCGCTCTTGCGCAGCGAGAAGAATGATGTCACTTCACGCGGCGACAAAACTTGATTCTCGACCGCATTGATGGACAAGCCGTGGATCGCATTGAGACCCCCGGCGCCGGCGCAGCACCGCTCCAGCAATTCCCTGGCCGTGAGCACAGTTTGGCCTTCGTAAGTTACGACCAGTTTCTCGAGCGTAGCGGGCCCGACGCCGGCGTTTCTGACGTCAAAATGAATGATAGCCTCACCATTGAACTCATTACCGTGACTCAGGCCAATATAGGGCCATGAATTCGCCGTGACCAGACGTCGCATGTTTGACTCATTCTGAAGCGAAATAATGATTGACGCGATCGAAAGCACGAGGGCGCTCGATGCAAGCAAAATGTCGATCCAGCGATGCCCAATTCTATGCGAGTGGGAATGAATCTCTGAATCTAGCTCCATCGTGGGACCTCCCAGTTTTGGTGAAGCTGCAACATAGGATATGTCCTTTCATCGGCCAGAAACGGAAATGTTTCGGTTGCTCAACTCGCGCTTCATGTTTCTAGCCTAATTTACAGGCGGATGGGCGCTCAGGCACCTAAATCCGGCATCGGCCGACTCCGGTCAACCGGATAGAGGCGTAGCCGAGCAATCCCTCAGCGGCAAACCTCCCGAAAATTTTCGATTAAATAAGCAGTTTCCGCTGGTTGCGGGCATCTTTTCTCCTGCAACTGTGTTTTGCCTTATAGGAGCCAGTGCCGCGGCGATTGACAGCGCTCCTAGCGTTGCATCCCGCCCAGGGCGTGATGTTTCGGGTCCTTGGCGGTGCTGGTAGAGTAGTGGTTGCGTCAGCCAATGGAGAGCCAATATGAGCACGGCGAACGGCTATCGAATCATTGCCGCGGCAGCGGTAGTTTTGGCGTTGACAGGGTGTGACATTTCGGTCGACGGAGATGGCTCGACCAAAGTCAATGGATCCGTTCATATCCCGGCGGGCAAAGCCGCTGAGGAGGCCAGGACTGTCAATGGATCGATCCATATCGACGACAATGCAGCGGTCACCTCGGCGACGACGGTCAATGGCAGCGTAAGATTGGGCGCGCACGCCACGGCAAGCTCGGCAAAAACTGTGAATGGCGCCATCTCACTTGGCGAGGGCGCTCACGTTTCCGGCAGCGCGGGCTCGGTCAATGGCGATCTGGTTCTGGCAAGCGGAGCCGAAGTTTCGGGCTCTCTGGCCAATGTCAACGGCAAAATCGACCTGAACTCGGCTCACGTAGGCGGCGGTATCAAGACCGTCAACGGCAACGTCAGCATTATGGGCACTTCTCACGTCGAAGGCGGCATATTGGTCGAGAAGCCGAACAGCATGCTATTCGAAAGCCACGAGCCCGTGATCGTCATCGGGCCCGGCGCAGTCGTTCAGGGCGACCTGCGATTCGAGCGTCAGGTAAAGCTATACGTGAGTGACAAGGCGACGATTGGCACAGTTACAGGCGCCTCACCAATTGCATTCAGCGGCGACAATCCACCCAATTAAAATTCAGGAAGGGCTCATCATGCTAAGTTCGCGCGTTCGCTTCTCAATCGTGCTTACCGCCATCACCGCTGCAGCATATGCCGGCGGTGCCTCGGCGGCTGACGCCGCCTTGACCGCCGCGGTCGCAAGTCCCGCGCGGCCCGCCGCCGCGGTGGCACGCGATAAATCGCGCCACCCGGTCGAAGAACTGACCTTTTTTGGAATCAACCCAAAAATGAATGTAGTGGAGCTGTGGCCGGGAGGCGGCTACTGGACCGATATATTGGGTCCTTATCTGGCGCCCGGCGGCCACTACACCGTTGCGTTGCCGCCCTCCAGCGGCGAGGAAGGTTCGAGCGCTGCTCGCTTCCGCACGCGCATTGCCGCGGAGAAGGACCGGCTCGGCACTATTCACGAGACGACCTTAGGTGCCGGCCACTTTGAAATTGCGCCACCCGGCTCCGCGGACCTGGTCCTGACGTTTCGAAATCTTCATAACTGGATGAATGACGGCTACGCCAAGCAGGCGCTGGCAGCATGTTTCACGGCCCTGAAACCGGGCGGAATCCTCGGAATCGAAGAGCATCGCGGGCGAAACGACAAGCCGCAGGATCCGAAGGCCGAGAGCGGTTACGTGCGCCAGGATTATGCAATTGCCATGGCCAAGAAGGCCGGCTTCGTGCTGGTGGGATCGTCGGAGATCAACGCAAATCCCCGCGACACGAAGGATTGGCCGAAAGGGGTGTGGACACTGCCGCCCACGCTGGCCATGGGCGAAAAGGACCGCGACAAATACATTGCGATCGGCGAAGGCGACAATTTTGTCATCAAGTTCCAAAAGCCGCGCTGAAGCGCTGCAACGATCGGGGCGGCGTTAGGCGGTTTTCTCTTCCGAGAGGCCCAGCTCTTTGATCATGTGCTCGCGCATGGCGAACTTCTGCACCTTGCCCGTAATGGTCATTGGGAATTCGGTGACAAAGCGGATGTAGCGCGGGACCTTGTAGTGGGCAATTTGATTTTGGCAGAACTCGCGGATCTCTTCCGCGGTGCTGCTCACGCCGGGCTTGAGCTGAATCCACGCACACACTTCCTCGCCGAATTTGAGGTCGGGCACTCCGCAGACTTGCACCGCCTGGACTTTGATATGCCGGTATAGAAATTCCTCTACCTCGCGTGGATAGACGTTCTCGCCGCCTCTGATCACCATGTCTTTCAGGCGTCCGGTGATATTGGCATAGCCTTCAGCATCGATGATGCCGAGATCGCCGGTGTGCATCCAGCCGGCATCATCCAGGACGTCAGCTGTTTTTTCCGGATCCTCCCAGTAGCCTTTCATCACGGAATAGCCGCGCGTGTGCAGTTCACCCTGAACGCCGCGTGGTACGCATCTTCCTTGGGCATCGACGATCTTGACTTGGACATGCGGGTGCACGCGCCCTACGGTCGACACGCGGCGCTCGAAAGAGTCATGTGTACCCGTTTGGAAACTGACGGGACTGGTCTCGGTCATTCCGTAGCAATTCGTGATTTCGGTGAGATTCATCCGGCTTATTACACGCTTCATCACTTCAACCGGGCACGGAGATCCCGCCATGATCCCCGTTCGCAAACTCGACAGGTCATAGTGCGAAAAATCAGGAGTTTCCAGTTCGGCAATGAACATCGTAGGAACGCCGTAGAGCGCCGTCGCCCGCTCGCGATCGACCGCCTCCAAGGTGCGGGCCGCGTCAAAGCTCTCCGCCGGATAAATCATCGCTGCGCCATGCGCGATCGCCGCCAGATTCCCCATGACCATGCCAAAGCAGTGATACAGCGGCACCGGAATACAGATCCGATCTCGTTCCGTCAGGCGAATCCCGCGACCCACAAAGTAGCCATTATTCAAAATATTGTAATGACTTAACGTCGCGCCTTTCGGCGACCCCGTGGTACCGCTGGTGAACTGGATGTTGATGGCCTCGTCGGGCTGCAGCTCGGCGCCAATTTGCGCAAGACGCTCACGATCTGACGCGCTCCCCCGCTGCATCACATCTTCAAAGTTCAGGCACCCGGCAGCAGCGGTTCGGCCCAGGCGGATGACGAGCTTCAGATGCGGCAGCCGCGTACTGCTCAAGTGGTTGGCCGCACAGCTCTCCAGTTCCGGCGCCAAAGCGCGCAGCATGGCAAGGTAGTCGCTGTTCTTGAGCCGTTCGGCTGTGATCAAGGCTCGACAGCCCACTTTCTTGAGACAGAACTCCAATTCGGACAGCCGATAGGCCGGATTGATGTTCACCAGAATCAGCCCCGCTTTGGCGCTGGCGAATTGCGTCACAGCCCATTCCGCGCAGTTCGGCGCCCAGATGCCGATTCGATCGCCGGGTTTCAAACCGAGCGAAATCAACCCAGCGGCCAGCAGATCGACGCGATGCTTGAGTTCCGCATAGCTCCAGCGAACTTGCTGAAGGGGAACGATGAGCGCGTCGCGAGAGGCGAAGCGAAGCGCGGTGTCATCGAACGTCCGTCCAATGGTTTCGTATATCAGCGGCACTTCACCGCTGCCTGCGACGAAACTTAGATTCACGTTAGGTCCTAAGGGGCTCTTGAACTAGCATTGTACTGCCCCCAGCGTAAGGGTTTCGAGACGACTCCAAACTATGTCCTTTCGCCGCCTGTTTCAGCACCCCTTTTGGCTGTTCCTCTCGTTGTCGGCATATATCAGCTGGCGGCTGCTCTCGGGCTTGAGGCTGGGTCCTGTAGGCGTCGCCTTAGGCATTGTGCTGCTGATCGGTTGCTGCCTATTCATACCGTTGTCCATGCGAACCCGGGTCCTGCAAAATCGAAAGCTGGCGGATCGGCTCGCGTGGGTGGGTCTGATGGCGATGGGCTTTTTTTCATCACTCATCGTTTTAACGTTGCTGCGCGACCTGGTCCTGCTCGGAGCACACGCCTTCCTGTCCGCCGGCCAAGTGCAACTTTGGATCGAGCGCAGCGCGCAAGCGACGCTATATCTCGCGCTATTTGTCACCTTGGCCGGTTTGTTCGTTGCGCGGCGCCGGCCGGGTATCGTCGAAATAAAAATACCCGTGATCGATTTGCCGCGTGCTCTGCATGGATTTTCGATCGCGCAAATCAGCGACGTTCACGTCGGTTCCACCATCAAGCGAGGTTTTGTCGAGGGCGTCGTCCGGCGAGTCAATGAATTGAACGCCGATATGATCGCGGTGACGGGCGATTTGGTCGATGGTTCCGTCGCACAACTATCAGCGCACACGGCGCCCTTGGCCGGGTTGACGGCGAGGCACGGCGCCTACTTCGTCACCGGCAACCACGAGTACTACTCCGGCGAGCCTGCTTGGACGGAGGAAATCCGCCGACTCGGCCTGCGGGTGCTCAAGAATGAGCATGTAGTATTGCGGCACGACGGCGCATCCTTGGTCCTCGCGGGCGTGACCGACTTGAGTGCACATCATTTCGACCCCGCGCAGCGCAGCGATCCTGCGGCCGCATTGCGCGGCGCACCCGCCGATGCCGGCGCCAAGATCTTACTGGCTCACCAGCCGAGTTCGGCGATGGCTGCCGCCAGCGCAGGATTTGATGTGCAAATCTCAGGGCATACGCATGGAGGCCAGTTCTGGCCTTGGAACCTGTTCGTGCATTTTTTCCAACCGTTTTCCCGCGGCCTGTATCGATTGAAGAATTTGTGGATCTACGTCAGCCGCGGCACTGGCTACTGGGGGCCGCCGAATCGCTTCGGCGTTCCATCGGAAATTACACGGATTCGATTGGTACCCGCCGCGCCTTAACGTTCAGTTCATCCTTGATCTTCGGCTTCTGGTCCCGCATTCATGCGGCTAACTTCGGTGAACCGCGTTGTTTGGCGAGGCTGTTGGAAATAGATCTCCGAAGCACATGGCCCTTCCACATCCACAATCCCGAAACGAGCATTAGGGGAACGACGACATATCGAACACGGGGAGCGTACGATGGAAGCACCTCAAACGGACTGTAGATATAACCGAGTATAGGGATGCTAAAGACGAGGTGAACGCAGCGAACAATCGAACGTTTGGTTGCATCTTTCACGGTTTTTTTCCTCCGGTCATGACTTTTGAGCCGCCTGAGGCGGCGAGTTAGGGGGTTCCACACCGAACTGCTTGGCGTACTCTGCGTTCAGGCGCGGCCAGCCGAACTTCATCGCCTCGGGGCCGACGATGCGTCCAATGGGCTGACCGGCGAGAAACCGCTCCAACACATCGAAGCAGATGTGCCAACCCGCCGCGCCCATTGAGATGAAGCGGCGGTCGATGTTGGTCCACAGGGTCAGGCGCGTGCCGCTTCCCAAGGCTTCGAGTTCCCACCGGATATCGATGCCACCCCAGTTGTACTCGAGCAACGTGGGGGCATCGGCTCGCCTCACTTGCGTTTCGGTGACGTGCGGCCTGGGCGCGTGCACGGTGGTGAGCTTCACTCTGGTTCCAACCGCCCCTAGGCTTCCGTCGGCGTCAAATGGAGCCCACTCGCGCAGATGCGCGGGGTCGGTAAGTGCTTGCCAGACTTTTTCCCGCGAGTGGCGCAGTTCCCTGACCAGGATGAGCGTCCACTTCTCGCCGCTCTTTCGGATCTGCGCCCCGCTGGCCGGACCAGGCGTGTACTGAGCGAAATCGGTCACCGCCTTTTCCTTAGCGCGAATAGCGTGTCAGCTGGGTGAGCTGAATGAGGTTGCCGCAGGTGTCGTTCAGCATCGCAATGGTCGAGCCGGTCACCGCTGTCGGCGTCATCGTGAACTCGGCGCCACGGGCCTTGATGCGCTCATAGTCGCCCTTGATGTCGTCGGTGAAAAACATGGTCGCAGGCTGGTGCTGCTGAAATATCGCCAGCTGATACGCTTTGGCGGCGGGGTTGCTGTTCAGCGCCAACTGCAGTTCAGTGCCGTCCGGCTCCTCGGGCGAGGCCACGGTCAGCCAACGATACGGGCCCTGACTGAAATCGGTCTTCTTGGCAAAGCCCAGTATCTCTGTATAGAAGCGCAGCGCCTTGTCCTGGTCGTCCACGTACACACTGGTCACTTTGATTTTCATTGCGTTTCTCCTTTGTTGCGTCCAAGGTTTGAGCCGCGTCGCGTTGCGCCAGTCTTCATTTTCTTCGGTGGTGAAGCCTCCATGCGCTCGAGATGGCGTTCGAGAGCATCCAGGTGAGCGGACCAGAACCGGCGGAACGGCGCGAGCCAGGCATCCAGCTCCTGAAGTGGTTCGGGTTTCAGCCGGTAAAGACGGCGCTGTGCGTCCACGGTGGATCCTACGAAACCGGCCTCTCGCAGTATCCGCAGGTGCTTCGACACAGTCGGCTGCGGCATACGCAGCTGCCGCTCGATCTCTCCAACCGATCGTTGCGACGAGACCAGGAGACTCAATATCGCGCGCCGGTTCGGCTCCGCAATGATTTCGAATACAGATTCCATCCTCTCTTATATACTCCACCGAGTATGTACTTGTCAAAGCATATATGGAATCGCAAACCGCCTCGCCTACAACGCGTGGACCGGGTTCGCAGCGGCGACGGCGAACTTCTCCGGCCCACGCTGCTGAACCGTCGTATCCAGTGACTCGACGAAGGCGCGTTCCACAAGATAATCGCCGGTCAGGCCGATTTGCGGCGACGGTTCGAATCCCCGGGACTGGAGCAGCACCGTCGCGTCTGCCAACATGCGCATGTTGCCGCAGATCATAAACCGGTCGCAGGTCGGATCAAGCGGTCCCACCCCGAGATCGGTGAACACGCGGCCGCTTTGTACCGCGGTAGTCACGCGGCCGCGGTAGCGGCTGGTCTCTTGGGTGACGGTCGGGTAGTCGAGAAGGCGCTCGCGCACCACATCGCCGAGAAAGCTATCTTCGCGCAGCCTGCGGATGACGGCGTCGCCGTAGGCAAGATCCGCGTTGTTGCGAGCGCCGCGCAGCAATATGACTTGCTCGAATCGGTCGTAAGTGTCGGGGTCTTTGGCAATGCTGACGAAGGGCGCGATGCCCGTGCCGGTAGCCAGCAGGATGAGCCGCTTGCCGGGCCTGAGATCGCGAAGTACCAGCGTACCGGTCGGTTTGGTGCTCACCAGCAGGCTCGAATCGCGCTCTATGTGCTGTAGTCTGGAAGTCAGCGGTCCACCAGGGACCTTGATGCTGTAGAACTCGAGATGCTCCTCATAGTTGGCGCTCGCAATGCTGTAAGCGCGAACGAGCTTGCGACCGTCGACTTCGAGTCCAAGCATGAGGAACTGACCGTTCTCGAAGCGCAGACCTGCACCGCGCGTGCACCTGAAGCTGAACAGCCGCTTGCTCCAGTGCTGAACATCAATAACACGTTCGGTGGTGTAGCTGGCCATGGGAGCGACTTCAGAGCCGCAAGCCGATGCCAAAGACGCAGATCATTTGTGTAGTCACGATTTATTCGCTTGTTCATTGGCATTTTAATGTCGGCTATGGCGAGGAGACATCAGTACTTCCCGCAGTGCGTGCGCATGTGGTTGGCACCGCATGCGATGAGCATATGAATCCGGCTGGGCGTCAGGATTATGTTAAAAGACCAGGCGCGGGGCCTAGCGTCCTTTCTCTGGATGTTATCCGCCGGCAAGCCCGGTGACATGGAAATGTCATAGTTCTTTCCTACGATGCTGCATCTGCGCAATCGCGTGCCGATGCCCGCGATGGATGCATGAAATCCTGAGACGCGGGAATCGAAAAAGCGTCCCCGCACGATTAACAGCAACACTGGGAGTACACACTCGATGAAGAAGTTCGCACTGGCATCTTGTATTGGGGCGCTGATCGCCGCGGGAAGCGCTAGCGCAGAGCAAGGACCGGTACCCCAAGGTATTCCGCATCTGGATCACGTGTTCGTCATCATGATGGAAAATCATGCTTACGCCCAAATCGCCGGGAACCCGCAGGCCCCGTTCATCAACTCGTTGATGACAAAGGCCAATTTGGCGCAGAACTATTTCGCGATTGCACATCCGAGCTCAACCAACTACCTGGAAGTAGTGGGCGGTTCGAACTTCAACGATCTGTCGGACCAATATCCGGATTGGCACAACAAGAATTGTGCACCGAATATAACCCCGGGCCATGTGACCAATACCGACAACCCGAGCGCTGGACTCGTATGTCCCATTGCGGGCACCGGCACAGATGCTGCGACCCCGCTTGTCGATAACAGCATGAACGAGACTTCCACCCCGCCGCTCACGAACATCAACGGTTCACTGGCGATTCCGGCGAGCACCAAGATCAGCGGCATCTCCATCGCGGACCAGTTGGTACGAGCCGGCAAGTCCTGGAAGTCCTATCAAGAAGGGCTGCCCATTCAGGGTGCCGACGGCGTCGACGTAAGCGATGGGTTCTATATCAGCGGCGGCACCAACGCCAGCGGAGTCAATGTCAGCACGAACTTTGCCACCCTGTCTACCGCCGGCAACCCGGTAAGTGCGTCCAACATCGTGTTTCTCTACGCGGTCAAGCACAATCCCTTTGCCTACTTCGCCTCTGTGCAAGAGGGCAAAGATCGTGCGTTGAGCCTCGATCGCGTCGTTTCTTTTGAGGGCCAGCATGGCCTCTATGCGGATCTGAAGGAGGGTCACGTGCCGGATCTGGCTTTTATTGCGCCGAACCAATGCAACGACCAGCACGGACGCGGTAACGGCACGGCATTTTGCAATTTCGATGCCGATGATAACGGCACGCAGACCGGTCTTAATCCCACGTTGATTTTGCAGGGCGACTTGGCCGTGCAACGCATCGTAACTGCGATCAAGGCCTCGCCGGCCTGGTCCGATAGCCGCAGTGCCATTGTGATTCTTTGGGATGAAAACGACTACAGCCGTATCACCTCCAATCAAGTGGTCACGATCGTCGACACGAACTATGGTGAACATCACTTGCAAAGCGCGAAGTTCTACGATCACTATTCGCTGACCAAGACACTGGATGCGGCATTCAAACTTCCCTGCCTCAATCATGCGTGCGATGCGGGGGTTGAAGTGATGAGCGACTTGTTTCAGGAATAATGCCAACAGAAATCATGGGAGGCGGTTATCCTGCCTCCCATGATTCGAACGATTATGAAAAGACCTTCCAATATCTGGCAGGTCTTTTTTTTGTCTGTACTGAGCGCGGGCGCGACCGCAGCCGATATAACGCCGTTCAATCCCCACAGCACGCCGACGGCACCTTGCGGTGTCGGTGTTCCGCCGCCCGGTCACTTTGCGCCTGAGCTGCGGGCACCCCCGGAAGGCCTGACTTTGACCGTTCGCCAGGATCACGATCGGCTTTGCTATACCACCAATGGCAGTGCCGAGGCGCCGACTATCCGCGTCAGGTTGGGCTCGGACCTCACTATCACGCTGCGCAATGAAATCACCGATCCCGCCGCGATCGATGCGGTTACCGGCCCCGGCAAACTTTCCATTGCTACCGGACGTGTGCCTCGAACTCCGGAATTCATCCCGGTCGCCCCGGGTATGAAGCATCACGCCACCGGGGAGACCAATCTGCATGTGCATGGTTTCGCCGTCCCGCCGGTGAAGCCGCAGGATGATGTGTTGAATGTCTGCACTGATCCGGCGATCGGACCCCGGCGCTGCGGCCAGCGCGCCTTTACGTATCGCTACCACATCCCGGCGGAGATGACTGAGGGGCTGTATTGGTATCACCCGCACGTCCACGGCGAGGTGCAGGCGCAAATGCTCATGGGCTTGACCGGGGCGATCGTCGTCGAAGGGCCGCGAGACGACGCACGACGTGCTGCCGGCATCGATGAACGAGTATTGATTGTGCGCCAGACCCAGGATCTGGATGCCGGTAAAACCCAGGCTGCTGCGATGACCGGCGCGATTCCCGGATCGCGCACGCACAAGGTAAGGCGGACCTCAGGTCGCGCAACCGCCATTGATACTGCCCACGAATTGTTGTGCGGAGCCAATTCCGGGATCGATGCGATCAGCTTGAACGGTACACCCATACCGATTGGCGAAACCGAGGATTCGGCGCTGGCACACTTTGAGATACCGGTCGGCAGAAGACAGTTGTGGCGCATATTGAACGCTGCGACCGATGCATTTCTCGATCTTGCGCTCATTGATGAGCACGGCAAGCCGTTGGCCGTCGAGGTGGTTGCACGCGATGGGAGTCCCCTCACCGACGATGCGGGAGCGCCGCTGCCGGTAGCCGGCACAATGAGCTCGCAGCTTGTCCCACCCTCGGGCCGGCTCGAGGTGTTGCTCACGGGTCCGCCGCTGGGGATAAAAGCCTATCTTGTGACCCATGCGGTTGATACGGGTTGTGCCGGCGATCGGCTCCCCGAACGTCGTCTTGCGGTAGTCACAGGCACCGGGGCGATGACGGAACCGGCTGCGGTGCAAGTTGCCGAGGCAGCGCGACGCAGTCTTTTCAGCGGACTGATGGCGCGGCCAACCGAACACGAACGCGTAATCGCCATGGCCGAATACCCGCGACCCGGCCTTACCGACCAGGTCGATTTCTACATCGCGGAACGGAAACCCGGCGCGGTGCTTAAGCCCTATGTCATGGGAGGACCGCCGGCCATTTCAGTACGCGCTGGAACCACGGAGGAGTGGGTCATCGAGAACTGGACCAACGAGCTGCACGCCTTCCACATCCATCAAGTGCATTTTCGCGTGCTTGCGATTGATGACAAGCCGGTGCCGAACCCGCCACTTCTGGATGTCGTTAATGTGCCGTACGCAGAAGCGACGGGCTATCACAGTAAGGAGGGCCCGGTACGACCTGGCCGTGTGCGCATCAAACTCTATTTTCCCGAGTCGCTTGCTGGAGATATACCGTTTCACTGCCATTTGGTCGATCACGAGGACAACGGAATGATGGCGGTGCTGCGTGTCACGCCTGCCGAGCACAGCAGAAAGTGATTGCTACGCATTTGGGAACGCTCGCATGCGGAGAGCCAAGCGGCTCATCGACGGCCAGGCAGTGGCACCCACCGATAGTGTTCAACACCAACGCCCTGCTTTTTTCGTGCTTGCGACCGCCGAGCTGCTGCGCGCAAGCTGCCCAGCGGGGCCTTTTATTGTCAGTGGCGGAGAGGGTGGGATTGCTGCGGCCATCCTGGTCGCAACCCTTCGGGCCGACGCTACGCGTCGTCCCAATTCGCTCCAGGCGAATTGGTCGAACCCACGGAGACGCAAATAGAAATCAGTAAGTTGCTGAAATCCTGCGCCTCGCCGCCCCCTGGAATCCCCTCACCTCCCCGCTTTTGGCAGTAGATTTGGCAGTAGGGCTTTCACTCGGTGCGCTTGCGCAGTTCGCGCTTCGCGGTATCCCAGTCGATCGGTTGCTCCTTACGCACATCGTGACGCGTGGCGGTATCCCGAAGCGCCTCCTTGTGCCAAGAGGGAGATTCAAGCCGAGCATCCTCTCGGCTCAATGATTGCCATAGATCTTCCATGGCTCGAAGCTTTTCGTCCCAAGACATATTTCGCGGGTTCATGAGGCCCGTGCCAAGCGGCTATCACGTAGGCCGCTGCAAGATCCAGAACGCCGAGCTAGGCGCCATTTTCTTGGCGAAGCCATCCCGCCAATAGCGCGCATTCCAACGAAACGCCTCGCTTATCAACCAGTCTAGCTTGACTATCGACATCCTAGCGAAGGGCAAGGAAATGCCGAGCTTTTTAGCGATGGTCGACAGTGGACCGAACATGCAAGCGCGACGGGCCAAGATTTTAAAGCCAGTCGTGCGTGCCAAAGATTCGAACCACTGGACAGGCAGGCCGCGCTCATTGGCCGTCAAACCGGCTCGCGCCTTGCGCCAGTCGCCCATGGAAGAGATTGGCTCCCGCAAAACGAATACTCCGCCGGGTTTGAGCACACGAGCGATCTCGCCGACGACATGACTCACATTGGGTATGTGGTGCAACACGCCAAAGGAAGTAGCAAGATCGACGGTCGCCGAATCGAGTTCGATATCGCCGATTGCGGATGGGCTCATGTAAATGGCAGGTTTGCCGGCGATATTGTCGCGCCACCACTTCTCGGCGGGTTCAATCGCTATGAATCGCTGCACGACGGGAGCAAGCGGAGCGATGTCGTCGCCCGCGGCGCATCCCAACGCCAAACAAGTATCGAATTGCCGATTGAGCAACTTGCCGATCGCATGAAATTGGTTTAGCGCGTCGTACTCATAATTGTATTGGTTATCTGCATCCGTAATCTTGTAGTGGTTGGAAAGCAGATCGAAGTATCCGGTAACTTCACTGTCGTACCATTCTCGGATCTGATCGGAGGAGAAATTATCCCCGTAGAGGCTCCTGCCCGAGATTTCGTCTTCGGATGCGACTGGAATCGCCATTTACGCAATCCTCTTGCTCAACGCGACACTCGTACTAAGGCGCATCTGCCGGCATGCCTAAACACGTTTAGGAAAGCAGCCCCATGCCCTCAAAGCAAATGCGTGACCTTTTTTGATCACCCGGCAATCCATTGAGTAGACCACCAAGATGAAGATACCGATTGCCTCCAACGCGCGCAAGGCCGAGATAAGCACTGAATGGCTGCCGCAATGATTTCCTCAGCGGCGGCCGGACGCGAAGATAAGGAGGCCCCGAGCGCTTGGCGCGCCGCTCCTGGTGCGCCTGGTTACACCAGCAGCAGCGTTAACAACAAAAACTTTACGACAACACATACGCAGTGAGTATCCAAGCCGGATTTACGCAAAAACGGCTTCAACCGATCTCGAGTAGGACATTGTCGCGATGCATTGTCAGCGATTGACTACAGGACCAGATCCAATTCTGGACTGACCTCAATATCGTAAACTGGTTTAACTCTGCGACAAAATCTCATTAACCTTGTTCGCATCATGGAGCACTCACGAGGAGGACATTCGTGAAGGACTTATGGCCATCAAGGACGGAGCACAAATGGACGCTGAAACTACAACAAGGAGATTTGAGGGAGCGTACTTAAATACTATCTTCGCGATTTTGGGAAGCACAGCGCATTTGCTGACCACAAGATTGCCTTCATCAGACATCGGCAAATTAAGACCGTCCTCAAATTTGGCGCGTTCAGTATATTTGCTGGACTCGCCTGCACACTCTTCCTTAATTGGTTCGACGTGGTGGAATGCCTGCGTGGGTGAGATTCAGTTCGGCTCACAGTATTGGTGGGATCGAATCACGCCGCCACCACCCCGACGGGAAACACACGATCGCCGAATTTTACTCAGCAATTGGCTGAGTCTTTGCTAGACCGCGTGGACATTCGCGCATTCGAAGCCGTTTTCGCATTGACCTTGGATTAATCGAATTCCCCTGACATTCATCCACCCAAGTGAAGGAGCACGTGACATGACTATTGCATATCTTGAGGCATCTGGAGATACATCGGGAGCGGCAGATACCGCTAATCTGCAGGCAGCCTATGCGCTTGCTGCAGTTGGTAGCAGGACAGTAACGGGTGAGAGCGACCCGCTAGGGTCGGTCACCATTAGACTTGGAAGTGGAACATTTTATGTCAATGCTGCTCGTGCATTGATGTCTCCTTCCTCTCCACTCGCTAAAATCAGCGGACTCGTAATCCGCGGCGAAGGCTCGAGCCTG
Source organism: uncultured Gammaproteobacteria bacterium (assembly GCA_963782865.1). Lineage (GTDB taxonomy): Bacteria > Pseudomonadota > Gammaproteobacteria > Steroidobacterales > Steroidobacteraceae > Bog-1198. The sequence goes on along the minus strand of CAWALS010000032.1, from coordinate 140,920 downwards.
ACGACGGTCGTGTATTCGCCATCGACCAGCGGCCCTCTTTGCCTGAACCAACGATGGTTAAACGTTCAATTTCATGGCATCACATTCTTGGGCAACGATGCCAACAGTGATTTTTTTGATAGTTTCGAGCAAGGCGGCCTCACCAACATCCAGGAGTACCTGTTTTCCGACGTTACTTGGAACGGTAGTTGGCAAAACATTCACCTACTGACCGGGGCAAACAATAACAGCGAATGGAGATGGAATGATTGTACGGTCGACGGCACGATCGCCAATTGGCTTTACATCCCTGCGCCACAGACGGGAACTTTCACCAATGGCTCTAACCAAATCGCGCTCACGAATACCAGCGGTGCTTTTGCGGTTGGCTCGACAATCACCTTCGCCACAACAGTAGGAACTGGCGCTGGCCAGATCGTGGCTGGGACGACTTATTTTATTGTCGCCGCCACATCTACCGCCATTGAGGTATCTGCTACCTCGGGGGGCACCGCCATTACCTCCAATGCAACCACTGGAACAATGTCAGTCGCCACCGTTGCATCAGATCAGTTTCTCAATTTCTGGTGGAAGAACTGCAAATTCTGGGACGTGACGAATGGTAGTTGGATCAATTCCTCCTTTGGCGGACACTTTGATATCCAGTCGTCAGATATTTCCAATAACAAGCCAACCGTGAGCAACTATATATTTCAACTTCTTGGAACTGCGCACGCTCAGGGTGTTTGCGATTTCAATGTGGACGCCCTTCGCGTTGAACATGCCACAGATTTTTCACTCCTCCTGCATTCACAATGGCCCCAAGGGAATGTTGGATTCAACCATTTGGATCAATCTCCTCTAGTGGGCAGCCGCTCGAGCACCGACGTTGTTTGTAAGATCGAGATTGTCAATGTGGCAGGGCCTAACATTGAGTTTCGGAATTCGCAGCTGAGCGGTATTCACAATTACGTAAACAACAGTAACAACTGGAATTTCCAAAACGAAGCGCTCTACGAGAATTGTACCCTGTTGCAAAATCCATCTGCTGCGCACTTCATTTCAATGACTCCGGGCGTAAACACCGGGGGCTTTCCTAATATCCGCTTTAACAAGTGCCGGAATACCTCCAATGCAGCGACAGTCGGCTATCACGAAATTGTGGATTCCGACATAAACTGGTATCTGGGCACTGGCGCAATCACTAGCGTGAAAACTGTCTCTATCCTTGGCGCGAATAGTGATTGGCCGGCGGCCGGCGGAAACATAGAATTTCGTTTGCCATTGAACGCGTTGATTACCCAGGTGCGGTTCTTTAAACCGGCAAACACAAATAGTGGGGCGTTTCAGTACACGCTGGAGACGACAGAAACGACGCCGACTGTTCTCGCTGGCGGCGCAGCAACTCCAATGGCTGGTACAAACGCAGGCGCCAACATCCCCATTTACACCACGACACCGAATTTTTTGCTCACGTCGGATGTCCAGCGAACAATCAAATTAGTCGATACGCTGGCAGGGGGACGGAGCGGTGCGTTCACGGGGCTATATTGTTTGGTGGATTATATCGGTTAGCAACACGAGCCTGGAGTATCGGCAAGCGTTTCGAGCGGCCGTCTCCGAGTCACATCCGCGCAGCATCAAGATTCACGAAAAGCAGCTGCGTTTGCCTGTCGCGTGTGCACTCATCATGCCACGCGACCGGCTTGGACCACGGCATGTTCCCGTGTCGCACGATCCATCTGGCGTCTGCCTAGGGAGAGACTTGTTCGTGAGTAGGCCGCGGGCACTGCCCCCGCGGCCGCTCGCAGAACCGTGCGTGAACCTCTCGATTCACACGGCTCCCATTGTTATGCCATTTGCATACCGCAGTCGCCAGTGGACGAACAGCTGTGGCTCACGACGCGCCATGTTATCGACCCACCGATGGCTACGACCACGTTGAGAACGCAGCAACTTGAACTTCCGGCGAACCCAATAGGCAAGCGCCTGATCGAAGTGCCAAAAGACCGTTCGCATTGCGGACCCACAGAAGCTGCCGTAGTAGTTCCACCAGCCAGTCAATGTCGCATCGCAGTCCACCGCGATTTCACTTAGCGTGGCCGGAGTACGGCGCGGCAAGTGCCACCAGCGGATTTGTCGGCGCATACGTCTGGCCGCATCTGCACTCACGGCTGGCAGAAAGCTCGTAAACCGAACCCCCGCCGCCGAACGCGCATATCGCGGCCTGAACGTAAAGCCCAAGAAGGTAAATTGCACCAATGGATGTTGTTCCTTTCGATTGGCATCCTTGCAATAGACGATCCGTGTCTTCTCTGGATGAAGTTCAAGACCACACGCCGCGAAGCGTTTGGCTATTTTCTCCTTCACAGAGTTTGCGTGCCTCTCGGATAAGCAATGCACGACTGCATCATCGGCGTAACGCACAAACGGTGCAGCTCGCACAGCCTGGCGCATCCACCGATCGAACGCGTAGTGCATGAAGAGATTCATGAGCAATGGGCTGATCACCCCTCCCTGCGGAGTTCCTCGCGTACGCTCATGAAGCTCACCGTTCCTTCCCATCGATGGCGCCTTGAGCCACCGCTCGATGTACAACACCACCCATCGGCACTCCGTGTGCTTGCGCACAGCCTTCATCAGCAGATCATGGTCGAGGTTATCAAAGAACCACTCGACAGACTGCCCATCACCACCACCTCGCTGGATATCCCAACCAAGTAACCATCGTTCGTAAGCGCCATGCCTTCGAGGGGCGGGCGCTGGATGTGCTCGGCTGGGCTCATCGAGGCGGCCAGCTTCATCTGACGCTGGTATTGCCCGATGGAACGCGCTCGCTGGTTCCGGCCGCCTGGACGGACCTGAAGGCATCGAAAGAGCCTGTAAAACAAGCTCAGCCGCCATTGCTGGCCTCCTGCGCGCAGTTGCTCCAAACCCGCACCGTTGTGGATGCTCTGCGGCGTCGACTTGCGGCTGCGGATGTCCCGCGGCGGCCGACACCGCAGGAGCCTCGCCATGCAACAGCTGAGCTTTCTCGAAGCGCCGGTGCCCGACGGCGCCGCCCCAGTGTGGAACGTCCTCGACGAGGAGCAGCGTGCCAAAGCGATAGCGCTGCTGGCCCGGTTGATCGCCAAGACCGTCGCCGAACCGGAGCAAGCTCATGAGTGAACATACCAAGATCACGACCGATCATCTTCGTCGTTGCGCTGTCGTTTACGTGCGCCAGTCCAGCAGCACCCAAGTCGAGAACAACCGCGAGTCGACCGCGCGGCAGTACCATCTCGCTGAGCGCGCCGTGGAACTCGGATGGCCTCGCGCACAAGTCAAGGTCATCGACGAAGATCTTGGCATCTCCGGTTCCGGCCTCACCGACCGTGCCGGCTTCGCGCGCATGATCGCGGAGGTCGCCCTCGGTCAGATCGGCATCGTGCTCGGCCTGGAAGTCTCGCGCTTGGCGCGTAACAACGCCGACTGGTACCGGCTCCTCGATCTGTGCGGGGTCACCAACACGCTGATCGGCGATGCCGATGGGATCTATCACCCCGGACTGTTCAACGACCGGCTGGTGCTGGGCCTGAAGGGCACGATGTCGGAAGCAGAACTGCACGTCCTTCGGGCACGTCTGCTCGGCGGGATCCGCAACAAGGCGGCCCGCGGCGAGCTGAGCCGCGGATTGCCCGTCGGCCTGGTGCGGGGCGAAGGGGATGGCGAAGTGCTGCTGCATCCCGATGAGTCGGTGACCGCGGCGATCCGCGCCGTCTTCGAGCGCTTCGCCGAGATGGGCTCGGCACGGCGCGTATGGCTGTGGTTCTGCTCGCAGAGTTTGCGCTTCCCGCTGCACTCGAACACGCTTCAGGATATTCGCTGGGTAACACCGACGTATACTAAGATCCATCAGGTACTGACCAACCCGTTCTATGCCGGCGTCTACGTGTATGGTCGAACACAGCAGCTTTCTTACATCGATGATGGCGGGCGCGTGCGCAAGCGAGTCAAAAAGCGTCCGCGCACCGAATGGCCGGTCTTCATCCGCGATCACCACACCGGTTATATCGACTGGACCACGTTCGAGGTCAACCAAAAGCGCCTGGGACAGAATACGCGTCCACGACCTCATCAACGCGGAGGTGCCGTGAGGGAAGGCACCGCATTGCTGCAGGGGATTGCCGCTTGTGGTGGCTGCGGCCGGCCCCTGAAGGTGCACTACCGCGGCCGCCACTCTACGCCCGGGTATCACTGCGCCGGCAAGACCATCGTCAACGGCCGCGGCGAGTACTGTCTGAACGTCGGTGGCTGTCAGATCGATGCGGCGGTCGCAGCCGCGTTCCTCGCCGCGCTCGCACCCGCAGGCCTCGAAGCGTCGGTAAAAGCCGCCGAGCAACTGGAAGCCGACCACGAGACCACCGTCGAACAGTTCCGCCGAGATGTCGAGCGTGCGCGCTACGGCACGCAGCGTGCCGAGCGTCGTTACCGCGCCGTCGATCCTGACAACCGCTTGGTAGCGCGCGGTCTCGAGGCCGAGTGGGAGAATGCTCTGCGCGAGCTGAAGGCCGCCGAGGCCGAACTCGCGCGTCGCGAACACACGCGGCCCGTCACATTGACGGCTGAAGATCGCGCCGCGGTCGTTGCCCTTGGCAAAGATCTCGACGCCGTGTGGTCGGCACCCACTACGACCGATCGCGACCGCAAAGAGTTGCTGCGCACGTTGCTCGAGGAAGTCGTCATGACGATCGATCGCGAGAACTTTAACGCGCACCTCACACTGCGCTGGCGCGGCGGCTTGTTGAGCGAGCTCGACGTGCCATTGCCGCGTTCGCGTCCGGCCACTGTCCGCACCGCTGAAGACACCGTCGACCTTCTGCGACGCTTGGCCACTCACTATCCTGATACGGTCATCGCAGGCATCCTCAATCGCCAAGGACGCACCACCGCCACAGGCCTGTCGTTCACCGCCAATCGCGTCAGCAGCGTGCGCACGCACTGGAAAATCCCGTGCTTTGAAGCCGCGAGATCAGATCCCTGAAGGCGACTGCATGACCATCGAACGCGCGGCCCAAACTCTCGGGCTTGCACCATCGACCTTGCATCGCTGGCTCAATGATGGCTTCATTGCCGGCGAGCAAGTCACGCCGGGTGCGCCGTGGCGCATCCGCATGACGCAGGAACTGCGTTCGATGTTTGTTGAAAACGCGCCCGACGGCTACGTGAAAATGTTCAAGGCCATGAACCTGCTCGGCGTCTCGCGGCAAACCATCTTGCAGCGTGTAAAGCGCGGCGAGCTCAAAGCAGTGCATGTGTCCCGTGGGCGTGCAAAAGGCATTAGGATACAAGTACCTATCGCTCATCCCGATCTCTTCGAAGCGTAATCAACAACCTGGGGGTAATGTGAAGAACGCTCCAAGAACTCCCGGACGTCGGCGTCCAACACCCAGTTCACCTTCTTCCGTTCGATGCCGACAATCAACGCATCCAGCGCGTCATGCTGACTGCGCTTCGGCCGAAAGCCGTACGAGAAGCCGAGGAAATCTTCTTCGTAGATCGCGTTCAGCACCGTCACCACCGCCTGCTGGACAATCTTGTCCTCCACCGCCGCGATGCCCAGCGGCCGCTGCCGCCATCCGGCTTGGGGATGTAACTCGCGTCGGACGGGCTCGCCCGATACGCGCCCCGATGGACTCGTCGCATGCAGTTCACGAGATTCGTTCTCCAGACCGGCTTCGTACTCCTGCCATGTCACCCCGTCCACTCCCGGAGCCGCCTGCACGCTTAGCGCGTGAAACGCTCAGCACGCAGCAGATCGACGTCAACATGGTGCAGCAAGGCGGTGAACCTCGCCTTCTTATCCTTCCTTTGCGACTTCACGTACGCGTTCAGGCCGGACGACACGTCGATCCGGCTCTGCGTCCGGGACGCGGCCGTGCTGGAACGTGTTCCCCTTGGTCGATCGCCTTCCCTCCACCGTCTCCGCCGCCGTCGTCGTCTTTGTTCGACGGCTTCTTCGGTACTACGCGACCGTCCGACTTCCCATGGACGTGCATGCCGGGCGTGCGGCCTTGGCCCTTCCCTGACCGATCCGCCGCACCATCTGCAGCGGATGTCGATGGGATCTCCCGGTTCCCGTGCAAGGAGTTTCCACACATGCTCAGGGTCTTCGACTGCGCAGGGTCCGATCAGCGACTTGCGATGACGTCGCTGACGGTGTTGCCTTCCGCTTCGCTTAACAGCGTCGGCACCCCGGATGAACTGATTTCGCAGCTCAATGGCTGGCCTGTGTGTGCCCCTGTCAACGCTTCACCGCCGGCCTTACGACCGCCAGCGCATGACTCGGGGTCAGGGTGGCTGGCTGTGCCTTCCCTGTGCGACTCTTTCATTCGCTACTCCTTGCCGGTTTAGCCCGGCGCACTAAGCGTGCGGCCATCTCATCTTGATACGACAACCTCGTCGGGGTTCGCTTCCGCCTAGGGAAGAGCCAGGCAGCCGATGCGAGATCGACGACTTCATCATAGTCCCCTCGCGCCCAGGGTGACGAGAAGCTGGTCCAGTTGCGCGAACGTCTCGGCCATCGCATTCGTCCATCCCGGCGATTGCACATCGAGAGCTTCCTTCGAGGGATAGAGTTCGTGCATAGACCAGCAGCGTCTTGCCACCTGTTTCCTCGAAGGTCACCGGGTGACTGGCCCCACCTTCGTCACCCTCGTCATTCGTCCAGACGAGGCGCGAGTGCGGCGTCACTTCCTTGTACGTGCCGAAAAACGCCATCTGTCGAGTCCCCGTGTGCGAACACGAAACGGTACGTGCCCCCGACACGAACATCCATTTCGCAGGAAAGCAAGGACATTCCGATCGACTTCGGCACCCACCACCGCCTGAACAGCTCAGGTTTGGTCCACGCCTCGAACACGATGCGCGCCGGGCCGTTGAAGGTTCGCGTGACGACGATCTCACGCTCGGACTTCCGTTCCACCGTCGTGCGGTTCTTCATGGGGGTGAGCTCACTCTCTCTTCTTGCGTCCATCGGCTCTTCTCCTTCCGTTTCAATTCCTCGACAACCTTGTCCAACTCGTCGAAGCGTGCGTCCCAGAGCTGGCGGTATCTCTCGATCCATGCCGCCTCCTCCTCCAGTCGGCGCGGGCCGAGCTTGCAGGTCCGCACGCGCCCGACCTTCTCCGTGGTGACGAGCCCCGCCTGCTCCAAGACGCCGACATGCTTCTTCATGCCCGTGAGGGTCATGTGGAATTTCTCGGCAAGGTCCGTGATCGAAGCGTCTGCACGCCCGAGCTGCTCCAGAACGCCGCGTCGGGTGGCGTCGGAGAGCGCGGCGAACGAGGCATCGAAGCGGGTCTGGGTAATACTGAACCATGTGGTTCAGTATTTAACACACCGACAGGCGGCACGCAAGGGGAGGCTCGCGAAGCCGCTGGGACTTGCCAACAACGGCGTCGCACGGCCTGAACGCGTGAGCCGTACTCTAAATCCAATTGATGAAGCCGAGCGCGCTGGCTTCGACCTGAGCCTGATCGACGAGAGCTTGAGTTATTCCTACGCGCAGACGACCTGATTCTGGCGAAGGAAGCGCTGGGCCGGGGAGAAGGATCTCCTGGCAGCCAAAGAACTCCGAGCAGTCCGCGAGAAGCAAAAATAGAAAAGGGAAATTTACAGAGTGCACATCTGCGTCAAGATCACATCACTATATGATTTTATTGATATTTTGCTGGTGCCGCAAAGAGGATTACTCGGCGCTGCGCGCCTCGCCCTTCAGGGTCGGCCTGCGGCCGATCAAATTGGCTCCGCCAATTTGTCGAACCGGCTCTTTTGTCTGTCAGGGGTTCGAATAGGATGCGCCGAATACCCGGCGCCGGGCGACGTTGCCCAAATTTTTAAAAGTGGTGCCGCAAAGAGGATTACTCGGCGCTGCGCGCCTCGCCCTTCGGGTCGGCCTGCGGCCGATCAAATTGGCTCCGCCAATTTGTCGAACCGGCTTTTTGTCTGTCAGGGGTTCGAATAGGACGCGCCGAATACCCGGCGCCGGGCGACGTTGCCTAAATTTTTAAAAGTGGTGCCGCAAAGAGGATTCGAACCCCTGACCCACGCATTACGAATGCGTTGCTCTACCAACTGAGCTATTGCGGCATTTTCGAAACGGGCGGCATTCTAACCCGGGATATCACCTGAGGTAAGACTGGTACTCAGCTTTCCGACATCGCGCAGCGCCTTCGGCAGGGCGAAAATCACGTGTTCCTTGCGGCCGTCCAATTCGGCCGCTACTTCGCCGCCCCACTGGCGCAGCTGGGCGATTACGCCCTGCACCAAAATCTCGGGCGCGGAGGCTCCGGCCGTTACGCCCACCGTCTTGATCCCCTCGAACCACTCGCGCCGCAAATCCGCAGGTCCGTCGACCAAGTAGCCGGGCTTGATGTTCTTGTCCGCCATCTCGCGCAGTCGGTTGGAATTGGAGCTGGACTTCGAGCCGACCACCACCAAAACCTCGCAGCGGCCGATCAAATCCTTCACCGCGTCCTGGCGATTTTGCGTTGCATAGCAAATGTCCTCTTTAACGGGCGCCTTGAGGTCTGGGAAGCGGGCCCGCAGGGCCGCGACGATGGAGGCCGTGTCGTCCACCGACAGCGTCGTCTGCGTGACGAACGCGACATGCGCCGGATTTCGCACCTTCAAGGCGCCGACGTCTTCGACGGTTTGCACCAAGTAAATTGAGCCGCCCAGGGAGGCGTCGAATTGCCCGATCGTCCCCTCCACCTCGGGATGTCCCGCATGGCCGATCAAGAACACTTCGCGCGCTTCGCGTGCATAGCGCGTGATTTCCATGTGCACCTTGGTTACCAAGGGACAGGTCGCATCGAATACATTGAGGGAGCGCCGTTTGGCCTCCTCCTGCACCACGCGCGGCACGCCGTGCGCGCTGAAAATGACCGTGGCATTGTCCGGCACCTCGGTCAGCTCTTCGACGAATACCGCGCCGATGGTGCGCAAGCGGTCGACGACGTATTTGTTGTGCACCACTTCATGACGCACATAGATGGGCTTGCCAAACAGCGTGACCGCCCGTTCGACGATATCGATGGCGCGGTCCACGCCGGCGCAGAACCCGCGGGGATTAGCGAGTAGGATTTGCATCAGGTTTTTGCCGTCCTTCGAATAAGGCGTCCAACAGTAGACACGCCGCGCCCACCGTAATGGCCGAATCGGCCACGTTGAACGCCGGAAAATACGCCCCATTCCAATGAAAGTGGATGAAATCGATGACAAACCCCAAGCGGATGCGATCAATGAGGTTGCCGAGCGCCCCGCCGAGCACCAGCGCCAGCCCGCACGCCAACAGCCTGTGCGCGCCGCTCTTTAATCGCAGCAGCCAGACGATGATGCCGAAGCTCACAACCACCGCAAGTCCGATGAAGAGCCAGCGCTGCCAACCGGATGCGGAGGCCAAAAAGCTGAACGCCGCCCCGACATTATGCATGCGGGTTATGTCGAGGATCGGCAGCACGCTGATGTGCTCGAATTCGCCGAAGCGCTGCACGATATAGGTCTTGCTGATCTGATCAGCCAAAACGATGCAGGCCGACAAGAGCAGCCACCGCGCCGCTCGGCTGCGTTGCGCTTGCGTGATCATGCGAAGCGCCGCTCCTCGCCGGGCCCCTCGACGTTGATCACGCAGCGCGAGCAGATCTGCGGGTGGTTCGCATTGCTGCCGACATCGGCGCGCAGCTGATAACAGCGCACGCACTTCGGACTGGTGCTGGGCTTGACCTCGATCCAGACGTCTTCTTGCGACCCCTTCACCGCCGTCGCCGGCAGGGCGCTCAAAGCCGCGGTCCTGGCATCCCCGGTGATCAACAAGAATCGCAGCTCATCGTGCATCGGCGCGAATTGGCTGCCAAGCGCCTCGGGCACGAATACCGTGACGTCGGCTTCCATCGACGAGCCCAATGAGCCCAAGGTCCGCAAGCGCTCGAGTTCGCGCGCGACGTCGGCCTTGAGCGCAATCAGCGCCGGCCAATTGATCGCGGAGCGGCGTTCGGCGCCCGCGGGAAATTGATGCCAGGCATTGAAGAACACCGATTCATTGGGAATCCCGGGCAGGTAACTCCAGGCTTCCTCGGCGGTGAAGCTCAAGATCGGCGCCAGCCATCGCACCATGGCCTGCGCCAGGTGATTCAGCGCGGTCTGCGCCGAGCGCCGCGGCGCACTCTGCGCGCCGGTGGTGTAGAGCCGATCCTTGATGATGTCGAGATAGAAGCCGCCCAACTCCACCACGCAGAAATTATGAATCTCCTGGTAAATCTTGTGAAACTCATAATTTCGATAAGCCGTCACGACGTCGTTTTGCAGGTGGAAGGTCTTCGCGATCACCCACTGATCGATCGCCACCAAGTCATCGAACGGCACGGCGTGCGCTTGCGGATCGAAGCCGTGCAGATTGCCCAAAAGAAACCGCAGCGTGTTGCGCATGCGCCGATAGGAATCGCCGATGCGCTTGAAGATCTCCTCCGAAACGCTCATTTCGTTGGCGTAGTCGGTTGCGGCAACCCAGAGCCGGATCACGTCTGCGCCCAAGGTGCTGGTCAGCTTCTGCGGCGCCAGGATGTTGCCGAGCGACTTGGACATCTTGCGGCCGTTCTCGTCCACGGTGAACCCATGCGTGAGCACGCCGCGGTACGGCGCGCGGCCGTGCATGGCAACCGAGGTCAGCAACGATGAGTGGAACCAGCCGCGGTGCTGATCCGACCCCTCCAGATACAAATCGCTCGGCGAGGTAATTTCCGGGCGAATGACCGACACGCAGTGATGCACCACGCCGGAATCGAACCACACGTCCATGACGTCGGTGGCCTTGTCGTATTGATCCAAGTCCACGCCCAACTGCGCGGATGCATCCAGATCAAACCACGCGTCGATGCCATCGCGCTCCACCAGCTTGGCGACCTCCGCGATCAACTCGTGCGTGCGCGGATGCAGCTCTCCGGACACTTTGTCGACGAATAAAGGAATCGGCACGCCCCAAGTCCTTTGCCGCGACACGCACCAATCCGGGCGCGCCGCGATCATGCTGGTGATGCGCTGCTCGCCCCAGGCCGGCATCCAGTCGACATGCGAAATCGCCTCGAGCGCCGCCTTGCGCAGTCCGGCTTGCTCCATGCTGATGAACCATTGCGGCGTCGCGCGAAAGATCACCGGCGTCTTATGACGCCAGCAATGCGGATAGGAGTGATGGTACGGTTCATCCTTCAGCAGACGCTCATTTTCAATCAGCACTTTGATGATGTGCGCGTTCGCATCGAAGACCTGTTCGCCCTCGAAACAGCGGTGTTCCGGGCAGGAATCGGCCGTCGCCGCCGACGGGATTGTCGATTTCCAAGTTGTAGCGCCGGCCGACGATGTAATCCTCCAGGCCATGGCCCGGCGAGGTGTGCACGGCGCCCGTTCCGGTATCGAGCGTCACGTGATCGCCCAGGATGACCGGCACCTGGCGCTCGTAAAAAGGATGCTGCAGGGCCAGATACTCGAGCGCTTCGCCCTTGGCCTGCGCAATCGCCACCCACGTGGTCACTCCCAGAGCCTGCATCACGGAGGTCAACCAGCTCGGTCGGCCAAGCAGCAGCCGCTCGCGCCTGCCGCCCAACTCAAACTCCACCAGCGAGTACGTCGAACTGCGGATGCACGGCCACCGCGCGATTCGCCGGCAGTGTCCATGGCGTTGTGGTCCAAATGGCGATCGAGGTCGGCTCATCCGACAGCCCCGGCTGCTGTTCCGCTGCGATCCCTAAGCGGTGCGCCAGGTCCGCGTGATCGACCACTGCGAAGCGCACGTAGACGCTCGGTGAGGTTTTATCCTCGTACTCCACCTCCGCCTCGGCCAGTGCCGAGCGGCAGTTCAGGCACCAGTGCACCGGCTTGAAACCCTTGTACAAGTGCCCGTTCTTGATGATCAGCGAGAAAGCGCGCAGCTGTTCGGCCTCGAAGCGCGGCGCCATCGTCAGGTACGGATGATCCCAATCGCCGAGCACGCCCAGGCGCTTGAATTCGCAGCGCTGCAGCGTCGACCTGCTTGAGCGCATATTCGCGGCAGGCCGCGCGAAACGATTTGGCGTTGATTTTCTGGCCGACGCGGCCATGCGTCTTCTCGACCTGCATCTCGATCGGCAGACCGTGGCAGTCCCAGCCAGGCACATAGGGGGCATCGTAGCCATCCAAGGTGCGCGACTTGACGATGATGTCCTTGAGAATCTTGTTGACCGCATGACCCAGGTGCGATGACGCCGTTCGCGTAGGGCGGCCCGTCGGTGAGAATGAACGTCGGCCGGCCCTTGGCCGCGAGCTGCGGATCTTGCCGTAGACATCCGTCGCGCTCCCACGCCGCCAGCATTTCAGGCTCGCGGTTGGCAAGATCGGCTTTCATCGGGAAAGCCCGTCACCGGCAGATTAATCGTATTCTTGTAATCAGTCACATCTCACCTTCGACAACAGATCGCGCGCCTGCGCGGCGTCGACCTTCATTTGCACCATCAGCGCATCCAAGGAGTCGAACTTGATCTCATCGCGCAGCTTCGCGACGAACTCCACTTCGATCTCTCGTCCGTACAGGTCTCCCGCGAAATCAAACACATGCACCTCGAGCAGCATGTCGGTGCCATCGACCGTGGGCCGCGTTCCCAGGCTCGCCACCGCCGATCAGCGGCCTGCGGTTCGATGCCAAAAACCCGCACCGCCAAGATGCCCCGCACCGGCGGCTTGCGCCGCATGAGCCGCAGGTTCGCCGTCGGAAAGCCCAGCGTGCGTCCCAACTCGCTGCCCGTGCACGACGCGGCCGAGCATTCGATAGGGACGCCCAAGAAGCGCTGCCGCGCCGGCAAAGTCGCTCCGGCTCCAATCGCTCGCGCACCGCCGTACTGCTGACGCGCACGCCGTCGAAGACGAACGGCTGCAATTTGCTCGACGCCGAAGCCGCGTGCCTCGCCGGCCGCGCGCAGACTGTCAATGGTGCCGCCGCGCATTGCAGCCATAGCGAAAATCATTCCAACCACCATGTGCCGAGTGCCCAAGCCCTCGACGATCAGTTCATCGACGAAGCACGCGGGCGTCATCGCGCGCATGCACTCATCGAACCGCAAAGTCACCAGGCGATCGACGCCCTGCGCCGCCAGCGCAAGATATTTCTCGCGCCAGCGCGTCAGGCGCGGCGGCGCGCCCTCGGGATCGATGAACTCCTTGGAGCTCGGCTCAAACACCAGGACCGTGGCGGTCGCAGCGCAATTCCGCGGCGCGCTGCTTCAGCACGCCGATCATCTTTTGGTGCCCCAGATGCACGCCATCGTAATTGCCTACGGTAAGCACGCAGCCCTCTGGGCGCTGCGACAGGTTATGCAGACCGCGAACTAGTTCCATGGCGAAAGGCCGTGATTATACTCAGGTTTCCTGCTTTCCAGTGGTCCACTATAGCAAGCCCGCCTGAGCGCCCGGGCCGCGAATTGACAACCGCAGGGTCAATCGGCAAGCTACGCGGCTCTTTTGGTCAAGGGAGTAGTCTGCGCTTGGCGAATACGAAATCTGCTGAAAAAGCTGCCCGGCAGTCGACCGTGCATCGCGCGCGCAACGACGCGCTCACCTCGCAGCTGCGCAGCGCCATCCGCAAGGCAACCCTGGCGCTCAAAGCCGGCAAGCACGCGAGGCGGCAACCGCGCTTGCCGAAGCAACGCCGGTCATCGACAGCATGGTCAACAAAGGCATCATTCATCGCAATAAGGCCGCGCGGCATAAGAGCCGCCTGACCAAGCAGGTTCGCGCTCTCGCGAAATAGAGCTGTTCATTGAAGCGGCGTCGCCGGCTTCTGCGCCTCCGCACCGCGCGCGCGGATGCTCTTCGAGGTAACGCATCACGGCTTGCTTGAGTTCCTCCGTGCCGGCGCCGGTCGCGCCGGAGATGAGCAAGCACCGGCCCCTTCCAGCGCAAGCGCCGCACGATTTCCTTGGCGCGCCGCTGCGCCTCCTTGGGCTCCAAAAGGTCGATCTTGTTGATGAGCAGCCAGCGCTCTTTCGCCGCCAGTCGGCGGCAAACTTCTTCAGTTCCGCGACGATGGTGCGCGCATCCTTGACCGGATCCGCAGCCGGGTCGGGCGGTGCGATATCGATCAAATGCAGCAGCACGCGCGTGCGCTGCAAGATGCTTCAGAGAACGAATACCGAGGCCCGCGCCATCGGCGGCGCCTTCGATCAGACCCCGGAATGTCCGCCATCACAAAACTGCGCCCCAGGCCTACGGACACGACGCCCAAGTTCGGGTGCAGCGTGGTGAAAGGATAATCGGCGACCTTGGGCCGCGCGGCCGAAACGGCGCGGATCAAGGTGGACTTGCCGGCATTGGGCAGGCCCAGCAGGCCGACATCGGCGATCAACTTCAATTCGAGCTGCAGCTCGCGCTTCTCGCCCGGCAGCCCCAAGCCCGACTTGCGCGGCGTGCGATTGGTGCTGGATTTGAAGCGCGTGTTGCCCCAACCGCCCTTGCCGCCCTTGGCAACCAGCAGCGTCTGACCTTCGACGGTCAGATCGCCCAAGGTCTCGCCGGTGTCCTGGTCGGTCACCACGGTGCCGATGGGAATGGACACATAGGTGTCATCGCCGCCGTGACCGGTGCAGTCATTGCCGCTGCCGCTCTCGCCGTTCTGGCCCTTGTAGGTGCGAGAAATGCGAAAGTCCGCCAGCGTGTTCATGCCCTCGACGGCTTTTAAGTACACGCTGCCGCCCAAGCCGCCGTCGCCGCCATCGGGGCCGCCGAAAGGCACGAACTTCTCGCGCCGGAAACTCACGCAGCCGCGGCCGCCGTTGCCGGCCTGCACTTTCAGCTTGGCTTCGTCGACGAATTTCATGATCCATGTTCAGACAAAAAATTAAGGGGGCGGGTTGCCCTGCCCCCTTTCGATTCTAATGGCGCGCTCAAAAGCCGCCCGCCATGCGTTACTTTCGGAATGACGTTGACGTAGGTGTGTTGCTCAATGCCCTTGACGCGAAATTCCACCGTGCCGTGAGCCTTGGCGAACAAGGTGTGATCGGTGCCGATGCCGACGTTGACGCCCGGACGATATTGCGTGCCGCGCTGACGGATCAGAATGTTGCCCGCGAGCACATCCTCACCGCCGAACTTCTTGACGCCCAAGCGCTTGGAATGCGAGTCGCGGCCGTTGCGAGTACTGCCGCCTGCTTTTTTGTGTGCCATACAAGTAGTCTCCGACTTTAAGCGACGATCGAAGTGATCTTCACATCGGTATAGGGCTGCCGATGAGTCTTCTCGCGCTTGTAATGCTTGCGGCGGCGAAACTTCACGATTCGCACCTTGTCGCCCTTGCCATGACCTTCCACTGTCGCGGTCACCTTGGCGGTACCGACATAGGGAGCGCCGATGGTTACCGACGAGCCCGGCGCCGACCAGCAGAACCTGATTGAATTCGACGCTCGCACCCTGGTCCGCATCGAGCTTCTCGACACGCACCACGGCACCTTCTTGGACGCGGTACTGTTTACCGCCCGTGGCGATCACGGCATACATTGTTGCAACTCCGAGGGCGGCCGATGGGGCCGCAAAAGAGCCGCGAATTGTATCGGGCCGGCGGCCGGCAGGTCAAACCGGACCGCACCGGCGCGGGAAGTTTGCCAGCACCGCCCCGCGGCCGCGCGGACCCAGCGGCATCGCGCCAGCCTGGCCGATCTTAGGTACCATGGCACATTCGCTTGAGGCTGCATGACACTAGAACAGATTCGTGGATTGGTAACCGCTGATTTCGAGGCCGTCGATCGGGTCGTCAAACAGCGTTTGCACAGCAAAGTGGCTCTGGTCGACCAGGTCGCCACTTACATCATCTATGCCGGCGGCAAGCGCCTGCGCCCACTTTCTGGTGCTGCTCGCGGCCCGCGCCTGCGGCGCATTCGGGCGAGCGGCACATCGATGCCGCCGCCATCATCGAATTCATCCACACCGCCACGCTTGCTGCACGACGATGTGGTCGACGAATCGTCCCTGCGCCGCGGCCGCGATACCGCCAACGAGGTATTCGGCAATGCCACCAGCGTATTGGTGGGCGATTTCCTCTACTCCCGCGCCTTTCAGATGATGGTGAGCCTGGATCGCATGCGGATCATGCAAATTCTCGCGGATGCCACCAATGCCATCGCCGAGGGCGAAGTGCTGCAGCTCATGAACGCCCGCGACCCCAATACCACCGAGGCCCGCTATATCGATGTCATCCGCCGCAAGACCGCCCGGCTGTTCGAGGCCGGCGCGCAGATCGCCGCGGTGTTGAGCGACGCGCCGCCCGGCAATGGAGGAATCCCTGGCACTCTACGGCCGGCACATCGGCACCGCTTTCCAGCTCGTCGATGATGCGCTCGACTACCAGGCCGACGAAGCCAGTCTGGGCAAACACCTCGGCGATGACCTGGCGGAGGGCAAACCCACCCTCCCCCTGATCTACGCAATGCAGCACGGAAATGAAGACCCAGCGAACCATGATCCGGCATGCCATCGAAAATGGCGGACTGGTCCATTTGGAAGAAATCACGCGCGCCGTTGCAAGCCTTGGGGGGCTTGCGTACACTGCGCGCCTCGCTCAATGCGAGGCAGATCAGGCGCTTGCGGCCCTGGCGCCCCTTCCCGAGAGTGCCTTCAAAGAAGGTTTGAGCGAACTGGCGAAGTTCGCAGTAGCGCGCAAGAACTGATTCGGCGGCCGATTTCGGGGTGTAGCTCAGCCTGGTAGAGCACTACGTTCGGGACGTAGGAGTCGCAGGTTCAAATCCTGTCACCCCGACCACTGATTTAATTAGAGTTTTTTGACCGTCCTCCGCCCACGGTTCCAGGTCCCAGAGGCTCACGGTTCCAAAAACGGTTCCAGTTTCAACACCAAAAAACACCTCAATCTTTTGGCTGTCCTTGGACCGCAACGTAACCGTCCGCCGAAGGCCGCATTGACGTGCTGTTCAGGCTGCAATGCGCAGCTCTGGCATCTTCACGAGGAGGTTCCAGGGCAACAAGTCTTCGATTTGATTGATGGGATGATCGGCGATGCGCTCGAGAACGTAACGCAGGTAGCTTTCGGGGTTGAGATCGTTGAGTTTTGCGGTACCGAGTAGCGTGTAGATTGCCGCGGCACGCTCCCCGCCGTCGTCGGACCCAGCAAACAGCCAGTTCTTGCGCCCCAAGGCGACGGCGCGTAACGCCCGCTCTGCTGCGTTGTTATCGATCTCGAGTCGCCCGTCCTCGCAATAGCGCGTGAGCGCGACCCAGTTTAAGAGCGCATAGCGGATCGCTTTGGCGAGTTCGCTCTTCTTCGACAGCGCGGTCGCTGTCTTGTGCAGCCACTCGTGCAAGGACTTAAGCTCCGGTCCCGCACGTGCCTGGCGCACGGTGTGTCGCTCATGCGGTGAGCGACCGCGGATCTCCTCTTCGACCTTGTACAGTCGCCCGATCCGCTCAAGGGCCTCAAGGGCGATTGGCGATGAAAGCGCCACGTGAATGTCGTAGAACTTGCGCCGTACGTGCGCCCAGCAGGCTGCCTCTTTGATCTTCTCGCCGTAGAGTTGATCGAAGCCAGCATAGGCGTCCGCCTGCAGCACGCCGCTGAAGTTCGCCAAGTGCGCTCGAGGTCGCTCACCTTTGCGGTCCGGGCTGTAGCGGAAGAACACCGCCGCAGGATCGACACTTCCCGCCGGCCGATCATCGCGCACGTACGTCCAGAGCCGCCCCTGCTTGGTGGTGCCGCGGCCGGGGAAGAGCACCGGCACCGGGGTGTCATCGCCGTGGATCTTGTAAGCGCCAAGCGCGTAGCGTCCGATCGCCTTCACCAACGGCTCGAGCAATGCGCTCGCCCCGCCGACCCAGTCGGCGAGGGTCGAGCGATCCAGCTCGATCCCCTCGCGGGCATAGATCTGGCTCTGGCGGTAAAGAGGAAGATGATCGCAGTACTTGGAGACCAGGACGTGTGCGAGCAGCCCTGGGCCCGCGAGACCACGCTCAATCGGACGGCTCGGCGCCACAGGCTGCACGATCCTCTGGCAGCTCGCGCACGAGAGCTTCGGGCGCACGTGCCGGATGACCTTGAAGTGACTCGGCACGTACTCGAGCATCTCGGAGACATCCTCGCCCAAGGGACGCAGCTTGCCTCCGCAATCCGGACACGCGCAGGGGTTCTCGTGCACGATCTCTTCGCGGGGAAGCTCGGCAGGCAATGGCCGCCGAGCCGGCTTCTCGGGCGCCTCCTTCGGCGTGGGTCGCACCTCAAGTGGCTTCTCGGCAAGGCTTGCCTCCAGATCCTCGATGCAGAGCTGCATCTGCACGAGCTCCCGATCGAGCTGCTCGGAGGAGCGGCCGTACTTCATGCGCTTCAAGTACGCGATCTCAAAGCGCAGCTTCTCGAGCTCGAGTTTTTGAGAAATCAGGAGGGCTTCGGCGACTTCGAGCTTGCTGCTGCGCTCGAGAATGATGCCCTTGAGGGCTTCGACATCGTTCGGCAGATCTGCCGCTTTAGGCATGCGCCATTATATCAAGATCGAGACTCTGATGCGAGAGAAAACCCTATAAATATAGGTATTTTTACGCCGCGAGGTGCGGCTCGTGCGTGCGCTCGACGCGTCTCCAGTCAATCCCTTCGAGCAACATCGAGAGCTGCGCGGCGCTCAAGCTCACCGTCCCATGCGTCGCCTGCGGCCACACAAAGCGTCCGCGCTCCAGACGCTTGGCGAATAAACACAGCCCATCCCCGCTCCACCACAAAATCTTCACCCGATCACCCGCCTTGCCGCGAAACACAAACAGCTGTCCGGAGAAAGGATCCTCCTCGAGCTGCGTCTGCACGAGAGCCGCGAGTCCATCGAAGCCGTTGCGCATGTCGGTCGCGCCCGCGGCGAGCCACACCTTCACCCCCGCCGGCAGTGCAATCATCGCTGCACCAGAAGATCGATGACACGCGAGAGCGCTTCGGTATCCACACGCCCATGCACCACAATGCTGTGACCGTTGCTGAGCCTGATCTCGATGAGTCGCGAGGCCTGCTTGGGCTCCGCAGGGCTCTGGCTCGCTGCAGCAGGCGCCGCTCGCTCGCTCGGCAACACGGTCGGCGTGCTCACCTTGACCGGCAGCATCTTCGCATCGCCCTTCGCGGCTTGCGGGTTCAGTAATCCACTACGATGCTGGCGCCTCCAAGCAAAGACCTGGTTCGGGTTGACGTGATGACGGCGCGCGACCGCCGCCACCGAGGCGCCTTTAGCACGCGTCTCCTCAACAATCCGCAGCTTCTCTTCGATCGTGTGCCGCATCCGCGGGCCAGTCCGCCGGCCCAGCGTATCTGTCGTGACAATCTCTTCGAAAATGCCCACCGTGCCTCTTACGTGGACACCTACGATGTGCCCACTTAGCTCATCATGGGTACAGCGGCCACGACGTGCCATGCGGCCCAGACCGGACGGTTACACCGCAACGGACGAGCGAATACGCGCGCACTTCGTCGCGCGTTAGCGCGAAGAGTCTCAAAGGCCTACTGAGTGCAAGGTGACCCAGATTAAGGATAGAACCAGCGGCGCCGCGCCGCCTGCAATTCTGACCGCCTGCCGTTCATCCTTCGCTCGCGATGCACAGTATGATTCCAGCATCGTGTGAGTTTCTACGCCGTGTACTACCAGACTGCACAGGGGCGGATCACGCTCGCTAGCGTCGCCCTCCTAGTGGCGAGCGCGACAAGAAGATCCACCGGGGCGGAGTTCCTACTTCCCCGATATTCTTGGAGGCTATTACTGTGACGGAAGCACCCTCATTTGCTGACGAACTCGCTGCGTTGAATGAGTGGCACTTCTTCCGCGAGTTTGTCTATTCGCATACAGCCTTTCAGGCTGCCCCAGGTCAGGGTGGAGCTCATCAGCAGATCCCGAGCAACTTCAATGGGCAAACCGTAGAAGGCCTTCGATCCCACTGCAGACATCGGTGTTTCGCCGAGCCGAAGGGATAGGTGAAGCGGGTCTCCAATCCGCGGTAGGTCGCTTTCAATTTGCCGTACGAACTGGGTCATCGAACCGATCACGCCGATTGGAGGCCGCAGAAAACGATATCGGCTGGACAGCAGCAAGCTCACGGTTCACGATTTTCGTCGGCAAGTGGAGCGCATCCAAGAGTTCAGCAACCGCCGCTTGAAATCTAATTTCAATGCTCTCCCGCAACTGGCGCGCCGGCAAGAGCACGGTCAGCAGGGAACGTTCGCTAGTTGCGATCACAATCTGTTGATGTCCGAATCGTGCGAGATGTACACACCAATTGCCGAGTCTGGTGCTTGGCTGAACGGGCGGAGGTAGTTGCGCCGACAGGCATAGACGGTCCCGAATTACTCTTGTACAACAAAGTGAAAGCATTTCGTTCCGTCAATGAGGGAACACTATCTAACTGGTTGCCACCGATTTCGAAGTTTCATCGTCAATGCAATTGGAGAGCGCCGCGATCACCGTCGCGCGGCGCTGGAAAGGTGCCTGCATCGCCGCCGCGAGTCAACGCTTCGAATCCAAAGTGGTTCGCGTCGCAGATCCAACTCTAAGGCATGTCGTCCGCGTTTGGCACAACCTTTGGTGCGCGGCGCAGATACTTGAGCATATCCTTCGGCTTCGCAGTTCCCGCACGTTCACGCAGGAAGTCATCCGCAGCGCGCAAAGAGCCCACTTTTTCCGCTACCGCCGCCGCTATGAACTGGTTCAACGACACGCCATCAGTGGCAGCCAATTCTGCGGCTGCCTTCTTCACTGACGTGGGAAGTTTTAATGGATAGGTGTTCTTGCTCATTCCCTCATCCTCTGGAGCATAACGCTCGGTGTAATCACTTCGATCTCGAAGTCGCGTGCTGCCGGCAAAAAGTCGCGTACATTGTGCGTGACAATGACTGAAGTCCGACCATTCACCGCCGCCTCGAGTACTAATTCGTCAGCCGGATCTGCCAGTTGGGGCCGCCACATAAAGTGAACATTAACCGGTTCGGCAGCGCTCGCCAGTGCCGCCAAAAAAGCCGTCACGTCTTCCTTCGTCATACCCGTCGCGAGTCGCTGCTCCGCGCGATTTAAAACGTCCTCATATTCAAGGAACAAAGCTGTTGTGGCCAAAGGGACGAGCCGCCGCTCGGCAACAAGCGTTAGAATGCGGTTGCTCGCGCCCAGTTGGCTGCGAAGTCCCGCAACGATCACAGACGTATCCAGCACAACCCGCAACGCATCCATATTCATAGACATCCTATAGGATGTCACATCTCATGGGAAGCCTCTAGGCAACAAAATAGCGGAAATTCCGCATCCGGACGCCAATTCGCCGTTTTTTGGATCTTGTACGTTCGGGACGTAGGAGTCGCAGGTTCAAATCCTGTCACCCCGACCACTGATTTTAAGGCCGATGAGCATTAGGTGTCAGTTTCAGCGCCGGAAAAGCATGCGAAATTCCGGCTGTCATTGGATGCCTGCGGACGACACGCCATCCTCATATTGCACCAAACTGATCAAACGACAATCATTTGCCTTGATATTGAAGACGACCCGACCTCCATTGAGAATGCCGAATCGGATATTTCCGTTGAGCGCACTTTTGGAGAGCCTTGTGTAACCCAGTTGCACGGTCATGGTGCAACGATGCCTAGTGCATCACCCGAATCTTTTGAAATAAGCAGGGCATTTCAACCGATTGCCTATCTTTCACTGTGTGGCATGTAATTTGCACGATCCCCTTTCGGGTTCTGGCGTCGAAACAAAGGAAATCGTTGCGCGATCGTAAGGCGACGATCGCAATTCGGATGCGCCAATTTAGTGATCGCAGGCGGAGGATCGATGGACTATTGCAATCCTGCCAATGTCGTTGCCGCGTTGATCGAGGCCGGCAAGCGTAAAGCGGCCTTGTCCATCACGGACATTTTAATTCGCGGCACCCTTTCGGGGGCAATCCTGGGTATTGCGACCGAACTCGCAATCACCGCGGCCGTTCAAACGGGGGTGCCGTTGGTCGGCGCGCTGATCTTTCCGGTGGGCTTCGTCATGATTGTGCTCCTTAACCTCGAACTCGTGACTGGAAGCTTCGCAGTCATGCCGATGGCGCAGATGGACGGCGCTGTCCGCTTCTCCGACACCTTGCGAAACTGGGTTTGGTCATTCCTCGGGAATTTGATGGGCAGCCTTATCTTCGCCGTCATGGCATGGGGTGCATTGACGATGTTCGGCACAGCGCCGGCCGGCGCCCTGGGCGATCGCATCGCAGCCATCGCAGACGCCAAGACGCTGGCTTTTGCGGCGCACGGCGGCGCGGGATGGGCTGCCGCGTTCACCAGGGCGATGCTCTGCAATTGGATGGTCTGCATGGGGGTCGTCATGGGCGCAGTCGCGCAGTCCACGGTCTCGAAGATTGTCGCGGCCTGGATACCGATCTGCATCTTCTTCGGCCTAGGGTATGAGCACGCGGTGGTCAACATGTTCGTTATTCCCGCAGGCATCATGCTGGGCGCCAAGACGACCGCCGAATCCTGGTGGTTTTGGAATCAAATCCCCGTCACCCTAGGGAATCTGTGTGGAGGCCTGCTGTTCACCGGACTGGCTTTGTATTCAACCTATCGCGTGCGCCAAGATAAGTCGACTTCTCCGATGCTCGAGGCGACGGCGCCCGTGACGCCGTAACGGCAATAACGATGCACGCGGCTGATCCCGACGCTGCGATGTCTTTTACGCAGGAACAGCAAGAGTACCTACAGGGGTTTAGCGCCGGTGTTGCCGCGGCAAGCGCAGTGCCCCTTGGAATGCCTAACCCGCCCAGCGCCGGCATCAGCAGTTCGGCAGCGCCTCCGTTTTGGTTTGGTTGGCCGGTTGACGAAATCACCCGCGAAGAGCAGGTCAAGCGCGAGGAAAATCCGCTCGATATCTGGGACAAGCTCCTCGCGCATGCGCAGCAAGACCAAGCCCCGCTGGCGGGCGATGTCTATCGCTTCAAATTCCACGGACTCTTTTATGTAGCCCCCGCGCAGGATTCGCTGATGGTGCGCGTGCGGATCCCCGGGAATGCGATGAACAGTCTGCAGATGCGCACACTGGCGGGCATCGCGTCCGAATTTGGTGGCGGGTACGGTGACGTGACCACGCGCGGCAACATTCAGATTCGCGAGATTGCTCCCCGGCACATGGTTGAAGTTCTGATGCGACTCTCCGATTCTGGTCTGACATCGCGCGGCGCAGGCGCTGACAATGTCCGCAATGTCACTTCCTCACCCTTGTCCGGCATCGACCCGACGGAATTAATCGACACGCGGCCGATGGCGCGCGCGCTACAGTTCTATCTCTTGAACAACCGCGATCTGTTTGGACTGCCGCGCAAGTTTAACGTCAGTTTCGACGGCGCTGGCCGCGTCAGCGTTGCCAGCGAGACCAACGACATCGGATTTATTGCGACCCGCGTCACGACCGCCGCCGCTATTGAACCAGCAGTGTATTTTCGCGTGCTTCTTGGGGGCATCACCGGTCATCTACGCTTCGCCAACGACTGTGGCCTGCTGATAGCGCCGCAGGAGTGCGTCGCCGTCGCTGCAGCCATGTTGCGGGTCTTTGCCGAACACGGAGACCGGACCGATCGCAAAAAGGCACGCCTGTGTTACTTACTTCATCGACTCGGCACGGAGAAGTTTCTGGAACTTGTTCAGGCGAAGCTCACCTTCAACTTGCGCTTCCTCGCCCTGGAACAGTGTTCACCGCGGCCGCCGGTCGACAAGCATGGTCACATTGGGATTCATCGACAGGCTCAGGCGGGCCTATCCTCGATCGGGATTGTCATCCCCGTCGGCCGCATGAGTGCCGGGCAGATGCTGGGCTTAGCAGAGCTTGCCGAGACCTGCGGCGACGGGGAATTGCGCCCCACAGTGTGGCAGAACATCATCGTACCCAATGTGCACAGCCAGCAAGTGCCCGAGGCGGTACGCGTGATTTCCGCCATGGGCTACGACGTGAATTCAACGGCGATCAGCGGATGTCTCGTTGCCTGCACCGGCAACGCCGGTTGCCGCTTTTCTGCAACCGACACCAAGCAGCATGCGCTGCAACTTGCACAGCATCTGGATCAACGCTTTGAGTTGGATACTCCGATCAACATCCACCTGACCGGATGCCCCAATTCCTGCGCGCAGCATCGTGTTGCCGACATCGGCCTACTGGGTACTTCGGTGCAAACAGCCTCGGGGTCGGCGGAGGGTTATCACGTTTTCATCGCCGGCGGGGTCGAACAGGAGCGCGGCCTGGGGCGGGAATTCGCCCAAAATGTCCCGTTGCGCCAGCTGCCGACGCTGCTCGAAGGCCTGCTTCATGTGTATCAGGGTCGCCGTAACCCGGGTGAGAGCTTTGTCGATTTCGCGCGCCGGCACGACATCGATGCATTGCGGAGTCTCGCGGGAGCCCGAGACGGGTGAGCGCACAGTCAGCGCCGGCGGCGCCGGTCGCGATCCAACTGCTCCCCAAGGACGCACCATTCAGTCCTGATCAGCGCGCATGGCTCAACGGCTTTTTCGCGGGACTACTCCAGGGGCTCGCCGAACGCGCGCAGACGCAAGATTCGAGCCACGCGCCGCGATTCGCAGTCAAGATACTGTTCGCCTCCCAAACCGGGACCGCTGAAAGGCTCGCGAAGAAACTCGCCAAGGATGCACGCAGCAGGGGGTTCGATGCGGACCTTCTTGATCTCAGTTCTCTATCGCTCGAGGCTTTGGCGAAGCTCGATCACGTGCTCGTCATTGCCAGCACGCACGGCGATGGAGATGCCCCCGACTGCGCCGTCAGATTCGCGCTGCAGTTGCAGGCCGCGCAGGGCACTCCCCTCGCCGGGCTCAAGTACGCGGTGCTGGCTCTCGGCGACCGCAGTTACAGCAAATTCTGCTCGTTTGGCCAGCACATCGATGAGCGCTTCGCAGCTCTCGGGGCGATTCGCCTGGCCGATCGAATCGACGCTGACGGCGATGTAGACGAACCGTTCAAATCGTTTCGCGACACACTTTGGCGAACGCTGGCGGCGCAAAGCCCCGCAGGTTCGGCGGCGAGCGCCGTCGCCAGTGCGGTCGACGCCAGCGATGAGGGCGCGCCTGACGAGAACGAGCAGCGCTGGTCCCGCAAGCGGCCGTATGCGGCCCAATTGCTGGGGCGGCAGCTGCTCACCGCCCCAGGATCGGACAAGGAGACTCGCCATGTCGTCCTTTCGCTGAAAGGTGCAGATCTGCAGTACGAACCCGGCGACGCGCTGGGTGTCTGGCCGCAGCAGGCCCCCGACCTCATCGACGCGGTGCTCACCTTAAGCGGGGCATCGGCGGACGCAGCGGTCATGATTGACGCCGAACAGATGGCATTGCGCGACGCTCTCTCTCGAAAACGTGAATTGACCACCTTGACGGCGGCGACCGTCATCAAGTACTGCGCTCTCGTCGCCGACAACGGCCTGCAGTCGCTCGTTGAGCGCGATCGAAGCGCTGCGCTCAACAAGTTTCTCCACGGCAAGGACATCGTCGATCTGCTGCAGGACTTTCCCTGCACTATCGGCGATGCGCAGTCGCTGGTGGACTTACTGCCGCCGCTCAAACCTCGCCTTTATTCAATTTCCTCCAGCTTGGCAGCATTTCCAGAGGAAGTGCATTTGACAATCGCTGTGGTTCGATACGAATACCGTGGCCGACGCCGTGGCGGCCTGGCCTCCACGTGGTTTGCCGATCGAGTCGCTGTCGGAAACGCCGCCGCGGTTTACGTCCATCAAAATCCCCGCTTTCGTTTGCCATCCGATCCAGGCACACCGATCATCATGATCGGTCCGGGGACAGGCATCGCGCCGTATCGCGCGTTTCTCCATCACCGCAGGAAGCTCGGCTATACGGGGCGCACGTGGCTATTCTTTGGGGAACGCCATGCGGACTGCGACTTCTTGTATCGATCAGAATTCGAGTCCTTTGTAGCAGGCCACGAGCTGAGCCGGATCGACACCGCGTTCTCACGCGATCAACACCAAAAGATCTACGTTCAGCATCGCATGCTCGAAGCCGGAAAAGAGATCTGGTCCTGGCTGCAGGACGGCGCGGTGATCTATGTCTGCGGAGACGCGACGCATATGGCGAAGGACGTCGACGCCGCATTGCAGGCGATCATTGCCAAGCATGGTCGCCGCTCCGCCGCGCAAGCACAGCTAGAAATGCATGCGCTGGCAGCGGACGGGCGCTACCTGCGCGACGTCTACTAGCAAGCACGTTGAAGCCGACTGAATATGCTGAGAAATCGGGAACTCGGGTGGGTGTGAACTTCAACAGCGGGAATCTTCTGCTTAGTTTGCCCTTATGTCCGCTATTCGGCCAAATCGACTTGTCCTTCGATCAGAAACTTTCGGCTCACGACCGGAGCACCCGTCTCCGGCTGTCCTCCACCGATACTGAGCGTGTATTCACCTTCAGCGATGATTGGCATTCCATCTTCGGTCACCAATCCGAGATCCCGATTTTTGAGCTCAAAATGAACCTGCTGGCTTGTGCCGGGTTCGAGATGAATGCGCTGAAATCCACGAAGCGCGATGCGCGGCGCACCCTTTCGCGCCGGGAATTTAAGGTAAAGCTGGACAACCTCATCGCCCCCCACCTTGCCGGTATTTGTCACTGTGACATCCGCGCTAACGGGCTCTCCGGCTCTAGTAGCCTGCGTGGGGACACGGAGGTCACTGTAGCTGAACGTGGTGTAGCTGAATCCATATCCGAACGGATAGAGCGGCTTGCCTTCGAAGTACCGATAGGTCCGATTGGCCATCCCGTAATCTTCAAAATTCGGTAACTGATTGACGCCGGTATAGAACGTGACCGGTAGCCGCCCCGCCGGGTTATTTTTGCCGCTAAGCGTTTCAGCCACCGCCGTTCCGCCCTCTTCTCCGGGATACCAGGATTCCAGAATGGCGTTGGCATGCTTGTTCATCCAGTTGACCGACAAGGCACTGCCATTCAACAGAACCACAGCCATTGGCTTGCCCGCCGAAGCAACTGCTTCGATGAGTGCCTCCTCCGGTTCGGGCAGGTCGATGCTCGTGCGGTCTCCGCCTAAAAACCCGGGCACCGTGACCGGCATCTCTTCACCTTCAAGCCTGCTGGTGATGCCGACAACAGCAATCACGACATCGGCATTTTTGGCGGCGGCGATCGCCTCCGCCGAAACCGCGTCATCCACTTTGGCCCAAATGAGCTGCGCGCGCGGCGCATTGGGCATGCTGCTGTAACGCAGAGCCAGTTGAGCCTTTTGCCCCTGTACCAGATGGACGCGGCCGGTCACTGTTTCGACGTCATCGTAGGCCACCAGCCTCGCAACATGCTCGCCGTCGATCGTCAGGGTTCCAAATCCAATGCCGCGTACACCGACAAGATAGTCGCCGGTTTGTGCAGACGTGATCGAGCCTGCCCATTGCACGGCGATAGTCTTTTTCCCGACGAGCTGCGACGGCACACTACTCTGAGAGAGATTGATATTCGTCTCCAGTCTGGTGGCGACCACGGGACCCGGTGAGGCATCGAACCCGTCTTTTGACTCGCTGTACTCAGCCTTCAGACCAGGCTTGCCGTCGGGAGCAGAGAGCGCGGAATCAGGAACCGGACTACCGTCGTTACGCAGGAACTGAATACCCGAAATGTAGCTAATGGTCGCATTTGGGAACTGCGTCTTGATGCCATCGAGTATGGAAACACTGTGCGTCGGTTTCCCCGCGTAGTTGCCGAGCAACACCTTCGCTTGATTGGCAAGTGGACCGACCACGGCAATCTTATGGATCTGAGGCTTAAGCGGAAGTGTTCCATCGTTCTTGAGCAGGACCATGGATTCGTTAGCGAGCTTCAGCGCATGTGCGCGATGTTGAGCGCTGTCAAGCTCCTTTTCGTCAATCGCCGAATAGGGAACCACTTCCGGTGGATCAAACATCCCGAGTCTTATGCGTGCGGTGAACAGGCGAATCAGCGCCGTGTTCAGAGCGCTTTGCGGCAGGTACCCTTGCTGCACGGCATCGATATAGGCCTTTTCGACCGGCTCACCGAATCTCGAGGTAAAAGTAACGCATTCGTTGTCCATACCTCTAATCACGGAAATAGCCACGCCTTGCGCTTGTGTCGGGCGGTAACGATGATTGGCAGCGACGTCGCGGACCGCGTCGCAGTCGGAGACAACATAACCCTTAAAACCCCACTTGCCGCGTAACTGATCCTGCAGAAGATATCGATTAGCGCACGCCGGTTCGCCATTGATCGCGTTGTACGCACACATGATGGACCCGGCCCTGGCTTCCACAATGGCCGCGCGGAAGGCGGGCTCATAGGTATCTACCTCGTCATGTTTGCTGACATCGACATCCGCAAAATGTCGCGTTGGCTCAGGTCCGCTGTGCACCGCATAGTGTTTCGGTGTTGCAATGGCCAAGTAGTACTTTGGATTATCGCCCTGCAACCCGCTGATGTACGCGACACCCATACGTGCGGTGAGGAACGGGTCTTCACCGTAGGTTTCCTGTCCGCGACCCCAGCGTGGATCGCGGAAAATGTTTAGGTTCGGCGACCAGAAATCCAGGCCGCCCATCAAGCCGGTGTGTCCTTCACGCGCATTTTGCACGTGCTTGATCCGCCCCTCGATACCGATCTGAGTCGCCATGGTGCGAATTCCTTGCGTATCGAAGGACGCAGCCAAACCGATGGGCTCCGGATACTCGGTCACTCCCTCGTTGATGACGCCGTGAAGGGCCTCGCTCCACCATTGATAGGCGGGAACCTTGAGCCTCGGCACTGCCGCGGAATTGTTTTGCATTTCCGAGACCTTTTCGGCAAGCGTCATGCGGCCCACCAGATCGGCAGCCCTCTCTTCCGCCGTCAAACGGGTGTCCAAATAGGGAGCTGCCGGTGCATGAGCACCGGCAGCCTGCGTTGCTGAGGCAAACAGCAGCAGTCCGGTCCCCAGAACAAATCTTTGCGTCATTGGATCATCCACCCCTTCACTTGACGAGCCATTAACCCCGACATATCTTAACTCCAAAGGTAGCGCTACCATCAAGGGAAGCACAGCGTCCAAATGCCTTGCTTCTGCCCCATCAAAACCACACTCACGGGATTTTGCGCCGGCCTCCTTTCGGCTCTGGCCGCCTCAAGTGCTGCCGCAACCGATTTTGCGATGCAGGTGACCGACAAGGGATACCTCGATACCCAGGGATTCAGTGTCTTTCTCTACGACAGCACTTATCATCCGGTTTTCGTCGATCAGAAAAATACGGCCATGGAAATGATTCTCCACGGCCAGCGTATCGCCACCAACGGCGATGTGCGCTTCATGCCGACGCCCGAGCAGTGGGACCTGGTTGCAACCCTCAAAGGGCGCCAGGCAGATCAAGCGAATAACAGACTCACCGCCCGCCTCGCTTTCCCAACCTTCGATGTCAGCTACACGCTGGCAGTAACCGCAGAACCCGGGGGTGTAAAGGTCAGCATCAATCTCGACAAACCGCTACCGGCGAAGCTGATCGGCCGGGCCGGTTTTAACTTGGAATTTCTTCCCTCGATCTACATGGGCAAGGCCTACCTAGTGGACGGATCGAAAGCCGGTATTTTTCCGCGAACGCCGAATGATCCGATGATCAAAGTATTGCCGCTGCCCGACGAACCCAAAAAGGCCTACTACCTGGAGGACTGGGATAAGGCGAAGGGGTACACCCAACCGCTTCCATTCGCTGAGGGCAAAAGCATCACCCTGGGGGTTGACGATTCGCTGGCGCGGGTCACCGTCGTCTCGGAAACGGCCAAGCTAATGCTGTTCGATGGGCGCAACCGCGCGCAGAACGGCTGGTTTGTTTTGCGCTCGCTGATTCCTACGGGCAAGACGACCGATGCCATCGTGTGGCATGTCAAACCTGACGTCATTCCGCAGTGGACTCGTCCACCGATGATCGCGCACAGTCAAGTCGGCTATGCACCGGGCTTTTCCAAGGTGGCGGTACTCGAACTCGATCCGAAGTACGCCGGCCCGCGGACTGCCAAAGTGCTGCGCCTGACTGGAAGCGGAACTTACCAGAAGGTATTTGAAGGGCCGATCACGCCTTCAACTCCCTGGTTGCGATATGTCTATTCGAAATTCGATTTCACCGCGGTCAACGAGCCTGGCCTCTATGTCATCGAGTACGCGGATCAGCGTACCGCACCGTTTCCGATCTCCAAGGATGTCTACGCGAACATCTGGCAAGACAGCTTGGATCATCACCTCGCGGAACAGATGGATCATGTCTCAGTGCGCGAAGCCTACCGCGTGTGGCACGGCGCTTCCCACCTGGATGACGGCCGCATGGCGCCCGTTGTGGGGGAGCAATTCGACAACTGGAATCAGGCTACGGCGAGGGACGGCAA
This sequence comes from uncultured Gammaproteobacteria bacterium, assembly GCA_963782865.1. GTDB lineage: Bacteria > Pseudomonadota > Gammaproteobacteria > Steroidobacterales > Steroidobacteraceae > Bog-1198. The sequence continues at coordinate 110,523 of CAWALS010000032.1, read as the reverse complement.
GTACCGGGGCGGGGATCATATTCCGGGGATGAACGTTGGCGGCTGGTACGATGCCGGGGATTTCGACCTAGAGGAGCCCGCCCAACTGAACGTGATTCAGAGTCTGGCTCTGGCGTATCGCGAGTTTGATCTCAAGTACGACGAACTCAGCGTTGATGAAGTCGCGCGAGAGGTTGAGATGCACCGTCCCGACGGCGTGCCGGATGCGGTTGAACAGGTGAAGCACGGCGCACTGCTCATCTTGGCGCAGTTTCACAATATAGGCCATTCGATTCGCGGCACTCACGAACCGGACCTGCGCCAATATACGCACTTGGGCGATGGGGCGTCGAAGACCGATGGCCGCATCTACGATCCAAAACTGCGTCTCAACGAAGTAAAGGGCGACTACTCGGGCCGTCCGGATGATCGCTGGATTTTCACCACGACCAACGCGACTCTCCAGTGGAACGCGATCGCAGCCCTGGCTGCGGCGGCCGATGCGCTCAGGGGCTGGGACAACGCACTCGCGAAAGACTGCCTCGAAACCGCGATCAAGGCCTGGAACGGCGAGAAAGCCAATCCCACGCCCCAAGCGGCGCGCCCCGGCTGGGACGCTGGTGCTCCCGACGATGCCCCGGGCGTGCTCGCTGCCTCGCAGGGTGTGGTGTCTGGGGCTCAACGCACGAGTAACGGTTCGGCTCGATCAGCCACAGCAACTTCTTCGGGCGTAACCAGCGGGCAAACCGCTTCTCCAGCGGGTTTCGGTCGCGGCGACCCTCACATCGGACAGGACTGGGCCGCGGCTTTGCAGTTGACGATTGCGACGAATGGCGCGGAGCCCTACAAAACGCGTCTGAAGGAACTGTTCCCACAAATGATCACTCCGCAGCAAATGGGGATCCATGGATGGATGGCCGTCCGAATACTGCGTTATCTGGACGCGAGCGCCAAGGATGAAATGCGGGAAGCCGTTAAGACTTACCTCGTGGGTCTCGACGAGCAGTTGGCCAGCACCCCGTTCGGCGTGCCTCCTAGCTTGGGCACTTGGGGTGGATCGGGAGCCGTGGTTGACATGGCCATCCGCATGTACTTTCTGCACAAGGCGTTTCCGGATCTCGTCAGTTCGGAGTACACGCTTCGCGCCGTCAATTACATTCTCGGCACGCACCCGGTCTCCAGTACATCCTATGTAGCTGGCGTCGGAACGGTGTCCAAGACGAAGACCTACAGCAACAACCGCGCGGATAATGCTTACATACCGGGCGCCGTGATTCCGGGTTACGTCATCATCAAACCAGATTTTCCCGAGTGCATCGATGATTTTGGATTTCTCTGGTTCGAGGATGAGGCCGTCGTTGCCGGATCAGCAAGCTGGGTTGTTGCCGGAAACGCGGCGGCCGCAATCATCAGGGAGTCGAAGTAGGATCTTTGCGTGCGAGACGGTTAAAGATATTGGATCAAGCATATCAGCCGCGCTGTCGTAGCGGTGCCTACCAGAACGCAATGTAGAAGGCCGCCACCGCCGCGAGTACGACCAGACTCAAAGCGACATCGCGCCCATTCCAACTCGCGCGGGTCGCCGCTTTCTCATGCGCCGTCGCGCCATACCAGGTGAATTTCGCCACACTAGCATCGGGAGGCTTGGTGAGCATGCTGATGGTAAACATCAGCGCAGCCGTCACGACCAGCAAAATCTGCGTGTAATAGAGCCAATGGATATTCCAGAAACTGAAAATCCAGCCATGCGCGGCGCGTATCGGGGCGATGGCAGCATTGAATTGATCCTGTGTGATCTCGCGGTGGTAGAGCTGCTCTTTGAGCTTGGTGACCGTGACGCCGTCGTTTCGCATAACCAGATCGGCTCCTAGCCGCGCAAATCCGCCGCCCACGCCGACAATGAAGGCCCACAGCGCTGCAGGCGCCGTGGCGCGCTTCCAGAAGACGCCGAGAAGGAATAATACGGAGATCGCCGGCGATAGATATCCTTGTACGCTCTGCAGATAAACGTACAAATCGGAGTGCAAGCTCTTGATCACCAACACCCAGCAAATGCCCATCACCACAATGACCGCAGTGGCGATGCGCCCCACGATTACCTCGGTTTTTCCCGACGCCTTCGGATACCACTCGCGGAAAAAATCCATGGTAAAGAGCGTCGCCGAGGCGTTGAATTTGGAGGCCAACGACGCCATCAGCGCAACGATCATCGAGCAAGCGACCATGCCGCGCAAACCATGCGGCAGGATTTGCGCCACCAGCGAGGTATAAGCGGCATCGCCGCTCGTCTTGAATCCGATTTCCGGCGCCTTGGTCAGCGCAAACGCGATCATTCCCGGCACCAGAAAGATAAACACCGGCGTAAGCTTGAGGAACGCCGCGAGAATCGTGCCGCGCCGCGATTCCTGTTGATTTTTTCCTGCCAGCACGCGCTGCACGATGTATTGATCCGTGCACCAGTACCAGAAGCCGATGATCGCAGAACCCGGCAGCACCGCCGCCCACGACCAGTCCGGATCATCCAGCGGTCGAATCAGGTGAATGTTGGCACCGGCAGCCGCAACGGTCGCATGCCAGCCGGCCGCCAAATTGCCGTGACCCAGCGCGCTTAACCCCGTATAAAGAATGCATAGGGACCCTACAATGAGCACCGGTGCCTGCAACACGGCGGTGTACATGATGACGCGCAATCCGCCGAGTACCGTATACACGCCGGTGGTGAATGCGAGCCCGAGCGCGATCAGCCAGAACACATCGACGCGTAGCCCGAGGATGTTGACGCTATCGATGCCCAGCAAGGTGCGCACCACCACATCGCCCGCATAAATGGTGACTGCGATTTTGGTGAGTACGAGGCTGGTGATGGTGAGCAGGCTCAAGACATTCCTCGAGCCGCGGCTGAAGCGTAGCTCGAGAAATTCCGGCATCGTAAAAACCTTCATGCGATCGTAAAGCGGTACAAATACCCACCCCAGCGCAAGGATCAACCAAGATTGAATCTCCCAATGAGCGAACGCCATGCCGGTGGCGAAGCCCGCGCCGGCCAGGCCCACCAAGTGCTCCGAGCCGATGTTCGATGAGAAAATCGACGTGCCGATCTGCAGCCAATTGCTGTTGCGCCCGGAAAGAAAGTAATCCTTCCCGGATGTGGGCGTTGCACGCATCGAATAGAGCACCACCGCCAGCATGCCCGCGACGAACGCCGCGACAACCAGCCAGTCCGTGGAATTAAAGACGCTCATAGAACAAACGCCTCGATTGTTATGTATTGCATCCCAACGCGACTCGGCTTCAAGAGTGTCCCTTCAATCATGATTTTTTCGGATTTTCATCAAAGAATGCGAACAGCGCCCATCGGCGCAGCAACGGTCTTTAACGGGTTGCGCAGGGGCAGCGAAAATGGCGACGCCTCAATCTCGAACACATCTCCCTCCTGTGCCTTGACCTTGTCGGCGAAGGAAAGCGTCGCGGTTCCGAAAAAGTGCACGTGCAGGTCCCCGGGCCTGCGAAACAAGCCATATTTGAAATGGTGATGTTCAAGATTTCGGACATAGTGCGACATATTGGTCTCGCCGGTGAGGAAGGATTTTTCCCATATCGCCTTCCCGCCACGCGTGATGCGCGCGGTGCCGCGAATGTCGGCCGGCAATTCGCCCAGCAACAGTTCCGGTCCGAGCGCGGCCGGACGCAACTTCGAATGCGCCAGATACAGATAGTTCATGCGCTCCATGATGTGGTCGGAGAACTCGTTCGCGAGCGTGAAGCCGAGACGGCAGGGGGTGCCATCCGGCGCGATCAGGTAAATTCCCGCAAGTTCAGGCTCCTCGCCGCCGTCCAGCGCGAACTCCGGTGAAGCCAAGGGCTTTTCCGGCGCAACGATGCTGCGTCCGTCGCCTTTATAAAACCACTCCGGCTGCACGCCAACCTGGCCGGCTTCGCGCTTTCCGCCTTCGAGACCCATGCGAAACATTTTCATCGAATCGGATGCGTCCTCGGAATGCGCCTTGGCGTGCATTTTGTCGCGCGTGTCCGCTGAACCCAGATGCGTCAGACCGGTTCCGGTGAGGAATACCCGCGCCGAATCCGGATGGTCGACCGGCGCCAGCACCCAACCTCGCTGCAGAGCCACGCGAAGGTCGATCGCTTCGGCCCGTCCCGCGGCATCGACCAAGTCCTGCAGTGGCGAGTTGGCGTCGATCGCGGCTTGCGCCAAGGCGAGGACAGTGCTCGATCCCTCGATTCGCCATGCCTCAGTGCCCTCGCTGACTGCGGCTACGCACCGTTCACCGTCGCCGGTCAGAATTTGTATCAATCGCAACGGCATGCTTGTCTCACGAGTCGAGGCCGCACGCTGGATTGTAGAATAACTCAGACAATATGTCAGCCGGCAGGCCAAGTCCGGCGCGGCCGCCCCGGCCTTACGGCACCGCCTACCGGGCGCGTCGGCGCTCTGAACTCCGGGTCAGCCGCGTGTCATCGCGCGCCAGCACGATGAGCTCGCTCATGGCTTGCGCGGCCTTGATCGGATTCTTGGCCGCAATGGCCTCGAACACCCGCATATGGTCCGGCATTGGATCCCGGCGCAACGGGCCTTTACGAGACTTAAACACGGTGGTCGCTTTGATCGCCGCGCTTACGCCGCTGGCCAGAGAAATAATGAATGGATTGTTGGTCGCGTTCAGAATCGTCGTGTGAAAATCCAGGTCGGCCTGACGACCTGCTTCCGCGACCAATGTATGCGTCGCCATTTCCCCGAGCGCCAGGCGCATCGTCTTCAGATGCGCCGCCGAACGGCGCGTCGCCGCAAATCCCGCGGCGGCAGATTCCACCACGTTGCGCAGCTCGAATAGGCTGTTAAGGACAGCCAGATCGGGTTCAGACTCGAAGATCCACACCAACACGTCAGGATCGAGAAGATGCCACCTGCTTTGTGAATTGATGCGGGTACCCACTTTGGGCCGCGCATCCACCAGTCCCTTCGCCGCCAGAATTCGCACTGCCTCCCGATAGGCCGTACGCGAAACGGCAAATTGCTCGCTGGAGGAGATCTCCCCATCGAGCAGATCTCCAGGCTTGTATTTTCCGGAGACGATTGAAATCCCCAGCTTGCGGGCAATCGATCCGTGCAGCCGCAATACTCTGGCCGGCGGTTCAAAACCTGTGGGAGAGCCGTTCATCTGCAAAGTGCGCCTTTCTTGCGAGAACGGCGGCAATACTACTATTCACACGAGGCGGTTGCCACGAACATCGAGGGGCAGCGCACTGCCGCCACACTTGCCTGGTATGTTGTTTGAGTCGTTTCGAAAAACCAGGGAAGAGCTCAGGCAATCTTGCACGGCAACCCTGCCTGGCATATTGTCTGAGTTATCGATGTGCGGAGCCAGTGACGTTTGGTCCGCCTTCTTCGTCTAGGCAGGAGAGTACGCATGCCGGCAAATCTGCGCAGCGCAACGATTCTGGTTCTCGGGGCAGTGGTGCTCGCGCTACCCGTCGCCAATGCCGTCGCGCAGCCCGCGCCCGGGCCTGGCGCCAGCGCGGTCATTCATGCGGACCGGTTAGGCGCGAAAATCGATCGGCATATTTTCGGACAATTCGCTGAACATCTCGGCCGCGGTCTCGAAGAGGGCGTGTGGGTGGGCGAGCACTCCGCGATCCCCAACATCCGCGGCATTCGCAAGGACGTGATCGCGGCGCTGCGCGATCTGCGCGTGCCGGTGGTGCGCTGGCCGGGCGGCTGTTTCGCGGACGAATACCACTGGCGCGACGGCATCGGGCCTCGCGCAAAACGTCCCGTCACATTAAACACGAATTGGGGCGGCGTGCCTGAGTCTAATGCCTTCGGCACGCACGAGTTCCTGGATTTCGTAGAAATGATCGGCGCCGACGCCTACATCAACGGCAATCTGGGCACGGGTTCAGCGCGCGAAATGGCCGAATGGCTGCAATACATGACCTCCGACAAGCCTACGGCATTGACCGCGGAACGCGCCCGCAACGGCCATCCCAAACCCTGGAAGATCGCCTACTTCGCCGTCGGCAACGAGGCGTGGGGTTGCGGCGGCAACATGTCTCCCGAGCATTACATTGATCTGTTCCGCCAGGATGCCAACTTTCTAAAAGCGCCCCCAGGCGCCCGCCCCATCATCGTGGCCAGCGGCGGCAACGACAACGATACCTCATGGACCTCGGCGCTGATATCGAAGGCCACCCCCGACTTAGGCGCGATCAGTTTCCACTACTACACGATTCCCGGCGATCGGTGGCAGTCGAAAGGTCGCGCCACCGGCTTTCCCGAAGACCAATGGATCTCCACGCTCGCCCACACCCTCAAAATGGATCAGTTCATCTCGCAAAATAGCGACATCATCGACAAGCATGACCCGGCGAAGAAGATTGCCTTTGCGGTCGATGAGTGGGGAACGTGGTACGACCCTGAACCGGGGCGCGAGCCGGGATTTCTGTACCAGCAAAATACGCTGCGCGACGCCATTGTCGCCGCGCTGAATTTCAATGTCTTCCAGCATCATGCCGATCGCGTGCGCCTGGCCAACATTGCTCAGATGGTCAACGTATTGCAAGCCATGATTCTGACACAAGGGGCGCAAATGATTCTGACGCCCACCTATCACGTATTCAAAATGTACGAACCGTTCCAGGATGCGATATCCTTACCGGCGGATCTGACAGCACCGCGATACATTCTGGGCAGCGCATCGATTCCGGCGATCAGCCTGTCCGCCGCAAAAACGGCGTCTGGCTCAATCGCCGTGGCACTGGTCAATCTGAATCCGAACCAGCCCGTTGCCGTCTCCGTCGCGATTCCCAGCGTGAGTCTTTCGCAAGTGAAAGGAACATTGCTCACAGCCGCGGCAATTGATGCGCACAATACGTTTGAGAATCCAGATCTGGTTCATCCGGTCGCCTTTAACGCAACCACCATCGCCGGTCACGGCCTGTCATTGAGCCTGCCGGCCAAATCGATCGTCGTTCTGATTTTACGCTGACGCAAACACGAGCAGGGTTTTAGCGTCGCGATTTGCAGATGGTCTAATTCGATATCGTTGTGCCGAATCTTAATGCCGTTTTCTGCGAGTAAACCTCACCAGGACGCAAGATAGTCGAGGGAAAGCTTGGCTGGTTGGGTGAATCGGGAAAGTGCTGAGTCTCCAGACACAAACCGGTTCGGTAATGGAATACTGTGCCTGCGCCTGCGGGTTTGCCGTCGAGAAAATTGCCGGAGTAGAACTGCAATCCCGGCTGCGTCGTGCTGATTTCGAGTGATCGTCCGCTCATAGGATCGGTCAGCACCGCCGCCGGTTTTAAAGCACCGGTTCCGCTCGAATTGAGCACCCAATTGTGATCGTAGCCGCCGCCCAATCGCAATTGTTCGTCATTGACGTTGATACGGCTGCCGATGGAGCGCGGCACGCGAAAGTCGAACGGCGTGTCGGCGACGGAGCGGATTTCACCGGTAGGAATGAGCGTGGCGTTGACTGGTGTGAAGCGATCCGCGTTGATTTGCAGAATGTGATCCAGAATCGTGCGATCCGGATCTCCGGTAAGATTGAAATACGCGTGATTGGCGAGATTGACCGGCGTGGCCGCGGTGGTCCTTGCTACATACTCGATCGTGAGCGTGTCATCGTCGTCCAGTCGATACGTCACATGCGCGGTTAATTCTCCGGGATAGCCCTCCTCACCGGCCGCGCTGACATAAGTCAGCCGCAGCGACGCCCCGGTGCGCGTCTCCATCGGGTGCGCCGTCCAGACGCGCTTGTCGAATCCCCGGTTGCCGCCATGCAAGCTATTCGGTCCGTTGTTCTGCGGCAACTGATAGCTTTTGCCGTCGAGTGCGAAGCGACCGCCCGCGATTCGGTTGGCGTAGCGGCCGACCGTGGCGCCGAAATATGGCACACCGGCCACGTAAGGACCCAGGGAATCAAAGCCCAATATGATGTTTTGGAGATTTCCCGCGCGATCCGGAGTCTTCAACGAAACCAGCGCGGCACCATAAGTCATGATGCGAGCTTCGATGCCGTGAACGTTGGTCAGAGTGTAGATTTGTACGCTTGTTTCGCCGACCCGGCCGAACTCAGCTTGGCTTATGGGATGATGAGCATGTCCCTGTGCCGCAAAGGCCGGCGGGGCCATGGCAAACAGCGTGGCAACTAAAGCTTTGCGCATAATCAGCCTGAAGTGGACAGACAACTTTCTCGACGACACGGGCGCGTCGGGGCTGCCTGTATCTTGCCAAGCCGAGGCCGCTGTGGCAATTTGTCTGAGTAAATACAAGTGCAGCCGGCCGACCTGAATGGCTTTTGACCCCGCGAATGGATAACTAGTATGAGCTCGGCAGCCTCATCGCGCCGCCTGCGCTCCCGCGCATGGTTCGACGATCCGGACAACGCCGACATGACCGCGTTGTACCTTGAGCGCTATTTAAATTTCGGGCTGACGCTCGAAGAATTGCAGTCGGGAAGACCCATTGTCGGCATCGCGCAAACCGGCTCCGATCTCTCGCCCTGCAATCGCCATCACCTGGTCCTGGCAACGCGCGTGCGGGAGGGTATCCGCGACGCAGGAGGCATTCCGCTGGAATTTCCGGTTCACCCGATCCAGGAAACCGGTAAGCGTCCCACTGCGGGGTTAGACCGCAACCTTGCATACTTAGGCTTGGTGGAACTGCTTTATGGCTACCCCATAGATGGCGTGGTGCTCACCATCGGCTGCGATAAAACCACGCCCGCCTGTTTGATGGCCGCGGCGACGGTGGATATCCCGGCAATTGCATTATCGGTGGGACCCATGCTGAGCGCCTGGGCGGACGGCAAGAGAATCGGATCAGGCACGGTGGTCTGGAAAGCACGTGAGCTGTTCGCAGCCGGCGAAATCGACCGCACGGCTTTCATCAAGTTGGTAGCCTCAGCGGCGCCGTCCACCGGCTACTGTAATACCATGGGCACGGCGACGACCATGAACAGTTTGTGCGAGGTACTCGGCATGTCGCTGCCGGGTTCAGCCGCCATCCCCGCGCCGCTGCGCGATCGGCAGGAATTTGCCTATCATACCGGCCGACAAATCGTTGAAATGATCCACGCGGATCGTAAACCGTCGGACATTCTCACCCGCGAATCTTTCATTAACGCGATCCGGGTGAATTCCGCACTCGGTGGATCGACAAACGCTCCGTTGCACTTGATTGCGCTGGCGCGGCACATCGGTGTCGAGCTCTCGCTCGACGATTGGCAAGCCTATGGCTACGACATTCCGCTGCTGGTGAATCTGCAGCCCGCCGGCGAGTTTCTGGGAGAGGACTTTTATCGTGCCGGCGGGGTTCCCGCCGTTGTTGCCCAACTTCTCACCCAAGGACTGCTTTTCGATAAGGCGTTGACGGCCAATGGTCGTACGCTTGGAGAAAATTGCTCCGCGGCGTTGATCTTGGATGAAGCAGTGATTCGTCCGTTCGGTCGTCCGTTGGCGCAAAAAGCCGGGTTCCTGGTACTGCACGGCAACTTATTCGATTCCGCGGTCATGAAGACCAGTGTGATCTCGAAGGAATTTCGCGACCGGTATTTGTCGGATCCAAAGGATCCCGACGCCTTCGAGGGCCGCGCGGTCGTCTTCGACGGACCTGAGGACTACCACGCTCGTATTGACGATCCCGCTTTGAACATCGACGCGCAATGTGTGCTCTTCATGCGCGGAGCCGGCGCCGTCGGTTATCCCGGCGGCGCAGAGGTAGTCAACATGCGAGCGCCGGTCCGGCTCATCGAACAGAACATACACGTGCTGCCATGTATCGGCGATGGTCGCCAGTCCGGCACTTCGGGTTCGCCGTCGATTTTGAACGCATCGCCCGAGGCAGCTGTTGGCGGTAATCTGGCAATCTTAAAGACGGGAGACCGAATTCGAGTGGATCTTCGCAAGTGCGAGGTGAACATGATGCTGCCCGAATCGGAAATTCAAAAACGCCGCGAAGCGCTCGAGGCGGCCGGTGGCTATCCTTATCCGGCCAGCCAAACCCCCTGGCAGGAAATGCAGCGTAAAGTCGTCGGTCAGATCGACAGCGGATCAATTCTCGAGCCGGCCGCGAAGTATCAGCGTATCGCACGCACAAAAGGTATTCCCCGCCACAATCACTAGTTCGGTACTGTGCAGGTGACGCGGCTTATGCTTACGAATTGAAAGGCCCGCAACAACGAAAATGCAGTGCTTAAGCAACATGCAGCCGCGAGGAGCGAGCGCGCAATGCAACCAATTCGCGTAGGCATCGTCGGCGTTGGCACCGTCGCACGCGAGCAGCACATTCCCTCGATTCTTGCCAATCCTGCCTATGTATTCGCGGCCGCGAGCAGCCCCAACTCACAAGCCGCCGGAGTATCCAACTTCGTATCGATGCAAGAGATGCTTTCGCAAGTCAAGGATCTTGACGCAGTCGCCATTTGCACACCCCCGCAGGCTCACTACGAGGCGGCCAAATTAGCCCTACAGAGCGGAAAGCACGTGCTCTTGGAAAAACCACCCTGCACCTCGGTCGCACAGCTCTCGCATCTCGTCGCACTGGCGGCGACGGAGAAACTCAGCCTGTACCAGACCTGGCATTCACAGCACGCTCCAGGCGTCGCGCTGGTCTTGCAGCTGCTGCGCAGACGCCGACTGAACTGCGTGCGCGTTACATGGAAAGAAGACGTTCGCCTTTGGCATCCGGGGCAGACCTGGATGTGGCAGGCCGGTGGCTTCGGTGTGCTCGATCCCGGCATCAATGCACTGTCCATTTTGACGCATCTCATCGACGAGCCGATCCTTCCGGAGTCATCAATCCTGTTCATACCGGAGAATTGCGAGACGCCGATCGCAGCGAGCGTCAGCATGCGCTGCGAGAGCGGCGCGGTCATCGACATTGAGCTCGATTTTCGGCACGTAGGAGTCCAAACCTGGGACATTGATTTCAATACGAACGCCGGCCCCATCAAGCTGTCGGCCGGCGGCAGCGAACTTCGCGTGGATAATGTTTCTGTGCTGGAAGCGTTCGCCAACTTGCGCAACGAATACGCTTCGATCTACGCGCGATTCGCTGATCTGGTGCGAGCCAAGCGTAGCGAGGTGGATGCACGTCCCATGCAGCTGGTGGCCGACATCTTCCTGCTGGGCAAACGCGTGATGGTCGAACCTTTCTTAGGGGCCTTGCCATGAGCAGCGCATTCTCGGGTTGCCCACACCAACCATGAACGCGACATTGATCGAATGCCTATCGGTCGGCAACACGCTTGGGCGAAGGCGTGCTCTGGGACAGCGCCCGCAAGCGCGTGTGGTGGACCGACATACAGGAGCGCCGTCTGTACCGATATGAGCCCCTTTCGCGTGCATTGGAGCGATTCGATTTGCCAGAGCGGCTCGCATCCTTCGGTTTCATAGAAGGAACTGAGCGCATCATTGCGGCGTTTGAATCCGGCTTTGCCCACTACTATCCGGAATCCGGCACGATCGAGTGGATCTCGCGTCCCAAGCATGCCGCAGCCAATGTACGCTTCAATGATGGCCGTGTGGATAGACAGGGGCGCTTTTGGGCCGGTTCCATGGTGGAGGACCAAGGCGAACCCGTAGGCAAACTATATTGTCTCGCCAAGGGAATCACTAAAGAACACATGGGAGACATCGCAATTTGCAACAGCCTGTGCTTCAGTCCGGATGGACAGCACATGTACTTCGCAGACTCGCCACGCCGTGAGATTCTGAAGTTCGATTTGGATGCAGACACCGGCACGTTGTCAAATCGTCAGATTTTCGCCCGAACGCCGCGCGGTGCTTACCCCGACGGCTCAGCTATGGATTCGGATGGACATCTTTGGAATGCGCAATGGGGTGGCGGATGCGTGGTGCGCTACGCCCCTGATGGGACGATAAGCGGCCGCGTCGATCTGCCCGTAACGCTGCCCACCTGTGTCGCCTTTGGCGGAGATGCGTTCGATCTGCTCATGGTCACGAGCGCGCGCGAGACGCTCGACGCCTCCGCATTAGGAGCGGAGCCTCAAGCAGGCAATCTTTTCATCTTTAAGACAGATGTCGCGGGATGCGAGGAATCGCACTATCGCGACTAAATGGGCCCCGCTTCTCCTGCTAAGTTTATCGGTATTGTTGCTATTTGTTATTTCGATCGGCCTGCTCATCGGTTAAGTTCGGAGCCAGGTCAGAATTGCTACGGAGGAGTGATCATGGCCATTCCACTGCTTGTTTTCGATGTTAACGAAACCCTGCTGGATCTTGAGGCATTGACCCCGCATTTCGAACGCATGTTCGGCGAAGGCGGCAGTCTTCGAGAGTGGTTTGCCCAAGTGATTCTGTATTCTGAGGCAATCACACTAAGCGATAACTACGTACCCTTTGACGAGCTGGGCGGTGCGGTGCTGCGAATGCTCGCTCGCACCCGCGGAGTCCGGATCAATGACACGGATTTGCAAGAGCTGAAAGAAGCGGTTGCGACAATGCCGCCGCACCCTGAAGTGCTTGGAGCCCTCGTCAGCCTGCGTGCGGCGGGATTTCGTCTCTACACGCTGACGAATAATCCCAAGGCCACCTGCGCGCGGCAACTCGCGGCGGCCGGAATCGGCAGTTTATTTGAGCAGCAGTTCAGCGTCGACGACACGGTGCATCGCTACAAACCGGCCCGCGAGATATATCGGGAAGTTGAGACTTATTTCGGCCTGCGGCCCGCGGACTTATGCCTCATCGCCTGTCATACGTGGGATATTCTGGGAGCAGCGGCGGCTGGGTGGAAAACGGCGTTCATAGCCCGGCCTGGCAACGCGCCACTGGCTGTCGGCTCTCAGCCGCTCATACTCGGACCGGACCTGAACGTCGTGGCTCAAGAACTCATACAGCGGTTCGCCGCTTAGACCGGAGCAACTGGAAAAGGTCACGTCGCGATGTTCGCGCTACGTCCGTTCCGGATCCTTGAATCCGCGCGGCTTTCCAGCGACATAACGGCGCTCACCGGTGCGCGGATCGAACATGACTTCAACGGCCTCCCCGGTCGAGGGATCGATGAATTGCTCATCAGTCCGCTGCCAGTGGCCATTCGGCGGCTCCTCGATGCGACGGTAACGCCAGCGCTCGAACAGCGTGCCGACGAGGACGATCGCGCCGAGGGCCAGCACCTGCCAGCCGGGCGCACTAACCCCAGAGGCTATGAGGCCGATACCGACGCATGTGAGGAGTGCTGCCACTGCAATCACCGCAGTCCGCAACATGATCAAGTTGCCGATTCCAGCACCACTGCCGTTCCATACGCAACGATCTCGCTCATCGTCTGGCCAATCTCGGACGAATCGAATCGCATCATGACAATGGCATTGGCGTGCATGAGACTCGCGTTGCGGACCATCCGATCGACAGCATGACGCCGCGCCTCCTCGAGCATTTGTGTGTACTCGGTAATTTCGCCGCCGACGATCGAGCGCAGCCCCGCCATGATATTCCCGCCAAGCCCGCGGCTTCTGACTACCACGCCGAAGACCTGACCCTTGACCTCGCGCACCCGATGTCCGGGCACGTTCTCTGTTGTCACGACAAGCACGGCACCTCCGCAAGGACTGCAACCGATCGCGGTAGGCTACCTGAGCCAACCCTCCCTGGCCAGAATCGAGTTCGCCAATTTGTCGCGCAATTGGCCTGGGAACTTCGGCGAGAAATGCGGCAGTCGCGCTTCCATCTCACGGCTGACGATCGCGGATTTTGGGCCGGCATTAAGATGCCCAGCGACTGTCTTTGCGACAGAACCCCCACTGCCCGAGGCCAATTTAGTGACGGCCTCTACAGCCGGCTAGCGCCCAGTTGTCATAAGGTGATGCGCAGTCTCGTCACGAATGGGCCGGGATATTTGTGAGCATCATGGGCATGGCTTTGTCATTTGACGCGAGCTTTCGATGACCCGGACCAGTCTTGCGGAGTTCGACCCGTTCTTCGAGCCGCAGGTCGCGCATGCGCCGACCATCCTGCTGGACCCCGCAAAAATGGGGGCTCGACTCGGCGTCGAGTGCCACCCGTTTGGGCAGCGGCAGTATGCTGCTCGGCCGCTTCAAGCTGCTGGAGATGATCGGCGAAGGCGGCATGAGCCACGTCTACAAGGCGGTCGATCTGCGCAAGGTCGAAGCCGGTGCCGCCGATCCGCACGTCGCAATCAAGGTTCTCACGGTTCCTTTTGCAAACCCCTCGGACGCCATGGCGGTGCTGTCGCGCGAGGCCCACAGCCTTCAGAGCCTGACTCACCCCAACATCGTTCGCGTATTCGATTGCGATCGCGACAACGACATCGTGTTCATGACCATGGAGCTGCTCTGCGGCCAGTCGCTGTTCGACAAACTGCGCGCCGCCAAGGGCGCAGGCGGCCTGTCGCGCGACAGCGCACGGCGGCTGATCAAGAGTATTGCCAATGCGCTGGATTTTGCGCACGGCAAGAACATCCTGCATGGCGATCTGAAACCGGGCAATGTTTTCATCACTCATACGGGTGACATCAAGGTCATCGACTTTGGTCTGGCGCGCCTCATGGTTCAGCCGGGTGAAGTGCCGCCAAAAGCGGTCGCGAATGCGGCGGACCGAATGCGCGCCCTGACCCCCGCCTACGCCAGCCCCGAGATGCTGGAAAACGAGGAGCCTGATCCGCGCGACGATGTGTACGCGTTGGCCTGTGTCGCCTGGAAGCTGATGACCGGCGAGCTTCCCTTCAAGGTCGAAGGATCCGTCCGCGGCACGCAATGTGGCTCAATTGGCGTGTCCGCGTGAACTCTCACGGCGCGAATTTCGCGCCCTGTGCCACGCGTTGCAATTCGTACGGGAAAAGCGCACGCCCTCGGCGCGGCAGTTTCTGCTTGAGTTCAGCGGTGCCGGCGGCAAAGTTTCATGGCCCGTGGCGGCGGGCCTTGCCGTCGACGATTACGGCCCTGATTGCGGCGGCTGCCTTCTTCGCCCTGCACTTAGGTAATCAGCAAACACCGGCGCCGCCCGCGGCACCCGCGGTCGCGGCCGCGCCGCTCGCGCCCGCACCGGGACAGGTATTTCGGGATTGTCCGACATGCCCACTGATGAAGGTTTTGGCCGCAGGAAACTTCCAGCAGGGCACGCCGGCTGCCGCCGACGCCTTGGCGTTTGAAACGCCGCAACACAGTGTCACGATCGCCCATGCCTTTGCCGCCGGCGTCTACGCCGTGACGGTGGGTGAATACTCGCAGTTCGTCGCCGCCACGGGCGTTGCTGCGAATAGTTGCGCAACCTACGACGGCGCGTGGCGGGTCGATCCGTCCGTCACTTGGAAGAACGCGATCGAGTCGCAAACCCCGTCGCACCCGGTCACTTGCGTGTCCTGGCACGACGCCAAGGATTACGCCGCGTGGCTGTCTCACACCACGCACCAGACGTATCGATTGCCGAGCGCCTCGGAATGGGAATATGCCGCCCGCGCCGGATCTGCCGCGCAAGTTCCCTGGACCGCGCCGGCCGAGGCCTGCTCCTACGCCAACGTCGCCGACCAGACGGCCGCGCGGCACTATCAAGGTTGGAAGGTGTTGCCCTGTGCGGACGAATTCGTGCAGACAGCGCCTGTGGGGTCGTTTAAAGCAAACGCATTCGGCTTGTACGACATGCTCGGCAACGTTTTCCAGTGGACCGAGGATTGCTGGACCGATAATTACCAGGGCGCACCCGTTGACGGATCGGCACAAACCGCGGGCGACTGCACCCAGCACGAATTGCGCGGCGGTTCTTGGTTTACGCAACCCGACTTCGTCCGCACTTCTTATCGGAATCGCTTCGACGGCAACTACCGCAGCACCAGCGTCGGATTCCGCTTGATCCGCGAGATAGCGCAATGAGGCAACTCGCGCGAATCGTGCCGAGCGTGGCGGCGGCCCTGTTGCTGCTGACACTGCTGGTCTCGAGCCGCGTTGCGGTTGCCGCCTCGGAGAGCACTTGCGTAAACGGCGGACAGCAGAATCGGGAAATCGCCGCCCGCAAGGTTGTGCTGCAGCGATCGCCCACCCTGCTCGGAACGCGCATCGAACTCGCCAATCTACTCGAAAAAGCAGGCTGCTACGCTGAGACGGTTCGCTTGCTGGAGGAAGGGCAAAAGTACAATCCCTACAATCCGACTCTGCGGTTTAGTCTGCGGCGCGCCCGCAATCTGGTCAAAGAAGAACACGATCTCGAGGGCGTCGATCATGCCGGCAAGCTGCAAGCCCTGCGGTCGAAGCGCCAAGCCTTGTTGAAACGCTGCAGCGACGGCGACGGCGATGCGGCACTGCAGGCGTGTAAATTTGTGCTGATGAAGGGCGCGCCCAATGAGTTCGAGATTACGGTGCGCATAGCGCTGCTGCAGCAGAGCACCAATCAGGCCTCGCAGGCGCTCGATTCGTACATCGCGGCCAATTCCCTGCGCCGCGGCGACAAGGGGGTTGCGCTTGCCATTTTGGCACTTCTGCACAGCACCCAGCGCAAGGACGCCATTGCGCTGGCGGCGCGCGGTTCATCCTTGGTCACATTGGGCCGCGCTCACGAGGCGCTGGCGCCGCTGCGGCAGGCAAAGGCTTTGGAACCTGGACTGCCCGACATCGATCAGCAGATCAAAACGGCCGAGGCGCTGGCACGGACAGAACCGGCAGTCCACAAGGAGCAGCCAACCCAGGTGGCTGTCAGCGCAGAGGCGCAAACCACAGTGGAGCCGCAACTTTTCTCCAATGCGGCGGAGGCCACCCGCTCCAATTAGCGCGGCGGCGGCGGCACGCGGCTGCACACCGGGGATCGACCTCGGATCCGCCCTCTCATTTCTTCCGTATTACCTCCAGCAACTTCGTCCACTGCTTACCCACGGAAGCGCACCTCGCCTGCGTGTAGAACGACTCGTTTTCTGAAATTTCCTTCTTCATCATATCCCAGCCGTCCTGCACATACACAGCTTGGTCCGTGCCCTGATTCGTCGTCCATGTCTTCTCCAAGAAGGACTTCGCAATCTCCTCGGCAGTTTGAGTGCCCTTGGGTAGGAATCCCTTCTTCACGCACAGATCGTACTGTGAAGCCGTCCCGCCGAAGAAAATCCCGAACTGCCTCGCCTGCGCCTGCGCCGAGGTCCTGGTGGTCGGCTCCGGCGCATCAACGGCAAGTACCGGTCCAGCGGCAGGCACCACGAGCGCGAAGACGGCGAGCAGCTTTTTCATTCCCATTCACCCTCGCAAAGCACCCAATACTAAACCAAGTCCGGCGCGTCCCGGAGCTGATTGCCGCTATTGGGTATGGGCACGGCGGATGGAACTGCTCCCATTCGCCGTGCCGTGCTTAGGCGCGACTCAGACTAAACCGCGCGCACTCTTACCAGCCGTGGCCGTCGCCGTGGCCGTCGCCGTGCCCGCGATCATCGTCCCGATCGCCGGCGACAACGTACGCGACACCGCGATAGACCGTGCCGTAGGTAGGACCCGCGATCGATGCGGAAAGCCTCGCCAGCCACCTTGCCGGTCAGGGCCGTGGCGCTCACTTCGTCGGTGATTTCCACGACACGGTTCGGATCCGCGCCGTTGTCGCCCGAGGCGCTGCTGGTCGAGGTCGCCGCCCACAGGGTCACCGTGCCGTCCTTGTTGACCAAGCCGGTGAGGTTGCGCAGGCCGATCGTGGTGACGTCCGGATATTGGCCGTCATAGCCCTACGAGGTTGCTGTCGACCTTGCCGATCAGGCCATTGGTCAACGTGTAGTCGAGCGTCCAGGTGCCGTTGCTGCCCAGGATCCACTTCTCCAGGCCCGCATGCGCTGCATCGGCGCTGTTGCCCGTGCCCTCGTCGGTCACGTACATCGTGTGATCGTTGGCGAAGAACACGGCGAAGGGCGTGTAGTCCCCACCGCTCGTGCCGTCAGCCAGTGATGCCCGGGCGGAGTCGGTCGGGAAACCGTTGAGGATGACGATCGCCTGCTGCGCGGCATTGGCGACGGTCGGCAGCACATTGCCGGCCGCGGGGCCGCTGTTGGCGAGCGGCACGAAACCCGCCGCCGACTGCGGCGCATTGACGACGGTGTAGACCGTCTGCACGCCGTTGCTGCCGCTGCCCTTGGTGAAGTACAGCGCGCCGTTGTACTCGGTGATGCCGCGGAAGTTGTCGTCCTTGCCGGGCTTGTCATCGGCGCCTTTCTTGCCGAGCCCGAACTGCAGCAGCGGGTTGACCTCCGCCGAATTGCCGGCCGGGATGGCCACGCCGGCCGACCAGCCGTCGATCGGCTTGACCACCTCCAGCCCCGTAGTCTCGGTCACGTCCGGGCTCGTGCCGTTGCTGCGAACCGAACGTCGCGGCATTGCCGTTGTTGGCATTGCCCACGGTGTAGTACAGGCCGTTCGAGCCCAGCAGGGCCGCGCGGCCGTTGTTGCCGCCGTAGTTGATCGTCGGCGTGTAGGAGAAATGTCCGTCATCGTCCAGGGAGACGATGGTGCGGTGGAAGGCATAGTCGCTGCCGAAGGCGAAGGTCACGGGATTGGTCGGGTCCTGACCTGCCACGGCATCGGAGTTCGAGACGTCGAGCGCGCCGACGCCCGGGCTGGCATAGCCGACGAACACCAGGTGGCTGCCATGCTCGTCCTGGCCGAGGTGCAGCGCCAGCTCCGACTTGGAGGAGAAGCTGGTCACGACCGTGTCGGTCGGCACGCGCAGGCGCTTGAGCACGCGGCCGCTGTGCGGCTCGACAGCCGTCAGATAGATCGGCGAGGTCACGCCGAAGCTGCCGTCGACCGTGTCGTTGTTCCAGACGGTGACGTAGTTGTTATTGGCGACCGCGGGAATGGTGGCGCGTGTTCGTGTTGGCCAGCGGCGTGCCGACCGCCAAGGACGCCACGGCCCCGGTCCAGCCTTCGTAGTTGCTGCTGCTGATGACCAGCGAACCGGGTTGCAGAAAGCGGTCATCAGCCGCGGCGGTGCCGACGTGCAGGAAGGCGGCTGCGCCGCAGCCTACCAGGAGCGAAATGCTGCTGGCGATCGAAGAACGGTCGTTCATGGGAATCCCCTTTCGGTTGGCCAGAAATTTCTGGTCATGAAAAGTAATCAACCAACATGACAGACACATGAAGGCCATCGCATGTGCGAATGGTTCTTGCCCGCTGGACAGGACGGTTGCGAATTGCTCTCATGATTGACGTAGCCACCGGAGCTTCGACCTCTCATGAGCCTCATCCTCAACGTGAACGGCAAGGACCACGAAATCTCGGCGGACCCGCAGACTCCGTTGCTGTATGTCCTGCGCAACGATCTTGGGCTGAACGCGGCAAAATTCGGCTGCGGTCTCGGCCAGTGCGGCTCCTGCACGGTGGTCATCGACGGCAAGCCCGTGACCTCCTGCGTCGTGCCGATCATGCTTTTGCAGGGGCGCCGCATCACCACGGTGGAAGGCCTGGGTTCGATGCAATCGCTTGGGATCCTGCAGCAAGCGTTCATCGACATGCAGGCCGCTCAGTGCGGCTATTGCATCGCTGGGATGATGATGCGCGCGCACGCGCTATTGACGAGTGATCCTGACCCGAGCGACGCAAAGATCCGCGCTGCGCTTGAACCGAATCTGTGCCGCTGCGGCACGCATATGCGAATCCTCGCGGCGGTAAGACGTGCTTCGCAGCAGTCGCCTGACTCGGAGGCGCGGCGTTGAGCGCTTACCACACGAGGATTTCGCGGCGATCCTTTTGTCTCGCGGGCGGCGTGCTGGTGGTGAGTTTCCCGATGCTGTTGCGGCCGGGCGCCTCCGCAGCGGCATCGCTGCCCGGAAGCTTGTCGAAAGCGCCCTACCTTGACGCTTGGATTCGTATCGATGCAGACGGCAAGATTTCCGTGTTCACCGGCAAGGCCGAGCTCGGGCAAGGCATCAAGACCGCAATCCTGCAAGTGGCCGCAGAGGAACTCAAGGTCGAGCCCTCACAGCTTCAGTTGGTGACGGCGGATACCGGGCTGACGGCGAATGAGCAATACACCGCCGGCAGTCATTCGCTGCAGGACAGCGGCACCGCGGTGCGTAACGCCGCGGCTCAGGTGCGCGAGCTGCTGCTCGGCAAGGCGGCCGAGCGATTTGCCTTGGGTAAGGATCGCCTGCACATCGCACGCGGCACGATCACCGCCGACGATGGCCGCTCCTTGAAGTATGGGCAGCTGGTAGAAGGAAACATTCTGCACATCGAAGCGAAGCCAACTTCCGTGCTGACGCCCCCCAACCTGTTCACCCAGATAGGAAAGTCGCTGCCGCGCATCGACATCCCTGCCAAGGTGACCGGCGGCGCGGCGTACATTCAAGACATGCGCTTGCCGGGGATGGTCCACGCGCGAGTCGTGCGGCCGCCGAGTAGCGGCGCGAAGCTTCTGGATCTCGACACGGCGGCGGTGTCGCGCATGCCGGGGGTGGTCGCGGTGATACGCGATGGCAACTACCTTGCGGTGGTGGCACGGGAAGAATTCCAGGCAGTGCAGGCCATGCGCACCCTGGCAAACCTCGCGCGCTGGCAAGAACAAGCGCTTCTTCCGCCGCAAAACCAATTGGCTGCCTATCTCGTGGGGCTCGAGGCGCAGGATGCCGTGGTGATCGAGCAACGTTCTGACATTGCACGCCAGGGTTCGCGCACCTTTGAGGCGAAATTCACGCGCGCCTATCAATGTCACGCATCCATCGGCCCCTCTTGCGCGCTGGCATGGTTTGAGCAGGGCACCTTGACGGTATGGACCCACACGCAGGGCGTGTTTCCGGATCGGGCCGCGATCGCGGAAATGCTCCACCTGCCCGAAGAGGCCATTCGCTGCATCCATGTCGAAGGTTCGGGGTGCTATGGACATAACGGCGCCGATGATGCCGCCGCCGATGCGGCGCTGCTCGCGCGCGCATTGCCGGGCGTGCCGGTTCGAGTGCAGTGGATGCGCGAGCAGGAACATCTCGATGAGCCGTACGGTCCTGCAATGGTGACGAATGCCAGAGCGGTCATCAATGCGGATGGCCTGATTGAGGATTGGCATTACGAATTGTGGAGCAACCCTCACAGCACGCGGCCGGGCGGCGCTGCCGCATTGCTGCCCGCGCGCCTGCTGAGCGCCGCCTTCACGCCAAAGCCCCCGACCGTGCACATCGCGCCGGAAGGAAGCGGCGACCGCAACTCCGTCCCGCTGTACTCGTTCGCGAACAAAAAGGTGATTTGGCATTTTCTCCGGCACATGCCGCTGCGCGTGTCCGCCCTGCGCTCCTTGGGCGCCTACATGAACGTGTTTTCCATCGAAAGCTTCATGGACGACATTGCCGCGGCAGTCCACATCGATCCGGTCGAGTTTCGTTTGCGGCAGCTGGATGATCCCCGCGCGCGCGACGTGGTCATGCTGGCGGCGGAGCGATTCGGCTGGGGCAAGCGGCCCACAGCAACGAATCACGGCGTCGGATTCGCGTTCGCCCGCTACAAAAACCTCGCTGCTTACTGCGCCGTGGCCTGCGAGGTTGTGGTAGAGCCCGACACCGGGAATGTTCGTCTGCTGCACGCAGTAGCCGCCATCGACAGCGGTGAAATCGTCAATCCCGACGGCATTCGCAATCAGACTGAAGGCGGGATCCTGCAATCAATAAGCTGGACGCTCTTTGAAGCGGTGCAATTCAATCGAACGCGGGTTACCTCATCGGATTGGGCGACGTATCCCATCTTGAGATTTGCGCAGGTCCCCGACTCGGTTCAAGTGCATGTGATCCCGCGGCCGGGACAGCCCTTCCTCGGCGCCGGCGAGGCGGCTCAAGGGCCGGCGGCAGGTGCGCTCGGCAACGCGGTGGCCAATGCGATCGGGACGCGGATTCGTGACATACCCTTCACGCCCTCGCGAGTGAAGGCGGCGATTGAACTGGTAACCGCTAACAACTCGACCGCGAAGCGTCGCTATGATTGAAGCCGGGCGCCGAGCGCCGAGCGCGGCGTCAGGCGCGGCCGCTCAAACGCTCGGCGGTGATCATCGCCAAGAATCCGCCCGCGCAATAATTGAGCAAGCGCAAACGCACAGCCTCCAAGTCCTTCGCGCGGCACAGACCTTCGGATAGCCGATCGACCCGCTCAGTGCCGGAGAGCGCCAACATCATCGATCCGGCGAGGAAGTTATAAGCCCAGTAGAGCTCCTTCTTCGGGCTGCCCGGAAGGGCCGACTGCAAAACATCGATCAGCTCGTGCACGTTGTCATCGAAGTAGTGATGGATGATCTCGCCGCCCCACGGTGTATTGTCGATCTGCGCGACCAACCCGAAATAGCTCTTCCATCCGGCATCGCCGTGCAGCGATAGGTCGATCATCGGATTGATGAATGCGGCCACGGCGCCCTCTACGGTGAGCGCACGGCTGTTGGCCACATAGGCGCGCAGCGAATCGCGACGCGCCAATACCAACGGCCGCGCGCGCCGCTCGAACACGCCGTCGAATAAGCTGGATTTGTTCTTGAAGTGATAATAGATGAGTGCGACATCGACGCTGGCAGCGTCCGCCACTTGCCGGGTCGTCACTCCGTAAAAGCCGCGCTCGGCAAACAACGATTCGGCGGCGTCGAGCAGCCGGCCGCGGGCCTTCACTCCGTCGTCGGACTGCTTCGGACGGCCGCGCCGCGATTTCTTGCGGCTTTTCGCGGGCGCTTTATGCTCGAGTTTGCTCAAGGCTCGCTCTGTTGTTTGTTCGACATTTCCCCTGCGAGCACCCGCTTTGGACCGCCGCCCTGCGCCCCTATTGTGACACTCCACGCGCATACCGAAGCCGTCTTACGGTACTAAATTTAACAATCGCTGAATAACGGGCTTCTGACTGCCATCGCCGAGCGATCGCAGATGCCGGAGCAGGCGCCCGCGGCGGTGCATGCGTGCTTGTGCCGGGCTCGCGATAATTGGCTGCAAATGCCGCGGATATTACGCGGACGGCGCTGCCGCGGCCCTCCATTCGCGATATCTCACGGTCAAATGCCGGAAATCGCTGGTTTCTTGACAAGGCTGCGGCTCTGGCTTAATTTCAACGTTCGCTGAAATTCATAAGAGAGCTGATCCTACGGCTCCTGCTCAAGAGTCCAATTCAGGGGGGTTCTATGACTGCATTTCGCTTTACACCGGCGGCGCTCGCGTGCACCGCGGCCTCGCTCTGCGCATCCTTCGCCACGGCACAATCCGTCGCACCCGCGGCCAGCGGCTCCGGCACCGAGCTCGCTGAAATCATTGTCACCGCGACCCGCCGCGCCGAGTCCATCCAGAACGTGGCGAGCAGTGTCACCGCGTTGACCTCCGGCACCTTGGAACAGATTCAGGCGCGCGATTTGAACGACTTCGCGGGTTTTGTACCCGGTTTGAGCTTTGCCTCCACCGGCCCCAGCACGAACCTGCTGGTGATCCGCGGCATTACCACCGGCTCGCAGCTGAGCAGCGCGACGGGCGTGTATCTGGATGACATTCCCCTGGGCGCCAGCACCTCGAATGGCGTTGGTTATCAGAGTTTGAATATCAACGCGTTCGACTTGAATCGCATTGAAATACTGAACGGTCCGCAGGGCACGCTCTATGGCGCGACCTCTTTGGGCGGCACCATCAAATACGTTCCCAATGGACCGGATTTGAAATCCTTCAGCCTCGACGCCGGCGTGGAAATGTCCTCGACCGAGCATGGCCATATCAATCACGCCTATACCGGCATGGTCAATCTGCCCATCGCCAATGTCGCCGCGGTTCGCATCGACGGCTACCAGGTGTATGACTCAGGCTATGCCAAGGATCCGATCTACGGCCGGGACAACCAGGGTTGGGCTCGATCGGATGGCGGTCGAGCCGCGTTGTTGGTCAATCCCACGGACGACCTCGATATCCAGCTGCGCGCGTCGACTCAGCACATTCCCAGTGAAAGCGCCGATGTCGGCTTTCGCGACCCTAAGACTCACGAGCCCACCTACGGCACCTACGACCAGGCATACCCGACCTTTCAGCCCTCCAATTACAGCTTGACGCTGTACTCGGCCGCGATCAACTACAACACACCGTGGGCCAAGTTCAGCTCCATCACCGGTCTGCAAACCAATAACGGCACGAGCTACACCGACAATAGCCTGACCTACGATGCGGCGCTCGCCGCCTTCGGCGCCGCCGCCGATCCCTGGAGTCTGTACGTCAACACCACCACCAAGAAATTCACCCAGGAGTTTCGCGTCGCCTCGCACGAGAACACCGTCTTTCAATGGCTGGCGGGCGCCTTCTTGAGCAACGAGAAAACCAGCGAGATCGTCGATCTGTTCGACAATGCAAATCCCGGCGGCACTTTTTTTGGCATCTCGCCCTTTACGAGTTTCCTGCCGAGCACCTACCGCGAGTACGCGGCCTATGCGGACGGCACGATCTTCTTCACCAAGCAGCTGGAATTGGGATTGGGCGTGCGCTACAGCCGGCAAAAGCAGGCCTACGAAGAAACTGTGAGCGGCTTGCTCGCGACCGGGTCGGCTGCGGTCTTGACGCCGCCGGTGGCGACGTCGGATCAAAGCGTGATGACTTACCTGATCAATCCTAAGTTTCACATCACCGACGATGTGATGGTGTATGCCCGCGCGGCCAGCGGTTTCCGTCCCGGCGGCCCCAATTTCGTGCTGTCGCCCGGTCTCGGCAATCCCACCTACGCTCCTGACCGGCTTTGGAGCTATGAGCTCGGCGAAAAAGCGACCTTCCTCGACAAGCGCGCGACGCTGAATTTCGATATCTACGACATTTTGTGGAAAGACATTCAGGTTACGGTGAACGTGGGCGGCGTCAACCAGCTCGAAAATGCCGGCACCGCACGCGTGACCGGCGCCGAAATGACCTTCAACTATCGCGTCCTATCGGCGCTGACTCTCGGCGGTTCCGCGGCGTACACCGATGCGCGCCTGACTTCCACGCCGGCCGTGATCGATGTGACTACGCCTGGCGTTCGGTTGCCGTTATCGCCGCGGTTCAACTTCGCGCTGCTCGGTACTTATGACGTCGATCTGCCCAGCGGTTATACGGGATCGATCAATGTCACCGACCGTTGGATTGGCGAGCGCAACGCGGGTTTTGGAACGCCGATCAGTCAGCAGTACACCTTGGCCTCTTATAACATCACGGATTTGAACTTCTCGGTGCGCGCGCCGTATCACCTGGAATACGGTCTGTTCCTGCGCAATGTGTTCGACAAGGCAGGCGAAGTCTCCGCCAACATCATACCGCTGCAGTACAACCCCGCCGCGCCGGTCCAGGTGTTTTTGGCGCAACCGCGAACGGTGGGCCTGTCGATCAATTACAAATACAATTGATCGCATGGAGTTTTGCAGCGTCGCGACCGCGAGCGGCCGAGTCCAAGGACTGATCAGTTCGGGGATCCGGCAGTTCAAAGGCGTCCCGTACGGCGCCTCGACCTCGGGCGCGAACCGCTTTCAGCGGCCGAAACCTGCGGAACCCTGGGCGGACGTGCGCGATTGCTTCGGGTATGCCGCGGTCTCGCCGCAGCTTCCTTACGATGTCGCGCACGAGTACGCGCGGCTGATCCAGTTTGATTTGAACGTGGCCCTGGGCGGGATGGGGGAGGACTGCCTGCACCTCAATATCTGGACCCCCGGAACCGGCCGTGAGGATAAGCGCGCGGTGCTGTTTTGCATTCATGGCGGCGGCTTCGCGATCTGCTCGGGCAATCACCCCATGTACGACGGCGCCAAGCTCGCGCAATGGGGCGACGTTGTGGTCGTCACCGTAACGCACCGCTTGTCGAGCTTCGGGTATTTGAATCTTCAGGACCTTGACCCCGAGGGCCCGTGGGCCGATGCCGGCGCCGCCGGCATGCTGGATCTCGTGGCCGCGCTCGAATGGGTGCGCGACAACATCGAGAATTTCGGCGGCGATCCTCGCTGCATCACCATTTTTGGGCAATCCGGCGGCGGCTGGAAGCTGAGCACGTTGTTGGCGATGCCGGCAGCGCGCAATTTATTTCACCGCGCGGCGATTCAGAGCGGCTCGCTGGTATCGCATATGCCCCGGGAGGCAGCCGCGCAGGCTTCGCAGGCCTTCATCGGACAGCTCGGCCTCACGCCTGCGACTCTCAAACGAATTGAAGACTTGCCGTGGACGCAAATTCTCGCGGCGCAAACCGCCGTTGGTGCGCACGCGTTCGTACCCATCGCCGATGGCACGCACATTCCGGCGCAACCGGCCGCGTCCTTGTGCGCCGATGTGCCGCTGATCATTTCCACCACGCTCGATGACGCCGGACTGTTCTTCGATCGATTCGCCATGACTGAACAAGAACTCACAGATACGCTGTCCGCGAGCTATCGCGCCAAATCCGCTTTGTTGCGAAAAACCTATCGCGAGCACTTCCCGACCAAGTCGCCTTACCTGTTGCATGCACAGATCATTACCGACGCCGGCTTCCGGCGTTTCGCGCATGCGCAGGCCGAGGCAATGGCCGCGCGTCAGCGCGCAGCGGTCTACACCTACCTATGGGAATGGACGTGTCCGGCGTTCGATGGAAAGTTCGGCGCCGTGCATGCCATGGATGTCGCCGCGTCGATGCACAACGAGCGCGATGCCATTTTGGGCGCCGGCTCAGCCGACGCGCGGCGCATGTGCGAGGACCTGGCCTCGGCGTTTCTCGCCTTCGCCAAGACCGGTGATCCGAACAACTCGCAGATTCCGCAGTGGCCGCGCTTCGAGGCATCGCAACGCTCGACGCTGGTGTTCGACCGCAATACCCGCGCGGAGCGCGATCCTCACGGCGCACTACGCAAGTTG
The DNA here is from genome assembly GCA_963782865.1 of uncultured Gammaproteobacteria bacterium. Taxonomy (GTDB): domain Bacteria; phylum Pseudomonadota; class Gammaproteobacteria; order Steroidobacterales; family Steroidobacteraceae; genus Bog-1198. The sequence continues at coordinate 83,768 of CAWALS010000032.1, read as the reverse complement.
TGGTTGGACATGCCGCTGAGCGCCGGCGTTTTAGGCTAGCCGTGCAGGGCATCCAGACGTGACGGAACTGCACGGCAAAACCGTGTTGATTACCGGCGCCGACCGCGGCATTGGCAAGAGCATCGCCCTCGCGTTCGCAACGGCGGGTGCCCGCATTGCCGCGCATGGACTCCTCGAGACGGACGCGGCATCACGGCTGCTTGCGGAATTGCAGGCGGCCGGAAGCCCTGACGGCCGCTACTTCAGCGGCGATTTGCGCGAGGTCAAGCAAATCGACGCCCTGATGGCTCAGGTATTCGAGTGGGGCCGCCTCGATATTCTGGTGAACAACGCCGGTATTCAGCACACTGCACCGATCGCGGAGGTCGCCACCGAGGTGTGGAACGAAATTCTCGCGGTCAATCTGTCGGCGGCGTTTCACACCATGCGGCACGCCTTGCCGCCGATGGCCGCAGCCACCTACGGGCGCGTGATCAACATCGCCTCGGTGCATGGTCTCGTGGCCTCTGTCAACAAGGCGCCGTACGTCTCGGCCAAGTTTGGCCTCGTCGGATTGTCGAAAGTCGCGGCACTCGAATATGCGGGCATCGGCAGCGCGGCAAGCGGCGGCGTTACCATCAATTGCATCTGTCCCGGATGGGTGGACACCGCACTGGTAGCGCCCCAAATTGCCGAGCGCCGCAAAGAATTGGGCGTGTCGACCGAAGCGGCAATCAACGCGCTGTTGGCCGAAAAGCAGCCCTCCCACCGGCTCTCCTCCCCAGCGGAGATTGCGCGCTTGGCGGTGTGGCTTTGCTCCCCGGACGCGCACAATGTCACGGGTACCGCCATTCCCGTCGACGGCGGTTGGACTGCGCAGTAGTTCGATGGTTTCGTAAGAGCGGCGGCCCTGGCGACGCTTTTAGTACTTATCGGTCCTCGATGCAATGAGCCAAAGGCATCACTCCTCATGAATGCATCATCGGGCCATATCTACCTTCATCGGCGGCTCCTATCCTGCAACCCAAGTCATTGCCGCAATCGAGCGTGACATTCGCCTCCGGCGTCGTGCCGGACCAAGGTAGTTCAACCAGTGTAGACGGAGGTCGCATGTTTTATCCGCAAAGTAACTTCCATTCTCAAAGTATCGGCTATCCCCAATCTCAGGGCATCGGCTATCCCTATGCCCAAAGTTTGGGTTATCCGCAGGGTTTGGGTTATCCCCAGAGTTTCGGGTATCCGCAGGGAAGTTTTGGCCAGCAGGGTTTTCCAGGAACCTCGAACATCATTCCTCTTGCAAACACTTTGTCCGGCTATCCGCAGCTGACGCCCAGCTTCGCGGCGGGTGTGCCGCAATCGAGCTCGCAATCGAGCTGGCAAATCCCCGCGCAGCAGCTCGCGCAACAGCAGCTCGCGCAACAGCAGCTCGCGCAACAGCAGCTGGCGCAACTGCAGCTCGCGCAACAGCAAGCTGCTCTCCAGCAGCAAGCGATGCTGCATCTTCTGGCGACCCAATCGGCACAGCCTTTCACACAGCAACACCTGCAAGGCAGCAATGCGTTCGCCGGTATGGCAAACGGCGCTTCCCAATCCACGGGGGTCTGGCAACAACCCCAGGCCGGCGCGGAGCAAATCAATCCAGCGTTGCTGGCGCAATCCCAACAGCAATTCCTGCAGCGCCTTGCGCAATATCATCACTTGGTGGCGCAGCAACTGGCGCAATTGGCGGCGCAACAGGCAACTCAAGGTTCTGCCAATCCCTATGCAGGCCAGTTCCTACCGGGCCAATTTGCGGGCCAATTTGGGCCGGGTAGCGGCCAATTCATGCCGAACCAGTTAGGAACGAACTTCGTGCCTGGCATCACGATGCATTGATTCATTGGCGGCGGGCGACTACACAACCGAGGCAGGTGTCATGGCTGAGCAAAAAGACATATCGGGTCAGACGGCAAAATCAGCGCAATCGAAGCGACCGAATCACACGCATCAATCAAGCGGTGCGCCGGACGCGTTCACAGCGTCGGATCAACTTGTCGGGGATGACAGGCCCGAATCAGCAACCGGCGCTGGCAGCAGCGCCGGGGACAAGATCTCTGCCACGGTTGTGCGCCGCAAGCAGCGATACCTGATCGGCTTCAGGTCGCTGCCCGGCAGCATGTCGCTGCCCAACGATCCCTTTATCGAAAGGCTCGCGCAGATGGATAGCGTGGAGATCATTCGCCGGCTCCCGGGCGCCGCTGCCCGTGCCGCTCCACTGACGAACGCCGCGGCGCCCGCCTCCGCGATGTCATCGGAGACCGTGGTGGTTCGGATGGACGAACAGCGTGGCGAAGCGCTGCGCCAGAACGCGCCGCCGCATATCATTGTCGAACGTGACGCGCCCCTGGCCCATTCCGACATGCTCGTCCCTGAGCCCTGGAGCTGGCAGCACGCCGTGCAGGCGATGCCATTTCCTCGGCCACGCCGTGAGCTGCGCTTCCGAATTCTTGGCGAAGGCGAGCGCCCGCTCGCCAACGCCGTAATCAATATGTATGGGCCGGGCTTTCCGGCACAAGCCGTCACCGACTCCTCGGGGCAGGCGAGTCTGCAGACCAGCGCGGTGGACGGCACCGACATTCATGCGGTTTACGTGCGCCCCGCGGCAGATTATTGGGAACGGTATATCCGAAATCCGTCGCTGGAATCCGGACAAGTCAATGTCATTCGGTTGAGCCCGCTGGCGCGGACTTCCCGAAGCTTTCCGGGTGAACGCCCCTATGGCTGGGGCCAGCGCATCATGAAATTCGATCGCGTACCCGCCGATTGGAAGGGCGTCGGCACCAAGATCGGCCTGATCGACTCGGGCTGCGACAACGTCCACCCGCTGCTTCGTCACATTGTGCGGGGCGTGGATCTTACCCGAGACAGGAACCCACAGAGTTGGGCCTCCGACGAACTGGGACAGGGCACGCACTGCGCCGGCATCATTGCCGCCTCGGCAGCGGCTGCTGCCGCATCAACCTCTGCCGCATCCGCCGCATCCGCCGCATCCGCGGAAATCATCGGCTGCGCGCCGAATTCCGAACTGCACGTATTCAAGGTAGTTCCGGGCGGGCACCTCAGCGATCTCATCGATGCTTTGAGCGAATGCATTGAGCGGCGATTGGACATCGTGCAGATCGGCGTCAGCGCCGATCAATACTCCGAAATCGTCGCGCAGAAGATCACCGAAGCGCGCATGAATGGAATCGCCTGCATTACCGGTGCGGGAAACTCCGGCGCAGCCGTGCAATTTCCCGGCAACGTACCCGGCGTACTGACGGTGTCTGCGGTCGGAAAACTCGGTGAATATCCCCAGGACACTCGCCACGCGCAGCGCGCAATGCCGCAACTGATCGCGTTTTCCGGCATCTATGCTACGAACTTCAGCGCTTGGGGGCCGCAAGTGGGCGTTTGCGCGCCCGGCGTTGCCGTTGTATCGAGTGTTCCGGGCGGCGGCTATGCCGCTTGGGACGGAACAGCGATGGCCGCCAGCCATGTCGTTGGTTTTTCAGCGCTGCTGCTCTCTCATCATCCAATGCTACAAAGCATCAATTATGGAGCGCGCGCCGACCAACGGGTCTCGACCCTGTACGACATTCTTCGCGTTGCGGCAATACCCTATGCGCAGGTGGACCCAAATCGGGTGGGCGCCGGCCTCCCCGATCTACAGCAAGTGCCGGGCTTCCTGCCGGCGGGTCAACAACAGTTCTACGGCGGCCCCATAGGGGTTGGCGCAGGGGCCGGCCTCGGCCTCGGCACACTGCAACCGCCGTTTGCCCCCAGGGATACTTATCTGGGAGGCCCGATGACCATGAACACGTTGTTGCAGTTGCGCGCTGCGGGGCTGTGGGTGTAAGCGAACGCCACGCGGGTCGCGCTTACCCGAGGCTAAGACGCTCGCCGATCAAGGTTCGCAGTTTCGCGACCGCTTGGCCGCGGCGGCGTACATGAAGCTTCTGCAGGATGTTTCTGACGTGGTTCTTGGCGGTACACGGCTGCACGCCCAGGCGCCAGGCAATTTCCTTGGTCGGGCAGCCGCGGTTGATCAAATCCGCGACCTGAAGTTCACGCAGGGTCAAAGGATTGGCAGTGACCGTTCTTGAGGCGTCCCCGAAGCCGATGCAGTGGTAGAGCGACGCGGCCACCTTGGGCGGGCAAGCCAACTCGCCTCGCACGGCGTTCTCGATGGCGGCGACCATGTCGCCCAACGCAGCATCCATCGGCACATAGCCGTCCATGCCGGCGGCCGCGCAGGCGAGCACCTCGCTGGCAGTTTCATGAACTCCCACTGCCACAATGCGCACCCCTGCGCGGATTCTTCGCAGCGCGCCGACAACCTCCGAATCGCCGGGCGACCGTAAATCCACCAATGCGACGTCGGTGGTCGCCGCGGGCGGCGCGTTCTGCGTTTCTTGCACGCTGAAGGCGCCCAACACCTCGATCGATGGACACCCGCCCAGCAACGCCGCCAAACCGTCACGATGCAACCGCACATTGCTCACGATGAATACCCGAATGTGCAACGCTGCTCCTGGCTCGAGTCCGATTGTGGTAACGACCAAGTTACCGCGGTAAAGGTTCCATGCAGAATGGAGCAAGCTGCCCTGATCGGAAGGCCGCCCTCGTGTCGTATCGAGTAGATTTCGGCGATTCCGTTGCCGCCGCGAGACCGAACGCGTCATGCGGGCGTCCGCAGCGCGCATCGTTGCGGGTTGCCAACGAATATGGGCGCGAAGCGGCGCTCTGAATGGCATGCGTGAATTATTTATGGCATGCGCGACAAGACGCCGTGGCGATTCATGTTAGACGCCGTGGCGATCACGTTAAGAGGCCGTGGCGCTCACGTTAAGACGGCCGTGGCGATCGAATTTCAAGCGCAATGTCCGCGTAATTTGCTCGCGCTGCGCGCCGAGCACACCCGCCGTCTCAGCGTAGCGCGGCCATTTTTTGACCGTGTCCATCACCTCGCTGAGAATGGCCTCAGACCTTCCGCGCTTGAGCCCCGCCGCCTGCGCGACCGCTTTGAAATCCTCGCGGCTGAACTCGTCGGTTTTTCCGTTGATCGTCATTTGGTGACGGCTTGTCCACAGGCCTGCCGGGTTGTACGCGTAGGTAACATCGAACGCGGGTGAAAGCGACCAGGCGCCCGACTTGTCCATCAGGAACGCAATGTTCTTTACGTGATCGTCCTGGTTGCGGGCGACAACATTGAAGATCATCCGACGAAACTGCTGTTCGCGGGCGCGCATGGCAAGCCCCAGGCGCTTGATCACATCGAAGGCCTGCTCATAGGAGTAAGCGCCGGCGGAGTTGAAATCGAAGTGCGCGAGCGCGGCCAGGGACTGCATATGCAGCTTGCCGCCATCGCTCAGACGATCGAACCGGCGCGTCATGAAATGGCGCCGGCCGCCCTCCTCCATCAGTCCGCATTCAGACATCTCGATACCGGCCTCAGCAGCCATGAGCGCATACGCATACTCGATGACCGTATAGCCTTTTGGATCCTCGAGTTCCTTGTCCTTGTTGGCGCTGACCCCATCGAACTTGAGCAACCAGTACTCGAATCCCGCCGGGGCCTTCACTTGGCCCGAGCGCACTTCATTCGTGCTTCGGTTCCACGCGATTATGGCCTTCGCCCGCGCGCCGCCGGCGGAAGTGCCCACGCGCAGCATTTCCTGCAGCCCCTCGTGCCTGCGGCCCGGAGCAAATGACACTTGCAGTGAGGCGCGATGCGTGAGCACCTCGGAGGCGAGTTTGACCAATTGATCTACCCGTACCTTGGCCGATCGGCGCAGCGGCGGACCCTTGGTGGGCGCGAACTCGAGCGCACCCATTCCGCGGACTCCGATGTAGCCGAGCCGCTCAATGGCGTTGAAGCTTTCGGGACGCCGGCCCTGAGTGGCGAGCCATGCATCGATCAGGGCATTGCCGAATCTATCGGGCAGCGAATCGGCGAGCAGGCCCGGCAGGCCGTGGAAGGACACCTGCGCGAGCGATGGGAACTGATAAATCCGTCGCGATAGGGGCATGGCGATCGGCGCGAGCTCAATGCCGCTGGCGAGAAAGGCCGGGTCATATTGGAATGCGCAGATGCGGGCTCCCTCCTCGAGGGAGACCGCTCCAATCGTTCGGCCCCACAGCCGCACCTCCGCCACGGTGGCCATGCGCTAATCCCGCCACTTCCAGGGCGCGGCCGGCGTGAGTCCCCGACGTACTGTCCGGCGGCCGCCGAGATTGTCCCACGCGTTTGCGCGCGCGACCTCGGCCCTTGAGAAGCACAAGGGGGCTTTGCGGTAGATCGGGGACTAACTGATCGAGCGCCGGCAAAAGCTTCAGCACCCGCAGCACGCGCAGCAGCATCGCAAAATCCGTGCTGTGGCCCGCTTCGATCCGCTCCAAGGTGCGCTTGGAGATCCCGGCTTCCTCGGCCAATTGGGCCTGCGTCAGTCCCGCATCGATTCGGCGGCGCTCCAGGCGGTCGCCGATTTCATGCAGGACCGCCATATCGGTCAGTTCACTAGTGACTTTCATAACTCGTCCGCAGGGGCGATTTGAATAAGCCCGCAATAAATACTCGTCTCTTGAGTCGAATACTACCACAATGCATAAATAGTATAACTCGCCTATTATGGCGACTTAAAAGAGATATTATTGTTTATTCGCCTATTAGGGCGATTAATAGGTGTAAGCTCATTTGCGTGCGCGCCTAGTGCAGCGCCAGCGTGTCCCGCCGCCACGCCACGTCCTGCCATCGGCCGAAGTCCCGCAACAGCTCGGGACTGCTCGCCTGCCGCACCAAGGCAAGGTCATCGAGCCGCAGTTCCTCGAAGCTGCGCCGGAATCGTCCGTGATCCTTCACTTCTCTCGCGATCAGCAGGCGCCTCGTGCCGGGCGCGTAGCCTGCAAAATCGACGTAGCCTTCCTCGGGATTGTCGAGTCCCGGCGAGAGCACGTCGATCGTCCAACTCCCGCCCCTTTCATGAAATATCCAGAGCTCGCGCCAACTCTCGAGCGGCTGCACGGCGAGCACCAACGCCGCAGCTGGAGGAATGGTCTGTATCGAGGCCATCCTCACGATCCCATAGGTACAGCGCCGGATGAGGGCGGCAGCCTGCGGCCGATGTGCATCCTGGAGGGCGACACAGGTTTGGCCCGGATCTCCTGTCGCCGCGCTCAAGGTCAGCGCTCCCGGCTGCGGCGCGGGCAACGCTCCGGCCCAGCGGATGGCACTGACGCGCAGCAGCGCGTCCACGTACTCCGGCCGCCGATCATCGCCTAGATCATCCGGATGCACGGCGAGAAGCTCGGCGAGCGCGCGCTGCGCCGCGGCCCCGGCGGGTTCGCCGCGGCGATCCAAATCATAGGCACGCGCGGCCCAAACCGCAGCACGCCGAACATGCAGACGGCTCCGTGTCATCGTGCTCAATTCGTCGTCTTTTATCTGCTCGAGCAGCTGGGCGCGTTCGGTATCGAGGGATGCGCGCGGGACCGGGCCCAAATCGGGATCGATGCAATCGGGCCGCGTGAGGCCAAGGACCGCTCGCGCACGCGCTTCCGGCTGCGCCGCCGCGAGAGTCAGAACGCGGTGAAATAATTCGCCGTCGTAGCAGACGCGCATCCGGCCGTTGCGCTCGAAGCTGCGCATGCGAACGCCGAACTGTTCCACGACTTCCAAGTGCGGCGCGAAATCCGCGGCATGGTCCATGCTGCCTGAGGCCTGATCCGCGAGCCGCTCGGCCATTTGGGCGATGGCATCGAACGGCTCGGCAGTTATAGCTCGCGGCGGCGCGGCCCTAAGATACGCTGCGGCGTAGCTAATACCGAGCGCCTCGGACCCCGGGCTCTCGCGCAGGAAACGCAGCACGGCGAGCAGGTCGGCAGCCGCGGTCTCCGACAGGTCGACCTGCCGGGCAGCGTCCCCCCGCAAGTAACCGCCCCGCTCCCGAGGATAGTCGTAGACTTTCAAATATCCGGCATGTTCGCCGCGGACCTCGAGCACATCTCCTTGCCAGAGCCGCGCAAGCTCGGTGGCGCCTGAGCGCGGCGCGGCACGCAGCGCCGCGTGGTCCTGGACCACGATGGCGAGCGCCGCGGCGAGCGCGAGCATCACCGCGAGGCTCCCGCCTTTGAGGCTCCCGCCTTTGAGGTGCCCGCCTCAGAGGTGCCACCCTTGGGGGTCGTGATGCTGGCTACCGCGTCGTCGACGGGATTCACCGAACTCAGGTCGCCGATGAGACTCGAGCCGATGAATTTACCGGCCGCTGGGAGCGGCGCAATGATGACCTGCACCTTATCGGAGAGTTTGTCCGCCAGCGCCTTCTGGATGAGCAGCGGATAGCGCGCCACCAGTGCGCCCTCGCGCTCCATCTGGCCGGCGTTCGCCTTGCCCACCAATTCAAGTCGATAGGCCTCAGCATCCGCAAGTTTCTGCCGCGAATCAGCCTCGCCCCTGGCTTCGATGCGGCGCGCCTCGGCGGCGCCCTCCGCGGTGCGAATGCGCGCGACTTTGTCGGCTTCGGCCTCGAGCTGCCGCTGCTCGATCTGCTTCCGCTTGAACGGCAGGATATGCTTCATTGTTTCCTCTTGCGCACGCGCTGCGATGACCTGCTCCTGGCCGGCGGCTTCGGCGGCGGTTTGCCGTCGCACTTTGTCGGCCTCCGCCTCGAGCTGCTGCTGTTTGACCTGCGCCTCCTTGAGCTGCAGGGTGTAATGAATTTTCTCGGTCTCCAGCTCCTCGGAAAGCAGCTTCTCCATTCCCGCTCGATAGTCGGGAGGCAGATCGACCTTACCCATCTCGACCTCGCGCAGCACCAGGCCCATGGCGGTGAATTTCGGCGTGAGCGCCGCGATCAGCTCGTCTCGTATCTCCGTCCGTCGTTGCGAAAAGATTTCTCGCACCGAGTAGCGGGCAAAAACGGGATAGACGATTCCCTGAACGGCGGGCGCGACCAGATCCGCGCTGATGTCGTCCGGAAATTCCTTTGACATCTGCGCGAGGCGAGCACGGTCGATGGCCCAGCGAACCGCGAGATCGACGCCGATCGATAGACCTTCGATCGACTGGAACGGGGCCGGGCCCGTCGCGCTCGCACTCTCGGCCGGCCGATACACCTGATCGCGAATCGAGTAGCGTCGCACCTGCTGGATTCCGGGCAGTACGAGAACCGTGCCGGCGGTGAAGACGCTCACCGATCCGTCGAGCGCGCCGGTGCGCGCCAGGACCTCGCCGCGGCGTACGGTTGCAAATGGCGGATGGGTGCACAGACCATAAACCACCAAACCTAACAGGGCGATCGTCGCCACACGCCAACGAAAGCCCCACAGGCCCCTGGCAAGGGAGCGGACGGCGCCCGCCAATAAAACGCCGAGCCGGCCCAGGGGTTCAATGAGCCCGCGTCGCACGAACTCGAAAAAGGCATCCAGGCGACCAGACATAGTTGCCACACTCTCATTGCGGAGCCGGAGCGGCTCGACCGGAACAGTTTCGCAACGCTTTGTGGCGAGGCCGAGGGGCAACTGTGGCGGAGTGTGGCAATAAGCAGATGACTTCGCCCGGCGGCCCACCAACCCGGCAATGTACGCCAACGTACAGACTGGAAATGACTCGGCGCGCAAATTGAACCGATGATCTTGCGGTTCGAATCGCATGGATGACACCCCCAGTGTCGACCCTCTTCTCCGCGCCGTAGCGTCGGACGTTTCGAAGGCAAATGTGGCGAGGTTTCAGGCTGCGTCGCGCCGGAAAGCCCGCTGGCAAGTGATCAACTCGTTTCTTCCCTACGCGGTGTTGTGGTTTGTCATGGACCGCGCGCTGGTCGTTTCCTATTGGTTGATGCTTCCGATTGCGATTCTTGCCGCGGGCTTTTTCGTCCGGATCTTCATCATTTTTCACGACTGCGGCCACGGCTCGTTCTTTAAATCCAAGCGCGCTAACAACGCGACCGGTGCGCTCGCTGGCGTGATGCTTTTGACGCCCTTTCGACACTGGCGCTGGCAACACGCCTTGCACCATGGAACGGCCGGCGACCTGGATCGACGCGGTTCGGGCGATATCTGGACGCTTACGGTGGAGGAATATCTTCGCAGCACGCGCTGGCGGCGGTTTAGTTACCGGCTTGCGCGCAACCCGATCGTGCTTTTTGTGATCGCACCGCTGTATGTCTTTGTCGTTCATCAGCGTTTTGCGGCGTCGACGGCGCCGGCGCGCGAGCGTCAGTCGGTTCAATGCACGAACTGGGCGTTGCTTGGAATCACGCTCATGATGAGCGCGTTGATCGGTTTGAAAGCGTTCTTGCTGATTCAGCTTACGGTTTCCGCAGTCGCCGGCGCGCTGGGTCTGTGGTTATTTTACGTGCAACATCAATTCGAAGGCGCTTTTTGGGCGCGCTCCGAGGATTGGAATTACACCGCCGCGGCGCTGCAAGGCAGTTCATTCTATAAACTGCCGCGAATCCTGCAGTGGTTCACCGGCAACATTGGGTTCCACCATATTCATCATTTGAGCCCGCGCATCCCGAACTACCATCTTCAGCAATGCCACGAAGCGGATCCCTTTTTCAAAACGATCAAGCCCGTCACACTGCTGGCGAGCCTGAAATTTCTCACTTTTCGCTTATGGGACGAGCAGCGCAAAGCATTCGTGGGCTTTCGCCTGCCGTTGTGAATCGCACCGACCGCATCCCGAACTCGAGCCAGTCAATGTCACAACGCAGAGCTTCCGCGGCGTGTTGGGGCGACATCTGATTTCGGCGTGCGAATGCGCGCGTGGGCACGCGACCGATGGTCCCCATTCGAGATTCGTCCTCCGGCATCGTGAGATTGAGCGTCCTGCGTGAATGGCCTGGAGGGATGGGAGGCTTCAAGGACCTTATATTCCGGGCCTTGAAGCCTCCCATCCCTCCAGGCCATGCTCGCCGCTCAAATTCACAGTGTCAGAGAACTAGTTGAAATATAACAACTATATTTTGCCGGCCATCACCCCCGTGCAAAACCACGCCCACGATTCCCAAGCCTGCTCGACCCCGCGCGAGGATTGGGGGAAACTGCTGACAACCGAGTAGGGTCGGCCATACACGCTTAGGAGCGTATCGGTGCCACTCAAAAAATCGGGGGATGCGCTAGCGCCGCGTCGCGCGAGTTCAGGTCCGTTGCGCCTCATTTTTCCGCCGGCGCTCAATTGGGTTTTGCTGGCCTATGCCGTGTTCGCGATCGCGGTCGGCTGGGCATACGTCGCCTCGCGCATTCACGCCGACTATGTGCAAACAATGGAGGCGGAACGTAATCGCCTGCGCGGCGTCTGCGCGACTTTGCGGTCCGCCACGCTGGCGATGCTCAACGATGGCGTCGGCGCCGCCGTCGCGGGGGCCAATGAGCTGCGCTCCATGGGCGGCATTGCTCGCGCGAGCAGCGCGGCGCTTTCTTCCACCTTGCAAAAGCAGTTGACCGGCGGCGGCTACGTTCGTTTTCTATTCCTTGCCGGTGAGGGACGCTTCGCTCTGGCCAGCCGCGAGAGCGCCTCTGACAGCCGCACACCTCCCGCTTGGTTGACCACGAAAAGTGCCGGCTCGGGCAATACGTGGGTGGGAAGGCCCATGGTCGATCCGGCGCGCCCCGGTGCCTTGGTCGTTCCGATCGCGCAGCGAGTGGCGTCCGGTGCTTCGACGGCCTGGGCCGGCGGCCTGTTCAGTTTCGATGGGTTTGACGAACTCTATGCACAATTTCGCGATCAGATCCTGACCATGGGGATCATCGCGGCCGACGGCACCATTCTCGTGCGTGTTCCGAAGGTGGGCGGACGCGATATTTCTGCCGGCGAAAGCATCGCTTCGAATGAAACGTTTCAACACGCGATTGCCGCGGGCACCGCCGGAATCAGCGAGGGCTACGGGTCGGTGGCCAAGGAAGACGTAATCTACGCCTATGAATTGATGAACAGCTATCCGGTCTACATCATCGCCGGCCAGGGCCGCAATGCCGCGCTCGCGCCTTGGCGCGAGCGGCGCCAGATGAGCATCGGGTCCACCGCGGCATTCACCGCCTTGATTCTGGTGATGACCGCCGTCTTGAATCATTACGTCTACACGTTGCGTCGCCGCGAGCATCATTACCGGACCCTGTTCAACAATGCGCAATTCAGCGTGTTTCTTCTGGAAGGCGCGCGATTCGTCGATGCCAATAGAACTGCGGTGCGGATGTTTGGTCTGCAAAGCGCGCGGTCCGCGGCGGGCCTGACTCCGTGGGAGTTGTCGCCGGAGTATCAACCCGGCGGCGAGCGCTCGGAAGAACTCGCCCGTACACGGATTGAGACCGCGCTGCGCGAAGGCGGAACGACCTTTGAATGGCTGCACAAGCGCGCCGACACCGGCGAGACTTTTCCAGCCGAAGTTGACTTGTCGAGCCTCAGTACCGGCAGAAGCGTACTCGCGCTGGCCGTCGTGCATGACGTGACGATTCGCAAACGGGCTGAGCACGATCTGCAGGTGTTGTCGGCCGAACTGATGCGGCTGCAGGATGAAGAACGTCGCAGAATCGGCCGCGACTTGCACGACTCAACCGGGCAGACCCTCGCGGCGCTGGAACTGGGCTTGTCTCAGTTGCAGCAGGACACGCTGCTGTCCGCCGCTGCGCGGCGCGAATTGCTCGAACACTGCGCCCGGCTGGCGACTCAATGTTCAACGGAAATCAGGACCGCGTCGTATTTGCTGCATCCGCCCTTGCTCGACGAATTGGGGCTGCTCAGCGCGCTGCGCTGGCTGGCTGACGGCTTTCATCAACGCAGCGGCATCGAGATGCGGCTCGATCTCCCGGCCTCGATGCATCGTCTGCCGCCCGACGATGAACTGTGCTTGTTTCGCATCGCTCAAGAGGCGCTCACGAATGTTCACCGCCATGCGGCGAGTCCCTGGGCTGCGATTCGCCTCATGATGCAGTCCAATAGCGTGATGCTGGAAATCGAAGATGCCGGACGAGGATTTGACGCGAGCCACCCCTGCTTTGGGCGTCGGGCTCGCCGGGATGCGCGAACGGATTCGGCAAATCGGCGGCATATTTTCCGTCGAGCCGACCAGCGCGGGGGGAACGCGCGTGCGCACGACAATAGCGATTCAGCCGCAGCGATGAGACCCAAGCGCATTTTGATCGCCGATGATCACGAGCTCTTTCGACGCGGGGTGGCCGCGGAACTCGGCCAGGTGCAAGGATGGGTCGTCGCCGCCGAGGCGACCAACGGGCGCGACGCGGTTGCGCTGGCGGCATCGCTCAAACCGGACATCGTGGTGCTCGATTTGACCATGCCGGAGTTGAATGGGCTGGAAGCGGCGCGCCAAATTGCTTTAGCCGATCCCTCCGTGCGCATCCTCATATTGACGGCACACGAATCGGAGCAGCTGGTTCGCGAGGTCTTGAGTGCCGGCGCCCAAGGATACGTACTGAAATCGGATGCGGGCAGAACGCTGGTTACGGCGCTGCAGGCACTGCTCGAAGGCGGGTCGTTCTTCACGTCAAATGTGGCGCGCATGGTCCTGGATGGCTACCTTCGCAGCGAATCGCGCGACGCAGTAACGGCACCCACATTGTCGGCACGCGAGCGCGAAATTGTGCAGCTGCTGGCGGAAGGCAACAGCAACAAGGACATCGCCAGAGCGCTGCATATCAGCGTCAAGACCGCCGAAACGCATCGCAGCAATGTGATGCGCAAAATGGAATTTGCGTCGCTTGCGGAACTCGTGCGCTACGCGATCCGGAACAACATCATCGAGCCTTGAGCCGGTTATGTAACGCGGCGCTTGCAGCCGCCTGGGCGCTACAGGACTTTCCCCCTCCGAATACACGATTCTCTCGATGTGCTGCAAAGCGCCGAGCCCCTATCGTGGCGAGCTCGATTGGCATCCATGCCAACGCAGGGAGCGAAACGATGATTGATCTGACAACCGAAGCCTGGACGCTGGCACTGGCCGCGTGTGTGGCCGTGCTGCTCTCGAGCACGACCTTGGCGCTCGCCGTGCAATCTTCCCTGGCGCGCTCGCGCGGCGGTGTGTGCGTTTTGCTGCTCAGCTCTGTTGCACTGGGATGCGGCCTCTGCACCATGAACTTCGTACAGGTCTTGTCCGTCGAGATATCCGGGCAATCGATTTTGGCCATCTCATGGCCCGCGCTTACCTTTGCGATTGCGGCGGGCGCCTGCGCCTGCGCGCTGCTGTTCATCGCCTGCCGCGAGCCGGACACGGCCGGAATTACCGGCAGCGCGTTCGCGCTGGCCGTTGGCATCGAGGCTGCGCATTGCGCGGCCTTCGATGAGCTGCCGGGCGAACTGGTCATGCGCGAAGGCTTGCTCTGGGTTTGCGGCTCGTTCTTGCTCGTCTTTGTCGCCTTCCTCGCGGCGCTTTGGGTTTGGCTCAAGTTGCGGCGCGACCGTTCCTGGAAAGCGCGCGGCGCCCGCGCTCTGACCGTGCTCGCCGCAGCCTCGGGGCTCATCGGCACGAATGCTCACACGCTCGCGCAATCGCGATTGCTGTTCGGTGCCTGCTGCGCGGACCTGGCGTCCACGCGGGGTCTGCAGTTGGCCGCGGTCGCTGCGCTCGGTTGCGCAGTGCTGGCGGTCGCCCAAGTCATCGCCGTTTCCAGCGACGCGCTCAGGGAGCGCGCCGCACGAAATGCGCACGAGCTCGAGGAAGTTCATGCGCGCCTGCAGTACCTCGCCGCCCATGATTCGCTCACGGGTCTGCCGAACCGGCAGCGCTTCAAGGACCGGCTCGTCAAAGCGATCGCCGACACCGAGCGTCACGGCCGCGCGATTGCGGTTGTGGTATTCGATCTGGATCATTTCAGCGCGATCAATCACTCCCTCGGACATGGGGTCGGGGATTGGCTTCTGACGGAAGTCGCGCGGCGCGTCACGGGTGCTCATTTCGAATTCGACCACGCTGGCGCGCCTGGACGGCGACCAATTCGCGGTCCTCATTGATAACGCTCGCGGCTCGCATTGAAGCCCAAACCGTTGCCACCGCAATACTGGCTGCGTTCAAGCAGCCGTTTCGGGTCAATGGCACCGAGGTCGGTCTGCGATCCGACCATTGGCGTCAGCGTCTGGCCGGACGACGGACGCCGCTGCGACGATCTGATGGACCACGCGGAAGTCGCCATGGCCCTCGCCAAGGAGCGTGGCGGCGGCCAGACCCTGTTCTTCCAGCCCGGCATGACCGATTCGATGCACGAGCGCCTGGCGCTCGAGAACGATCTACGGCGCGCATTGGCGGCGGAGGAATTCGAGCTTTATTACCAGCCCGAGATTTCGGCAAAAACGGGAAAAATAGCGGCAGCCGAGGCGCTGCTGCGCTGGCGGCACCCGACCAAGGGACTGCTTGCGCCGAGTTCGTTCATCAGTCTCGCCGAAGAAACCGGCCTCATGATCCCGCTCGGCGAATGGGTACTTCGCGAAGCATGCCGCCAAGCCCGCGGCGTGGCAGCTCGAACTGGGCTGCAGTTTCCGGCTCGCAGTCAACCTGTCGGCCACGCAGTTTCGCCATCAGAACATGCTGCAGATGATCCGTTCGGCGCTCAGCGATGCCGGGCTGGACGGCCGGGCGCCTGGAGATCGAACTCACTGAAAGCGCGCTCATGACGAACCCGGAGGAATCGGCCGGCGTGCTCAAACAGCTGCGCAAGATGGGGATCAGTGTCGCGATCGACGACTTCGGCACCGGCTACTCGAGCTTGAGCTACCTGCGGCGCTTTCCGATCGACAAGCTGAAGATCGACCGCAGCTTCATCAGAGACTTGACCATCAGCCGCACCGACGAGTCGATCGTTCGCGCCATCGTTTCCCTGGCGCGCAGCGTCGGCCTGAAGGTGGTCGCGGAAGGAATCGAAACGGCCGAGCAGCTCGAATTCGTGACGCGTCTGGAATGCGATCAGTGGCAGGGCTATCACTGCTGCACGCCGCAACCGGCGGCGCGCTTCGAAGCGATGCTCGAGGACAGAAACGGAACCCGCACCGGCATCGTCGCCGCCCTCGCGGCGTTGGTCGCGCGCGGAGTAGATTCATGAGCCAGAATCATTTGCGCGCCGCGGAAACGCGCAGCGTCCGGCGCGTCCTGATAGTCGATGACCACCCGGTCGTGCGGCAGGGTCTGCGGCATCTGTTGGAAAGCGCCGACGATCTCGCCGTATGCGGCGAAGCCGAGACCGCCATGGATGCGCGCATCGCCATAGACCGGTTGCAGCCGGATGTGATGATTTGCGATATCAGCCTAAGACAGGTCGACGGCATCGAACTCGTCCGCATCCTGCGCGCGCACTATCCTGAGCTGCCGATATTGGTGCTCTCCGCGCTTGACGAAACCATCTATTCCGCGCGCATGCTGGCGCTCGGCGTCAGCGGCTACATCATGAAGCAAGCGTCAACGGAACAGGTTCTGGCTTCAGTGCGCCGAGTGCTCGATGGCAATATCTATGTATCCGAAGCGATGAGCAACAGCCTGCTGTCCGGATTCGCAGGTGGTGCGGCGTATCAGGCAGGTGACCCGCTCGAGCGGCTCACCAACCGCGAATTGCAGATTTTGCGCCAGATCGGCAAAGGGGCCAGCACTCGAGAGACCGCGCAACTGCTGCACCTGAGCATCAAGACGGTCGAGTCGCACCGCCAGCGGATCAAACGAAAGCTCAATCTTAGCAACGGCGTGCAGCTGCTGCGCTACGCGGTACTAAGTCATGCCCAGTCTCTGGCAATTTCGCCCGCCGGCAACATCTAATTACGCAGGCCGGCGCTAGTTCTCTGACACTGTGAATTTGCGCGCCTTGCATGGCCTGGGGGGATGGCAAGCTTCAAGGCCCGGGAGATCAGGGCCTTGAAGCTTGCCATCGCCCCAAGCCTTCCACGCTGGGCGCTCAAACTCACAGTGTCGGAGGACGAGTGTCGAATGGGGACCATCGGTCGCGTGCCCTCGCGCGCATTCGCACGTCGAAATCAGATGTCGCCCAACACTCACTGGGAGTCCCCGGCGTAGTGATATTGACCGGCTCAAGCACTCGTCATGAGGGGTAAGAAGACTCAAGGCCCTTTTGGCTTCGGGCCTTGAGTCTTCTTACCCTCCCTGACGATCGCTACAGCGACCGGTCAAAATCACTGGGCCGAGCTAGTGCATCCCGCAGCTCTCTACTGTATTGTTTCCCAAGCTTCGTCGAGGGGGAACAATGCTTACGATATCGCGGCGGGGATTTCTCATCGTCGGAACGCTGCTCGGCGCCGGGGCTTCGGGCGCCGCTAAAACGCGGCCGTTCTTCCAGCGCACCGGCTTGCCGATAGGGCTGCAGCTTTATACGGTCGGCGATGATCTCAAGCGCGATTTTGCGGGCACGCTGGCCGCGGTGGCGAAGATCGGTTACCGAACCGTCGAACTGGCCGGCCTGGCCGATCATGGTGTTGAGGATTGGCGGCAGGCACTCGACCGCGTGCAGTTGAAATGTCCGTCAATCCATGTTCCGCCGCACTCCAAGACGGGCGTGAACCTCGATGAGCTCGGAACGCTCTCCGCGGCTGCGCACACTTTGGGAATCGGCAGCATCGTTTGCCCGATGTTCAACATTCCTGAACGCTTCTCGCTGACGCCGCGGCCGGGCGAGAGCGGCGCCGCCATGGCGGCACGCCTCGGCGCTTCGATGACCCTCGACGATTGGAAGTGGAATGCGGATTACCTCAACAGGAAGGCCGCCGCGTTGAAGCCCTACGGGCTGCGCTTTGCCTATCACAATCACAACGTCGAGTTCGCGCCCGTCGAGGGCAGCACGGGACTGGCCCAACTGATACGAGGGACCGATCCCACGCTCGTCACATTCGAGATGGACGCAGGCTGGGTGGTAGCGGCCGGCGCGGATCCGGCGGCGCTGCTGGCGGCCCACCCGGGCCGGTTTTCGGCGATGCACGTCAAGGACGTCAAAGCCAGTACCCGCCCGAATTTCAGCTTCCAGCAAGACCCATGCGAAGTGGGACAGGGCATTATCGATTGGAAAACGCTGCTGGCGAAAGCGTATCAGGCAAACGTCCGACAGTTCTACGTTGAGCAAGAACCGCCGTTCAGCAAGCCTCGGCTCGAGTCGATTGGCATCAGCTTTAGCTATCTCAACGCGCTGCTCGCGTAATTGATATGCCCAAGCGCAATGCCGCCGCGGCGAAAATTCGGATAGGCGTCGGCGGCTGGACTTACGAACCCTGGCGCGGCACGTTCTATCCCGAGGATCTGCCGCAAAAGCGCGAGCTCGAGCACGCCAGCCGTCATCTCACGTCCATCGAGATCAACGGTACTTACTACGGATCGCAGAAGCCGGCGACCTACGCCAAGTGGCGCGATGAAACGCCGGATGATTTTGTGTTTTCGCTGAAGGCGCCGCGCTTCGCCATGAACCGCACGGTGCTTGCCGAAGCGGGCGGCACCATCACCCGATTTTTCAACAGCGGCGTCACCGAGCTCAAGGAGAAGCTGGGTCCGATCAACTGGCAATTCCTGCCCACCAAGAAGTTCGGCCCTGCCGATTTCGAAGCTTTCCTGACGCTTTTGCCGCGTGAGATCGCGGGGCGTCCGCTGCGTCACGCCGTTGAAGTTCGGCATGAAAGCTTTCGCACGCCGGCCTTCATCGCAGTCGCGCGCAAGCACGGCGTTGCCGTGGTTATCGCAGGCGATTCGAGCTACCCGCAAATCGCCGATCTTACGGCACCCTTCGTCTATGCCCGCATCATGGGCACCACGGCAACCGAAGCCAAGGGCTATTCCGATGCGCAGCTTGTGCGCTGGGCGGCGCGCGCCCGTGCATGGGCCGCAGGGGCAGCCCCGGATGACCTGGAGTACGTCGAAGCGCGCAGCGGCGATGATGAACCCCGCGATGTCTTTCTCTACGTGATCAGCGGCCACAAAGTACATAACCCGGCCGCGGCCATGTCGCTGATGAAGTGTTTGCGCTCGCCTTAAGATTTCAGTGCTGTTGGCTGCTATTTGCGTACCGGAATGTCGATATAGCTGTCGCTGTACCAGCGGATCTTCATCGGAACTTTGCCATCGGCGATGGATTCCTCGCTCACATCGCCGCCGGTGCCGTAGTTGATCTCGCGGTCCGGCCGTTTACTGATGCCGAGCACCATGACGATGCGGCTGCCGGCCTGAAGCTGCCGGCTCGTTATTCGTTCGCTCTTGAAAGCCAGCTTCTGGCGCTCGCCCGCCTTTAGAAGATGCCGATGCGCGCGATCCTGCGCATAGCTTGCGCGCACTTCGTAGGTCGGACCGAAAAGCCGGACGTAATCGCCGCTTGGCAACAGTTCATATAGAGTGATGTTCAGGTCCATGTCCATCTTGTTGACTTCGAAATCCAGGCGGCCGGAAACCAAGCCGCTGAATGTGCTCGGCTTAGGCAAAGGTTCGCTCGCGAATATCGTGCCGTGGCGCGGAGCAAGGCTCCTGCTGATGAGATCCGTAGGCGGCGTCCAGGCGGCATCCTGTCGGTTCACAAAGCTCATGCTCTGCGATACGAACGCATCGTTGGTCTTTTTGCGCACGCTCAAGCGATGATTTTGACCGGATGCCGCCGCGTCCAGGTAATACCTCAGGGACCCGTCCGCCATCGCGTCGAGCGAGGCCGCATGCCGCCATTCGTTGGCTCCCATCACTTCATAGTTGACGCTGTTGGATAACAACGCCGGCAATGCGGCATCCTTGAAAACGTGGTCGAACCACTGATAACGCAGCTCGCGAAAATCGACGAGCGCGGCCGAATCCACTTGGTAACCGTGCAGACTGGCCGAGGATCCGGCCTGCATCATGCTCTCATCATAGGGTCCAATCAGCAGAGTATGGTTGGCGTGCGGATCGTACCGATGGTGCTGCGTAAAGAGGTATAAATCCCCCGGCTCGCTTGCCGCGTAGTAGCCGGTCATCGTCAGAACCGGGATGTCGATGTGCGCGAACTGCTGCCGATAGGGCAGAAAGGCTTGCCAGTACGCGTCATAGCTCGGATGATTCAGCCAGCGAATGAAGACCGGATTGTGCTTTCCGTAGAGCCGGCCCAGATCGCGGTAGCGTCGGCCGCTGCGATACCATTTCTCGTCAAGAGCTCGCCACTGCGGCGCGTCCGCCGCATCGGGTTCAATCACTCGATCGGCTTCGTTCATCTGCAACGACCAGCCGTACGCCGAGTTTTGAAAAATGCTGCCTGCCATGGGAAAGCTGATGCCCGGCGCCACGGACACCGATGTCGCAATGGCTTTGAGCGCTTTGGGCAATCGCTTCGCGGCCGCCCACGGCGCGTAGCCGCTGTAGGCATCGCCATACATGCCCACACGGCCGTCGCTCCATGGCTGTTTC
This sequence comes from uncultured Gammaproteobacteria bacterium, assembly GCA_963782865.1. Taxonomy (GTDB): domain Bacteria; phylum Pseudomonadota; class Gammaproteobacteria; order Steroidobacterales; family Steroidobacteraceae; genus Bog-1198. Next base: position 63,423 of record CAWALS010000032.1, on the reverse strand, counting down.
GCAATCCAATCGATCACTTCGCGCGCATCGGCACCCGCGAATTCAAAGGGGTCGATTCCCGCGGATTTTCGCTTCGCAGCGCTGATCGCGACTATGCCCGCATAGCCGTGCGCGGCGCATTCCATGGCATAGTTCGGGGCGCCGCGCGCGGTAAACTCGAGCAGCGCCGGCACGGGCTTATTCACGCTCGTCGGTCGAATCACCGTGACCGACATGTTGGCGCCGCCGGGAGTTGCAATCAGAACGCCGCTATCCGTTGTGTAGCGCCGATGATCGTCCTCAGCGTTCAACAAAACCACCAGCGCGCCGAAGGTTCGGTGGGCGTCGAAGGCGATGTATTTCCAGATCAGCGCGATAGCTGCGGATTCGTCGATGCTGTCGTTGGCTCGGTACTGATCGAGCGCCTGTTGCAGGGCGTCCCGAAAAACCCGTGGGGACATACCGAGCCAGCCCGTGGCGGCAAAAGCGTCGCGATCATCGAGGCGTCGCATGGTTTCGCGATAGGCATTCGTAAATGCATCCGCAAATGTAACCTTGTTTTCGATCTCGAGCGATTTGGCGTGTGCGTAGATGTCGAAAACCAGGCCGGGGCCCACCGGATGACCAAAATCTGTTTTTCGCCGCCTGTCGCGCAGCGACTGCCGCGAGATGTCGGCTGCCGCATAGTCGCCGACGGCCATTTGCAGGGCGGACAGATTCGCCAGATACCGTTCGGGATCCTGGTCCTGATAGACCGGAATAAGCCGGGACGCCAGATCGCTGATGGCAGCGGCGGCATCGGAGGGCGCAGCCGGCGCCCGGAAATAGAAATCCTGCGCACCCCATGACGGCAAGGGCGCCATCAATACAAATACCGCCAGCGCCAGACATGCGTCGATCAAGCGAACACGAAGCGCCGTGACCTGCCTCATAGCGATTTGCCGCGCTCGACACGCGACGCCGCCCGCTCGACATCCCCGACATGTTCATCCGCCGCTTGCCCGGGTGTCTTGACCAGATGCAGAGTCGCCGAGAAAAGATCGTGCGCTTCTCCCGGACCGCCGATATGGATGATGCCGGTGGCTTTGAGCTCCTTGGTAAAAATGTCGATGACCAGTTCGAGCACATCATCATCGAGCACGCCAAGGGTCCCGTCGATCAGCGCCCAAGGCGGCATCTGAATCAACATGCGCGCAAAAACCAGGCACAACTGCTCATCCTGGCTCAGTTCGCGGTCCCAACGGCGGGTCTCATCCAGCAGCGGCGCCAGGCGTTCGAGGCCCAGTCGATACAGCGCTCGCGTAAAAGCGTCGGCGCTGAATTTCTCCGCCTTCAGCGGATACGCAAGCACTTCTCGCAGGCTGCCTCGCGGCAAATACGGTGTGCCGCGCGGCAGATAGGAAATCTGTTCGCCGCGAGGGCGAAGAATGCGGCCGGAACCCCACGGCCATAAGCCCGCCATGACGCGGAAAAGCTGCGTCTTGCCGGTCCCCGGCGCGCCCAGCACCAATACGCGCGCACCCGCCTCGATGACTACCTTGGATTCCTTGAGCATGTCGGCATGCGCAGACGATACGCTGTGGAGGTTTTCAATGCGGATTCTGCCGGGATCGCCCTCCTCGTACACTATCCGGCTTTCAAAGCCGCGAGGCTCATCCGTGGTGATCACGGCTTGACGGAAATTCGCGACTCGCAGCAAGGTTGCACGCCAATCGGCGATGACGCTGAAATTGTCGATGAACCAGCGCAAGGATGATTCCGCTTGGGTGAACGCGCCCGCAGCCATCATCATGCCGCCGAAAGAAACCTTTCCCGTGAAATACAGCGGCGCGGCCACCAGTATCGGCGCGACGATGGTAATCCAGCCGAATCCGGCTGTGACCCATTCGAGATTGGTATGGCCCCACACAATGCGGCGCGTCGCGCGCAGCGCGTCCTGCAAACGCCGTTCGATGCGGCGTCTCTCGTCCTGCTCGCCCGAGGCAAGCGCAATGGCATCGACGTGCTCATTCACGCGCACCAGCGAAAAGCGCAGGTCGGCTTCACGGGCATAGCGATCGGCGTTGCGGTTGATGAGGCCCCGACCGACCCAGTAGCTCAGCAACGAACCGGCACTGGCGTAGACAATTGCGGCCCACAGCATGAAGCCGGGAATCGTGTAATCCCGATCTTCGAAATGAATGCTGAAGTTGCTCGATAGCCCCCACAGAATGCCGGCGAAGCTACCGAATAAAATCGAGGCTTGAAACAAGCCTATCCCTAAGCTGGCCGACAACTCGCACAGCTTTCGCGCATCTTCGTGAATGCGCTGATCCGGATTGACGCCCATGGCGCCGGCATTGGCGAGCCAAAATGCCCGGCGCGGCAGCATCCAATCCCGCAGCAGACTGCTCACCAGGCCCTCGCGCAATCTAACCTGCAGCATCTCCCCCTGCCATCTCTGCAGCACGTTGAGCGCCAGGATGCAGCCTGCAATGACGAAGAAGACGCCGAGTTGAAACAGAAAGTCGCGAAAATCACGGCGCGACAAGGCGTCGTAGAAGGGCCTATTCCAACTATTGAGGCGTATCTGACCGTAGGCGGTGGCAACGATGACAACGACGAGCGTGGCCATCAGGATCACGATCTTTCTGCCCACGGGCGAACTCGAGATCGCCCGGATCATCAGCGATAGTTGCCGCAGGAAGCCCAATTGAGCCGTCTTGGCTTCCGCGCTGCGCCTGATTTTGCTTGCGGGATCTGTCACGTGTTCAGCGCCCCTTTCTCCCGGGACTTTACACGGTTGTATGCGGGATCGTCGTTCGCGGCCTGCAATTCCTACACCCTGGCACGTCGCATAACGGCATCACTCTTGCAGCGCGCTGCGCAGCGCGGAGATTCCGCGGCGGATTTCCGGCAGATCGACCGTGCCATAGCCGAACAACAATCCTAATTGGGCCTGCGGCCCGAGAAAGTACCGGCTTAGGGTATGTATCTTGACTTGCTGCCCCAGCAGCGCGCGCGCCACGGCTTCAAGATCAACGCCGCAGCCAGCCAGCGCGGCAATGTGCATCCCATAGAGGGACGGAATGGGCCGCAGCCACTCTTTGAGTTTGTCCTCCATCAACTCCAACAGCAATTGACGGCGCTCCTGGTAGATGTCGCGCATTTTGCGGACATGGCGCGTCAAATGACCCTCGGCAATGAAGCCCGCAACCGCGGTCTGAATCGGCGTCGGGCAATGCCAATCCAAGCAATTCTTTGCGGCAGTGAGCGTACGCATCGCCCAACCTGGCGCAACGATGAACCCGAGGCGCAGCGCCGGCAGCATGCACTTCGAGAAGGTGCCGACGTAGAACACCACGTCCGCGGCTTCAGCGGTACGCAGCGCCGGTAATGGGCTGCCTGCGTAACGAAATTCTCCGTCATAATCGTCTTCGATGATGATCGCTGCGCGCGCGCGCGCAAATTCGATCAGGGCCCGGCGTCTGCGCAGGGACATCGTCACCCCAAGGGGGAATTGATGCGATGGGGTCACGCAAATTATCCTGACGTCGGCCGGCAGCTGGTCGATGATCAGACCTTCCTCATCGACTCCCACCGGAGCGAGTCTCGCGCCGGCGGCGGCAAATGCCACGCGCATCGGCGGATAACCAGGATCCTCCAGCGCAACGGTGGTTTGATGAGGCGTGACCAGTGCCCTGGCAAGTAGATCGAATGCCTGCTGGGCTCCGGAGGTGACGAGGATGTCTTCCGACTGGCAGGCCACCGCTCGTGTGATCGCGATGTGCCTGATGACCGCCTTGCGAAGATGGTAGTTGCCCTGATTTCCCTGCGGGCTTTTGTAGCTGGCGGGCTTGCGTTCCAGTCCGCGCAATTGCTTGGCGCTGACGCGGCGAAACATGTCCAGCGGAAAGAGCCGCGAATCTACCATCGCGGGCCGAAAATCGACCGGCGTTCCTTTGCGCAGCGGCGGCGATTCGCCCGAGTCCTGCCAGAAACCCATCGCCGCGGTGACATCGGCGCGCAGCCAAAACTCGTTCAACCGCTGCACGCCTGAGACCTCGACGCTTCGGCGCGCTGATGCCGAGCCTGAGGCTCTTTCTGCCACATAAGTGCCCGCGCCGCGGCGGGTCACCGCGTGACCCTCGGTCACCAGTTTTTCATACACGTCGGCTGCGGTGTTGCGCGAAACGCCGAAAAAAGCCGCGGAACTGCGGGTGGCAGGCAACTTCGCGCCGGCTGCAAGACGCCCGTCCAAAATGGCGGTCCGCAACTCCTGATGCAAGGTTCGAGACGCCTCGCGCGAACCCCGGGGTTTGAGGTCAAGCTTGATCTCGAATAAGGGGGCGACCGCCCGCCTGCGCCGCGCACCCGGGCGGCGCAACTATCTCCTCCCCAAGTGGCCTTTCAGCGAAGGCACGCGCTCGTTACGAGATCCCATCGACGACAGCTTAGCGCCGCTGCGGCCGCGACGGCCGACTTTTTGTAGGACGAACCCGACGCCTGGTTGCGCGCTTCGGCCTTGCGCTCGATTGAAGCATGGGCGCATATGTTTGTTCCTCATTTGCCAACAACAAGGGATACCCATGTCGCGAGTACTTATTGCTGACGATCACGCGGTGGTGAGGGCTGGCTACAAGCAATTCCTGGAAGCCGAGGCCGGCATTACGGCGATCGGCGAGACCTCGAGCGGCAACGAAACCTTGGATCAGCTGCGCCTGCATGAGTGGGATTTACTGCTCATGGACATCCATATGCCCGACCGCAGCGGCTTGGATATCCTCAAGCATGTGACGAGCGGCTATCCCAAGGTGCGCGTGCTGATCATGAGCGGATTGCCGGAGGCCCAGTACGCACGAAACGTGCTGCGCGCCGGCGCCAGCGGTTATCTGTCGAAAGGCGGCTCGCCGGAGGAGTTGCTAAAGGCGGTGCGCACGGTACTGGTGGGCCGCCGATATGTCAGTGCTTCACTGGCTGAATCGATGGCGGCTGACCTGGAATCGCCGCACGATCAAAACCAACCGCCGCACGAGAGACTGTCGGTCCGCGAATTCCAAATTTTCGGCAAACTCGCGGCGGGCAATGGAGTTGGGGAAATCGCCGAGGAACTGAGTCTGAGCGTAAAAACGGTAAGCACCTATCGCTCACGAATTTTGGAAAAGATGAATTTCAGCAGCAATGCGGACATGACGGCTTACGCATTGCGCAACGGACTCATCCTGTAAACCGAGCCCGGCGCCGAGCGCGCCAAGCCTAAGACTGCCTAGCGCGGCACGATCGGCGCAACATTCGCGTCCGAAATCCAACCGGCGCGGCCGGCTCGGGTTTCGATGAGCGCGAATCCATCGTGCTCGGCGGCAATCCTTACCTTTTCACCTTCCGGCAGAGAAAAAAGCGGATCGCCCATGGGGACTGGGGAAACGCGCACCGGCGTCGCGGCGGCGATGACCACCCCCTGGTGCAATCGAGGCCAGAGCGCCAGCGCGTTGCAGAACGTCAGACCGACCATCAGTGCACCCAGCAGCGCGGCTGCGCCGCGCGCCAGCCGATGCCGCGACGACAGTTGCGCGGCGATCAGGCTCGCGCCCACCAGGGTCAGCCCGAATACGCCAATCCACGATATCCAAAATGGACTGGCGAATCGCGCGATACGATCGAGGCTGTCCGCTGTCTGCGCCGGTAGATGCGCGGATGCACGAACGGAGCGTAGATTGGCCTGGATATCGGGATCGCCGGGCGAGAGCAAGCTTGCCCGTTCGTAGTTCAGAATCGCCATTCCCGGCTTGCCCGCGCGTGCATAGGAATTGCCGAGATTGTAGAGGCCGGCAGCAGAATAGCCGGCGGGCTCTGAATCCGCATGAACCGCGGCCGCGCCGAGCAGCAGGCAGAAAAACAGCGCGGCGCGCATCCCGCTGTTCATGGGATTGCGTCGCTCATTAAGTGGCGGCGGACGATTCGCAGCCAGCGTGCAAAATCGGTGGCATTGGATTGGCGCCCGGAATACTTCGCTTCGTCCGCGAGAGCGAACAATTGGCGGATCTCATTTTCCGGCCCCACTCGGCCTTCCACCTCCGTGGTGGTGATCTCTTCCGGGGCAAGCTGCCAGCGCGCGGCGAGCACCGACTGTAATGCCGTTCGTGCCGAATCGAAAAACAGTGCTGCATCTCCGGCGCGAGCCGCACCCTGCATCTGAGCCAGCAGGCGCTTGGCCGCCCTTGAGGCGATTCGATCGGACCCCAGGTCGCGCAGCCCCACTCCCCGACGGCGTCTGGCGCTCAGCCAGCCGGCTGCGAATACCAGCACCACGATCGAGGGAAGCGGCAGAAACTTCGGTTGCATATACAGCGGAATCAGTGAGGGCGTCGCGCTGGTTTCGACGCGATCCGGGCGCAAACCCGCGGCGTATTTGTTGCCGGACAGCGCCGCCGCGGAAGGCACCGGGGGAGCCGTCCGGCTATCGGCGAGAGCGGGCGAGATCGACACGCTAATGGGAGCGCTGCGGGCCGTTTCGTAGCGCCGCTTGTCGGGATCAAAGTAGCTGAAGGTCAAGCCTGGTAGCTCCTGCACGCCGGGCTTGGATGCAATTACCGGCTGTTCAAAGGTCTTCATACCGCTGAAGCTCAGGGGATCGCTGCTATTGAACGATGATTTCGGAGGATAGGTTTTCCATTGATCCAGATGCTCCAACATGGAACTGTCGACGCGATCAAAATTTCCGGATCCGGTGACGCGCATCCGCAATGTCAACGGATCGCCGACGTCCGCCTTGGTGGGCGATACATCGCTGATGATGCTGAATGTGCCGATGGCGCCGTGAAAATCGGCCGGGCGGCCTTCCGCCGGCAACTCGTGCACTGTCAATTCTTGCGCCGGACTCGTGACATTGATGTCCTTGGAAATAGTGGCGCCGAATAAATTCTGCCAGAACGGATCGCCAAAACGATCATCCAGGGAGGATTCGCTCCTCGGGCGTGTTCTTATCTTAACAGTGAGGGGAACTTCCGCCGCGAGCGAGAAACTGCCCGGCTTGACCACGGCGAGAGTGCTGCGCCAAATCAGCAGCACAAAGGGTTCGCCGTTAATCAGCTTTTCCGTGCGTTCGGGCTGATGCGAGAGATTATTGAGCGCGAAGTTGTCGTCCGTGAGTTTGGGCAAGCCGTTGATCGAGGCGACGAAACCGGAGCGCATGCCCACTTCCATTTCAACAGGAACACTCTCGCCAACGTAGACTTGCCGCTTCGGGATGCTCAACCGAACGTAGGCGGAGCCGTCGCCGGTCAAGCGCACGCCCTTCGGTATCGAGCCTCCGGAAAGGATGGGCGGCGGAATCGGCGCGCTGGATCCCGCGGGATGCGGAATGCTTGCGCCGCTTGCGGCCGCGTTGACCTGCAGTACCAGCGGCTGGGCCTGGGGCGTTACCGCCGGAATGGTGAAAATGCCGGCAATTTGCGGCGTCACACGCATGACCACCGAGCTCGAGGGCAGCATTGTGCCGTTGATGAGTTGCACTTCGCGTGTGCGGGCGATGATTTCAAATTTCAATCCCGAAACGACGGGTATGGCGATGGGATTCGTGCCATCGCCTAAATTCGTGACGGTGAATTGCGCCGATTCGCCCAACTGGATTTGCGCGGGCTGCAGGGTCGCGTAGACCAGAGGCTCGTCGGCCAAGGCTGACGCAGAGGCAAAAGCCGCTAACAGGCTCAAGGCGGCCAGCCAAACGCTTCGAATGTAATCGCGGCTCATCACCAGTTCTTAAAGGGTTTGTCTGGCGGCTGCACCGCGCCGCGTTGCGCCCACGGAATGGGCATGGCTTGATGCTCGTCCCCCTTTACCGAGTCCAGCAGTTCGCGTGCTTCTTCCCGGGTCATCTGGCCGGGAACGCGTTGATCATCCGCCGCTTGACCGGCGCTGGGGGGAGACTGACCGCCGTTTGCATCGCCCGCCTTGGGCGGCGGAGCCGCGCCCTGACCTTGGTTGGGATCTTGCCCTGGCGGCTGACCCGACCCCGGGTCCGGCGGCTGATTCCGGCCTGATTGCGGATCGTTCGGCGGGTTTTGGCCCTGATTCTGCTGCTTGTGCTGATTTTGATCGCTCTTTTGACTCGGATCCTGCTTCTGCTGATCCTGCTTCTGGTTCGGATCCTGCTTCTGACCCTGGTTCTGGCTTTGATTTTTATCCTGATTCTGATTCTGATTTTTATTCTTCTGATTGCCCTGATTTTGCTGATTCTGCTGCTGCTTCAATGCGTCAATCTTGCGCTTCACCAGGTCCCGATTGAATTTGCTGTCCGCATCGTCTGCGCGCATTTGCAGCGCCGTGTCGTAGGCCTTCACCGCCTCGTTCCATTTCTGCAGCGTCTCTTGAGGAGAACTGTGCTCGGTCTTCTGCCCGGACCGGTACAGCGTATTGCCGAGGTTGTAATAGGCGTCCTCCTGAACAGCCAATCGCTTCGGATCATCGGAGAGGGAGTGGGTGATTGATTTCTGGAACGATTGTGCGGCTTGCGGAAATTGGCCGGAGCGATACGCGGCCGTTCCAGCGTTGTATTCCGCTACGGGAGCTTGCGGATCCCGTATCGCGTCGGCCTGTACGGTGCGAAGCCAAAACGTCAGCAGCAAGAACCCCAGTGGCGCGGCGGCGAGCGCCCTGAGAGCCGCCTTGCTCCGCCGTCGCGAACCGATGAGAAGACTGCCGAGCAGCATCGCCAGGGAGGCGGCGAGCGGCCATTGGTAACGCTCGATGTATATTTTCTTCTGCCTCGATGCCAGCTCGTGCTTTGCTATCGAGCCGAGGACATTCTGAAAAATCAGATCCAGCCCTTCTGCCTGGGTTCCGAGCGGCACGTAAAATCCGCCCGTCGCGCCGGCGATGGCTTTCAATCCCTGCTCGTCGAGCCGCGACCTGACGAATGCACCCGTGTCGTCCTTCACAAATCCGCCACCCTGCTCCGGCGGAATCGGGATCAAATCGCCCGCGGCGGTTCCCACGCCCACGGTGAAGATTTTGACGCCGTCCGCCTTTGCCGCCGCCTGTGCCGCCTCGAAAGCGCTGCCCTCCAGATCTTCGCCATCAGTCACCAAGATCACTATTTTATCGCTGCCGGGACGCCGCCGCAGCACCGCCTGCGCGGCTTGAATGGCACTCGCTATATTCGTGCCGCCTCGCGGAATGGTGCTGGTATCGATGGCGCCCAGGGACTCATGAAACGCGCCGTAGTCGAGGGTTACCGGACAGGCCAGAAAGGCGGCGCCGGCAAATGCCACGATCCCCACCGCATCGCCGTCCAATCTTTTTGCAAAATCATCGATCGCCAGTTTCGCGCGGGTGAGCCGATTGGGTTTCACATCGGGAGTCAGCATGCTGCGCGACGTATCGACAGCGAAAATAATATCGTTGCCGCGCCGGCTGACCTGCTCCCAATGAAATCCCACTTGCGGACCCGCGAGCGCGGCGAACAGGCCGATCACCGCGCCGAGGAACAAGCCGCGCTGCAGACGCCGCCGGCCGGGTGATATCGATCGCGTCAGTTGATGGCGCAGATGCGCGGACACGAACTTGGCCAGCGCGGCGTGTTGGCGCGCGTCGTAGCGGCGCCACAGCCAGACGAGCACGAGGGTGACCAGCAAACCCGCCGCCAGCCATCCGGGAGTGGCGAAATTCACGGCAGTCTCCGTAGCCGGGTTTGCTGCAGCAGCAGACTAAGTCCCAGGATGCCCAAAGCAGGTATCAGCGCCCAAGGATACAGCTCCTCGGTATGCTCGAATTTCTGCACCGTTTGCGCCGTTTTCTCGAAGCGATTGATCTGCTCGTAAATTTTTTGCAGGGAACCTGTATCAGTGGCGCGATAAAATTTTCCACCGGTCTCGTCGGCGACCGCCTGCAGCGTCCTTTCGTCGACATCCACTCTGGCCATGATAATGCGCGTGTTTCCAGCCGAATCGCGCACCGGGATCGGTGCGTCTCCTCGCACGCCCACGCCAACCGTGTATATCTTCACGCCCATGGCGCGGGCCGCCTCCGCGGCAGCAATCGGGGAAATCTTGCCGGTGTTGTTCACGCCGTCGGTGAGCAAAACGATCACTTTGGATTTTGCCTCGGTCAGGCGCAACCGATTGACGCTCGCCGCGATCGCCGAGCCGATCGCCGTGCCATCGTCGGCGCCGCCCACGGCGACCCGCTCCAAATTTTGCTGCAGCCAGTCATGATCGAGAGTAATAGGACTGACGAGATACGGGGCTCCCGCAAACGCGACGATTCCGATGCGATCGTCGGGCCGCTCATCGATGAATTTTGATACCACCGACTTGACCACTTCAATGCGATTCACCCGCTGGTTGTCTATCTGAAAATCCAACGCCTGCATTGAACCCGAGACATCCAGCGCGAGCACGATATCGATGCCGTGGGCCGTGACTTCGGTGCGGCCATGCGCGCGCTGCGGCCGCGCCAACCCGACGATCATCAAGGCGCCGGCGAGAACCGGCAGCAGCCAAACGAACAGGCCGATGCGGCTGCGGCCGCGCCGCGCCACATCGCGCGCCAAGCTGACATCCGAATATTCAATGGCGGCGACGGGTCCGCGCCGCCCTCGCCACAGCAACACGAGCGGCAGCAGTGCCAGCAGCCAAAACCACTCAGGCTGTAAGAAGCGAGTCATGCGTGTTTACGGTTGCCAAAACGAACGCGCGCGCACTCTGGCGCAGCGACTCCATGTTCTGCAGGGTCAAGGACTGGGCGGCGAATTTTACGATGTCGCACTGGTGCAGAAACTCTCCCAGCAGTCCTTGATGCCGGGCCAGCGCCGCCTCGGAACTGCCGAGCAGATCACGCAGAAACTCCTCAGTCGTGCGGCGCGTGGCCGTCACACTGAATCTCTGCTCGATATAGAGACGAACGATATCGGAGGCCGCGATGGAGAACTCGCGGGCGCGCGCGGGTTGCATGAGCGCGCCGATGTCTTCCAGGCGCTGCAGTGCCAACTCGTGCGGCAACAATACCCGTGCGGTGCGGTTGCGACGCCGGCGCCACAGGCCATAGAACCCCAAGGCGATGAGCGCCGCGCCGCCGATGAGCGCGGGCAACAACCAATCGGGGAGCAGGTAGATGGGGCCGCGGATGTCGCGAATATCCTCCGCGACAGGCGCGGCACCGACGCCGGTGCCGATGGTCATGCTGATCAGCGCCGCGGCCGCTGTGCAGCCCCTGCCGATGTATCGTCCTCTCATGCGCGCCGGCGCTCTCGGGTTTTGAAGAATCGTTGCAGCGCGGGCATGTAGGGCGCATCTGTCTGCAATTGCAGGGTGTCGATGCCCTCAGAGCGGAAGTCGCTGACCAGCCGCCGCCCTCTTTCCAAGGACAGCTCTTTGAAGCGTCTGCGGATCGTCGCGCTCGCGGTATCCAATTCGATCACTTCGCCGCTTTCCGCATCCTCGAGCGCAACGATCCCCACGTCCGGCAGTTCCTTCTCGCGGGGATCCTCGACGTGTACCGCTATCAGATCATGCCGGCGGTTCGTTCGGCGCATGGCGCGGCGCAGATCGAGGCGCGTCGCGGCCGTGTCATTCGGCGTTTCAAAATCCGAAATGAGAAATACGATCGCGCGGCGATGCAGAAGACGGTTCGCCACGTCGAGCGCCTTGACGGTATCGGTGCCGATGCGTTCCGGGGTGTGATACAAGATGTCCCGCACAACCCGCAACACGTGACGGCGGCCTTTCTTCGGCGGCAGATATCTTTCGACCTGGTCGCTGTACAACAGCAATCCGACCTTGTCGCTGTTGCGAATGGCCGAGAATGCCAGGACGCTCGCGAGTTCGGCCGCAAGATCGCGCTTGCTCAGGGCGCCGGAGCCGAAATTTCCCGACGCACTGATGTCCACCAGCAGAAAAATCGTCAGCTCGCGCTCCTCGGTGAATTTCTTGACGAACGGGCGGCCGGCGCGCGCCGTGACATTCCAATCGATGGTCCGCACCTCATCGCCAGGGCTGTATTCGCGCACCTCGTCGAAATCCATGCCGCGTCCCTTGAATACCGAATGGTAGGACCCGGCCAGGCTGTCATTGACCATGCGGCGCGTGCGAATCTCGAGCTGGCGCATGCCGCTCATGATGGCCTTGTTGGACTTGCCGGGTTCGCGCGCCACTACGGCACCGGTAGAGTATCGAGTATTTTATCGATGACATTTTCCGAGGAGATATTTTCGGCCTCGGCTTCATACGTCACCGAGACACGATGACGCAGCACATCGAGGGCGATCGACTTCACATCCTGCGGGATGACGAAGTGGCGGCCGTTCAAGAACGCCATGGCACGCGCCCCCAGCGTCAAAGCGATGGTTGCGCGCGGCGAGGCGCCGTTTTGAATGTAGCCGTTCAGCTTGAAGGACGCCGCGACCGGAGGACGCGTCGCCAATACCAGATCGACGATGTAATCGCGTATCTTGTCGTCCACGTACAGCGTATTGACGACATGGCGAGCCTCAACGATCTGCTCGGCACTGACCACGGCACGGGGAACGAGCATGGCTTCCGTCGTGGCCATCGCATCCAGAATGGCGCGCTCATCGGCGCGGTTCGGATAGGTGACGATCACCTTCATCATGAACCGGTCGATTTGCGCCTCGGGAAGCGGGTAGGTTCCCTCCTGCTCGAGAGGATTCTGGGTGGCAAGCACCAAGAAGGGATTGGGCAGCGAGTAAGTCGCATCGCCGATCGTCACCTGGCGTTCCTGCATGGCCTCCAGCAACGCACTTTGCACTTTCGCGGGCGCCCGATTGATCTCATCAGCCAGAATGAGGTTGCTGAATATCGGCCCGTGCTTCGTGCGGAAGGCCCCGTCTTGCGGGTTGTAAATCATCGTCCCGACGATGTCGGCCGGCAGCATGTCGGGCGTGAACTGCAGCCGCTTGAAATGCAGCGCGATGCAGCTCGCCAGCGTCTTGAGCGCGAGGGTCTTGGCCAAGCCCGGCACTCCTTCGAGCAAGACGTGCCCATTTGTCAGCAACGCGATCAGCAGGCGGTCCAATAGATGCCGCTGACCTACGATGACGCGTGCCATCTCCTGCTGCAGCGGACGGATCCAGGCCGAGGTTTGCGTGACCGTCTCGCGCGCGGCCCGCAGTGCTGGATCCAACGCCAGCGGTACGGGAACATGCTCTCGAGCCACGGCGGGCTGATACCTCGTGTTTTGCTCGTGGAGCGGCGGGGCTGCTTTCTGATTCATTGGGCGCGATCCTTCCTTAAAATCCCTTGCATATGACAAACCTTTGAAACTCGGGGGCGAGCGCCGCTGCGAAAGCGTCTGTGGCGCGCGACTCGCGGATGAGGCTTTGAACTTGGAGAGGGCTTTCGGTTCCCTGATAACTGCGAAGCACGCGGCAAATCTAGAATTCTCCGTACCCTCGCGCCATTGCGGCAGCAAATATGGGCAAACATACGAACAGCGCCAATTCCCCATGCAAGTAGCGTCTGGCGGATCGTACGATCAATTCACTCGGCGCCACCGCCGATTTTCGCCACCGAATAAAGGCCAGGGTGGGCGGCACTGACAATAATCCGATCGCCGCAAACGCGCCCAGTTTGGCCCAAAAGAAGGCATTGTGCGAATAATAGGCCCAGCCTTTGGCAGCGAATATCGCGCGACAAAAGCCGACCACGAGAATCGCTGCAGCCAATATTCCGTACCACAGGTCGAGCGAGGTGATGCGCGCCACCGTGGTGCTGCTCATGCCCGGACGAACCGCCCAAAACTCAGCGCAGAAAATTCCAAAGATGGCGAAAATCAGCAAATGGTGGCCTACGGCGAGCAGCAGATCGAGCATGGTTCCTCCGCGGTCGGTTAAGCACGGCAAAGCAGATTCAACTCCGCCCGGCACGCAAATTCAATGGTTTCTGTGCGCAAATCGCATTGGTTGAGCCGCGGTCGATCCATCATGATCGCCGGTGCGTGGCATGCGACGCAATCCTAGATTACTTGAGGCGTGGCGGCCTTTCCAATTCTGGGTAGCGGCGGAAAATGCCCTCTTCGTTGAACGGAATACGCCGCGGCGAGGCGAGATAGGCGGCGATTCGCGGACGCTCTTGTATTCGCGCATGCAGGCCGAAAACATGCCGGTACTTGCGGGCAGCGGCGGCCATGGTATCGGGAAACGCATGACTCAAACCCGCCGCGAGTTGAAACAGAGACAGGTCCGCGTAGCTCAATTTGGCGCCCAACAGATATCGATCCCCTTGGGCGTTCGACGCCAGAATTCTCTCAAAATATCCCAGGTACTTGGGCATCCGGTTCTTCAGGAAATCCGCCGCTTTGCGGCGCGCCTCCTTTTTCTGATCTTCATAATACAGGGACGCCGCGACGGGATGATGGGTATCGTGAACTTCAGCGACGAAATCGGCGATCGTCAATTGCAGCTCGTGAATCCATAAACGACCGCGCTCCGAATCGGGCGCGAGCGCGTGACGCGGCCCTAGAAATTGCAGGATGTTGGCGGTTTGGCCGACGATCAGCCTACCCGCCCGCAAGAAGGGCGGCGCAAAGGGCGGCCGTTCAACTGCGCGCCCCTGTAAAAAGTACAGAAGCGACGCCACGCCGGCGCCCCGGCCCGACTCGCGGGCCACGTCGCGATAGGGCGCGGCGGCTTCCTCCAGCGCCAAACGCACGAATTCGCCTCGGCCTTGGATCGTCGGCCAATAATAGAGTTCATACAACATTGGGACTCCTCCGATAGGCAGGTGCAACGCTTCATGCCATCGTAATTCTCACTGTCGATCCAACCGGTACAATGGTAAGACGCGTGTAGGACAAGGACCTGTATGACCCCTGGAATGCGGCCAGCCGGTATTCAGCCGCCCGACATGGCGGACGGAGGCACCATTAAGTCGTGGTTGGACGCGCTTGCCGGCGGCGGCTGCGATGCACAGGTATTTCTGCGCGAGATGCAAAGCAGATTCAGCGCCGACCCCGACGAAACCTTCGAGGTCCTCTCGCAGCTGGATCAATACTATCGCCGCGGCCGAATCGAGAGCGAGACCTTTAGAAAGATCAAGACCGCGTTGGCCGAAATGGTCCTCGGAATCGGCACGATCCCGGCCGCCGAAGCACCCTCGGCGCGCGACGTTCCTGCCGCACGCGACGTTCCTGCCGCACGCGACGTTCCTGCCGCACGCGACGTTCCTGTGGCACGCGACGTTCCTGTGGCACGCGACGTTCCTGCCGCACGCGACGTTCCTGTGGCACGCGACGTTCCTGCCGCGCGCGACGTTCCCGTGGCACGCGATATCGTCGCGCCGGCCCGCATGGAGCGCACCGATACACACTCCCGCCGAGAGGACGCGCAATCGTCGGACACGATGGGCGAACCCAAGGCCGGCAGCGTACTGCGGCGTCGCTATCGAATTGAGGCTGTGATCGGACAGGGCGGCATGGGCACGGTGTTCCAGGTTCTGGACGAATTTCGCCTGGAAACTCCAGGCACTCAGCGATTGGCGGTAAAGGTCTTGCATCCGGCGGTGGCCAAGCGGGCCGAATTGCTGACCGAGCTGCGCCGAGAATTTCAATCCCTGCAATTGCTGTCGCATCCAAACATTATCCGCGTGTTTGATTTCGACCGCGACGGCCCATTGGTATTCTTCACCATGGAACTGCTGAGTGGGGCGCCGCTGAGCCGCATATTGCAGGCGAGAAAACTCATACCCTTGGAGCGTCGGCAGGCATTGGCAATCATCCGCGACGTTGGCGCCGCCTTGAGTTATGCGCATTCGCGCGGCGCGGTGCATGGCGATTTGAATCTGCAGAATATCTTTATCACGGGATCGAGCGAATTGCGCGTCATGAGCTTCGGCGTTGCGCACAAAGCGCGCCGGATCTCTCAAGGGCCCGACCTCGAGATGACGCTGCCGGCTTCGGGGGCCCCCTATGCAAGTTGCCAGGTGCTCGAGGGCGGCCGCGCGGACGCGCGAGATGACGTGTTCTCGCTTGCATGCATTGCATACTTGTTATTGTCCGGCTCGCATCCCTTCCCGAAGAGAACGGCGCTCGAAGCCCGCGAGGCGAAGTTAAGGCTTCGCCGACCCGCCAATCTCAGCGGCCGCCAATGGCAGGCTCTTCGCAGTGCGCTTCGTTGGGAGCGCGAGAGCCGTCCGGCCGACGTGCAGCGATGGCTTTCCGATCTGGAACTGGGCGGCGCGGCAAAGAAATTGGCGCCGCTCAATGATCTTCTGGAGCCCCCTGCCGCCAAAGAATCCAAGTCCTGGCTCGCGGCGGCGGCCATCGCAGCCGGCGTTGCGGTGCTGCTCTTTGCGGCCTATTGGCTGGTCAGCCATCGCAGCATGCTGCCGAGCATCGACTCGACCGCGTCGATCCACACCCCGGCAAGTCCTGCGCCGCCCACCGCCACCGCGACTCCCGCCACCGCGACTCCCGCCAATGTGCCGTCCGCCAATGCGCCGTCCGCCAATGTGCCGTCCGCCACCGCGGCGCGCGTCACCGCACCGGCCGCCACTTCGACATCGGCGACTTCGGCGCCGTCCATGGATCGCACCAGGCCGCCGGCCGCTGCAGCGCCGGCCTCTCCCCCGGTTTCGGCGCCCGCCGCCCACAAGACACTGGCTAAGACGCGGGCTGCGGTACCTGCCGCGATGCCGCCCCGCGCCGCCTCGCCCGTGGCTGCTCGCGCGGTTGCGCCGGCTGCCAAAACCTTCGCGGGTGCATCGAAGGTTGAACTGGCGGCGGACACGGTCAATGTTCCCCCAGGGCAACCATCGGCCCAGGTTATCGTGCACCGCAAGGGTAATTTGCACGGCGAGACCACCTTTACGTGGTGGACCGAGTCGGGGACGGCAAAACCAGGCGCCGATTTCTCAGCCGTCGTGCCGCAGCTCGCATACCTCGCGGATGGCAAGGCCAACGTTTCTCTGAGCATTCCCTTGAGTGTCGCTCCGCATACCCAATCGAAAAGCTTCTACGTGGTTATCGATCAGTCCGAGGGCGGCGCCGCGCTCGGCGCCCGAACTTTGACGATGGTGACGCTGCTGCCGAGCGGCTGATCACAGCCCCAGGAGCCCCAGGAGCTAGGAGCCTGTCTGAGTATTCCGCGTGAGCCACGGGGAATACTCAGACAGGCTCCTAGTCAGCCGGCATAGATCGCGGCAAACATTTTGCGCAGGGCGTTTTTTTGCACCTTGCCCATGGCGTTGCGCGGCAGCTCCTCGACAACGAGAATCCGTTTCGGCACTTTGTAGCGGGCTAACCGGAGCTTGATCGATTCGATAATCGCCTCTTCCGAGAGAACCGCACCGGGCTTTGCCACGACAACGGCGGTGACCCCTTCGCCAAAATCCGGATGCGGCACGCCGAACACGGCGCTCTCCACAACTCCCTCCACGGCGTCCAGCTCAGTTTCCACTTCTTTGGGATAGACGTTGTAGCCGCCGCTGATCACCAGGTCTTTGGCCCGTCCGACGATGTGCACGTAGCCATTGCGATCGATGCGCCCCACATCCCCGGTCTTGAACCAACCATCCGCTGAGAACTCAGTGCGGGTTTTCTCCTCGTCGCGCCAGTACCCCGCGAAGACATTGGGACCTTTGACCTCAAGGGTGCCGACAACATCCGAATCGAATTCGACCGCACCGTTTTCCGCATTCCTCACGCGCAGCGAAATTCCTTTCAAGGGCGGACCGACCGACCCCGGCAATCTCACGCCATCATAGGGATTGGATGTGTTCATCATGGTTTCCGACATACCGTAGCGCTCCAGAATCACATGTCCCGTGCGCTGCAGAAATTCTCGGTGAGTCTCGGCCGGCAGCGGCGCCGAACCCGAGACGAATAGGCGCATCGTCGCCGTCGTATCGCGGTCCAGATTACCTTGCTGCAGCAGGCGCGTGTAGTGCGTCGGTACCCCCATGTAAACAGAGGCCTGGGAGAAATGCTCGAGCGCCTGAGCAGCCTCGAATTTAGAAGCCAGCAGCAGGCTCGCCTTCGACGCGAGAACCGTGTTGATCGCGACGAACAAGCCGTGGATATGAAATAGCGGCAAGGTGTGCAGCAACACATCCGCTTCGCAGAAGCGCCAGGCCTCCGCCAATACGGCTGCATTCGAGGCGAGATTCGCGCGTGTAAGCATGGCGCCCTTGGGACGGCCGGTCGTTCCGGACGTGTAGATGATCGCGGCGATTGCGCCGCTCGTAAGCGTGCGCGGCGCGGTGAAATCGGCGGCGGCTTCGCCGGTGAGCCTCGCCAAGGACCCGCCGCCATCCGCGCCCAGCGTCTCGAGGCAATCAACCTTCGCGTGTCGGGTCAGCGGCTCGATCAACGCCAGGTCTTGCGGCCGGACGATGGCGGCTCGCGGCTGCGAATCGCGCAAGTAATACTCGACTTCGTTGGGTGTATTCGCCACATTGATGGGCACGAACACAGCTCCCAGGCGCAGACATGCGACGTAGAGAAAAACCGCCTCGGCGGATTTTTCGACTTGAACCGCTACCCGGTCGCCGCTCTGCACACCGCGGCGCATGAGTGCTGAGGCCATTCGCCCGGACTGCTCGCGCAGCGCCCAGTAGCTGAAATTGCGGCCGTCCAGAGTCCGTAAGAATGGCCGATCCGAGCGGCGATGCGCCTCCTCGATCCAGTCGCTCGGATCTCTAGCCAATGTCATTTGGCCATGATGCCATAGCCGCTATTGGCCGGTCGTCAGCCGCGCCCAGATCGGCGCTATGACCGTCTGCGCCAATCCGATGTCGTTGGCCGTTGCCAGGCCCTCTTCGGCCGTTATGACGTTCTGCGTCTGCAGCAAGGACAGGGTTCCCAGCAGTTCGCCGGCGCATAGCGCCATCGTCAGCGCTTCAGCCGGCGACCTTTCAATCGCCGCGGCGAGGCGCGGCGATGTTTCCCATTGTTGCGCGATGCGCAGCGATACTTGCGGTCCCAGCGCCGCGGTCAGGGACACGAACAGCATCGGACTCGGCGTCAGCCGCGGGCGCTGTGAGTACACATCCAGGGTGGCGCCATACACAACCAAGGGCCCCAAGGCACTGAGCAGGATCAGTAGCTGCGCCTCGAAGCGGTCCTGCGGCAGCGCTTTAAACGCATACAGTTCCGCGGCGCGCGCGGCACGCTCCGTCCGTTCCCACAACATGCGCGGAAAACGCGGAAAATTGCTGCGCGTCGCGCGAAACACCGGCTGCAGCATGGCGGTCGCCACCAGACCTCGCAGTGCATCCACGCCGAGAACCACGATCGCACGTTGGATGGTTTCGATGGGTGCAGGAGAAGTTCTGTACGTCGCAGAATTCGCGAGCCGCAACACATCGGAGGTCAGCACCGGGTCGTGCGCGACGATGCGCGCGAGCTTGTCGGGAGCGTTGCGCGGATCATCCACTGCGCGCAGCAATTGCGGCATCAAGGTCGGCCGCCGCGGAAAATGCTTTGGGTCGAGCGTATCAGCCTGCAGCACGGCGGAGACCGCGTCTCGGACCCGGGCGTGCGCAGGCTCCAGCGGCGTAGGTGCAGGTGCTGCCGCGAACGCAAGCCTCCAGAGGCGCTCGGTAACCAGGTTATTGGCCCGTTCGGCTCGAGCGGCATCCGGCACGGGAGCAGGCGCGCCGCCGCGGGAGCGACTGGCCGCCGCGCTGCCGCGCGATGGCGGCAGCGTCCGCGGCTCGCGCGCGCCGCGCGCACGCCGGTAGATCAACCACGCCGCGAGGCCGCCGAGCAGGACCGCAATCACAATCCCAACGACGATCATGCCCCAACCTTCAAAGCCTAGGAAATCAGTAATGAGGCGGCCGCTCC
Source organism: uncultured Gammaproteobacteria bacterium (assembly GCA_963782865.1). GTDB lineage: Bacteria > Pseudomonadota > Gammaproteobacteria > Steroidobacterales > Steroidobacteraceae > Bog-1198. The sequence continues at coordinate 43,668 of CAWALS010000032.1, read as the reverse complement.
TGTTCTAGCGCGTTGTCGGATGGCGTCCCGGCCATTCTTTCTCTGATGGCCTTCAGCTGCGCCTCGATCGACTGAATATCCTGATGCTGGCGGAACACCGCATCGCTGAGTTCCACGATCGCGCGCTCGAGATAGGCTATTTTCGATTGGACCCGCTCCAACGGGTCATCCTGGGTCGCGGTCAATGTCTCGCGCCATAGAATAAATAATCGGCCGTGTACGCGGCCCGCAGCTGTTGTCCGGCCTGGTCCCGGCGGCATCCCGGCACGGGTACCGTGCCTCCCGCCGTGTTGAGGCGCTGGATGAACTGCACGCGCGTGAAGAGGCCGCTGCCGGCGGTGGCCCTCGCACGCAGCAGCAGCCAGGGTATCGAATTTGGCTTCGGACTCGGGCTGTTGCCGATCACCTGCCCAACGACTCGGCTGCCATCACTGGCTTCCCATGTCGGTCCTGCGTAGTGCTTGCCGACGATTCGGCCCGCCCTGGTAAGAAGGTTGGCCTCAGGTCCTCTAAACGCCCAGTCAAACTGCGCAGGATCATTCTTCATCGGCTGGCATTCGTAAATTTGCACGCCCGCGCCATGCAACCGTTTGATCAGCGCTTGATCCGCAGGCACACGCAGCGGTCCCGGCACCGGCGGCGCTGCCGCGCATCCGGCTAGCGCCGCACACAAGACCATCTGGAGACCGAGCGAGGATCGGGTTTTCATAGCCCACATTATGTCAGGAGATACGACTGACGAGCGAGACTCAAGTGCGCTATTGTGCGCGAATCATGCAACGAAAAGCCCAGCGCCGGGTGCTCGCCATCGATGTCGGCGGGACACATGTAAAAATTAGAGTCTCGGGGCAGCGCGAAACGCGCGAGTTTGAATCCGGGGCGACCATGACGCCGCGTATCATGGTCGCGCACGTGCGCCAGCTGACCGGCGATTTGAAATACGACGTGGTTTCGATTGGCTATCCGGGCGTGGTCGTCCACGGCAAAATCGTCACCGAGCCCTACAACCTCGGCCACGGCTGGGTGGGATTCGATTTTCGCAAAGCGTTCGGACGGCCCACACAGCTGATGAACGATGCTGCGATGCAGGCGATTGGCAGCTATGAAGGCGGACGCATGCTCTTCTTGGGCCTGGGCACAGGCCTTGGCTCAGCGCTCATTGTCGACGGCACCGTGGCGCCGATGGAACTTGCGCACCTGCCTTACAAGCACGGCCGCAGCTACGAGGACTATGTCGGAGATCGCGGCCGCCGCCGGCTGGGCGCCAAGAAGTGGCGGCGAACGGTTGCATCCGTGGTCGAACAACTGAGCAAGGCCCTGGAAGCCGACTACGTGGTGATCGGCGGCGGCAACGCTCGCAAGCTCAAAAAATTGCCCAAGAACGCGCGGCTTGGGAACAATGAATTCGCCTTTTTAGGCGGCTTTCGAGTCTGGCGCAACGGAGCGCCGCGCCTCGCCGCCTAGATTTTCCTCGACTTGGGGTTGCCGGCCGATTTCGCGACGCGCAGCGACTTGCTTAAACACGACGTGTGAAACCATCGGCGCTCCAGTCCTCGCTGCCGACACCGTGATAAACGAAGAAAAGCCCGTCGGGATCGTACTTTGCCTTGATGGCTTGAAGTCGCGAATAATTCCTTCCCCAATAGTCGCGTTGCCAGTTGCGGTTGAAGTAATTGCTCTCCGAAACATAGGAGCCCGCGCTTGGCGCGACCTTGCGCAATTCCGCCGCCGCGAGCTCAATGGCGCGCGCATCCTTGCGGGCTGCTTCCAGATCAATGGCGGCGTGGGGCTCTCCCGGATACGCGCCCTTTTGTCCGTCGGCGATAATGGCAAGCGCGAAGGCCTCCGTCACGGCGGGATTGGTTGCCGTATCCAAGGTCGCGGCAACAGCGTCGGGCGTGGCGCCGGCAAGCCCCTTGTTGATGTGCAGTTGGATCTTCTTGTAGCGGCTGCCGGCAAACAGCGCATCGCCGAGCCGCTTGCCCTGATCTTCGTGCAGAAGCCGTGCCGGCAGCCACAGCGAGTCGTAACCGTTGAGAAACGCGCCGACCTGGCCTTGGTCGCCCTTCCACCAGCCATGATGTTTGGGCGCGCCCGGCCGGCGGTCAAGCGTCATCGACGGATTTCCCCCGGCATCCCACATCTGCCGCGCTGCGTGCCCGCTGGCGCCGAGCTCATCGGTAATGACGTAGTCGTTCGGCGATGCCGTGATCCACTCGAACAAAGGCTTCCACACCGCCTGCGCCGACTGCCGGTCGAGCCCCTGGCTGGACATGGAAATCTCGAAGGTATTGTCGGGCGAGAAATGCACCTGCTCACCCCAAGTCGGATTCAGAAGATGGTCCGTGTAGAAGCCGACAAAGCGCGCGATCAATTTGCGGAAGGCGGCGTCGGATCGGGCTTTGACGCTGCCCCAAGCAAAGCCCATGAACTGAGGGAGATCATGGGTCCGTAAGGTAAGCCTCGTCACGACTCCCCAGCTGCCCCCGCCCCCGCCTTTCAGAGCCCAATAAAGATCGGGATTGGTGCAGGCGTTTGCAATGCGTATCGCGCCGTCCGCGGTGACGATCTCCGCCTCGAGGAGTCCCGAAGCTGCCGTACCGAAACCCCGCGAGAAACTGCCGAACCCGCCGCTTTGCACCAGCCCCGCAACGCCGACATCGGTGCAGCCGCCGCCCTGCACGTAGCGGCCCGCAGCGGTTGTCACGGCCGTATACAGATCGATCCACACCGCGCCCGCTTCCGCCGTCACCGCCGGGTGCGGAGCAACCTTGCCCGCGCAGCCATAGCCGACAAAGGAATCGTGAAGCGCCACCGCGCTCATGCCGCGCGTCCATACGAGCAGCGAGTCGGGCGCGCTGGATGTGCCCAGGTAGGAGTGGCCGGTACCCTTGACCACGAGCCGAAGATTGTTGACGCGCGCGAAATTGACGGCGGCAGCCACGTCTGCGGCGCTTCGGGCTTTCACGGCATACGCGCTGGGTGCGGGGGTCCAGGCGTCGAACCAGCCGCAGATCTGCGTGCCGCCCGGCTGATCGCCGATGTAGAAGGGATTGTCGACGTTCTTTAACGCATTGAGGCAGTCCGCGCCATTTGCCGCACTTTCGCACGCCCCGAACAGGGGATGCACCTTGATGAGGTTGCCCCCCACCTCTTTTTTCAGCGTTGCCCAGCTCGCCGCACCGGGCCATGCCGGATCGGCGGGCCGCACGCGCGATCGCAGGACACGCGCGTTGCCGGTCTTGGGTTCGGCGAACGCCAAGCCATGCGACAAATCGCCCGCCAGCAACGGCAGGCCCATGGCCGCTCTCATCAAGTTTCTTCGATTCACACTCTGACCCTCAATGGCCGCCGCCGTTGTCTATTTGGCCCGGCGCAATTCGAAACCCAATCTGGGGAAGTGCACCACTACCCTGCCGGCACGCGGATCCTCCCGCGCGATCGAAAACGCGGTCTTGGTTGCACCATACAACGTGCCCTCGATTGGATCGACTCCCGTATCAGTCGCCGCCGCGACCACCCGCGCGCCGGTGGCAAGACCGTGCGAATCGAGATCTCCCGGCGATTTCTCTGCGGTCGCTTCCCGGGCGATGCTGATCGCGGCGCCGCTTTCGAGAATCTCGGGCGTGCCATGGCCGAAGGCAGCCATACGCGCCCGCCAACTTTGCAGCGCCGGGAAGCCCTCGAGAATCTTGGCCACAGGACCGCCGCGCATCACGAACCAGAGACAGTGATAAATCGAGAAGTCCGCGATGCTTGGCGCCGTTTCGAAAAAGAAAGGTTGCTTGCCGAGCGTCTCTTCCAGCCGTTCCAAGTACAGCGCAAACGCCGCGTTCGCATCCGCGGGACGCATGCGCGGCATATTGGCGCGAAACACCGCCCGGTCATCGCCGAAAGCCTTGATGGCCTCGGGCGGCGTGCCTGCAAACATATGTGCAAGCCCCGCCGGCTGCATGGCGAAGGGAACCGCGGTCCAAAACAAGGTGGAATCCGCCCATTGCGCCAGGATGCGCGACGCACCCGCGATGCCGCTGGGATACAAAGTCGGGCTCGGTGCGCGCTCCTCGAGCACGTCGGCGATCAGCGCCGTGTCGCAATAAATATCCGCGCCGATTTGCAGCACCGGCGTCTTACGGTAGCCGCCGGTGAGCGCCGTCAAGTCAGGCTTCGGCATGATGTTGGGGATGTGAACCGAATGCCAATGCAGGCCCTTGAACCCCAAGATCAAACGCACCTTCTCCGCGAAAGGCGACATGGGGTAATGGTGCAGGATGATCTGTTGCATAGGCTTCAATGCAGCCGAACCAATTGTTTGCCGAAGTTCTGACCTTTCAGCATTCCGATGAACGCGGCAGGCGCCGCTGCCAAATCTTCGGCGATGGTCTCCTTATATTTCAACTTTCCCGATGCCACGAGTCCGCCCAAGACCGTCAGTCCTTCGGGCCAAAGATTCAAATGGTCGGAAATGATGAACCCCTGCATCTTGAAGCGCGCCACCAGAAACATGCCCGGATTCAGGATGGCGCTTTTCGGCACAGACCCGGGCGTCATGTTGTAGTCGGCGATGAGACCGCAAATGGCAACCCGTGCAAAGGGATTGAGCAGCATCATGACCGCATTCAACACATCGCCGCCGACGTTTTCGAAGTGCGCATCCACACCCTTGGGCGCGGCGGCGCCAATCAATGCCGCCAACGCCTTGGCATCGGCGGCCGTCTTGTAGTCGACGCAGGCATCGAACCCCAGTTCTTGCATGACGTAGCGGCACTTGTCCGGGCCGCCCGCGATTCCCACCACCCGCACGCCGGCAATGCGCGCCAATTGCCCCACCACGCTGCCCACCGCGCCGGAGGCCGCACTGACGACAACCGTCTCGCCCGCCTTCGGTTCCATGATCTTGTTGTAGCCGTACCAAGCCGTCATGCCCGGCATGCCCACCGCACCCAAATACGCGGGCAGCGGGATATGACGGGTGTCGACTTTGGCTAAGCCTTCGGATTTGCTCACCCCATACTCGGCCCAACCCAGCATGCCGCGCACGGTGTCGCCAACCGCGAATTGGCTGCTGCGCGACTCCACCACCTCGCCCACCGTCGCACCGCCCATGGTCTCGTTGAGCATCTGCGGCATGGCGTAGGATTTCGCGTCGTTCATTCGTCCCCGCATATAGGGGTCCAGCGACAGATAGCGATTTCGCACGCGCACTTCGCCTTCGCTCAGGCCAGGCATGGGAGCTTCTTCAAGACGAAAATTTTCCGGGCTGGGCCAGCCATGCGGCCGAGATGCCAGCACGATGCGGCGATAAGAATTAGCCATCGGCAACGGCTCCTGATTTTAGGTATTTGAACGTTCCCATGGCTTTGGCGATCAATCGCTCGTGGGTATCCCGGACTTCGCCCTCGCAGAACGCCATGGTCATGGAGCGATGATACGCAAACCCCGAGACCAGCAAGCGCGTACCGGCTTTCGCCGGCTGCAGAAAGCTGGTCTTCATTTCGACCGTCACCCCGCCGCCCGCGTCCGCATTGAGCGAGCGGCCGGCCACTGCCATCGCCACGTCCAGCAGCGACATGATCACGCCGCCGTGCGCGACGGACCAGCTGTTGAGGTGCCAGGGCTCGAGAGTGAGCGCGACCATCGAGCGGCCGTCGGCGGCGCTGATGAACTCGACCCCGAGCTCCTTGATAAAAGGAACATTGAGCCGGAATGCGCTGGGTTGAGTCACAAGAAACCGTACCCTGCGCCGCCGCTGCGTGTCAATTGAACGCTGAACCGCGCGCCTAACTTGCTGGCACAATGAGAAACATGCCGACCGCCAGTGCCGCAGGTGTTCTGCGATTCGCCGCCATGCTCGCCGCCACGTTGCTGCTGGCTATTCCGGCGGCGTGGGCTGCGCTGGCACTCTGGTATCAGGCGCCGGGACGCCAATTCAAGAGCATCCTGGTCCTGCTGTGGAGCGCATTCGCGTTCGGTGTGCTGATAGTGCTCTGGCAAGGCCGTGCCGGGCTCGCCTTCTCGAGCTTCGCGCTCGCCTTCGCGATCCTGCTCATCTGGTGGCGGCGCATCGCGCCCACCAACGAGCGACTCTGGGCGGACGATGTCGCGCAAATCACTCATGGCAGCGTCGACGGCAACCGCGCGACGCTGCGAAATGTCCGCAACTTCGATTGGCGCAGCAACAGCGACTACACCCAGCGCTGGGAAACGCGCAGCTACGATCTTGACAAGATCAACTCAGTCGACATGATCATGTCGTATTGGGACGGCTGGGCGATCGCGCACATGTTGATATCGTTTGGCTTCAATGACGGCCAGCACGTCGCTTTCTCAGTGGAAGTGCGCCGCCGCAAAAATGCAACTTATTCGGAGCTCGGCGGTTTCTTCAAGCGAGACGGCCTCAGTATCATCGCGGCCGACGAGCGCGACGTCATCAGGCTACGCACCAACATTCGCGGTGAGGACGACTATCTGTACCGCATCCGCATGCCATTGCCGGCGATGCGATCCCTATTCCTCGGCTACCTCGAGCAGGCCGACCGGCTGCTCGATACGCCGCGCTTCTACAACACCATTACCGTCAATTGCACCATGCTGGTTTATCACATGATGAAGCGAATTGTCGGCTATCTGCCATGGAGTTATCGCTTGCTGTTCACGGGTTATCTGCCCGCATATGTCTACCGCGTGGGGGGCCTGGATCAGCGCTTTACGCTCGAGCAGCTGCGCGCCTTGGGCCGGATCACCGATCGCGCCAGACAATCGGACCGCAGCGACACATTCTCCGCCGACATCCGCAAGGGCATTCCCACCCTGGATGCCGCGGATCTGCCGGCGGCGGCCGAGTAGGAACTCATCCCCGGCACCGCGGCGTGAAGCCTAATGCCGCCGTGAAGCCTAATGCCGCGGCGTGAAGCCGTAGTGCTTGAATGCCAAATCGCCCGCCGGACCGCGAATATAGGCTAGAAATTTGGCCGCGTCGGTGCCGGCGCCCGCGCCGGCGCCGCTGGTCAGGGCCGCCGGATAAATGATGGGCCTATGGCTGTCGGCCGGAAACATATCGACCACGCGCACGTTTTTGTCGATCAGGGCATCGGTTGCATAGACAATGCCGAGCGAAGCTTCGCCGCGATCAACGAACGCCAGCGCGGAGCGCACGCTGTCGGCCCGCACCAGCCGCGCTGCGACTTGGTCCCAGACGCCCAGATTGACCAACGCCTCATGCGCATACCGGCCTACCGGCACGGAATCCGGATCGCCGGTTACCAAGCGGCCCTTGCCGACAGCGGCAGCCAATGCGAAATGCGGCGCGATCTTCAAGCTGATATTGCTGTCAAGCGGTGCGATCAAGACCAATTGGTTTCCCAGCACGTCGTGTCGCGTCGCGGGTTGAATCAGGTTTCTGGCTTGCAAGTAATCCATCCACTCGAGATCCGCGGAGAAAAACACGTCGGCGCGCGCGCCGTTTTCGATTTGCCGAGCGAGCGCCGAAGTGGCTGAAAACGAGAAACGCACCGGAATCGATGTGTCCGTGGTGAACGCATCGCCCAAATCCTGCAGCGCATTGCTCAGAGAGGCGGCAGCAAACACGGTGATCGCTTTTTCAGAGTCCGCGGCGGGAGACTGGATCCCGAGCGAGCAGGCGCTCAGCAGCAAGCACGCGCGCAGGACCGATTTCATGTTTGCTAGTTCTGCGCGAGCACCGGCGATCCGCTGTACAGCTCCGGAAATACGCGGCGGAAATTCGCGATTTTCGGTATGTCGTAGATCGCGATGTAAGGCTGCCTTGGGTTATGGATCAAGTAATCCTGGTGGTAGCGTTCCGCCGGATAGAAGCCCTTGAGCGGCTCCACGCGTGTGACGATCGGCCGCGCGAACGCGTGCGCCTGATCGAGTTGGCTGATGTAGGCCTGCGCAATCCGCTTTTGATTCTCATCGGCGTAAAAAATGGCCGACCGGTATTGAGTGCCGACATCGGGTCCTTGTCGATTCAATTGGGTCGGATCGTGGACCACTGAAAACGCGATCTGCAATATCTGTCCATAGGAGATCGCTGCCGGATCAAAAGTGATTTTGACCGATTCTGCATGTCCGGTGCTTCCCGAACTGACGGTTTCGTAGTCCGCGGTGGCCTTCGCGCCGCCGGCATAGCCTGCGATCACGTTCTTTACGCCGCGCACGTGCTCGAACACTCCTTGCACGCCCCAAAAGCACCCGCCTGCCAACACCGCGGTCTGCGCAGGACCGGGCGATTTCGGATTATCGATGGCCGGCGGTGAAATGATGACCGGCGCCTCTGCGCCGAACAGCGGCGCGTGCCAGAGAAGCGCACCCGCTGCGATGACAGCGACGACTGCGGCAAGCCGCAGCGAGGTTGAAGTCTTGCGAAAAGCCATGTTTCTCTCCTAGGCGCGGGGCGTGAAGTGCAGCGCAACTGAATTCATGCAATAGCGCAGTCCGGTGGGCTTCGGGCCGTCGTCAAACACGTGGCCCAAGTGTGCATCGCAGCGCCGGCATGAGATCGCATCGCGCGACATTCCAAACGAGCTATCGCTGCTTTTGACCACATTCAGCGCTGAAATCGGCTGCCAGAAGCTGGGCCAGCCCGTGCCGGATTCGAACTTGGTTCTTGAATCGTACAGCGCGGTATCGCAGCAGATGCAGTGATAAATCCCGTCCGCGTGATTTCTGTCGTACTCACCCGTGAAGGGTACTTCCGTATCGGCGCGCCGCGCGACACGATAGCTCAGCGGGGAGAGTTGCGCCTGCCACTGCGCATCGGTTTTCACGATTTTCGGAACCCGCGCGATACCGAGGCTTTTGCCTGCCGGCGAGAAATTCTCGATCGATACTTCATTGCCCGGCACGGGACCCGATAACGTCGCCGCGGCGACCCGGCCCACCAACGGCAATCCCGACAAGGCGCCCAACCCGACGATGAAGTAACGACGACTTAGCATTGCTTGCATGACTTGCACCTCACCCGAATGTAAATGAATACGCTTGCACGCCCGGATCCAAGAACTCGATTGAAAACACGTGCTCGCCAACATTGCCGGACTGCCGAATCAATTGATACAGCCGCTGCCCGTCGATGATTCCGGCGCCGCTTGAATCCGTATCGGCGCCGTGACTGGCCGCCGGCGGAACGCCGTCCAAGGTCACGCGGAAGCGCACCGGCTTTGCGCCGCTGCCGGGACCCAGCACCAGGTGCAAATCACGCGCGTAGAATCGAAATTCAATTTTACCGCCGCTTGCGTCCAGCACCGCTTTTTCCGGGTCTACATTCCATGACCCGCTGAGCGCCCATTGATTCAATTTCAATGCCGCCGGAGCCGAATAATGGTGCGCCTGGTCCTGCGCAAAACCGCCCGGCGAGGCGAAACTGTCGGCACGGCGATAGCCAACATAGGTCTCCGGCGACTGATCGTGCGCCTCATCGGGCGGCGCCTCGATCCCCACCGCTGTTTGGCCCATGCCCGGCGGCGGCAACCCGTTCTGCCCCGCTTCGGTCAGCAAGGTGCGGATGATCTGTTCGGATTCATCGTAGTTGCCTTCGCCGAAGTGATGCGCACGGACACGGCCGGCGGCATCGATAAAATAGTGCGCGGGCCAGTACTGATTGTTGAATGCCTGCCAAATGGCATAGTCGTTATCCAGCGCCACCGGATAGTCGATTTTCAAGTCCGCGACCGCCCGCCGCACATTGTTGGGATCCTTTTCAAATGCGAATTCCGGCGCATGCACGCCGATCACGACCAAGCCATGATCCTTATATTTCCGGTACCACGATTCCACGTAGGGCAGCGCACGCAGACAGTTGATGCAGGAATAGGTCCAAAAATCGACGACGACCACCTTGCCGCGCAAGTTCTCGGGCGTGAGCGGCGGCGAGTTCAGCCACAAGGTGGCACCGGCGAACGAGGGAATTTCTCCCTCGACCGGCAGATTGGCGGCGGCCTTTGCCGCAGACATCATCATGGCATGTCCGTCTGCCTTGCTATTGGTCATGGCCATGTTGGAATTGCTCATCGCCATCGAATTGCTCATGGCCATCATGCTGCCGCCCGGCGCGCCCGCATTCTGCGGATTGATTTTGTCGATGAGCGACTGTTCGAGGCTGTTCGTGCCGTTGAGCGACAACCGCGTCAGCACGGTCGAATCCCAGCCGAATACGATTGCCACCACGGCGGCCAGCACGGCGACGCCGAGGCCCCGCCTGATCCATTCGCCGGTGCCCAGCGATTTCTTCAAGAACGCGAACACCCGTCCGCCGGCCAGCAATGCAACCGCCAGCGAGGTGGCCGCGCCTGCGGCGTAGGCGAACAGCAGCAAGGTGGTGCGCGTGTTGGGCCCGGAGATCGCTGCGCCGGTGAGAATGAGTCCAAGAATGGGCCCCGCGCAGGGCGCCCAGAGAAGGCCGGTGGCAATTCCGAGCAGCAATGAGTTCAGTAGAGTAAAGCGCCCGGCGGCTCCCGGGCTTGATTGCGCCAGTCGATTGCCCAGCGCGACGAACGGGCGTGCCAGCCAATCCGCCAGACGCGTCGACAATAGGGTTGCCGCAAAGGCGGTCAACAGCACCAGTGCGAACACGCGCCCATATTGATTGACCCTGACCGCCCAAGAACCGCCCACTGCGGCCAGCGTCGCGATGCCGGCAAAGGTGACGGCCATGCCGGCCAACATGGGCAGGCCATTCGTCAGGAATTTTTGCTCTGAGCGCGCGAATACGAATGGCAGCACGGGCAGGATGCAGGGACTCAAAATGGTCAGCACGCCGCCTAGAAACACCAAGATTACGAGGGTCATGGGATTCGATGTTACTCCTGTCAAATAAGACCGGCGATTACCCCCTTACATTGCAACGCGCAGTTGAGTCCCGCATTAAGTCCCGCATTAGGTCCCGCATTAGGTCCCGCATTAAGTCCCGCATTAGGTCCCGCAAAAAGTCTGCAGCACGCGCTCTTGAGGCTGCGGCGGATTTGCATACGCCGCGAAGGCGGCGCGCTCATCGTAGGGCGCCGCCAGCACCTGCGAGAGTTCCTCGAAGGGCGCGAAATCGCTGCGCTCGACTGCGGCGACAATCGCTTGCTCGACGCGGTGGTTGCGCGGAATGTAGGCTGGGTTGGCGCGTTGCATCGATTCGGCGCGCGTCTCGATGCTGGTCGCTTCTCGGCCCAGCCGCGCCCGCCAGCGCCGCGCCCAGTCATCATGGCCGCCGCCATTGAAATGTCCGCGCAGCATCTCGCCGCGGTGGTCGCGGGCCGCGGCGCATAGGGCCCGAAAGCTCAAGGTGAAGTCGGCTTGATTGCCATGCATCGCCTGCAGAAAATCCTCGGCGAGCTGCCGGTCCCCCGGCTCCGAGGTCGCCAGCCCCAACTTGCGCCGCATTTCGTCCAACCAGCAGTCCTTGAACAGCGGCTCGAAAGTCGCGATCGCCTCGGTAGCAGCGCCAATGGCCCGCTGCGCGTCCGCATCAATGAGCGGCAACAATGTCTCCGCGAACCGGGCCAAGTTCCAGAGTGCGGCATTCGGCTGATTGGCGTAAGCATAGCGGCCGTGCTCGTCGATGGAGCTGAACACGGTTGCCGGATCGTATGCATCCATGAAGGCGCAGGGCCCGAAATCGATGGTCTCGCCGGACACCGCCATGTTGTCGGTATTCATGACGCCATGGATGAAGCCAACGTTCATCCAGCGGGCGATGAGCGCAGCCTGGCGCGACACGACTTGCTTGAGCAGCGCAAGGTAAGGGCTTTCATCGTAGGTGCAGCGCGGGTAATGCCGATCGATCACATAGTCGGCGAGGATTCTCGTGCCGGCAACGTCGCCCCGAGCCGCAAAATATTCAAACGTACCCACGCGCACATGGCTCGCCGCGACTCGCGTCACGATCGCGCCCGGCTGCGCAGTTTCGCGCCGCACGGACTCGCCCGTGCTTACCGCTGCAAGCGACCGCGTCGTCGGAATCCCCAACGCATGCATCGCTTCACTGACCAGATATTCGCGCAACACAGGCCCGAGCGCGGCACGCCCATCGCCGTTGCGCGAGTAGGGAGTGCGGCCGCAGCCTTTCAGCTGAATATCGTGCAGCACGCCGCTCTCGATCGCGCGTCTCGCCGATCAAGATCGCCCGGCCATCGCCCAGTTGCGCAACAAAGTGACCGAACTGATGCCCAGCGTAGACCATGGCGATGGGAACAGTGCCCTGCGGCAAAACGTTGCCGCAAAAAAGCTTCGCCAAGGCCGGCGCATCGAGACCGGATAAATCGAGGTTCAGGTCCGCTGCGAGCGCATGATTCCATTTGATGAGAGCCGGCGCCGCCGCTTTCGTGGGTTGCACGCGCGCAAAGAAGTGTTCCGGCAGACGCGCATAGCCGCTCGGATTCACGCGTTGACCGTCGCCTCGCGGGGAGTTTCGCTTCGAGATGCCTTTCCGCGTGTTGCCAGCCACGATCCCAGCAGAATGAGCGCAAAGGCAATGAAACCGCCGATGCCGAGGCGTTCATCGAGCACCAGCACGCCGAGCAAGGTCGCCACCACCGGATTGATATAGGTGATCACCGATGCGCGCGCAGCGCCGGCATCGCGAACCAGATAAAACATCAACAGCATTGCAATGGCGGTGCAGACGATACCGAGCACCGCGATCGATGCGATCGCTTTCGCCGATGGCAAGCTGGATGGAATTTCAAACGCGGCAGGAATCAGCAAAATGATGCTGGCTACGCCCAAGCTTGCCGCCAGCGGGCCGATGGCATCGAGACCCTGGAGGTGGCGCTGGATGATCAGCGGCCCCACGGCATAACAAATCGTCGACACCAGCATGCAGCCCACGCCCGCCCACCCCAACGCGCCGGAGATCGGACCGGTGCCGAGCAGCGCGGCAACGCCGATGAAGCCGATCGCAAGACCCGCGATGCGCCACACCCCCAGCGCTTCACGGATGCCAAAGAAGCGCTGAATCAACGCGATGGAAAGCGGCACCATGGCGATCAGGATCCCGGTGACCGAGGAGCTGATCCAGCGCTCCCCGAGTGAAATCAGCGAAAAGGGAATCGCAAATTCGACCAGGCCAAAGGCGGCGATGGCTGTCTTGTGTTTGCCGCAAGAGCGCAGCGCGCCGCTGCGCCAAGCAATGGGCAGCAGTATCATCGCCGCGAGCACGACACGGCAAAATGCCAGGGTAAACGGCGAGACTTCCTGCACCGCAACCTTGATGAAGAAATAGGGCAGCCCCCAAATGATTCCGAGCGCCACAAAGGCTGTCCATCCTCGCCAGGTCACGGACTAAAACTCCTCAATGCCGGTGATAGCCGCGAATGTTATCAGGATTGCCATTCGGGCTGCGCACTGTCGGTTGGCCGCTGTCGGTTTTGGCCTACATGAATTTCGGTTAAGGCAGCGAAAATTTCCGGAACGCTGCGCGCAGACTGCAAAGGCCGGCAGCGGCGACAATCGCTGTTGAGAGTTGAGGAGCAAGCTCGATGCCTTTTTTTCAAGACGATGAGTCGTCCATTCACTATCTTCAGCGGGGAAGCGGCGAACCTTTATTGATGATTCATGGCTTAGGCTGCAGCGGCGCAGCCTGGGCCTTTCAAGTGGCGGCGCTCGAACACCGCTTTCGACTCATCATTCCCGATCTGCCCGGCAGCGGGCACAGCTCGCCGCCGCGCAGCGAATACACCATCGCCGGATTCGCAAATGCCATGTGGCGGCTGATGGATCACCTCAAGATCCGTCAAACGAATATCGTCGGCTTCTCATTGGGCGGTGCGGTCGCGCTCGAGATGGCGGCGCTGCGGCCTAGCGCCGTCCCCAAACTCGGCCTCATCAATAGTCTGGCGACTTATCAGCCCCACGATTTACGCAAGTGGCTCGAGACCTACGTTTCCGCGACGCTGGTGCGGATGCTGGGTATGCCGCGCGCGGCCTGCTTGATGGCTGCGCGGCTGTTTCCGGAGCCGTGGCAACGCGCAATGCGGGAGCATGCCGCTCGCGCAATGGGCTCAGTTCCCGCAAATTCCTATTTGGGAACCGGATTTGCGCTGGCGCGCTGGGCGATCCTCGACCGATTGGATCGCCTGGCCTGCCGCGTCTTGCTGATCGCCGCCGAAAACGACTTCACCCCATTGGCCGAAAAGCAGGAGCTGGCGAAAAGACTGCATGCGGAGCTGGTGGTGGTGCGCGGCTCGCGCCATGGCACGCCGTTCGATTCGGTCGAAGCCACCAATGCCAGCCTGCTGGCGCTGCTGACCGACCAGCCGCTGCCGCCTCCCGCCAGGTGGGTGCGCGATACGCCGTCGCGCGCGCAAGCGCTGTCGCTGGCCGGCAGCATCGCCGAAGAGCACGCCCTCAGCCCGCTGCTCCTCGATTAGGCCTGTCGATTGGCAGCGTGGAATCCGACCGGGCTCCTGCTCACTGCCACGGCAGGCGGTTCAGATCGAGATTGCCGCCGCTCAAGATAATCCCGATATTCGCGTCCGCTGCCGTGATGCGCCCCTCGACGATGGCCGCATAACTGACCGCGCCGGAAGGTTCGACCAGCAGCTTCATCACTTCCCAAATCTGGCGCATCGCCTGCACGATCGATTCCTCGCGCACCGTCACGATGTCGTCGACCAGGCGCATGATTTCCGCGAACGGCCGCTGCCCCAATGAGGTCTTGAGCCCGTCGGCGATGGTGCGCGGTTCGAGCATCGGAATGATATGACCCGCCTTCAGGGAACGCGCGGCATCATCCGCGCCGGCCGGCTCAACGCCGATCACGCGCACGGCAGGCTTGATGTCTTTTGCCGCCACGGCGATGCCGCTGAGCTGCCCTCCGCCGCCGACCGGACAGAGAATCACATCGAGGCTGGGCACATCCTCGAGCAGCTCGATCGCGGTGGTTCCCTGCCCCGCCATGACGCGCAAATCGTCATAGGGATGGATAAAGACCGCGCCGGTGCGTTCCACGACTTGTTGGGCGGTCGATTCACGCGCCGCCAAGGTCGGTTCGCACAGGACCACCTCGCCGCCGTAGCGTCGCACGGCAGCCTGCTTCGCCTGCGGCGAATTGCTCGGCATGACGATGTAGGCCGGGATGCCGCGCAGTCTCGCGGCTCGCGCCAACGCCGCTGCGTGATTGCCCGAGGAATGCGTCACCACGCCTCTCGCCGCCTCCGCATCGGTCAATAAGAACACCGCGTTGGTGGCGCCGCGCGCCTTGAATGCGCCGACCTTCTGAAGATTCTCGCACTTGAAGAACAGCCGATTGCCCGCCAGACCGTCGAGTACCTCGCTGGTCATGACGGGGGTACGGTGAATCTTGTCGCGGATGCGCGCATGGGCTTCGCGAATCAACTGCATGGTCAGGGCGGGCTTGAGTTCGGTGCTACGTGTATTCATAAACTCTGTGCTAAAAGTACCTCATGAAATCCCGTCTGACCTGGTTTGTCATTATCGCCATGATCACCGGGCCGCTTTTCGGGCTGCTGCTGCATCAAGTCCTCGGTACCGGTCCCGCCGCCGCCGGCGCCGGCGCCGCGTTTTCCCTGGTCACTACGAGCTTCTTGCGCCTCATCAAGATGATCATAGCGCCATTGGTGTTCTGCACGCTCGTCGTCGGGGTCGCCCGGATGGAGGGCGCCGCGGCGATCGCCAGAATTGGCGCGAAAGCGCTCGGCTGGTTCGTGGTTGCGACGCTGATTTCGATGACGATCGGCCTGGCGGCGGTACAGCTGTTCAAGCCGGGTCTTGGACTCTCCGCGACAGCGGCGGCCGCAGGGCCGGCCTTGGCCGCACCCCTGCAATTCAAGGAGTTTCTCGACCACATCATTCCGAGTTCCGTGGTGCAGGCGATGGCCAATAACGAAATATTGCAAATCGTGGTGTTCTCGTTATTTTTCGGCGCCGCGGCGTCGAGCCTGGGCTCCAAGGTCAAGCGGCTCATCGACATCATCGACGAGGTCGCCGCCGTCATCTTGAGGGTGACCCGCTACGTCATGGCGCTCGCCCCCATCGCGATCTTCGCCGCGCTTGCCGCCACCGTCTTGAGCCAGGGCTTGAACGTCTTGTTGGTGTACGCAAAGTATATCGGCAGCTTCTATCTGGCGTTGGTCCTGCTGTGGATTTTCTTCGGCTGCGCTTTGTACTTGAGTATCGGCAGGCGAACCTGGACGCTGCTGCGGGAGATCCGCTCCCCGCTGCTGCTGGCCTTTTCGACCTCCAGTTCCGAAGCGGCGTATCCGCAAACCTTGGAACGTCTGGAAGCCTTCGGCGTCAGCACGCGTATTGCTTCGTTTGTGCTGCCTTTGGGCTATTCGTTCAACCTGTGCGGATCCGCGATGTATTGTGCATTTGGGGTGCTGTTCATCGCGCAAATTTTTCGCATCGATTTGAGCGTGCATCAACAAATCATGATTCTGCTCATCCTCATGGTCACGAGCAAGGGCATTGCCGGCGTGCCGCGCGCGGGATTGATGGTGATCGCCGCATCCTTGAGCTATTTCGGGCTGCCGGAACAGGGTTTGGTGTTCGTCATCGCCGTGGATCATGTGCTCGATATGGGACGCACCGCGACCAACGTGCTCGGCAATGCCGTAGCCTCGACGCTGGTGGCGAATTGGGAAGGCGAGCTCACAGCACTCACTGGCAGTGCCGGCGTGGTGATATTGACCGGCTCGAGCACTCGCGCCGGGGCTAGCCGCGGCCGGCGCTGAACACCGCCAGCATGTCCTCTTCTTCTTCCTTCGGAGGTTCGGCATCATTACGCAGCAGCTTTAGTATCTCGTCGGCCGGCATGGGCCGAGCGAACAGGAAACCCTGCCCGACCGAGCATCCCAACCTTCTCAAGATCTCGACTTGCTGGTATGCCTCGATGCCTTCGGCAATCACTTCGATGTGCAAATGCCGCGCGATGGCGATGATCGCGCTGACAATGGCCAGATCGCTGGAATCAGTCACCAGATCGCGGACGAAGCTGCGGTCGATCTTGAGTGCGTCAACCCGCCAATTTTTGAGATAACTCAAGCTTGAATAGCCGGTTCCGAAGTCATCGATGGCGATCTTGATGCCCAGGTCGCGCAGCCGCGCGATGCTGTCCTGCCGGGTTTCGCTGGCGGGAGAATGAGAATCGAACACGGCGCGCTCGGTCATTTCCAGCTGCAGCATCTCCGGTCGAAGATTGTGCGACTTCAGCAAGGTCGAAATCGTCGATTGCAGCTCGCCGCGCTGCAGCTGCGCCGGCGCTACATTGAGCGACACCGGCACCAGGGGGATGCCGGCCTTGCGCCAAGCACTCATGGTTTGCAGGGTTCGATGTAGAACAAAATTCCCCATCGGCACGATCAAGCCGGTCTCCTCGGCGACCGGAATGAATTGATCGGCGGGAATCATGCCGTGAACCGGATGCGACCAGCGCATCAACGCCTCCAGGCCGACGATCTTGCGCGTGATCAGGTTGACGAAGGGCTGATAGTGCACGTCCAGCTGCTTCAAGCGCAGAGCCTCGCGCAGCGAGGCCTCGACGGCGACGCGATGCTTGAGCTTGCGGTTCATCGCATGACTGAACATTTGCACGTTGTTGCGGCCGCGATCCTTCGCTTGGTACATCGCGGTGTCGGAATGCTTGAGCAGCTCGATCATGTTGGCGCCGTCGCGCGGATACAAGCTGACGCCGACGCTGCCGGTGGTTTGCAGCGAATGCCGGTCGATGATGATCGGGCGATTCAAGGTCTCGATGATTCTACCTGCGCCCAACGTCACCTCGTCATAGTTCTTGACATTGCGGAACACGACGACGAATTCGTCGCCGCCCATGCGGATGACGACGTCGGAATCCCGCACGCAGGACCGCAGTCTGGTCGCGACCTCCTGCAGCAGCTTGTCCCCCGTCTCGTGGCCGCGGGTATCGTTGATGTGCTTGAATCGATCCAAATCCAGAAACACCACGCCAAGCATGGTGTTCGCGGCCTTCGCCTCCTCGATTGCCTGCGGCAGAAACGCGGTAAGGTAGTGGCGGTTCGGCAGCCCCGTCAGTTGATCGTGATGCGCCATCTTGTCGAGCCGCTGCTGATTCTCGATGAGCTGCTGTTCGGCCTTCCTGCGCAACGAGACATCATGCGTCACGTAGGCCAGAACGTCGCGGCCATCCACATCGAGCGCGTTGCATCGCACCTCGGTGTCGAAGAATGAACCATTCTTGCAGCGCTGCTGGATGTTGAGCGCCATTTGCGAATCCGCTTCGACCAGCCGCGACAGCACGCTGTCGGACGTGGCATCGCGATCGGCGAATATGTCGGTCAGAGTCAACGACTGCGCTTCCTCGTTGCTGTAGCCGAGGCGGCTCAGAAAGGCGGGATTGGTATACAGCACGCGGTGTGTATGCGAGTCGACGATGACGATGCCATCGTTGGCCTGGTCGATGAGCGCTTTGTAGCGCGCATCGACCGAACGCTGATGCCGAAAATAGCGTCTGATTGCGATGAGAATGACGCCGACGATCGCCAGCAGCATGAGCAGCCCGGTAAGCATGTAGCCGGTCGCCGGGCCGGCGCCTTCCGGGGCACCGACTGAGCCGCCGGAGGCATTCGCGGCGCGTGCCAGCCGCAAGACTCGCACCGCGCTGCCGCTCGCGTCGCGCAGCACGGCGAATCCGGCGTCCTCGCTCGACAATTGGGTTGTTACGCCGAACGCACCGGCCGCTTTGAACGGGACTGCATCGAATGCCTTGGCCGGCAGCACGCTCAACCTGCCGCCGACGGAGTTGGCGATCTGCGCGATCAACCTTGGCGACAGCGCGCGGCTCGCGACCACCCACCCCAGGACCGCGGGCGAGGAATGCCCGATGACCGGCCGCGCCGCCAGCCACCGATCATCGATAAAGGTCGTCAGTTGCGAGTTGCGATTTGCCGTCTGCGGAGCAGCGGCGAGCGACTCGACCAACTGCATCAATGCAGGTTCGGGCGGCTGTTCGCTCAACTGGCCGTCGGCGACGGTGACGCTGAAGCGAACGGCGCGCGGCGCACTGAGTACGAGCAACGCGTCCAGGTCGCGCCGCGACATATCGGCAAGCTCCAGGCGGTCAGCCGAGGGGTCGGTGGTCTCCTGAACCAGGCGGATGGCCGCGTCGGACTCGGCCAGCTCGCGAGTTCGTTCGGCAAGATGTTCTGATTGCGCCGTCAATTCGCGCGCCAACTGAGCAAGCTGCAAGCTCAAATTTTCGCGCTCCAGCACCGCGGCGCGGTTGCGCCAGTCGCGCTGGCTGGCGGCCACCGCTGCCAACAGCAGCAGAAACAAGAAGGCAACCCCCGCCAGCCACAGGGAGCGCCGCCGCAACAGCGCTTTAATCCAGGGTGCCTTAGTCATGCTAAGTCACCGCCCCCTGGACCGCGTCGCTCAACCGTCGGCAATTCGACATAATCATGCACGGATTTAGTTACTTGCCCGCAGTATCTGCGATACCGCTCGAAGTAACCGGTATGGGGTCCACAGTCCGAAGTAGGACTTGGGGATCCGGGGGGTAATTAACGGATGATTCCGGCCCAAGCGCGACGGCCGGTATCCCCATGGAAATCGAAGCGTGGAAGCTGCTCTCGGCGATTGCCGCTGTGGAACAATGAGTAATGGATGTTCGGCTTGATACCAGTCTCGAGCTCTTATTGGAGCGCGCGCCCGGCGCGCATGCATCGCGTGTCCTCGCAACCGTGGTTGCGACGGCGGGATCCACCTATCGAAAGCCCGGAGCACGCATGCTGCTGATGGCAGACGGTAGTTTTATCGGGTTATTGAGCGGCGGCTGCCTCGAGTCGGACTTGGCGGTCCACGCGCGCCAAGTATTGGAGAGCGGCGCGGCCCGCGCGTTCGAATACGACACCCGCGGTCCGGACGATACGCTTTTCGGCGTGGGCGCGGGCTGCGAGGGCACCATGCGGGTGTTGCTGGAACCGGCAGGCCCGAAGAGTCTCGCTGAGGCAGCGCTCTCTGCCGCCGGGCGCGCTACGCGCCTCGGGGAATCAACATCCTTGATCATGGTCCACAATTCGGCGCAGGCGCGTCTCGGCACCTATAGCAACGAAGAAACTCTGTCCGCCGACGAGCGCTCACGCGCATTCGTGCAGCGGCTCGCGCCGCCTCCGCACGTGCTGATCTGCGGCGCCGCGCCGGATGCTGAACC
Source organism: uncultured Gammaproteobacteria bacterium (assembly GCA_963782865.1). GTDB lineage: Bacteria > Pseudomonadota > Gammaproteobacteria > Steroidobacterales > Steroidobacteraceae > Bog-1198. Next base: position 23,513 of record CAWALS010000032.1, on the reverse strand, counting down.
CGTGGTCAGCACGGCGCGTACCCTAGGCTGGCGCGTCTCGGTGGTGGATCATCGTCCGGCCTATGTGATCGCGGCTCGATTCACCGGCGCCGAATTGCACATCGCCAATCCCAAAAACTTGCGCGCCGAGATCGACTTGACGCGTTGCCACGCGGCCGTGGTGATGAGCCACCATCTGCCCTCCGATGAAGTGTACCTGCGCGAACTCGCCGAGGCGGGCGTGCCTGCCTATGTTGGATTGCTCGGCCCCAAGGCGCGCCGCGCGCGCCTCGCGCAGGAATTGGGGCCGCTCATAGATAGCTTGAGCGGCCGAATTCGCGGACCGGTCGGTCTCGATATCGGCGCAACGACGCCCGAAGGTATTGCACTGGCCATCATCGGCCAGATTCACGCGTGGCTGGCAGGGCGCGGCTATAGCGAGGCGGTACTGACCTAGCGCCGCAGCACCCGCCGTTAGTGCCGGCATGTGAAATTGATCGGCTTGAGTTCCCGCCCGGGCGAGCTCAAGTTTTGCGCGCCGTTGCCGAACTGAAAGGGCCTATGCCAAACGCGACCGTCCCCACGTATCGCTCCGGCGCGGAATCGGTTCCGGCAAGTGGCGCTGCCGCGACGATCGAAGAACGCGCCAGCGCACTGGCGTTCCTGCAGAAATTGGCGACCGAAGTTTCCAAGGGCACGGTGGACCTGCCCTGTTTTCCGGATGTCGTCGTCCGGATCAGTCACGCGCTGGCGGACCCCAACACCACATCGGACCGAGTCGTCACCATTGTCGGCGCCGAGCCGCGCCTCGCGGCGCGCGTGCTGCAAACTGCCAACTCGGCGGCGTTCAACACTTCCGGTAAACCATTGACGGATTTAAGATCCGCGATCACGCGGCTCGGACAGCAAATGGTCCAGAGCACCGCCATGTCCTATGCCATGCAGCACATGAAGAACGAGGCTTCGCTGCGCGCCATTGCCCAGCCGCTCATCGAGTTGTGGAACAAGAGCATTGCGGTGGCCTCGCTCTGCAAGCTCGTCGCTGCGCGAACCAAAGTGTCCGTCGACGAGGCATTCCTGACAGGACTGCTTCATGGCATCGGCAAGCTCTACATCATGGCGCGCGCCGCGAGTGCCGACAACGGTCTCGGCAGCGGGCAATCTTGGATGGAACTCATCAGCGGCTGGCAGGCCTCGATCGGCGAAGCGGTGCTGCAAAGTTGGGGCTTCGCGGAGGAAATGTGCGAAGCCGTGGGCGATCAGGACGACGTCGATCGCCGTTGGAAGCACGAAGCGAAGCTCGTCGATGTGCTCATCGTCAGTCTGGTGCTGTCCCATGCCCGCAAGAATCCCGAGCCGAGAAATTTTGCCCCTGAAGGCATCAGCGCGTTCCTGAGTATCGGCGTGACCGCGGCGGATTGCAGCGCCATCCTCGAGCGGGCAGACGAAGATATCCGCCTGATCCACGAGGCCTTGGCGTAGACTAATCCGATGCTAAGATTGGTTGAACTATTGCTGGCGGCACTCTTTGCCGCGGCATCGCTCGCCCGCGGCCCCCGCGGCCCCCGCGGCCCCGCGCCCCGCGGCGGCGATGCAGAAATGGCGAGCGAGCGTGCGCGAGCTGGCCTTGAGTCATTTCAAGAATCCTGCCTGGGGATACTCTCACTGCCGGCGTGACTATGCCTTAGCCAAAGAATTGGCTGCCGCGGATCACGTCGCGCTCGATGATGATGTGCTTTACGCCGCAGCGTATTTGCACGACATGGCAGCCTTCGCGCCCTGGGAGGACGTCAAAGTCGATCACTCCGACGTGGGCGCGCGCCTGGTCGACACGGTACTGAAAGGCACTGGTTTCCCGATGGAGAAAATCGATGCGGTGCGAGGCGCGATCCGCACGCACATGTACTATCGAGATCCGGTCGGGCCGGAGGCGCTGTATCTGCACGACGCTGACGCACTCGACTGGCTCGGCGCGATCGGCGTGGCGCGCATCATGGCCCTGGTTGATCCGCACGGCGGCAATCCCGATGCGCCGAGAGCGGTGGCGATGCTGACGGACAATCTGCATAAAGTGCCTTCCCGGGTGCTATCGCCTGCCGGCCGTGCACGCGTTCCGGAGCGCGAGGCAGAGCTTGCGAAGTTCCTTGCGGATTTGAAGCGCGAGACCGACGAGCTGCGCACGCTGTAGCGCGACCAGGAGCCTAGCGGGGCGCGGGGTGAATCGGATCGATCCAGTAGACCTCTTCGAATCGTTCGGCGGCGTTGATGTTCAAATTCACGACCACCGATTCATTGTCGCTGCGCACCAGCACGCATTCGAGCGGCGCGTCGCTGAGGGCGTTGATTTCCTGATGAGGCACGTAAGGCGGCACGAATATAAAGTCCCCGGCTTCGGCCCGGGCGGTAAATTCAAGTCGATCGCCCCAACGCATGCGTGCTGCGCCGCGCACAACGTAAATGACGCTCTCGAGCGCGCCATGGTGATGCGCGCCGGTCTTGGCATTGGGTTGAATGATCACCGTCCCCGCCCAGAGCTTTTGCGAGCCGACGCGCGCAAAATTCACCGCGGCGGCGCGCAGCATGCCCGGAGTCTGCGGCGTATTGCCGTCCAGCCGGTCGCTCTTGATGACCCGCACGCCCTCGGTGCGCCAATTTCGATCTGACTTCAAATATTTAACCCCAGACGTTATAAGTGGCCTGCAGCCCGACCAATACATGCCAAGAGAATAACCGAATCCCGTGAACTCAAGCATCCAAAGTTCGCCGCGCGCCTGGCTGGCCGGTCTGCCTCTGTGGACCATTCTCGCGCCCGTCATTGCGGCAATTGTGCTTGGCGCGGCGGGTTTTGGTATTGGCTCCAGCGGGATTTTCGTGGCGATCATTGCTCTGGCGCTGGCCGGCAGCGTGTTCGCCGCGGTACATCACGCCGAAGTGGTCGCGCACCGCGTGGGCGAACCGTATGGCACGCTGGTACTGGCCCTGGCGGTCACGCTGATCGAAGTGGCCTTGATCGTCTCCTTGATGATTGCCGGCAGGACGGAAGCGGCGGCGCTGGCGCGCGACACGGTATTCGCAGCCGTGATGATCATTCTCAACGGCATCATCGGCCTGTGTTTGCTGGTCGGGGGCCTGCGGCATCGCCAGCAAACCTTCAGTCTCGACGGCGTCAGCGCGGCGCTGGTCGCGTTGGCCGCCATCGTCATCCTTGCCTTGATCTTTCCAAACTACACCGTCACGACGCCCGGGCCATATTACTCGCCCAGTCAGCTCATGCTCATTGCCGTGGTATCAGTGGTCATTTACGGAGCGTTTGTTTTCGCCCAGACCATCGGCCACCGCAATATTTTCGTCGCGGACGAAGCGGCAGCGCAAGACGCGCAGCACGCGCTGCCGCCGAGCAACGCGGCCACCGCGCTCAGCGCGATTTTATTGCTGGCCTGCCTCACGGCGGTGGTATTGCTCGCAAAGAAAATGGCGCCGAGTCTCGAGTCGGCCGTGCTGCGCGTGGGCGCGCCGGACGCCGTGGTCGGCGTGATTATCGCTGCGATCGTCTTGCTGCCGGAGGGCTTGGCCGCTTTACGCGCGGCTCGGGCCAATCGCTTGCAGACCAGCCTGAATCTTGCGCTCGGATCCGCGCTGGCCAGCATCGGATTGACCATTCCCGCGGTCAGCCTGCTGTCGCTGTACATGCACACCGAGTTGGTGTTGGGCATCGACACAAAATCCACGGTGCTGTTGATCCTGTCGCTGTTCATAACGGCGATTGCGCTGCGCACCGGTAGAACCATCGTTCTGCACGGCATCGTGCTGCTGGTCATCTTCGTGGTCTATTTGTTCACGAGCGTCGTGCCGTGAATGCGCGCGCGTGTACAATACACTTGCCGAGAGTTGCGTTCGCCATGCTTGCTGCGGGCGTTGCCGAATTGAAATAATATTTGAGAACCTATGAAAGCCCTGATTGCCGCTTATGCGCGCTCGCCGCAAACCTTCGCCCGCAAGGGTCCCTTGGCGTCAATGAGGCCGGACACCATGGCCGCGCAAGTCGTCAGCGGGCTGCTCGAACGCACGCGGCTCGATCCTGCGCTCATCGAGGACGTGATCTTGGGCTGCGCCTATCCCGAAGGGCCTCAAGGATCGAATATCGCGCGCATCGTGGCGCTCTTGGCGGGATTGCCACTGGAAGTCGGCGGCATGACCGTGAATCGCTTTTGCGGTTCATCCATGTCCGTGATCCAAATTGCCGCGGCTCAGCTCGAGGCCGGCATTGGCGAGGCGTACCTGTGCGTCGGCGTGGAATCGATGAGCATGGTGCCGCAGGGCGGCTTCAACCGCTCGCCCAATCCGGAATTGCTGAGCCGCTTCCCGGATGCGTACATCAGCATGGGGAAAACGGCGGAAAATGTGGCGCAGCGCTACCAGATTTCGCGCCACGATCAGGAAGTGATGGCGGTCGAGTCGCACCGCAAGGCCGCGCAGGCTCGCGAACAAGGCAGGCTGCGCGAGGAAATTGTGCCGATTCGGCTGGAGTCCGGCGAGCTGGTTTCGGAGGATGGCTGCATTCGCCCCGCGACCTCGCTCGAGGCGCTGGCTGCGCTCAAGCCCGCATTCTCCGAGAACGGCGTGGTGACCGCGGGAACTTCCTCGCCTCTGACGGATGGTGCATCGGTGGTGCTGGTGAGCAGCGAGGATTTTGCGGGACGGCATGGTTTGCGTCCGCTGGCGCGCATTCGCTCGGCGGCCACCGTCGGCTGCGATCCCGCCGTGATGGGTATTGGACCGATTCCAGCCACTCGCAAGGCATTGGCGCGCGCCGCGCTCAACGCCGATGCGCTCGATGTGATCGAGATCAACGAGGCTTTCGCCTCGCAAGCGCTCGCCTGCATTCGGGAACTTAAGCTTGATCCGGGCAAAATCAATCTGGATGGCGGCGGCCTGGCGCTCGGGCATCCTTTGGGCGCAACGGGCGCACGCATCACCGGCAAAGCCGCGTCCTTGCTCGCGCGTACCAAGGGACGCTACGCCCTCGCCACGCAGTGCATTGGCGGCGGGCAGGGCATCGCCACGGTAATGGAAGCGCTCTAGGAACTGACGGGCTCGCTCTAGAAGCTTGAATCCAGCGTGATGCTGACCGGGCAGTGATCGCTGCCCATCACGTCGGCATGGATTTCCGCGGCTCTTCACGCGCATCGCGCAGTGCCGCCGAGACCAGGAAGTAATCGATTCTCCATCCGACGTTGCGCGCCCGCGAGTTGGCGAAATGACTCCACCACGAATAGTGCCCGTTGCCCTGGGTGAACAGTCGGAACGTATCGATGAAGCCGGCATCGATGAAATTCTGGAAGCCCTTGCGCTCCTCGTCGGTAAAGCCCTTCTTGCCGCGATTCGGCTTCGGATTCGCAAGATCGAGCTCGGTGTGCGCGACATTCAGATCGCCGCAGAAAATCACGGGCTTGGTCTTCTCGAGCTGTTTGCAATACGCCAGGAACGCCGGATCCCAGTGCTTGTACCGCAAGCTCGAGCCGGCTGAGGTCGTCCTTGGCATTCGGGGTGTAGACCGTGACCATGTAGAACTTGCTCGAATTCCGCGCGTGATGACGCGGCCTTCCTCGGCGCTGTCGCGCTCGAGCTCGTCGGCGAAGCTGAAGCGCTTTGCGAATTCGTTCGGAAAGCCGTTGATCACCTTCAGCGGCTCCTGCCTGGAGAATATCGCAGTTCCCGAATAGCCCTTTTTGAGCGCCGAATTCCAATACTCGATGGTAGTCGGGCAGCTCGATCTCGATCTGACCGCGTTCAGCCTTGGTCTCCTGCAGGCACAGGATATCGGGCTTATGCGCCTTGAGAAATGCGTGGAACATGCCCTTTCTTGATGCACGGCGCGGATGCCGTTGACGTTCCAGGAGTAGATTTTCATCGGCCGCATAATACAATCAAATGAACGGGTTGCCGCGAGCGGCATCGTAATACGCTATTGACAATCATTCGCATTCGCGTTCACAATAGCCGCATGATCGTTTGTGTGTGCAAAGCCGTTTCCGAGCGCCAAATCCGCGCCGCCGTCGAAGGACGGCGCCACTCGCGTTCGGGATTTGAGCCGCCTGAGTTGGGGCTCGGCACCTGCTGCGGCAAGTGTCTGCCCGAGGCCAGGTCAACATTGGCCGCTTCGCTCAATGGCATCGCGAGCCGCCGTCGCGACCTCTTCCCTCCGCCTCGCCGCCGCCGAATTCGCCGTCTGACGCCCGCAGCGTTGACGCCGCGCTGAGTTCGGGCTTACAATCCGTGCTCGACCGATGCGCATCGAGGAGTACTGCCGTGCAAGGCGATGCCAAAGTATTGGATTTCCTCAATCAAGCGCTGAAGAACGAGCTCACCTCGATCAACCAATACTTCCTGCATGCGCGCATGCTCGACAACTGGGGCATGAAGCGGCTCGGCAAGATCGAGTACGACGAGTCCATCGATGAGATGCGGCATGCCGACCGCCTGGTCAAACGCATCCTCTTTCTGGATGGCCTGCCGAATCTGCAGGATTTCGGCAAGCTATTTATCGGCGAGGATGTGCAGGAGATCCTGCGAGTGCGATCTGCAAGCGCGAGATGGCGGCGCATCCCATGTACCAGGCGGCCATTGCGCACTGCGAGTCCGTCAAGGATTTCGTCACGCGCGATTTGCTGGTGCAAATCCAAAAGAGCGAAGAAGAGCACATCGATTTCATCGAAGAGCAGCTTGGGTTGATCGAGAAGATGGGATTGCCGAACTACGTGCAGAGCGCAGCCGGCGAAATAGAACAAGTCAGCTCCGGATAAACAGCGAGCTATTCGGGGGAGCAAGCATGATAAGAAAAATACTCATCGGACTCGTCGCCCTGCTGGTCGTTCTCGCCGTCATCGGCTTGATCTTGCCGCGCCATGTGCAGGTGAAACGTTTCGTCACGATCAATCGACCCGCAAGTTTGGTTTACGCCACGGTCAATTCTTTCGTGCTATTCCCCAAATGGTCTCCCTGGCAGGACCTGGATCCCAACATGAGCCAGACCACGGAAGGTCCGCGCGACGGAGTGGGCGCGAAACTGGTCTGGAAGGGAAATGACAAAGTCGGCTCCGGGACACAGGTCATTACAGCCTCGACCGCCGATCGATCGGTCGCAAGCGATCTGGACTTCGGCGAGATGGGCGCGGCGAAATCGTTGGTGACGCTCACGCCCGACGGCAACATGACGCGCACGACCTGGACGGTCGATGTCGACATGGGCGCCAACCCCATCGGCCACTACGTCGGCTTGACGATGGATGGCATGCTGGGAAAGGATTTCGCGACGGGCTTGGGCAAGCTCAAGAGCTTGGTCGAGGGCATGCCGAACACGGACATCGCGGGATTCAGCGCGGAGCCGGTGCAGCTCACGGCAGCCCCCCTCTTGGTCGTGACCGAGTCGGCGCCGCTCGACGGGATCTCGAAGGCATACGCCGACGGCTTTGCGCAAATTGCGAAATTCATGGCGAAGAACAAGCTTCACCAAGCCGGCGCGCCGCTTGGCATCGATGACGAGATGACGGCCGGCAGCTATAAGTTTGACGCGGGCATCCCGGTGGATCGCGGCGATATCGTGAGCGCCGAGGGTGTACGCGTGGTGCAAAGCTACGCCGGCAAGGCACTGAAAACGACGCACGTCGGCGCCTATGAGGGTTTGTCGAGGACTCACGCGCAGCTGCTGGCCTACATCGCGGCGCATGGCTACACGCCAAAGGGGCCGATGTTCTCCTGGTTCATCGATGATCCCGGCAACACGCCGGCGGAGAAATTGCGAACCGAGATGTACGCGCCGATCGAGTGATAGTATCTCGGCCCAGTGATTTTGACCGGTTGGTGTAGCGCGCGACACCGGCGATTCGAGACTCGTCGTCCAGCACCGTGGCTTGAACGTCCACTATGCAAGGCCTAGGGGAATGGCGAGCTTCGAGGCCCTGCTCTTCCGGGCCTCGAAGCTCGCCACCCCCAGGCCGTCCAAAGTCGTCGCTCAAATTCACGGTGCTGAGCTACTGAACGCGAGTGCCGCTGAAGGTCGCAGTGCCCAGCATGTGCCGGGCCGCGCCGCTGATGCGATCCGCATCGACGATTGCGGTGAATTTGAAGGTCAAGCGCATGGGCTTGGTGATCTTTGCCTGCCAGCTCAAGCGGTTGCCCTCGATGCCGCCGTGGCTGATGGCAACGTGATGATCGGCATCGGAAAGCGACCCGGTGAGCGTCTTGCCGCTGACCAGCAATTCGAGCACGCCCGATTTCTCGCCCATCGGCGTGTTGATCGTGATATTCCATTTACCCTGCACCATACGGCAACCTCAACGGGCATCAAGCGCAGGCGTTCGGATGTCTCGGACAGGCGCCGCTGCGCGGGCAAATGACGCTCGCCTTGGCGCCGAGCGCATCCGCGATCCACGAAATATTCAACACCTGCGAGGCGGCGCGAATCGCGCTGCAGGCGGCCGCCGGAATCGCCCCGTCACCCCCGCCGCGGCGGCAGGAATCGGCGACGGCGGAGACAATCTCCTCGCCGTCGAATCCCTGCGCGTCCAGCGCCGGCAACAGGTCCACGCCGACGGATAATACATGCAGCTCGTCCAAGGCGTCGCGAGTCAGCAGCGAATGACAGCAATACAGTCGCGCGCGCTTGCCGTCCTGCATGACTGAAATCTGCGATTTCGGGGTCTGCACCGACGGTGCATCCGGCGTCTGCAGCAACCGAAATACAGCCCAGCGTGGGCATGGGTCGGAAACCAAGCTCATGTTGCCCCAGGGAAGCGGAATGCCGTTGCCGCGGTAAACCGCGCGCAGGTAGCCGGGTGGATACGCATCAAAGAAATGCCAGTGCCGATACGGCGACACGGCCGTCATGCGCCGCATCACCAACGCCTGCGTGACCCCGACCTTGTGGCAGGCATCGACGTTGTGAGATTCGCGAATCAAGAATCGCCGAAACGGTATGCGCGGACACAACAGGGCCCCCGCAAAAAAACTGCACTCGAAATCTCGCCATGCGTACAGTACATCTTGCGCACCCATGCCGGCCGCGGAACCCGGCGATTCGCCGTCGCCGATTTGCGCCGCGCTGTGCGGGGATATCATGCCGTCGCCATTGTGAAGGATCTTGTGGCCGACGAAGAACGCCAGTTCGTACTTCAGACGCTCCTCTTGACCGCGCAAGCGCCTGTTGAGGAGTACGGTTGCTGGCGCCTCGAAGCGCGAACGCACCAGTGCGCCGCCGGGCTTGCGGGCGTCGCCATCGAACCACTTGATCTGCAAACCATGACGCTCGCAGATCGCCTTGACGGCGCTCAAGGTCAAGGGCATCTGCCGGTTGCCGCACTCCTCCGCCGCGCGCTCGATATCGGGAAAATTATTGTGCCGAGTCTCCTGCCAGACCCGAATCAATAACTGTGCGAATTGCCGGCCCGTGGTGCCGGTCTGCGAGAGCAGCTCGGGCAATGCGTTCTGCAGCAGCTCGTGCGAAAACAGGAACGCGGGCTCCAACGGCATGGCCTCGAGGCCGCCCCGCCGGGGAGGCGCGGGTGCAGCCTCGACAGCGGTATTTTCGTCCAAGAACCAGCGCGAATCCTTGCTGAAAATCCCCGCGAGCATCTCGAGCATTTCCGCCGACGGCATCCGCTTGCCGGTTTCCACCATGCTCAGGTAGGACACCGACGGGGCGGCGCCCGCGTCGATTTGCACGCAGCGCGCCGACAGTTCTTCCAGGGTCAAACCATTGCGTTTGCGCAGCGAACGCAGCTTCGCCCCGAGAAAGTGCCCTTGTCTGATCAGGCCCGCCATCGCGCCTCCTAAGTGAAATTCACAGTGTTAAATTTCTAATGTGTAAATCCGCTCTTCGAACACTCTAAGCTTGAGGCACGCCTATTAATCAAGACTTGAGGAGAATCGACTTGAACGCACAAGTGAGTAGCCGCTGGCAAGGCGTGGAACGACCCTACAACGAGACTGCTGTGGCACGCCTGCGCGGTTCGGTCAAAATCGAGTACTCGTTGGCGCGGCTGGGAGCCGAGAAGTTCTGGCGGCTGTTGCACAGCGAACCGGTCGTTGCCGGCCTGGGCTGCATGAGCGGCAACCAGGCCATTCAGACGGTCCAGGCAGGCCTGAAAGCCATCTACTGCTCCGGATGGCAGGTGGCGGGCGACGCCAATTCCGCCGGCGAGATGTACCCCGATCAAAGCCTCTATCCGGTCGATTCGGTGCCGAAAATGGTCGAGCGCATCAACAATGCCTTGCTGCGCACCGATCAAATTCATCACCTGGACGGCAAGTCCGACATTGACTGGCTGGCCCCGATCATTGCCGATGCCGAGGCGGGCTTTGGCGGCAATCTCAATGCGTTCGAACTGACCAAGTCGCTCATCCGCGCCGGCGCGGCTGGCGTGCATTTTGAAGATCAACTGTCGTCCGCGAAAAAGTGCGGACACCTCGGCGGCAAGGTGCTGGTTTCGACGGCCGAAGCGATCAACAAACTGGTCGCCGCGCGCCTCGCGGCCGACGTCATGGGCGTACCCACGGTGATCATCGCGCGCACCGATGCGGACGCGGCGGATCTGCTGCTGACCGACCATGATCCTCGCGACAAAGCTTTTCTTACCGGGCAGCGCTCCAGCGAAGGATTTTTCTACGTGCGGGCCGGCATCGAGCAGGCGATTGCCCGCGGCCTGGCGTATGCGCCGTACTGTGATCTGATTTGGTGCGAGACCTCGAAGCCCGACATGAACGAGGCCAGGCGCTTCGCCGCCGCGATTCACGCCAAATTTCCGGGCAAGCTGTTGGCCTATAACTGCTCGCCGTCATTCAACTGGGCCGCAAAACTGAATGCCGCGGCGATGAAAAGGTGGCGCGAAGAACTGGCGGCACTGGGATTCAGGTTTCAATTCATTACCCTTGCGGGCTGGCACGCGCTCAACCTGTCGATGTTCGAATTGGCCTCCGCGTACAGTGCGGACGGCATGTTGGGCTATTCGCATCTACAGCAGCGCGAGTTCAGCCAGGAAGCGGCGGGTTATCGCGCCACCAAGCACCAGGCATTTGTCGGCACCGGCTACTTCGATGCGGTGCAGACCGCAATCAGCGCCTTGAGCTCGACCGTTGCGATGGCGGGCAGCACCGAGACCGAGCAGTTCCACTCGAGCGCGCCCGAACGCGTGGTGGCATAGCGCGTGGCGGCAAAGGGCAGCGTCGCGTTGCGCGTGGACGTCGCCGCCGATTTGGCGGCGCTGATCGCCGAACATTTTCGCCTCTACAACGAGGAGTTCGGCCGCATTACGCGGCGCGCAGCCAGAAATTTCCTGGCCGAGGATTGGCACGCTGCAAAAATCGACTCCGTCGCGCGAATCGAGTTGTATGAGCTCAAGGTCGCGGGATGCGTCGCGGCCGTCGGCAGCCGGCTGCATATGCGGCGTACCGACGTGCCGCTTTGGGTCGACATCAAGCTTGCCTTCGAAACGCTGGTCGCGCGCCGTCCGGACAGCGATTTCTATCACACGTTTTTCAATTCCATCACGCGTGATCTGTTCGGCACGGTCGGCGTCAACAAGGAGGTGGAGTTTTGCGCCACCACCGCCGGCCGCGCGTCAGGATCAGTGCCGATCAGGGTCTACCGGGTGGGCGGATCTCTGCCCGCGGCGGTGCGTGAGATTCTCGTCGACCTGCCTTTCAGCGCCGCCCTCGGCAATACCGACGCCGCCGTTCACCGCATCAGCGCGGAAATCGGCCGCTATTTCGCGACCGGGCGGCTCAGCGGCGCGCCCGAATCCATCGAGTTCATCGAGCCGGTGTTTTATCGCGGCATGCAGGCGTTCGCGGTCGGCCGGGTGATCGGCGACGGCAGCATCACGCCGCTGGTGCTGGCCTTCACCATTTTGCAGGGAACGGTGCAAGTCGACGCGGTGATGCTGGCGCGCGCCGAGGTGGGTTCATTGTTCGGGTATGCGCGCAGCTATTTTCATGTGGATCTTCCGGTGGTCAGCGCCGCGATCACGCTGTTGCGCTCCTTCATGCCGCGCAAGTCCGTCGATGAGCTCTATACCGTGCTCGGCCGCGCCAAGCAGGGCAAGACCGAGCGCTACTTCGCACTGCAACGCCACCTGGAAAAATCGATCGACAGTTTCGTGCATGCGCCCGGCGATCGCGGCCTGGTGATGATCGTCTTTACCCTGCCCTCCCATGATCTGGTGTTCAAAGTCATCCGCGACACATTCGGCGCGCCGAAGACCACCACCCGCGCCGACGTGATCGACCGCTATGAATTCGTGTTCCGGCACGACCGTGCGGGCCGCCTGGTGGATGCGCAGGAATTCAAGCGCCTGCGGCTGCCGCGCGCACGCTTCATGCCCGATTTGGCTGAGGAGCTGCTGCGCGAAGCGAGCCAGAGCTGCCGGGTCGAAGGCGAGGACCTGATCGTCGAGCACTGCTATATCGAGCGGCGCTTGCGGCCGCTCAATTTATTTCTGCGCGAGGCCGAACCTGCCGCCGCCGAATCGGCGATCATCGATTACGGCAATGCGCTGCGCGATCTGGCGGCGAGCAATGTGTTCCCCGGCGATCTGCTGCTGAAGAATTTCGGGGTGACCAGCCATGGCCGCGTCATCTTCTACGATTACGACGAAATAGGCTTGGTGTCCGATTGCGTGTTTCGCGACCTACCCCGCGCGCGCACTGAGGAGGAGGAATCGAGTTCGGAGCCGTGGTTTCATTGCGGGCCGCGGGACGTGTTTCCGGAACAATGGCTGCCGTTTCTTTCCATTCCGGCGGCCTTGAGCGAAGTATTCATCCGCCAACACGGCTGCCTGTTGACCGCATCCTGGTGGCGCGCGCAAGCCTCCCTCGCGCCCGAGGCTGCGGCGGCCCTGGCCGCGTCGCCGTTGGCTGCTCAATCGTCGAATGCGGCGTAGACCAGATCGCGGAACAAGGTACGAAAGTAATCGCGCTGGCCCGGCGCCTGAATCATCATGATCGCGAACAATTGCTCGGCCGGGTCGACCCAGAAGGTCGTACCCGCGAGGCCGCCCCAAAAATATTGGCCCACCGAACCTGGCACGTGGGAAATTCCGGGCTGCAGCCGAACCGCAAACCCTAAGCCAAAGCCATAGCCCGGCAACAATAGATCGGGCGCGCCCGTGATGGGGCCCAGATGATCGGCCGTCATGAGCTCGATGGTCTTGCGGCTCAAAATTCGCAAGCCATCGAGGCGGCCCAGATTCAACAGCATCTGTAAGAAACGCGCGTAGTCGGCGGCGGTCGATACCAAGCCGCCGCCGCCCGATTCAAACTTCGGCGCACTTTTCACATTGACCAGCTGCACGCCCGCGCCCGTATCCGGGTCCTTGGCAAAGGCTTCCGCCAGACGGGGTTGCAGGGGTACCGGCACATGGAAGGCCGTATCAATCATTCCCAGCGGAGCAAATAGATGCTGCTGCAGGAACTGTCCGAGCGACAGGCCCGACAGAACCTCCACGAGTCGGCCGACCACATCGGTCGAGCGGCTGTACTCCCACTGCGTACCCGGCTGGTACAGCAGCGGCAGCTTGCTGAGCGCGGTGACCTGATCGGCGTTGCTTTGATCGCGGCTATAGACTCGCGCGGCGGTGTACATCTTATGAATCGGGCCGTTGCCGCGAAATTCATAGGTGAGACCCGAGGTATGGCGCAGCAAATCTTGAATGGTGATTGCCCGTTCCGCGGGTACCTGGCTTAACTCAGCGCCCTGCGCAACCGCGACTTTGGCATTGCCCAGCTCGGGAAGAAATTTGGCAACCGGATCGCTGAGCAGGAATCGACCTTCCTCCCAGAGCATCATGGCCGCGACCGAGACGATCGGTTTGGTCATCGAATAGATGCGAAAGATGCTGTCGCGCGCCATCGGCGCGCCGCTCGCCGGATCGCGATGGCCGAAGCTTTCGTGGTAGGCCAGCTGCCCGCGGCGCGCGACGAGCGCCACCGCCCCGGGGACCCGGCCGCGTTGCACTTCGTCCTGCATCACCCGGCCCAGGCGCGCGAGGCCGGCAGTGGAGAGGCCGATATCTTCGGGCGTGGCGCGCGGCAAGGGGAATGAACTCATGAACTATCCTGAATCGTGCTTGGTTTGACTGATCTTCATTATAATTGAGCGGGCCTGAAGTTACCTTGAGTCGCGCCATGAAGCTCTACAACGAACACAATCCCGCCCCCAATCCTCGGCGCGTGCGGATTTTTCTGGCCGAAAAAGGCATCTCCATGCCCTTTGTGCACGTGCCGATGCGGCAGGGCGCGCATAAGAGCGCGGAGTTCATGGTGAAGAACTCATTGGGCCAGGTGCCGGTGCTGGAGCTTGACGATGGCTCGACCTTGTCGGAGAGCATCGCCATTTGCCGCTACCTGGAGGAGCTCAATCCTGCACCTGCGCTGTTTGGCAGCGATGCCTGGCAACGGGCTCGAGTGGAAATGTGGATGCGGCGCATCGAATTTGCGTTGCTGAGCCGTATCGGCGCGGTGTGGATCAACACGCACCACTACACCGCGCATCTGGGCACGCAGTACAAGGATTATGGCGAGGCCAGCCGCGTCAGATCGATCAAGGCCATGCATTGGCTCAACGCTGAACTCGAAGGGCGCGAATTTTTGGCGACCGACCATTTTTCGATGGCGGATATCGTCGCCCTGACCACCATTGATTTTGCGGCGTTCATCGGCATCGAAACGCCCGCCGAGCTTGCGCATTTGCGTGCGTGGCATGCGCGCGTGTCGGCGCGCCCCAGTGCGGCCGCTTGAGTGGACGGCAGGCTCAAATCCTGCCGTCCGCATCGCTGTGCTTGACTACCCAAACCTGCGCATCATGGATTGCTCGGCGAGTCCGGCGCGCCGGCCGCCGCAGCACCCTGCAACTGGAGGAAGTTCCTGACATCGAGCGTGCTGTTGCCCAGCACCTCGCTGTACGCCTGACCCGGCTTGACCGTATAGCCATTGTTGTTGCCGGAAATGTCGCGATGGAAGTACTGCAGCGCCTTCGGTGCGTTGGCGCCGCCAAAAATGCTTTGCACCGCCGACAGCGCATAGATCATCGGATTGACATTGCCGAGGCGGCTGCGATTCAACTCGACCGCGAGCGCCAGCACACCGGCCATTTCCGGCGACGCAGCGCTGGTGCCGATCAGCAGAAAAGGGCCGCCGCCGATCCACACAATGACCGCACTGCGCGGCAACTGCGTGCAGTCCTGCGCGGCGATATCCGCATCTGACGGGCACCCGCCCATCATCAGCGACACATCCGGCACCGCACGGTGCACTTTGCTGCCGGTATCGACGAGGAATTGATACAGCGGCTTGGAGAAAATCTGGCTGAAGCCGCCGCCCGACCCCCAGGTGTTGTTACCCACCGTCGCGCTCTCCCCGTCAAACGTAAACACAGCGGCAAGCCGCGGGTCGAAATCGGCGTTTTCACTGACGTAGGTGACATCGTTCACGGTCGGCGTTGCCGCCGTCTGCAGGTTGGTGCCGCCGACGGCCGTGATATTCGGGTCACTCGCCGGATTCTCGACGCCCAGCACGAAGTTGGTGCCGGGGATGACGCCGGGAGCGTCCGCGAATGCCTGAGAAACGCAGTCCGGCGCGCCATTGTCGCCCGAGCTCGCCAGGAAGGTGATGCCTTGCGCATTGCCCTGCTGGAACAGGGCGTGGAAGGTCTTCGGGATACCGGTGAAATCGGTGCCGTTGTTGTAGGCCGCCGTAAAGTCCAGCTCGCACTGGCCGAAAGAAGAGCTCACCACATCGACTGCATTGTCTTCGTCGATGAGCGCATACGCTTCCGTCACGGAATCATTCGACAGATCCGGCATGTCGTACAGCGTCTCCTGCGCTCCCGGCGCCGTCCCCAACGACATCTGCGTGTCGAGAGAAGCCTCGGCTGCGGCGCCGTTGTTGAGACTGAACGCACCGCTGCCGGTGCCGACCTCACGGATGGTCACCGTGGGAAGCGGTAAGTTGGAATTGGCCGAATACGCCTGAACGTCGAGGACCGGCCCCACGCCCACGGTGGAGTTGAAGGAAGCCGCAAGATCGGCGGGATCGATCACCGATGAAATCACGATGCCGATGTGCGCGCCGACGCCCGCGAGCTGCACTTTCTTGTGAGAGAACAGCGGCGTGACCTCGGCCCGGAAGGAGGGCAGTTGATACGCCTCGTTCAGATCGTTTGCATAAAAGAAGCTGAAGTCGTTCGCCAACCGGTCCGCAGGCGCCGCGCTGCTCGGAGCCCCTTGAATAAGCTTCGGCGTCGATAGAGGCTGCAACACCTTTGAATGCACATGCGCGGCAAGATGCGGGGTAAATTCGGGGATGACTGCGCCGATTGCGCCAAGCGCCTGCGGCAGATTCAAATGGCCCTCGGCCGCCGCCAGCTTGAGGTGTCCGGACTTTGTCCGCACCAGCTCGATCTGCGCATTGAACATTCTTTCGACGGCGGAGACCGGGCCCTCGACCACCAGGTTTTGGGTTCTTTCCGCGACGATCGTGAAGCCGGCGGACTGCAGCAGGGTCTTCGCCGCCGCCACATCCGAGCGGCTCGGCCCGAACTGCTGCTTGAACTGTGCCGGCGTCAACCATTGATGGTAATTGGCCGAGGTCGTGTCCGTCTGACTTTGCAACAACTTCTCTAAGGCGTCGGTATGAGTCAGCGGCAAGTAAACGTTGAAATGCGCGAGCGCATTCTCATCGGCCGCGCCGATTGATTGCAGACGATGCATCGCGGCGGCACTTTGCATCAGCGCAAAACTCGCGAAGGTTAGGGCGCCGAGCGTCACGCTCGTTGCGGCTGAGCGGATTCTCATAGGACCTCTCCTCGATTTGACCCTGTGTGATTCTCGTTGTAGTTGCGCACACCTTTGGTAGGTACTCATCCCATCCGCGCCGTGCTCGCCTACGCGCGCTACTTTATTCCTAAATGAGCAGGGTCGACCAGGTGTGTCTCGACCATGTGGCGGCCACGGCAGCGTCTAGCCGACACATGGATGAGATAATTTGCGCGTTTTTACGTGAGCGCGAAGCGCGGATCGTACTCGGTGGATTGCACCGTCGGCGGCAGCAGCTTGTACATGACCGGAGTCACCAGCCGCGCCAGCAGCGTCGATGAGATCAATCCGCCGATGATGACGATGGCAAGCGGCGAGTACAGCGCGGAGCCCTGCACCGCCAGCGGAGTCAAGCCGCCGATCGCGGTCGCGGAAGTGAGAAGAATCGGCAGGAAACGCACCTCGCCGGCTTCTTGAATGGCCTGATCCAGCGGAGTTCCGCGTTCCCGCAGTTGATTTGTAAAATCTACCAAGAGAATCGAGTTCTTTATCTCGATGCCGATCAGCGCAATCATGCCGATGATCGAGGTGAAGGACAGGGTGTAGCCGGTCGCGAGCAGTGCCAGCAAGGCACCGGTCAGCCCCAGGGGTATGACGCCGGCGACGATCGCAGTCGATCGAAAGCTGCCGAACTCCAGCACCAAGACCGCGAGGATGCCGAAAACCGCCACCAGAATCGCGGGCAAGAGTCCGCCGAAGCTCTCTTGCTGCGCCTCGGCGTCCCCCGCAACGACGAAGCGGTAGCCGGGCGGCAAACCGATCTCGCCGAGACGCTTGACGACTTCCGCAGTCACGCGCGCCGTGTTGAAATCCGGCCGAGTATTCGCTGACACCGTCACCTGGCGCTCGCGGTTGTAGCGCGTGATGGAATTCGTCACGGTCTCGAAATGCGGCGTCGAAATCTCGCGCAACGGAATCTGCCGTCCGCTGCTGGTGCCGACTTCGATGGCGTCCAACGCCTCGATGCTCGGCCGTTCGAGCATCGGCAATCGCAAGGTAATGTCATATTCGTCGCCGTTGCTCGCGCGAAATTGGCCCGCGGCGAGACCCGCGACGGCGAGCCGCACGGTGCGGTTCACCTCCAGCGCCGACACGCCGAGCAAGCCCGCCTTTTCAGTATCGATGCCGAGATCCAGGTCGGTGCGCAGCAGCCGCGAGGGATTGTTCACATCGCGCGTGCCCGGCGTCGCTTTGAGGAGTTGCTCGACCTGATTCGCGAGGCGGCGTAGGCCCTCGATCTGCGGTCCGACGATGCGAATCGCCACGGGCGCATCGACCGGGGGCCCCTGTTGAAACTGCTTCAGAGAAATGCGCGCGGCCGCATAGTCGTTGAAGCGCGCGCGCAGTGCTTCGAACAGCTTGGGCGTGCGCTTGGGATCGAACGCGCGCAACTCGACGAACACTTCGCCCAGGTTGGCCGTCTGCCCTTGCGAGAAATAATTGTAGTAAACGAATGGCGTGCCGTGCCCCAAGTGCGTATACCAACGCTTGATTTCAGGATGCTCGGCGAGACGCGCCTCGACGAAGCGCAGCGCTCGATCGGTTTCCTCGATGCTCGCTCCATCCGGGGCATCGACGCGGATGACGAACTGGGGCACATCGGCGCTGGGAAATAAGCTGAAACCAATGATGGGAACGGTCATCGCGACCATCACGAACAACCCCAGTGCCGCCAGCAGGGTGCTCTTCGGCCGGGCAAGCGCCCAGCGCAACGCCGGCCCGTAGACGTTGTGAATGATTTGCATCACGCGCTGCAGCAGCTTGTCGGCGAGCAGGTCGAAGCGTCCGATCAATCGTGCCATTTTTCCGGCCGATAGAGCGGCTCTTTGCGAGTTGTCGCGCAACATTCGGCTCGCCAGAAACGGAATGATCGTCAACGCGACAAACAGCGAGGCCAGCACGGTGAATAAAATGGCCGCCGGCAGCGAGCGGATGAACTCGCCGGCGCCCTCCGGCAGAAACAGCAAGGGCAGAAATGCCAGCACCAGGGTCGCCGTGCAGCCCAGCACCGCCAGATAAATCTGATCGGTGGCGGCAATGGCCGCTTCCATGCGGCTATAGCCCTTACGCACGTATCGAGCGATATTTTCCACCACCACGATGGAATCATCGACCAGCAGACCGAGCGCCAGGACGAAGCCGGCAATGGATAGCTGGTTAAGACCGAATCCGGCGACGTAAAGAAGCGCAACACCGATAGCCAGGGACAGGGGGATGGAAATCATGACGACGCCGGCGGCGCGCAGGCCCAGCGGCAGCAGAGTCAGCATAACCAGTGCAATCGCAATGGCGAAGTCTTCGCCGAGCTGGCCGAGGCGATTGGAAACGTTTTGCGATTGATCGAAGCCGCGCTCGAGCTTGATGTCCGCCGGCAGCGTTCTTTCGAATTCCGCCAGCCTGGCGTAAATGCCGTCGCGCACCTTGAAAATATTGGTGTTGT
This sequence comes from uncultured Gammaproteobacteria bacterium, assembly GCA_963782865.1. Taxonomy (GTDB): domain Bacteria; phylum Pseudomonadota; class Gammaproteobacteria; order Steroidobacterales; family Steroidobacteraceae; genus Bog-1198. Next base: position 4,229 of record CAWALS010000032.1, on the reverse strand, counting down.
CTTTTTGGTTTGCCGTCACGAACACGGCGCGCTTGCCGTTGAATCGGCCCGTGTAGGTATGCTCTTCCGTCTGCCAGGAAACATCGGCGATGTCGCGCACCTTTACCTCTCGGCCGCCCCCTGCCCCCACGACGGTGTCGGCGATTTGCTCGAGCGAGGTGTAGCTGCCGGATGTGCGCAGGTTGTAGCGCCGAAGTCCCACATCGACGGAGCCGCCCGGGACATTTTGGTTTTGCCCCTGGATCGTTCTGATCACCTGATCGAGACTGACGCCCGCCCGCGCCAGGCGCTGCAGATCGATCGCCACGCGCACTTCCGGGTTGGGGAATGCCCAGGTCTGCGCCGTACGCACGCCCGGGACGGATTCGAACATATCCTTGAGGTTCTCGGCCTTTTCCTTCAGCTCCCGCCAGCTGGCGGTATCGCTGACCAGCGCCATCTGCACGATGCTGACCAGGCCCGGGCTATCCTTGCGGATGTCGATTTGCGTGATATCGGGCGGCAGCGAGGAACGGATTCGGTTGAATTCCCGGATCACCTCGTCTTGCTTTTTCTCAGGATCGCCGCCGTAATAAAACTCCGTATGCACCACCGCCAAACCGTCGAATGCCGAGCTCTGTATTTTCTTGACATTCTCCAGCGTGTTGACGGCATCTTCGATCGGCTTGACGATCAAGCGCTCCATGTCCGCCGGATTCGCGCCGGGCCACACGACGCTGATATCCGCCGCAGGAAAAGGAAATGACGGGTCTTCTGAACGGGCGATATTGGCGAAGCTCGCCAAACCAAGCGCAATCAACAGCGCGAACATCACCAGCGTGAACTGCCAGCGCCGGACGGCGAAGGCCCATATGCTCACTTTGCGACCACGCGCACTTTCTCGCCATTTTCCAGAAACGCGGCGCCGTCAGTCACCACCTGCGCGTCCGCGCTCAGGCCATTCAGCACTTCGATTCGGCCCGCGCTCATGCGGCCGATTTGAATGCTGACGCGATGCACCACTTGCGCGGCTTCATCAAGCACAAACACGCCTGCCTCCTTGTCGTTCGCCTCGAGCAGCGACTGCACGGGAATGACCTGCACTTGGCTCGTCCCCTGCGGGGTGAGCGCGACCTTCGCGACCAATCCTTGCGCAAAGCGTGCGCCGCCGGCGTCGATCTGCACCTCGACCGTGAAGGTGCCGGTGCCGGAATCGGCGGCGGATGAGATGTTGCTGACGCGGCCGGTGAAAACGCGCCCCGGCCAGGCGTCGAATTCTATGCGCGCGGCATCGCCGAGGTGCGTCCGCACGGCATCGCGATCGGCAAGTCCAATCCTGACCACCCAACCGCGGTTTGCGCCGCCGAGCACCAAAACGGTCTGCCCGGGCTGCACGACTTCATCGGCTTCGGCCAGCTTGCGCAATACCACGCCATCCACCGGCGCCACGATGCGCGCATGCGCCGCGTTGAACTCGGTGCCCCTCTGGGCGGCGCTCGCCATCTCGTAGGCCGTGGTCAGATCCTGAACCTGCTCCTCGGTCGTCACGCCATCGGCGAGCAAAGCCTTGGCACGCTCCAGATCGCGATGCGCCTTGGCGGTCGCCTGGCGCGCTTGCTCGAGCGATGCGCCGATTTCGGTCTGCTTCAGCACCGCCAGGAGCTGACCCGCCTTGACGGTTTGCCCTTCCTCAACGTGGATGAACTCGATGAGGCCGCCGATTTTGAAGGCCAGTCGCGCTTCGTCTTTCGGCGTCAGCAATCCCACCGCGCGCAGGGTGTTGTCGAGCACCGCCATTTGTACCCGGGTGACCTGCACCGCTCGCGCGGCGGCGATCGCGCTGGCCGCGCCCTTGCTGCTGCAACCCACCAGTCCGGAAAACGTAGCGACTGCGGTAGCCATCCAAATGATCATTACGTGTTGCGTCATGGCTGACCTTCCGGGGGAACGTGATGTGAGTCGGCGCCGAGCGCATATTCCAGTTCGGCGAGACTGCCAAGCGCGGCAAAGCGCGTGACATTGAGATTCAATTGCGCATCCGTCATGGCGCGCCGTGAGTCGATGAACTCGGCTTGATTGATTTGCCCCAGATCGCGTTTGCGCGAGGCGATGCGAAATGCGCCCGCGGCCGCCTCGACGCGTTTTGCCGCTGTTCCGAGCGACGCTTCAGTGAGTTCGAAATCCTGCAGCGCCTGCTGCACTTGGAAGCGAATCTGCTGCTCCTGCAGGGAGCGGCTGGCGCGGGCCTGGCGCTCTACGGCGCGCGCGCCGGCGATGCCGGCCGCATCGCCGCCGCCGGCGAAGAAATTGAATTTCAACACGACCGACGCCAGTATGTAGCGGTCCTCGCTCGTGAAGGCATAGGTCTCGCCCAGGGTGCCGACGTCGAAGGCGAAGGCGAGCCGCGGTTTGAACGCGGCGCGCGCCAGTCTTTCGCCGGCGGCGGCCGCGGACGAGATTGCATCCAATTGACGCAGTTCATAGCGCTGCCGAACTGCCGTGTCCTGCAGCGGGGCCAGGCTCAAGCTCGGTTGGGCGGCCTGTGCGGCAAGGTCATTGCGCAGCCGGTCGATGTCCGGATCGTCCACCACCACGCTCGGCAGCACGCGGTCGAACGGCGCGTTGCGGATCAGGTTCACATAGCTTTGCGCGAGCCGTTCGGCGTTTTGCGCGCCCAGCTGCGACTGCTGCACTTCAAGCTGATCGGCTTCGGCGCGGAAAACCAGATCGCGCGTGATCTTGCCGTTTCGATACAGGCTTTCATTGACGCGGCGATTTTCCGTCGCCAGTTCCAGGGTCGCATCGAAGATCCCAATCTGCGCGCGCGCCTGCAGCCAGCGATAGTAGGCCTCGCGCATATCGCGCTCGATACGTCCGGCGAGCGCGACGCGCGCCGCCGACTCGGCTTCATACTGCGACTGCGCGGCCATCCTGCCTGCGCTGATGCGCGGATCGTAAAGCGGCTGCGTCAGCGAGACTTTCGTGTCTTGCTCACGCGGCAGCTGAAAGTCGATTTGTTGGTTTTGAACCGCAGGGAAGCGCGAGCTGCCGGTGATCTGATTCAACGTAGCGTAGACAGGATTGAGCAAATCACCCACCGGAAAATCGATGGTGCGGCCGCCGTTTGCCCGCGTGTACCGGGCTGAGAAGTCCAGCGACGGCAAATACAGCGCCCGTGCTTGATCGAGTGCCGCGAGACGCTGCGCGACTTCGCCGCCGGCGGCGTCCAACTCCAAATTGGCGGCCAGGGCATCGGCAACCAGTCCGCTCACGGCATCCTCGACCGACAAGAGCGGGCCTGACACCGTCTGGGAAGACGCCAATGCGTGTCCGTCCAGCAGCAGACAGAAGCCCAAAGCAGCCGCCTTTACACTTGTATAAAAACTAGACATGTGTCAAATGCATGGCAAAAAAATTAGGTCATTTTGCGATTGGGCGGGCGCTGGGGCGTTCTGCGTAACCCGCCGCAGCAGGTCAAATCCGTAATTGCTCAGCTCGGGAATGCCGATGCCGAATCGGGCCATATCGCTGCCCTTCGCCATGGCAAGTTGGATCAGACCGTGGGTGAATGACCACAGAGTGACGGCCAGCAAGATCGGCTCGCCAATACTGGGCCGAATGCTGCCATCGCTGATTCCGCAGTCGATTGCCTTCACCACGACCCCGATCGCCTCGTCACCCGCAGCACGGCAGCCGAAATCATGAGAACCGGGCTCCGGACTGCCGGAGTGAGCGTTGAATTTCGAGCAAAAATCGAAATAGTGCGGGAATTCAAACGCATAGGCCATGTAGGCCCGGCCAATGGCCTCGATCTTCTCCATGCCCAGCGTCTGCCCCGCGGCAGCCGCGATGAACCGATCCCGCAGCAGGCACATCGCCCGCTCGCCAATGGCAAATAGAATCTCTTCTTTATCTTTGAAGTACACGTAGACCAAAGCGCGCGACAAACGCGCGCCTCGGGCCACTTGATCGACCGTGACCAAGTCCCAACCTTCCTTGGCGTAGAGCGCTTCCGCGGCATCGAGAATTTCCGCGCGCCGGCGCTCCTTTTCCTCCACTCGACGTTGGGCAATGTATGACATGCCCTGAACGATAGACAATTATTGACACAGTGTCAATTATCGGCATTACGTCAAGAACGACGCCCCTTACCCGAAGCGCGCGCTCCCAGGGTGCGTGTATATTCCGGGCGATGAAAATAAAGCCGCTTCTCAGCGCCTTTAGCTTAGGCGCCGCGCTCAACGTGAGTG
>CAWALS010000031.1:0-100283 GCA_963782865.1 uncultured Gammaproteobacteria bacterium | reverse complement strand
AGGCTCCCCAGGTGCACCTGTTTCAGCTCCAAACTTCCGATAAATGGATCGAGCTGTTTCAGTTGCAGTGCGTCGTCCTTGATGCGCTTCTTGTGGTTGTAGTCCTGCAGGTATTTTGTCGCCGCGGACCGGAACGAGCGCAGCTCGCGCGTGCCATAGAGCCTGATCTCGCGAAGCTCGATTACGCGCTTGGCGAGATACTCTTTGGCCTGCGAGATGTCGCCTGTTCCAGTGCTTTCGCAAACGCGTGCTCCTCGGAACTGCTTATCGATGTGCCAGATCCCGCCTCGTTTGGTGAGACCCGACGTTCTTTGGTTTCCCATAGCTTTTCCCTTCAGGTTGAGCCGCGGGATGCCCGTTGCGGCTCTTATAGTCGTCGGCCCAGGAATCGAGGTCAAGACGGTCGAAAGCAATTCCCTGCGTACCGATTCGGTGATCTCTGCAACTTGAGGATGAACGTCGCGGTTGGAGCGATTTTTGTCCATGCCGAGGTATGCGGGGGCGTCACGCATTCGAATGAAGCGCGGCAACAACCGGGGTGGCTTGGGAAACAAGCTCATTGCTCCGGGAGCGAACGAGCTGCGAAGTTGTTTTGGATCATCTACGACCTTGACGAACCTGTGGTTCCGGCCGTTCAGGGACAAGTTGCCACGCATGGAAATTATCCACGCGATGTGCAAGAAAGTCAGTTTGGGTTTCGCGCTATTTTCAGCGGAAGTCCTCTCCCCAAGCATATGTGAACGGCATGCTTGTGGCGTGGGCCGCAGCGCTTGTTGGTGACACTAGTATGACTTGTTGCTACTATTACCTACCAGACAGGAGGCATCTATGGCAAACGTGGAAGATCAGCATTGCGTTGCCGGCCGACATGGCAACGTTGGTTCGCAACGCTGTGGAAACCGGCGACTATGCATCGAGTAGCGAAGTCATCCGAGAGGCGTTGCGCGAATGGAAGGCTCGGCGCGCCGCGCGGTCCGACGCGATCAGTGAAATTCGCCGGCTTTGGGACGAGGGTATTAGGAGCGGACCCAGCAAGGATTTCGACGTCGCCGCAATCAAGAAGCGCGGTCGCCAGCGCCTTCAGGCGGATCGCAAGTAGATAATCGCCGCTGGACAGGAAGATGTCGCGTATTCGGATTACCGCGCTCGCCGACCAGGACTTGGTGGAGATTTGGTATTTTATCGCCCAGGATGATCCAGTAGCGGCCGATCGACTCCTGGATTTGCTGGAGGAAAAATACAAACTCCTCGCCGACAATCCGCACATGGGACCTGCGCGACCAGATATTGGAAAGAGCTGCGTTATCACCCGGTGGGCAACTTTTGCTGCTATATGCGTGATTCGCAACGGGATTGAGTTGGTTCGCGTAGTGCACGGAGCGCGCGACCTGCAACAGCTATTCTGAATTCGCCGTGGATTTGACCGCCAGTGGACTGCTACACGCGTCTGGCAATCTGTTGGCGTTACCGGATCGCGAAGAAATCCGGGAATTCAGAAATATTTGGTATGGGTGGGACGAGCCTCAAATTAGTCCGCCTTGGGAAAGCGATTTTTGATCTGACTTACTTTTGGTGGCGGTAATGTGTAACCGTTCGAAGGATCATCACCGAAGGCCACTTCTTTGGCGAGTCGGAAGATTGGTTAGGGTTTATCGATCTCGCCCACTTTCAGATGCGAATCTCGTCTGCAGCAATTGGTTGGAAAGTATCCATGATTGACGTATCAGACGGCAGAATGCGCCCCTTTATTCGGTTTAAAGGGTGTGAACAGGCCCAGGTGTATTTGCCTGCGGCGGCACTCAACCTGCGGCAACCACGTCGTAAACGCAGGGCCGCTTCGGGCCTCCCAATCAGTTGGCACAGGCCACTCGCCGTCCCCTGAGGGCTCGATCGGCTGCGGTCTGAGTCAGACACCGGCAAGGGAGGTGTTGTCCGTCTCGGATCCACCCGTTGCAGGCACTCGCGACCGTCGGCTTCAGAGCAATCAAATTGCGAACTTTCCCAAAAACCAGCATTGGCGGCGGCGCACCGCCGAAGAATCATTTCTTGAGGCACAATTATGCTGGTTCTTTAACTCGTTCATTCACGGCTCTTTATGGGAATGTTTTAAAGGTCAGGAGGATCGGCGGAGGAAGCTAACAATAGCGAAATCGCCTGCCACCTTCAAATCGCATACTGCAACAGATGCTTCCACTGTGATCGTCTCCCAGGAATTGAGTTTTCGTTCGATGCTCGCGACTCGCTTGGAATGATCCTCTTTCGCATTCCCACGGAAGCCCCGACCTCCGAATATCGAATGAGCTCGAACTCGGCCTTCAGGACGAGAGTTGAGCTGATCGCACAGACTCCGCCGCCTCCTGAAGTTTCCGGACCGGTTCCATCTTACGATGGCACGCCGCAATTGTTCTCGCGTTTGTCCAGCGATTGCTGCGGCGAATAGGGCTGAAGAGAACGCGGTGGATGAGAAGGCATTACACAATCCTTATGTTCTTGTTCCCATTACCGGTTATTTATAGGAAAAATCGCGGTAGGAGTCTACGTCTGTCATCGACCGGTTTCCGCCATTCGCCAACCGCTGGTTCAGAGAAATGTAATTTGGGAAATGCGGCAGTCCGCCCGCTATCTCGGCATTCAATGGATGGATCGTCGTCTCCTACTGGGCCATGCCAGAGCAAGCTGTGGAAACGATTGACTGGGACCGGATCGACGCGACAAGCTAAAACCGCCTGCATCGCCGCGCTCAATGGATCTTTGCAAAGTACTTGGGCAGGTTCGTAGTTTCCATCATGAGCATTGTGGTTACGATCGTGGCCAGATAGGAATTAGCATTAGGATTCTTGCGCAATAGCTGCAGGAAATGCTCCACCGACCAGGACTTAAACTGCCCCGTCTGGCTATCAAGCCATGCTAGAGCCTCGGCGGCGATGGCAACGGGTCGGTTTCTTTGAGCTCATGTTCAGCAAGAGCAGGTGTGCTGCACGTCCAGGCACCGAAATAACGGAACGAGAGCGGCATCGAAGTGTTTGATTCAGTCTCAACAATCTCCCAAAAAACGGGGTCCAGAACCATCGGTTTGCACTTAAGTTCGATTTGAGTCTTTCGTCTCCCGATCCATACGGCGGCTGGGGCCGAAATAAACCATCCCTCGAAGTCTCGGAACAAGACGCCTTGCGAGAACCGCCAGGCTGTCCCTTTTGCTTGCTGCTTGACAGCGAGGCCAAACGCTTTGGCTAATGCGCCCGTTGTTTGGTTTCCTCGCGCCCGATCCCTGTCTCAGATTCTTCCGTTTTCACGCGACGCCGATAAAGCGCATCCAGCTTAAGTGATTTTGTCGATGCTAAGAGTATCGCACTTGGGAACGACCGCTTCGATGCAGCCATTTCGGGAGCTTCATTGCCCGCTTTTGGCCGTTATGTAGATCTCTACATAACGGCCATTATGTGCATCGATCGATTATGTGCATATTAGTTGGCTCGCTGCCAGCAAAGGCCTGAGAACATAGGCCGAGAGCAGTTTGGGGCTGCTGTTCGCTGCACATAATTTTGGTAGTCAACTGGGGTGGCATCACCACCTCAGGAGACCACCATGGATCCGATCAGTTTGCTTCATGCCAGGCCCAAGACCTGGCTGCGCCATAGCGTTTTGGCGCCGCACGCCGCCGCCTTCGCCAGCTACCTCACGCACGCTCGGTATACCGCCCAAAGCCGCGGCACCTATGTGGCGAGCTTGGCGCATCTGGCACGCTGGATGAGCCAGTGCTGTCTGCCGCTTCGCCAACTCGACGAGGCGGCGGTCGAGCTGTTTCTTACCAGACACCTGCCGCGCTGCGACTGTCCCAGGCCAGTGGTGCGCACGCACAGTGCACTTCGCGCTGCGTGTGTCCATCTGCTTAAAGTGCTGCGCGAGCAGAAGGTGATCGCCGAGCGGGCGGGTGCGAGCGGCCCGATTGCCGAGGAGTTGGATCGATATGACGCGCACCTGCGCGAGGCCCGCGGGCTCAGCGAGGGGACACGCCGCAGCAGCCTGCGCCTGATTCAGCGCCTGCTGCGGTATAAGTTCGCCGATGGACCGGTGGTGTTCGCACGGCTGCAGCCCGAGGACGTGCGCCAGTTCATCGCCACGCAGCTGGATCTTCGGCGCACGACTTCCAACGCCGCGGCGCTGACCTCGGCGCTGCGCGGATATTTCCGTTACCGTACGAACTTGGGTGATCGGGTCCATGGGCTGGTCGGCGTGATTGCCTCGCCGGCCCATTGGAGCCTAGCCCCGCTGCCACGTGCGCTCAGACCCTTTGAGGTCAGGCGGCTGCTCAGCTCCTTCACCGCCGAGCTGCCATCTCCCCGCCGCGGCTATGCCATGGTGCGCTGTGCGCTGGATCTGGGTTTGCGCAGCAGCGAGGTGGCCCAGCTTCAGCTCGCCGACATCGATTGGCGCGCCGGCACCGTGACGCTACGGCACACCAAGTCGCGGCGCGAGGATGTTTTGCCCCTGCTGGCACTCACCGGCCGGGCGCTGGCCGACTACCTGCGCTACGAGCGCCCCAAGACCAGCAACCCCGCCGTCTTCGTGCGCCGCCTGGCGCCGCACGATCAACCCATCAGCGCTCATGCCGTGCGGCGCGTGATCCGCGACGCCTTCGGGCGCATCGGTCTCACCCACGGTCGCTCTCATGCGCTACGCCACACGCTGGCCTGCCGACTGCTCGATCAGGGCGGTTCGATCAAGGAGGTCGCCGATGTGCTGCGCCACCGCTCGCTCAACACCACACTGATCTACGCCAAGCTCGATCATCCACGATTGGCGGCGGTGGCCTTGCCATGGCCGGGGAGTTCCACATGAGCGCCCCCACCATCATGCACCGGGCGCAGACATTCCTGGCTGAACGTCGCCGCCTAGGCTTCCAAGCGCGTAACCCCGGCTACGCGTTAATCAGCTTCGCGCGATTCGTGGAACGTCGGCGTCATCGCGGGCCCCTGACGGTGGCGCTGATGGCCGAGTGGGCGCGGCGCGATAAGGCACAGCGCGGCACCGCCGAGACCTGGGCGCGACGACTCAAGATCCTGCGACCCTTCGCCCGCTGGATGCGCCAGTTCGAGCCACGCACCGCGGTACCCGATGAGTCGATCTTCGGGCCGGTGCCGGGACGCGTGGCCCCGCACATTTATCGCGATGAGGAGATCGTGGCGCTACTGGTCGCTGCGCGCGCATTGCATCCCAAGGGCGGCTTGCGACCGGCGACCTTCGAGGCGGTATTCGGGTTGCTCGCCTCGACCGGCTTGCGGGTTTCCGAGGTGCTCGCCCTGCGCGACGCCGACGTCGATCTCACGGCCGGCACGCTCACCGTGCGCCGGACGAAGTTCGCCAAGTCGCGGCTCGTGCCGCTGCACTGGAGTACGGTGGAAGCGCTGACACGCTACCGGCGACGACGGTGTCGAGAAGTGCGCGCCAGTGCCCAGATGCCGTTCTTCATCGGCTCGCGCGGCCGTCTGTTGGGCCGAGCCCTGGGCCAACGTCAGGTACATCGCGTCTTCATCGAGTTGCGCAACCAGCTGGGATGGATTAACCGCGGCGCCACGGAGGGACCGCGCCTGCACCAGCTGCGCCACGCCTTTGCCGTCAAGCGCCTGCTGCTCTGGCACCGCCAGGGCATCGACCTCGATCAGGCGATGCTCTCCCTGTCCACCTACCTCGGACACACCAAGATATCCAACACCTACTGGTATTTGAGCGCCGTGCCCGAACTGATGGCCCTGGTCGGCAACCGGTTCGAACGCTTCGTGGAGGCACCGGGAGCGCTCGATGAGTAAGCTCACGCCAAGCGCCTCCGTACCGTCCTTCCCCGCGCTCGTACAAGCGTTCTTTGCCGAGCACCTCACCCAACAGCGGGCCCTGAGTCCCCGCACCGTGGCCACCTACCGGGATGCGTTCGTCCTGTTCCTCGATTTCGTCCAGGCACACTGCGCGAAGTCACCGACGGTCATCACGCTCGCCGACCTCACGCCCGAGTTGATCCTAGCCTTCCTCGATCATCTTGAGCGCAAGCGACACAACACGGTCCGCAGCCGTAACGCGCGCCTCGCCGCCTTGCGCTCGTTCTTGAAGTTCGCGGCGCACCGCGACCCCTCGTCCTTGAACGTCATCGAGCGTGCGTTGGGCGTGCCGGTGAAGCGCTTTGAGCGGCCGATGCTCGGCTTCCTCTCCAACTCGCAGATGCGCGCCATCATCGGCGTGCCCGACAACACCTGGACCAGCCGGCGTGACCATTTGCTGCTCGGCCTGCTCTACAACACCGGGGCGCGAGTCTCCGAGATCATCACCGTGCGCGTCGCCGACGTCGTGCTCCACGGTGCGGCTTGCGTACACCTGCACGGCAAGGGTCGCAAACAGCGCTCGATCCCGCTGTGGGGTTCGATCGCCAAAGAGACCCGAGCCTGGCTCAAGTACAACCCACGACTCGCAGCCTACCGCGCGCTGCTCCCCAACCGCCACGGTGAGGCCATGACGCGATGGAACGTCAGGCAGCGCTTGGCGGTGGCGGTACGCGCAGCGGCCAAGCAATACCCCGACCTGGCTACGCGGCATATCTCGCCACACACCATCCGGCACTCCACGGCGATGCGGTTGTTGCAGTCCGGCGAAGACCCCAGCGTGATCGCCCTGTGGCTGGGTCATGAAAACCCAACCACTACCCATCACTACGTCGAGGCCGATCTCACAATGAAAACTCGAGTACTCGCGCGACTGCAGGATCCCAAGACCAGGAACCGCCGCTACCGCGCTCCAGCCTCGCTGCTGTCATTCTTGAAGGCTCTGTGATTATGTGCATCTAGAACGGAGTCGGCGGCTCGTTTACCGGGCCGCTGATGTTTATATGCACATAATCGATCGATGCACATAATGGCTGACCAGAGACGGATAGTCTTCTCCAATCCCGCCATCCGTTGCAAAAATTCGAGACCGGCACGATCCGGCAAATCACGACCCAGAATTGCCTGCCGCGACCGACCGCTTCTTCGGCATCAGATAGCGAGTCGCGGGGAGCAAATGCTAGGCTGTGAGAGTGTGCGGGAATTCCTCATCGAATTGACTTCACTGAGACGAATACGCAATGGACAAATTCTGACCGAATAACCGCGACACTGGCTATTGCAATAGCCGCAACGGTGATTTTGGACGGTTGCTATACGAGCAGCCTCCAAACGGATGCATCAGCGAACCAACTCAGCGTTGCAAGAGCAGGACCAGGTATTTATTCGACTCCGCACTTACCAGAGGATCAGATGATTCGCCTATGGCGCGACAGACCGGAATACGTGGCTTTGGCGAACGCGCCACCACCTGCCAAGCGCATGCGACTGATATCCGCCGTCCCACCAAAATATCCTTACATGCTGCACTTTCATGTCGAAGCGACCGTTGTAGTCTCCTTCGTCGTCGGGAAAGACGGGCGGGTTGAGGATGCAAGGGTCGTCGAATCTTCTGATTCGAGATTCGATTCCTCAGCGATTGATGCAATATTGAAATTCACATGGATTCCAGCCGAGGATTCAACTGGCAGTCCAGAGCGCGTGATGGCTCACATGCCGTTTCATTTCAAGCCAACTCTGAAGCCACAGAATGGTTCGACGGGCCTATGAGATTCCAGACCTGCGGCGAGCGGCTGCTTTGCTACGGTGATTTCAGGCTATCAATGTCGGTTTGGCCGATCAGCGACCTTCGAATTCAATCACAGCTTATGCCGACTTGCGCATCGCATCCAGTGCAGCGCGGGCAAGAAATCCGGATCGGGTCTCACCTTGCTTCCTGGCGTGAGCGTCAACCGCTCGAAGAATACGCTGCGGCAGCGTGATGTTTATCCGTGCAGCCTTGTCTCCCAACTCACTCGCGTCAATATCGACGACGGCCCAGGTCCAGCCGCGATAGTTGCGCTTCTTTTGTAGCTGCTCAATCGATGTTGGTGACGGAAACGGCTCGCCATCGTCCAGAAGCCCTTCGAGGTGGAGCAAAATTGCCTCCCGCGAATTGGTCAGTGCTTCATCTAATGTATCGCCCGCCGAGAAACAACCAGGCAGATCCGGGACGACGACCCCATATGCGTGTTTGGCGTCGCCGGTTTCAATAGCAATGGGATATCGCATAAATCTACACCCTCACTTCAAACCAGCCAGTTTACGAATCGCAAGTACCAAGCCCTTTCCCAAATCCTTCTTCGGATGCGGCACCGTGATCGTGCCCACCTTGGTCGGATGGACAAATTGATGGTGGCTACCGCGGGTACGCTGCAGGCGCCAGCCATCGGCTTGCAACAGCTTGATCAGTTCGCGACTCTGCACCGTGTGTATTCTACACACCAACCGATGCCTTGGCCAATGGCCGCTCTGCGGCTATCGGATCAGAGCAACGAATGTCTGGAAGTGGCCGCCAGCCGCCCGTGAGGCGGCATTAACTGTTCGCCCGGCGAGTGCGAGCGACGAGCCGACGACACCCGCGCCGGATTATCCCTTCAAGATTGAGTTCACCGGCTGGTCCCGAGTCGAGGCCATTTTGGATTTCGGTGCGCAACCAGGCGAGCTGCTCGCTGCGTTGCTTTGATGCAGGACCGCGGCGACGATGGCGGCTTCGCGGCTGCGATACCGGCCCTCGCGTACTTGCGAAGCTATGAATTTCTTAAGCGCAGCAGGGAGTCTTATGGCGATGATTGACGTCACCATCGCAGTATAGAAGACACGCATGAACCGGCAAACAGATGATCGGGGCGAGAAAAGACACGATTGCGGCCGTTGTTTCGTGCCGTGCCTTAAGCATTACTTCACGTGGCGAAACGTTGACATTTATTTGTAAATGTCTACACTTTGCCACATGCCAATCGCGACCTCCTCGACTCGCCTGCTTCGTCTCGCCCGCCGGCATGGCTCGGTGTCTAGGCGGGAAGTCGCAGAAGCGAATATCCACACTCAGACTCTGAGTCGACTCGTTCGTGCCGGAACTCTCGAACGAGTTGCGCGGGGACGCTACCGACTGCCCAATGCCCCAGTGACGGAGCATCACGGTCTTGCGCTCGTTGCTGCAGCGGCGCCGAAGGCAGTGATCTGTCTGTTGTCCGCGCTTAGCTTTCATCAAATCGGCACTCAACTTCCGCACGAGGTTTGGATCGCGCTCGATCGCCGCAGCCGCCGCCCCTCGCTGCGATATCCGCGCCTACACGTTGTACGCTTCGGCGGCGACGCATTGACTGAAGGCATCGAGACTCACCGCGTCGAAGGCGAGACGGTACGTGTATACAGCGTCGCCAAGACCGTCGCCGATACCTTCAAGTACCGCAACAAAATCGGTTTGGATGTCGCCCTTGAGGCACTGCGCGAGGCGTGGCGGGCGCGACGCTTCACTATGGATAATATTTACCGTTACGCCCGAGTCTGCCGAGTAGAGCGTGTGATGCGGCCTTACCTCGAGGCGCTCGTCGCATGACGGATGCGCCAGAGGGTCTGCCGGTATCGGTTCAGGTGCGTCTCGTTCAGCACGCCAAGGCGACCGGTATCGATCCGAATGTCGTACTCGCACGATATACAGCCGAACGGTTCCTCTATCGACTTTCCCGCTCGAGGTATGTTGACCGCTTCGTGCTCAAGGGCGCACTGCTGATGTTGGTATGGCTCGGCGAGACGATCCGCCCGACGCGGGATGCCGACCTGCTGGGCTTCGGCGAAGTGTCGCAAGAGTCGCTGTCGAGAATATTCACGGATGTCTGCAGCATCGACGTCGAGCCCGACGGATTGCAGTATCTGCCCTCATCGATACGTATCGCGCCGATCCGTCAGGAGGATGCATACGGCGGATTGCGCGCCACGATTCAGGCGCGGTTGGGCAATGCCCGCCTTCACGTGCAAGTCGATGTCGGGATCGGTGATGCCGTAGTCCCAGAACCGGAATGGCTGGAGTATCCAAGTCTGCTCGAATTTCCGCGGGCGCGGTTGAAGGCCTATCGCCCCGAGACTGCGATCGCGGAGAAGCTGCACGCGATGGTCATGCTGGGTGAAGCAAACAGCCGCATGCGGGATTTCTTCGACATTCATGCTCTGTCGGAAAATCGCCCCTTCGAGGGAGATGTCCTTACCCGTGCCGTGCGGGCAACCTTTGAGCGACGATGCACACCAATTCCCGAGTCTCTTCCACTTGCGATGACGCCGGCATTCGCCGCGATACCTGCGAAACAAACGCAGTGGCGGGGCTTCTTGGGGAAGAGTGGACTGAACTCGCCGCCTCCGCAGCTGAGCGATGTCGTGGCTCGCATCGCGGCGTTTCTCGAGCCGATCATTACAGCTGCGCGGGGCAGCGCGATGCTCAAACTCGCGTGGATACCGGGCGGACCTTGGGTCGAGAGTTCGTCACAACTCTCGGACACCGTAGCGAAAACGTAGCGTTTGATGCCTTTTCATGCGCTACGGTGCCTATTTCGAGTGAGGGCGGGCCTGCTATGTGGTTGAAAAATAAGAACCTATAAAATCATCTATGCGACTTCGAACCAGGTGGTCGGCGGTTCGAATCCGTCCGGGCGCGCTTTTCAATCCTGCGATTGATGTCGCACGCGTTGCTGCTGCGCTTAGGGTGGGTAGCAGCTTGTGGTCGGTGTCGCGGGGACTCGCGCGAGCAGTGGATCGCTACGCGGCGATTCAGTTTCATTGAGTCCTTGGGCTGAGACGGTTTGCTGCCAGGCTTAGCAAGAGTTAGGGAAGAAATTCCAATTCGTGTTGGTGCCCAACGCGCTGAAATGACTCGCCGAGCTAGGGGCCGCCGCTGCCTTTTTTGGCGATGGCGGCGCGCGAGCGTACCAGCGCGGTGTGCACACGATGGGTTGGCGCGAGCTCGCGATCGACGATCGGCCCTGCCGCGGCGATGAGTTCTTTTGCTTCAGTAACCTGCCCCACTTGGAGCAGGTTCGCGGCAAGCTCGACTTTAGCAGCGGCGATGGCGGGGCCGTCGGGCAGATACCCATCGGCGCCATAGCCGGCAATGGCGAGCCGCAGCAGGGATATCGCCTCGTCGAAGCGCCGCTTGCGGTTGAGCAGCAGCGCCTTGGCTTCGTAGACCATGTGCAAAGCCACGCTCTGGGGCTGTTTCAAGGATCGATATAGCGTGATCGCCTCATCGTAACTGGCGCCAGCCTGAGGATAGTCACCCAACAGCGCATAGCAATCGCCGAGCCACAGCAGCCGCAGCCCCTGATAGCGGCGTACGCGGATCGCCGCAGGATCCCCGGGCATCTGCGGTTTGAGCAGCTCCAGACCCTTGCGCGGATCTGCGGCGTAGGCCAGCGTGTGGCCCCATCTGAATCCAGTGGTCGCGCGCGGCGCGGCGTCCCGACCCTGCATGCGCTGCGCCCTGGTGTATGCCTCGTGTGCAGCGGCTTCAGCCCCTTTATAGTCGCCGTACAGCCAGAGTACTTGACTCAATCCGCCGAGCGCGCCCAAATATTCGGTCCGGTCCAACATTCCCGCGATGCGGTAATCGTCGACCGCGCGCCGGAACCAGGCGATGGATTCGCGCAGTTTGTCGCGCCGATAGAGATCATCCGCGAGACTGAGTTCCGCATCGATCGATTTCTCGCTGGCCCGTCCATAAGTGTGCACGAAGCCGTCGATGGCTTGTCGCCAGTCTTGCTCTGCTTCGTCGAAGCGACCCGCCTCCCAGGCGACTTCCGCATAGTCATTCAAGGCATCGAGATACCGCGCATCACCCGTGCCGAGATCGTGCTTGATGAGCGCGACGCGGTCGGCCGCCAGGGCGACTGCATCTGTCAATCGCGCGGCATCGCTGTAAGCGATGGCGAGGGCACCCAGCGTGTCCGCGGAGTCGAGCGTGTCCTGACCCTTTGCATCCTGCAACAGTGCGCGCGCGCGTTCCAGCGCATGGATTTCCTCCTGGGGCTCTCGCTTGCGGCGGTACGCCAGGCCGAGCTCGTACAGGGCTGCAGCGACATTGCGGTCATCGCGGGGCCGCTGTGCCTGCAGTACCGGCAATGCTTTACTCAGCAAGGCAATGGCTTCATCGGCGCGCCCGGCGCTGATATAGGCACTGGCTAGCTGGTATTGGAACTGCGCCAGCACGTCTACGTCCCCGCCGACACCGGCGCTTTGTATCGCGAGCGCCTGCTCCAAATCTCTGCGGCATGGTTCCTCAAGTCCGATTTTGCAATAGAGCGAGCCTACGGCGGCCAACATGCGGGCGCGCAACAGCGGTCGATCGGCAAAGTGCGCGTCAATTTGCGCTTGTCCCTGATCGATCAAGCGGCGGGGATCGATGGGTTTGCTTCCGGTTTTATCGGGGCTCGCGGCGTCGAATAGCGACGCCAGATAACCCAGCACCTGAGTCGATGCGCGCGTTTCGTCGCGCGCGCGTTCGAACGCGGACTCGGCGATTTGCGCTTCGCGGCGGGTCATTATCAGGCCGCCGGCGAGGGTGACGATCAGAACGCCGACTACGGCGATGGCACCCCAATGACGTCGGACGAACTTGCTCAACTGATAGGCGACGCTCGCTGGCCGCGCCACGACGCCTTCGTCATTTAAGTATCGGCGCAGGTCCGCGGCCAGCTCGGAGGGGGTACCGTAGCGTCGGTCGCGATCGCGCGCCAGCGCCTTCGTCGTGATCCAATCCAAATCGCCTCGAAGCAGGCTTACCAGCTGCTTCAGGCGAGTCGAGCGCGCTGCGGCGGTGGTGTTGCCGGTCTCCCGATTCGTGTTGAGCTTGGCGCTTAAACTCGGCGCCTCCTCTTCGCGCAGCTGACGCAGCCATTCATCGAGCGGCGGCCGCCGGCGGCCGATTTTTTCGAAGGGCTGAAATCCGGTGAACAGCAGGTAGAGAATCACTCCGAGCGAGTACACATCGGTGCGCGTGTCGATGTCCTGAATGTCCGGATCCATCTGCTCCGGACTCATGTAACCGGGGGTGCCGATGAACTGCCCAAACAGCGTGTACTGGGTCTGATCGGTGAGCCGCGGGGTCATCGATCGTGCGACGCCAAAGTCGATGATGCGCGGCGCGGGCTTGCCATCCACCTCAATAATCAGGATGTTGGCCGGCTTCAGATCGCGGTGGATGATGGCCTTCTGGTGCGCGTGCTGCACGCCTTCGCAAACCTGAATGAAGAGCTCGATTCGCTCGCGGATGGTGAGTTTCTTTTCATCGCAGTACTCGGTGATCGGCAGTCCCGGCACGTACTCCATGACGAAGTACGGCTGCCCCTGCGCAGTCGTTCCCGCCTCGAATACCTTCGCGATCGCCGGATGATCCATGAGTGCGAGCGATTGGCGTTCCAGCTGGAAGCGCTGCACGACGTTTTCATCGTACATCCCGGCGCGAATCAATTTCAGCGCAACGAAGCGGCGCACGGGAGCAGTCTGTTCGGCGAGCCAGACACTGCCCATGCCCCCGACTCCGAGCAGTCGCTCGAGGCGGTAGTTGCCGATTTGCACATTCGCCTCGAACATCCCCGGGTCCGCTCCAAGCCCGGATTCATCTCCGCTCAAGGGAAGCTTGAGCAATGTCTCGAGCAGTTTCTCGGCGCGCCCGCTCGCCTCGACGTCCAACATTTTGCGCAGCAGGGCCTTGGCGCCCGGAAACGGCTCCGACAGACTATCCAGCCACTGCTCACGGGCGTGATCCGGTAAATCCAGTCCCTCATCCAACAGAGGTGAGAGAAATGCCAGATGTGCTGCCGGAATTGGCATCGCGGTTATGTCTAATGCGAGGTCCGATACAGGGGGGAGATATCGTGATCCGCATCATTCGAAGGCAAAGCGGCTGCGGCCACGCGGGTTTTTGATAGATTATTAATCTTAAGATGCATGATCGGCCGCCCGCATGAATACAAGTCTTTTAGTTGCCCCAATCGCGCCAGCTCAGTGAGCGAGCTTACGCAGCTGCTTGAGGCTGTCAATGCAGGTGTCCGAGCTGCCATCGACCGTTTGATCGCGCTGATGTACGAGTCGTACTTGCGATTTCTAAGTGCCGGCCGACTGCGTGTAAAGGATCTGGCGCATTTCATGCTGTTCATGGCTGAAGTCAACGCCGGTTTAGCGCAGACCGCGAATGCAGCTTCATGGCGATGATTTCGTGAGGTTCGATGCTCACTGGCCCGATTGGCGCCAGTCGCGACGCCGTCGCTATTAGGACAGCCGAGCGATTCCGGGATGTCCGTCGAAGCCGGCGTCGAAACTCAGGATTCGACCAATCGAATGCTGCTCCATAACCGCGAGATGCAATGCGTCGCGAGCCGCAAGCCGAGTAGATCCGAGGACGATCGACTTTGCGCGTTCTGCAGCAGCCAAGTCGACCGACAACACCTGGTCAACGATTCCCAGAATGGCGTCGAATGCAGGTTGGATGGCATCGCGACGGTCGATCGCCACATAGCGATGTAAAATCTCTTGAAAGACTTCGGCGTCCGTCACGAGCCGAACACGCTCGCTTAGAAGGTTCTCCAGGAGTCGCTGGGCGTCAACCTTGTGCGGGTGCGGAGCTCCCACGAGATACATCGGGACGTTCGAGTCGATAAAGATCATCGACGATCGGGTGCGCCGTAGCCGCGCTCGATCTCCGCCAACATGTCGTTGATATCCGCTGTTGGAAAGGAGTGTCGGGTGGCCGCGCGCACCGCATCCAACTTCTTGCCAACGTTACCCACGGGTTCGCGGCGGCGCGCGGCAGTGAGCGCCTGTCGGACCCATGCAGCAATAGACAGGCGCTGTGCGTCGGCCGCTTTCTGTATCTCTTTATATTCGAGATCCTGAAGGATGACTTGTAATCGTTTAGCCATAGTATGAGCTTAATTGACTCATGTGCATGAGTCAAGGGTGAATGTCCCACGACATTTGGTTGACGCCGTAGCGAAAAGGTAGCGTTGATGCGCCACGGTGCGTGTTTCGAACACCACGTTCGTCAGGCCACTTGAGGGCAGTCACAGATGACGCGTGTCCCGCTCGGCCGAAACGGCGCGATCTCGAATCGCGCGCCGATCATCGAGGCGCGGTACTGCATGGTGCGGAGCCCAAGCCCCGGCGCATTTGCCGTTGCTTGCTTTACTCCTGCACCGTCGTCGCGGACCTCCAGACGGACGCGCTCCTGCTCGACATTAAGCGTCACCATGATGGAATTCGCGTGCGCATGTTTCAGAGCGTTCGCGATTGCTTCCTGGGCGATCCGGTACAGATGATCGCTCGCCGCCGGACTTAAACCCAGCCGCGATACTTCGCTTACCGAGATCTCGACGCTAGTGCCGGACGTTCCTTTCAGCCGAGTGACGAGATCGCGCAGCGCGCCGATCAGACCGCCTGCGGTCGGTCCGATGGGCGACAAGCCCCGAGCTATTGTTTGACATGATTGAACCGCGTGTAGTGCGACTTTGCAGGCCTGCTCCAGATCCGCGGTATGGGTGCTGTGCGACGTACGCGCAGTGTTGGTAAGCGCTGTAAGCAGGAGGGAAAGACCCGTGAGCTCTTGGCCCAGCCCATCATGCAAGTCGGTTCCGAATCGGCGTTGTTCCCGTCCCACAGCATCGAGCAATGCTGCCTCGAGATGCCGGCGCTCGGACACATCGTGGACGACCGCGACAAACAGCGGAGGCCCCGCGTTGCGCGCCTCGCCGACGGATACTTCGGCCGGGAAAGTAGACCCATCGCGGCGGCGACAGGTCGTCGCTCGTGCGATCATGAGCAGCGGCCGGCCATTTTCTGGATAACTCGAATACCAGGAGCTGCCGTTCGCGGCAGACGAAGCCATGATGGCGTCGATCTTGCGGCCCGTAATCTCGCCGGACGTGTAACCGAACAGTCGCTCACATGCCGGATTGAGCATCTGGACGGTGCCGGACGCATCGAACATCAATACGCCGTCGACCGCTGTGTCAATAACCGCGCGCAACTGCTGAGCCATTGCGCGAAGATCTGATTCTGCCTTCCTCACATTGGTGGCGTCACGCAGCGTAATGCATGCGCCGACGACACGGTCCAGGCTGTCGACGACGCAAGACATCCCCCCGTCGACCGATACGCGACGCCCCGCACGGCTGATCACAAAGGCATCGGGGCCAAGGGTAAGCATATTCCGCGAGTTCAGCACCCCAGAAACCAGATCCATCGCGGCCTGATCGTCGCCTGGGCGGATAAGGTTCAAGACAGTCCCCAAGAGCTCTCGCTCGCCTTCCCGTGTCAACCACCCCGTCAGGCGCTCGGCGACCCCATTCATGAATCGGATGCAACCCTGGGTGTCGACCGCGATCACACCGTCCGCGATGCTGCCGAGGATAGTGGCGTAGGTGAGCTGACTTTCCTCCAGCCGTCGTTCCATTTCAAACCGATCGATCGCCACCTCGATCGCGACGATAAGGTTGCGGATATGAAACGGCTTGAGAACATATCCGTAAGCTGAAGCCGCCTTGGCACGCTGCAGTGTCTTCTGGTCCGAGTCCCCCGTGAGATAGACCACCGGCACACGCATTTTCTCGTTGATCAATTCAGACGCGCGGATGCCGTCCATGGCGCCCTTGAGTCGAACGTCCATGAGGATCAGATCCGGGCGTAGGGCGAACGCCGCCGCCACTGCGTCGGCACCGGTGTCGGCCCGGGCAACAACCTCGACTCCCGCATCGGTCAGACGGTCGCAAATTGCCTCGGCGACCATGCCGTCGTCCTCGGCCACCAAGATTCTAAGAGCCGCGATGGATCGGTGCTCGGACATGCTACTGCTCCTTGTAATGCGTCTCGACCGTAAGGGGTGGAGACAGCGTGCGCTGCACTAAAGAGAGGTGCCGCCAATGGTTCGTATGATCGATCAGGAGCCGCGAGAGTTCAAACAATGCGCCAGCGCCTCGCGCAGTTCGCGCAGCTTCGGCGGCTTGCTCAAGACGCGATCGACATGAGCCGGGATGTCGCCGTCGGCAACCAGCCGTTGACCCCAACCGGTGAGCATGAGGAGGATGGTTTCAGGCGCCGCCGTCTTGACAGCACTGGAAACTTTGCGGCCATCAACGTAGGGCATGCCGAGATCCGTGATCACGATCGGGAATGCATTGCCCTGAGCTTGTGCCGCAAGGAACGCATCGATGCCGGCCTGGCCCCCGTCGGCAGTGGTCACGCTGTGGCCGTCCAGTTGCAACGCATCGCGCAACGATTTGAGTACCATCGGATCATCATCCACCACAAGAATGCGCAGCGGAGGCACCGCGGCCGCAGTGGACCACGCGGCGGCGCCGCCCATTGCGGGCGCAGTGGGGACGGCGAAACTCAGACGCACGGTGGTGCCTTTGCCGACCTCGCTGTCGATTTCAATGTCGGCGCTGTGTCGCTGCATCATGCCATAGACCATAGCCAGTCCGAGACCGGTGCCACGCTCCCCTTTGGTGGTAAAGAACGGCTCCAGACATCGGCGCCGCGTGTCCTCATCCATCCCGACGCCGGCATCGCGCACCTCGATCTGAACGCATTTGGCGAGCGGAATCTCCCGCGGCGGGGTTGCCTTTTCGAGGGTCATTTTCGTTTGCAGTGTCAACAGGCCGCCGTTGGGCATGGCATCGACCGCATTGAAAATCAGGTTGGTAAGCGCATCGCGGATTTCATGCTCGGCGCCCATGATCGCCGGCAGATTCGGGGCCAATTCGGTGCGCATCTCGATGGCAACGCCGCGCTGCTGTGCCATATCGCTCCAGCGCGCTCGCGTGAGGTCCGCGGCCTGCCGCGCCAGCAGATTCAAATCCACCGGAAGCAGTATCATCTGCGATTCGCGCTGGCGGTAGAACTCGCGCATACGCGCAACGGTTTGCGCGACATCGTCAACGGCACGCTGGATCGTTTCAAGATAGCTGCGCGTACGCGGGCTTAGGTCGGGCTCCTTCTCCAAGAGCGATTCGGTGTACAGAGCGACCGGAGAGATTGCGTTGTTGATATCATGGGCGATACCGCTCGCCATTTGCCCCAAGGCGAGCAGCCGTTCCTGTTGCATCACGGCTTTCTGCGTCTGACGCAGATCGTCGTATGCCTGCTGCAGCGCGCGATAAAGCTGAGTCTGATGGACCGCCAAGGCAACGTGCTCGCTCGATTGCTGGAGAAACTCGCACTCGCCGCTGCTGAAGCTGCCGGCTTGGCAGCGTGCGGCGAGCAGCACGCCGAAAACTTTGCTTTCAACCAGCAGGGGCGCTGCGATCATTGCGCCCAAACCGCCTCGCGACAAGCGTTGAGGAAATGGGAACTGCACTTGGGCGATATCCGGCTCGTATACCAGCCTGCCTCGAACGCACTGCGACAAGCCGTTCTCATCGATGGCAATGCGCGCCTGCTCGTCCATCGCCAACTCCAGCGCGAGCGGCGCGCTGCGCGAACCAACGCTGGTGACGGTCAGGCTATTCTCGGCC
The DNA here is from genome assembly GCA_963782865.1 of uncultured Gammaproteobacteria bacterium. Taxonomy (GTDB): domain Bacteria; phylum Pseudomonadota; class Gammaproteobacteria; order Steroidobacterales; family Steroidobacteraceae; genus Bog-1198. The sequence continues at coordinate 81,880 of CAWALS010000031.1, read as the reverse complement.
GGCTCGTAAAGACAGATACAGCAGAAATCGAGCGGCAGGTGCTCCTCGAGCGTTCGGATCACGACCTGAAAGATGCTCCGAAGGTCTTGGCGTTCGCCGATGGCTCGCGTGATGTGCTGCAGCAAGTTCAAGCGCTCGAGTTGAGACTGCAGTTTCGTTTGCCCGAGCTTGCGCTCGGTGATGTCCCGGGCAATCTTTGATGCGCCGATAATCCGAGCTTGGGAGTCCCGAATTGGGGAGATTGTGACGGATACGTCGATTTTCCTTCCGTCCTTTCTAATCCGTATCGTCTCGAAATGATCCGTGGTTTCGCCGCGCGCGATTCGCGCCAGGATGGTGGATTCCTCATCCGAACGCTCCGGCGGAATCACCAGGGACATCGGCTTACCTATAGCCTCCGCCGCGGTATAGCCGAACAAGCGTTCTGCACCCGCGTTCCAACTGGTGATAACCCCTTGCAGATCCTTGCTGATAATCGCGTCGTCCGAGCATTCGACAATGGACGCGACCTGTGCGAGTTGTGCGGTGCGTTCCCCAACGTGCGTTTCGAGCTCATCGTTTAGCGCACGCAGTGCTCGCTCGGCCCGCGTTCTGCCGACAAAATCCCGCCGGATTGCCACGAGCGCAAAGCCCACGATCGCGCAGACGACGAAGCTGCCCCCGATTATCAGCGCTGATGCAACACTCCAGCTGCGGCGGGCGAGTCGTTTGCGATCCTCGAGCAAGGACTGCTCGGTTCCCTTCATCTGATCGATGATGCCGCGGATCTGGTCGTGAAGCAGCTTGCCTTTGCCGGTGAGCACTTCGCTTTGCGCCGCCGCAAATCCTTGGTTCTTTCGCAATTCAATGACTGTCCGCAATCTCGAAAGTCGGCTGGCGACCAGCGGTTCCAGGGAATCGAGGCGTAGCTGCTGCGCACGATTATCCTCGGTCAATTCCCTTAGCATTTTCATCTGTCGGTCAACAAGCTGCGCGGACTCTCGGTAGGACGCTAAATAGCTTTCCTCGCCCGTGATGACATAGCTGCGCTCCGCGGTCTCCGAGTCAGTGACGTCGGCCAAGAGCACTTCGAGACCGCTGAGAACTTGGTAAGTATTTTCAACGCTCGCCGCGTGCGCATTGAGCCGGACTACGCTGATATACGAGACCACCCCGATCACACCAAGACACATGAGCGCGAACGCAAACCCGAGCACTGCCTTTCGCTCCATCAAGGGGGAAGTTGTCGAGTGCCGGACTGTGCTGCTTTCGGCGGTGTTGCCCATAAGGGTTCCTGAGACTCCCTGTCCGCGTGACCGATCAAGCCATATGCCGGTCCGAGCGCATCGTCCGGCCAACGGAAAAACCAATCCCTCGAACTAGGGAAACCCCGATGGGCCCCGAGCTCTTTCCGTACGCGCATTGTAGCAAGTACTCGAGGTCTGAACGCAGTGCGCGAATTATCGGGTATTTGCGCTTCCGCCAGGATTTCAAACGCGGAGCGCGTCGAAGTCTGCAGGCGCGCGCGACTGCTCGTTGCGATGCGCCATTGATCCAAAAGGCAGCGACCAGGTGCGGACGGAAGCGCGGCCCGAAGGCGAGGCGCGCAGCGCCGACCGGTGGGCCGCCAGGGCGAGGGCCTCGTGGGTCAAGGCATGATCCTCGCCCAGGCCATTGGTTAAACAGCGCGCCGCTCGCTCGAGCAGGGATTGCGCCTCTGTCGCTCGGCCTTGCGCTATCTCTGCTTTTGCAAGGAGAAGGAGCGCCTCGCCGACATCGGCGCTGGTGTCCGGCCCGCGAGCGACGGCCTCAGTCAGATGCAGCTCCTCGCGTGCGAAGTGCTCCGCATCCACGGATCGGCCCAGTGCCAGTGCTGCGGTCGCGGCGAGTCTAAAGGACGTGTGTGCCTCCAGTACTTTCCCCTTCGCTTCTGCGCCGATGGCCGCGAGCGCCGCCTTGGCGCTGCTCAGAGCGGCCGCGGGGTCGCCGCGGCGCAGCTCCAGAAGCCCGCGAAGCGTATCCGATACGCCTCGATAGCGCGGATCCATGGCCGATTCGCCCTTGCCCAATGCGGCTGTCATTTCTTGCAATGCGGATTCAGCTTCGGGCATCCGTCCCAATTGCGCATTGCCCAGGCACGCCGCGCGCAGCGCGAGGATCAGCCATTTTGCGTTGCCGGCGCTTCGCGCCCGTACGATTGCGGCTTGCGCGAGGTCGATCCCTGGTTGCGAGCTTCCAAGCCTCATCAGCAGCGACGCGGCATTGACCGTCATTGAAAGCGGCTCGGGCGCGTCACCTTCAATCGCAAGGCGTCGTTTGCGGACCTCTTCAACCACCGCGAACGACGCGCGAAATTCGCCCATGTTGAAAAGCACCGTCGACTCATTTTGAAGCGCGATGAGCCGCGCGCCAGTGCCGCCGCGTCCGTACTTTTCATGAATTGCGCCGATGAGCTTCGCCATGGCGAGAGCTTCACTGAGCCGAGCCGTATCGTTGTAAACGCCGCCAAGATCATTGAGTACCGAGGTATATGCAAGCCGATAGGTTTGCCCCGAGTCTTCAAGCAAGCGGCGCGCGCCCTCAAGGGTCCGCTCTGCGGCGGCGGGATTCCCCGTTCGAACCGCCAGCACAGCGTCGGCTCGACGACAGAGCACCTGCAAGATCACCGATGGCGTGGGGAGCTGTGCGATGAGCTGCTTCGCTTCGGTCAGGCGCTGCGCCGCGCCCTCGGTCACGCCGGCGGAGGTTTCGGCATACGCGGCCTCGCACTGCGCTAGCGCCATCAATTCGGGGTCTTGAGCATCTTGGCCCAGCGCATACGCACGGGTGTCCAACGCGACGGCGCGTCGCGTAAAGGTCTGACCACGATATTGGTCGCTCAGTTCTACCAGCATGCGCCCCGCAAAGCGCGGGTCGTCGCGATACTGAAGCTCGAGCATGCGCGCGCCCAGCTCAATGCGCGCGGCGGGCGAGAGCGATGCCTGGGTCGTGCCGCCATCGGACTGCAGCAGGAAGTCTAGGAACTCGTTGGCGGATTCGGCGCGGCGTGCCTCGAACTGTGCAGCATCCCTTTGCCGCGTCAATTCAATCTTCTGCAAAAACGTGATGATTGTCGCTGCGCAAAGAACCAATACCGTCAGTATCCCTGACAAAACACCTCCTCGATGCCGCCGCACGAACTTCGTCAACCGATAGGTAACCGTATCGGCGTGAGCTTTGACCGGTTCGTGGCTCAAATATCGCTTGAGATCGTCCGCGAGGGCTCCCACCGACGCGTAGCGCTCTGCGGGCACCTTCTTCAAGGCCTTGCCTAGAATATTGTCGAGATCGCCTTGCAGCGATCGGCGCCAGGGGGCGGGCATGCTGGTGACGGTTGAAGCCTGCGGCACGTCTTCCGTGAGTACTGCATAAATGAGTTGTGCACTCGAGGTGGAGTCGGCGAGGATGGGATGCCGACCGGTGAGCAGCACATACAACACCAGCCCGAGGGAATATACATCCGTTGCCGTCGTGACGGCTTTGCCCAGCAATTGTTCCGGCGCCGCAAATTGCGGTGTCAACGCGCCGCTGCCGGATTTCGTCAGGACGGCTGCACCGGTCGCATCATCGAGTAGTTTGGCGATGCCAAAATCAAGGAGCTTGACCGAGCCTGCGCGCGTAACAAAGATGTTGCTCGGTTTGATGTCTCGGTGCACGATCAAGTGACTGTGCGCGTGGGCCACCGCTGCAAGAACGCCGAGATATAGTTCGACGCGCGCCGCGACGCTGAGGTTTTTGGCGGCGCAGTAGTCATCGATCGCCTCGCCCTCGACGTATTCCAGCACCAGATAGGGGTGTGTCGCCTCGAGGAGGCCTGCATCGATAAGACGAGCGATGTTTGGATGATCGAGGCGCCCGAGAATCTGGCCCTCACTGCGAAAGCGCTGTTCGCCCTGAAGCCCGATCCAACTCGCGTGCAAGAACTTGACGGCAACCGTGGTTTCGAATCGATCATCTGCGCGCCGGGCGCGCCAAACGCTGCCCATGCCGCCTCGCCCAATTTCCGCCTCAATGACGTACGGGCCGACGTGGCGACCAATCAGGGTCGCGCTGGCGACACGCTCGCTGGAAAGCAGCGGTTCCGCCAGAAACTCCGCATAACCGCTGCGCCCGCGCTGGGAAAGCGCATCGGCAACCGCGGCAGCGAGCTGTGGACTGCTCTGCGCCAGCGCCGCCAACCACGCCGCTCGGTCTGCCTCGGGCAGGTCGAGCGCTTGATCGAGGTACTCGCTGAACGGACGCCATTGTTCCGGCGGCACTGTCGTCATCTTGATCCTTTTGAAGGTCGCGGGCCGACGCTACCCATACGAACGAGAATCGGATTCGCGGACCGAACCAGGACATTACCTCCAATGGCGCGCGACCGACAGCGGCAGCCTATCATCCTTACTGAGGGCTATTCGAGGCTGAGGCAGCCCATCAAATCCGGCGCCGGGCAGACGCCGTAACCTCGCCGCCCGCTCGGTATCCACGAGCGGGCGCTCGGGCAACGCCGACGGTTTGTTAGCCTGGTCGTCTCCGGGTCTGAGCGGGTATAGCTTGTGATTCCACGCTTGGGGTAGGTATGCTCGCCTTGTTCAACTCCGTCGTACTCACGAGGAGAGGTGCTGATTGAAATTCGTCATCGCCGATAGAAACTCCAAACGCACCAATCAAAGAGGATGGCACGACTATGAACGGATCATTTCTGAGATTTTTTGTACACGAGGGTCATCGTCATCACCATCAGCTCGTATGGGAATGGTTGATGCAGCAGGCGAATAAACTCGGCATACGCGGGGGCTCAGCATTCAGGGCCATGGCGGGATTCGGACGGCATCACATCCTCCACGAGGCCAGCTTTTTTGAATTGGCAGGCACCCTTGCGGTGGAGATCGAGTTCATCGTCACCGACGTAGAAGCTCAGCAGCTGCTGACTCTGATCGAAAAAGAAAATATCAGACTCTTTTACGCCCATATTCCAGCTCGCTTCGGCGTGATTAATCCCGACGCCGACGATCTCGCAGCAGCGGCGTCCGATGAGCATAACCTGAAGCCCGGCATCATCTAGACGACTGGACACTGCGACTCGTGCCGCAATACGCGAGCGATGATGGCTCACTGTCGCCGGAAGGGTCTCGTTGACGGCTTCGATGTCGCACGAATCCTTTTGTACAGTTCGCGAATTTCCCGCATTGCTCTGTGATCAGCATCTTTTACTGACCGCCAAGATAGGCACTCAGCGAGGATATATAAACAGGTAAGTGCGGCACCAACGAATAGAATGCCCATCAACACGTATGCGGTCTTCATTTGATGATCCTCGTAGAGTTCTTTCGTGTCATGCCGCCGCCGTCCGAATGCGCCATTTTATCAATTCGACCTTCATCGCATCGTTCACAACCAGGCACGCGAACAACGCATACAGAAAAATACCGCCCGTCTGCCACACCGCCAAGGGCGCAAGTCCCGGAAGGCCGGCGTACGTCAAAAGAGTGCCGATGAGCGCATCCGCCCCGATCGCCGCCAGGAAAGTCTTGCTCGGAAGCGTGGCCCAGAACCCGCGGCGCTCGCGCGCCGAAATGACAGAAAAGACCGCAAAATATAGAAGCAAGAGAAAGCTGAATGTATGCAAGGTATGGTGATGGTTCCCCAAGCCCAATCTCGGCCAGCTAAACCACAGCAATAACAAGGTTTCGGCCAGCATCGCGAGCCCGAGTACCACCGATACGAAGATAAAGCCGCCAATCTTCCAAGTCTCGGGCTTCTTGGACGGCCTCACGTTGTCGGTAGCAAGAGAAATCTTTGCGAAATCGGTGAGAAAAACCAGCAGCAGCATCGCGAATGCTGAGACAACAAACTGGCCGGTCACCACGAAAGCAATTGATACGAAGGCGGCCTTCAAGATGGTGCGGCTGATCTTGTTGATGACCCACGTCAATATGCGCTGGTAAATCGCGCGCCCCTGCTCGACCAGTGCGACGATGTTCGTGAGTCCCGCGTCGGTCAGAACGACGCTCGCGGCGCCCTTTGCCACGTCAGTCGCGCTGCTGACCGCGATCCCGACTTCGGCTTGGCGCAAAGCCGGTGCGTCATTAACGCCATCACCCGTCATGCCGGTCACGTGTCCTGCGGCCTGCAGGTGCCGCACGACTAGGTATTTATCTTCAGGATAGACTTCCGCGTATCCATCAGCGCCTGCAGCCAGCTCCATCTGATTGCCGGCTGCCCTAAGATCCGCTACGCGGCGGATGTTGGGCAACCCGACGGCGGCACCCATTTCACGGGCAACCTGCAGCGCGTCGCCGGTCAGCATTTTGACGGCGACGCCCAGTTTGAGCAGCGCTGCAATCAACTCCTTGGCGTCGGGCCGCGGCGGGTCGTATAACGAGACCAGTCCCAGCAAGCGAGGCGGAGCTTTCGACGTGCCACGAGCGACCGCAAGCGTACGGTAGCCCTTCGCGGCCAAAGCGGCGATGCGTCCCTCGAGGGCGTCTATTTCTTGCGGCGCGAGGCCGCAAATGGCCGCCACAGTCCGTACGGCACCCTTCATGACACGCTCTTGCACTCCGTTCACTTCGATCACCGCCTCCGTGCGTCGATTATCAGCATCGAAGGGCGCGAACGATATCGATTTAGCCGTGGCAATGCCGTCAAATACCTGATGCACTTTCGCCGCGGCAAGGAATGCAAGGTCGATAGGGTCCTGGTTCGCCTCCTGAGATGCCAGCGCGCCCGCGAGGATCACTTGAGATTCCGTGGCTCCCGCCAAGGGCGTCACGTCGGTGACGGCTATTCGGTTCATTGTGATGGTGCCGGTCTTGTCTACACACAACACATCCATCGTCGCGGCATCCTCGGCCGCGCTCAAGCGCGTGACCAGCACGCCATGTTTGGCGAGTTGCTTTGATCCGAGCGCCATGCTGACGGTAAACATGACTGGCAATGCGACGGGTATGGCACTCATCAGGAGCACGAGCATCAACGGAATCATCTCGATCAGGGGTGCGTGGCGAATCAAGGACAATACGATCACTACAGCGAGCAATACACCCACGATGACGAAAAGCCAGCGGACCACATTGGCCACGACCGCCTCGATATGCAGTTTGGGCCGCGCCTCCTGGACAAGCTCGGTGGTGCGGCCGAAGTAGGTATTTGCGCCGGTCAGCATGACCACCCCGTTGCCCTCACCGCGCCGCACGATCGATCCGGACGACAATATCCCGCCCGCGGCTCTGTCGGCTTCTTTGGATTCTCCCGTAAGCGCCGATTGGTCGAGGCTCACCGCGCCGGCCAAAAGCTTGATGTCCGCCGGCACGATATCGCCCGAGCGCACCCGAACGATGTCGCCGGGTACCAATTCCCGTGCCGGAATGGCTTGCCACACAGAATTGCGTCGTACGCGCGCGCTGACTTGCAGGCGCCGCCGCAAAGCCTTCACCACACCGGCGGCCCTGTGCTCTTGGGTGAAACTCAAGACGGCGTTGACCACGAGGAGGGCGCTCACGACCGCAAGGTCCGAATAGTTTCCGAGTGCAGCGGATAGAACCATGATCAGTTCCAACATCCACGCCGAGATGCCCCAAAATTTGCCGAGAAATTGCAGCACGGGATGCTGCCTTTTTTCTTCGACCTCGTTGTAACCGTGTTCCTTGCGAAGAATGTCGATCTGAGAGGCGGCAAGTCCGGTGTCCGGATTGACCCGCAGCGCCGCCAGCGTCTCTGGAATCGATGCGGCGGCAATGTCAGGGATTGCGGCGGCGCTCAACACTGTGGTCGGGCCCGCTTTTTTTGTGTTGAAAGCGCTTGTCATAAGGGCGCTACTTTACATGCGCAAACGATATAACGGTGCGCGGCTGGCCTTCCCGACTACAGATCTCCCATCGCGCGCTGCAGCCGGAATCGCGCGATGAGAAGATCGAAGGTGGCGTCATCTCGATTGGTCAACGCACCCACGCGGAGGGTTTCCGCGTCCAACACCTGGTTGCTGGTCCCAAGTCCGCTCGCGTAGAGTTCTTTGGCAACCCTTAGGTTCTCGTCAGCCTGACTGACCGTAGCGGCGGCCGCATGAGTTCTGGCTACCGCGTCGTCACGATTGAGCACCGCGGTATGCACCTGGAGAGCCACCACAGATTGAAAGTCGGCTAGCTGTTGACCGGTGGCACGGGCGCGGCTCCGCAAGGCGCTCGTTCTTGCCTTCAGTTGTCCGCTGTCGAAAACTCGCCACTGGAAGCCGATGCCGATCGAGGCGAAGTTCTCGCGGTCGAGAATCTCATTGTCGAGGTGATTGTAGCCTGCGTGCATGGCGACCTGCGGCAGACCTTGCGCGGCTTCCGAGCGCGCGGCTTGCTCGAACTTCTCTTGCTGCGCCGCAAGTGCCGCAAGTTCCGGGCGCCGCTCAAGGGAATGCGCGACCAACCGATCGAGCGGCTCTTCGGTCTCCGCGGTCGGGCTGCTCGAAGGCTCATCGAGATCGGGAGCGCGATCCAGGGGCTGACCCACCCAGCGGTTGTAAGCAGCCGTCGCCAAGTGCAGGGCATTGACGGCGCGCAAAAGCTGCTGCTGGGCGTTGGCGAACGATACTTCGGCTCCGAGCAGATCCGACCGCGGCACCGCTTGTTTGTCGTACATCACCTTCGCATCGTCGCGATGCGCTTTGAGGCTTGCGACGCTGGATTCCGCAACTTCAAGGGCTTTTCGAGCGCGGAACACAAACACATAGGACTCGGCCACCGCAAGCTTCAATTCGGCCTCGCTTCCCGCCTCCTGGGCTGCGGCGCCGCGGACGCCGGCGGCCGCGGCGCCGATGGCTCCGCTGGTGCGACCGGACGTCCAGAGGGGCACAGATAGATCGGCGCTGGCCATCGCGAAGCCATTGTTGCGCCAAATCGACGCCTGTAATTGGCCCGCGGCCGTCGCAATATCGAGAATCGGCGCATGTTGTAGCTGGGTGTAGCCTCCGCTGACATCGAGCGATGGCCAACGCGCGCGCAACGCGGCGAAATGTTCCGCGTCTGCGGCTTGCCGTTCGCTGTGCGCCGCCGCGACGGTACCGTCCGAGCGAAGGGCCATGGCCCACGCGTCCGATAGCGATTCGGCGTGACTGCCCCAAGAGGCTACGAGCAAGGCACACCCAGTCCAGCGCAGTGGGCGCCGGAAGACGCTGCCGGCTGAGTTACGAGCGATCACGATACCTACGGACCTCCTGCAGCTGGCGCGGCGCTTGAGAAAGCGACTCGCCCGTTCGCTCGAGCGGGCTTCGCATCGTCACTCGCGTCTCCTCGCTCGTGGCAACGCCTGATAAATCCGTAGTAGAGCAATGGAATCAGCAACAGCGTCAGTGCCGTCGAAACCAAGATGCCGAAAATCAGCGAAATTGCGAGTCCGTTGAATATCGGGTCATCGATGATGAAAAGCGCACCGATCATGGCGGCAAGTCCGGTTAATACGATGGGCCGCGCCCGAATCGAGGCCGCGCGAATGACAGCTTGCGCGAGCGGTTGTCCAGCCGCGATTTCCTGGTTGATGAAGTCCACCAGTAAAATTGAGTTACGGACGATGATGCCGGCGAGCGCGATCATGCCGATCATTGAAGTCGCGGTGAAATTTGCGCCGAGCAAGGCGTGGCCCGGCATGACGCCGATGAGGGTTAGAGGAATCGGCGCCATGATGATGAGCGGCACGGCGTACGAGCGGAACTGTGCGACGACGAGCAAATAAATGAACACGAGGCCGACCGCGTAGGCGAGACCCATGTCGCGGAACGTCTCATAGGTAATGCTCCACTCCCCATCCCACTTCACACTGAAGTCGCTCAAGCGATCGGGTGGACTTATGAAACGCTGTAGAAGCGGCTGACCGCCGGGAGGCGCTCTATTAATCTGCGAGACGATATTGAACATGCCGTAGAGCGGGCTATCGAGCCGCCCTGCCATATCGCCCGTGACGAAAACAACGGGTAGCAGATCCTTGTGGTAAATCGTCTGATCCCAGGGCATCTGCGACACGGCGATGATCTCGGACAAGGGTACTAAGGCGCCCGTGGCGCTGCGCAGCGGCAGGGCGAGCGCCTGCTCGAGCCCTTGCTTATCGGCAGTTCCGAGCTCGAGACGCACGGCAATCGGGTCGCGCTCGCGGCCGGAATGGACATAAGTTGCATCCAATCCGGCGAGCGCTGTTGTGAGCGCCTCTGTCGCTGCCGCCTGAGATATCCCAAGAAGCGCAGCCTTCGCTCGATCGAGCGTCACCACGAACCGGGGCGCCGGGGCGGCGAGGGTATCGTCGGTGTCGACGATATCTCGCGTCATATCGAATACCGCACGCAATGCCCGGCCCATTTCCTCCTGGGCGGCATAGACCGGGCCGTAGATTTCCGCCACTAATGGAGCTTGCACCGGCGGCCCGGGGGGAACCTCGACCACCTGGACGGAAGTCGCCCCGAGCCTTTTGCCCTCCGCCGCCAGCGCCGGTCGAATGGCGCGAGCAATATCATGACTCTTGCGGCTTCGGTCCTGTTTGTCGACTAAATTGACCTGCAGGTCGCCCTGATTGCTGTCGCCGCGCAAGTAGTATTGACGCACCAATCCGTTGAAATTGATGGGTGCGGCGGTTCCCGCGTAAGCCTGATAGTTGGTGACTTCCGGTACCTGACGCACAATGGCCGCCAATCCGGCCAGCGCGCGGGCCGTGCCTTCGACCGGCGTGCCTTCCGGCATATTGACGATGACCTGGAATTCCGACTTGTTGTCGAAGGGGAGCATCTTCAACACGACTAGTTGCACAACGGCGAGAAGCGCGGCGACAGCGATTGCCCCGGCGGTGGCCAGGTACAAACGGTGGCGGTTGCGGCGAGCATGCTCGCCCATCAAGAACGGCGCCATCAAATGTTCGAACCCGCGGTGCAGTTTGCCTGCCGTTTTGGATTCCGCCGTGGCCTGATGAGCCTGACTTGCGAATAGCTTCCGGCATAGCCACGGCGTGAATACCAGGGCGACAGCCAGCGAGATCAGCATTCCCATGCTGGCATTGATCGGAATCGGGCTCATGTACGGACCCATCAATCCTGATACGAACGCCATCGGTAGTAGTGCAGCGATCACCGTAAAGGTGGCGAGTATGGTAGGTCCTCCGACCTCGTCCACGGCGATCGGGATGACCTCGGACAGATCGGTCTGACCGAGTGACAGATGGCGGTGCACGTTCTCGACGATCACGATGGCGTCATCGACGAGGATGCCGATTGCGAAGATCAAGGCAAACAGCGAAACTCGATTGATCGTAAAGCCCCAAGCCCACGAGGCGAACAATGTGGCGGCCAAGGTGACAATGACTGCGGCGCCGACCACCGCGGCTTCGCGTTTGCCCATGGCCAACATCACCAAGATGACGACCGACGCCGTGGCGAACAGAAGCTTCTCGATCAGTTTCTTGGCCTTGTCATTCGCCGTGACGCCATAGTTGCGTGTGACGGTAACCTCGACGCCGGCCGGAATCGTGATGCCCTTGAGTTGCTCGACTCGATTGATCACTGCGGTTGCGACATCGATCGCGTTGCTACCGGGTTTCTTTGCAACTGCGATCGTTACGGCCGGCGATTGAGTCACCGGATGCCCGGTGGCGGCGCTGAAGGCGGCGCCGGTACCAAACCAAGCGTATTGCGCAGGGGTCCCAGGCGCATCCGTGACCGTCGCGACATCATCGAGATAGACGGGCTTGCCATCGCGTGCCGAGACGATGAGGCCTCCCACGTCGTCTCGGTTCGCGAGGTATTGGCCGGCCTGGACGGGCGACAGCAAGTTCCGCTGAATAACGGCGCCGGCCTGGCGCACGAGATTCGCCGCCTGCAGCGCTGCCGCGAGGTCACCCTCCGTAAGATTTGCCGCAGATAGTCGTCCCGGATCGAGTTCGACCCGGATCATCGGTTTGATATCCCCTATCGTATACACGTTGCGGGTATTCGGGACCCGTTTCAATTCACTTTCGATCGCGCGTGCAATTTGCCCCAATTCGTGTCCGCCGAAGAGGGGATTGCGACTCCACAAGGTGAGGGTCACGATGGGCACGTCGTCAATGCCTTTCGGCTTGATGAGCGGCTGCCCGATCCCAGCGTTCGCGGGGCGCCAATCCTGATTGGAATAGACGGCGTTGTAGAGACGCACGATGGCATCGTTTCGATGAATTCCTACCTCATATTGCACGGTCAAGACCGCGAGTCCTGGCCGCGATACCGAATAAATGTGCTTGACGCCGGAGATCTCACCGAGCACTTTCTCCATCGGCGTCGCGACGAGGTTTTCGACCTGCACGGAACTCGCACCGGGGAACGGAATTAGAATATTGGCGAACGTGACTTCGATCTGCGGTTCCTCTTCTCGCGGAGTCACGAGGATGGCAAAGGCCCCCATCAGGAGCGCGATCAATGCCAGGAGCGGCGTCAGCTGATTCTCCAGAAAGAAGCGAGCGAGACGGCCGCTCATGCCTAGCGGGCTCGTCACGAGGCGGGTCCTGTCGCTGTCACTTGCGCACCGGCGGCGATCGGGTCGAGTGCGATCCGTTCGCCGGCGGCGAGCCCCGCAAGGATTTCAAGCATGACGCCGAAGCGGTGTCCGGGGCGCACGTACCGCAGCGTTGCATGCCCGTCTGAATCGAGCACATAGACAGCCGTGACTTCGCTGCGCTCGACCACCGCCGTTGCCGGTATCAGTAGGCGATCCGCCTCGCCGACGACGAGTCCCACCTTGACGTACATGCCGGGCGCAAGATCGAGCGCGCCGGATGGCAGATCCAATCTCGCCCGGAATGTGCTCGAAGGGATCGCGGCTTCCGGGAAGATGGTGATCTTGGTTGCTTCGATGCGCTCACCGTCAACGTATATGGCCGCTTGCTTAAGTCTGCGTACCTGCATCACGACACTCTGCGGAACGTTCGTGTCGACTCGCAGTTCGCGCAGCGACAGGCCGGTCATCAACGGCGTACCGGGACGCACGGACTCCCCGACCTCGACGAGCCGCTTCGTGACGACCCCGCTGTAAGGGGCACGAATTTCGGTATAGCCAACGCTCTCCCGCGCAGTCGCGAGACCGGCAGCGGCCGCCGCTAGGCGAGCGGCCGCAGCATCGCGGTTCGCGGTTGCCTGATCGAGCTGGGCCTTCGATACGACGTGCCGTTGGAACAGATCTGAAATTCGTTGGTAAGTGGTCGCCGCCTCGGCGTTGCGCGCTTGCGCTTCCGTGAGCGCAGCCTGCGCTCCCTCTAGGCTCGCGCGCTGTTCATTTCCTTTAAGGCGGAGGATCACGGCGCCCGCGGGCACCACGTCATTCACGTCGTAAAGAATTTCCGTGACCCGCCCGGCGGTTTGTGCTGAGACAGTCGCCTGATTGACGGCCTCTATCGTGCCATCCACGCTGCGCTCGAGGGGGGTGTGTACCGACTTCACTACGATGCTCGCCAGGGTCGAGACCCGCGCGCTCGCGGGGACCGGCGGCTTGCCGCCGCATCCGCCGACCAGAGCGATTCCCAAGAGGAGAATCGAGATAGATGCCGGTCTCGAAACACGCAAGGGCGACATGCAAGGCTCTTCTAGGAGAACGCGTTGCGCGGCTCAACGCCCAGGCGCTTGAGGACGATCGCGAGCGGGCAGAATCCGGTAAACGACGATTGCAACAGGTTGGCGCCGACGAATGCCGCGAGCCAGAGCCAATAGAGGCTCGCATAATGCGCAAGGGTCAGGCTCAAAAGAATCATCATGCCCGCGAATCTAATCACCCAGCGATCGATGCCCATCAGCGCTCTCCTTTTGCGGAACTCTATATGTTTCTCTGGCATATAATATCATATACTGCTAAATTAGCAACTACTAATGTATAGACGAGCGGAGGTCAGAGTGAGAACGGATAAAACGACCGAGACTTCGCACGACAGGGTGCTGCCGGCATTCGAGGTTATGCAGGATCATGCACTGGAGGCAGCGAGCTTCTTAAAGGCGCTGGCCAACGATCAGAGACTCTTGGTACTGTGCTGCTTGATCGACGGCGCTTTGTCGGTTGGCGAGATCAACGAGCGCATACCGTTGAGCCAATCGGCGTTGTCGCAGCACTTGGGCGTTTTGCGCGAGGCTGGCCTTGTGAGCACCGTTCGCAAGTCTCAGACGATCTACTACTCGTTGGCGCAGGGTCCGACGATCAAGATCATGAAAATTCTTTACTCGGCATTTTGCGCACCAGGTGGATCAAAGACACGAGCCAAAAGGACTCGCGCCAAATTTCCAGAAAGATCTTGCGCGCAGTAGCCGGATGAACATGCGGACTGCAGCCCATGGAGCTGCAACTAGTGTCGGTGCAGGGGTTTGCATACGGATGTCGGAACGGCAGATAGGCTGAAACCACGAACGGGTACTGCACGGCCAGCGCAATCTGCCGAAAGGAAATCAAAGCTAATACGACATCAGTATGGGCAAATTCATGCGCGCAAGCAGGTCGCGAGTGACCCCGCCCATGAGCTTCTCCCACAGTCTTGGATGTCCGAACGCGCCGGCTACGATCAGATCGGCGCCCACCTTCAGTGCTTCGGCCTGCACCGCATCAGCAATCAGTTCCGGCGAAATATCGTTGAGCCACACGCCGGTGACCGGAGCGCCGTGTCGCCTCAAGTGCTCAACCATCTTCTCCGGGGGTAGCGCACCGTAGCGATGGGCAAACTCCGCCGGGTTTACCGCAAGCACCGTGACTTGCTGCGCGCGTTCGATAAGCGGCAGCGCATCGTTAACAGCGCGGGTCGCGGCGCGGCTTGAATTCCACGCCACCAGAATGTGCTGTCCGAGCGTCTTGAAAGAGCCGCGGGCCGGGACGAATATCACGGGCCTGCCGGCGACAAACAACAGTTCCTCCGAGAAGGTGTATCCGGTGGCCGTCGCAGCCCCCGACACGTCCTGGCTCAGAACGCACAGGTCAGCGAAGCGGGCGTGCTGAGGTACGATAATCGATCCGATGCCATCGAGACAGCGCCACTCAACTTCGAGTTCGTACTCCCGCCTTATTTCCATCAGCAATGATTGCAGCCGCTCGCTCGCCTCATCGATGGACTGGCGGATTTGCCGGTTCGATCGGCTTATGGCCTCAGCGGAACCCTGTCCGAGTTCCGCTATACTTTGTTGATGGCGCTGAACCGGACTCAGTTCCCTTACGTAGAGCGCAGTTAGCCGGCTTTGGTGACGGCGCGACAAATCAGCCGCCAGACGTAGACGCTCGAATGCATGTTCCGACTGATCCAAATAAACAAGGACATCTTTCAGCGCCATAGAGCCACCTCGTGATGGCCCATCTTACCCCGCTACAGGCACCCGCCGAAGGCCCTTTAACAGCTTGATTGGCGTCCATAGCGATGCGTTACCAACATTAGAAAGTCGGCCGCTTTTTTAATGTTGCTCGCCGCGATTCTTCATAGTCGATTTAGGTGATGCGATGGGCGAGCCGCAGTCGTCTCGCGAGGGTCGCCCGCGACAACAGGCCTCTTGCCACGAATAAATCGTCGCCCCGAGTTTCAACGACCAGTAGATGAGTCAAGCCAGTTCCCTGAAACATCTTGTAGACATCCAATGCGGCTAGAGTTTGCAGGGACTCGAAATGGACCAGCGATAGTTCCTCCGCGGGAGTCATCACCTCGCCGACACTGCTGCGTGTCGGCTTGATGAATACCAACTGGCTGTCATACCGTTGAGGACGTTCTCGCTGGATATCGTATTCGGTGATCAGACCGATAATTTGAGCGTCTTCCTCAAACGAGGTCTCCTTGCTTACCAGCAGCGCGCCCACACCCAGTCGATTGATCTCGGCGAGCGCAGCATCAAGAGATGCATGCGCCTCGATGGTCCTAGGACTTACCCGCCGGAAGTCGGTGAGTGTATAGAACGCCGAATCGCCAGGTTCCAGATAGGTATCGGCGTCGATTGCACTTCGCTCAACAAATTCGGTTGCCGCCCGAACCCGCGGGAGCGCCACCAGCGTGCTTTCCATCTGCGGTCTCCTTCGAATCTGTATGATCAAGCGCAGTCATTCGCATCCTAATAGACTCGCTGGAATACGGGTTGGTTCCAGCGGGCGAGGTTCGCGCTTCTAATCTACTACTCATGGCTTTTTAATCTGGCTCCATTAGCCTTTAACCGCGCTGCGACTTGCATCGACGCCGGGGCGTGCTGTTCACTGTCGCATTCCTTTTGTTAGCCATTTATGCAGTTGCGATATCGCTGATCTTTGTGTGATGCGGTCGGGCAGGCGCGCGGATCGCCCAGCAAACAATATTCTCTACCAAGCCGCCTTTGTGGACGCGCTTGCGCACGAGACCTTCCTGTTGCATGCCGATTCCAGACAGGATACGGGCTGCGAGCGGATGCCTCTCGAGCTGCAGGGCATAGACGCGGTTCAACTCGAGTTTCGTCAACGCGAAATCCACGACCGCTTCGGACCACTCGGCGCCATCCTCATGGCGCTTCACGCCGCAGCCCACCCAAAATCGCAATTCCGCCTGTCTTGTTTGTGAATCGATGTTGTGCAAACCGACGTAGCCTACGATCCGCTCGTCGCCGAGTTGCGTCGCCGCCCAATGCAGCGAGCGACGAGCTTTCCACGCTTCTGCGTGCGAGGATATCCACATTCGCGCAAATTCCGCGGTGTAGGGATGCGGAACGCCGATGGTGGTATCCGCGATGCGGTGCTCGCCCGCAAGAGCGGTAAATGGTGCAATGTCCGCTGGTGAGAAAGGACGAAAGCGAAATCTTGGGGATTGAAGGCTGGGATAAGGATCCGATGATGTAACTGTCGAGGCCGGGTCGCGGGGGAAACGATGCAACGAGGTCCTGTGTACTGGCTGACTTGAGACGGTTGTTTGCATTGCTGCTCCAGTGGCTGGTAGGTATCACGTGCCGAGCGTCGATCTAGCAGACCTGCAGATCACCTGTTGGCAACCCTTGGGGGCTCGGGAGCGACGCTGCCCGTGTTCAGGATCACTGGTAAGCCATTTTTTCCGGATCCGACGATGATCACTTTCGAGTTGGGCGATTCCGCCAGCTTCTCTGTGGCCTCAATGCCCTTCCACTCGATTACCCGATCATTCAGCCCCTTGCTGATGATTTCTTGATAATCGGCGATGCCGAGGGCCTCGATATGTTTACGCACGGCTTCTTGCTTCGTGCGCTCGAGTACGAATTGCATTTGCAGCGCCTTTTGCTCCTCTTCGAGCTTTGTCTGAATCGCGGCCTGTACTGCCGATGGCAGATGCACTTCGCGTATGAGAACCGCATTGACTTCAACATGTTTCCCGTTCAGCTTAAGCGCGACCTCTTGGCGAATTTCTCGTTCAATCTGCTCGCGCTTCGAGGAATAAATTTCCTCCGGTGAGTATCGGCCAACGACCTTTCGTGCGCTCGAACGGACGTAAGGAGAAACCAGGTTCGCGTAGTAGTTCGCACCTGTCTGCGTTATGAGTTGGTAGACCTCCGAAGGGACCGGTTGAAACAGAATAGAACTGGTGAGCTTGATATCGAGGCCATTGTTCGCAAGAACATCCAAGGAATCTTCGCGTTCTTGTTCGCGTAAATCGACTTGGTAAACGCGCGCGAAAGGCGATACTGCATGAATACCCTCTGTCAGGGTTTTTTGACGGGTTCCTGACAAGGGAGACCACTCTACGCCGACGCGTCCGGTCGGAACGCTGGCGCAACCAGCCAATGACGCACCAATGACAATCAGAAACAGAGGATAACGCAAAGTCATGTTCAAGCCTCCTGGTTCGGCAATGACATATTCGGGCGCGGCGCATGCGGCCGCGCAGGGCGCCAACTAATTTGCAATTCAGGAAAAATCGCGCCGGACGAAAGTCTGCGCGGCAAAGATTAAAGCAGGGTTAGCGTGTAATTAGAAATGGCTCTTTCCATGAGCATACGAAGGCACATTTGCGCTCGCCGAATGAGTCATCGATAATCGATCCCCGCTAGAGGGTTCGAGCATGGAAAGACGCCGGCATCGGAGAAAAAGGATCAGGGGGCCGATCGCGCTCTGGCACTCGAGATTTTAAAAAAACTCTAACATTTCACGGACGGGCGGACTGACGTCGCACCACGACTGGCGGCGACCGGTGCGTCGGGAGAAAACGCCTCATGCGGTATCTGAAGATCGGCGCGTCGGCGCTGGCGGCACTGGTGCTTGTCGGCCTGATTGCTGTAATCGCGCACGACCGGTTGAGCCAGCCGCCGGCGCCCGACCGCGCGGCGCTGATCGCAGAGGCGGCGCGATATCAAGCCCGCATTCAGCGCGATCACTTCGGCGTGCCGCACATCAGCGGCCCGACCGATCCGGACGTTGCGTTCGGCTTGGGCTTCGCCCATTCCGAGGACGATTTCGCCACCATCCAGGACGCGGCGCTGATCTCCCGCGGTCAGCTGGCAAGCGCCGAGGGCGCCAAGGCGGCGGTGACGGACTATCTGGTGCGGTTGCTCAAGGTGCGCGAGACCGTGGCGTCGCAATACGACACCGCGCTACCGGCCGATGCGCGCGCGGTGCTGAAAGCCTATGCCGACGGGGTCAATTATTACGCCGCCCTGCACCCGGAGAAGGTCGAGCGTGGCCTGTTGCCGATGACCGGCCGGGACGTGGCCGCCGGGTTCGTGTTCCGCACGCCCTTCTTCTATGGCCTGGATCATGTATTCGGGAAGATTATGGCGCCAGTGCCGAAGACGGGGCAGGTCGCCATGACCATCACCCAATCCCTGCCTATCGGCTCCAACGCCATTGCCGTAGCGGCCTCGAAGTCAGCGGACGGCGCAACGCGTCTATTGGTCAATTCGCACCAGCCCTATACGGGGTTAGTGGCATGGTATGAGGCGGTGCTCGATTCCGGTGAGGGCTGGCACGTGGCCGGCGGCTTCTTCCCAGGCTCGCCGTTCATGCTCCACGGCCACAACGCCCACTTGGGCTGGGCCAACACCGTCAACGCCCCCAATGTGTCGACCGTGTATCGGCTCGACGTGAATCCCGCCAATCCGGACCAGTACCGGCTGGACGGGCAATGGAAGAACTTCGAGAAGGACGATGCGGCCATTCGCGTAAAGATCTGGGGGCCGCTGATCTGGACCGTGCACCGTCCGCTTTTGTGGTCGGTCCACGGTCCGGTGCTCAAAACCGACCATGGGATGTTCGCAGTGCGCTACGCCGGCATGGGCGAGGTACGCCAGTCGCTGCAGTATTATCGCCTCAACAAGGCGGCCAATCGCGACGAGTGGTTGGCGGCCATGCGCCTGCAGGCGCTGCCCAGCATCAACTACCTCTACGCCGACGAGAAGGGGAACATTGGCTACGTCTACAACGGCCAGTTTCCGGTTCGCGCCGAAGGACGGGACTGGACCCAGATCCAGCCGGGCGATCGATCCGATCTGATCTGGCACGGCTATCTGCCGTTCGACCGCGTGCCGCAGATCTGGAATCCCAAGTCTGGCTATGTGTTCAACTCCAACAACACACCGTTCCAGGCCACGGGAGTCGAGGACGCGCTGAAGCCGGAGGACTTCAGCCCCACCATGGGCATCCAAACCGACATGACCAACAGAGCCTATCGCGCCCAGGAGACCTTCGGCGCCGACCCGGCGATCACCGCCGAGGCGTTCCGCGCCTATAAATTCGACCTCACCTACAGCGAACGTTCCGACCTCGCGCGGAGGATCGCCGAAGTGCTCAAGGTCGATCCGGGATCTGACGCTGATCTCAGCGCCGCCCAGGCGCTGCTGAAGAGCTGGGACCGGCGCACCAATGTCGGCAGCCGAGCGGCGGCGCTGGCGGTGCTGATGAGCGGTGAAGCCGCGCATTCGGACAGCCACCCCGACGTGACGCCCATCGACGCCCTGCGCCACGCCATCACGGCGCTGAAGACCCACTTCGGCCGCATCGATCCGGAGTGGGGTCAGGTCAATCGCATGCGCCGCGGCAAGTTCGATTTCGCCATCGACGGCGGCCCGGACATCTATCGCGCCGTCTATGGCGTCGCACAGCCGGACGGCACCCTGACCGCGTCGGCGGGCGACACCTTGATCATGTTCGTCACCTGGGACAAGGCGGGCGCCCTATCCTCAGAGAGCATCAACCAGTTCGGCTCCGCCACATTGGATTCACAGTCGCGCCACTACGCCGACCAGATGCCGCTATTCGTGGCCATGCGAACCAAGCCCGTACTGTTCACCCAAAGCCAGCTCGCCGGAAACGTCGAGGCTGACTACCAACCCGGCAACAAGTGTCCGACTTGCCGTTGAATGCGACCTCCTAAGGTTGATTAGCCCGAGGAGTCGACTGCACCCTCCGGAGCGCCGCGCCTCAATAGGTCGGGCAGCGCCTTGCCGTGCTCGGTGAAGGACAGGGAAACCGAGTTGAGGCAATGCCGCTCACCGGTCGGAGGCGGGCCATCGGGAAACACATGACCGAGGTGGCTGCTGCAGCGGGCGCAGACTTCTTCCACCCTGATCATTCCATAGCTGCTGTCGCGAATGCGTTTGATGTGCGCCTCATCGTAGGGCTTGAAGAAACTTGGCCAACCTGTGCCCGAGTCGAACTTCGCGTTCGAGCGGAATAAAGCGCAGACCGCAGAAGCGGCAGCAGTAAATGCCGTCTTTTTTGTTGTCGAGGAAGACACCGCAAAAAGCCGCTTCGGTGCCATGCTGCAGAAGAACGCGCCGCTCGTCCGCGTCCAGGCCGGCGGTGAGCTCACGCCGCTGAGATTCAGTGGGCGGGGTCAGGTCAAATGCACTCACGTCATCTCCTTTGTCGTCATTTCGGACCGCAATGCGTCAGTTCACTGAGAGATGTTTAGTCGATGGGCCATGACATCGGCTTTGGCAGGGTCGCCGAGCTGTCAGGCTGCACGGGCTGCGCCGTCGCGTCGACGCTGCGCCACCAGGCTTGCGCACGCGCCGCATGCTCAGGTTCGATCGCTTCGCCGAGTCGGGGCATCACGAGTTGCGCGCCGGCTTTCTCACCGAGACTCAGTAATTCCTCGGCGGGCTGATCCCACGCATGCATGGCCAAGCTGAAGGTGCCCCAATGCACCGGCAGAAACGCCCCACCCCCGAGCAGCGCCAGTGCTTTGAGGGCGTTTTGCGGTCCGAGATGAATATCGCCCCAAGCCGGATGAAAGGCGCCGACTTCCAGCATCACCAAGTCGAAGGGCCCAAGCCGGTCGCGAATCAGTTGATACTCGCTCGTGAGTCCCGTATCACCGCTAAAGAACAGCGCGTGCCGTTCCGAGCGGATGACGAAGGAGGACCACAGAGTCGTATTGCGGTCCTGCAATCCGCGGCCGGAAAAATGTTGTGATGGCGCGGCTGTGACGCTGAGACCGCCGCATGCCGGGCGGTGGGATTCCCACCAATCCAGCTCGGTGATGAGTTGAGGATTCACGCCCCACGCCTCCAGATGCGCGCCTACCCCGAGAGAGGTCACAAACGGGACATTGCGCTTGGCCAGTTCGCGGATGGTCGGATAGTCGAGGTGGTCGTAGTGGTCGTGCGACACAATCACAAGATCAACCGGGGGCAGCTGACGCAGGCTAACCGGAACCGGCTGGAATCGCTTGGGGCCGGCGAGACGGGAGGGCGATGCGCGCGGTCCCCACACCGGATCGGTCAGGACGCGCAGGCCGTCAATGTCGATCAGCACGGTCGAATGGCCCAGCCAGGTGGCGCGCAGCCCACTGGAAGGCGCCTTGCGCCACGCCTCGAGCGGGTTGGTTGAAGGCAGCGGCGCGCGCGGCACGCGCCGCTCGCCGCCGCACAGGAAATCGCTCAATGAAGGCATGCTGGCGTTGGGGTCGCGCAGTCCGGGCGGGATCGGGTGCACATTGCGAAACCGGTCGCCCAGCCATCGAGGCGACGCTTTCATGCGCTCGAGCCTCGCGCCTTCTGGTTTTTTGCCAAGAGATCTCATAGGCGGCCAATCATACCGCGATGAGGTACCCACCGATCGCTCATGCGGTGCCTGTGCCGATCGCATCTGCACGAGATTGCGCACCGCATTCGCACGCTGTGATCGGCTATTTCTGCTCTGCGTAGATCTTGACCAACCGATACAGGAATTCCCGGCCCTCGAGCAGCGACTTGACGCCCACGTACTCGTTGAGTCCGTGAATATTTCCCAGATCCGGGCCCACGAATACCGGCTCGACACCAAAAGTCGGGATGCCGACGGCATTGGTGAATTCGCCGTCGGTCGCGCCGGCCTGCAGCACCGGCAGCACCGGCACGCCGGGCCAGAATTCAGCGGTCAGCTTCTCGATCGGGCCCATCACTGCAGGAGTCAGCGGCGGAGGCGAGGCGGTTGGTCCGCGCGTCTCGGGCGAGGAGATCTTCACCGCCGGGTCCGCCGCCAAGTCCTCGAGCTTGGCGCGCACGGCCTCCGCGGTGACGCCTGGAAAAATGCGGCAATTGACATTGGCCCGTGCCCGCTGCGGCAGCGCGTTGGTGGCATGCCCGGCCTCGAGCATGGTGGCGACGCAGGTGGTACGCAGCGTTGCATTCCAGCTCGGATCCTTGGCGGACACGAGCGCGAGCGCCTGGCTATCGTTGGGGTTCTTTAGAAATGCGTTCATGGCGTTGGCCGTTTCGCTATCGCCTTTGGCGGCGAGGATCTTGGCCATGCCGGTGAAGTAGGCCCGGTTGCCATCCGTGAACTGCGCAGGGAACTCATAAGCGCTGATCCGCAGCAGCGCCGCGGCGAGATGATAAATCGCGTTGTCCTTGACAGGCCGCGAGCTGTGGCCGCCCTTGTTGGTCACTTCCAGCCTATAGTTCTGGGGAAATTTTTCGCCGGCCTCGACTTCAAGAGCGACCCGGTTGCCGCTGGCATCCAATTCGCCATCCGCGCCCTCGTTGAGTGCAAATGCCGCGTCGATGAGATCACGGCGATTGCGACTCAGCCAATCCGCGCCGTTAAACGCGCCCGCCGTTTCTTCGCCGCAGGTGAGCGCCAGCTTCAGCGTGCGCCGCGGTTTGTAGTTTTCGGTCTTGTATCGAATCAGGGTGTCAACCCAGATCGCCGCCTCGGCCTTGTCATCGCTTGCGCCGCGCGCGTAGAAGTTGCCGTTCTCCTCTACGAGTTTGAATGGATCGCGCGTCCAATCCTCGCGCTTCGCTTCCACCACGTCGATGTGCGCCAGCAATAAAATCGCCTTCAGCTTCGGATCTTTGCCCGGGAAGATGGCGACCAAGCCGCCTTCCTTCGGGTGCTCGGGCGCCGCGAAAGGGTGCAAGTCGCGATCCGGGAAGCCCGCTGCCTTGAGGCGCGCGGCCATGCGTTCCGCGGCGAGCGTGCAGCTCCCCGCCGATAAGGTGGTGTTGGTCTCAACCAGTTCCTTATAAAGCTCACGAAAGCGCTGCTCGCCGGCAGGCGTATCCTGGGGAGGCGCGGCAAAAGCTGAAAAGGCGGCGAAGGCGCCGGCGGCGGCAAGAAGACGTTTCATATGAGCTCCATGTAGGGGACTGACTGCGAAAATCGGATCTTCAGCTACCGCCGCAGCCTAGCGCGCCTGATGCGCCTTGACCTTCTCGACATAGCGATCCCGCAGTTCGGTCTGCCGGGATTTCATCTCGATCGGCCGGCCTGCAATCCACACTTGGTCCGCGAGCGTTGAGAGTTCCAGCGGATCGCCGCTCCACAGCACCAGATCGGCGGCCTGCCCCACGGCGATGCGACCATGCGTTGCGCCTATCCCAAAGATATCGGCGGGCGTCGAGGTAATCGCCCGAAGCGCCGATTCCCAGGGCAAGCCGTGCGCAACGGCGTTGCCGGCGAGCTGGCGCGCGAGCCGCGCCTGCGGTGTGTCGCCGCTGGAGAAAGCGATGCGTACGCCCGCGCGCTGCAGCCGCGCAGCGTTTTCAAGAGTGGCGGCAAGACGATCGAAGCTCTCAGGAAGATCGTCGAGCGGATTGAGAATCACGGGAACGTCGGCCTTCGCGAGGTCCTTTGCGACCAGCCATGCTTCGTCGCCGCCGAGAATGACCGGCTTGATGCCGTTGCGCTCTGCGAATGAAACGACTGCACGGATGTCGGATGCGCGCTCGACTTGAAAGACGATCCGGCCGCCCATGAGATAGCGGTTCAGCGCTTCGCGGCCGGCAGCGTGCAGCAAGGCCCCTTGGCCTACTGGGCCCGGCGTCCGGGCTTCGCGAATGGCCTGCTCGAGCAGCATGTACTCCGCGGCGCGCGTCCCCCCGGCCACTCGCGCGCCGGCACTCCCCATTTGTACGAACAGTGAACGGCTGCCGGGCAGCGCGGCATCGTATCTGCCGTCGAGCGTGACCGCCGAACCCTGGCCGCCGATTATGGTGTCGCCGGCGTTCGGCGCCAACACGGTCCAGGTCACGCCCTCAATGCGTGTGACGGGCACGACGAACGAGCGCGGATTGAACGCCACCGTGACATCGAGTTCCGGGCGCCACTGCTGATCCCAGGCCGGCGATCTTTGGTTCAATGTGGCATCGACGGTTTGCGATTCGCCGCCGATTTCCTCAATGCCGGTCTCGGTCAGGCCGCCGAACAGGCCGGGCGTCAGCTCCTTGCCCTTGGCATCGATGACGGTGGCGTTAGGCGCCGCTGTCTGCGGGCCGATGGCGACGATGACCCCGCCGCGAACCAAGACATCGGTGTCTTTGAGCGTGCCCTTTGCAGACGCGGTGTGGACGGTCGCGCCGCGGATGATAAATTCCTGAGCCGTCGCGCACTGAGCGGCGATGACGCTTGCGGCCAGGACTACAAGATGAAGAGACTTCATAGTGGCGACTCCGCAATGTGCCTGCCCAGAATAAAATCGGACCTTGGTGTGGGTTTTGGATGCGCGCGATCGAAGGTGAGCGCGCCATCGATGAACACTTGCTCCGCGAGTGCGTAAGCGCTGAATGGATTGCCATTCCAAATGACGACATCGGCTCCCTTGCCGGCCTCGAGCGTGCCGATGCGGTCCTCGAGACCCAGGGACTTCGCCGGATTGAGGGTTAGCCAGCGGATTGCACGTTCCGGAGGCACCACCAATCCGACGCGCGCGCCGTGGGCCATCGCCTTGGCCGCTTCCTGGTTCAGGCGCTGGATGCCATCGCCGGAATCCGAGTGCACGATGGCGCAACTGTGTTCGGGGTAGTCGACGATGGCGAGATTTTCCTGAATGCCGTCATAGGCCTCCATTTTGAAGCCCCACCAATCGGCCCACATCGCGGCACAGACATTTTTTTCGGCGAGGCGGTCCGCGATCTTGTAAGCCTCCACAGCGTGATGGAACGCGGTGATCTTGAAGCCAAATTCGTCGGCCACATCGAGCATCGTTGCCATTTCGTCGGAACGATAGCAGTGCATATGCACGCGAATATTGCCCTTCAGCACTTCCGCCAGCGTTTCTAGCTTCAGATCGCGCTTAGGAGGAGTCGGCGGCATCGGTTCCTTGTCCGTCGCGGCGTCCTTGTCCTTGGATTTCTTGACCTCGCCATCCGGATGCGCCGCCTTTTTCTTGTTGTACGCCGCCAGCTCACGCTGATACTTGTCCCACTGATTTTGATAATCCTGCGCGTCGGCAAAGGCCTGGCGGTATCCGGCGACGTTGCCCATGCGCGTTGAGGGCGCCTGATTTCTTCCGCCGTAAACGCGTTTCGGATTCTCGCCGCAGGCCATCTTCAGGCCGTAGGCCGCGCCGGGAAACTTCATGCCTTGGTAGGTCACAGACTGCACATTCTTGAGGACCACAGAACGGCCGCCGATGAGATTCGCCGAGCCGGGAAGGATCTGCAGGGTCGTGACGCCGCCTTCAAGCGCTGTCTCGAATCCAGGATCCTGCGGCCAGACCGAATGTTCCGCCCAGACATTGGAGGTCACGGGATTGGTCGCTTCGTTGCCATCATCAAGGCCTTTTACGGCGGGACTCGCGTAAACGCCCAAGTGCGAATGGATATCGATGATGCCCGGTGTTACCCACTTGCCGTGGGCATCGATGATGCGCGCATCCGGGGGGGCCGTCAGGCCTTTGCCGATCGATTGTATTTTCCCATTGCTAATCAAGACATCCGCGCCCTCGAGGCGCTCACCCGTTCCCGTGAGAACGGTCGCGCCTTGGATCAGCACCGGCGCATTGACCGGCACCTGGTAAGTCGATGGGAAGGTCTCGGCAGCCAAGACTCCGGATACTGCAAAAGCCGTGGAAAATACTAGCGCTGCGCGCGACGTTGCATTCATTGTGCCGATCACCCCCGATTGGTAGGACGCCGAACTTTAAGACTCTAAAGCGCGGGTCCGCGATTATAGTGGAATAGCCTGGTCAGACAACTTATCGAGCTGTGAGGACTGTACCAGCAGATTTACCGCCGCTTGAAGCCCGTCGCGATCCTCGCGGCCGAAGCGGGATAAGTTCGGGCTGTCGAGATCGAGCACGCCCAGCAGCCTTCCTGCCTGTACCAAAGGCAGGACGATCTCGGAGCGCGAGGAAGCGTCGCAAGCGATGTGTCCAGGAAATTGATTCACGTCCGGCACCACTAGAATCTCGCGGCGTGCAGCGGCGCTGCCGCAGACGCCGCTGCCCATGGGTATGCGCACGCAGGCCACCTTGCCTTGGAACGGCCCCAGCACCAACTCGCCGCCCTGCAGAAAATAGAAACCCACCCAATTCACATCCGGCAGCATCTGATACAGCAGCGCGCACATGTTGGCGGTGTTGGCCAGGCCGTTGCGCTCAGCGGAGAACAGCCCGGACAATTGCACACCGATCTCGCGGTAAATGCCGGTCTTCGAAAGGCTTGGATCCGATTTTATGACATGCATGGCGAGCTCTGGATTTTCAGCCGATAGACCCGCTGCGCGGTGCCGCAGAACAGGGCGGATTTCTCATCCGCTGAATATTGTTTGGCCAAGAGTTTGAAGGTGTTCCACAGCACAGGATAGGTGCAGCTGCCCATATCCACGGGGAAATTACTTTCGAACATGCAGCGCTGCGCGCCGAATAGTTCGATGCAGGTTTCAATGTACGGCCGCCATTCGGCCGCAAGCTGAGCGGAGGAGGCGGCGGGAGACTGCAAAAAAGACGGGAAATTGCAAAAGACCATGGCGAGCCCGCCGAGCTTGACGTGCACGTTCGGCAGCGCGGCAAGCCGGGCGATGTTGTCGCGCCAGATCGAAAACCGCTGCTCGCGCTTGCCTTGATAGCTTGCAAGCCCCAACGGCGTGCCGACATGATCCAGAATCACGGGTGTGTCGGGATAGGATCGCGCCAAATCAATCAATTCAGGAAGCTGCGGTTCGAGCAACCACGCGTCGAATGATAACTTGAGCTTGCCCAGCTGCGCGTAGCCCTCGCGGAAGTTTTTTTGTGCAAACAATCCAGGCCCGACACGCACCAGTGGACCGAGCACCTGGGAGTCCGCGTCGTAAGAGGCGCTATGTCGAATACCGCGAAAGCGTTCGCCCGCGGTCTTGAGGTGCGCTTCCAGCACCTCGCGCACGGCTGCGCCGGCGGTCAAGTCAACATGGCCGACGATCCCGGCGCAGGCCCGCACCGGGCCATAGGTACCGCTCGCGCACATTGCTGCCACGCCATTCACGAATTCCGTTTCGCCGATGGGCTTGAAGCTCTCCGGCCCGTCGGCCCGGTACATGGCGCCGCATTGTACGAAGACCGTGGCGCGAATGTTGTGCCCGGTATTCAGGTCGGCAAGGAGTTCAGGCAATAAATAGGGATTCGCGCGGCGCACGACGGCGGTAAAGCCATGCTCGGGCGCGGCTCTGGCGGCCAACAGCGCTGCCGGCCAATCCCATAAGTGATGGTGTGGATCAATGATCGGCAGATCCGGTTCCAGAATAGGTTCGCTGGTCGCGTTGCTGGTCATGCTGATCTCCGATGCGGGAGTGCTTATTTTGCACGATTTTCCGCGCCAGGCGCAGCAATCGACGGAGATCGAATGAAGGCGGCGGCGAACAAGCCGCCGGGACGTCAACCGCGCTGCCTGAATCCTGCGCTCTGAACGCACCGCTCCCACGCCTGGCCAGGTCACGCTCGAGCCGCGTAAGTCCGAATGCGCCAGGACGTGCACCGGAATGATCGAGATGCAAATGAGCGTATTCCACGACCGCGATGATCAACAGAGCCAAGCTTAAGAGTCGGGCACGAGGCATCGAAACTTGCATCATTTTCAGGATTGAGACTGGAAACGGGATGCTAGCCGGCCCGGCGTAAAGAAAATGTAGAAAGCAGCGGCCTGGCCATGGCCGCCGGCGCAATAACCAAAAATCTACAAGAACTTTATATCGCTGGCACTAGCATTCCGTTCGCACCTGGCGCTCCCGCAGGTCGAGTATAGCTGTGGGAGCTACCGGGAGTACGTTGGTACGTGTATTCACTTACGGGAATCCGATTGGCGCGGCGCTAGGGTTGCGCTGATATTTCCGGGGAATTCTTCGGGGGAGCGTGAGAATGGACGCCATCTATCTGCTGATTCTCGCCGGTCTCTATGTGGTCACGCCACGGTCTCGTGTGGGCGCTCGACCGCCTGGGAAAGACGCCATGAGCATCGATGTATTGGCTCGCGGGGCTGCTTGCGCTGTTCCTGTTCGGCTACCTGCTGTTCGCCCTGCTGAGGGCGGAGCGATTCTGATGGGCGCCAACACCATGTTCGGCCTGCTGCTGGCTAGCGTTCCTCGGCGTCCTCGTGCTGTGCGTCAAGCCGCTCGGCAGCTACATCGCCGATGTCATGGAAGGGCGGCCGAACTTTGCGCTGCGCGCGTCGGCGGCCGGCTCGAAGGCGCTTCTCTATCGGCTCTGCGGGATCGATCCCGGCGAGGAGATGTCCTGGAAGCAGTACGCGATCGCGCTTGCTGCTGTTCAACGTGCTGGGCGCAGTCATCGTCTATGGGTTGCAGCGCCTGCAGCTCTTTCTTGCCGCTCAACCCGCAGAAGTTCGCGGCGGTCAGCGCGGACTCATCATTCAACACGGCCGTCAGCTTCATCACCAATACCAACTGGCAGGGGTATTCCGGCGAGTCGACGATGGGCTATCTGGTGCAGATGGCGGGGCTCGCGGTGCAGAATTTCCTGTCCGCGGCGACCGGCATCGCGGTGGCGATCGCCTTGATCCGCGGCTTCGCGCGGCACACGCGTCGCAGACCATCGGCAATTTCTGGGTGGATGTCACGCGCGCAACTCTCTATGTGCTGCTGCCGCTCTCGGCCGTGCTCGCGCTCGTGCTGGCGAGCCAGGGTGTCATCCAGAATTTCGACGGCTACAAGGACGCGACGACTGTCGAGAAGATCACCTATCAGAACCCGAAGACCGACGCGGCCGGCAATCCCATCAAGGACGCGGCCGGCAATGCCGTGACCGAGACGGCGACGACTCAGACACAGACGCTGCCGATGGGACCCATCGCCTCGCAGGAGGCCATCAAGGAACTCGGCACCAACGGCGGCGGCTTCTTCAACGCGAACTCGGCGCATCCGTACGAGAACCCGACGCCGCTGACGAACTTGCTCGAGATGCTGGCGATCTTCCTCATCCCGTTCGCCCTCACCTACACGTTCGGCAAGATGGTCGGGGACACCCGGCAGGGCTGGGTGATCCTGGCCGCCATGCTGATCCTGTTCGTGCCGCTGGTGATCACTGGCGTTCCACAGCGAGCAGCACGGCAATCCGCTCATCGCGAAGCAGGGCGTCGATCAGGTCGCGAGCGCCGTCCAGGCGGGCGGCAACATGGAGGGCAAGGAGACCCGCTTCGGCATCGCCGCCTCGGCGCTCTTCGCGGCGGTCACGACCGCGACCTCCTGCGGCGCCGTCAACACCATGCACGATTCGATGATGCCGCTCGGCGGCTTCGTGCCGCTGTTCCTGATACAGCTCGGCGAGGTCGCGCCCGGCGGCGTCGGCACCGGCGTGTACTCGATACTGATGTTCGCCATTCTCGGCGTCTTCATCGCCGGATTGATGATCGGCCGGACGCCCGGAGTATCTGGGCAAGAAAATCGAGGCGCTCGAGATGAAGTTGGCCTCGGTCTTCATCCTGACGACCCCGTTTGCCGTGCTGATCGGGACCGCGGTCGCCGTCATGACGGCCGCCGGCAAGGCCGGGGTGGCGAATCCCGGTCCTCACGGCTTCAGCGAGATTCTCTATGCGTTCTCCTCGGCCGCCAACAACAACGGCAGCGCGTTCGCCGGCCTTTCGGCGAACACGGTCTTCTATAACGTGGCCACCGGCTCTTGCGATGTTCATCGGCCGCTTCTGGCCGATCGTGGCGGCGCTCGCCATCGCCGGCTCGCTCGCGGCGAAGAAGCGGGTTCCCGTCACCGAAGGCACCATGCCGACGCATGGGCCGCTGTTCGTGGCGCTGCTCATCGGCTCGATCCTGCTGATCGGTGTCCTAACCTACGTCCCGGCGCTGGCGCTGGGGCCGGTCGTCGAGCACTTCATGCTCGCGGCTGCCAAATAACGAGTTCCCTATGTCGCGGCAACAACTCTCGCTCTTTGATCGCAAGCTCATCGGACCGGCGCTCCTCGAGTCCGTGAAGAAGCTCGACCCGCGCATCCAATGGCGCAATCCGGTGATGTTCGTGGTCTACATCGGCACGATCGTGACGGCGATCCTCTATGGCCAGGCCCTCGCGGGCCACGGAGAGGCGCCGGCGGGCTTCATTCTCGCCATCACCATCTGGCTGCTGTTCACCGTGCTGTTCGCCAATTTCGCCGAAGCGCTCGCCGAGGGCCGCAGCCGCGCACAGGCATCCGCGCTGCGCAACATGCGTCAGACCGTGATGGCCAAGCGCATCGTCCAGAATAGCCCCGGGCGCCCGCCAGACGACGCTCGTCAAGGCGGAGGATTTGAGGAAAGGCGATGTGGTGCTGGTCGAGACGCATGACACCATCCCGGCCGACGGCGAAGTCATCGAGGGCGTCGCCTCGGTCGACGAGAGCGCCATCACCGGCGAGTCGGCGCCGGTCATTCGCGAATCGGGCGGCGACTTCTCCTCCGTGACCGGCGGCACGCGCGTGCTGTCGGACTGGATCGTGGTGCGGGTGTCGGTCAATCCCGGCGAAACCTTTCTCGACCGGATGATCTCGATGGTCGAGGCGGCGAAGCGGCAGAAGACGCCGAACGAGATTGCGCTGACCATCTTGCTGGTGGCGCTGACCCTGGTCTTTCTGATCGTGATCGTCACGCTGCTGCCGTTCTCGCTGTTCGCCGTCGAGGTGAGCAAGGTCGGGAACGCCGGTCACGATGACCGCGCTCGTGGCGCTGCTGGTGTGCCTCATTCCGACGACGATCGGCGGCCTGCTTGTCGGCGATCGGCGTGGCCGGCATGAGCCGCATGATGCAGGCGAACGTCATCGCCACTTCCGGCCGCGCCGTCGAGGCGGCCGGCGACGTCGATGTGCTGCTGCTCGACAAGACCGGCACCATTACGCTCGGCAATCGGCAGGCGGCGGCATTCCTGCCGGCGCCCGGCGTGACGGAGCAGGAACTGGCCGATGCCGCTCAACTCGCCTCGCTCGCCGACGAAACGCCGGAAGGGCGCAGCATCGTCGTGCTCGCCAAGCAGCGCTTCAATCTGCGCGAGCGCGACCTGGGCGCGCTCGGCGCGAGTTTCGTGCCGTTCTCGGCCCACACGCGCATGAGCGGCGTCGACATCGGCGAGCGCCAGATCCGCAAGGGCGCGCCGAATACGATCGTCAAGTACGTCGAGGCGCTCGGCAAAGCACTGCCCGCCGCTGGTCGACGAAGCCGTGCAGCGCGTCGCGCGCCAAGGCAGTACGCCGCTGGTCGTCGCCGACGGCGGCCGTGTGCTCGGCGTCATCGAGCTCAAGGACATCGTCAAGGGCGGCATCAAGGAGCGATTCGCGGATCTGCGGCACATGGGCATCAAGACGATCATGATCACCGGCGACAATCGCCTCACCGCGGCGGCGATCGCCGCTGAGTCCGGAGTCGATGACTTTCTCGCCGAAGCGACGCCGGAAGCCAAACTCAAGCTGATTCGCGAGCACCAAGCGCAAGGACGCCTGGTCGCGATGACCGGCGACGGCACCAACGACGCGCCGGCGCTCGCGCAGTCGGATGTCGCGGTTGCGATGAACACCGGCACGCAGGCGGCCAAGGAAGCCGGGCAACATGGTCGATCTCGACTCGAATCCGACCAAGCTCATCGAGATCGTGGAGACGGGCAAGCAGATGCTGATGACGCGCGGCGCATTGACGACGTTCTCGATCGCCAATGACGTCGCGAAGTACTTCGCGATCATCCCGGCCGCCTTTGCGATGACCTACCCGGAGCTCGGTGCGCTCAACATCATGCATCTGGCGACACCGAACTCCGCGATCCTGTCGGCGGTGATCTTCAACGCGCTGATCATCGTCGTGTTGATTCCGCTCGCCATCAAGGGCGTGAAGTACCGGCCGCTCGGCGCAGGTCCTCTGCTGCGGCGCAACCTGCTCGTCTATGGGCTCGGCGGCATCATCGTGCCGTTCCCCGGCATCAAACTGATCGACATGATCTTGTCGGCGGCCGGCTGGGCGTGAAGGAGATCGACCATGTTCGTGCGACTCATTCGGCCCGCAGTCAGTCTCCTTGTGCTGATGACGGTGCTTCTCGGGATCGTGTATCCGCTCGTGATCACCGGCGTGGCGCAAGGTAGCCTTCCCGCGCCAGGCGGAAGGGCAGCCTGATCTACAGGGACGGCAAGCTCATCGGATCGACGTTGATCGGCCAGAGTTTCTCGGATCCGAAGTACTTCTGGGGCCGGCCCGTCCGCCACGACCCCTCAGCCCTACAACGGCCTGGCCTCGTCGGGCTCGAACTTCGGCCCGCTCAATCCCGCGCTGCTCGATGCAGGTCAAGGCGAACGCCAAAGCGCTGCACGACGCCGACCCGGACAACCGGCAGCCGATTCCAGTCGATCTCGTGACCGCATCGGCGAGCGGTCTCGATCCGGACATCAGCCCCGCAGCTGCGCATTATCAGGCTGCGCGCGTGGCCCGCGCCCGCAATCTTCCACTCGCGCAGGTCGAGGCGCTGATCAAGGCGCACGAGCAGGGGCGCCTGTTCGGCTTCATCGGCGAGCGGCGAATCAACGTGCTCGAACTCAATCTCGCGCTCGATCGGATGCACTGATCGCATGTGATTGAAAGGAAAATCCAGGAAGGCGCTATGAAAATTCAAACCGGTTTGCAAAAAATTCTGGTATCGCTCGCGACAATTGGGCTTACGGTAAGCGTAGTCCATGCCGATGAAACCTCGGCACCAATGGTCAAAGCCTCGCCGAGGCGCGATCGTCGGCATTGTCAGAAATTCAGATAAGGTCCCGGTGAGCGGCGCGACCGTCACGGCCATTCGCGCCGGCGGCGGTGCCATTCGCGCGACGATGTCGAGCAGCGAGGGCGTGTACTCGTTCGCAGACCTTCCGCCGGGCGCGTGGTCTCTCGCATGGCAGGTGCAAGGCTACCCGGAAGTCTCGGTGCCGTCCTCGCAAGTCGTTGCGGGCAAGGCCACTGGTACGATGTGATGATGCCCATCCCCGGCGCGGCGGCCGCGGCCCTCAGTTCCGCGCCCGCGTCCGCGCTGCCGGTGCAGCCCGCCGCAGCGCCGCCGGTCGCCTCATCGCCCGCTGCCTCGCAGGCCGCCACTGCGACGGCCGCCACTGCGACGGCCGCCACTGCGACGGCCGCCGCCGCGATAGCTTCCGTACCCGAGGCCCTGCAGGCACCGCAAGCGGGCCCCGAAGTCGATACCAAGACGCCCTGGGCCCAGGTTGGCTACGTTGGCTGGATGAACGGCACGCCGCGTGAGAAGTCGCCGATCTTCGACACGAAATTTTTCACGCCGGAGATCCGCTTCGACATGAATTACCTGCAGAGTCTGAACCACCCGAGGACCACACCATCGTCGGCTCCACCGAGGAATTCCGCTCCGGCGAATTCCAGATCGAACAAGTGAGCTTCGGCGGCGATTTCCATTGGGACAATGTGAGAGCCCGATTTCTGTCGATGTTCGGCATGTTCGCCACCACCACGCCGCGCAACGACGCGAGTTCCGCGGTGGGACAGTGGGATCTGCAGGACGCTTACCGATACTTCTCGGAGGCGAACGCCGGCTACCATTTCGATGTGAATCACGGCCTGAATGTCGACGTGGGCGTCTTCGTGTCGTACATCGGCTTGTTCAGCTATTACAACTATGACAATTGGACCTACCAGCCCTCGTTCGTGTCGTCCAACACGCCCTGGTTTTTCAACGGACTGCGTGTGCAGTGGTGGCCGACCCAGAATTTGAAAATCGAGCCCTGGCTCATCAACGGCTGGCAATCCTACGCCAAGTTCAACAGCAAGCCGGGATTCGGCGGCCAAATATTGTGGATTCCGAACGACTCTCTGAAGCTGGTTTTCAACAGCTATTCCATCGGCCAAGACAATTTGAATTGCCAAACCGGCGGCAATGGCATCCGCGGAACCACCGATACGTTCTGCCAGCCGCAAAATGGCGGCGATGCCAACGCCCCGGCCGGGTCCTTGGTGGGCGCAGGACCGCCGATCGACTACTCGCGCGTCAAGCGCATCCATGAGGACGACAGCATCGAGGTGAAATACTACGATGCGCGCGGCTTGGGCGGTGCCGGCGTGTCGAAAATGGCATTCAGCTACACCGTCGATATTGGCTGTCAGTACGGCGGCGGCGTCACCTGTAGCAACGGCCCGAACAAGGACAATTTCTTCGGCATGATGATCTACGACCGGACATGGCTGCACAATGATTTGTACGCCGTAACGATCGGCGGCGGCTTCATGAACAATCCGGGCCGCTACCTTGCGCTCACGCCGCCCATCAATGGGGCAACGGCCGCAAGCGGTTCGCCCTATTTCACGCAGCAGCCGGGCCAGAGACTCTATCAGTGGGACACTCAGCTCAATATGCAGTACATGCCCAAGGATTGGATTACCTGGTGGACTGAAGCGACATTTCGGCATTCGAGCGTGCCCTACTGGTCGGGTTCGGGCGGCGTGACCCCTCCGGGAGGCAACAACGGCACGCCCGGCAGTTGTGTCGGGGGTGGAGCGGATGCCATCACGGGCAACTGCAGCGCCACTGATTGGTTTCCGGACCTGCGCACGCGGGAAGTCGTCGTCGGCGCCGGCGTCATGGTCAAGTTTTAAAAGGCCAGGCCGCCAATGGGCGGTAAATCGCGCAGAATAGCGTTCGATGGCAACACCGACCGACCAACGCCCGGATCCGGACCTGCTGCTCGCGCAGGTCAAGCGGCAGGAATTGCAGGCGCGGCGCGGCAAGCTGCGGATCTATTTCGGCTCATCGGCGGGCGTCGGCAAAACCTACGCCATGCTGATCGCGGCGCGCAAGCTGGCGAGCGAGGGCCGCGCGGTTCTGGTCGGCGTCGTTGAAACCCACAGCCGAGCGGAGACTGCCGCGCTGCTCGACGGGTTGGAAGTTTTGCCGCCCAAGGCGATTCAGTACCGCGGCAACACGCTGTTCGAATTCGATTTGGACGCGGCGCTCGCACGCCACCCGCAATTGATCCTGGTTGACGAGTTGGCGCATTCCAACGTAGCCGGGACACGCCATCCGAAGCGCTGGCAGGATGTCGACGAATTGCTGGCGGCAGGCATCGACGTCTTCAGCACGCTGAACGTGCAGCACCTGGAAAGCCTCAATGATGTGGTTGGCGGAATCACCAACGTCCGCGTCTGGGAGACCGTCCCTGACAAGGTGTTCGACGCCGCCGACGAGGTCGTGCTGGTCGATATCCCCGCGGATGAGCTGTTGGCACGGCTGAAGGCGGGCAAGGTCTATGTCGCCCATCAAGCGGAGCACGCGGCACAGAATTTCTTTCGCAAGGGCAATTTGATGGCGTTGCGGGAACTCGCGCTGCGACGGACCGCGGATCGGATCGAGGGCGACGTCCAAGCCTATCGGGTTGAACGGTCGATCGGATCGGTCTGGAAGACCGCCACCGCGCTGTTGACCTGCGTCGGGCCGAATGCGGCCGCGGAGCGCGTGGTGCGGGCCGCGGCGCGCTTGGCAGGCCAGTTGAATACCGAATGGCACGCCATCTATGTTGAAACGCCGGGTCTGCAGCGGCTGGCCGCGGCGAAGCGGGAAAAAATTCTCGCGACCTTGAATTTGGCGCAGCAATTGGGTGCGACGACGGCGGTCATCGCGAGTGCGGAGATTGCCGAGAGCATCATTGCCTACGCCCGCAAGAACAATTTATCCAAGGTCGTGATCGGTCGCGACCCCATCAGGCGCCTGTGGCCTTGGCAGCGATCCAGCGGCCAGAAGCTGGCCATGCTCGCGCCCGATATCGATCTGATCGAGATCGGCCGGGCTGAGAATTCGGCCAGGGAAAGCGGCCGCGAGAGTGTGCCTTTGCCGCCCGCTGCCGATCTTGAATCCAGCAACCGGCGCAAGTTCAAACGTCTGCGCTATGTATGGGCTGCGATCACCTGCGTGGCCGTGACGCTGCTGTCGATACCCTTGGCGGAGCACTTCGATCGCTCCAACATCGTGGCGATATTCATTTTGACCGTGGTGCTGGTGGGAGTGCGCCTTGGCAGAGGGCCGGCCGCCCTGGCGGCGGTGTTGAGCGTGTGCTCCTTCGATTTCTTCTTCGTGCCGCCGCGCTTCTCGTTCGCGGTGAGCGATGTGCAGTACTTGCTGACGTTTTGCATCATGCTGGCGGTGGGCCTGATCACCGGTCAGCTCACCGCGGGCCTGCGCTTCCAGGCGCGCGTGGCTGCACACCGCGAGGAGCGCGCCGGCTCGCTGTACGAATTCGCGCGCGATCTGTCCGGCGCGGTGCAGGTCGAACAGGTGGTCAAAATCAGCGATGAATCCATTCAGCGCACATTCAGGGCAGATGCCGCGCTGCTGCTGCCCGATGCGGGCGGCAGATTGATCGCCACCTTGCCCAATGCCGCGGGATTGGCGGTTGAAATCGGCACTGCGCAGTGGGCCTTCGACCGCGGCCAGCCCGCGGGTTTCGGCACCGACACGCTGCCGGGCAGCGAGGTGCTGTATGTTCCGCTGCGCGCGCCGACCAAGGCGCGCGGCGTGTTGGCGGTGAAAGCGCACAATCGGCGCATGCTGCGAATACCCGAGCAGCGGCAATTGCTCGATACTTTCGCGGCGCTGATTGCAATTGCGCTGGAACGCGTGCATTACGTCGGCGTTGCACAGGATGCGCTGCTCAAGATGGAATCGGAGCGGCTGCGCAATTCGCTGCTGGCGGCGTTGTCGCACGATCTGCGCACGCCTTTGACCGTGCTGGTGGGGCTGGCGGAATCCTTGACGCTCACCGCGCCAAAATTATCGAGCGAGCAATTGGAAACCGCGCAGGCGATCCAAGATGAGGCGCGGCGCATGAGCACCATGGTCGGCAACCTGCTCGACATGGCGCGGATCGAGAGCGGTGAGGTCAAGTTGAATTTGCAGTGGCAGCCGCTGGAGGAGGTGGTGGGTGCTGCGCTCGAGGCGACGCGCGCCATGCTGCAGCGGCATACCGTGGTGGTGCAGCTGCCTCGCGATCTGCCGCTCATCAAATTCGACGCCGTGTCGATCGAACGCGTGCTGGTGAATTTGCTTGAAAACGTCTCGAAGTACACGCCTCCCGGCAGCACCGTGACCTTGTCCGCACAGGTGATCGGCGATTATCTCAGCGTGTCGGTCGCGGACGACGGTCCGGGATTGCCGGCCGGGCGGGAAGAGGCCGTATTCCAAAAATTCACGCGCGGCGAGCGCGAGTCATCCACGCCGGGTGTGGGTCTGGGGCTCGCCATTTGCCGGGCGATCATTGAATCGCACCAAGGGAAGATCAGCGCAGCGGCGCGTCCGGGCGGCGGCGCGACTTTCACCTTTACGCTGCCGCTGGGCCACCCGCCGCCCGCCGTCGAGTCCGAAGCGCAGGTGGGCAATGGTTGATCCGCTGCCCGTCGCGATTCTCATCGAGGATGAACGGCAAATCCGGCGTTTTGTGCGCACCGCGTTGGAAGCAGAGGGTTGGAGCGTTCACGAGGCTGAAACAATGCGGCAGGGTCTGACGGATGCCCGAGCACGTCGGCCCGATCTCATCATTCTCGATTTGGGGTTGCCGGATGGCGACGGCGTGGATTTCCTGCACGACTTTCGCTCCTGGTCAAAGGTGCCTGTCATCGTTCTGTCGGCGAGAGTCGACGAGCGCGACAAGATCGCGGCGTTGGATGCCGGCGCGGACGACTATCTGACCAAACCCTTTGGGGTCGGGGAACTACTGGCTCGAGTTCGCGCTACCTCGCGGCGCCGCCTCGAAGCCGGCGCCGATGGGAGTGCGGTGTTTTCTTTCGGCGACGTCAAGATCGATCTGAATCTGCGGACCGTGGACAAGGCCCACGCGTCGATTCACCTGACGCCGATTGAATTTCGTCTGCTCAGTTTGTTGATCGCCAATGCCGGCAAAGTGCTCACCCATCGACAGATCTTGCGCGAAGTGTGGGGGCCCGCTCACTCCGAGGACGGGCACTACGTACGTGTTTACATGGGACATTTGCGCCAAAAACTCGAGGACGATCCGGCCCAGCCCAAGCACATCCTGACCGAAACGGCCGTAGGCTATCGATTGGTGCAAGACGCGCGGCCTTGAGCGCTCGCACCGCGGCCCTTGAGTGCTCGCACCCGCGGCCCTTGAGCGCTCGCACCGGCCCTTGAGCGCTCGCACCGGCCCTTGAGCGCTTCCCACGCGTCCCGCAACCCTTGCACGGCCAGCAAAGTCCTACATACTTACGGGGTAGGGCGACGACATTAATCGGTCGGACCCGCGCCTACGCTGGTTTGCGCGGCGCCTTGATCAGCGTGGCGACACTGAGGTGAATATGCTGCATCAAGAGAGCCGGCATCCGTGCTGACCGACCAAGACATCTATTTGTTCCGCGAAGGCACGCACGGTCGGCTGTATTCCGAACTGGGCGCGCATGCGGCCGCCGGCGGCAGCGGCGTGCACTTCGCCGTGTGGGCCCCCAACGCCTCGGAAGTTTCGGTGATCGGTGATTGGAACGGCTGGAACCCGCAGGGCCACCGGCTGGCGCCGCGCAGCGATCAATCCGGAATCTGGGAAGGCACCGTGCCGGGCGTGCAGCACGGCCAGGCATACAAGTACCGCATTACCTCGCATGTGGGCGGCTACCAGGTCGAGAAAGCGGACCCGTTCGCGACGTTTTGCGAGCGGCCCCCTGCGACGGCATCGCGCGTGTGGAACTTGGACTACGCCTGGCACGATGAGCACTGGATGTCAGCGCGCGCCGGCCGCAATGGCCTGGATGCGCCCATGTCCATCTATGAAATGCATGTCGGTTCCTGGCGGCGCAAGGACGGCAACTTTCTCAACTACCGGGAACTGGCGCATGCCTTGGCCGAGTATCTCAATGAGACCGGTTTTACGCATGTTGAACTCATGCCGATCACCGAGCACCCCTTCTATGGTTCGTGGGGATACCAAACCACGGGCTATTTCGCGCCGACGGCGCGCTACGGGACGCCGCAGGACTTGATGTATTTCGTAGACCACCTGCACGCCCACGGAATCGGCGTCATTCTCGACTGGGTGCCGTCGCATTTTCCGACCGATCAACATGGTTTGGTGTATTTCGATGGTACTCATCTCTATGAACACGCGGATGCGCGCCAGGGCTTTCATCCGGAATGGAACTCGGCGATTTTCAACTTCGGCCGCAATGAAGTGCGCAGTTTCTTGGTTTCCTCAGCGCTCTTCTGGTTCGAGAAGTATCACATCGACGGGCTGCGCGTGGACGGGGTCGCCTCCATGTTGTATTTGGACTACGCGCGCAAAGAGGGCGAATGGATCCCCAATCAGTTCGGGGGGCGTGAGAATCTTCAAGCCATCGAATTCTTGCGCATTCTGAATCAGGCCGTTTATCGGGATCATCCGGATGCGTCCATGATTGCCGAGGAGTCGACCGCATGGCCGATGGTGTCGAGACCCACGCACATAGGCGGCCTCGGCTTTGGGCTGAAATGGAACATGGGCTGGATGCACGACACCCTCGCTTACATGAAGGTGGACCCCATCTATCGCAAGTATCATCACGGCGAACTGACCTTCTCTTTGATCTACGCCTTCCATGAGAACTTCGTGCTGCCGCTGTCGCATGATGAAGTGGTCTATGGCAAGGGCTCGCTCATCGGCAAAATGCCGGGCGACGACTGGCAAATGTTTGCGAATCTGCGCGCTCTGTATGGCTATATGTGGGCCCATCCCGGCAAAAAATTGCTGTTCATGGGCGGTGAGTTCGGGCAGCGCCGCGAATGGACGCACGAAGGTGAACTGGAGTGGTGGGTGTCCGGGCTGCCGGAACACGCCGGCGTCAAGCGGCTCATCGGCGATCTGAATCGCGCCTACCGGCGCGAAGCGGCGCTGCATCAGGTGGACTTTTCGCCGGCCGGCTTCGAATGGGTGGATGTCGGCAATGCTGAGATGAGCGTCATCGCGTTCCTGCGCAGGGCAGCGGCGCGGGGGCACCGCTTTTGGTGGTGTGCAATTTCACGCCGGTGCCGCGCACCAACTTTCTGGTCGGCGTGCCGGAACGGGGACTTTGGCGCGAAATCATCAACACCGATGCGCGCGATTACGGCGGCGCCGGCTGGGGCAATATGGGCGCGGTCGAATCGGTACCGGTGAGCTCCCACGGCCGCGTCGAGTCCTTGAGCCTCACGCTGCCGCCCTTGTCGACCCTGCTGCTGCGCTGGGAAGGCCGTGGCTAGCGCCAAGCGCAAGACACCTGCGAAAAACAGCGAGGCTGCAGCGCTTGCCGCGGATGCCCGAGGCGCCGGCGGCGGCTCCAGCGCAGCGATCGCCGAGGGAGAGTGCGCGCCGTCATCGACGCGGTGCTGCCCACAGTCGATGGCGGCCGGTTTCCGGCCAAGCGCATCGCCGGGGAAATTATCGGCATCGAAGCCCATTGCTTCACGGACGGTCATGACAGCTGCGAGTGGTGCTGCGCTGGAAACTCCACGGCTCCGCCAATGCGCATCTCGAAATCGACATGGACGCGCAAAGCAACGATGTGTGGACCGCGCAATTTACGCCGCCGCAACCGGGCCGCTACCAATGCACCGTCATCGCGTGGGTGGATCACTTCGAGTCTTGGCGCCGCGAATTTGAACGACGCGAAGACGGCAGCGATATCCGCCTGGCCGTTGAGGTCGGCGCCGCGCTCATCGACGAGGCGGCGGCGCGGGCCGCCGGCAGCGAGGCGGCGATTCTCACCGATTGGTCATTGCAGCTGCGCGAAGGCCTCAAGCAAGGCGCGGCCGACTCCGCCGCCCTGCGGCGCTGGCGCTGGACCCGGCACGCGCGCATATCGTGGCGCGGCTACGCGGATCGCAGCTGGCGCCGCCAGCGCCACGTCGAATCTCCTGGTCGATCGCAAGCGCGCCGGCTTCAGCAGCTGGTATGAATTGTTTCCGCGTTCGGCCGCGCCGCAAACCCGGCGTCACGG
Source organism: uncultured Gammaproteobacteria bacterium (assembly GCA_963782865.1). Classification (GTDB taxonomy): domain Bacteria; phylum Pseudomonadota; class Gammaproteobacteria; order Steroidobacterales; family Steroidobacteraceae; genus Bog-1198. The sequence goes on along the minus strand of CAWALS010000031.1, from coordinate 40,343 downwards.
CAAATTTCGCGACGTCGAGGCGCGGCTGCCGTACCTGGCCGAGATGGGATTCGACGTGCTGTACTTTCCGCCCATCCATCCGATCGGCCGCGTCAACCGCAAGGGCGCCAACAATGCGCTCGAGGCCCAGCCCGGACGACGTGGGCAGTCCCTGGGCGATCGGCGCCGCCGAAGGCGGCCACAAGGATATCCTGCCGCAGCTCGGCACGCTTGGAGGACTTCCACCGGCTGCTTGAACGGGCGCGCGCGCTTCGGCATCGAGATTGCGCTCGACATCGCCTTTCAGTGCGCGCCCGATCACCCCTACGTGCAGCGAGCACCCGCAATGGTTCAAGCATCGGCCCGACGGCAGCGTGCAGTACGCCGAGAATCCACCGAAGAAATACCAGGACATCTACCCGTTCGATTTCGAGACCGACGACTGGCGCGCGTTGTGGACCGAGCTCAAGAGCGTGGTCGACTTCTGGATCGCCCAGGGTGTGAGGATTTTCCGCGTCGACAATCCGCACACCAAGGCATTCGCCTTCTGGGAATGGCTCATCGACGCGAAGTCAAGCGCGCAATCCGGATGTGATCTTCCTTGCCGAGGCTTTCACGCGGCCGAAGGTCATGCACCGGCTGGCGAAGCTGGGCTTCACCCAGTCGTACACCTACTTCACCTGGCGCAACACCAAGCAAGAGCTGACCGAGTACTTCACCGAGCTCGCGCAAGGCCCCGGGCGCGCAATACTTCCGCCCGAACGTCTGGCCGAATACGCCGGACATTCTGCCCGAGACCTGCAGTCGGGGTTGCGCCCGGTGTTCGCCGCGAGACTGGTGCTTGCGGCAACGCTTGCGGCGAACTACGGCATCTATGGGCCCACCTTCGAACTGATGGAAAGCGCGCCGCGCGAGCCGGGCAGCGAGGAATATCTCGATTCGGAGAAATACCAGCTGCGCCATTGGAGCCTCGAGCGCCCGGACAGCCTGCGTCGCTTGATCGCCCGCATCAACCGCGTGCGGCGCGAGAACCCGGCGCTGCAATCCGACGCTCGCTGCGCTTCTGCGCCATCGACAACGATCAGCTGATCGCCTACGTGAAGAGCGACGCGGCACCGGCAACATCATCCTGACGGTGGTCAATCTCGACCCGCACCACGTCGCAGTCCGGCTGGGTCGAGCTCGACCTCGGCGCCCTGGAGCTCGCAGCCGATCGGCCCTATCAGGTGCACGACCTGCTGAGCGACCAGCGCTATCTCTGGCGCGGCCGCCGCAACTTTGTGCTGCTCGATCCGCAGCGCGCTGCCCGCACATGTGTTTCGCCTGCGCCGGCACGTGCGCAGCGAGCACGATTTCGACTACTTCCTGTGATGCCGCGAAGCCTGATGAACGAGCTCTACACCTCCGCCCCGGACCCCGCGACGCTCGCCGGCTCGACGTCGACGATCCGCTCTGGTACAAGGACGCCGTCATCTACCAGCTCCACGTCAAGTCGTTCTTCGATTCCAACGACGACGGCATCGGCGATTTCCCGGGCCTGACCTCCAAGCTCGACTACATTCGCGACCTCGGCGTCAACACCCTCTGGCTGATGCCCTTCTATCCCTCGCCGCTCAAGGACGACGGCTACGACATTGCCGACTACCAAAACGTGCATCCGCAGTACGGCACGCTGCGACGACTTCCGCACCATGCTGCGCGAGGCGCACCGCCTCGGCCTGAAGATCATCACCGAACTGGTCATCAATCACACCTCGGATCAGCACCCGTGGTTCCAGGCCGCGCGCCGCGCGCCGCCCGGGTTCGCCGCAGCGCGACTTCTATGTCTGGAGCGATACCGACCAGAAATATCTCGGGCACGCGCATCATCTTCACCGATACCGAGACCTCCAACTGGACCTGGGACCCGGTCGCGAAGGCGTACTACTGGCACCGCTTCTTCAGCCACCAGCCGGACCTGAACTTCGACAACCCGCAAGTCCTGGAGGCGGTGCTCGAGTCATGCGCTTCTGGCTCGACATGGGCGTCGACGGCTTCCGGCTCGATGCGATTCCCTATCTCGTCGAGCGCGAGGGCACCAACAACGAGAATCTGCGCGAGACGCACGCCGTGATCAAGCAGCTGCGCGCCGCCATCGACGCGAACTACAAGAACCGCTTCCTGCTGGCGGAGGCCAACCAATGGCCGGAGGACGTGCGCGAATACTTCGGCGACGGCGACGAATGCCACATGGCCTATCACTTTCCGCTCATGCCGCGCATCTACATGGCGATCGCGCAGGAGGACCGCTATCCCATCATCGAGATCATGCAGCAGACGCCGGACATCCCGGACAGCTGCCAGTGGGCCATCTTCCTGCGCAACCACGACGAGCTCACCCTGGAGATGGTGACCAGCAAGGAACGCGACTACATGTACACGACCTACGCCGCCGACGTGCGCGCGCGCATCAACCTCGGCATCCGCCGGCGGCTCGCGCCGCTGATGGAGAACGACGCGGACCGCATCAAGCTGATGAACAGCCTGCTCTTGTCCATGCCGGGCTCGCCGATCATCTACTACGGCGATGAGATCGGCATGGGCGACAACGTCTTCATCGGCGACCGCAACGGCGTGCGCACGCCGATGCAATGGAGCCCGGACCGCAATGCCGGCTTCTCGCGCGCCGATCCGCAGCGGCTGTATCTGCCGCCGATCATGGACCCGGTCTACGGCTACGAGTCGATCAACGTCGAGGCGCAGTCGCGCGATCCCGAGCTCGCTGCTGAGCTGGACCAAGCGCATGCTCGCGGTGCGCAAGACCAGCCAGGCGTTCGGGCGCGGCACGCGCCGCTTCCTCAGGCCCGGCAACCGCAAGATCCTCGCGTACCTGCGCGAGTACGGCGACGACACGATTCTGTGCGTCGCCAATCTTCGCGCTCCGCGCAGCCGGTGGAGCTCAATCTGTCGGAGTTCAAGGGCCGCGTGCCGGTGGAGATGCTGGGGCGCACCGCGTTCCCGCCGATCGGCGAGCTGCCCTACCTGCTGACCCTGTCGGCTTACGGGTTCTACTGGTTCCGGCTGACGACGGACGCGGAGGCGCCGTCATGGCACGAGCAGATCGTCTCGCTCGACGAGCGGCCGGTGCTGGTGCTGTTCGACGGCTGGACCAGCCTGTTCCGCGACCGCGTGGTGCCCTGGCGCATCGGCATGGCCGAGAAGACCCGCGCGCAGTTCGAGACCGACACGCTGCCGCGCTTCATCGAGACCCAGCGCTGGTACGCCGCCAAGGGCGCGCCCATCGAGCGGGCGCGCATCATCGGACCAGGTGCTGTGGCAGGAGGGGAAGGTCAGCTGGCTGCGTGGCGCTGCTGGAAGTCGATGGCAGGCGGCGAGCCGCACGCGGCTACTTCCTGCCGCTGGCGCTCGCCTGGGAAGAGCGCGAAGATGAGCGCGTGCGCAATCTATCGACCGCGGCCGTGGCGAAGATTCGCCAGCAGTCGAATGTCGGTGTGATGGGCGATGCGTTTGCCGATGAGCTGTTCTGCCGTGCGCTGGTCGCGGCCATGGCGGCGCGCCGCGAGATTCCCATGTCGCGCAGGGCAAGCTGCGCGTTCAGGCCGACTGCTGCCGTTCGCGCAGATCGCCGGCGCGGATTTCGAAGCCTGCCGGCCGAGCGGCCGCAGGGCTCGAGCTCGAATACCATCGTCGACTGCGCGAGCGGCTGATGCTCAAGGGCTACCGCCGGCTTCGCGCCGGCGTGAATCCCGAGCTCGAGATGGGCCTGTATCTCACCGAGGTGGCGCACTTCGCGAACTGCGCGCCGCTTGGCGGGCGTGCTCGAGTACCTCGCCAACGACGGCCAGACGCGATTGCTGGCGATGCTGCAGGCATACGTCGCAAATCAAGGCGACGGCTGGACCTATTCGCTTGAATATCTGCGGCGGCATCTCGAGCAACACCGCACCACGCCGGCGAGCGACGCGCCGCCGCCGAATGCGCACGAGGCCTATCTCGCGCTAATTCGGGTCCTGGCGCTGCGCACGGCCGAGCTGCACCGGGCCCTTTGCCAGCCTACGGCCGATCCGGCGTTTTCGCCGCAGCCGCTTGGCAGGGCGGACATCGATGCCTACCGCCAGCATGCGCTGGACGAGGCGCACGGCGCACTGGACCTGTTGGCAGCCAACCTCGATGCGATCCCCGCGGCGGATCGCGAGCGCGCCATTGCGGCGCTCGCGCAGCGCGAGCGGATCGTGAAACGCATCGAGGCAGCTGCGCGGCGGCGACGCCGCCAGGCAAGAAGATCCGCATACACGGCGACTATCACTTGGGCCAGGTTCTCGCTGACTCGCAATGATTTCGTGCATCATCGATTTCGAGGGCGAACCCGGCCACAGCCTGGAGCGAGCGGCGCGCCAAGCATTCGCCGCTGCGCGATGTCGCCGGGATGCTGCGCTCCTTCAGCTATGTGCAGCACAGCGCGCTGCGCAGCGTCGCGCACAATGAAGCGGAGGCGGCCAGACTCGCGCCGCTCGCGAGGAGCTGGGAGATCGAAGCGCGCGAGCGCGTTCCTGTCGGCCTACGATGCGGACGCGCGCGGCACGGCCTGTACGAGTCGCTGCAACCCTGGGCAGGGCTTGCTGGGGCTGTTTGAGCTGGAGAAGGCGCTGTACGAGTTGCGCTACGAAATCGGCAACCGGCCGACGTGGGTCGGCATCCCGTTGCAAGGAATTCTGGATTGGGGCAGCTGATATTGGGGGTCGTCTCATGCAAAGCATTGACGTGTTGGTGGATGCAACTCGAGAGTTTTTGCACCAGACCGCCGCATTTTTGCCGAAACTGTTGCTGGCGCTGCTCGTGGTCGGGGTCGGATGGCTGCTGGCCAAGACGGTACGCTTCGCGGTCGAGCGCGCGCTGCGCGCGATCAATTTCAATGTCTTGACCGAACGGGCGGGCACCGACAATTTCTTGAAGCAGGCCGGCATGCGCGGCGACACCACGACCCTGTTCGGCTTGGTCGCGTACTGGCTGGTGATCCTCGCCACGCTCATCATGGCGTTCAATGGCATGGGCTTGACGTACATTCCTGATCTGTTGGGGCGCGCGGTGCTGTTCGCGCCCAAGCTGATCATCGCCATGTTGATCATGGTGTTCGGCTCGTATTGCGCGCGTTTCGTGGGCACGGCGGTGCAGAACTATTGCCTCGAAGCGCGCATTCCGGACGCCGAAGTGTTGGGCGGGCTGGTGCGCTACGCGCTGATGCTGTTCGTCGTGATGATCGCCTTGAGCCAGGTGGAAGTGGGCGGCGAGATCGTGCAGCGGACGTTCTTCATTGTTCTCGCCGGTATCATGCTCGCGATCGCGTTGGCCTTTGGTCTCGGCGGCAGGGAATGGGCTGCATCGTTGCTGCAGCGTTGGTGGCCGCAGCATCGAAAGGATCAAGACCTCTGATCGGTCGGTTCTGTCACCCAATGCCCTTCGGCTGTGCGCTCAAGCCTGCAGGCGGCGCGCGCTTCCGTCTGTGGGCGCCTTCGAGCGCAACGGCGATGCTCGAACTGGCGCGGCCGGCCGGTGAGCCGGCGCGGCACGCCATGCGCAAGCTTCACGGCTGGCATGAGATTGACGTGCCTGAGGCCTGCGAGGGCGCAAGCTATCGATTCCTGGTCGAGGGCCGCGACGGCGAGGCGCTCGCCGTGCCGGATCCCGCCTCGCGCAGCAACCCGCAGGGCGTTCACGGGGCCAGCGTGATTGTCGATCCGAATGCCTATGTTTGGCGCTGCTTGGAGTGGCGCGGCCGATCGTGGCCGGATGCGGTGCTGTACGAGCTGCACATCGGCACCTTCACGCGCGAGGGCACCTTTATCGCGGCCCGCGAGCGGCTTAAGGACTTGAAACTGCTCGGCGTTACCGGGCTGCAGATCATGCCGCTGGCGGCGTTCCCCGGGAATCGCAATTGGGGTTATGACGGCGTGCTGCAGTTCGCACCGGCGCCATGCTACGGCTCACCCGCGGATCTGAAGTCCTTCATCGACGCCGCGCATGAGCTGGGAATGCAGGTGTTGCTGGATGTCGTCTACAACCACTTCGGTCCTGAAGGGAATTATCTGCACGCCTATTGTCCCGAGTTCTTCAATCCGGCGCATCGTACCCCCTGGGGCGCCGCGATCAATTTTGACGGCGAAGGCAGCCGCACGGTGCGCGACTTTTTCGTGCACAACGCGCTCTATTGGCTGGAAGAGTATCGCTTCGACGGGCTGCGGCTGGACGCCATCCACGCCATCCGAGACCAATCGAGTCCGCATATCGTGGCCGAGATCGCCGCCGCGATTCGAGCGGGGCCGGGACTTGGGCGCCAGGTGCACTTGATTCTCGAGAACAATGCCAATCAAGCGCGCCATCTGGAACGCGACCCGCAGGGAGAGCCGCGGCTCGCCACGGCGCAATGGAACGACGATGTTCATCACGCACTGCACGTGTTGGTGAGCGGCGAAGCGGATGGCTACTACGCCGACTATGCGGCCCAGCCGCTGAAGATGCTGGGACGCGCGCTGGCAGAGGGCTTCGCCTATCAGGGCGAGTATTCGACCTTCCGCGACCGGGCCCGGGGCGAGCCCAGCGCCCAGCTGCCGCCCGCAGCGTTCGTCGGATTTCTGCAAAATCACGACATGGTCGGCAACCGCGCGTTTGGCGAGCGGATTCAAGCCTTTGCCGATCCGCGGCTGATTCGCGCCGCCTATGCGTGTTTGCTGCTCTCGCCGCAGATACCGATGCTGTTCATGGGGGAGGAGTTTGCCGCCTCGACGCCATTCATGTTTTTCTGTGACTTCGGCCCTGAGTTGGCGCTGTCGGTGTCGAACGGCCGCCGGCATGAATTCAAGCGCTTTGCCGCCTTCGCGGATCCCGCTGCCGTGGCGCGTATTCCGGATCCGAATGCCGAGTCCTCTTTCATCGGCAGCAAGCTCAACTGGCAGGAGCGGCTCGCTCCCCCGCATCGAGAGCGGCTGGATTTCATCCGCGAGTTATTGGCCCTACGGCGGCACTACCTGGCTCCGCACCTGTCGCTCGGCACGCGCGTGGGGACTTTTGAGATCGTCAACGGCGTACTGCGCGTGGAATGGCAATTGGCGGGCGGCAGGTCTTGGTGCCTCATCGCGCATTTTGGCAAACATGCCGTGTACGCCGCGCTGCCCCAAACAGGGACCCGCGTCTTTTCCTTAGGCGGGATCGCCGCCGCGGCTCCGCAAGCCCGGTTGGAATCGGGAGCGGTGATCGCGACCTTCCACTAAGCGGCAGCCCCCTAAAGCGGCAGCCCGTTAAAGTGGCGGCTCGCTTAGGCGGCGGCCCGCTTGGCGGGTGCGCTCTCGAGGGCTCTGCCGAGCACGTCCTCGATCCTCTCCGCCCACACGAACTCAAGACCGGTGCGCACGCTGTCGGGAATGTCTTCGAGATCGCGGCGGTTGCGCGCCGGCAAAATCACGGTGCGAATTCCGGCGCGCGCCGCGGCAACGCATTTTTCCTTGATGCCCCCCACCGGCATGACCACACCGCGCAGGCTGATTTCCCCCGTCATGGCAACGTCAGCGCGCACGGTGCGCTGGGTCAGCAGCGAAGCCAGCGAGGTGGCGATGGCCACGCCCGCGCTGGGTCCATCCTTCGGAATCGCGCCCGCAGGCACATGAATATGCAAATCGCTGTTATCGAACACGGCGGGATCTACTCCTAACCGATCGGCTTGCGATTTGATCAGGGTGACCGCCGCTTGGGCGCTCTCTTTCATGACCTCGCCGAGTTGGCCGGTCAAGATGAGCTTGCCGCTGCCGCGCACGCGGCTGGTTTCGATAAAGAGAATGTCGCCGCCGGCCGGTGTCCAAGCCAGTCCCGTCGCGACACCCGGCACGCTGGTACGCAGGGCCACATCGCTTTCAAAGCGCGCCGCGCCCAGGATGCGCTGCACCGCCGCCGCGTCGATCGAGACGCTTTGTGCTTCCCCCGATGCGATCGTGACCGCGGCGTTGCGCAATAGCGCGCCGATTTGCCGCTCCAAGTTGCGAACGCCGGCCTCGCGAGTGTACTCGGCAATGACCCGCCGCAAGGCCTCGTCGGACAGCTGGACCTGATCCTCGGTCAACCCATTGGCTTTCAGCTGACGCTTGAGCAAGAAGCGCCGCGCGATCTGCAGCTTCTCCTCCTCCGTGTAGCCGGTGAGCTCGATGATTTCCATGCGATCGCGCAACGGCGCCGGAATCGAATCGAGCACGTTGGCGGTCGCGATGAACAATACCTTCGATAGATCGAAGGGCACGCCCAGGTAATTGTCGCGGAATGTATTGTTCTGCTCCGGGTCGAGCACTTCGAGAAGCGCGGAGAAAGGATCGCCTTGATAGCTGGCCGAGAGCTTATCGACTTCATCGAGCATCAAAACCGGATTGCGTCGACCCGCCTTGCGCACCGCCTGCACGATGTTCCCGGGCAGCGAGCCGATGTAGGTGCGTCGATGGCCGCGGATTTCGGCTTCATCGTGCACACCACCCAAGCTCACGCGGCCGAATTTGAGGCCAATGGCTTTGGCGATGCTCTGACCGAGCGAGGTCTTGCCCACGCCCGGCGGCCCGACAAAGCACAGGATAGGGCTGCGGCCCCCGGGATTGAGTTTACGGACCGCCAGGAACTCGAGAATCCTGCGCTTGATCTTGGGCAGCCCGTAATGATCGCCGTCGAGTATTTTTCGAGCCTGTTCGATATCGACCTGCTCGGGGTCGAGTTTGGCCCAGGGCATGGCCAGCAGCCATTCCAAATAGGTTCGGGTCATCGAGTATTCGGCAGCCTGTTCCGGCATCCTCTCCAGACGGTTGAGCTCGCGCTGCGCCTGCTCTTCGACATCTTGCGGCATCCCGGCCTCTTTGATGGATTTCTTCAGGTCCGCCAACTCTGATTTAGAGCCGTCGGATTCACCGAGCTCCTTCTGGATCTGGTGCAGCCGCTCGCGCAGTACGGCCTCCTTTTGACGGTCATCAAACGCCTCGCGCGTCTTTTCATCGATTTGACGCGACACCTTCAGCACCTCGATGCGCCGCCCGAGCAGCATCAAGACGCGATCGAGGCGGGCCTTCAAGTCAAAGGTCGCGAGAATTTCCTGTTTGTCGGCGGCCTTCAGATCCATGAAGCTGGCGATCATGTCGGCGAGCGCGGGTATGGATTCGATATTGCGAATGGCGTTGATCAATTCGCCCGGCGCCTGCGGCAGGAGCTGCACCGCTTCGATCGCCATCTCGCGCAGATTCACGCCGCGCGCTTCGATTTCCTGATCAAAGGTGGTGGTCTCTTTGTGCCGCTCGATGCGCGCGACCAAGAAGGGCTCGCGGCTTACATAGTCCAACACCGTGAATCGCTCCTCGCCTTGGGCGATCAGGTGATGCGAGCCGTCAGCCGCCGTGATGAATCTTACAATCGAGGCACAGGTGCCGATGCGGTGCAGCACTTCGGGCGCAACAACCTCGACGCTCGCGTCGGTTTGCAACAGCAGGCCGACGCGGCGCTGCGTGCGTACCGCTTCTTGCGCTGCAGCGAGCGCTGCCTTGCCCGAGACTGCAATCGGCAGCACGACGGCCGGGAACAATACCGCCTCGCGCACGGGCAGGATAATCAATACGTCTTCGCCGGTGCTCATACGGTTTCCCTCGTCAGGTGCAACTGCAGATAGCCGTGATTCAAGCTGCGTTCGGCCAGCACGTAGCGTCCCGGCGGCAACTCGATGCGCCGATGCATGCGGCCATAGGGGATTTCCAGCCGCACGATGTTAGCGGCCGCGCTCAAGGCAGGGGGCGAGACCGTCGCGTCGATCTGCAAGCCGGACGGGCTGAGCTGTACGGTCACCTCATCGACGCGCGCTCCTGGCAATGCCACCACCACATGCACAGCGGCGCCATCGATGAAAATATCGGCGGGCGGCTCCCAAACCGGCCGGGTTGGCTCGCCGATCAGGTCAAAGAAATGCCGACGCTTGCGCTCCGCCTGTTCGAGCAGGGCACAAGCCTCCGCCCACATCCAGGAGTTTCGACGGGTAATATTCATTGAACTCAAATGCGGGCGGGTACATTAAGTTCAAGTGGCTGCCCGGCGCCAGCAGCCCTCTGCTAACCCGGGCCGGATGGGGGCCGGTCGATGACCTGCACCGTATAGCCGCCGGACTTCTCGTCCGGACGGAGCGTGAGCAAGCCGCGCTTTTCCGCATCGCCCAGCATGTCGTTGAACGATCTAAAGCCATAGAAGCGCTCGTTGAAGCCCGGCTGGCGCCGCTTGATGGCCTGTTTGATCATCGAACCCCAGATCGGTTCGCTGCCGCCGCGCTCTTCGGTCAAAGCCTCCACCGTATCGACTATCAACTCCATGGCCTCGCTCAAAGCAGGTCCCTTCTTTTCGGCCGGCGCGCCAGCCGCTGAGCTAAGCGCGGGCGGCGCGGCGCCGCCGCGGCGCCGCCCCTTGGGTTCCTTGCGCACCAAATCATCGTAATAGATGAATTCATCGCAGTTGTTGATGAATAGGTCCGAGGTAGAATTTTTCACGCCGACGCCGATGACGGTCTTGGCATTCTCGCGCAGCTTGCTGACCAGGGGCGAGAAATCCGAGTCGCCGCTCAAGATGACAAAGGTATCGACGTGGCCCTTGGTGTAGCACAGATCAAGAGCGTCGACGACCATGCGGATGTCGGCGGAATTCTTGCCTGACTGTCGCACATGCGGAATTTCAATGAGTTCGAATGCCGCCTCATGCAAGCCGCGCTTGAAGTCTTTATAGCGCTCGAAATCGCAATAAGCTTTCTTGACCACGATGTGACCCTTGAGCAAGAGCCGCTCGAGCACCTTCTCGATATCGAAACTCGGATACTTGGCGTCGCGTGCGCCCAGCGCGATGTTCTCCAGGTCGAGGAATACCGCCATCGTGGCGTCCGATGTCTTGGCCGTCATTCAAGAATCCTTCATTAGAACCAGTTGTAATTGAAGCTTACGCTGATTCGCTCGGGCCGGACGCGATTGGGCGCGACTTCGTGGCGCAGCCAACTTTCGAACAAAATCAGGCTTCCCGCGGCAGCTTGGCAGGTTACCCAGGGACGCAACTCGCGCCGCGCGCTTGCAACGCGCGGCGGCGCCGCCATGAATCGATCCAGGCGCGGATCTTCGAATTTGATGCCGGGAGATCCTTTTGGCACCTGTACGTAGTAGGTGCCGCTCAAGGTCGAGTGAGGGTGCAGGTGCAACGCGTGCACCGTGCCGCGCGGCATGATGTTGACCCAGCAATCGGTCATTTGCAGATCGCGGCGGCGCAAATCCCATTCGCTCGCCGCGGCGAAGGCGGCAACGTGGCGCTGGAGCTTTTTCCTCAGCGACTCGAAGGTCGGCGAGACTGTTTGCAGACGATGCACCGACCCATAGGAGGTGTAGCCGCCGGGATAGTTTTCCTTGGACCAGCGCCGTCCGGCCGCATCGTCCAAGCGCAGCTGCCGGCATTCCTTCAGCAACTGACGTTTGAAATCGGCGGAATCGCCGCGTTGCAATGGTGCTGTATAGACGAACGTCGGAAATAAGGCGTGAATGCTCACTTGGCTACGGCGCCGCCGCAGCACCGGCGGGCGCGCGCGAGTCGTTTGCGCCGTACAGAACAGCGGGACGCGGGAAGCCCAACGCCTTCGCGGCCGCGGCATCCGCAGGCGAGATGCCGATGGCCTCGACAGCGTTGCCTGAACCCCAATTTTCCAGCGGCACGATCTTGTATCCCATCGCGGTCAGCGTCTTGACGGTATCGGCGGAAAGCGCGAAGGGTTCCGCCGCAAGCGTGTCCGGCAGCCATTGATGATGGATGCGGGGCGCATCGATGGCCTCTTGCAGGGTCATGCCGTGATCGATGAAGTTAACGATGACTTCCAGCACCGTCGTAATGATTCGCGAGCCGCCCGGCGTGCCGAGGACGAGCAGCGGTTTGCCGTCCTTGAACACCAGCGTCGGTGTCATGGAACTCAACGGGCGCTTCCCTGGGGCGACCGCATTGGCCTTGCCCTGTACCAGCCCGAATACATTGGGAACTCCCGGTTTGGCGGTGAAGTCGTCCATCTCGTCGTTCAAAAAGAACCCGGTATTGGCGGCGATCACCTTGGCGCCGAACGAATCATTGATGGTGTAGGTGACCGAGACTGCATTGCCTGAACGATCGACCACGGAATAGTGCGTCGTGGTGGCATGCTCTTCCGCGGCCGCCAGCCCCTGCAGGGCCGCGGAGGGCGTGGCGCGATCGGTCTGAATTTGTGCTCGGATCGAGTCCGCATAGGGCGCCGACAAGAGCCGCGCGCTGGGATTGTCGATAAAAGCCGGATCGCCAAGATAGGTGTTGCGGTCCCGGTAGGCGTGACGCATCGCCTCGGTCATGACGTGAACGGCGCCGCTGGAATGAAAACCCATCGCCTTCAGCGGGTAACCTTGGAGTACTTGCAGCATCTCGCACAAGGTGATGCCGCCGGAACTCGGCGGCGGCGCGGATAGGATCGTATAGCCTCGATACGAGCAGGTGATGGGCGCAGATTCCGTCGCCGTATACGCGGCAAAATCCTCAGCCGTCAACAATCCGCCGTGCGCGCGCGAAGCGGCGCTGACCGCCGCGGGTATGGCGCCATGATAGAAGGCGCCGGTTCCGCCGCTGCTGATCGCGCGCAGAGTCGCGGCGAGGTCCTTTTGCGTCAAGCGATCGCCGGGCGCGAGTGCAGCGCCGTGCTTGAGGAAAATCGCCGCAACGTTCGGCTGCTCCCGGAACTCTTGCGTCCCGTCCGCCAGCACGTCGACATCGCCTTGCGTCAATATGAACCCTTGCTGCGCGAGTTTGATCGCCGGCGCGATCAACAGCGCTCGCGGCAGAGTTCCATATTTCTGGCGCGCGGTCTCCAATCCCATTACCGTTCCGGGAACACCCGCCGCCAAATAACCGCTGAGGCTGCGGTTGCCGACCACGTTGCCCTGCGCATCGAGAAACATGCCGGCGCTCGCGGCCAGCGGCGCCCGTTCGCGAAAATTGATGAAGGTATTTTCGCCGTCGGCGAAATGAATGAGCATGAATCCGCCGCCGCCGAGATTGCCGCAGCAAGGATGCGTTACCGCCAGGGCGTAGCCGACCGCGACCGCGGCGTCGACGGCGTTGCCTCCCCGGCGCAGAATTGCCGCCCCCACCTCGGAAGCGAGGTGCTGAGAAGTCACTACCATTCCCTGGTCAGACTCCAGGTCGGGGGGCGCGGCCGCACGCGCCATGAGGCAAGGCGCGAGCAGTAGAGCTATTGCCAGTCGGTTGATGATCATGGTCCTTAGAGTAGCGCAATGACGCTTGGCGATCGATCGCATTCAGTGCGCGTACGAGATGCGGTAGATCACGTTGCCGCCATCCTCGCTCATCAACAGCGATCCATCGGCAAGTTCCGCGGTCGCGACCGGGCGACCCCAGACGTGGGCGTCGTCCACCACAAAACCGGTTAGAAAGTCTTCGTAGTCGCCCGTGGGCTCGCCGTTTTTCATGTGGACGCGCACCAGCTTGTAACCGGTCCGCAAACTGCGGTTCCAAGAGCCATGAAATCCGACAATGGCATCGCCCACGAACGCCGCGGGGAACGCGGATTTTCCGTTGCTTGCGGTATAGAAGGTCATGCTGAGCGCGGCCGAGTGTGACTGGTACAGCACATCGGGTACCGAGACCTTGCCCGCCAAATCGGGCCGCTCGCCCTTCAAGCGCGGGTCCTCGTTTGAGCCGATGTAATACCATGGCCAGCCGTAAAAGCTGCCGCGTTTGACTCGCGTCGAATAGTCAGGCACGAGATCGTCGCCGAGGGCGTCACGCTCGTTGGTCGTGCACCATAGCGCACCGTTCGCCGGCTGCACGGTGAGGCTGACGCAATTGCGGATGCCGCTGGCATAGATGACTGCCGTTCCTGGAGCTGCCGCGTCGAATTCCAAGACCGCCGCTCGATCGGTCTCGGCGCCCCAGGCAGCGCCGAGGCCATGGACGGCTTCCCAAGCCTGGATTTCGGCAGGACTTTTTTTCGACATCGTCTCGGCGACATTGGATCCTGAGCCCACTGAAACGAACAGCCGCTTGCCATCCGCTGAGAACGCGATATCCCGGGTGGAATGGCCGACGCCGCTCGGTAGATACGGCACCACGATTTGCGCCGCGCCGCGCGGCTTCACATCGCCCACCCGAAAGGCGTAGCGTGTGACGCGGTTGGTCTCAGCGACGTACAGCCACTGCGGATTCTGCGCGCTCGGATAAAAAGCCAGGCCGAACGGCAGCTTCAGTCCTTGCAAGTATACCTCGGTGCCGGCGACGCGGCTGCCATCGGAAGAGGGATGCAGCACCGTGACCCGTCCCGCCCGCATCTCGGTGACCAGGATATCTCCATTGGACGCAACCAACATTTTACGTGGCCCGGTCAAAGTCGAGATGAAGGTAGCGACGTGAAATCCCGGCGGCACCGACAGCGAGGCGCTCGCGGGTTTCGGCACCACCGATGAGCTGTTGCGGGACGAAGGCGTCTCAAAGGGCGGGGGCAGCGAGTTCGCGCTGATGCGATGCACGCGGCCCGGGGCATCCAAGCGCCAGTTGGCCGATTGCGCGCTGCTCGTGGGCACGAGGATGGATGACTCAGCGGGCGCCGCTTGGTTGGAAACGCTTTGGAAATAGGCGACGAGGTTGTCGCGCTCGGTCTCATCAGGAACCGCGAGCACCATCGAGGTGCCCGGCACCACGCTGCTGGGAGCCGCAAGGAAGCGCTGCAGCGTTGCGCTGTCCCAGGTCAGTTTCGAATCGCGCAGCGCCGTGGTGTATGAAAACCGCGGCGCACTCGCCGCCGCGCGTCCCATGACGCCGATCAATGACGGGCCCTGCGCGCCGCCATTGTCGCCCGATTCCGCCGTATGACAGACGCTGCAGCGCTCCCGGAACAGCGATTTTCCGGCAATGGCGTCGGCGGCTGTGGCGGGCGGCGCAGCGGACAAAATCCACGCGGTCGCGCAGCAGAAGATCATCGATTGCGGGGACATGCTGTTTCTCCGTTGCCTGAGCCGATATGGAAATATAGCGCGTCCTCGTACTATCTTTGCAGGCCATGCAGCTATTTGAAATTACGTTGATATTGCTGAGCATCGCCGTGGTGTTCCTACACGTGGCGCGGCGCCTGCGCGTGCCCTTTCCCTCCTTGCTGGCATTGGCCGGGGGTTGCGTCGTCGGGCGTCGCAATAAGCGGACGCTTCAGCCGGAAATTCCATCTACTGTTACCATGGGGCGCAAACTTTTGACGGGCGCACCTGTCTTAGAGATCGACACATAATCGTGGCAACCAAGGGAGAGACCACGGATGTCTTCACGTATCTTTGCAATCGCGGCCGTGGGCGCGCTCACAGCAGTCTCGGCAGTCTCGGCTGTCGGTCCTTCGCAACCCATGCATCTGCGTCCGAATGCACCCGGCACGTCCGTGCTGCATGTTGCCGGCAGCCGCAGCGCGCAGCAACGCGACAGCGCCGGCGGCTCGAAATTCGATGCCACGCTGGCCGAAATAGCGCGCCATGTCGGGAGCCTTCGGCCTGGCTCGGCGCTCCAGGACCTGCACGCATTGAATCCGGCGGCGAGATTCAGCCTTCCGGCCGACAGCTCATCGCCTCTGGTGCTGATCGACGCCATCACCAAGGGCGATGCGCAGAAACTGAAGGCCGCGCTGGTGGGGCTGGGCCTGCAGCGCGCCTCGCAGTATTCCAACGATGTCGGCGGTTGGCTGCCGGTCGATCAATTGGACGCCGCCAGCGCTTTGACCGAGGTCCACGCCATCCGCGCCGCCATGATGCGCACCAAGAGCGGCGCGGTCACCTCGCAGGGCGACTATGCGCAGAACAGCGATATTGTGCGCTCGGCAAATTCGCTGAATGGCGCGGGCATTACCGTGGGCGTGCTTTCCGATAGCTATGACTGTTATCCGGTATACGCAGCCAACGGCGTGAATGCCAACGGCCTCAACGGCTACGCCAACAACGGATTCAATACAACGGCGGCGGGCGACGCGGCGACCGGCGATTTGCCGGCTTTGGTCAATGTGATCGAGGAGGCGCCCTGCATGCAGTACGGTCAGCCCATTCAGTTGCCGTTCGGCGATGAAGGCCGGGCGATGATGCAGATCGTTCACGATGTGGCGCCGGGTGCAGGTCTTGCGTTTTATACCGCGGAGAACAGCGAGGCGGATTTCGCATCGGGCATCGCGCAGCTGGCTGCGCCGGTCGCCAGCGGCGGCGCCGGCGCGAAAGTGATTGTCGATGACGTGGGCTATTTTGATGAACCGTTTTTTCAGGACGGCCTGGTCGCGGAGGCGATCAACACGGTTGAGGCCGGCGGAGTTGCGTATTTTTCCTCGGCCGGCAACAACGGCACGCTGGCGTATGACAACAACGCGCCGTCGTTCGCCACGGCCGGTACGGGCCAGAATGCGAACGAGCATTTGCTGAACTTCGACACGACCGGCGCCACCACGACGACGACGCTTCCCGTCACGATTCCGCCGATGGTTCCCGGCGAGTTTGTCGTGATTGTCGTGGAGTGGGACCAACCGTACGTGACAGGCGCCAAAGGCAGCGGCGGCTCGACCAGCGCGATCGATGTATGCATCACCGGCGCGACCGGAAATGACATCATCGACAACGGCAACCTCAACGCCGCGACCTGCAGCGGCGCCAGCACGCTGGGCCAGGACCCCGTGCAGATCATGATTATCGACAATCCTGCCAATGCGACCGCCAACAGTTCACAGGAAACGCTGAATATTGTCGTTGGTTTGGTCAACGGCGGCGTGACGCCGGGACGCATCAAGGTTGTGGTCGAAGATGACGGCGCAGGCAGCCAAATTACCAAGTTTGCGAACAACGGCGGAGGTACGGTGCAGGGCCACCCCCTCGCCGCGGGCGCCGCAGCCGTCGGCGCGGTATTTTTTCCGAACACCATTTCCTGCGGAGCGACGGTACCGACTCTGGAATATTTCTCCTCCGCCGGCGGCGATCCGATTCTGTTCGATGACACCGGCAAGCGCCTCGCGACACCCGCGATGCGCCAAAAACCCGATTTCGTCGGGCCCGATGGCGGCAACGATACGTTTCTGGGATTCACGATAGGGGGCAGCACGGGGATCACTGATGACAGCACGGTGCCCTCGTGCGCGAATAATGCCAGCTTTCCAAATTTTTTCGGCACCTCGGCGGCCGCACCGCACGTGGCGAGCATCGCCGTGCTGATGCTGCAGGCCGATCCGGCGCTGACGCCGACGCAGATTTATTCAATACTGCAGCAAAGCACGGCGCCGATCGGCGTTACGCCAAACCCCACGGCAGGAACATACAACTTTGCCGCCGGCTATGGATTTGTTCTGGCAGATAAGGCGGCGCAAATGGTTCCCGCAATCATTCCCGCCGCGCCCACGCTCAGCTTGGCTTCAACATCCATTGTGACGGGCAGCTCCACGACGCTCACGTGGTCATCGGTGAATACCACCGGCTGCACCGCCTCGGGCACTTGGTCAGGTGCCATGGCGAGCAACGGCACACTGACGGTTAATCCGACTGCCGTGGGATCGTACCCGTACACTCTTGTCTGCTCGAATGTTGCCGGGATGTCGCCTGCGACTTCAGTGACGCTGTCTGTGAGTGCAGTGGCGACCCAGCCCCCGCCGAGTTCTGGCGGCGGCGGGGTGCTCGATCTTTCGGCGCTGCTCGGTCTTCTCGCGCTGTGCGCGGCACGAGGGCGGCACTTGCTGCGCGGCTAAGCCAACCTAAGCGTTGCAGCGCGAATCGGCGTGCACATCGACCGCCGAATCATTGCGTAAGCCCAAAGTATCAGCGTGTCCGCACTTCGTCCATGTCGGGTCGGCGCTGGTCGCGGTCCAAGCCAGGTTCGCTCGTCCGGTGGCGTCCGCTGTGGCGGATAGGGGCACCGAAGTGAAACCGTTGATGCGCGTATTTTGCAGCAAGATTGCCCGAGGCTTGGCGTTCATGTCGTACACTGTGACGATAATGTCCTGCGTTCCGTCATTGGTAATCTTGACCTGCACGCCATCGCCGCCGAGTGCCGTTCCGATCATCAGGAGCGGCAGGGCCAGAATCAATGTAGCCTTGATGTTGCCACTCATTTTGGGACCCTCCAGGTAATATCGAATCGGAGATTACCGATCCCTATTGTAGGCAGCCCGCTCTTAAGAAGGCAGCGGCCTCATTCCACAATGATTGTGGGAGAGGCCCTACGGATTTAATGCTTCCGGCAGAATTTTTAATGTTTGCAGCAGAATTAATGTCTCGGCAGAGAAAACGGCGGCGCAATGGCGACAAATCGGGTCAGTGATGCGCCTGCGGATAGGCCTAAATCCTGGGCTGCCTTTGGTGCGCTAGGGGTTGTGTTCGGCGATCTTGGCACGAGCCCCCTGTACACATTACAGACGGTGGTGCAGGCCATGGGGGGCCAATTTACGCCGCAAACCGCACTCGGCGTGCTCTCGCTGGTTTTTTGGACTTTGATCGTGACCATTTCGATCAAGTACTGCCTGTTTGTCATGCGCGCCGACAATCGCGGTGAGGGCGGGATCTTGGCATTGATGTCCTTGATCGGCGCCAATGGCTTTACGCCGGGTGTGCGGCTGCTGACCGGCATGGGGCTGCTCGGCGCCGCGCTGATCTACGGCGATGGTGTGATCACGCCTGCGATTTCGGTACTGAGTGCGCTCGAGGGCGTCAACGTCGTCACCGAAGTTTTCAAGCCCTACGTGATGCCGATGGCGGTCGTCATTCTGTTGGCGCTGTTCGCCGCGCAGCGCTTCGGCACCGAAAGGATCGGCCGAGCATTCGGACCGATCATGCTGCTGTGGTTTATCGTCATTGCATTGCTTGGCGTCGCATCGATTATGAAGCATCCCGACGTCATCGCAGCAGTGGATCCG
Source organism: uncultured Gammaproteobacteria bacterium (assembly GCA_963782865.1). Taxonomy (GTDB): domain Bacteria; phylum Pseudomonadota; class Gammaproteobacteria; order Steroidobacterales; family Steroidobacteraceae; genus Bog-1198. Next base: position 21,397 of record CAWALS010000031.1, on the reverse strand, counting down.
CGCTACGCCATCCGCTTCATGATGGCGTCGGGCCGCACAGGCTTTCTGGTATTGGGGGGCGTGTTCTTATGCATCACCGGCGGCGAAGCGCTGTATGCGGACATGGGGCATTTTGGCAAGAACCCGATTCGCCGCTCGTGGTACGGCGTGGTTTTGCCGGCACTGCTTTTGAGCTATGCCGGGCAAACAGCCTTTTTGATCGATAAGGGAACGGTAACGGGCAATCCGTTCTTTCAGATCGCACCTGCCTGGTCCGTCTATCCCTTGGTGGTGTTGGCGACGATCGCCACCATCATCGCGAGCCAGGCCATCATCACGGGTTCTTTCTCGATGACGCGGCAAGCCATGCAGCTCGGGTGGCTGCCGGGAGTCGCGATTCGACAAACATCGGATCGAATCTACGGTCAGATTTACATTCCGGTGGTCAATTGGCTGTTGATGGTGGCCACCATCGCCACCACCATCGCCTTCGGCGCCTCGGATCGGCTGGCGGGCGCCTACGGCACGGCCGTGTCGACCACCATGCTGCTGACCACTTTTCTTTTGTTCCGCGCGATGCGCGATCTGTGGAAATGGCCGATGGCCGTGGCCGTACCGATTGCCGTGGTCTTCATCATGGTCGACACGGGTTTCTTCACGCGCGAATCTCTTGAAGATTGCCGAGGGCGGCTGGCTGCCGCTGACACTCGCGGCTATTTTATTCATCGTCATGACCACCTGGCGCCGCGGCATCGAGGCGATCCGCCAGACGCTGGTGCAGTCGCCTGAAGCCGCGGAAAAGTTTTTATCGGCCCTAAGGAGCGGAGCGATTCCACGCATGGATGGAACGACGGTATTCTTGACGCGCAGCACACAGAAGGTGTCGCGGCTCATCATGGATCATGCGCATTTTGTCGGCGTCCTGCCGCGCAACGCCATCGCTCTAAGCGTGGTGTTCGAGAGCACGCCGCGTATCGCCGGCCCGACGTGCACCGTGGTCGAGAATGTCGGCGAAGGGTTATGGCACCTTGTGGCGCGTTTCGGATTCCTGGAAATTCCGGATCTGCGCCAAGCGCTGCTAAAGACTCGCGGTCTGCCCGCAGACATCGATTTCGACAACGCGATGTTTGTCGGTACCCGCGATCTGGTGGTCTCCAGACGAGAAGGGGCCAGCCTTCGAGGCTGGCGGATGGCGTTGTTTGCGTTTCTCTATCGCAACTCGGTCAAGATCGTCGACCGGTTCAATCTGGAGCCTTCGAATGCGATCGAGATTGCCAGGCAAATTGAGATCTAGCCCCGAGCTGTGCGGCGCTGTGATCGTGAAAAATCGGGCCGGCTTCGCGAAACATCGGCTCATCGTAGGCGGATGCATCCGTCAGATTCTGCACTACACTGATCAAGCCCCACGCCAACATCAGGCAAAGGCACATAAACAACAGCAGAGCGAGTGCGATATTCATGACTTTCACCGCCAGGGGATCTTCGAGGCGTGATTCTAAAACGCAAGCGTTTGCAGGACTGTAGGAGCAACGCTGATAAAAATGTCAGCGCGGCCGCGCGATCTTGAGGCTATGAAACTGCGGCCGGCAACACGCGCCCATAAAGCTCGCCAAATCCTATGCTTACTGCGCCGGGACGCTCGCACCAACCGCGGAAAATCACGGTGTCGCCGTCTTCCAAAAAGGTTCGATGCTCATCCTTGCCGATGGGCAACGCCTGGGTGCCGCCCTTGCTCAGTTCCACCAAGGATCCCGCCTCCGCCGGCGTCGGACCGGATTGGGTGCCGCTGCCGAATAGGTCTCCGGGGCGCAGATTGCAGCCGTTGACGGTATGGTGTGCCACCAATTGCGAGATGCTCCAATAGGCGTGCCGAAAACTGGTCTCAGAGAGGCGTTGCGGCGGATCGCCGCGCTCGAACATTTTCGCGGTTTGAATGAGCGCTTCCAGCCGTATGTCGATGGCACCCGTTTCTCGGTTCGCTCGAGAGTCCAAATAAGCCAGCGGCTGAGGATCCGACTCGGGCCGATTGAACGGTACACGGAAGGGTGCGAGCGCTTGCAGGGTCACGATCCAGGGTGAAATGGTGGTCGCGAAATTTTTCGCCAAGAAAGGACCCAACGGCTGGTACTCCCAGCTTTGCAAATCCCGCGCCGACCAATCATTGAGCAGGCACAGGCCGAAGATGTGATTTTCCGCATCAGCCATTGAAATTGGCGCGCCGAGCGCGTTGCCGGAGCCGATGAAAATGCCCAGCTCGAGCTCGTAGTCCAATCGAGTGCTGGGCCCGACCGTTGGACTGCCTCCACCTGAGGATCTCTGTCCTTCAGGCCGCCGGAAGTTTTGCCCCGACACGCCGATCGATGAACTGCGGCCGTGATAGCCGATGGGGATCCATTTGTAGTTCGGCAGCAGAGGATTGTCCGGCCGAAAAAGGCGGCCGATGGCCGTCGCGTGATGAATGGAAATATAGAAATCAGTGTAGTCGCCGATATGCGCGGGTACGGAAAAAACCGCCTCGCTCTGCGGTACCAGGCATTTTTTCAGCAGCGCCTCGTGCGCGGACCCTTGCGCCAGGGCCTCGAACAGTGCGCGGCGCAGCGCGCTCGAGACCTGGGGCCCGAGGCGCATCAGCGAATTCAATGAGTCCTGGCTGCCGGCAGAAACGCCTTCGGCGGCATCGCCCGTGAACAGTTGCGCCTCCGCGAGCGCGCAAAGATCGACGATCTGATCGCCAATCGCCACACCGCCGCGATAACCTTCGGCAGACCGCGCGCGCCGGAAGACGCTGAACGGCAGATTTTGCAGCGGGAATGCGCACCCGCTGATGTTCGCGGATGCCAGCCAGCTGCGAGCCTTGGGGTCGTGTGTCAGGTCCAGCGCCGGCATGGTCAGGGCTTGGCCGGATCGAAGGTTTTTTTCAGTCCCAGCCAGTGGCTCAAGTAATCCCTTTGCAATGGCGGCGTGCCCTGCAACGCAGCGCGGCTGGGCTGCAGCACGCTGCGCGATTCGAACATGAATGCCATGGTGTCGCCAATGTGCACGGGAACCGAGGTGTCGGCGGCGCTCGCCTTATCAAATGTCGCAGCATCGGGCCCATGTCCGCTCATGCAGTTGTGCAGGGACGACCCGCCGGGCACAAAGCCGCCGCTCTTTGCGTCATAGACTCCGCAGATCAGGCCCATGAATTCGCTGGCCACATTGCGGTGAAACCACGGCGGCCGAAAAGTGTTCTCCATCGCGAGCCAGCGCGGCGGGAATATCACGAAGTCTATCGATTGCTCGTGCCTGGCGTATCGCTCGGCGAATGCAGCACGAGGAAAATCGACGGATCGGGATGATCGTAGCTGAAGTGGATCCCATGGTATTGAAGCGCCGCAGATCGTACTTGTAGGGCGCGTTGTTGCCATGCCAGGCCACGACGTCCAGCGGAGAATGATCCATGTTGGCGGCCCACAGATGGCCGCCGAATTTTGCCATCAGCTCGCAGCCTGCCTCGATGTCCTCGTAGCGGGCGCGCGGCGTCAGGAAATCGCGCGCGTTGGCAAGACCATTGGAACCGATGGGTCCCAGATCCGGCAATCGGAACGGCGCGCCGAAATTCTCGCAGATATAGCCGCGTGCGCTGCCGTTCGGCAGCTCGACGCGAAAGCGCAGGCCGCGTGGGATGACGGCGATCTCCTGGGGCTCCAGCTCCAAACGCCCGAGCTCCGTGTCGAGCACCAGCGCTGCCTTGCTGCGGCACGACCAGCATCTCGCCGTCGGCATCGTAAAAGAATCGCCGCTGCATCGAGCGATTGGCGGCATACAAATAGATGCCGCAGCCGGCGTGAGCCTCCGGCGATCCGTTGCCGGCGATTGGGACCAGACCCTCGATGAAGTCAGTGGCGCGGTGGGAAAGGCAACGGATCCCAGCGCAGCTGATTCGGCGTCGCGGGTTCCTGGCACGGCTCATCGAGCCGCGAATGACTCAGGCGTTCGAAGGCATGATGCGTAACTGCCGGACGAATGCGATACAGCCAAGAGCGGCGATTGGCGGCTCGCGGCGCGGTGAATGCCGTGCCCGAGAATTGTTCCGCGTACAATCCGAAAGGACAGCGCTGCGGGGAGTTGCGGCCCTGCGGCAGCGCGCCCGCCAGCGCCTCGCTGGCGAATTCGTTGCCGAAGCCGCTCATGTATCCATCGCCTGCGGGACTGGGTGCGCTCACAAACGTCATTCTATGACACTGCGGGCGGAAGTTTCACGCCAAAGGCGGCGCTGCTCTGTGAGGCGAGGCGGCTCCTTAGGCCAGACTTGCCGGAGTGCGGGCTGATCTGCGTCAGCCCGCCTGAAGAATATTCCCCGGCCCGGCTTGCTGCCCTGGTTCTGCTCGCCGCTTTCGCTCGGGTTCTTGCCCGAGTTGTAGGCTGCCGCCGACACGCCGTCCGCGGCGCCATGCGTCGCCGCACCGGCCCTATTTGTCCTAGATAAGGCGTTGGGCGTGCCGAAGCGCGGATAGTGTGCGATCCTGCGCGGGGACAAAAGACCAGGATTTCAAAGGCATGTCACGCGAACAATTTCATTGGGATGATCCGCTGTTGCTGGATACGCAGTTGACGGAAGAGGAAAAAATGATTCGCGACGCGGCCCGCGACTACGCGCACGGTCAGCTCGCGCCGCGCGTGCTCGAAGCCTTCCGCCGTGAGCATACCGACCCGGGCATATTCAGGGAAATGGGCGCGGTGGGCCTGTTGGGCGCCACGATTCCTGAGACGTACGGCGGCGGCGGCATGAATTACGTCAGCTACGGCCTGATCGCGCGCGAGGTTGAGCGAATCGACTCCGGATTCCGCTCGATGATGAGCGTGCAGTCCTCGCTGGTCATGCTGCCGATTTTCAAGTTCGGCACGGAAGCGCAGAAGCAGAAATATCTGCCTTCAATGGCTCGAGGCGAGACCATCGGCTGCTTTGGCTTGACCGAGCCCGATCACGGCTCCGATCCTGGCAGCATGATTACGCGGGCGCGCAAAGCCGCCGGCGGCTATCGGCTCTCCGGCGCCAAGACTTGGATCACCAACAGCCCGATTGCCGATGTTTTCGTGGTCTGGGCAAAGACCGACGATGGGATCATTCGGGGCTTCATACTTGAGAAGGGATGGAAGGGACTAAGCACGCCGATGCTTCACGGCAAGGTCGGCCTGCGCACGTCCACCACGGGGCAGATTCTTATGGAGGAAATGTTCGTCCCGGAGGAGAACTTGCTCCCGGGCGTCACGGGTCTGAAAGGACCGTTCACGTGCCTCGATTCCGCGCGCTATGGCATTGCCTGGGGCGCGCTTGGCGCCGCCGAGAGTTGTTGGCATACGGCGCGGCAATACGTGCTCGACCGCAAGCAGTTCGGCCGCCCCCTCGCCGCGAATCAGCTCATTCAGAAAAAGCTGGTCGACATGCAAACCGAGATTACGCTGGCCCTGCAAGGCTGCCTGCGCCTCGGCCGCATGAAGGATGATGGCACCGCTTCGGTGGAGATCACCTCGATCATGAAGCGCAACTCCTGCGGCAAATCGCTGGATGTCGCACGCACCGCTCGCGACATGCTGGGCGGCAACGGCATCTCCGACGAATATGGCGTGATTCGCCACGTCGTGAATCTGGAAGTCGTGAACACCTATGAAGGCACCCACGATATTCACGCCTTGATCCTGGGTCGAGCACAGACCGGGATTCAGGCGTTCTCCTAAATTGGGGCGGCCTTGCGCAGGCCGCGGCTGGCGCCGGTGATGAGAGCGATGTTCGTATGCCGGGTCATGGTGCCCGCGCTGTGGACTTACGCCTATGGTCGTTGAGTTCGATATTGGGCAAGAATGCCGCCACCATCCCGAGCAGGGGGAGGTAGGCGCAGATTCGATACACGAACCCGATGCCGTGCTGATCCGCAAGGCCGCCCAAGACGGCGGCGCCGATGCCGCCGATGCCGAACGCGAAACCGAAGAAGAGTCCCGATACGGCCCCGACATTGCCGGGCATCAACTCTTGCGCGAACACCACGATGGCGGAGAAGGCGGAGGACAGGATAAAGCCGATGATGAACGTCAAGATCCCCACCCACTTCAAATCGACGTAGGGCAGGATCAAGGTAAAGGGCGCGATCCCAAGAATCGATACCCAGATCACGCGTTTGCGTCCGATACGATCGCCCAATGGGCCGCCGAACAGCGTGCCGAGCGCCATCGCCAGCAAAAACACGGACAGATGGATCTGCGCGGAGCGCACGGAGATATGAAATTTGTCGATCAAGTAGAAACTGAAGTAACTCGTGATGCTGGCCACGTAGAAATATTTGGAGAAGATCAAAATCACGAGCACGGCGATCGACCAGCGGACTCGCGCCGGCGAGACCGGGCCGGTCGCTGCCGAAACTTGCGCGGCCTTGGGCCGGTCGATGTGCTGGCGTTTGTACCAGCCGCCGACGCGAGCCAGTACTGCGATGGCGAGGACCGCCGCGATTGCGAACCAGGCAAGACTGGATTGCCCCAGCGGCAGGATGATCCACGCGGCGAGCAGCGGCCCCATGGCCGAGCCGGCATTGCCGCCGACTTGAAAGATCGACTGCGCGAGTCCATGACGTCCGCCGGACGCCAAGCGCGCAATGCGCGAGGATTCCGGATGAAAAATCGCGGACCCGGCGCCGATCAGTGCCGCCGCCGCCAACACGCTGGCGTAATTCGGCGCGAAGCCCAAGGTGACGATGCCGACCAGCGTGAAGCACATGCCGGTGCTGAGCGAATACGGCTTGGGATGCTTGTCGGTATAGATGCCGATGAGGGGTTGCAGCAGGGATGCGCAAGCCTGATAGGTCAGCGTGATGGTGCCGATCTGTACGAAACTCAGGTGAAACTCCCCTTTGAGCAAGGGGTAAATGGCGACGATCAACGACTGCATCATGTCGTTGAGGAAGTGCGAAAAGCTCAGAACGCCCAGTAGATTAAAGCGCGTCGCTGCCGCCGGGGCGATCGGCGAATCCGCCGCGAAACTTTTTGCCATGCTTGGTCTCATCAAAGTGCAAATTATCTGCACGCCGAACCTACTACCCTACTAGCTACTTCATTGCCTGTCCTGAGAGAATGCGCGGATGAACCGCTTCGAGCTGCCTGCCTTTCTGCGCGATGTTGTCACTCGATGGGACGTGCTGGCATTCATCGTGGTGATCGGGCTGGTGGTGTTTCTGGGCGAGACCTCGCGCGGCCTGTTTGCGCCGCTCAGCCAGCTGCAGGTGGCGCCGATCACGCTGGATCCCTGGCATTTGCCGGAATATGCCGCGCGCACCACCTTCCGCATGTTCGCGGCCCTCGCGCTGTCGCTGCTCTTCACCCTGACCTATGCCACCTGGGCGGCGAAGAGCGAACGCGCCGGCAAATTGCTGGTGCCCATGCTGGATATCCTGCAATCGGTGCCTATTTTAGGTTTCATTTCCATTACCGTCGTGTTCTTCATGTCGCTCGCGCCCGGGACGGGTGCTCGGCGCGGAGTTCGCGGCAATCTTCGCCATCTTCACCAGTCAGGCCTGGAATATGGCCTTTAGCTTTTATCAGTCCCTGCGTACGATTCCGATCGAACTCTCGAGGCCGCGGAATCATTCCGTCTATCGCCCTGGATGCGCTTCTGGCAGCTTGAGGTTCCTTTCGCCATGCCGGCGCTCATCTGGAACATGATGATGTCGATGTCCGGCGGCTGGTTCTTTGTGGTTGCCTCGGAAGTCGATCAGTGTCGGTCACACGACCGTGACGCTGCCGGGCATTGGCTCGTACATTGCGCTCGCCATAGAGCAGAAGAATCTGGTCGCGATTGGCTGGGCGATCGCCACCATGTTGATCGTGATTTTCTTTTACGATCAGCTGCTATTTCGGCCCCTGGTCGCCTGGGTGGACCGCTTCCGCGTGGAACAGGACCCGGTGCCCGGGTGCCCGACTCCTGGGCGCTCGACCATGATGCGACGGTCGCGGCTCGATTCAGGCAGCAACCGTCGCCTTCCACGCCGCAGTGCTGCTGGACCAGCCGCGCGATAAAGCGCCGCGATGATGAGCCGCTCCGAACCGGTATCGAACAGGCCTAAGCGATCGCTCGATTTGCTGTGGGTTTCGCTGATCATTGCGGCTGTCGGTGCTCGGCCTCTGGCATATCGTCCTCGTGCTCATTAAGAACACGCCTCTGCGCGAGGCAATGCAAGTGTGCGGATTGGCGGCCCTCACGATGCTGCGGGTGTTCGTTCTGATCGCGCTCGCCAGCTGATTTGGGTGCCGATCGGCGTGTGGGTGGGAATGCGGCCCCGCGCCACGCAAATCGTTCAGCCCATCGCGCAGTTCATGGCGGCATTTCCCGCCAATTTGTTGTTTCCCATCGCGGTGTACGGAATCGTTCAGTGGAAACTGAATCCCGGATATTTACTTGAGTCCGCTCATGATTTTGGGAACTCAGTGGTACATCCTATTCAATGTGATCGCCGGTGCTTCCTCGATACCCGCGGAAATGCGCTACGTGGCGGACAATTTTCGTATCAAGGGTTGGCTGTGGTGGCGCAAGGTCGCGTTGCCGGCGGTTCTGCCGTTCTATGTGACCGGCGCCATTACCGCATCAGGCGGATCGTGGAACGCGGCATTGTCGCGGAGTTGGCGAGCTGGGGAAACACGAAAATCGAGGCGCGCGGCTTGGGTTCTTACATCGCCGAGGCGACCACGGCCGGAGACTTCCACAAGATCGTGTTGGGGATCGGCACCATGAGTCTCTTCGTGGTCGTGATCAATCGGCTGTTCTGGCGCCCCTTGTATTACTACGCTGAGCGCAAATATCGGCTTACCTAGGCTCCCAGGGGTCAGCATGAACAACTCTCCGCTGCTGCAATGCACCGATGTGCGCAAAGCGTTTCCGAAGCCGGACGGCGCGGAACTGTTGGTACTGCGAAGGATGAATCTGGAATTGCGCGAGGGCCAGATCGTCGGGCTTCTGGGCAGATCCGGGTCGGGCAAGTCCACTTTACTGCGCTTGATCGCGGGACTCTCCGAGCCCAGCGCCGGGGATCTGCAATACCTCGGTAAACCGATTGCCGGTCCTGCACCGGGTATCGCCATGGTATTCCAGAGTTTCGCCTTATTCCCCTGGCTCACGGTTTTTGAAAATGTGGCGCTGGGTCTGGAGGCGCAGCGCATGTCGCGGACGGAAATCCGCAAGCGCTCACTGGCGGCCATCGATCTCATCGGCTTGGACGGCTTCGAGTCGGCGTACCCGCGCGAATTGTCCGGCGGCATGCGTCAACGCGTCGGTTTCGCCAGAGCCTTGGTGGTTCATCCGAACATCCTGCTGATGGACGAACCGTTTTCCGCCTTGGACGTGCTGACGGCGGAGACGCTGCGCACCGACTTTTTGGATTTGTGGGCGGAAGGCCGCATGCCCATCAAGGGCGTCATCCTGGTCACGCACAACATCGAAGAGGCCGTACTGATGTGCGACCGGGTGTTGGTATTCGGCAGCAATCCGGGCCGCATCTTAAGTGAAATCAAGGTGACGCTGCCGCAGCCGCGCAACCGCCTGGATCCGAGTTTCCGCGAACTGGTGGAACGGATCTATGTGGAAATGACCGCCCGGCCGGCGAGCGGGGCGCCCGGGCGCAAAGAGAACTTCCCGGGCCTGGGGATAGGCAGCGTTCTGCCGCATGTGTCTTCCAACTTGCTGGCCGGATTGATGGAGGCGGTGGCCGCGGCGCCCTTCAACGGCAAGGCGGACCTGCCGGAGATCGCTTCGGACCTGACCATGGAGATCGATGAACTCTTCCCGGTCGCGGAAACCCTGCAGATGCTGCGTTTTGCGGAGCTTGAGGGCGGCGATCTGAAGCTCACCGAAGATGGCTTGGCCTTTGCCCACGGCGCGCTCGATGAGCGCAAGCGCATATTCATGCGCCATCTGCTGACTTATGTTCCGCTCGCCGCCCACATCCGGCGGGTATTGGACGAAAGGGCTTCGCATTCCGCGCGCCGCAGCCGTTTTATCGACGAATTGGAGGACTTCATGGACGAAGACGCGGCGGAACAGAGCCTGCGGGCGGCGGTGAGCTGGGGCAGATACGCCGAGGCTTTCGCCTACGATGACGAGAATGCCATGTTCAGTCTGGAGAATCCGACTTAAAATGATCCTATGAGCGAGATGGCGCCCTATTTGACCCTGAATGTTCCGCCGGATGAGATGGTGAAATACATTCAGGATTTGATGACCTTGCCCCATGGCGAAATCGCGGCCGGCTCGGCCATGGCGCTGGCGCAGCGGCATTGGGGCGGCGACACCCCGCTGGCGCGGGCGGCGCTGTTGCGGTGGGGTGCGCTCAATCTCGCGTTTCAAGACAAGCGCTTGGAAACCTGGACCGTCACCCGGGAACGCGATCGCATCCAAGTACCCGCCGCGTTGGTGGCGGCGGCGGGGATTGCGCCCCTGTTCCTGGACAACGAGCGGGCAGTTTTCGACATACCCGCGCTTCTGGACGCCACGCTGGATTTCCAACCCCCAGCGGGTCAAGCCTAAGGCTTCCAACCCTTCATGACAGTTCCCCTCGAGCAAGCGCACAGGTCGCGCTTTGGCGTGCTGCGCACCATCGCTCTTTACAAGCTGGTGAAGGTGATTCTGCTGCTTTTGGTCGCTTACGGGGAACTGCGCCTGCGCGATGCGTCGCTCGCTGCGAAGCTGCTCTCCTGGGCACAGGCGCAGCCCTATGGATTGGAACACCGCATCGTCGCTCAATTGCTGGAGTGGTTCAGCGGCCTCAGCGTGTCGCGTATTTACCTGTTCCGAATCGTGACCCTGGTCTATGCGGCGATTTTCGCAGTCGAGGGCATCGGCTTGTGGATGGAAAAGCGTTGGGCAGAATGGCTGACCACCATCATCACCGCGTCGCTCATCCCGCTCGAGGCCTGGGAAATAGTCTTGAGGCCGACGATCGGCAAGGGTTTGATCCTGCTGGCGAATGTGGCCGTTGTCGGCTACCTGGTATGGCATGTGCGTAAAACCCAGGCATCCCGGGATCTTGCCATTGTGAAATGATCTTCATCTCGGCTGAAATGCGCGATTCCGTCGTATTCTTCGCTGCGCTCAAGCCCACACCACGTTTGGAGATCTCATGAAGAAGTCTGCGACCCTGATTACCACTGCCTTGTTGACCTTCGGCCTCGCCGCCGCCTCGATGGCCGCTGATGCGCCGAAGACCGGTACGCCGGCGGCTGCCGACAGCTCCGCCCCTGCGCCGAAGGCCAAGTCCCACAAGACCAGCACCAAGAAGCACAAGAAATCGACGACTGCTTCTACGGCAACCAAGTAATATAATTGGTATAACGCCCCGACCGCTTCACGGCGGCCGGGGCGTTTTTTTTGCGCAAAATACGGCGGACACATGGATTTCATAGTTGCGATCAAGGCCTTGATACTCGGTGTGGTGGAAGGATTGACGGAATTCCTGCCGGTTTCGAGTACCGGGCACTTGATCGTCGTCGGCAGCCTCCTCAATTGGAACGATGAGAAAGGCGAGGTTTTCGAGATCGTGATCCAATTCGCCGCCATCTTGGCGATTTGCTGGCTGTACCGGCAGCGGCTGTGGACCGTGATCGCGACGCTGCCGCGCGAGCGCCGCTCGCAGCTTTTCACCTGGAATCTGCTGCTGGCATTTCTGCCGGCCGCCGTCATCGGCGTCATATTCATCAGCACGATTAAAAAGTACTTGTTCGCGCCGGTGCCGGTGGCCACGGCATTCATCGTCGGCGGCATTCTCATTTTGCTGATCGAAAGCCGCAAGCGTGCGGCGCGCATCGAGAATATCGACGCGATCAAGCCGCCGGATGCGCTGTGGATCGGCGTTGCCCAGACGCTGTCCATGATTCCCGGCACTTCCCGCTCGGGAGCGACCATCATGGGCGGCTTATTGCGCGGCCTGTCGCGCCCAGCCGCCACTGAATTCTCGTTTTTTCTCGCCATCCCCACGATATTCGGTGCGACCGTGCTGGAACTCTACAAGGCGCGCGACTTGCTGAACGTCGATGATCTGGCGGTGATCGGCGTCGGCTCGGTTGCTTCCTTCATCAGCGCGATGATTCGCGGTGCGTGCCTTGGTGCGCTATGTCAGCGCGCATAATTTCAAGGTGTTCGCGTGGTACCGAATCGCCTTTGGATTCGTCATCCTGGGCACCTGGTATTTCGGCGTAGTGAAGTGGTGAATACGTTTTTGCCGCAAGCCGCCGATGTTGCGCATCTCATTCAAGTTGCGTTGACGCCGATTTTTTTGATTTCGGCGATCGGGGTGACGCTCAATGTCTTGACCAGCCGGCTGGCGCGGATTGTGGATCGGGCGCGTGTCATGGAGGAGGAATTGTGCCGGCCCGACTATAAGCCCGGCGGGCGCGATTTGCATGCGGCACTTGGGGTGTTGGCGCGGCGTGCGCACTACATCAATGCGGCCATTACCCTGATCACGCTTTCGGGGCTGTTCATCGCATTGGTGGTGGTCATGCTGTTCGTCAATGCCTTCGCGCATTGGGAACTGTCGGCGTTCATCGCGATAATGTTCATTTTGTCGATGCTGTGCTTCGCGGCGGCATTGACCGCATTTCTGATCGAAGTGCGCATCGCCACGACCACGCTGCGCATCGGCATCGAAGCCGCCTCGCGCAACAGTTAGCTCCGGCACCGCGAATTTGAGCGGCTTGCATGGCTGGGGCGATGGGAAACTTCAAGGCCCGGGGAGATCAGGGCCTTGAAGTTTTCCCATCACCCCAGGCCGTTCACGTTAGGCGCTCAAACTCACGGTGTCGGGACGAGTTTCGAATGACTGGTCTCCAGATTCCCGTCAGGGAGATAGGAAGTCTCAAGGCACTGCGGCTTTCGAGCCTTGAGACGTCCTATCCCCCTGACGAGCGCTGTACCCGTCAAAATCCCTGGGCAACTACTCTAGTGCGTGGTGCGTTCCCGCACCGGAATCGGCACATTGCACAGATCGATTCGCCCGGCCTGCACTTTGAAAAATTCTTCGGGGCGGTTGCGGCGCGATTCGATCAGCGCCGTAAAGGTCGGCGTGTCGGTGCGGATGACTTCGAGGTTCGATCGTTCCGCGGCCGGCACATCCGCAGCGACGCGAATCGACTTGATCGGCAGCGGCTTTTCGCTCTTGGTATAGAAGCCCATCGCGGCGCTGCCGCGCGGCAATCCGGACAGCAGCTCGACGCCTTTGACGACTCGTCCGACCAGCGCCACGTTGCGGTCAAGGTGCCGCGGCGCGTGGCCGATCACGACGTACATTTCCGCGCCGCTGCCGCTTTCAGCGTCCAAATCGCGTCCCACGCCCACCATGCCGTAGCAGTGCGCCAACCACACCTTGTGCAGCGCGGCTGATCTCGCGACCGGCAGACCGTTGGAAAAACCGACCTCCGGTGCGTACACATCGCCATCCGGCAGGCGGGTGAAGGCCATGTGCGCCGGAAACACCGAGTCGAATTCCGGAGCCACCTTGCCGATGCCGGGCGGCAGCGGATGCCGGTTGTCAGGATCGCCCCATTGCGCGACGTAGTTGTCCTGCTCGCGGATGACGGACAGTCCGTTGAAATATCCCGCCCGGGCCAAAGTCTTGATGTTGGCGACATGCAGCGGGGCGTATGCGGGGGCCAATTCGATGACCACTCGCCCGGTCGGCAATTCAACATATAAGGTGTTTTCAGGATCCAACGGCCGCCAGTCCGATGGGCTGGATGCCGCCAAAACCTCCGGCATGCTCGGCTGCTTGGCCGCCAGCGCAGGCAGCGACAAAATAATGAGCGCGCAGGGGATTAAAAATCTAAAATCGCGGTTCATGTACCAGTATTGCATAAAACTCTCGCCGGCTAACCTTGGGGGCGAAATGCGCCGCATTTTATTCTTTTGCCTGGTGTTGCTCACGGCCGAACTGCACGGGGCGCTCGCTCAAGCGCAAGGCAGTCACCCGTCGGCCGGCGGCATCCCGCCAATTACCGGCAGCGGCGGCAGGACGCCGCAACAGGAGGAAATTCCATCCGCACCGCCGGAGGTCAAGCCGGACAAGGCGGCCGCCAAAGCCTATGCCGCGGCCATGAAGAGCATGCAAAAGGCGCACGAGTTGGAAGATAGATCGCCAAAGCGACCGACCCGGACAAAAAAGCGCGGGCCCAATCGAAGTTGGACGACACATACGGCAGAGCGCTGGAGGAATTCACGGAGGTCTTGCGCAATAAGAACGATATGTACGATGCCTGGAACAAAATTGGTTTCATTCATCTGCACTTCGGCGCCTACCGTGAGTCGATCGATGACTACAATCACGCGCTGGCGCTGAAACCTGATTTGGAGGAGGCGCTTGAGCATCGCGGCGAGGCGTTCATGGGCGCGGACCATCTGGACGAAGCCAAGGCCACTTATATGGACCTGTTCTTCCATGCGCGCCCGCTCGCGGATCGAATGATGCTCACGATGCAGTCCTGGCTGCAAAGTCACCGCGCGGCGGCCAACGGCATGCGCCCCGCGGACATCGATGCCTTCGATAAATGGCTGCAGGATCGCGAGGGAATCGCGAAAACCACGGCCGCGAACTAGACCTCGGCACTGTGATATCGAGCGGGTCGGATGTCCTAGGGGATAGGAAGATTCGAGGCACGGAAGAGCGCAGTGCCTCGAAGCTTCCTATCCCGCAGGACTTTCAACCCCGACGCTCAATCTCACGGTGTGGAGGACGAGTATCGAATGGCTGCTATCTGGCCCAGCTCCCGTCAGGAAGGGTGAGAAGACTCGAGGCCCTGCTGCCTTCGGGCCTTGAGTCTTCTCACCCTTGCTGGCGGTTCAGGGCATCGATTTTGGCGCGCAAATCCGCCACGATCTGCTCGAGCGCGCTCACCCGCTGGCTCAGAGTGGGCGCGTTCGCATCGGCCGCGGCGTGGCTCGCGGGCTGTGCGGCCTCGGGCTCGGCAGCGGATTCGATCGCGCCCGAGAACAAGTGCGCATAGCGCGATTCACGGGCGCCCGGCGCGCGCGGCAGCCGCGCGATGAAAGGTCCATCCTCGCGCGTCATCAGACCTCTTTAGGGCGGCTTCCACCTCTTCGGCATCCGCGAACTCGCACAACCGGTTGGTGCGCGAGCGCAGCTCGCCCGGCGTCTGCGGGCCGCGCAGCAGCATCACGCAAATAATGCCGAGTTCCTGCTTGGTGAACTTCAAGGAACCAAATTCGGTGTTGCAGAAGCGGTGCTTGTACTTTGTGACCCGGCCGCCGTAGCCTGCGGATTTGTCGCTGACCATATATTTTTTCATCAGCGAATCGACTGATTGCTGCACGTCGGACTCGCTCAACTCGAACACGGGCTCGCGATTGGTTTTTTGATTGCAGGCATTGGTCAGCGCGTTCAAGGAGAGCGGATACTGGTCGGGAGTGGTAATTTCCTTCTCGATCAGGCAACCGATGACGCGCGCCTCGTTCGGCGTAAATACGATGTTCATGACCGCTTCCAACCCGGCGCCGGTTGATCTACCGTAGCGCTCGTGTCTCCAAAAGAAAGACAGGATATCCGCAAATGAAAACCAAAGCCGCAGTCGCCACCGCTGCCCGCAACCCGCTTGAAATCATCACGGTGGATTTGGACGGGCCGAAGGCCGGCGAAGTGTTGGTGGAAATCAAAGCCAGCGGCGTCTGTCACACGGATGAGTTTACCCGTTCGGGGGCGGATCCTGAGGGGTTATTTCCGGCGATTCTGGGCCATGAAGGCGCCGGCATCGTGGTGGATGTCGGCCCCGGCGTGTCCTCGGTTCGAAAGGGCGATCATGTGATCCCGCTCTACACACCGGAATGCCGGCAATGCAAATCATGCACCTCGCGCAAAACCAATCTTTGCACCGCGATCCGCGCGACCCAGGGCAAAGGGCTGATGCCGGACGGCACCAGCCGTTTTTCGATCGGCAAAGACCTGGTGCATCACTATATGGGCTGTTCGACCTTCTCGAATTTCACCGTGCTGCCTGAAATCGCGGTCGCTAAAATCCGCGAGGACGCGCCCTTCGACAAGGTGTGCTACATCGGCTGCGGCGTGACGACAGGCGTTGGGGCGGTGATCAACACCGCGAAGGTGGAGGCGGGCGCCAACGTGGTGGTGTTTGGCTTGGGCGGCATCGGTTTGAACGTGGTGCAGGGCGCACGCATGGTCGGCGCCAATAAAATCATCGGCGTCGACTTGAACCCCAAGCGCCAGGCGCTGGCCGAAAAGTTTGGTCTGACCCACTTCGTCAACCCCGAGGAGGTCGGCGGCGATCTCGTGGCGCATTTGGTCGCGCTCACCGACGGCGGCGCCGATTACAGTTTTGAATGCGTCGGCAACGTTGACCTGATGCGCCAGGCACTGGAATGCTGCCATCGCGGTTGGGGCGTATCGGTCATCATCGGCGTCGCCGGCGTCGGGCAAGCAGATTTCGACCCGGCCATTTCAACTGGTGACAGGCAGGGTATGGAAGGGCACCGCCTTTGGCGGGGCGCGCGGGCGCACGGATGTGCCGAAGATCGTCGATTGGTACATGGACGGCAGGATCAACATTGATGATCTCATTACGCACAAAATGCCCTTGAGCGACATCAACCGCGCATTCGACCTGATGCATTCCGGCGAATCGATCCGCAGCGTCGTGCTGTTCTCGTGAGCGAATTGGTCCTGATTTCGGAGCACCGCTGTTACGGCGGCGTGCAGCGCTTTTATCGCCATGAGTCGCGCGAGACGCGCGGTCCGATGAAATTCTCGGCCTATCTGCCGCCGCAGGCGTCCTCAGGCAGGGTTCCGGTGCTGTATTTTCTCTCGGGCCTTACCTGCAGCGAAGAAACATTCTGCATCAAATCGCATGCGCAAAAGTACGCCTCGGAACTGGGGCTCATGCTCATCTCCCCCGACACGAGTCCGCGCGAGCCGCGCATCCCGGGAGATGCCGATCACTGGGACTTTGGACTTTCGGCCGGGTTTTATCTGGATGCGACGCAGCTGCCGTGGTCGCAAAATTATCGTATGTACAGCTACGTCGTCGGGGAATTGCCGGAGATTGTGGCGGCCACCTGCCGGCTGCCGCGGACGCGACGGGCATTTTCGGCCACTCGATGGGCGGCCACGGCGCATTGACGCTGGCGTTGCGCAATCCATCGCTGTACAAGTCGGTATCGGCATTTTCTCCGATCGCCGCGCCCATGCAGTCTCCCTGGGGGAGGAAGGCTTTTAGCAATTACCTGGGGCCGGACCTTGAAACCTGGCGCGCGCATGATGCGACGGAATTGGTCGGACGGCGGACGTACCCCGGTCCCATCCTCATCGATCAAGGAACCGCGGATCAATATCTGGTTGCGGAACTCAAGCCCGAAAAATTCGCGGCCGCTGCGTCCAAGTCCGGACAGCAGCTAACGTTGCGCATGCAGCCGGGCTACGATCACGGCTACTACTTCATCCAAACCTTCATGGCGGATCATTTGCAGCATCACGCGCAGCAGCTCGCGAGAGCGCGGTAACCCAGGAGTTTAGCGCACCAGCACCTGCGGTTCGGAGGTGATGCGGCCGTCGAAATCCATCCACACATGCTGCGCGAAATCGTACAGCTTGCAGCGGCGCACGGTATTCCAGTAGTAGCGCCACGTGAAGACTTCGGAGTTGAGTCTTTCGTCCAGGGTCGCGGCGAGTTTCGCTTGCGCTTCCTTGAGACGATAGAGAGGAATTCCCATGTTTACGTGATGCGCGCCATGCTCGAGAATGTAGTGGATCAAGCCATCCAGCGGGCGCATCAGCTTGATGTGCACGGTGGTGGTCGCATACCCGGCATTGGCGGTCCATTGATCGCGCCGTTCATACCAGGCGACCCGCGGATGCGTGTGCTGCACATAAATCACGAACCCCATGAGGCAGTTCCAGATGAAGAACGGGATGACGAAGCCGAATATCAGCAGCGACCAGATAGATCTTCCGCTGTAGATGCCCCACACGACCAAGCCGCCGACCCACAGAGCGCCGAAGCCCGCCACCAATAGGCTGTCCCAGGTGTAGCTGAGGCGGCGCGTGGCAACGTGCTTGCGTCCCGGGAAGAACAACTTCTTCCACCACATTTCGATCATGTAGTAGACGCCTTGCCCAAAGCCGCTGCGATAGATGCGTTCCAACAACCGCCGTATGCCCGGCAATTTGGCGAATTCCGCGGGCGAGAAAGGCGTCCAGACGTAGTCGCGCCCTTTCAGGTTGGTAAAGCCATGGTGGGCGAGGTTGTGGCCGATCTCCCAGAGACTGAACGGGGTCAGCGAGGGCAAGAATGCGATTCGGCCAATCCACTTATTCAAGGTCTTGTTCGGCGTGTAGGAGCCGTGACAGGCATCGTGACCGATGACGAACAATCGTGCGATCCACAGGGCCGCGACCAAGGAGGCAAAAACTTTGATCCACCAGGATTCGACCACCAGCAAACTGGCAATCGCGACGCCCAGCACCAGCCAGTCGAGCAAAAACCAAATTATCGGCGTCGCGACCCCGGGCTTCAGCGCGTAGGGCTGGAGCAACTTCTGAAACCTAAAACGCGATTTGTCGGCGGGCAGCGGTGCCCGTGACTGCATTTTGGGAGCGGAATCTTCTGATTCAGGACGCGGAGATGTTTGCACTCAAAGCCCCGTCTGCACGTGGAAAGGTGAACTTCTTATTATACGCCGAGAATACTGATACGCACGGACTTGCGTCAGGCTGTCTCCGCATCCGGCCACAGCAAAACCCCTAAATGCTCGCACGCGTCGATCAGGGCGGTTGCTGCTTCGCGGGTGCTGGCATCGAGCCGCCTATCATGGGTCAGCAGCCATGTCAGCCTCGCCCGGCGCGAACGAGCCGAGGGTTCGCTGTCGAAAAGCGCCGGAAACAGGCCCAATGCATCGACAAATTCGCGCATTGCCGCCGTGGAAGGGGCATTCGGCGCCGGGGTGAGCAGCAACTTCAGCCAGGTCACGCAGCGTTTGGCGAGCCCGGCGCGCGTCAGCCCGAGACCCGTGCGGCGGCGCGACTCGCCGTCCGCAAGCGAATCGGCCAAGTTGCGATAGCGCTCGATCGCCGACTCCTCCGCCGCCACCGACGGGCTGGCGTCAGAGAGAATGGCGCGCAGCACATCCCCCAATAGCAGCGAAAGCGATTCGGCCAGGAATCGCTGGCACTGTTCTGCGTCCGGACGCGAAAGCTGATCCCAGGGGAGCGGTCCGCCTATTCGTCGGGCATTCGGCGACTTCGACATGACTCCCAGTGTAGCGGCTCTATAGCCCATCGCAACTGTCTCAAGTGCGACGAAGATCACTGACACAGAAATACCCAGGCAAAAATGCGTCCGCTGTGCCGCTTGAGCTCAAGGTGCCGGAAAAATTTAATGATTGCAGATGTATGATGCGCGTGATTGCACGCCAGATCGCAACTTGCTCCCGGCAAACCCCACTCCTTGGCGCGAGGGGTGCGCCGCATCGTGGCCGGCAATGCCGGAATGATGACCGGTCCGGGAACCAACACCTATTTGCTGGGCGAACACGAAATCGCCGTTCTCGATCCCGGCCCCGATGAAGCGCCGCACCTTGAGTGCATTCTTGGCGCGGCAGGCGCGCCGATCCGCTGGATCGTCGTCACCCATACCCATCGCGACCACTCGCCGCTCGCGGCGCAGCTTGCGCGGCGCACCGGTGCAACCCTGATCGGATTGCCGCCGCCCGACGATGGGCGTCAGGACGAGAGCTTTGTGCCGCAGCATCAGCCGGCCGATGGCGAGCGGCTGGTCCTGGGCGATTTTGAACTGACCGCGATCCATACGCCGGGCCATGCATCGAATTGCGTCTGTTATTTGCTCGCGCGCGAGCGCCTTCTCATCACCGGCGATCACGTGCTCGAAGGGGTCTCTCCGGTGATTTTGCCGCCCGACGGTCACATGGGCGATTACCTGAACTCGATCGATAAATTGTTTGCCTACGACTTTGAAAAAATCGCTCCCGGCCACGGCGATCTCATGGATCAAGGCAAGAAAGTGCTGGAAGCGTTGCGCGCGCATCGCCTGGCGCGCGAGGACAAGGTGCTGCGCAACTTAGAAAGGCTGCGAGAAGCGAGCCTCGATGCCCTGATTCCGCTGGTTTACGACGATGTGCCTGCAGACCGCCATCCCTGGGCTCGGCTGACATTGCGGGCGCACCTGATCAAATTGGCGCAGCAAGATCGCGTCAGCGAGCTGAACGGAATCTGGCGCCTGCATCCATGAGCCCGCGCTTAGGCCTGGCGCTGCGCGCCGCAGGCGTGCGGCGCGGCGACAAATGGGTACTGCGCGGCATTAGCTGGCAGCTCAAGCCCGGCGAACGCTGGGCATTGCTCGGCGAAAATGGCGCCGGTAAGACCCAGTTGCTCAAACTCCTGAGCGGCGACATTTGGCCGACACCCAGCCGCGCGACCAACGCCGTGCGTTCCTATCGGGCGGGACGCCATGCGGTCGATTTGCGGGATGCAAAGCGGCGCATCGCCTACTTGGGCGGCGAGCGTCAGGATAAATACGCCCGCTATGGGTGGAATCTGCGTGTGCGGGATGTGGTTGCCTCCGGCCTGCACCGGACCGATCTGCTGCTCTCGCCGGTAACGCGCACGGAGGCCAGAAACGTGGCCGCGATGTTGCGCGCCTGCGGCATCGAGCGCCTCGCTGCGCGGGAATTCGCATCCCTGTCATACGGGGAGAAACGCCTGGCGTTGCTGGCGCGGGCATTGGTGCAGCAGCCGGACTGGCTCTTGCTCGACGAGGTCTACAACGGCTTGGATGACGCGTACCGCCGGCGAATCGACTTGGTGCTGGCGGCGGCGCGCGCCAAAGGCCAATCATGGATTGCGACGGCGCATCGGGCGATGGACGTGCCGTTAGGAACGCGATCATTGATCGAGCTGTCCGCAGGCCGGATACGCCGGATGAAGCGGCTGTCCGGCGCGGACCTGGCGCGTTTGCGCGATCATGCGGGCGAAGCTTCGCCGCGGACTGCGCGCCGCCGGCACCCGCCGCGGAGGACCGCGGCAGCTGGCCCCATGCTGCTGCGGCTGACCAACGTCGATCTGTATGTCGGCTACCGGGCGGTGCTGCGAGCGGTGAATTGGCAGTTGCGGCAGGGCGAGCACTGGGCGATCTTCGGCGCGAACGGCGCGGGAAAATCCAGCTTTCTGAAACTCCTGTATGGCGATTTGTCGCCCGCACTGGGCGGAAAAATCGAGCGCACGGGCTTTCCCGCCGGCACGCCGGTCTTCGAGTGGAAGCGGCGCGTGGGCTATGTCTCGCCCGAATTGCAAAGTCTATATGCGATGCAGGGCGACCTGACGGAGTTGGTGGCGAGCGGGCGCCATTCGAGCATCGGGCTCGCGGCGCCGAC
>CAWALS010000030.1:0-209151 GCA_963782865.1 uncultured Gammaproteobacteria bacterium | reverse complement strand
TCATAACTTCGAGATGACCTTGCGGGCGAGAGCGGCGGCCTTTGCTTCAAAAGTTTTCGGGTTTCTGCGCTCGTGCTCGCTCAGCGGCTGGGTCATGGCCAATTCTGCGCGTTTACCCTCCCATCCGCTCAGCAGCTGAAGCGCCTCTTGCGCGTTCGGTTTGAGCTCGCGAAGACGTTCGGCATAAATACTTCGCGTCGGCTCACCAATCTGAATAAGTTTCGCCAGAACGGTCTTTGCGAGCGGCCTTTCTGAGCGCTCGACTGATTTTGTTTTCGACATTCCCTGGTATTGCCACGTGGAGTTGAACGGCCCAATGGGCCGTCGATCAAGGCGAACGTGCCACGTCGGTCTGATTTTTTCAAAACTTCACATCAGCGAGTCCTCGCAGCATTACGCGACAAGACTAACGCCGCGCTTGCTACGACCACTCCTTAGGCACGGGTTGCGCGCGCTGATGGGTAAGCAGTTTGGAGCGGCGTGCCTGCTCTTCAGGAGTCACCGAGGCCGGGTCTTCGCGATACTCGGGACCAGCAGCCATCGCTTTTTTCACCGCAGGCCGTTCGCCGATCTCATCGAGCCAGCGCTTGACGTTGGGAAATTCGTTGAGGTCGAGATTGCGATTCTGCCAGGTTGTTGCCCACGGATAGCAAATCATGTCGGCGATAGTGTACTCCCCTGCGGCGAGATACTTCTTCTTGTGCAGTCCGAGATTCATCACTCCGTAGATGCGATGGACTTCGTTGTCGAAGCGCATTAACGCGTAGGCTTGATCGCCGTTTTTCCCGGCGTTGGCTGTGCGCCGAAAGTGCCCCTGCTCGCCCATCTTGGGTCCCTGGTTGGCCATCTGCCAATACATCCACTGCGCGACGTCGTATTTCTTGTGCGGTTCCTTCGGCCAGAACTTCCCGCTCTTCTCGGCGAGGTATTCCATGATGGCGCCTGACTCGAAGATTGCCAGCGGCGAGCCACCACCAATCGGATCGTGATCGACAATCGCCGGCATCCGCCCGTTGGGCGAGATTTTCAGAAAGTCGGGAGTCAGTTGATCGCCACGACCGATATTGATCGCCTTGATTTTATAGGGGATACCGGCTTCTTCGAGCAGAATAGTAATTTTTTTTCCGTTTGGGGTGGGCCAGAAATATAGATCTATCATCTTAGTCCTCCGCGGCTGGTTACTTCGCGAGACCTTCGGCCTTCAATGTTTCGTGCACCTTCGGGCGTCCGCCGACGCGAGCCTGGTAGGCCGCGACATTGGGATAGGGTTTGAGATCAATTCCGGCGAAGTTGGTCCAGTTGATTATGGTGAAGGCGTACGCATCGGCGACCGTGAAATTGCTCCCAACCAGGTATTGGCGGTTCGCGAGCTGGTCGTTGATGTACGCCAGCCTCTTGTTGATGTTGGTCTTCGCCGTATTCTTAACCTCGTCCGACGAGGCCTTGTTGAACAGCGGCCCGAAGCTCTTGTGAAGTTCGGTGCCGATAAACGTGAGCCACTCCTGGAGCCGATAGCGCTCGATGGTTCCGGCCTTTGGCGCGAGTCCGCTCGCCGGATTCTGATCCGCCAGGTACTGAACGATGGCCGGGCCCTCGGTGAGAACGCTGCCATCGTCGAGACGCAGCGCGGGAACATAGCCCTTCGGATTTATCTTCATGTAATCCTGGCCGCTTTCGGTCTTGTGTTCGGCGAGGTTTACCTTTTCCAGTTCGACCGGGATGCCGGCCTCGGTTGCGACGATGTGAGGTGAAAGCGAGCATGCGCCGGGTGAGTAATAAAGTTTCATCGAAATCTCCTTGTCAGATTAATCAGTTGCGTGAAATCGAAAGGGTCGATCAAACAGCGAGCTGTTTCCCTACTAGCGCAAAGCGGGAAAAAAGGCACGTCGATCAAAACCTTTGACGCCGGCGCGGCGTGCGTGGGATTCTCACAGGGAGAGGCGAATCTCTCTTAGCCATCGAGGAGCGACGCAGGATATGTACACCGAGTTGAGCTACGACGTTGACGGACATGTTGGCGTGATCACTCTGCGCCGCCCCGAGGCGCGCAATGCGCTGACCTTCACGACTTACCGCGAACTCGAAGATGCGGTGCGCAACGCGGCCGTGCGATGCCTGATCATCACGGGCGCCGATCCGGCGTTCTGCTCGGGCGACGACGTAAAGCAGATCATGGCCGGCGGCGAGGGCGCGCGTCCTGCGGTCACCAATCTCGCACCACGGCTGACGCCGGCAGCCGACGCGCTGCTGCATACCGACATTCCCATCATTGCGGCAGTGAATGGCGCCGCTATCGGATGGGGAATGGAGCTGTCGCTGATGGCGGATATACGAGTGGCGTCGGAGAAGGCGCGCTTCGGTGAACTGTTCATCAAGCGCGGACTATGCTGCGACGTACCGGGAATCGGCCGGCTCGCACAGCTGGTGGGGCGCGAGACTGCGGCGGAGCTGCTGTTCACCGGCGACATCATCGATGCCAATCGAGCGTTGCAAATTCGGCTCGTCTCCCGCGTGGTGCCACATGAACAGTTGATGCCGGCCGCGACCGAGCTGGCGCGCAAGATCGCATCGAATCCGCCGCTTGCGATCAGAAAATTGAAGAATGGACTCCGCCGCGCACTCGATCCGGATTGGAAGGAACTTGGGGCGTGGGTCAGTACCAGCCTGTCCGAACTGTTCAAGACCGAAGACCATCGCGAAGGAGTTCGATCGTTCCTGGAGAAGCGCGAACCGCACTTCGCCGGCAAGTGAGCGCGCGATCAGGTTTCTCTATCGCAAGACGAAACCCTCGTAGCCCTTTGCCGCTACTTCCGCGCACTTGGCGCGATAGGCGGGAGCGGGGTTTGCGTAAAGAAGGAACGCGCGCGCCTTGCCTTCAATGTTTCCCCCGACGAACCATCCGTTGGCACTGCTCAAGAGCGTGCGACTGCCGACCTCGGTGGTGTGCGCCACCCAGGCATCTTCTGCCTCCGGTGTGGCGGCGATGCGTGAATAGCCTTTTCGCGAACATAGCGGATACAGTCCGCGATCCACTCGACGATCGTCTCGGCGCAAACGGTGTAGTTGCAGAACGCGGTATTGGTGGCGATAAAGAGGTTCGGAAATCCGGCCGTCACGAGTTGCAGGTACGTGCGCATCCCATCGGCCCATTTGTCCTTGAGACTCTGACCGCCCTCGCCGCGAAAATCGATCCGCGTCATCGATCCGGTTATCGCGTCGAAGCCGGTCGCGTAGATGATGACGTCGAACTCGTATTCCCGATCGCTGGTCTTGATGCCTTTGGGCGTGATGCGCTCGATTGGAGTCTCCTTGATACTGACCAGCTGAACATTGTCGCGGTTGTAAGCCTCGTAGTATTCGGTTTCCAAAGGCACGCGCTTGGAGCCGAACGGATGGTCCTTGGGCACCAACTTTTCCGCTACCGCCGGATCCTTCACGCGCGCGCGGATCTTCTCGCGCACAAACTCGGCGAAGTCCTCGTTGGCAACGCGGTCGGTCATGATGTCCCTGAAGTTGCCCAGCCATTTGCTGAACCCAGGCTTCGCCCACAATTGCTCGTAGACCGCGCGCCGTTCCTCGCGCGGGAGATCGAGGGCCGCGCGCCGGTCGAATTCATGGAGGAATCCGCCGGTAGTTTCTTTGCACCTTTTGTGAATCTCGGGTAGGTAGCCTTGAAGCGTCGCTGAGTCTCGTCGCTCACCAACGAGTTTCTGAGCGGTGCGCATGTAATTTGCGGTGCGCTGGAAGACCGTGAGATGGCCGACTTCTTTGGCGATGATTGGGATCATCTGGACCGCGGTGGCGCCGGTGCCGATGACCGCGACACGCTTGCCGGTGAAATCGACCTTCTCCTTGGGCCACCGCGATGTGTGGAATGACTCACCCTTGAAGCTGTCGACACCCTCGAACGGCGGAATATTGCGCGCAGACAAAATTCCGACTGCGGCTATGAGAAACTGCGCGCGCATCCGTTGTCCGCTCTCCAACCGGACTTCCCATCGATTGGCGCGCTCGTCGAAGACCGCCGAAGTGACCCGGGAATTGAATTGGATGTCGCGACGCAGATCAAACTTGTCTGCTACATAGTTCAGATAGCGCTCGTTCTCCGGCTGGCCGGAATAATGTTCCTTCCAGTCCCACTCCTGAAGGAGCTCTTTCGAGAACGAATAGCCGTAGCTTTCGCTCTCCGAATCGAAGCGGCATCCCGGATAGCGGTTCCAATACCAGGTGCCGCCAACGCCGCCGCCGTCCTCGACGCATCGCACCGACAACCCGAGCTCGCGCAAGCGGTAGAGTTGATACAGTCCCGACACTCCAGCGCCGATCACAATTGCGTCAAAGTTTTCGACGCGCCCCGATTGAGCCTCCGAGGCCTTCTGCAGTGAATCCGTCATGCTGATCTTCCTGGTATGTCCCGGAAAAATTGATCGAGTCGTACTCGATATCAACCCGTATACCACCGCCTGAAAGAACTCTCCAAGCGCCGTGCTCGATGGCCTGGTTGAGATTTGACTTTTCGCCGATGCGGTCGCTAGCGTCGGATCAAATCGATCGATCTGTCGAAATTTGCGAATTTGCTGAGCGCATGGAGGTCCAGTCCAATGGCGAACGACTTTACAATCTGCGTGGGAACGGTAGGCGCGGGAGTATGGTTCAGCCCTGACGGCGGCGACCATTGGCGGCGCAGCAGGATGAAGCTGCCGTTCTATGCCGAGCCCGGCGAAATACAAGTTCGCACACTCGCCGTTTCACCCCACAATCCTCATCACCTCCTCGCTGGCTCCGAAGCGGGGCTTTATCGAAGCGAAGATAATGGTGCGAGCTGGGACTGGATCGACTCGCCGATGGAAGGCAAACAGATCTGGTCGGCGACCTTCCATCCTGCCGATCCTGACACGATGCTCGCGGGCACCAAGGAGCCCGGGGTCTACCGAACGAACGATCGCGGCAAGAGCTGGCATCGATTGCCGGTGCCGATGGCCGAGCGATGCCTCGCTGGCGCGCCAAAAGTTACCAACATCCTGATCGATCCGCGGGACAAGCGCACGATATGGGTGGGTGTCGAAATCGACGGCGTCTATTGCAGTCGCGATGACGGCCAGACGTGGAAGCACTCGAAAATCGGTGACAAGGAACTCAACCACGACGTCCATGGTGTGGCGCTCGCGACGGGACTCAAGACCAAGCTGTTGGTTACGACGCCGGACGGAATCTGGAGCAGCCTTGACGAGGGCGAGTCATGGTCGCTGCACGGATTTCCCAAGTTCGCGGAACGGGACACGATTTCCTATTGCCGCGGAGTCGCGCTCAAGCCCGGAGATCCCGACACGATCTTCGTGGGCAACGGCGACTTCATCCCAGGCAAGCGCGGCGCGATCCAAAGGTCGCGGGACGGCGGCGCTAGCTGGGAAGCATGCAAGCTGCCGGTCGAGCCAAATTCCACGATTTACTGGTTCGGAACAAATCAAGCGAACCCCGACGTCGTCGTCGCCAACAGTCTGCACGGTTACCTGTATTTGAGCACCGATTCGGGCGATTCGTGGACCAAGGTGCGCCGCGAGTTTGGCGAGATTCGCGCGGTCACCTGGGTGCCGAACTAGACCGATCCGTTCTCGCTAATAGTTCAAGCGCGCTACCGAATGAGGTGCTATCCAGCTCGCATAGCTGCGTCAAAAGGATCACAACGATGGCTATAAATCTCGAAGACAAGGTGAAAGAGCTGGAAGCGAAGGTTGCAGAGCTCTACGATCGCGAGGCGCTCCGCGATCTGCGCTATCGCTACCATGAATGTATCAACGAAGCTCAAACGGCAGAGATTCCCGACCTCTTCACCGAGGACGGCGAACTTGATTTCGCGCATCTGGGCAAGGCCAAAGGCCGCGAACAAATCAAAAAGTTTTTCTCGGGCCTCGGCCGCGATCGCTCCGCACCTGACAGCCGCCGCGGCCTTTATCGCGTCCGCCAGTTCATCCATAACCACGTCCTGAAGGTCAACGGCGATCGCGCCAGTGGCTACGCCTACCTGGAAGCCAAGCCGGTTTACAATGGCGAGAGCTACGTCGTCGCGGCTCGCTACAACGACGAGTACGTAAAGCGCGACGGACGCTGGCGCTTCAGCAAAATGAGTCTCACTCCATTCTTCATGGTCCCGCTGAAAGAAGGATGGGCCGGCGACGATCTCCTGAAGATGGGTCGCTAGCAGCAAAAAAATATCGCGGCTGCACGGGAGTCTTATGAAAGCAGATGACGGCATTCTGACCGGACTGAAAGTGATCGACTGCGCGACTTATGTAGCCGGACCGGCGGCTGCCACTATCCTTTCCGACTTCGGCGCCGACGTAATCAAAGTCGAACGGCCGCCAGACGGCGATCTCTGGCGCACGTTCTCCTCAGTTCCCGGTTATCCAAGTACGGACTTCCACTACACCTGGCTTCTGACTAATCGCAACAAGCGAAGCATCGTACTCGATCTGACCAAGCCGGCCGGGCGCGACGCGCTGCTCAAGCTGGTCGCCAACGCCGACGTTTTCGTCACCAATTTCCAACTTTCGCTGCTCGCAAAATTTCAACTGACGTGGGACGACCTTAGTCGCGTCAATCCGCGGCTGGTCTATGCGCTGATCACCGGCTACGGCGAGAAGGGCGCGGATGCCGATGCGCCGGCCTTCGATGGGCTCGCATACTGGGCGCGTTCGGGCCTGATGAGGAGCGTGACCGGCGCCGACGGTACTCCGGCCGGCGCTCGTCCGGCGATGGGCGATCATCCGACTGCGGCAACATTGTTCGGCGCGATCATGCTCGGACTGTATCGCCGCGAACGCACGGGAAAGGGCTCCAAGGTGAGCACCTCGCTGATGGCGGCCGGAGCCTTTGCGAACAGCGTCGATATCCAGGCCAAGCTCTGTGCGGCGCACTTTCCGGAGCGCAAGCCCGGAGCGCGCCCGCTGAATCCTCTGGTCGCCGCATATCCGAGCAGCGATCAACACGCCATGATCATCGCGCTGCTCGACCCGGAGCGCGAGTTTGTGCGCCTGTGCCAGGCATTGGATGAACCCGAGCTCGCGACCAGCCCGCTTTTCGCTACCCATGAAGCACGCAAGGAGAACGCCGCCGAGCTGCATGCGATCTTGCTCTCGCAATTCGAATCGAAACCGCTGAGTCATTGGCGCGAGAAATTTCGTGACTTACGATATCAAGTGGTCACTGCTGCCTACGCTCGACGAAGCGGTTCGCGATCCGCAGATGCGCGATTGCGGTGCGATCACAAATTTCGAATCCCGGCCATGGCGTGATCGAAACGGTGAGCAGTCCGATCTTCGTCGCCGACAGCGAAAAACAGAAGCCACGCACGCCACCCGACTACGGCGCGCATACGCGCGAGGTCCTCGAGGAGGTGGGTTATAGCGCAGCCGAGATCGACCGCCTGATTCAATCCGGTGCAGCCGCTGCGAAAGAATAACGTCGCGGAAATTGACGCCGGACAGCTCGCGCCGGCCCTCTATCGCTAAATGAAGCAAGGGCGCTATACCTACGCGAGAATAGCAGTCTCTACACAAGTAAGCGCCTAGTCGACAGCGCGCACCAACCGATAGCTGCGCCAGCCGCCAGGAGGGCAGCATGTTAATGACTATGCCGTCCGACGGTGCGAAGCTGTCATGGCGGCCGAGGTCTGACCTTTCGAGTCTCGTTGTTGCCGCCGCATCTTTCGCCCTTTTGACCTTTGGCTCGATTGCGCAAGCACTCGCGCAGACCCCTGTCGGTTCCGTCACCGTGCTCACCGGAACTGCGAGCCTTCAGCGAGCCGGCAATAGGTACGACCTGCCGGTGGGTACGCCCGTGTACATTGGCGACCAGATAACAGTTAACTCCGGCCATCTCTCGATAACTCTGGCGGACGGCAGCATTCTCAAAGCCGGCGCAACCACCGTGCTCAACATCGATGACCAGTTGCTGGGGCCAAGCGGCGCCAACGCTTCAACGAAGATCGAGCTTTTCGCGGGGATCTTGCGTTCGATCGTCATGCATACTTCCAGCGGCAGTCCTCCCAACTTCCAGGTCTACACACCGAACGCGGTCCTTTCGGTACGCGGCACAAAGTTTGACACTAGCTACTCGGATGGCGCCTCACGGGTCGGTTTCAGCGACTGCATGCAGTTCACCGACATTAAGGCGTACGAGGGCCACGTCGGTGTGCGCAATGCAGCCCATCCGTCTTCTCCTGAAACAATGATTGACGCGGGGTACGAAACTACAGTCGCTTGCGATCTTCCTCCCTTGTCGCCCGCACCGCTGGGCGCGACGGGCAATTCGTTTGGCGACGTGGATACGTTGCTAGGTGACGTCCTCGGATCGGCAATAGCGCCACCATCCGCGATGCCGGGAGGGTGGCCGGGAGGGGCGCCCGGAGGGAGGCCGGGAGGGACGCGCCAGGAGGGAGGCCGGGATTCGGCCCAAGAAACCCGCAACCACCAGGCGGCCTCGGCAATCGAGAACCCGTCAAAGGCCGATAGCTGCAGCGTCTAGGGAATCAACAGGAGCTTGCCGGTGGAGCGGCGCGATTGCAGGAAGCGCACTGCTTCGGCCGCCTCGGCGAGCGCGAAGGTTTTGCCAATCGGAATCGTAAGGCGACCCTCGCGCGCGAGCTGGAAAACCGCATCGAGGCCGCGGCGATGTATCTCGCGCATCGCATACACCATCGGCACGACGAAGCCGCTGACTTTGAGCGACTTCGCGAACAGATGGCGGCGAAGGTCGATTGGCTCCGGCGCTCCGCCGGCGCTGCCGTAAAGAATCAGATGGCCGAAGGGCGCGAGGCAGGCGAGACCCTTCTCGAACGTCGGCTTCCCGACCGCGTCGAGGATCAGATCAACGCCGCGGCCGTTGGTGATGCGCATCGTCTCAGCGGCGAAATCATGCGTCGCGTAGTTGATGACTTCCTGCGCGCCAAACTTCAGGACGAGGTCTGCTTTGTCATCGCTTGATACGGTCCCGATCACTTGCGCGCCCGCCGCGCGCGCGATTTGAACCGCCGCGATTCCTACTCCACCTGCGGCAGAATGGACCAGCACGATCTGATTCGCGCTGGTGTTGTGACACGAATGAATGAGGTGCCATGCGGTCAGCACCGCAATCGGAAACGCCGCGGCCTGCTCGAAGGTCGTAGTCGTCGGGAATTGGAATGACCCGCGAGGCGCGAATCCGCGTGAACTCCGCATACGCGCCCATGCCGATGTAGGCGACGCGCATCCCCGGCACGAGGCCGGCGACGTCCGGCGCCACGGCCTCGATGACCCCGGCCGCTTCCATCCCGGGAATGTCGGGGAAAACCGGCTTCACCAGGTACTGGCCCTTGATGAAGAAAACGTCGCCGTAGTTGAGCGCGATGACGCGATTCTTGACGACGACCGTGCCGGGTCGTAATTCCGGCTTTGGCACTTCGCGCAGTTCCATCACCTCGGGTCCGCCGAGGCGGTCGAATTGAATTGCCTTCATCAGTGCCTCCTGCCCCGGGAATTTTGCGCGATCGAAGAGGAATCTCGCAATCGAACGAAACGAGCGGGGTTGCGCCGGTGCTGGCCTTCAATCCAGTGGGGCGCTATAGCAGCGGAATGCGAACCAGTCGCTAAGAATCCGCGCCACGGAGGATCGCACGATGGCCAAACAGGGACACCTCAATCTCAAGAACGCGCAATACTCGATGCCGGCTGATGCAGCCGCGTATCAGAGCCCGCCCTTCTACTATCGCAACACGCGGTCGATCTCGGTCGCGTTCGAGACCGACACCGAGGCGGCCCTGCAAGCGCTGCCGGCGCCGCTCGCGATTGCCGAGCCGGCCACCGCGGTGCTTTCCTTCTACGAATATCCCTGGACCACGTTTGGTCCTTACAACGAGGCGATTCTCTCGCTGCTGGTCGAGCACAAGGGCCGCCCGATGTCCTACATCATGCACATCGCGGTGACGACCGAACCGCCGATGCTGGCGGGCCGCGAAATCTGGGGCTTTCCGAAAAAGCTCGCGCAAATCGAGTTCAAGAGCGAGAAGGACATGGTTTATGGCACGCTCGAACGTCCGGCGGGAGTCCGCCTCGCCAGCGCAATCGTTCGACCGGAACGCCCCGCCAGCAACGGACATTCCTCCGCGCCGCCTGCGGTAAGCTTCCGGCTGATTCCTTCCGCGGAGGAAAACGGGCGTCCGGTATGCGCCGATATCATCGAGACTCACACCGAGGTCAAAGTGCACGAGGCCTGGACCGGCACCGGCTCGATCGCGTTCGCAGAAAGTTCGCGCCTCGATCCGTGGAATCGATTGCCGGTCAAGCGCGTGATTCACGCGAGCTATGTGCTGAGCGAGATGACGCTGGGATTCGGCAAGGTGATCGATCGTCTCGAATGAGACGCTCGTCGGCCGAAATCCAGTCTACGCCTCACCATAAAACCGCCGTCGACGCTGATCACTTGTCCAGTCACCGCGCCGGCGGCGTCAGAGGAGAGCATCGCAGCCATCGCGCCGAGTTCATCGGGTTCCACGATGCGATTCTGGATGTTCTGACTTTCGGCGAAGCGTTTCGCGTTCTCCGCACTCGTGCCCCTGCTCGCGCCGACGACGTCCCAATTCACCAGCTTCGTGTTGGTCCACCCGGGACACAACACATTGACGTTGATGCCGTGAGGAGCGGCGGCATAAGCGAGCGAACGTGTCATGCCGATGAGACCGTGCTTGGCGGCAGAGTAGGCGAGAGGACCGCCGCCATTTTTTGCGTAACCGGAGCCGATACTTATGATGCGTCCCCACTTCTGTTTGATCATGTAGGGCAGCGCAGCATGGGTCGCGTAAAACGCCTGGGTGAGGTTGAGGAAGAGGTTGTCCTCGAAAGCCTGGGGATCGTGATTGAGCGGATCGAGATGCGCGGGTTTCTGCGCGATTACACCGCCGGCGTTGTTGATTAGAATATCCAGCCCGCCGAGTTTGCGCGCCGCTTCATCGACGCCTGCCGCTATCTCCTTGCGGCTCATGACGTCGATGACGACCGCGAAACCGCGCGTGCCTCGCTCGCTGATTTCCCGTGCTACGCCATCCAGTTCACTGAGCGAGCGTGAGGCCACGGCGACGTCGGCGCCGGCGTCGGCGAGTGCAAGCGCCATTGAGCGGCCGATTCCGCGACCACCGCCGGTAATCAGCGCACGTCTTCCTTTCAGATCGATCAGTTGTTTCATAGGGAGCTCCGTTCTTTTGTTGAGGTGCGCTAGAGCTTCGCCGCGCGTTCGACGACCGATCCGAGTCCTCGCACAACTTTGACTCCGTCTTCCGATACCGCGGACGCGGCTACGACCAGCCGGGTCACGCCCGCCTCGCGGTATTGCTTCATCACATCGGCACTCGGTCCCTCCGCGCCCAGCAGCACCGAGAACTCGAGCCGGTCAGGATCGCGGCCGAACTCTTTTGCCATCTTTTTGATCTGCGGAATGCACTCGCGCGCCTTCTCGGCACTCAGGCCGCCCGGGCACCACCCGTCGGCGTAGCGCGCGACACGTTTGAGCGCGTACTTCGGATCGTGCGCGCCGAGCAATATCGGCGGCCCCGGCTTTTGTACCGGCTTGGGCCCGAGCTTTACCGGCGGGAACTTCACGATCTCGCCCGCATAGCTGACGTCGTCGCCGCTCCACAGCTTGCGCAGCGCTTCGACCGATTCGCGCAGATGTTGCCAGCGCCGTGCGAAGTTGACGCCCATGACTTCCGCTTCCTCGCGGAACCATCCAGCGCCGACACCGAGAATCAGCCGGCCCTTCGAATAGAGATCGATCGATGCCGTCACTTTGGCAGTCTCGATCACATCGCGTTGCGGCAACAGACAAATGGCTGTGCCGATTTTGATCCGCGAGGTCGCGTCCGCCGCGATCGCGAGTGCAACGAACGGATCGATCAGGCGCGCATAGTACTCCGGGACTTTTCCATCGCGCGAGCGCGGGTAGTGGGTGGTGTAGGTGCTCGGCACCACCATGTGCTCGGCGACAAAGAATGATTCGAAGCCGAGGTTTTCAGCTTCGCGCGCGATTGCGCCCGGGTTGCCGGATTGCTCGGTGAGAAAAACCAATGCGCCAATTTTCATCGACAAATATCCTCGCCTATGTCGAATGGAGACCTACCAGATCAGGTCGCGCACTTGGCGACGGTCAGGTGCCGACCCGCTGCACCAGGTCGATGCCGAATTGTTGGGAGGCGTTGCCGCCCAGCATTCGAGCCATCGTGGACTCCGCGATATTCGCCGCGGTCATCTTCTCAATCGCGTCCCATGCGCTGGTCGTATCCTGATGCGGATAGCGCGAGCCCCACACGATCTTCTCGGCGAAATCCTCGGGCAGCTTGAGAATCAGCCGCTCCTCCGCGTCGAAGCCGAGCATGACCTTGCCTTCCTTCCACATCTCTTCGGTGTCGGTTCGCACGGGATAGTAGTGCAGCAGCGGAATCGTGCGCGTCGACGCTTCCATCTTCTCGAGCACTTCTTCCATCCACGAAGCCTTGCCGTGCGCG
Source organism: uncultured Gammaproteobacteria bacterium (assembly GCA_963782865.1). Lineage (GTDB taxonomy): Bacteria > Pseudomonadota > Gammaproteobacteria > Steroidobacterales > Steroidobacteraceae > Bog-1198. The sequence continues at coordinate 196,622 of CAWALS010000030.1, read as the reverse complement.
ACCACCATCTTCATGTTGGGATAGCGCTGCATCACGGTGAATCCGATCAGCGTCGACGCGACGAACATATGATTGTCGAGCCACGGCGCAATGACCTGAGCGATCGGATGTCCGAGCGGCGGCGACGCGGTGAATCCAAACGCTATATCCGATCCACCGCCAGCGGCAGGTCCACCTCCTTCCGCGGTCGTGAACGAACGATGGTGCAGCCGGGTCTTTATCTTTTCGAAGAACGGACCGTGCGAGGTCCACTCCGGATTCCACATCCCCACGGCAGGATGCACCGCGCAGGTCGTACCCAGCTTCTCGAGTTCCGCCCAAAGCGGATCGTAAATGGGATGCGTGAAATAGTGGCCTTCGAGAAACATCGGCCGGATGAACGCCGCGCGAAAGCACGGAATCTTTGCGGTGCGCCGAAGTTCCTCGACGGCAAAGTCGATGTTCTGCAGCGGAACCATCGACGCGGCGAACAGCCGGTCCGGCGCGGCTTTGCAGAAATCCGCGATCCAGTCGTTGTAGGCGCGCGCGAGCGCATACGCGACGTCGGGATCCTCTACCAGGTGGAAGCCCTCGGCGAACCACGTCGGATAGAGCAGCGCCTGATCGATGCCCATCGCATCCATGTCGCGCAGGCGCGCCTCGGCATTCGATGCGCCTGCGGTCGCTGCGTGTCGAGTGTCAGCGTCGAGCTCACCGACCTTGTCCCACGTCATCCCCGGCCGCCAGATCGCGTGGCGCGGGATGTTGGAGTTCATCGTGTCGCGAAAGACCTTGCCGTTGACCTTGAGGTAGGAGCCGAGCTTCCCCTCTTCACGCCACAGCGCGAATTTCCCCAGAGTGCGGAACTCCGGATCGAGGTACTTGCTCCACAACTCCGGCGGCTCGACGACGTGCGAGTCGCTATCAAAAACCGCAAATCGCTTGTTCGCCATGCTCGTCCCCTCTTTAATGCCGCACGGAAGCTTCGGGCTTGAGCGACTGCTTGATCTCTTCCTCGGTCGGCCACCAATCGGGACGCTCGATTTCGGTGACGCGATCGGCGATGAACTTCTTCGGCGCGTCGATCCGGTACAGCTTGCGCGCGTTGCCGCCGAGGAACTTGGCTTGATACGGCTCCGGCAATTCACATTTCCGCATCGTGTCGATCGCGCGCCAGGCATCGTCGCCATCGTGATGGTAGACGTCGGACGACCACGCCAGGATGTTCTCGTAAAATTCCGGCAGGCGTGACGGCGGCGCCTCGTCGCCCTCGAATCCAGTGACGCAGCGCTCGAAGAATGTCTCGCTCGGCAGTTTCTTCAGCGGACGCAGCCGTCGCTCGTTGCGATAGAGCTTATAGTTCTTGTCGCATTCGTCGAGGATGAAGCTGAGCCACGTCGACGACGCTTCGAAGACCGCCGCTTTCAGTTTCGGAAATTTATCGAAGAATCCCGACATCAGGACCATCACGACCCATAGTGACGCTTCCGCCTGGAAATCCTGCACGTTAATCAGAAACGAATGCGGCAGGCCCGACGTCGTCGCAGTCAGCGAGATCAGCTCGGCGCCCGAGTGCTGCTCGGTGTAGCCCGGCGGCTTGAGCGACCCGAAAGCCGGAAACGGATGCATCCCGTACACGACGCCGGTCTCTTCCATCGCGCGCCACACGCGCTCGTACTTGGGCTGAATCGGATAATTGCCCATCGCATCGATCGGCCGCACCAGGCCGACGCGGCATCCTTTGTCAGCTACGCGATAAACTTCCTGCTCGGCGAATTTGGGATCCTGCATCGGGAGCATCGCGGCGAAATAGAGCCGCTCGGGATTCTCCTGGCAGTACTCGTATGCCCATTCGTTGTACGCCTTGCACATCGCCTTGGCGCCGACGGCGTTGAGCAGCCATGGATAGGTATCGATGTCGGTCGGAATGATCATCACCTGATCGATGCCCTGCACATCCATGTCGCGCAGGCGGGGCTTGGGCTCGTACGAACCCTTGTGATCGATGTAGTCCGCCTGCTCCCTGGTGAGCGCGGTCTTGTGATTCAGATTGCGGACGTTGAGCGCGCGCTGAATATCGTGCTTGAGGCCGGGGCCGGCGAGCGACAGCACGTTGACCATCCCGGCCGATCCGCCGATACGCTGCGAACCGATTCCCGCGCCGGCCTTGCCATTGACGATCAGCTGATTGGATTCGGGATCGTACCAGATGGTATTTTTCAGCGCCTCGTATTCGTCTTTAGTCAGCCAGTCTTTCGCGCGCTCCCAGAGCCATGGCGGCTCCGTCACGTGAGCATCGCAATCGAAGGTCGGGAAATTCTTGGTCATCGGCGCGAATTTCTGAATCGGCATACCGCACCTCTGTCGCCGTATTGCGACTACTCAGTTCATTAGCAAGTGACTATACCGTCTCGAGCCACGTCTCGGGCATCGTGATCGCGCCGTGACGCGCAAAGACCGCATCGATCTCTTTCATATCTGCGTCGGAGATTGACCAGCCAATGGCGCCGGCGTTGTCGTCGACTTCGCGCGGATTGCGGCATCCCACCAGCGCCGTGCTGATGACGGGGTTCGAGAGCGTCCAGCGCAGCGCAAGCTGCGGGAGCGTTTTGTTGTAGCGCTTCGCGATCGGCTTCAGATCCTCGACGGCGCGCAGGTTGTTGAGAAAGTGATCGGGGCCGAAGAGATGCTGAAACAGGTTGATGTTGCCGAGCTTGCCGCCGCGCCCACGCCAGTCGCCCTTCTCGAACGCCGACTCCTCAGTGAGCGTGCCGGTCAACACTCCGTAGGCGAGCGAGCCGTAGGCCATCACGCCGATGCCGTTTTCGCGGCAGTACGGAAAAATTTCCTTCTGCATGCGGCGGTCGAACATGTTCCAGCAGTACTGGACGACGTCGACGCGGCGCGTGCGCGCACATCGTTCGATCTCGCTCAGTTTGAAATTGGACAGGCCGACCGCTCTCACTTTGCCTTGCTTCACAAGTTCGTCGAGCGCCTGCATCGGCTCTTCGAACGGCGTGATTCGATCGGGCCAGTGGATGAGGTAGACGTCGACGTAATCGGTGTTGAGCGCCTTGAGACTTTTGTCGATCGACTCGACCACGCGCTTGCGGGTGCTGTCGCGATAGTTGGGAGCGTCGGGATAGCCGACGCCGAACTTGGTCGTGATGACGGCTTCCTTGCGCCGCGAGCCGAGCGCTTTCGCCAGCGATTTTTCCGACGCGCCGAAGCCGTACGCCTCGGCGGTATCGAAGCAGTTGATGCCGAGATCGAGCGCGCGATTAACGGCTCTAATGAAGTCGGATTCCTCGATGCTGCCGTAGCCGCCGCCAATCTCCCAGCATCCGAAGCCGACGGCGGAAATCTGAATGCCGGTCCTGCCAAATGGTCGGAGTTCCATACGCTGCCTCCGCATACCGATCGTTCAAGCGTCACGCTAGTTCCGAATGAATTTTTTTTCAATGAAGGAACATCGCAGCGTTGGTTTGACGAGTCGGCGAAGGGTTCGATAGCCTCTGTTCGGGCGCTTGAGCGATTTTGAGATCGATCGGAGGCCCGCGTGGCACGCGCATTCGACATCAAACCTCTCGACGCGACATTCGGCGCGGTAGTGACGGGCATCAGGCTCGCCGCACTGGACGACGCGACGTGGCACGATCTCTACGCTGCATGGCTCAAGTACGCGCTTCTCATTTTCCCCGGTCAGCACCTCAGTCGCGATGAGCAGGTCGCCTTTGCCAGGCGATTTGGACCGCTCGAGTTCAACCTTGCAGCGCTCAGCAACGTGAAGCCCGACGGCACGCTCATCGTCGACCCGGACAACGACATCATCAAAGTGCTCAAGGGCAACATGGGCTGGCACTGCGACAGCACCTACATGCCGGTGCAGGCCAAGGGCGCGGTGTTCACCGCCGAGATTGTGCCGAACTCCGGCGGCACGACCGGCTGGGCCGACATGCGGGCCGCATACGACGCTCTCGACGACGATCTGCGGGCGAAAGTAGAAAGCCTCGCCGCGCACCACTCGCTTTACTACAGCCAGTCGAAGCTCGGGCATCAGCCGAAAGCCGGCAGCGCATATAGCGGCTACGGCTTCCACGACGGCCCCGTTCCATTGCGCCCGTTGGTGAAGGTCCATCCTGAAACTGGCAGAAAGTCGCTGGTGATTGGCCGCCACGCGCACAATATTCCGGATATGGACGCGGCCGAGTCCGAGCGGTTCCTGCAGGAGCTGGTGGATTTCGCATGTCGCCCGCCGCGCATCTATCATCATATATGGACGCCGGGGGATGCGGTCGTGTGGGACAATCGATGCCTGCTGCATCAGGCCACGCCGTGGAACATGAACGAGCCTCGAGTGATGTGGCACAGCCGTATCGCCGGTGACCCCGCAAGCGAGGCCGCTACAAATTATCCCGACGCCCAACGCGTGGAGGCCAAGCCTTCACTCTAAGAGCCCGAAAAGGAGCGAACCATGTACGACCTGATAATCCGTAACGGCACGATCGTCGATGGAAGTGGGATGCCTCGATACAGAGGCGATGTCGGGATTGAAGGCGGCAAGATCGCTGCAATCGGGAAAATCCGCGAGAGCGCGCGGGAAACGATCGACGCGGACGGGCACATCGTGTCGCCCGGCCTCGTCGATGCGCACACGCACATGGACGCCCAGGTTTTCTGGGACGCGTTGGGAACCTGCTCGTGCTGGCACGGCGTCACGTCGGTGGTGATGGGCAACTGCGGATTCTCACTCGCGCCATGCGGTGAGAAAGACAAGTTGCTCGTCATGCGAAATCTGGAACGGGCCGAAGATATCTCGCCGGACGCGATGCAGGCGGGGATCAAATGGTCCTGGACCACCTTTGCGCAATATCTCGACGCGGTCGATCGCCTGCCCAAAGGGATCAACTACGCCGCGTACATGGGGCACTCGGCGCTCCGCACCTACGTGATGGGCGAGCGCGCCTTCGACGAGGAAGCGACGACCGAAGACCTTCAGCTCATGCGCGATGAATTGCGCGACGGCATTCGTGCGGGCGCGATTGGGTTCACTACGTCGCGCACGACCAATCATCAAACACCCGACGGCCGGCCCGTGGCGAGCAGAATCGCCAACTGGGACGAAGTGCGGCAACTGGTCGGAGTGATGGGCGAGTTGGGCGCCGGCATTTTCGAGATCGCAGGTGAAAATACCGGCTTCGAGGGTCCGCGTCTCGATGATTACCTCGGCCGTCTGAAGTCGCTCGCGGTCGAGAGCTCAGTGCCGGTGACATTCGGGATGTTCAGCTCGCGCCGGGCGCCGAACTATTGGCGCCGATATTTCGAAACCGCCGATGAGACTGCTGCCGCGGGCGGCCGCATGTTCGTCCAGGTCCACAGCCGCTCACTCAACGTGCTGCTGTCGTTCGAAACCAACATGCCGTTCGATCGAGTTCCGGCGTGGCGCGAGATTCGCAAACTGCCGCTGGCAGAACAGGAAGCCGCGCTCCGCAATCCGGATATCCGTCGCAAGCTGGTGCAAGCGGCCAGCGAGCGATCACCTGGCGAGACGCGCAGTAGGTGCGGAAGCGCGCGGCGCGAACTACAACTGGATCTTCCCGCTCGACCGGCCGACACCGCCGTATCGCTCGATAGCCGAGATCGCGGCCGCGGAAGGCAAAGACCCGGTCGATGTCATGATCGATCTCGCGCTCGAAAAAAATCTCAAGAAATTTTTTATGCAGACCCTGGTAAACGAGAATCAGGATGACGTTCTGGAGATGATGAAGCATCCGCGGTCCGTGGTGACGTTCTCCGATTCGGGCGCGCACGTGTCGCAGATCATGGACTCATCGTTGCAAACCCACGTGCTGAGTCATTGGGTGCGGGAAAAGGAAGCGCTCACTCTCGAGCAGGCAATCCGTTTGCTCAGCTTCGTCCCGGCCTATCACTGGGGTCTCAAGGGGCGTGGACTGCTGCGCGAAGGCAACTTCGCGGACGTTATCATTTTCGATCCGGACCGGATCAATCCGCAGTTGCCGGAGCTGACCTACGACCTGCCGGCGGGCGCGCGGAGGCTCAAGCAGAAGGCGGACGGACTGCTGGCGACCGTCGTCAACGGCCAAGTCGTCCTGCGGAAGAACGAGCATACAGGAGCGTTGCCCGGCAAGTTACTGCGCGGCCCGATTGGCGCAAGCGTAAGTGAGCTAGCCGCTCGCACCCGTCGGATTCTTCGGGCGATCTCAGATCGCACGCACGCGCGCGCTTTTCGAGCGATTCTCTGGCCGCTATGGGCGGACTTCATAATAGGCGTTGATCGGGTTCTCGAAGTCTTTGGTTGCAAAGCGAGTGAATCCGGCCTCCGCCGTCATCCTGCGCGCGACCGGTTCGGGAAATCCGAGGGTGCCCAATCCCAGGCCGCCGGGCTCAGAAAGAGCTGACGACATACAGCAAATCACTGAGAAGCCGTACATGAGCGGCGCCAGGGGATTCTGCTTCAGATTTTCCTCGAAAGTCGGCATCCCGTGAATGTCGGCGATCAGCCAGGTTCCGTCGGATTTGATCGCCTTGCGAATGGCCTGCATCGCGAGGTCGGGCCTGGTCATGTCGTGAAGGCAATCGAAGGTTGTGATGAAATCACAGCTGGCATCAGCAGGCAGAGGATCGACGGCGACGTCGTGCAGATGCACATTTTTTATTCCGGCCTTCCGTGCGTTTTCTTCTGCGCGCTGGAGGGGCAACTTGGCGATATCGTAGCCGTGAAACTCCGACCGCGGATAAGCCTTGGCCATCTCGATTATTGCAACGCCTGCGCCGCATCCAACATCCGCGGCTTTGGCGCCCGCATGCAGCTTTGCGACGACGCCGTCAAGCCTTGGCAGCGCGTTGGGTACAAGCTGCGTCCGAAACCACGGGGCGAGCAGTCGTTCGACACCGACATTCACTTCCGAACCGAACTGGTCATAAGACAGGCCGAGTCCGCTTTTGAATGACCGCGGCAGTTCGTTCAACAGCGCCATCTGCTGCGGGAATGCGCAAAAACCGCCGGCAAGAAAAAAGGGACTGTTTTCGTCCGCCAGCACCAGCGCAGCTTCGGGACTGAGCTCAAAACGTGACTCACCCCGGTAGTCGATTACGTTCGCGGCGGCCTGCTGATAGAGCCACTCGCGAACCCAGCGTTCATTAAGGCCGGTCTTGCGCGCGAGTTCTTCGCTGGTGAGGGGACCGGCACCATTCAGCGCCCGGAAAAGACCCATGCGTTCACCAAGATAGATCATGCCCGAGGCCAGCGCTCCCGCGAGGTGGCCGAAGACCGCCTGCGCGAACTTTTGCGTTTTCTCGAGATCGATCTGCTGATTCTGGTCAGACATAGCGAACCCTCCCACTCGCGAAAATCCTCGCGGCTGCTTTATGCGATACCACTCTCGACGAATCTTGCAAGCTGTCTCTTACGCCTGCTTATACCTACTAGACACATTGTAGAGATTATATAACATAATGATTCGCGCTCGCGGCGGCTCTGTCCCGGTCCGACGATGCATGGGGTGAGATGGCCTCCGAGCAGTATGGGGATTAGTATACCATTCGTTAGAGGGAGGTGGCGGTTAGGGTGTCTCAGCGTTTGAGACTCGGCGTGCTGGCGGGTGCGCTGATGCTGGCCGTGGTTGCAGTTTGCGGCGAGTCGAACAGAGGATACAGCAGAGCGAACGCCAGACGTCCCTGGTATCCGTCGCTCGACGCGTTCGAGCACGATGACTCCGGCCGTTCGCATCTCTTTCCGCAGGCGACGTTCGGCGGACGGTTCTCGGGGAATAACAGCGTTAATACGGTGCAGTCGCCCGAGGTCTACCCGTCTGCCTGGAACGTTACCTACTTGAGTCCCGAACAGGTTTTTCTCTACGGCGGGGGCTCAGGCGACGATGCCTCTTCCATCGGCGCCTACGCGGCGCGGATTGACCCGAATACCCTTGAGCCCATTTGGTACGACCAACTGATCAACACGTCGGACAACGGCGAGTGGGACTATCCGGGCGCCCAGGCCATTCTCGACAACGGCAAGCTATACGTCATCTATGGGTACCACCTCTCGAAGATCGATCCGTCGACCGGCGACGTGCTCGCGACGCTCACGCTGCCGACCGGCGACGCGGCGCCAGCCGACACCACCTACAACGGATTCAGCGCGACGAGCGACGGCACGATAGTCGCCAAGGCATTCTATCGTCAGGCCGGCTGTACCATTCAGGGACCGAATGCACTCGCGGAATGTCCGGACCCCTCGGACGTTCCCAACTCGGTTCTGGTGACAGTCAATCCGGCGACGATGAAGATCATTGATCAGACGACGATGACGGCTGACGTTATCGGACGCGTGACTATCGGCCGACACAAGGGTCGCGAGTACGCCTATTTCTTCGTCGTGGACACCTGTGTCCGCTATGAAGTCCGCAGGGGACGCCTGAAACTCGACACCACGTGGAATCCGGGTACGCTGCTGACCTCCGGCCAGACCCCGGGCTGGGCGCTGGTGGTCCTGCACGACTGGGTCGTCGGCCAATCAAACGGACTCCCTGCATCTGCGCCATTGAGCGTGTTCGCGGTTAACCAGGGAGATGCTTCGAAACAATTCATGCTCCAGCCCTTCGCCGGCGATCCAATCCCGCCATTGGTCGAGGCCGCATTCTCAAAACAGGCTCCCGGCGGCACGCAGGCCGTCAGTTGGAATGCAGCAACGGTCTCGGTCGATCCGAAATCGAATCTGATCTACGGCATGGACGCGCTGCCGGGCGAGATAGCAGCGGTGCATCTCGGCTCCGCTGGACTGACGACCGCATGGAAGGTGGCGCAAACAACCACCGAATTCATCGCGATCATCGGGCCACCCAAGCAGCGAGTCATCGTAGGCTCGGACATTCCCGGCGCCCAGATTCCGGGCGCCAACCTCGAGGACGAAGTGGTGTGGCGCAATGCAGCGACGGGTCAGGAAATTGCCCGGTCGGCGCGGTTACCGGCGATGACGTCCGGCACGATGGTCCAGCCGTACTACAACGGCGAGATGTTCTATCCGGGCGCGGCGGGATCGCTGTACAAGCTCCTGCCGACTCCCAACTTCTTTGAGTGAGCCTTCGTCGACGTCGGGTCGGCGAAGGCGGACGCTGCTTAAGCGAATGAGAGATCGGCGAGCCAGTCGCGGAATTGATCGATCCAGCGGTCTGACGGCATTCCCTGTTTCGCCATGCCGAACCCGTGGTTGCCGCGCCGGTAGATGTGCAGTTCAGCTGAACGTCCGGCGTCGGTCCAGTCGGAATAAAGACCCTCGACCACGCGATACAGCAGGACATCGTCCTGCGCGATGCAGGTGAACAGCGGCGGCGCATCCTCAGGTACAGGCCCTCCCAGCGTTTCGCCGCCGTAAATCGCCGCGACAAAGGCGAGCGGCGCCGCGCGCGGATCAAGCGCAACATCGACCACGAGAAACGCTCCGGCCGAGAATCCAATCATGCCGACCTTGGCCGAATCCACATCCCATTCCCTCGCCCGCTCGCGCACGATTGCGATAGCACGGCGCCCGTCGTCGGCCGCGACCGCACGCGCATCGCTGAAAAATTTGGCGGGCACGACGTCGCTCATGGCGCGGAAGGCAGTCTTTGCCTTGCGGGTCATATCGATGCGCCCCATCATCTGCATCATCTCGGCGTCGTAGTCCGCTTGCGCCGCGGGTGTGCCGCGCACGCGGTATTTCAGCAGAAAGGCAGTATAGCCATTCGCCGCGAGCCACTGCGCGACATCGAGCCCTTCATGCTGCCACGCCAGGATGCGCCAGCCGCCGCCCGGGCAGACGATGACGCCGGTGCCGTTCGGCCTGCCGTTCGTTGGCCTATACACGGTGAGTGTCGGATCGGACACATTGCGAAGAATGGCAGCGTCGCCCACGGTGCCCACCGGTGCGCGGAACTCTCCCTCAGTCCCCACACCTTCCAGCTTAGTCGGCGGTCCGTCGGGCCAAAGGCGGATAATGTCTTTGGGCGATATCACGGGCTTTGCGCCAATTTGGAAGTTTCTCTCGTAACTCATTTTCCGTCACAACCTCTTGACTGTCTGCCGACTCGACGGTTGGGAATTCTCGCCGAGTGCGTACTCTACAACCATCCGCTGCAGCGCGGCAAAAGAAAAAGGCGCTGCGATTCTCAGACGGCGGGTTTCTGCACCCACTGTTCGAAACCGGGCATCGCGGCGGCCAGGTGCGCCTTTGCCAGCGCTTGTCGGAACTGATCGGGCTCCGGAAGCGAGCTGCTCAAAACGTCAAGGTCAAGTGGGCGAATTCAATCAACAGCCCACTTCACGTAACACTCCCGTCACATTCTTTTGCTTAACTTGCAACTTCGCTCCGCTGCGTTCAGGGAATCGAGAAGAACTTACATTCAGAAAAGGATGGCCCTATGATCGTCTCGCGACGCAATTCAATTTTCTTTTCAGCCTTGGCGGGTTTCCTGCTCTTCAGCCTCGCGAGCAATCACTTGCTCAGCTTGGAAGACCGGACGGCGAGCGCTGCCATCACTTTGCAGGGGACGGGCGCCACATTTCCGGCTCCGCTCTACCAGCGGTGGTTCAAAGAATACAACCAGATGCATCCCGATGTGCAAATCAACTACCAGGCGTTGGGGAGCGGCGCGGGAATAAAGCAATTCCAGCAAGGGTTGGTCGATTTTGGAGCCAGCGATGCGGCAATGACCGATGAGGAAATTGCGGCGGTCAAGAACGGCGTAGTTCTGCTCCCGATGACGGCCGGCAGTATCGTGCTGACCTACAACGTGCCCGGCGTTACCGAGTTGAAGCTCTCTCGCGACGCATACGTGGGAATCTTTCTCGGCAAGATCACGAAGTGGAACGATCCCGTAATCGCTAAAGCGAATCCCGGTGCGGCCCTGCCCGACACTGCTATCACGGTGGTGAGCAGGTCCGACGGCAGCGGAACCACATTCGTTTTCACGTCGCATCTGAGCGCCATCAGCGCGGATTGGAAAAGTGGTCCCGGCGCGGGGAAAGCGGTGACCTTCCCCGCCGGCGTGGCGGGAAAGGGAAATCCCGGAGTGACGGCTCTGATCAAGCAGACTCCAGGTGCGATTGGCTACGTCGAATACGGTTACGCGAAGCAGACCGGCATGCCGATGGCAACGCTCGAGAACAAGAGTGGCCAGTTCATCAAGCCTGACCTCGCCAGTGGACAGAAAGCCCTGGCAGGCGTCGCGCTGCCGGCGAATTTGCGGGCTTGGATCACAGATCCTGCCGAGGCCGATGCTTACCCGATCGTCACCTACACCTGGCTGCTTTGCTACAAAAAATATACCGATCCGAAGACGGCTGAGACGCTCAAGTCGGTAATAAAATACGGCCTGAGCCAGGGACAGTCGTTCAGCGCGGATCTCGGCTACATTCCGCTGCCTGCGACCACAGTCGATCAGGTCACCAAGGCGCTCGATCAGATTTCATGACGAGCGGAGCTATTCGCGAGGTTTCCCGTCCGCCGACCGGACTGGAGATTGCCAGTGATCGGATTTTCCGCCAGCTGTCGCTGGTCGGCGCGGCGTTCACGCTCGTGCTGGTAGTCTGGATAGTCGTCAGCATTGCGAGGGTGGCAGCGCCGGCGGTGCACACTTACGGTTTTTCCCCGCTGGTCACCACCACTTGGGACGCGAATCGCGCCGAGTTCGGTCTTCTTCCCGCCATCTGGGGAACGCTCTACAGCTCGATTCTCGGGCTCATCATCGGCACTGTATTCGGCCTGGCGATTGCGATTTTCCTGAGCGAAGGCTTTCTGGCGCTCGGGCTCGACGCGGTGATAACCGCACTGGGATTGTCGGACAAACCGTTCTGGGCTTCGATGCCGGTCCGCATTCAAGACCTCCTGCAGATCATTATCGAGTTGCTCGCTGCTATTCCCAGCGTTGTCTACGGTCTGTGGGGTATCTTTGTAATCATCCCGCTGGTGCGGCCGCCGGCTGACTGGCTGCATTCCCATCTCGGGTGGATTCCATTTTTCAGCACTACCTTGAGTGGTCCGGGAATGCTGCCGGCGGCGCTGGTTCTCGCGATCATGGTGCTGCCGACGATTTCCGCGATCTCGCGCGATGCCTTAGTGGCGGTGCCGCCGAAGATGCGCGAGGCGGCTTTTGGAATTGGCGCCACGCGGTGGGAAGCGATTTTGGCGATTTTCGTGCCGACTGCCGCGACCGGCATCTTCGGCGCGATCATTTTGGGCTTCGGGCGGGCGCTCGGAGAGACGATGGCGCTGGCGATGCTGGCGGGTAACGCCAACGTGATGAGTTGGTCGGTGTTTTCGCCGGCCAACACGCTCGCGGCGTTGCTGGCGAATCACTTTCCGGAGGCTGACCAGGTGGAAGTCGGCGCCTTGATGTACGCGGCGCTCGTGCTGCTGGCGATCACGCTGTTGGTCAATGTCGTCGGCACAGTGATCCTCCAGCGCGCCGATTCCCAGCTGAAGGGGCTGCGCTGATGGCGATAGTCAGGGAAAACGTGCCTGCACGAAAATTTCGCGATCGATTTGGGGAGCCTGGAGCACTCGCTGCGCCAGCCGCGCTCGCTGTTCAGTTACGTGATGAGCTTCCTGACCGGGGCCGCGACGATAGCCGCGATGGTCCCGCTCTTTTCGGTCCTCTACCTGCTGATCAAGCGGGGCCTCGCAGGATTGAACTGGGCTGCTTTTACCGATCTTCCGCCGGCGGCGATGACGGAGGGCGGAGGTTTCGGCAACGCAATCGTTGGCACGTTGGTGATCGTCGCGATTGCTACCGTGATCAGCGTGCCACTTGGGATTCTTGGCGCCGTCTACATCGCCGATTTTGGCGCCGACAGCAAAATCGCGAAGGCAGTGCAGTTTGCCGCCAAGGTGCTGACCGGCCTGCCATCCATCCTGGCGGGAGTATTCGCGTTCGCGACTGTCGTCGTAGTAACCGGCGGATTTTCCGCGCCCGCCGGCGGAGCGGCGCTGGCGTTGCTGATGCTGCCGACGATCATGCTGACGGCCGAAGAAGCCATCAAGCGGGTGCCGTCCCGAATGCGCGAAGCGGCGATCGGCATGGGCGCGACTCCGACCCAGGTCGTCACCAAGGTGATTCTGCCGACTGCATTTCCGGGAATCCTGACCGGAGTCATGCTGGCGCTCGCGCGCGCAGCCGGCGAAACGGCGCCGTTGCTGTTCACCTCGCTTTTCAGCGAATTCTGGATCAGCCGAACTCAGCCATATTTCCTGCCCAAGACGGTGGCCGATCTGATGAAGCCGACTGCTTCGCTGGCCGTTCTGATCTACAATTTTTCCGGCTCGCCGTTCGAAAACCAGATCGCGATGGCATGGACCGCGGCACTAACGCTGGTCGTGCTGGTTTTAGTGCTCAATTTTATCGGCCATTCAATATCCAAACGCTATGCAAATCATTAAAGAGGATAAATCAAAATGTCAGCGGCAGTAGTCAATACAAACGGAGAAACCAAACAAGGCGATACTCTGATCGATTGCAACATCTCGGAACTGCATTACGGCAAGTTCAAGGCGGTACGCGACGTCGCGGTCAAAATCGGTCGCGGCACAATCACCGCCTTCATCGGACCGTCCGGATGCGGCAAGAGCACGGCTCTGCGCTGCCTCAACCGCATGAACGATCTGGTGCGCGGCTTCAGGCTCAAGGGACACGTGATCTTCCGCGGTCAGGACATCTATGCCGACAAGATCGATCCGGTCGCCGTTCGGCGTCATATCGGAATGGTCTTTCAGCAGCCGAATCCGTTCGCGATGAGCATTTTCCGCAACGTTGCATTTGGCTTGCGCCTCAACGGATACAAGGGCGAGATGGAGAGGCGCGTCGAGGAGGCGTTGCGCTCGGCTGCGCTGTGGGATGAGGTCAAGGACAAGCTGAAGTCAAGCGGCCTCTCGCTGTCGGGAGGACAGCAGCAGCGCCTGTGTATCGCGCGCGCGATTGCGACCGAGCCGGCGGTGCTGCTGATGGACGAGCCATGTTCGGCACTCGATCCGATCGCTACTCACCGCATCGAAGAGTTGATGCAGGAGCTGAAGAAGAAATACACAATCGCAATAGTCACTCACAACCTGCAGCAGGCCAAGCGAGTGGCGGATATGACGGCCTTTCTGTACGTCGATACGACGCAAGGCGGGCGGACTGGCTATATGGTTGAGTATGCTCCAACGGCGCAAATTTTTGAGAATCCCAAGGAGCAGTACACCAAGGACTACCTGATGGGCGAGTTCAGTTGATGGCTTGGTTATAGCCAACCGCTGCGGCGAAACCAGAAGAACATAATGGCCGGCAGCGCTATACATGCCCCGAGCTCGGTGTAGAAGAGCGACTTCGAATCGAACGGCATCGCGGTGAAGTTCTGACCGAAAAAACCGGTCATGAAAGTCAGCGGCAGGAAAATCGAGGCGAGCAGCGTCAACTGCTTCATGATGATGGTGCTGCTGTTCGCCATCATCGAGAGGTACGCGTCCATCGCATTGCCCAGCAGGTCGCGCTCGACATCGATCTGCTCGTACGCGCGCACGACATGATCGTAGACGTCGCGGAAGTAGAGCGCGGTCCTCTCGCTGATGCGCGGATCGCCTCGCCGCAGCAGGATCGCCAACATGTCGCGCTCGGGCGACAGCACCCGTCGCATCGAAATCAGCCATCGCTTCAGCCTCATCAATTGCTGTAATTGGCGGCGGTCAACGCGTTTAAGAATCGCGCTTTCAACCTCTTCGAGTTGATCGGAGACCTGATCGATGAGCGGGAAGACCTCGTCCACTAATTCATCGACGATCAGGTAACAGACGAAATCCATTCCGTTGGTGCCGCAGGTCGCATCGCCGGAAGCGCGCTTCCATACGATATCCAGGCCCGGAATCGGCTCGCGATGAATCGTGATGAGATAGCGATCGCCCAAAAAAACGTCGAGCTCGGCGGTCGCTATACCGTGCCGTCCCTGCTGAGTGACTCTCATCGAATGCGTCACGAGAAACAGATGATTTCCGTATTCGTCGACCTTTGCCCGATGGATCTCCGCGGCGCAATCCTCGATCGCCAGCGGATGAAACCCGAATCTATGCTGCAAAAGCTTGAGGTCGGCGTCGTCGGGCGGCTGAAGGTCGATCCAGCACATTTCGCCTTCACGCGGCGGCACGGCGTTATCGGGACCGTCGAGAACTTCCAGACCCGCGCTCTTGAATCTGATTGTGCGGAACATCTTGGCAGTTTCGCTCCTTGTTTGCCGGGCAGACGCGACTTGTCGAGCGCGCCCGGATGAACTTCAGGTGAACTTCCGGATGAGCTCGCTTCCAGATGCCCGAGTATTTCGGCGATCTTCAATCAGGCGTGTCCAGTTAACATTTTCTTCATTAGAGGGTGCAATAATCGGGGGCTCAGCCGAAAAACGGAGAGTGTTCAATGTCGCAAGCTGATGCGTCGTCCATTCATTCGGAACCGATGATCGACCTCCTGCAGGAGTTGGCGCTGGATCTGGGCGCAGTCTGGAAGCGCCACACCGACGATATTTGGCGCCAGATTGATCCCGACGTGTGGCTGCTCACGCGCAACCCCTGGTTGATGCTGCACCACGCGTCCCAGAAGAAGCTCGAGTCGATGGCCGATGATCAGGACTTGCGGCGTCGTGTCGAACGACTTGTCCTCGCCAGGCGGAAGTCCTCGCAACTCTCCTGCGTGGTTCCAGAAGACTCATTCCGGCTCGGCGCTTAACGGCGTGGCGTATTTCAGCATGGAGTTCGGCCTGAGTGAGGCGCTCCCTATCTACTCGGGCGGCTTGGGCAATGTGGCGGGTGATCAGCTCAAAGCGGGCAGCGATCTGGGCGTGCCGATCGTTGGCGTGGGCCTGCTCTATCAGCAGGGTTATTTTCGCCAGGCAATCGACCAGGAAGGCAATCAGCGCGATCTGTTCCCCTACAATCCCCCCTCGTGGCTGCCGATAACGCCCGTGCGCGACACCGACGGCGACCTTCTGCGCGTGGCATTTAACTTTCCGGATTACAAACTGCGGCTTCGAGTGTGGGAAGCAAAGGTCGGCCGCCTCAAACTTTACCTGCTCGACAGCAATGATCCCGGCAACATGCCGATGCATCGCGGCATCACGAGCGAGCTGTACGGCGGCGGTCCTGAATTGCGGCTGCAGCAGGAACTGGTGCTGGGAATCGCCGGATGGCGCCTGCTGAAACAATTGGGGCAGAACCCGGAGGTCTGCCATCTCAACGAGGGCCACGCCGCATTCGCGGTGCTCGAGCGTGCCCTGTCGTTCATGGACGAAAACGATAAGCCATTTGAAGTAGCGCTGGCCGCGACGCGCGCCGGCAACTTGTTCACGACGCACACGCCGGTGGCGGCAGGGTTCGACAGATTCTCGCCCGCGCTGATGCATCTCTACCTGAACTGGTACGCGACCGAACGCTTGCACATCAGCTTCGAAGATCTGATGGCGCTTGGCCGGGCCAATCCCGACGATCCGAACGAACCGTTCAACATGGCGTATCTGGCGGTTCAAGGCGCCGGCGCGATCAATGGCGTGAGCAAGCTGCACGGCGCGGTAAGCAGGTCGATCTTCCTGCCGCTGTTTCCTCGATGGCCGGTCGAGGAAATTCCGATCGGCAGCGTGACCAACGGCGTCCATACGGCGAGCTGGGATTCCGAGCATTCCGACCAGCTGTGGTCCGAGGTCTGCGGAAAAGATCGCTGGCTCGGCACCACGCGAGCGAATCGGCGACCGTATCAGAGCCGTATCCGACGAGGCGTTGTGGAAGTTGCGGACGGACAATCGCCAGGAACTGGTGCGTTTCGTGCGCCTTCGAACGCAACGTCAAATGGCCGCCTATGGCGCATCGCGCGAGGACATTGAGGAGGCCAAAACGATTTTTGATCCCAACGCGCTGACGCTCGGTTTTGCGAGGCGGTTCGCCACCTACAAACGGCCCAATCTGTTGCTGCACGATCCCGCGCGCCTGGCGAAGATTCTCACCAATCAAAAATATCCGGTTCAGCTCGTGCTCGCCGGCAAGGCGCATCCTGCGGATCAGGCCGGCAAGGACATGATCCGGGAATGGATCCATTTCGTTCGCCGTCACGACATTCGCCAGCATGCCGTCTTCCTGGTCGACTACGACATGCTGTTGGCCGAGCGCATCGTCGAGGGCGTCGATGTCTGGATCAACACTCCGCGCCGCCCATGGGAGGCGAGCGGCACGAGCGGGATGAAGGTGCTGGCGAACGGAGGCGTGAACCTCTCGGAACTCGATGGATGGTGGGCTGAAGCGTACGAGCCGGAGGTCGGCTGGGCGCTGGGCGACGGCAAGGAGCATGGCGACGATCCGGGCTGGGATGCCGCTGAGGCTCTGCAGATGTATGACATCCTGGAGCACGAGGTAATTGCGCGATTCTACGATCGCGATGGCGACGGACTGCCGCGCAAGTGGATCGCGATGATGCGCGAAAGCATGGCGCGCTTGACGCCGGAGTTTTCGGCGAACCGCGCCGTTCGCGAGTACACCGAGAAATACTATTTGCCGGCCGCAGCCATGTACCGCCAACGCGAAGCCTCTCGCGGCGCGCTGGCGCAGCAGTTCTTGCAGTGGCGCAATGCGGTTGCGGAACATTGGTCGAAGCTCAACTTCGGCCACGTCAACTGTGAGACTATCGGCGGCCTTTTGATGGCTCTCCAGCGCCAGTTGATCTTGTTCCGCGCGCGTGATGCCCCAGGTTTTGACCATGAGTTCCGTGCTCTCGCCCATGGATAGACCCGTGCGCGGCTCCGTAACTCCCGGTAATACCGGCCGGAAATACCTTGGGCGCAGTCCGAACCAGGGTTTCACCCGGGCGATTGCAGTCTTGCCGCGATAACTGCGCAGCAAGAGTTGCTGAAAACTTCGTGGATAGACCACCGGCGGGTCGCTCACGGTGTCGACCCCTGCGGCGATGGCGCAATCGATCTGCCCCAACGCGATCTTGTTGCCCAACAAGATCGCCGCCTCGAGGCTGGTACCGCAGGCGCGCTGCAAGTCCAGTCCCGGCGTTTCCGCCGCCAGCCCGCATCCGAGCACGGACTCCCGCGTCAAATTCCACTGACTGGAATGCTTCATCACGGCGCCGGCTGCGACGTCATCGAGGCGCTGACCGCGCAAGCCAAATCGCTCGACCACGCCGCGTAATGCGGCAATCAACATCTCTTGATTTCCCACTTGTGCGTAGGCGCCGTTGCCGCGTGCAAACGGGATACGTGCGCCGCCGACGATTGCGACGCGTCGCGGACTTGCTCCTACCAACATAGTTGCCTCCGTAAGGCGGTAAGTACGCGAATTATGAACCTACCCGCCGGCATATAATCCATGCATGGCCGGATTTTCTTTCAAGGCTGCGTGCGGAATTGCGCTTTTTGCGCTTGCCGGGTGCGGCGCGCCGTCCCCACCCGCCCCCGCGCCGGCAGCAAAAGCGCCGCCGCCGGCCGATCAACTCATTCGAATCGTCGAGCGCTACTGGGATGAGCGTCTCCCGACCGAGGACGTCATTGCGCCGCAATCACTCGCGGATTCCCTGAATATCGAGCGCCGCTATCTTGCGGAATTGCTCGGCGTTTCGCGCGCCGCGCTCGACGCGCCGGCGAGATTGACCTACGACATTTTTCGCAGGCGGCGCGAGATCAGCATCGAGGGTTTTACATTCCCCGAGGAATTGCTGCCCATCAATCCGTTCGGCGGCATGACGCAGCAAGTCGCGGCGCAGGCTGCGGAACTGGGGCGGCATCCTGCTGCAAACGCCTTGGAGTATGAGAACTGGCTGAAGCGCATCGACGATTACGTGCGATGGACGCAGCAGGCCACCGCCAACATGCGCGAAGGCATGCGCCGCGGCTATACCTCGCCTCGCTCCGTGATCGAACGCATGCTGCCGATTCTCGAGCGTCTTGGAGTGGATGACTCTGCCAATGTGTTTTATGCGCCGCTGCGATCCATGCCGGAGAGCATCAAGGATCCGGAGCGGACGCGCATAACCCGGGATTTAACCCGCGCCATCGCCGCGAAATTGCTCCCCGCGAATCGCGCTTTGCATGATTTTCTGCAAAATCAATACCTGCCACGCGCGCGAGTGGGTCTGGCTTTGTCGGAACTGCCGCTGGGTCGTGAGTGGTACGCATTTTTGGTCAGAAAAGCGACCAGCAGCACGCAATCGCCCGATGAGATCGGTCGCATTGGCGCGGCCGAAGTCGAGCGCCTGGGGCCGGCGCTGCCAAGCGAGGCCGCGCCCGTTGCCCCGAACGGCCTGGTGAACGCCTACAAAGAGTTGCAGACCCAAGTTCAGGCGGCGCTGCCTGCGGCATTTTCCGAGAGTCCGAAGTCGGATCTCACGGTTCAGAGCGTGGAGTGGCTGCCGCGCCCGGCCGCAGCGTTGTACTACCAGGCCGGGCCGCCTGGGGTGGGGGTCCTGCTCGTGAATACCGGCAGGGGCGCAAAGACGGCGGTTTCGCTGGCCGATTTTCTGCAGTTCGCCATGCCGGGCGAGTATTTTCAACTCGCCCTTCAGCAGGAGCGGGCTGACTTGCCGCGGTTCCGCCGCTTAGGCTCCGAGGCCGCCTTTACCGAAGGTTGGGGTCTTTACGCAGCCTCGCTCGGCGAGACATTGGGCCTGTACGGCGACGAATCTGCCAAACTGGACGCGGTAGCCGCGATGCGGCGCTGCGCGGTCGATTTGGTGGTCGACACGGGTTTGCATGCGAAAGGCTGGACGAGAGGTCAAGCTTTTGACTATCTTCGTACGCATCTTGGAGTCGATGATGTCGACGCCCAATCTCTGATTGACGGGTACGCGGCGAGTCCCGCGACGGCGTTGGCTTGCATGGGCGCGATGAAATTTCGCGACTTGCGTGCGCTGGCCCAGCAACGCTTGGGCGGGCGCTTCGATCTTCGAGAATTTCATTCGCAGATTTTGCAGGGCGGTGCGATGCCGCTGGACATTCTCGAGGCAAAAATGAAAGGTTGGATGGACGCTTCGAAATGAAGGTTTTTCCCGAAAACAACCGCCTGGCGGCGATTTGGTTCGAACAGTATCGGTTGACCGGAGTCACAGTACCTAGTGCGCATCCAATTCATATTTGCAGTTTTGTTGGCGAGCGGCGCGGCCCGAGCCGCGAATATCGGCGCGGAAGCCTCGGCCGGCAGCGATATTGCAATCTCGGTTGCACTGGACCCGGCCGAACAGAGCGGCAGCGCCAGCGCCACCGTGAGAATCCATGCGAGCCGCGAAACGGTGTGGTCGCTGATAACGAGCTGTCCGGAATCGGTGCGGATGGTGCCCGGGCTCGAAATCTGCGACATACTGGAAACCGCGCCGGATCAGTCGTGGCAAAAAATTCGCCACGTCATGAACTATTCTTGGTACGTGCCGAAAATAACCTATGTGATCCGCGCAACCTACGATCGGCCGGCGAAGGTATCAATCGAACGGATTTCCGGGGATCTTCGAACGCTGCGGGGCTCCTGGGAACTGCAGAGCGACGGCGATTTTACCATCGCGCACTATACGGTCGATTTGGCGCCGGGCTTCTGGGTGCCGAACTGGGTCGTGCGCACGGTGCTGCGCAAAGACCTGCCAAAAATGCTGCGTGCGCTACGCTCCCGTGCTGAAGCCATCCCCAACCGCAAATCCTGAACCCAGGCGCACGGCGCGCCGCGCTGTGCTGATCGCTTGCGTCGCGGTTCTTGGCTTGAGCGCCTGCGAGCGCGAGCCTGAATCGCCGCCAATGCGCGTGAAACGAGTATTTCACCTCAATGCCTATGAGAAGGACTTCGGCTACTCGCAAGCCGTCCTGATCGACAAAACGCTGTATATTTCCGGCTCGGTGGCCGCCGACCAGAACGGCCGGCTGGTTGCGCCCGGCGATATGGCCGGGCAAATGCGCGCCGCATATTCCAATATACGCCGCACCCTTGCCGCGCACGGAGCCGACTTCGAAGAAGTTGTCAAAGAGACGATTTACACGACGGATATGGACGCACTGCTTAAAGCCTCGGATCTGCGCTTCGAGTTCTACAACAAGGAACGGCTACCGACCACATCCTGGGTACAGGTGCAGCGGCTGGTGGACCCCGGATTTCTGGTACAGATCGAAGTCATTGCCGAACTGCCGTAAAGAATGAACCGGGGATAACGTTGCGCAACGTGGTGGATAAAGGCTTCGAGAGGCGTCTCGCGGGACTCATCAATTCGGGTGAAAGGGCGATTCTGCGCGGCGGCCGCAAGGGCGTCGAAAAGGAGTCTTTGCGCGTGTCGCCGGACGGCCGCATCGCCCAGACGAGGCATCCGCAAGCATTGGGAGCGCCGCTCACCAATGAACATATCACGACGGATTTCTCCGAGTCGCTGATCGAATTGGTCACGCCGCCGTTCGGCGAGACCTGGGAGCTGTTGCAATATCTTTGCGATATCCATCAGTTCGTGTACCGCCACCTGAACGACGAGTTGCTCTGGGCGACGAGCATGCCTTGCGCGATCGACGGCGATGCGAGCATTCCGCTGGCACAGTTCGGCAGCTCAAACGTCGGGCGCATGAAGACGGTCTATCGCCACGGTTTGAGCGTGCGCTACGGGCGCATCATGCAGGCGATTTCCGGCGTGCATTTCAACTATTCATTCAGCCCGAAATTGTGGGGTGTGCTGGAGGCGGTGAATCAATCGAAGCAGGCGTCGCAGGATTTCATTTCCGCGCAGTATTTCGGCGTGCTGCGCAACTACCGCCGCTATGGTTGGCTGGTGCTGTACTTGTTCGGCACCTCGCCCGCCGTTTCGAACAGCTTTTTCGCGGGACGCGACCACACGCTGAGCGTGCTCGATGCCGACACGCTGTACGAGCCTTACGGCACCTCGCTGCGCATGAGCGATATCGGCTACCGCAACAAGAATCAATCGACCTTGAGCGTATCGGTCAATAGTTTGTCGGAGTATGTGCGCGATCTATCCCAGGCAATCGGCACGCCCTACCCCCCATACGAAAAGCTCGGCGTCAAAGTCAACGGCGTGTACCAGCAGCTCAATGCCAACATCTTGCAGATCGAAAATGAGTATTACAGCTTCATTCGCCCGAAGCGCATCGCGCGATCAGGCGAGCGGCCCACCAAGGCGCTGTACCGCGCCGGCGTGGAATACGTCGAGGTACGCGCGCTTGACGTGAGCGCCTTCGATCCGGTCGGCGTAAATCAAAACAAACTGCGCTTCCTGGAAGCGTTTATAGCGCTGTGCTTGCTGCGCGAAAGCGCGCCGATCAGCGTGGGCGAACAATCTGCGCTGGATGCGAATCACCTCTTGGTAGCGAGACGCGGCCGCGAACCGAACCTGCAGTTGAGCCGCGAAGGGCGCAGCATCGCCATGACAACTTGGGCCCGAGAACTTCTCGATTCGATGCAAGGACTGTGTGAAATGCTCGATCATGGCGAGGCCGCGCGTCCCTATGCTTCGGCACTCGAGCAACAGCGCGCCAAGATAGATGATGTGGAGCGGACGCCCTCGGCACGCTTGCTGGGCGAGATGCGGCAAACCGGCGAGACCTTTTTTCAATTGGCCCTGCGAATGTCGAAGCTTCACAAAGACTACTTTCTCGGACTGTATCCGCCGAACGAGAACCGGCTCAGTGAATTCGCGTCCGAGGCGCGCGATTCGCTCGAAGCGCAACGCGCCATCGAGGCCTCCGACAGCACCGATTTCGACACCTATCTCGCGCACTATCTAGCTGATTGAATGCGTTATTTGACATAACGCGCGACCAATCCGGCGGCTCGCTTCTTAAAAAAAAGCGCATCAGGTCATTGAGCGGGCGGCGCCTTGCCGGTACGGTGGCGCGCATGAACAGCGCCAAAGGGCTTTCCACAGAAGATCTACCCAATTCACCCCATGCCCGGCAGTTGCGGGCGGGATTTCCCTGGCTCACCTTCGATGGCGAGCTCGAGGTCGAGTTCCGGCGCAGAAATTTCGACGAGAACCTGCTGCATTCGCGCGTGAACCTGTGTCTCGCGATCCTCATCGCCATCGCATTTGCAGCGATGAACGCGATGATCTTGGGACCGCAACTCGATCGCATCCCCAGCCGCATTCAGATTATCGTCATCATCCCGATCCTGCTCATCGGTCTCGCGTGCAGTTTCTCGCCGCATCGTCACCGCATTCACGCGCCGCTCACCATCGTGATCATGACCATCTTTGGCCTGAGCGTGGCGGCCATCCAGATCATTGCCTCGCGGGCCGGCATCTCGCTGCTGCTGCCGAGTTTGATCCTCAGCATCGTATTCATCTACTTCATGAGCGGGCTGATCTTCTACCACGCGGTCGCGGCCAACGTCATCGTAATGCTCGCCTATCTTGCCGCCGGCATCGTGCTGGAATTGCCGGGCCGCGAATTCAGCTATAGCGCCATGGCCCTGGTCGCCGCCAACCTGTTCTGCGCATCGGTCACCTACATGCATGAGAAGACCAGCCGCCTGCGTTTCCTGGAAGCATGCCTGCTGCGCGAAATGGTGGCCCGCGACGGTCTGACCGGCATCCAGAACCGCCGCATGTTCGATCAGCACATTGCGCGTGTCTGGCAGCAAGCGGTGCGGGAAGAGGAGCGCATCGCGGTACTGCTTGCGGACGTCGACTGCTTCAAGGATTACAACGACCGCTATGGCCACCAGGCCGGAGACGAATGCCTGCGCGCGGTCGCAGTGTCCTTGAGCCAATGCGCGCGGCGGCCGCTCGATTTCGTGGCGCGCTACGGCGGCGAGGAATTTGCAATCGTGCTATACGAGGCGAGCCGCGAATACGTCGCCGAAGTGCTGACGCGAATCCAGCGTTCCGTCGCCGAGCTGAACATTCCGCACGAGGCGTCGAAAGTCGCCAGCCGGCTGACGTTGAGCATCGGCGCGGCATTCATATTGCCCGCCGCGAACCGAACCCTGGAAGGGTTGATCCAACTTGCGGACGAAGCCCTGTACTGCGCCAAGGAAGAGGGCAGAAACCGCGTCATCGTGATGGAAGCCGAGTACGCCACCATGAGGACCGGCCGCTTCGAAAAGCGCCGCCATCACGTCGACGCCTAG
The DNA here is from genome assembly GCA_963782865.1 of uncultured Gammaproteobacteria bacterium. Classification (GTDB taxonomy): domain Bacteria; phylum Pseudomonadota; class Gammaproteobacteria; order Steroidobacterales; family Steroidobacteraceae; genus Bog-1198. Next base: position 172,534 of record CAWALS010000030.1, on the reverse strand, counting down.
CGATGGACGGCGCCTAGCGATGGATGGCGCCTAGCAGATAAATGGCGATCAGCGTCTCTCCGCCCGCTTTTTTACTGGCGCGAAACATCCCCTCGGAATTGAATTCCATGGCGATTTCGCCGTGCGCATCGATCGCGATCACGCCGCCCTCACCGCCGAGGGCCGCGAGCTCGCCGAAAATCACTTCCCGCGCCGCCTCGCCGACGCCGCGGCCGCCGAAGCGCATTCGTGCGCAGATATCGTGAGCAACGGCGGCGCGGATGAATACCTCGCCGTGACCTGTCGCCGATACCGCGCATGAACGGTCATCGGCATAGGTGCCCGCGCCGATGATGGGCGAATCGCCTATGCGCTGAAAGCGCTTGCCGGTCATGCCGCCGGTGGAGGTCGCCGCGGCCAGGTGGCCTTGAGTGTCCAGCGCGACTGCTCCGACGGTGCCGACATGCGAAATGGTGTGCCCGGATAGTCCGATTTCTCCGCTGCGAATTCGCTGCAATTGCTGCCAGCGCTCGGCGGTGGAGAAATAATCCTGCGGCACGAAGGAAAAGCCCTGGCTCGACGCGAACTCCTCGGCGCCGGCGCCGGCCAGCATGACGTGTTCGGATCTCTCCATCACCGCGCGCGCGAGTTCCACCGGATTGCGGATGCGCGTAAGGCCGCAAACCGCGCCGGCCTTCAAGGTACGCCCATCCATGATCGAGGCGTCCAACTCGTTGCGGCCGTCGAGGGTGAACACCGAGCCGCGGCCGGCATTGAACAGCGGATTGTCCTCGAGCAGCACCACGGCGCGCGTAACCGCATCCAGGCTGGTGCCGCCGTCGTGGAGCACCGCATGGCCCGCATCGACGGCCTCGTTCAAGGCCGCTCGGTACTTGCCTTCCGCTTCGCCGCTCATCTCGGCCCGCGGCAAGGTCCCGGCGCCGCCGTGAATCACTATGCCAAACATCGCTCAATTTTCTCCTTGGTGCTCTGGAACCTTCACCACGAGCCCGTCGAGATTTGCGGTGATATGAATCTGGCAGCTCAGACGGCTATTGTCGCGCGGTTGCCAAGCGCTCTCCAGCATGCCCTCTTCCATTTCCTCGCGCGCGGCAAGCCTAGGCAGCCAGGCCGCATCGACGTAGACATGGCAAGTGCCGCATGCGCAGGCGCCGCCGCACAGCGCAAGAATACCCTTTACACCGTTCTGTTTGGCCGCCTCCATCAGGGTGATGCCGACCGGCGCGTCTATCTCATGCCTGAAGCCATCCGGCTCCACGAAGGTGATACGGGGCATCAAGGTGCGTCAATGAGGAGGCGACAACGACGAATGAAACGAAATCTGCCCGGTCCCGAAGGGTTGGCAGGGGGAGGGGCGTCTGCGGTGTTGCGCGGCTTGGCCGTGGAACCCACCTTAGGCGTAGCCGCGCGCCTAGCATCCGCTCCCTCGCCTTGGCCTGGCGGCTCACGGGGAACACTCGGACAGGCTCCTGGTATTGTAGAGATCACGTGTACCCCCGAGGGAATCGTAATAGTATTACGCAGACTGCCCCCGACCGGAGTCTAGAATGAAATTGATTACCGCGATCATCAAACCGTTCAAGCTGGACGACGTGCGCGCGGCGCTGTCCGAAATCGGCGTCTCCGGCATGACCGTGACAGAGGTCAAGGGATTCGGGCGGCAGCGCGGACACACCGAGCTGTACCGCGGCGCAGAGTACGTCGTGGACTTTGTGCCGAAGACCCGCATCGAAGTTGCCGTCAAAAATGAACTGGTCGACCAAGTGATGGAGGCCATCGTGGGCGCTTCGAAAACAGGCAAGGTGGGCGATGGCAAGATTTTTGTTACCGACATCCTGCGGGTTTTGCGCATTCGCACCGGCGAGAGCGACAACGCGGCCCTGTAGACCATTGGTCGAATGAGGCCAATCGGCGGCGGATGCCTGATTGCATTCAGCGTCCTGACGGCGGGGATTTTGCAGCCGGCATTCGCGGCCAAACTCACCGACACGGAACACACCCGGATCGACGAGCCTCGCCCAGCCGATGTACCGAGCGACGCCGCACTCGAGGCGGCGGGGGCGATAATCGGCCGAGTGGAAATCGTCACCCGCAATATTTTCGACGAAAGCGATCCGCGCGAAAAGAACGGCCTGTTTCGGCTCGCCGATCGCCTTCATATCCGCACCAAGCACGCCACCATCCAGGCGCAGCTGTTGTTCGCGAGCGGCGATAAATATCTCGCGCGCAAGCTCGCGGAGACCGAACGGACGCTGCGTTTGTTGCCCTACGTGTATGACGCACGCGTCGTGCCGGTGCACTATGCCGACGGCAAAGTCGACGTCCGGGTCATCACCAAGGATGTCTGGACTTTGAGTCCGGGCATTTCCTTCGCCCGCTCCGGCGGCACCAACGACACGAAATTCAACCTGCAGGACACGAATTTTCTGGGATGGGGAAAGACCCTGCAGATCTCCCGCGGCAGCACCGTCGACCGCACCAGCGACACCGTGGCATGGATGGACCCCAATGTGCTCGGATCGCGCTGGACCTCGTCGCTGGCCTACTCCGATTCGAGCGATGGGTCCCAGCGTTCGGTAATGCTGGCGCAGCCCTTCTATTCGCTGGATGCTCCGTGGAGCGCGAAAGTCTCCGCAGTCAGCTTCGACCGGACCATTTCGCGCTACAACCTCGGCAATATCGTCGATCAGTTCAACGACAACGAGAGTTCCTACGAATTGAGCGGCGGTGTTTCAGACGGCCTGATCGACGGTTGGACCAAGCGTTGGACCTTCGGCATGCGCTACGACCGCAACCTATTTCTTCCGGCGCCGGTCACGACATTGCCGGCCAAAGTGCTGCCGCCCGATCGAACTCTGTCCTATCCCTTCACCGGATTCGACATTCTCCAGGACCAGTACAAAAAGGTGGGCGACGAGAATCAGATCGGCCGCGCCGAAGATCTGTATTTCGGCACCGAAGTGACCGGGGAGATCGGATATTCAAGCGACATCTTTGGCGCCGACCGCGATGCCGTCATGCTGGCCGCCAAGGCGCTGCATGGCTTCGACCTGCCCCACGAGCAGCAGTTGTTTCTTACCAGCGACTTTTCTTCGCGCTTGGAGCAGGGCCGCGCGCGCAATTTGATTGCCGATGCCGCCGCCAAATACTACTGGCGATGGCGCGAAGACTGGCTGCTGTACGCGGCGCTCTCCGCAACCAGCACCTATCGGCTGGACCCGGACATGCAGTTGCTTCTCGGCGGCGATAACGGTCTGCGCGGCTATCCGCTGCGCTTCGAGTCGGGCACCTCGAGAGCGCTGTTCACGGTCGAGCAGCGAGTCTTCACCGATTGGTTCCCGTTTCGCCTGGTTCGGGTGGGCGGCGCCGTGTTCGGGGATGTGGGACGGACGTGGGGCACCGGCGTGGTCGGCAACAGCGATCCGGGGCTGCTCAAGGATGTCGGCTTCGGATTGCGCCTCGGCAATACCCGCTCGGGCCTGGGAAACGTACTGCACATCGATTTTGCATTTCCCTTGAGCGATGTGGCAGGAATCCAGAAATTTCAATTCCTGGTGCAGACGATGCAGAGCTTCTAGGAGTCCGGCTGCGCGGCATGCCTCTAGGATTCTCGATCCTTCGCGGCCTTGCGCCGTCTCGAGAAAAGCCACACGGCCGCTCCGCATACGGCGAAGTTAAGCACCCACCACCACAGCTGGCGGCTGCTGTTCTTGTCGTCCGACGGCTCGGGCTGGGATCCAATATTCAACGTGCCCTTGAGGCTGTCCTTGGCTGCGCCCCGCTCCACTTGAAAATCCACGGCCGCGGCGCCGGGCAGCGCCAGGTCCTTCGTTTGCAGGGAATAGCTGCCGTCGGATTGCGCGGTCGTCGGGTGCAGTGTGCCTCGCAGCAACACTGTGACGGCCGCATCGCGTACGGGCGCATTATCAGCCAGGCGGCTGATATGAATGATCATCTTGTCCTCGCGGATCACGCCCACGGCCAGGAGATCGTTCGAGCGCGCTTCCACGCGCGATACCGCCGCAGGCCGCGGCCGCCGCCGCCCCCAGACACCGCTCGCCCAGGCGCAGAGCGCGATCCAAAGCAAAATGCTTCTCAAAGCATGAAACCCATGACGCCCAAGATCGTGCCGGCGAGGCTGGCGAGCACGCCGAAGACCGGAAAGAACACCTTGCGCGCCAAAAAATATAAGGAGCACAACACCAGGCCCAGCTCCAGCAGGCCTTCGCCGATGTCGAAGAACAGCGCACGCTGTTCCTCCTTTTCGGTTTCCTGGTCTTTCGCTCGGCATCGTCTTGAATCTTCTCCGCGTCCGCGGCGTATTTGGCGCGCGCGGCCTCGAGTTTTCGCGCCATGGAGTCTCGTCTTGGCAGGATCCTGCCCTAAGCTGGTCATGAGCGAGCAGTGCCACCTCTTCGGTGTTTTCGCGGATTTTCTTCGCCTGGTAGTAGCTCCACTGATCGTTTGCTTCGGTGCGGTGAATGACGGCATCCGTGTGCGCGCGGTGCGAAGCGATCGTGACCACCGACAAGAGGATGCCGACGACGCCCACCAAAATTCCGACGCGTCGGGTGTTGGGATCAGCGGCGTGTTCGGGCGTGACTTCAAATTCAGGCATGACGTGCGAATATCCTCAAAAATACGCTGCAAATTTTAGCGCAAAACGCCCGGCGCGACTGCGATGCCGAGCACACCGCTTCGCACCACCTCGATGATTTCTCCGCATTCGCCCATGCTGTGCGATGAATGCGCCGATCTCGAGTTCCGTCGCTGCGAGTTCGACGATGTAGATCGAGGGGTTGGACGACAGCACTCTGCCTCCCGCGCCGCGCGACAATGCGGCGGCGGTATCGACGTTCCCCGCCGGAAGGCGCAATTTGATCAGCAGCAATTCGCGCGCGAGCGTGTCGCCGCCGGTCATGTCCTCGACCGCGACCACATCCACGAGCTTGAGCAGCTGCGCGTTGATCTGCGCGATCACGGATCCGATCCCGTGGTCACCAAAGTCACGCGTGACACGGTGGGATCATTCGTCGGCGCGACGGACAGCGACTCGATGTTATAGCCGCGCGCGGATATGAGGCCGGTGACGCGGGTGAGCGCACCGGCTTCGTTTTGCAGGAGTATGGCAATGACGTGACGCATGATCCTCAAGATGCTCAGACGGGCCCGTAAGGATACGGGAGCATTGTGCTTGGGCGCCAGGGACATAAACTGCTAGTCTTTCCGCGTGAAGGACCTCATCGACAAGAAAATGAAGCCGCGCACCCGCATGCCGGCGCGGTCATGACCGGTGCGGACATGCTCGTTCAGGTATTGGCCGACGAGGGCGTCGACACCGTTTTCGGCTATAGCGGCGGTGCGATATTGCCGATATACGATGCCGTGTTTCGCTTCAACCAGGAACACGACTCCGCGATGCCGCTGGTGGTGCCGGCCAATGAGCAAGGCGCCGCCTTCATGGCCGCGGGCTATGCGCGTGCCAGCGGTCGCGTGGGCGTGGCACTGGTGACCTCTGGGCCGGGTGCAACGAATACCGTAACGCCGGTGCGCGACAGCATGGCGGACTCGGTTCCCATTGTGGTCATTTGCGGTCAAGTCCCCACGACGGCCATCGGCTCGGATGCATTTCAGGAAGCGCCGGTGCCGTCCATCATGGGCGCGGTTGCCAAGCATGTTTTTCTGATCACGGACCCGGCAAAGCTCGAGGCCACGGTGCGCACCGCATTCGAGATTGCACGCACCGGCCGGCCAGGTCCCGTGGTCCTCGATGTGCCGAAGGACGTGCAAAACTGGCAAGGCGTGTTTCATGGCTGCGGCCGCCTGCCGGTCCCGGGTTACCGGCAGCGCATGAACCGCCTTGCGGCCGCCAGCTTGCCGCCGGCCGCCTGTGCCGATTTCTTCGCTGCGCTTCTGGCCGCGAAACGCCCGCTGATTTATGCCGGCGGCGGCGTGATCAACGCCGGTGCCGCGGATGCGCTGCGAGAATTCTCGAGGCAGTTTCAGATTCCGGTGGTTACCACTCTGATGGGAATCGGCGCGGTCGACACCACGGATTCCCTGTCCATGCGCATGCTCGGCATGCACGGCACCGCATTCGCCAACTATGCGGTCGATGATTGCGATTGCCTGCTCGCTCTTGGTGCGCGATTCGACGATCGGGTCGCGGGCAATCCTCGCCAAGTTTGCGGGCAGGCGCCAAGTTCATCGCGCATTTCGACATCGATGCCTCCGAGATCGACAAGGTCAAGCGCGTGAATTGGAACCATGTCGGCCTGCATGTCCGACGCGCTGCGCGCATTGCTGGACTACGGCAAAGCGCGGACTTCAAGCACGATTGGTCGGCCGTGGCATCGGCATTGCGACGAGCTGCGCGTGAAATACGCCATGAATTACGACCGCGACAGCGACTTCATTCAGCCCTACTACGTCATCGAGGAAATCAACCGGCTCGACGCGGGGCGAAGCCGTCATCACCACCGGCGTCGGGCAGCATCAGATGTGGGCGGCGCAGTACTTCGATTTCCGCAGCCCGCGGCTCTGGCTGACGTCGGGCAGCATGGGAACCATGGGCTTCGGATTGCCGGCCGCGGTCGGCGCGCAGTTCGCGCAACGCAATCGGCTGGTCATCGACTATCGACGGCGACGCCAGCATTCGCATGAATATTGGCGAACTGGAGACGGTCACCACCTATGATTTGCCCATCAAGGTGGTCGTGCTCAACAATTTCGGCGACGGCATGGTCAAGCAATGGCAGAAGCTGTTCCACAAAGGCCGGATGAGCGCCAGCGACAAGAGTCTGCATACCAAGGATTTCGTCAAAGCGGCCAAGGCCGACGGCTTCAAATATGCGGTGCGGCTCGATCAAAAGGCCGATGTGCCGCGAGTTGTCGCCGAGTTCATTGATTACAAGGGGCCGGCATTTCTGGAGGTCATCATCGACCGCGACGCCGGCGTCTATCCCATGGTCGGTCCGGGCCTAGGCTACAGCGAGATGATCACCGGCGATCACATTCTGTCGCGCACCGAAGTTCGAGCTCAAGGTCCCCGGCGCTTCGGAAATGTTCTAGCAGCGTTCAAGCGGCGCCGCCCCTACCACTGCCCGACATTGCGCATGGTGTCCCACGGCGGCGCAGGCGCAAGCGCAGGGCCTTTCTGCAACAACTCGATCGACACATTATCCGGCGAGCGCACGAAGGCCATGCGCCCATCTCGCGGCGGACGATTGATGGTCACGCCGTGATCCATGAGGCGTTTGCAGGCGGCGTAGATATCATCCACGGCGTAGGCCAAATGCCCGAAGTTGCGGCCGCCGGAGTATTCCTCCGGATCCCAGTTATGGGTCAGTTCGACCTGCGCTTGGCTATCGCCCGGTGCCGCCAAAAAAACCAGCGTGTAGCGTCCCTGCGGATAGTCCTTGCGCGATAATTCGTTCAGGCCGAGCGCGTCGCGATAGAAGCGAAGCGAGCGCTCGATATCCGTTACCCGCACCATCGTGTGTAGATATTTCATGACACCCTCGCATGAGATTGGCGAATCTGGAGCAACCCATGCACAAAAGCAAACTGTCCGGCTTCATCATCGATTGCCAGACCTTGGATCTCGATCGGTCGGCGGAATTTTGGGGCAACGCGCTTGGCATGCCGGTGCGCGCCCTGCCGCCGGGCGAGGGTGAGATCTATAAGCGGCTGGAGGACCAGCAGCATGGCCTGAACATCGAAGTCCAGGCGGTGAGTCATCCGAGCCGGGTTCACCTCGATATCGAGACCAACGACATCGAGGCCGAGGTAAAAAGGCTGGAAGAACTCGGCGCGAAACGCGTTGAAATGGTTCGCGCCTGGTGGGTCATGGAGGCCCCCACAGGGCAGCGGTTCTGCGTGGTGCAGGCCTGCTCCGAAGACTTTGACAGCAAGGCTTCGGTCTGGCCTTGAGGAGCCGCTCTTTTGAGTATTCGTGTGGTGTTTTGTTACCAAATGGCAACAAGCTTGACATAGTGCAGCAAAATCTAATTAAAAAGCGTTAACTATTGGATTTGTCTAGATATCGCCTATCATGGTGCTCAGAGGCGTTTCGTGTTTATTACCAGCGTTACTTACTAGCAACACTGGAAGACACAAACAAGGTTGAACGTTTGGGCACTCTTGTGCGGCGTATCTGCCACTAACGGACGTGTAAGGTCTCATCCTTCCACCTGTTCCACTCGAATTCCCCGGCTTGTCCGGGGACTCTTTTTTCTAAAATCACCGTTTTAAGCGTGGAATCGCTTAGTTTCGCACTGATGAACATCAAAGACGGCTTTACCGATTCGATCGGCAATACACCCCTGATCCGCCTGCGGCATTTGAGCGACGAGACCGGCTGCGAGATTTTAGGAAAGGCCGAGTTCATGAACCCGGGCGGCTCGGTAAAGGATCGGGCGGCGAAATGGATCGTATTGGATGCCGAGCGCCGCGGCACCTTGAAGCCGGGCGGCACTGTCGTCGAAGGCACCGCCGGCAACACCGGCATCGGGCTGGCCCACGTTTGCGACGCTCGCGGCTATAAGTGCGTGATCGTCATGCCGGACAATCAGGCCGCCGAGAAGTATCAAATCATCGAGGCGTTGGGCGCGGAGCTGCGCAAAGTGCCGGCGGTACCTTACAGCAATCCCAACCAATACCAGAAAGTCGCCGGCCGCCTCGCGCAAGAATTGCCCGATGCCATCTGGGCCAATCAATTCGACAATACCGCGAATCGCGACGCGCATTTCGAGTCGACGGGTCCGGAAATTTGGCGCGATACGGACGGCAAGATCGATGCCTTCTGCGCGGCAACCGGCACGGGCGGCACCTTGGCGGGTACGGCGCGCTATTTGAAGACGAAATCCGACGCCGTGCGCATCGTGCTCGTGGATCCGCCGGGCAGCGCGCTGTATCACTACATCAAGGACGGCGAGCTCAAATCCGACGGCGGATCGTCCATCACCGAGGGCATCGGCACCGGACGCATAACGGCAAACCTGGAAGGCGCGCCGATCGATGACGCGTTGCGCATATCGGACGCAGAGACCATGCATTTTGTGTATCGGCTGCTGCGCGAAGAGGGGCTGCTGCTCGGCAGTACCGCGGGAATCAATGTGGCCGCCGCAGTCACGCTCGCGAAACAAATGGGCCGCGGCCACACCATTGTCACCGTGCTGTGCGACGGCGGCGCGAAGTATCAATCGCGATTATTCAACAAAGCCTGGATCGCCGAGCGCGGCTTTGCCGAGGCGATCACCTGACCGTTATGCCGACCGCGAAGCTGCGAGCGGCGCTGCGGCATTGAACCACGCCAACGAGCCGTGCAAGGACACGACCTCGCCCACCAGCAGAAGCGCCGGCGATTCAAGCCGCGCACGCGCGGCAGCCTCCGCAATGGTGGCGACAGTCCCCGTGATGACGCGCTGGTTTTCCAGCGTGCCCTGCGCAATGAGGGCGGCCGGCAGCGTTCTGGGCGCGCCGTGCGCCAAGAATTGGGCCGCGATATGTTCCACGCGCGCCAGCCCCATGTAGAACACCGCGGTGATCCCGGGCTTTGCCAGTGCCTGATAATCAGGCTCGGGCGCGTCGCCATCTCCATGTCCCGTGACGAACGTAACGCTGTGCGCATGCTTGCGATGAGTCAGCGGTATGCCGGCGTAGGCCGCGCAACCGGCCGCGGCCGTGATGCCGGGGATCACCGAAAAACGGATCCGCGCCTCGCGCAGCGCCTCGAGTTCTTCGCCGCCGCGGCCGAAAATAAAGGGGTCGCCGCCCTTCAGTCGAACAACGCGCAAGCCTTGCGAGGCATGTTCGATCAGTTGCGCATTGATTTCTGCCTGCGTGCTGCCGATGCTGCCTGCGGCCTTACCCACGCAAATTCGCCTGGCGTCGCGCCGCGCCATGTCGAGCACGGCGGGCGGTACCAGCCGATCGTGCAGAATGACATCGGCATCCTGCAGCGCGCGCAGCGCTTTCAATGTCAGCAGTTCCGGATCGCCGGGCCCCGCGCCCACCAGCGTGACCTCGCCGGATTCCCGCGGCGAACTAGGGCGTAGCGCCAGCAATTGCTGCGCCAAGCTCTCTGCGCCATGCGCATCGCCCGCAACGTAGCGCCGTGCGGCTGCACCATCGACGATCTGTTCGAAATAGCGGCGCCGCGCGCCGGCGTCGCGCAAGCGCAATCGGGCCGTGCGACGCAGGGTTTGCAGCCACACTGCCAAGTCGCCGAGCCGTTTCGGAATGAGCGCTTCCAGCCGCTCTCGCAGACGCCGCGCGAGCACCGGCGAGGTGCCGGCGGTGGAGATCGCCACCAATACCGGGTCGCGATCGATGATGCGCGGGAACGATGAAGCGCGAGGCTTCACGGTCGTCGACCACGTTGACGGGAATTCCGCGCGCTTCGCTCAAGGCAGCGATCCAGCGATTCACGGCGCGCCGCGAGGTCGCGACGATGACCAGCCGCGCGCCCTCAAGATCTTGCGGAACGAACTCGCGAATGGCCGCCGTGATGCTGCCGGCGGCGGCGCGCTCGCGCAGTTCCGGCAGAATCTGCGGAGCCACCACCGTAACTTTCGCGCCGGTGCGCTCCAGCAACGCCAGCTTGCGCAGGGCCACCTCGCCGCCGCCGACAATGAGCACCTTTTGCGCCGAAAGATCGAAGAAAGCCGGAAAGTAATTCATCTGGCGAGCCCTTTGCTGCGCACATCTAAGCCATTGAGCCAATGCGCATTTTTGACGTCCGCGCGGGTGCGGCGCCTACCACTATACGACGTGCGGCGCCGCGGCCAAACGAATTCTCAGGCATGAGTACATGCCTGCTCGTGATGCGCAATACCTTATATGCTACGGCGCTAGCAGTGACCCCTAGCCTCAAGGCGAGTCGATGAAATTCCAACAATTGCGCTATCTCGTAGCGGTTCACGAAAATGGATTGAACATCACGGCGGCTGCGCGGCAACTGCACACCTCCCAGCCCGGGGTCAGCCGCCAGCTGAAACTGCTGGAGGAGGAGCTTGGATTCCAATTGTTCGAGCGCGAGGGCCGCGCGCTGACGCGCACGACCGCCGCGGGCGAGGAAATCATTTCGCGCGCGAGCAGCATTCTGCGCGAGATGCAGAATATTCGGCGTACCTCCGCCGAGCTGCGCAAGGCCGACGGCGGCACGCTGTCGATTGCCACCACGCACACTCAGGCGCGCTATGTGCTGCCCCAGGTGATTCGCGCATTTCGCGGCAAGTATCCCAAGGTGCGCCTGCATCTGCACCAGGGCACATCCGAACAGATTGCGGAAATGGTCGCGCGCGACCGGGTTGATTTCGCGATCGCCACGGGTTCGGAAGAGTTGTTTCCGCACTTGATCCGCCTGCCTGTGTATCACTGGCATCGCGCGGTAGTCGTGCCGCGCGGACATCCTTTGGCCTCGGCCGGCAAGCTCACGCTCAAGAAGTTGGCCGAGTACCCGATCGTGACCTACGTTTTCAGCTTCTCCGGGCGCTCCTCGCTGCCGGCATTGTTCGAAACCGCCGGATTGTCGCTGGATGTGGCATTGACGGCGCGCGATTCGGACGTCATCAAGACCTATGTGCGCATTGGTCTCGGTGTCGGCATTCTGGCACGCCTGGCGATCGATCCCGTCGCCGACAGCGATTTGATCGTGCTCGACGCAACACATTTGTTCGAAGGCCACACCACGTGGATCGGATTTCGCCGCAGCGCGCTGCTGCGTGCCTACATGTATGAATTCATCGAGTTGTTGGCGCCGCATCTGCCGCGCAAGCTCGTACGGGAAGTCGAAAAACTGGAATCGCAGGAGGAAATCGCCCGGATCTTGAAAGACCTGGTTATTCCGCTGCGCGATATTCCCTAGGGGCGCAAGGCCGCCGTGCTGCGCAGCTTTTGCGCCAGTCCCAAGTCATTCGCAGGCTGGTAGGCGGCGGTGAACGTTGCGAATGCCGTGCGGGCATCCTCAATATCGAGATCCGGCAGCTCGAAGCTATTGAAGCCGCAACGCGCCATGAAAAACACTTGATCGCGCCGTACGTAGCCCGTTGCGCGCAGCTCGCCGGTGAATTTCCACTGCTCGCGCAGCTGCCGCGCTTGGGTGTAGCCGCGTCCTTCGGCGGGGCCGGAGAATTCCGCCGCGACCAGGCTGAAGTGCTGAAGATCCGCCGCGAGCTGCTCCACGCGATGTGCGGGCGAGAGCACAATCCCTAGGGGTGTGCCGCGTGCCAGCCAGGTATCCGGCTCCAGCTGCCACTGGACCAGGGTCACGATCAGCGGCACGGCACTATCGGCCGCGGCTTCGGCAACATAGCGCCACTCGTCGACGACGATCTCGGCGTTACGCAGCAAGCGGCGCGGCATAGGCTCGTTCTTTGAAGGGCTTGAGCCCAAGGCGGCGCACGGTGTCGAGGAAACGCTCCTCGGAGTCCCGCTGCTCCACGTACACTTCCAGCAAGCGCCCGATGGTATCGGCCACCTGCGCCTTTCGCACCGACGGACCGATGACTGAGCCTAAGGAGGCGTCGGCGCCGGCGGCGCCGCCGATGGTGATCTGATACCACTCCTCGCCGCCCTTGTCGACGCCCAGAACGCCGATGTTGCCGACATGGTGGTGCCCGCAGCCATTCATGCAACCCGACATTTTGATGTCGATTTCGCCCAAATCGTAAATATAGTCGTAGTCGTCGAAGCGCTCATTGATGAGCTGCGCGACATCGATGGAGCGCGCATTCGCCAGACTGCAGAAGTCGAGTCCCGGACAGCAAATGATATCCGTCAAGGTGCCGATGTTGGGCGTGGCGAGGCCCGCCCCTGTCAGCTGCTGCCACAACTCGTAGGCCTGGCGCTGCTCGACATCGCCCAGCAGCAAATTCTGAGTGTGAGTCACGCGAACCTCGCCAAAACTGTAGCGATCCGCAAGATCGGCGATGAGGTCCATTTGGGCATCGGTGACATCGCCGGGAGGTACGCCCGGCTTCTTCAGCGAGATGAAGACTGCGCGATAGCCGGCCGCCTTGTGCGCGGCGGTGTTGTAGCGGTACCAAGCGCGGAAGGCGGGTTCCCTCCCCAGGTCGGGCGCGATGTTCGGCAGCGCGAGGTAGTCGGGCGGGTTGAAATACTCTCGCATACGCGCCACCTCCGCATCATCGATGCGCAGGTCCCCATCGCGCAGCCGCTGCCACTCAGCTTCCACGCGCCGCCTGAATTCCTCGATCCCCAAGGAGCGCACCAGAATCTTGATGCGGGCCTTGGTTAGATTGTCGCGCCGGCCCTCCAAGTTATAGACGCGCAGTACCGCTGTCAGGTAGGACAGTAAATGCTCGCGCGGCAGGAATTCCCGCACCACCTGGCCGATGATCGGCGTGCGGCCCAGGCCGCCTCCGGCGAGGATCTCGAAGCCCACTTCGCCGTTCGGGCCGCGCACGATGTGCACGCCGACATCATGTACCAGCGAAGCGGCGCGGTCTTGCGGCGCACCCGTCACCGCGATCTTGAATTTGCGGGGCAGGTAGGAGAACTCCGGATGAAACGTCGCCCATTGGCGAATGATTTCGCACCAGGGTCGCGGATCCTCGAGCTCCTCGGGCGTGATCCCGGCCAGATGATCGGAGGTAATGTTGCGAATGCAATTGCCGCTGGTTTGGATGGCGTGCATCTCCACCTCGGCGAGTTCCTGCAGAATATCGGGAACTTGTTCGAGTTTGGGCCAGTTGAATTGCAGGTTCTGGCGCGTCGTGAAATGCCCGTAACGACGGTCATAGTCGCGTGCGATTTTCGCCAAGGTGCGCAGCTGCTGCGTCGCCAGCAACCCATAGGGGATGGAGACGCGCAGCATCGGCGCATGACGCTGGATGTACAGTCCGTTGCGCAATCGCAGGTGTTTGAATTCGTCCTCGCTGAGCGTTCCCTCGAGGAATCTTTGCGTTTGGTCGCGGAACTGCGCGACCCGCTCGCGTACCAGAGTTTTGTCGGCGATGTCGTACCGATACATGCCGGAGACGATACTTTGCACGCCCCGAATGGCGCCAATATCCACGCGACATGAGCTTATGACTGCCGATCCTTGTCAGTCATTGCCGATCCTTGTCAATCCGCGCAACAGTTCATTCAGTAATAGGTAAAAACCGTGATTTGCTTGGCAGAGCGAAATTGAGGTTCGGCGCAGCATCCCGGGGGTAACAAAAGGTCCCCCATTTGGCTAAAGATCTCACGGAAGTATCGGTCGCAGCGGACACTTATCACGTGTCGCCCGAGCCCATGCTCTTGATCGCCGACTTGCACGGGGCTCTGGCGCTATGCCTGCACGATGAAGGGCGCGGCGTGGGAGGCTTGCTGCACCTGAAATTCATGGGCGGAACCGGGCGGCCGAGCGATGTGACGGACAACACATTGAGTTCCGTTTTGGTGGTGCTCGACAAATTCAAGCGCGCCGTGCTCGGCAATACGACCCGCCGCGACGAGGTGCAGGCCCGCATACTGGCGCATGCGCTGCCGCCGACCGACGCCGGCGAGCCCAGCGCGTCGCTGGTCGATCTGATCCAGGCCGATCTCGCGGATGGCAAGATTGCCTGCGGATCGCAAACCATGCGGCGCACCGAAGGGGTCCGCGTCTGTTTTCAACCTTTCGAAGGCCGCGTCTGGATCTGCGGCCCGAACGATCTGCGATCGGCCGGCCGCGCACATCTAGGTTGATTATTATAAGATTCCCCTGAAGGTTAGGGGGTTCAAGATGCGCGTCGCATTTCTTGCGGCAGTGGTGTTCATCAGCGCTTGCGCCAGCGAAGGACTGCGTTTGGCGCCGCCCGCCGGCGTCGATTTCAGCGGCCATTGGAAGCTCAATGTGGCCGACAGCGACGATCCCTTGCATTTGATGCAGATCGCCAATGCCCAGGCCGCTGCCGCAGCGGACAATACCGGCGGTTCGGGGCGCGGCGGCCGCGGCGGCCGCGGCGGCCAGGGCGCCGGCTACCCGACCCTGATTCCTCCCGCGACGCCCCCGGTCGGCGTGCTGGCGGACGCGTCCCGATTCCCGGGGAAACAACTCGACATCAAACAAGTGGGCGGCGTTCTCACGTTCACCTCTTCGGGTCAGACGCGGGTGTGCCAGCCCGGCAATGCCAAGAAATCGCCGCGCCGGCATTATGATCCTGCAGATCGTGACGCACCGTTGCCCGCTGCACGCGACGCACCGCCGCCGAAGTGCGGCTGGCTGGAGAAAACCTTGATTGTCCGCGGCGGCGAGCAAGACGAAGATCGTCCGCCGTTCGAAGAGCACTACAGCATTTCCGATGATGGCAAGCGGCTGGTCGAGGAAGTGAATTTCCGCGGCGGACGATCAAGCGGATTCACGATGTCCCGCGTGTGGGATCGCTCGCCGCAATAAAAAAGCCGGGTCGTATGACCCGGCTTTTAAGTCCCCATGCCTCTCGCGGCGCTTTTTTTACGAGCGCCCGACGATGATCGGTCTTTTTCTGTCCCTTGAGTCCAATTGCGTCCGAGCAACACTCTAGCTGTGGTTCGTCGCCGAAGCTAGCCTTATTGCAAAGAAGTGTAAAAATTAATGTAGTGCAAAAACCACAATGTCGCGCGGCTTTGCAGAGGTGCCGGCGAGTTCGAGTATCCTAACCGCTGGGGAAGCATCGATCGGAGGCTTAGGATCCCTTGGCAAAGCACTCGAAATTGACCACGCCGGCGGCAGCAGTGCGAACTCGACGTGCGTATTTTGACTGTCGATTCGGGCAACTGCACGTGCGCACGGCGTTTCCCGCTACCGGCGGTTTCGATGAACAAGTGACGCTGTTTTGCCTGCACGCCGATCGGAGTTCCAGCCGCGCCTTCGCTCGATTTCTCCCCGAGATTGCGGACCTACGTTCGGTCTACGCGCCGGATCTGCCCGGCCTCGGCGAATCCGATCCCTCGCCAACCTCAAGCTTCGCTGAGGCGGCCGGCGCCGTTTCCGATCTCGCGGATGATTTAAGGCTGCGCCAGATCGACCTCTTGGGCATCCACAGCGGCGCCCGCGCGGCGCTGGACCTTGCAGCGGCCAGACCCACTCTCGTGCGGCGTTTGGTTCTGGCTGGGGTGGCCGCGGCTGCTGGGCTTGCGGAAATCAAGCAACCGACGCTCGTCCTGCGAACGCGGTTTGAAACTGCCGACGAGATTGCCAACCTCAGAGCCGCGTTGCCGAACGGCAAGTTCGTCGATATCGATGATTTTGCGGATGACCTGTTCGCCGCCGCGCCGAAGACTTTGGCGAAGCAAATCGGCACGTTTTTGAGCGGCTGACCTCAAAGGCGTCGCCATGCGGCTCAACAAGTACATCAGCGAAACCGGCGTGTGTTCGCGGCGCGAGGCGGACAAGTGGATCGAGGCAGGCCGCGTGACGCTGAACGGCCAACCCGCCTCGTTGGGCACTCAGGTGGCGGATGGCGATGAGGTGCGCGTCGACGGCGATGCGCTCGGCGTAAAGAAGAAGCAGGTCTATATCGCCCTCAACAAGCCTGTCGGCATCATTTGCACCACTGAAGCCCACATCGAGGACAACATCATCGATCATGTGGGATTCCCGGAACGGATTTTTCCGGTGGGCCGGCTGGATCGCGACTCCGAAGGCCTGATCCTGCTGACCAACAACGGCGATATCGTGAATGAAATCCTCCGGTCGGAAAACGCTCACGAAAAAGAATACCTGGTGACCGTCGATCGCCCCATCACCGACCTGTCGCTGCGTATGATGGCGGACGGCGTCAAGATCATGGGCGAACTGACCAAGCCCAGCAAAGTCGCGCGCTTGAATGCACAGTCGTTTCGAATCGTTCTAACTCAGGGGCTAAATCGCCAGATCCGCCGCATGTGTTCGGCGCTCGGTTATAGGGCACAGCGCCTGCAGCGCGTACGCATCATGAATATTCACTTGGGGAATCTGCAGCCCGGCCATTGGCGTCATCTGACTCCAACGGAAGTTGCGGGCTTGTTAGGCTAGGCTCGCGGCTGCGGGGAATACTCGGGAGGGGTTCCTAATGGGGCCGCAGCGTGGCGGACGGAACGCCATCCGACCACTGTCGCGCGCAGCTGATGCGCCAATCGGGATCCTCGGCCCGGTCCGCCAGCCAGCGATAAAAGTCCCGGCCTTGATTGGTCCAATACGAATGGTTGAATAGCACGCCGCCCGTGCTCGACCTTACGGTGAAGCGCCGGCGAAAGCCGAAACTGGCGATGCCGCGCGTGCAGCTGATGCGCGGCGAGTTCTCCGCCAACGCATATTGATTCGGGCCGACCTGCAGCCGCAGGCGTCCGCCCTGCCCATAGACGCAAATATTGGGTCCGGCAGGGCGAATCAACGCAATGCCGTGAACCAACGCTGGAGGCGTGTCATAAGCGGTCCAGGTTCCGCCGAGGGAGTGCCACTGGAGCACCATGCTCTGGCGGCGAAAATCGATCACCGAAATGGTGGTGGTGCTATCCACGGCCACGCATTCAATCACACCTTACGGTCATTTTGCCGGAGTGTCCGCAAACGCGCTTTCGACGATTCCGGCGGTGAGGAGCTGCGGCAGAACCACCGGCTCAGTCGCGCCGGGTTTGCCGTTGTAAACCACGTACAGCGGCACACCGGCGCGGCCGAATGCCGCCAGTGCCTTCGTGATGGCCGGATCGCGATTGGTCCAATCGCCTTTCATCAGCGCGACTTTCTTGTCGCGAAAAATCTCTTGTACGGCAGCATCGGAAAATGCATTGCGTTCGTTGACCAGGCAGGTCAAACACCAGCTCGCGGTAAAATTCACCAACAGCGGCCGGCCGGCCGCGCTGAGTTCTGCAACGCGCGCGGCGCTATAGGGCTGCCACTCATCGACGCCCGGTCTGCGCAGCGCGGCATCGCCGGGAGCGGCCGCGGCGACATCGGCGAAACGAATCGGCAGGAATATCGCCAGCACCAGGGAAATCACCGCAGTGGCGATCACGGTTATCCTGCCGCCGCCGGCACTGGAGCGGGACTTCTGAAAGGACCAGGCCGCCAATGCCACCAAGATGCTGCCTCCCAGCGCTGCGCCCAGGCCGAACGGCGAAGTCTCCTGTGCGACCACCCAGAGCAGCCACGCCGCCGTTGCGTAGACCGGGAATGCAAATACCTGTTTCAGCGTGTCCATCCACGCGCCCGGCTTCGGCAGCACGCGGCGCATCCAGGGCGCGAACGACAGCAGCACGAAGGGCAGCGAGATGCCGACGCCCAGTGCCGCAAAGATGCACAGCGCATTGAAAGGTGCTTGCGTCAGCGCGGCACCCACCGCCGGAGCCATGAAGGGGGCGGAGCAGGGCGTGGCCACCAACGTCGCCAGCACACCCGTGAAAAATGCAGCGCTGTAGCTATCGCCTTGCGTGAGATTGTCGCCGACCCCGGCGAGCCCGCCGCCGACTTCGAATACGCCGGATAGATTCAGGCCCACCGCGAGCAGCAGATAAACCAGCAAGGTAACAAACAGGGGCGATTGCAGTTGAAAGCCCCAGCCCAGCTGCTCGCCGCCGGCGCGCAGCATCAGAAGAACTCCGGCGAGACACAGCATCGAAACGATCACGCCGGCGGCAAACACCAGACCCTTGGCGCGCACCGCCGCGGGATGTTTTTTCGCCTGTTCCATGACGCTGAGCGCCTTGATGGACAGCACCGGAAAGACGCAGGGCATGAGATTCAATATCAAGCCGCCCAATACCGCGAACAACAGCAGCGTCGGCAGAGAGTGCTGGGGCTCCTTATTCGACTGCGCCAGGGGTGCGAAGCGCGGGCCTGCTTTGACCGCGGCTGCGCCGCGCCGGCGCCGGAAAAATCCGCCGCAATCTCGATGGGAACGGTGTCGGTTTGCGTGCCGTTCAGCGTCGTCACCACCAGCACGCCGCGGACCACGCCGGCTTTGGGCGGCTGATACCCGAGCTTCATCGAAAGCTCAACCGCATCCTTGGCGCGGGTCAGCGTCTGCGGCGCCGCGTACTCAATGCCGCCCTCATCGTAGGGATAGAACTGAAGCGCGGTGATCTGAGACAAGGTGGCGCCCCAGTCGCGGCCAAGCCTGATGATGAGCTTGTCGCCCTGGATTCGAGCGGAAGTCGGCGCCGGTTGCGCATTGGGCAACTGGCTGCGCGCGGTGGTGAACAGCGCGGCCGAGGCTGGGTCGACGCTGCCGGCCTGGGCGCTCACGGGCAGGGTCAGCTGCAAATTGGCATCCTCAGGGATGCAGACATCGGAGCACACCAGCCAACTCGCCTTGGCCGCGAGTGAAACGGCGACGCCCGCCTTCAGGCCCTTGGGCGCCGTGATCTGCACCAGGTGCACGGCGTGTTTGGCATAGCCGTAGTTGACCAGAGGCGCGATCTCGAAGCGATGCGGCGTGGTCCACACGATATCGCCGGCGCTAAATCCCGGCGGCAACTGCCAGACCAGCTTCGTCGGTTCGCCGGAATCGCCTGGATTGCGCCAATAAGTATGCCAGCCGTCGCGGATATCCAGTTCCAGCGCCACCCAGAACACCTGGCCCGGCCCGACCGCGGCGATCTCGCTGACCAAGCGTGCTTTGACATTGTCCGTGGCCACGGTATTTCCGGAAAGCGCGAACGCTGCCGGGGAGGCTATAGCCAAGGCGAAAAGCCAAAATCTTAGTGCGCGCATGGCTCTATGTTACCGAATTAAAGCCCGAGACGAGCGCGGCGCCCTCAAGGGGTGTGGACCGTCTCACAGTATCGGCCGGCAATACCGCTGTGCGGCCGCTTCAGCTAATGTATCCATAGATGCCGCTCATGCAAGAAAGCTACGTCGATCGGATTCTCAAAGCCAAGGTGTACGACGTCGCCGTCGAGACCGCGCTGGAAGCCGCGCCGCGGTTGTCGCAGCGCCTCAACAATCACGTCTGGTTCAAACGAGAAGACCTGCAGCCGGTGTTTTCGTTCAAAATTCGCGGCGCATACAACAAGATCGCGCAATTGTCGGCGATCAGCGCGCAGCGCGGCGTCATCTGCGCCTCGGCCGGCAACCACGCGCAAGGCGTCGCGCTGGCCGCACGCACGCGTGGCATCCCCGCAGTGATCGTCATGCCGCTGACGACACCGGAGATCAAGGTCCAAGCTGTCGCAGCTCTCGGCGGCGAAATCATATTGCACGGCGATGATTACGATCATGCCTACGAGCATGCGACGGAACTCGGCCGGCAGCGAAATTTGGTGTTCGTGCATCCGTTCGATGATCCGGATGTCATCGCCGGGCAGGGCACGATTGCCATGGAGATCCTGCGGCAGCGCCATGGAGATGAAATCGACGCCATTTTTGTGCCGGTCGGCGGCGGCGGATTGATTGCGGGCATCGCGGCCTATGCGAAGTCGCTCTATCCGCGGATGAAAATCATCGGCGTGCAGCCGGAGGATGCGGCGGCGATGTACGAATCGCTGCGCGGCGCCAAACGCGTCACCTTGGAACGCGTCGGCATGTTCGCCGACGGCGTCGCCGTGCGGCGCGTGGGCGAGGAGACCTTTCGTCTCGCGCGCCAGTACGTCGATGAGATCGTTTTGGTGAGCACCGATCAGATCTGCGCCGCCATCCAGGACATTTTCCAGGACACGCGCTCCATCGCCGAGCCCGCAGGCGCCTTGGCGGTGGCCGGCATCAAGAAATACGTGGCGCGCGAGAATTGCGCCGGCCGCACATTGATTGCGGTGAATTGCGGCGCCAATATGAATTTTGACCGCTTAAGGTACGTCGCGGAGCGCGCGGACATCGGCGCGCAGCGCGAGGCCCTGTTTGCCGTGCAGATGCCGGAAACGCCGGGCTCCTTTCTGCGCTTCTGCGAATTGCTCGGCAGGCGCAGCGTCACTGAATTCAATTACCGCTATTCCGATGTCAAGGCAGCGCAGGTATTCGTGAGCCTGGCGCTCAATCAAGGCAGAACTGAACGCGATGCCTTGCTTGCGGAAATCATTGCCGCGGGCTTTGCGGCTCGCGACATGAGCGACAATGAAATGGCCAAGCTGCACGTACGCTATATGGTGGGCGGCCATGCGCGCGGCTTAGCCGACGAAAAGCTGTACCGTTTCGAGTTTCCTGAGCGCCCCGGGGCGCTGCTCAAGTTCCTACGGGCCATCGGCACGCAATGGAACGTCAGTCTGTTCCACTATCGAAATCACGGCTCCGATCACGGTCGCGTGCTCGCCGGCATTCAAGTGCCGTCCGAGACTCACACCGATTTTTTATTGCACATCAACGAACTGCAATACGCCTATACGGAAGAAACCGACAATCCGGCCTACCGGCTATTTTTGGGCACCTGATTCGCGAGCACCGACGGCGCCGCAAAGGATTGCCGGGATCCTGACCAACGGCTAAGGCGCGCGCACCGTCAGGGCGGCGCTCGCGGTGCGCACGGCGCTGAGGTGCGCGATTTTCTGCCAGCCCTGCGCCCGCCGCACCGCCGCGTCATCGGGGCCGCGAGCTTGAGTGAGCACCGGCACAGCGGCGTCGAGCTCCTCGGCCGCCTGCGGCAATTTCCCGAGGTGCTCGAGCGCGTAGGCGTGGATGGCGTGGGCCAGCGCCGTCTGCGGGCTCGCCGCCGGCGAGGTGGCGGTCCAGATTTTGATGGATTCCTCGCTCCTGGCAAGCGCCTCGGCTGATTTATTGCGATCCACCAGCAAACGCGCGAAGTACATGAGCAGCGAGGCGCGATACTGATGATTCGGCGGCAGTGATTTATCGTAGATCGCCAGTGCTTGGCGGAATTCGCTCTCGGAAGCTGCGAGGTCGCCCTTGTCGTGTTGAAGGATTGCCAGGCTCACGCGGGAATATCCGACCATGAAGTGATCGGGTCCATATAGCGAGAGCCTCGATTCCAAAGCACCGCGCAACAGGGGTTCTGCTTCGGACAGGCGCCCTTCGCGTTGCAGCAGCAAACCGTAGTTGCCCTTAGCCGAGGCGGTTTCCGGATGGCGGTCGCCGTATGTATGCTCTTGGCGCTTTAAAGCATCGAGGTAGAGAGTCTCTGCCAGATGCAAGTCACCCATGTTCTGCGCGACGATCGCCAAATTGTGCAGGCGGAATGCGATTCGAGGATCATCGTCGCCAAGGACACGCCGATCTATCTCGAGCGCCCGTTCGTGAGTTTGCTTTGCCAGTTGCCACTGCTGTTCGAGCACGTACACCATTGCCAGGTTGCTCAGCACCGCGGATACGTCCGTTTGCGGCGCGCGGCTTTTATCCAGAATGTCGAGACTACGAAGATAAAGATCCTTCGCCTCGCCGATCTGACCTTGCTCAAATCTCAACATACCGAGCGACCATAGCGAATGCCCGGTGGCGATGCTCATCGCGCCGGCGTCGTGTTGAGCCAGACGCAGCGCCTCCTGCAACGGCGCCTCTGCCGCCGGCAGGTTACCCGCACCAATGCGGGCCCGCCCAAGTTCCAATAGCGTGTCGATGCGCGGACTGTCATGTGACTGGGCCTGAAGCCGTAGAGATTCATCCAGCAGCGGTAATGCGTCCCGGAACTGTCCGAGACTGTCATAGACGCTGCCAACGGTGGATAACAGCGCTGCCTTGGTGGCTGGCTGATCCTGCAAACCCGCCTGCAAGCGCTTTGCACCGGAATCGAGAATTTCCCTCGCCGTGACTTGGTTGCCGCGATTTTCGCCGGGATCCGACAGCTTGAATAAATTCACCAAAAAGCTCGAGACCTCCTCGGCGCGCGCACGCTCGTGTTCCGCCAGTTCGCGTTGCTGGGCGGCGCGGTCGCGCTCTGCGGCGATTCGCACCGACTGCACGTAAGTGGTTGCCGAAAACGCGATAATCATGAAGATCGCGGCAGCCGCGGCGCTTACCGGCAGCCAGTGGCGTTTTACAAACTTGGACGTGCGATACGAAACCGTGTCGCCCCTGGCGATCACGGGCTTGCCATCGAGGTAACGCTGAATATCGCTGGCCATCTGTTCCGCGGAAACGTAGCGGCGCTCAGGTTCCTTGCACATTGCCATCAGCACAATGTTGTCCAAGTCGCCTTTCAATGCCCGGCGCAGGCGATTAGCAGTGCTGCCACGGGCTTCGAAGAGCGTGCGGGCTTCGGGCGAATTCTCGCCGCCGACCATCTCGCTGGGCGGGGGCGGATCTCTTTCGCAGATGGCCCGCTCAATCTCCGAGAGCCTCACGGAAGAGATGAAAAATGGTCCGGATCCGCACAGCAACTTATAAAGCAGCACGCCTAAGACGTAAACGTCGCTCGAGGTCGTAATAGCCTGCCCACGTACTTGCTCAGGGCTGGCGTGATCAGGCGTCATGATGCGGATGTCTGCTTGGGTCAACGCCAGCGTGTAGCGAGCGGCTTGCCGGTCATCCAATAATTTTGCGATGCCGAAATCGAGTAATTTCGGCACGCCCGCTGCTGTCACTAGAATGTTGGACGGTTTGAGGTCGCGATGGACAATCAGGTTCTGGTGGGCATAGTGAACCGCCGCACAAACCGTTTGGAAGAGCCTCAGGCGCGCATTGATATCAAGATGACTCGAATCACAAAAGACATCAATGGCCACCCCGTCAATGTATTCCATCACGATATACGCACTGCCGTCGGGCAGCGCGCCGCCGTCCAGGAGATGAGCGATATTCGGGTGATCGAGCTGCGCCAAGATTTGGCGCTCCAGCTTCAGGCGCGAATGCATCGAGACGGCGAGCGCACCGCCATGCACTACCTTGATAGCAACCCGCTGTTCAAACTGCGCATCCGCGCGTTCGGCGAGAAAAACCTCGCCCATCCCGCCGGAACCCAAGGTGCGCAGCACCCGATACGGTCCTATGCGATCTCCCATCATTTTTAGAGCATGCACCCCCATACGGGTCATCTGCAAACGGGACGCTCTTGCGGCTGGGTACTGGTTGCGTGTATGAAAGCGGAACCCTGACGGCAACAAGGAGATGGATCATGCCAAACGGTAACGAACACAAGAATCCGCCGCCCCCACCGCCGCCTCCCGGCGGCACCAACCCGGGCGGAGCGGGCGGCGTCAAACCCAACGATGGCAACCAGAATCCGCCGCAGAATCAAATTCGCCGCGCGGCCGGTGTCGGCGGCGCGGTGGGAGGCGTGATTGGCGGTCTCGTGGGCGCGTTGATCGGCTGCTGCCTGCAACACCTGCACTGATTGGATAGCGCAACGGCGTACCAGGCGCTGCGGCAGCCGCGGCATGAAACACTGCGGGTTCGTGGTCTCAAGATGCATTTGACACGCTGGGGCCCGGCGCCCTCAGCGCTGCAGCCGCCCGTATTCTTGCTGCACGGATGGCTGGATGCCGGCGAGACCTTCCAGTTCATCGTCGATGCTTTCAGGAAGGATTGGCCCATCATTGCGCCCGACTGGCGCGGCTTCGGGCGCAGCGAATGGCCGCAAGAGGGCTATGGCTTCCCTGATTACCTGGGCGACTTCGATGCCCTGATGGATGAGATTTCGCCGCACTCGCCGGCGCGCATCGTGGGTCACAGCATGGGCGGCAATATCGCGAATCTTTATGCCGGACTTTGTCCTGATCGCGTGCGCTGCGTCATCAATCTCGAAGGATTGGGGCTGCCGCGCACTTCGCCGCAAGACGCGCCCAAGCGCATGCGTAAATGGCTGCATCAAATCAGAAATCCGACGCTGGAAAAGAACTACAACTCCTTCGAGCAGCTGGCGTCTGTCATACAATTCCGCTACCAGAGATTTTCTCCGGCCGCCGCCGCGTTCGTGGCGCGCGTTTGGGGCGTCCATGACGAGAATGATCGCGTGCGCCTGGCGGCCGATCCGCGCCATCACTGGGTCAATCCCATTCTTTACAAGCGCGAAGATGCAGAGGCGACCTGGCGCGAGATCCGTGCTCCGACCCTGATGGTGCTGGGGGAGGAATCGGATTACCTCGCCCGCTTAGGCGCTGATGGCAGCATCGAGGCATTGCGTGCCGCCTACCCCAATGCCGACGTGGTCAGCATCGCCGGCGCCGGGCACATGCTGCACATTGAGCGTCCCGAGGCAGTCGCTCCCGTGATAGAAGCATTCTTGGATGCTCACTAGGACAGGCTCCCAATGATTCGCCGCATTTACCCGACGCGATTTGGGCAGCTGCACTTGCGCAGCCACGACGGCAAAGGTGTGCCGCTCGTGCTGCTGCATATGTCGCCGCGTTCGGGCGCGATGTGGGAAGCGTTTCAAGAAAAGCTCGAAAGACCCTCGCACGCGCCCGATCGATTGGGCTACGGCTTTTCCGATGCACCGCCCTGGGCACTGTCCTTGGAACAATACGCGCAGGCGACGGTGGATGGCCTCAAGGCCGCCGGCATGCAGGGCCAAATCGACCTGCTGGGCATACACACCGGCTCCATCGAGGCGATCGAGATCGCGCACCAGCTGGGCTCGCAGGTGCGGCGCGTGATGGCGGTCGGTATGCCGCTCTTTACCGCGGAGGAGCAGCAGCGCCAGCTGGAAAAATACAGCGAGCAGCCCCTGCGGCCGGCCAGCGAGGGCGGCCATGTGCTCGGCGCGTGGCGCGGCGGCCTCGCGCTTCGTCACCCGCCCTATGATCTTGGCGACGCTCATCATCGGTTCATCGAGCATGTGCTCGCAGCAAACCCGGGAGCGGCGTTTCGCGCTGCGTGCGGCTACGCCATCGACAAAAAGCTTAAAGGCCTGAAATCCCCCTTGACCGTTCTCGCCCCGCATGACGACATCATCGAACAGACCCAGCGCGTCAAGCCGCTGCTGAAGGCGAGCGCCACATATGTCGATCTGCCCGATCTCGGGCTGGATTTATTCCACGCGGCAACCGAGCGGATGTTGACCCTGGTCAACCGTCACGCGCCGGCGCATTAGCGTTGCCGTCTACCATGGACGTTACCAAGCTGCCTGCGCCGGCTACCCCGGCGGCCGGCACGCCAACGGCGCCGCCCGCGGAGCAGGGCCCGCAATCGGCGCCAAACGCTGTCCCAATTGTGGATCGCGCCGACATTCGGCCGCTCGACATCACCGCGGCGCTGCAGATCCTGCTGGCGGAGGTTCGCGCCGCGTTCGAACTGCAGGCAATCGCGACGGCTTCGAATGCAGGCGCAGGCGAGGCGCCAAATAGCCCCCCGCAAGCCGCTCGCGCCTTGCTGCAAATGCTTCTCGGTGCGATGCCGGACGAAAGCTCGAGCATGCCGGCTTGGAACGCAGTGCTGGCGCGCGTCGAGACGGGGCTGCAAACCGGTCTCGATCGCGGGATCGATGCGATCATCGTGTGGCGCGACGTACCTGCGGGCGTCGTAGATGCGGCGCGGGAGGCGCGCACCCTGGTTCTCTCCATGCTCGCTGATGATCCGCGGAATCCAGTCTGGCTGCGGCCTGAGTGGGCGGGGCTCGCACCTAGATTCGAACGATTTTGGCGGCGCCGGCGCCGAGCACGGCGGCATTTGACCGATCCCGATGATTGCTCGGGGAGCGTCGATGACGACAGCGAACCACGAACCTGAAAATGCAACCTCGAACACCCCAGCCATGATTCCCATTCTGAAGCGCATCGGCGTAGGCGTAGTGTTCCTCTGGTTTCTGTTCGGGGGTGTCGCCCATTTCTCGCTCACCGAGGTGGAAATGCGCATCGTGCCGCCGCTTATACCGTGGCCGCGTGCCGCCGTGCTGCTCAGCGGCGTGTTCGAATTGTTGGGCGCGGTCGGCATCCTGATACCCGCGACACGGCGCGCCGCCGGCATCGGTCTATTCTTGCTGACCATTGCCGTAACCCCGGCCAACGTCTACATGCTGCAGCACGCCGAGCTGTTCGACGTTCCACGCTGGGCACTCATCGTTCGGCTGCCATTCCAGGTTGTGCTGCTGGCGCTGATTCTCTGGAGTACCGGGACGCCGCGCCAGAGCCGCTTACCACGCTAACATCGCCCGAGTCGACGGAATCCATGCCCTCGCGAGCCCCGACCTCGTGGTTTGCGATCCTGCGTCGACAGCTAGCCCGCTATATCTTACGATCGCGGCATGCAGAGCGCTCCTAAATTGACGGGTTTGTCGGGTAACGAAATCTACTGCATGCGCCTCAAGGGTCTCATCCCGAGCGGCGTCGTGATTGGCAACAGCATCCAGTCGATGGGTTTTCTCGGCGGCGTGCGTTCGGCATTCCGCGGCATCGTGGGCGGGGAAATTCCCGATGTTACGCAGATGATTCATGAAGGCCGGGCGGCGGCGTTCAAGCGCATGCGTGCGGAAGCCGATCGCGAACAGGTCCACGGAGTGGTCGGCGTCAGCTCCGAACTTCGCGGCCTCGGCGGCAATTCAGAATTCTTGTTCGTCGGGTCGGGCGTCAGGGGCGGGCCCGGCACGGCGTTGTTCACCAGCGCCGGCGATGCTCAGGAACTGTATTGCCATATGGACGCGGGCTACGATCCCAAAGAATTCGTTTTCGGCAACATCGCCTATTCAGTGGGCGCGGTCGGCGGTATCGCCGGAACATTGAAGACGCTGGTGCGGGGCGAGATCAAAGAGTTCAGCGATGTGTTCAATGAGACCCGGCATCACGCGCTGGACCGGCTGGTCACGCATGCAAAGACCGTGGGCGCCAATGCGGTGGTCGGCGTGCGCACCAACGTGCTGCATTTTGCCGGATTCCACGAGATGTACATGGCGGGCACCGCGGCATTTCATGCGCTGTTGCCGCCGGAAACACGCGGCTCGCCCGTTTCCAGCGACCTCACAGGCGAGGAGCTTTGGGGCATGACGCAGCTGGGATACGCGCCGATCAAGCTTCTCATATCAACTTCCGTATACTCGCTCGGCGCGATCGGCGGCATCCGAGCGGCGTTTCAAAGCCTGGTGAGGGGCGAACTCGGCGATTTGACGACGCTGATCTACGAGGCCCGCGAACAAGTATTCGATCGAGTGAACCGCGAGGCGACCGCGCTGGGGGCCGATGAAGTTGTCGGCATCAAGACCTACATCGTCGAACTCGGATCCAGCTTGGTCGAGATCTTCGCGGTAGGTACAGCGGTGCGCAAACTCCAGGGTATGACTGTTCAGACCGCGGCGCTGCCGGCGCAGGCCATCATCCGCGACAAGGACACCTGGGTGAACGGCGCTAGCGGGCTCGAAATTCAATCGTTCCGCGCCGGCGGTTGAGCGAGAATACGCGATGACCCGCTGCAGGGAGCTTCCGCTCAAAACCGCCGTGCTCATGCTGGTTGCATTGTTGACTGTCGCCACGAGCGCTGCCGCCCGGCATCGAAAATCGTCGGATGGCGAGCCGGGTATTTTCGACTACTATCTTTTGTCGTTGTCTTGGTCCCCGGCATTTTGCCTGTCCGACCCGGCAGCGGCTGAGTGCAGCGGTCCGCGCCGCTTCGGCTTCATCGTGCATGGATTGTGGCCGCAGTACGAAAAGGGGTGGCCGGAACACTGCGATGTGCACCAGCAAGTGCCTGACGACGTGGTTTCCAGCATCTCCGACATCATGCCGGCGCGCGGCCTGATCTATCATGAGTGGTTGGCGCACGGCACCTGCAGCGGCCTCGATCCTACGGATTTTTTTGCGCTGGTGCGCCGTGCCTATGCCGGCATCAGCATTCCAGCGTCCCTGTCCGGAGTCGCTCACCCGGCCGAGCGGCCGCCCGGCGCCATCGCCGCGGAATTTCTGCATGCCAATCCCAAGCTCGCGGCGCAGTCCATCGTCGTCACTTGCAGCCGGCAAGACGTGCCGCGGCTGCGTGAGGTGCACATTTGTCTGAATCGAGACCTGAACCCGCGTGCCTGCTCCGCCGACGCGGCCCGCGGCGCCTGTCGAGCTGCGACCTTGGTCGTTGCGCCGATCCGATGACGTGCGCGAGGCAAATTTTCATCGCCGGCATGCTTCTCGCCGCATCGAGCGCCGCGATGGCAGGAGGTGTGACCGCGTACCTGCCGATGAACCTCGAGCCGGAAATGGAGCGGCAAATCGAAAGAGTCCTGATCCTCGCCGATGAGCCCATCCTCAAGCGTCCGTTTTCCGTCGAGCTGGTGAAATTGGCTCTGCCGCAGGCGTGCCAGATCGACCGGCCGCTCTGCACCAAAGTAGGCAAGTACCTCGAACGCTATTCGCGCGACTACGCCGTGTCGCACGCCAGTGCCACCGGATCCGTCGCGCACGCCAAGGACGGCGTGGTACTGCCCAATCAGCACGGCATGCCGGCGGACAGCGACTACGAATTATCAGTGGTTGCCTATGCGCAGCCAACCGATTATTTCCTGGTCAGCGCCGGCGGGATCGCATACAGCGGCCGCGCCGTACCCACAGGCTCCATGGCGAGCGTCGGCACCAACTGGGCGCAACTCGACTTCGGCTATCGCGATCATTGGCTCTCGCCCATGACGGACAGCAGCTCGCTTCAGAGCACCGAAGCCCCGACCATGCCCTCGGTGACGCTGTCGAACTATGAGCCGCTGACCCGCCTGGGATTTCAGTATGAGTTCTTTCTGGCGCGAATGTCGTCCATGGAAATTGCGTACAACGGCGTGGAACAGATTGGGCGTCCGCGCCTGTTCGGCGCGCAATTTTCGATCGAGCCTTTCAGCGGCTGGTCGCTCGGCGTCAACCGGACGTTGGAATACGGCGGCGGCGCCGGGCTGCCGTCGTCCGCGCGTTTCCTGGCGCGCGACTTTTTTCAGCCAAGCGGGGCGTCCCAGACCCAAGGAAATCAAGAAGCGTCCTACGTCAGCCGCTTTATCGTGCCCAGCAAAGTGCCGTTCGCCGTGTATTTTCAATACGCAGGCGAGGATAATTCCGACGGCGGCAGCTATCTTTTGGGCAGCCCGGCCACTTCTGTCGGCATCGATTTTCCGCGCATTTTTCGCCATTTCGACGCCACCTACGAGATCTCCGAATGGTCGAATATCTGGTACGTGCATAACATTTTTTTGAACGGCATGACGAATGACCGCTTGGTTCTCGGCAATTGGGGTGCTGATCAGCGAAACTTCGGCGATGGCGTGGGCGCGAGGAGCCAAATGCTGCGGGTGGGCTGGGAACCGCCATTTGGCGGCTATCTGGAGGCCCGCGCGCGCACCCTGCAAAACCAAACCTATTACGGCGGCGACAATCGAACCTACGTGCCGATGCCGGGCGCGTTTCCCTACTACCACTATTACGATTTTACATTGCGCTATTCACGGCCCTGGAACGGCGTCGTGGTCGGCGCCGAGGCGATGGGCGGACGGGACGTCGATGGCAGCGGCTTTTCGCGATTCTCCGGCTTTGTTCGCTACGGCGGCGATGAACACAGCCGCGACGCGGACGCATCCGATGATGAGGAATCTTCGCAGCACGATACGGACCACCGCGGTGCGCAGGTCTTCGTCGATGCGGGCGCCAATGCAAACAAGGTGCGCACCGATCTGGATAAAGGCATACCGATCACCACCTCGCAACTGGCCTATGGTCCGCACTTCGGCATCGGCGCGCGGCGCGCCGTGTCGGAGAGCAATGATCTTGGCGCGCGCGCTGAGTTCGACCAAGTCGACGGCCACCTGCTCATTGGCCTGCGTGCGCTCGACTATCGCCACCGATTCGACGGGCCCTTGGCCTTCAGTGTGTTCGGCGGCGTCGCGCGCTACAACGTCGAAACACCGGCGACCTCGATGTATGCCGGGCTCGGCGCCCAGTGGCGCGATGTCCTGCCGAGTTGGGATTTGAATCTGGACTTCCGCTACGCGCAAAATCTGGCGCGGGATCATGTATTGGCCAGCGATGTACAAGGCGTTCGGCCGGAAACGTTCTACAAAATCGAGAGCGCAACGCTGTATGTCTCCAGACATTTTTGAGTGAGAAATCCTTATATAAAGCGGCTCTCGAGACGCTTGCGCGGTCGATGGCGGGCAAAATCGCTGGGCGAACATGCCATCGCAATCGTCGCCGAGACAAGAAATGGCCGGCTGTGCGTGCCCGCCGGTGATTTCAACGTGTCGCGCTCCCTGCTCGAAAATGGCGAGTACGACTGGCCGCAGATAAGCTGGCTGAAGCCGTTGCTGGACGCCAAATCGCGCGTGGTCTTCGCCGGCGCGCATATCGGCGCCGTGCTGATACCCCTGGCGCGCATTTCCGGAACCCGTTCGATGGTCGCGTACGAGCCGAGCCCGCGAAATTATCGGCTGCTGAACATGAATTTGGCGCTCAACGGGATCCAAGGCGTCCTCGCCGTAAACACGGCGCTCGGCAGTCGAGCCGGAAGAATCCAGTTCACCGAAAACAGCATCAACACGGGCAACAGCCGGGTCGCAACCGCGGATGGAGAGATCACAGTCGGTTTGGACACGCTCGACCGGACCCTTCCGGCGGATTGGGCCTCGATCGATCTCATCGTGATGGATACCGAGGGCAGCGAGGTGGCAGTCATGCAGGGAGCGCAAGTGAGCTTGGCCAGGACAAAAAATCTCTATGTTGAGTTCTCGCCGGAACAGCTTCGCGAGCAGGGCAGCAGCGCGATCGAGTTCGTTGAAACGGTCGAAAAATATTTCAAGTCCGCGTACATATTCGGCGCGCCGATTGTGTTTCTCGGACCTGAAGAATTTGCAGCGCACTTGAAGGGCTTGCAGCATCAGCGCAGCCTGTTGTTAAATGTGCTCTTCACGCAGGATCTTGCCGCAAATCCGCAGCGCATGAGCTCGCCGGGCGATCTCTAAAGTTGTGACCGGCGGGTTGGCAGTACTTAAGAACCGCGACTTCTCGCTCTACCTCTGCTCGCGGTTTTTCGCCTCCATACCCTGCGGCCTCACCATGGTGGCCCTGATTCATAAGCGCCGGCTGCCTTCGGCACGCTCGCTGCTGGCCTGGTCTACCCTGTTGCAGGGCCCGCACTTCGTCTGGCGTCGCAAAACGGTACTCGGAGCCATTTTGCTGGATCTATTTGCGGTATTGTTCGGCGGTGCCACTGTCAGCGCGGTTACCGTGGTGTTCATAGGCGCTTCGAATGAACTGGGGGAATTTGAATCGGGCACTGCGGCTGCGCGGTTCGGTTTGGTGCCCGCCATTGTGATCGGCGGCGTCGCCACCATGATAGTGACGGTTTTGTGGGCGCGCTTTTTTTCCCTGCGCTGTGGCGCATGCAGACATTCGAGCACTGAAGGAATTCGAACCCGATGGAACACAAAGAGCATCACGACCAGGATCATGCGCATGACGATCATCATGCCGGCCACAGCCATGACCACGGGCAAGCGCATGAGCATCATCATGCGCACGATCGCGGGCACTCGCATGTCATACCGCCCGACGGGATCAATCTTCGCATGGGGATCGCTGTGGCCCTCAATCTCGTGTTTGTGGTCGTGGAAGGCGGCTTCGGGTTCCTGTCCAACTCGGTGGCGTTGATCGCGGATGCGGGTCATAACTTGAGCGATGTTCTGGGCCTGGTCTGTGCCTGGGGGGCATTGGTGCTGGGCCGCCGACCGCCGGGGGCCAAGTTCACCTACGGCCTGGGACGCTCCTCCGTGTTGGCCGCGCTGGCGAACGCGGTGCTGCTGCTGCTGGCCTGCGGGGCGATTGCCTGGGAGGCGGCGAGCCGCTTAGGATCACCGCCGCCAGTGGCGGGGCGGACCGTCATGGTCGTCGCCGCGATCGGTATTGCGCTCAATGGCATCAGCGCGTGGATGCTGCATGCCGGCAGTCATGGCGATCTTAATCGGCGCAGCGCCTACCTTCATATGCTCAGCGATGCCGTCGTATCGGCCGGCGTCGTGCTGTCGGGTTTGCTCATCGTCTGGTCGGGTTGGAGCTTGATTGACCCCATCGTCAGCTTAGTGATCGTGGCGGCGATCTTGGTCAGCACCTGGCGGCTATTGCAGGATTCACTGACCCTGTCTCTCGACGGCGTTCCCGCCAGCGTGAATTCGTCCGCGGTGATGTCCTATCTCGCCGATCAGCGCGGCGTGACGGATGTCCACGATTTACACATCTGGGCGCTCTCCACCACCAGCGTTGCCTTGACCGCCCACCTGGTCGTGCCGGAGCGGGGCGCGGAGGATGCGCTCTTGACCTCGCTCACCCCCGATCTTAAGCGCCGCTTTCAAATCCAGCACGCCACTTTGCAGATTGAGAGGGATCGCTGCGAGCACGGATGCGAGGACGAGGCTGAGGCTGAGGCTTAAGGTTCTCGCCGGCCCCTATTTCTTCGGCCGGCCGTAGTGCGCCACGAATACCGCTTTCCCCAGCAGGTGCTCTTGCACGATCGAGGTGACCATCGCGCCGCTGGAATCGGCGGGGACGGGCAGCTTCGCCACATTCAACGCGTAGAGCGTGAATACATAGCGGTGCGGGGGATCGCCCGCAGCGGGGCAGGGGCCATGATATGCATCTTCACCCAGATCGGTGCGCCCCTGCAGCGTTCCCGCCGGCAACGTGCTGCTATGTTCGCCGCCGGCGCCTTTGGGTAAATTTGTCGTGGATTTCGGCAGGTCGTAGACCACCCAGTGCCACCATCCCGACGGCGTACTGCGCTCGTCGCGGTCGAACAGGGTCAGGACGAAGCTCTGGGTTCCCGCCGGTGCACCGGACCAATGCAATTCCGGCGACAGGTTTCCTCCCGAACAACCGAACGCCTTCGCGGTGTAAATCAGGGGGACGCTGACGCTGAGATGCGGATCGGAACTCCACAGCGCAAATTTCGATTTCGGCGCGGCGGCCATTGCCGGCGTGATCGAGCCGCAGACGATGCAGGCCATCGCAAAACCCCAAGGCCCGGTCAAGTGCCTGCGTTCTCTGCTGACCATGATTTTCCCTCGCAATGCGCCCAATATAGCCGCGGCGCTCCTGGCGAAACAAGTACTGCGGCAGCCGCTAGCCGATTGGCTGCCGGCGCATTTGCGCCGCCATCCGCTCGAATATCGGTGTCAATAAACGCTGCAGCAGATAAATGCAAATCGGCGCGATCAGCAGCCCACGCGAGCGCCGCATGAAAAATGGCGTCGCGCAGCACCGCAATTGTATGCCACACCCCCTGCGCTAGGAGGGCAAGCCCGGCCTTGACCGACACCACCTGCCGCGGCGCGCCCAGGAGCCATTCGCCGAGGCGAACAAAGGGAATGATCAATAATAGCTGCGTCGGTGCCATGGCCGCCTGCACCAGCTGAATCGCCGGCAAATTCAAGCGGAAGATCAACGCGATGATGGCACAGAGAATGGTCGAAACGCCGAGGATGGGAATGTTGCCGACGACGATCGCGATCGCGATGGACAGCGCGAGCTGCCGCGGCGACAGCCCGGCGCGCAGCAGCGCCAGCAGCGGTTCCAAAAGCCTGCGATGCAGCGACTTCTTCAATGTATCTTCGGCGATTGCCTGCAGTGACTATGACATTGGCGGATCGGGCCTAGCGCGAGACCGTGCAAAGCCGCTACAGTCCGGCAAGGAGATCATCAATGTCCAATGAAAATGCAATCCGTCGCGACGTCGGCGCCATTGCACTGATGTTCACGGGCTTGGGTTCCATTATCGGCTCGGGCTGGCTGTTTGGCGCGTGGCGCGCCGCTCAGTTGGCAGGCCCGGGTGCCGTCTATGCCTGGATCATCGGTGCCGTGGTCATTATGTTCGTCGCATTCACCTACGCAGAGCTCGGCGCCATGTTTCCGGAGTCCGGCGGTGCGGTCCGTTACGGGCATTATTCGCACGGCACGCTGGTGGGGTTCGTGGCGGGCTGGGCGGCGTGGATCGCGATTGTTTCCGTGATCCCGGTGGAAGCCGAGGCCTCGGTGCAGTACATGAGCTCGTGGCCCTGGGACTGGGCGCATTCCTTGTACGTGCACGCCGCCAAAGGGCAGGGGGAGCTGACGCTTGCCGGGCTGTCGATCTCAGCGGCGCTGGTGGTGGTTTATTTTTTGGTCAATTTCTGGAGCGTGAAGGTATTCGCGAATACCAACAGCGCCATTACCTTTTTCAAGCTCATCGTGCCGGCGGCAACCGCGGTTGCCCTTATATCCAGCGGGTTTCACGCGGAGAATTTTCAGATTGGCGTGCACGGCGGACGGCATGTGGGCAACCTTGCCGCGATCCTAACGGCCGTGGCGACCAGCGGCATCGTATTCAGTTACAACGGTTTCCAAAGTCCGGTGAACCTCGCGGGCGAGGCACGACATCCGGGGCGCAGCGTACCCTTCGCGATTTTCGGCTCCATCGCCTTGAGTACGGTGGTGTACTTGATGTTGCAAGTCGCCTTCTTAGGGTCCGTGGCGCCGGATCATTTGGGTGAGGGGTGGGCGGCGCTGGAATACAGTTCGCCGTTCGCGCAATTGGCCCTCGCCCTTAACCTCAATTGGCTGGCGCTGCTGCTTTACGCGGATGCATTTGTCAGCCCCAGCGGCACGGGCAGCACCTACACCGCCACGACGGCGCGCATGATCTACGCCATGGAGCGCAGCGGCACGGTTCCGCAAGTGCTTGGCCGGGTCCACCCGAAATACGGCATCCCGCGGCCGGCGATGTGGTTCAACCTGCTGGTGTCCTTCGTTTTTCTGTTCTTCTTTCGCGGCTGGGGCAAGCTCGCGGCGGTGATTTCAGTGGCCACCATCATCACGTACCTGGTGGTACCTATCAGCGTCATCGTACTGCGGCGTACGGCGCCCAATCTGCACCGCCCGCTGCGCGTGCCGGGCTTGCCCGTACTCGCGCCCATGGCGTTCGTGCTCGCCACATTGATGTTGTTCTGGGCGCGCTGGCCGCACACCGGTCAGATTATGCTGCTGTTGATTCTGCCCTTGCCGGTGTACCTGTACTATCAGGCCAAGGGCAATTGGCGCGACTTCGGCCGGCAGCTGCGCGCATCGTGGTGGCTTCTCGCCTATCTCATTGCCATCACGGTTTTATCCTGGGCCGGCAGCAAAGAGTTCGAAGGTCACGACTATATTGGCTACGGCTGGGATCAACTGTGTGTCGCGGTCACCTCGCTGGCCTTTTATTTCTGGGGAGTGCGCAGCGGCTGGCGGACGCCTGCGGTGATTGCCGTGGAGAACGATGCCGCCGAAATGGCGGCAGTGAAATCCTAGGAGTCAGGCTGCTAGACCTGCAGCAGCTCCTCGCCCCTGATCTCGCTCTGTCCCGGGCGCAGATAGATTGAGCGCTTGGGACGGGCCATGACCCGCTGCACCATGGGCACGAAGAAATCCAGGGGCAGGGTGTCGTAGTTCGGGTCGAACGCATTTTGATCGTGGCGTTCGCAGAACAGCGCGGTGCGCTCGAAATTCGGATGGCCGCGAAACTGCTCGCGCATGTTTCGATTCAGCCCCAAGTGATGAAAGAAGTAGTAGCCCTGGAAGATGCCGTGATGCTGAAGCAGCCACCAGTTCTCCTCGGAAACAAAGGGCTTGAGGACCGTTGCGGCGAGTTCGGCATGATTGGTGGACGCGAGAATATCGCCCATGTCATGCAGCAAGGCGCACACGACATATTCCTCGTCCATGCGATCGCGAAAGCTAAGCGATGCCGATTGCAGCGAATGTTCCAGCCGGTCCACGGAAAAGCCGCCGCAATCGCCTTTGAGCATTTGCAAGTGTGCCAGCACGCGATTGGCGAGTTCGCCGTTGAATGCGTTTGCGGCGGTTGCGATTTTTTGCCAATCGGCCTGCGTGCTCTCGGTCATCGCCGCGAAAGTGGCGCGATCCATCTCGCTGTGGTCCGGCATGCGTGCTCATTCCTTACGGTCAATCGTGGCAGGCATTATATCAGCTAGGCCGGCGGCGCTCGTCAGGTACACCGCGAAGGTGCCTAACCAATGGCCACCCTCGTAGTGTTCGCCTGTTACCGCTGGTAGTGCGGCGTCTCGATGCCGCGCGGCGACGGCAAGCAGCGCGGGGATTCGCCGATCCCCCTTCGGCAAACCGTGCGCAATTCCTTCGAGCATCCAGGCGCGGCTCAAGTTCAACCCGTCAATGTGGGCGAGCTTCGGATCGGAGCGGTCGGTCACCACGCCGGGCTGCAGCCAACCGCCGCCGGTACGTTGGGGAATGCCCGGCAGAAACGCCGACAACCAGGTTGCGAATGCCTTGGCATCAAGGACCCGGCGCATGAAGTCCGCCTCAGCGAGGCAGGGCGAGAGGAAATCTTCGCCGGAGGGCTCATAGCGCAAAGGACAATTGCGGTCCTGCATATAGAATCGTTGCGCCGCGTCGCTCAGCAGCGCACGCATTTCCTTATCCGCGGCCACTCCGGACCAATCCCATATCAAGCCGAATGAGAACGCGGTCTGGTCGTGCTCGCCGATGCGGATCGGATAGTGCAATTTCGGCAGCCAGCTCTTGATGCGGGACGCGGCTTCGGTTTCCAGCGGCTCAAGCGTCGCGGACCAGCGTTTCGCCTGGGGATCATTCCACTCGCGCAGTTCAGCGGACAGCCGCAGCAGCCAAGCAAGCCCGTAGGGCCGCTCGAATGAGGCGCGGCCAGGATGCTTGAGATAGCCCAGCTCGCCTGCGATGTTTTCCAGCGTGAAGCTGCGCGCGAGTTCGCTGCGCGCCTGCGCAGCAAACGGCGCATTCGGCATCAAACGCAGCAGTCTTACCAGCAGCCAGTGCCCGTGGACGTCGGAGTGCCAGTCGAAGCATCCGTAGAATGCGGGCGTCAACGCGTGTGGCGGACGCGCGTCCGCATCGCGGTCCATGGTCAGACTGATGTGATTGGGGTATTCATCGTGCAGGCATTTGAGCGCCAGGCCCGCGAATCGCGCCGCCGCCGCAGGATCCATCGCGACCGCGGCGCTCGTGCTTGCCGTTGCGGCGAAGCTCATCGAGGATAAGCTCAAAAGACTCGCAAATAGAGCTATCGGACGCGTGGATGGCTTGCTTCGCATGCATGGCTTCCTTCGAGTAATGGCAGATGCGGATCTTAACGCGGCCGGGCGCGGCGCGTGGCTTGGGCGGTGTAGGGATCGTCCGGCCAGTAGTGTTTGGGGTATCGGCCCTTGAGATCCTTTTTTACCTCATGGTAGCCGCGATTCCAAAAGCTCACCAGATCCTTGGTGACTTGTACCGGCCGGCCGGCCGGCGACAGCAACTTGAGCACCAGAGGCAGCTTGCCGCCGGCGATCGTCGGCGTCGAGTTCAACCCGAATAATTCCTGAAGCCGAACCGACAAGCTCGGATTCTCGCCGTCCAGATAATCAATCGGGATGCGCGAGCCGCTCGGCACGGTGAAATGAGTCGGTGCTTCCCGTTCCAGAATGTTCGCTTGGGCGTGACTCAGGAAAGCGCGCAGCGCTTGACCTAAGTCCAATTTCGCAAAATGTTCGCGCCGCGTGAATCCCATGATCCACGCCGGCGCCCAGCACTCCATGTCCCGTTCGAGGGCCTCGTCGCTGAGGTCGGGCCAAGGCGCAGGAGCCATGATCGCATATTGGCGCATGAGCATGACCCGCGCGCGCCACTGACGCAGCTCCTTGGTCCAGGGCAATCCCGCGATGCCGGCCTGTTTGAGTCCTAAGAGCACCGCCTGCTGCAAAGCTTCGGGATCGGGGTCGCGCATCTCCGAGGATGCCAAGAGCAGCGCTCCCAGCCGCCGCTCGCGTCTGGCGTTCACGGCTCCTAAGCGCTCGTCCCAGCGAATCTCCGCGGATTCAAGAATCAGCCCGCCGAAGTGCCTATTCAAGTCATCGAGACCAATGGGCGCAGCGAGAAAAATGCGTGCCTCGCGCTCGGCGCCGTCGAGCTCAGCCGCGACGATGAAGTCCGACTTCGCGAGCGCTTGCGCTTCGGCAAAGCGGGCGCCGCGGCCGTTCGCCAACAGGTACCGGCCGCCATCGCCGCGGCTCTGTGCGATGCGATCCGGATAGGCCCACGCCAACAGGATTCCGGTCGCTTGATGCGGATCAGCTAAGTCGCGCGAATCGCGGGCTAAGTCCTTCTGCCAATTGCTGGAAGTGCGCTGCGCGTGCGCGCGGGCGCGAGCATCCACCGTGATGCCCGCGGGCAGGTCGCGTTGATCGCCGCGCAGCACGGCCACCCGCAGCCGCAAATCGGCGTCGCGCGAGTTTGCATTGGCGCGCAGGATGTCGCGCTCGCTCAAAATCGCGGCAAGGTCGCAAGCGAGGCGCTCAGCACTGAATTCTTGCGCCTTGATTCGCATATGCGCGAGACGCGGATGCATTCCTAATTGTGCGAGGATGCGGCCGTGCGCGGTGATGCGCGCCGCCGCGTCGACGGCCTCGAGCCTCTGCAGCAGTTCTCTTGCCTGGGCAAGCGGCGCCGGCGGCGGCGGGTCGAGCCAGGCGAGGCTGCCGGCATCCGTCGCGCCCCAGCAGGCTAGCTCCAACGCCAGCGGTGCAAGATCTGCATGCAGGATTTCCGGCGGCGTCTGCGGGTTCAAGGAGGCATTCGTGCCCTCCGACCAAAGGCGGTAGCAATCTCCCGCGCTCACTCGGCCGGCGCGTCCTCGACGCTGATCCGCCGCGGCTTGCGACACTTTTCCGGTCACCAGTCGACTCATGCCCGTGGCGGGATCGAATTCCGAATAGCGCCGCAGACCTCCGTCAACGACAACGCGAATACCTTCAATTGTGAGGCTGGTCTCGGCAATGCTCGTCGCCAGCACGACTTTGCGCGCGCCGGAAACCGGCGGGGCTAGTGCCGCATCTTGCTCTGCGGCGTCAAGCTCACCGTAGAGCGGCATGACTCGAACGCTGCGATCGAGACCGGACTCCTGCAATGTGCGCTGCACGCGGCGGATTTCAGCGGCACCGGGCAAGAAGCACAGGATGTCTCCCGCATGTTCCTGCAGCGCCGCTCGCACCACCTGTGAAACCTGCAGTTCAAGATGAACGTCATTGCGCCGCGGCACATAGTGCGTCATGACCTCGAAGCTGCGTCCCTGCGCCGATACGATGGGTGCGTCGCCCAGCAGCCGCACCAGGGGTTGCAAATCGAGCGTGGCTGACATCACCAGCAGCCGTAGATCCTCTCGCAGATTCGCGCGGCTCTCGATGCAAAGCGCGAGTCCCAGGTCGGCATTCAGGCTGCGCTCGTGAAACTCATCGAAGATCACGCAGCCCAAGCTTGCGAGTGCGCAGTCCTCTTGCAGCATGCGCGTTAGAATGCCTTCCGTGACCACTTCGATGCGTGTCCCGCGGCCGACGCGAGTTTCCAGGCGCGTCCGAAATCCAACCGTGCGGCCGATGGGTTCCCCTAATAGTGCCGCCATCCGCAGGGCCACGGCGCGCGCAGCGATGCGGCGCGGCTCGAGCATCAGTATCTTCTGGCCTTTGAGCCAGGCTGCCTGCAACAGCGCGATCGGAACGATCGTACTTTTACCTGCGCCTGGCGGAGCCTCGAGGAGCACGGCGGGGCGCGCTGTCAGGGCCTCATGGAGCGCCGGCAGGGCCTCTTTAATGGGCAAATCGGGTAGGGGCGGCGTTCTCACAGGCCTTGGTACGATAACCCATGAGCTTGCGGGGCTGGGAGGACGCCGCATGTTAAGATGCGCGCCGTCGGGCCTGTAGCTCAGTTGGTTAGAGCAGGGGACTCATCAATAATGGTGCCTTCGTATCGCAAGATGCGAAGTGGACGGGATGAATTCAGG
The DNA here is from genome assembly GCA_963782865.1 of uncultured Gammaproteobacteria bacterium. Taxonomy (GTDB): domain Bacteria; phylum Pseudomonadota; class Gammaproteobacteria; order Steroidobacterales; family Steroidobacteraceae; genus Bog-1198. The sequence goes on along the minus strand of CAWALS010000030.1, from coordinate 131,991 downwards.
GAAACCTGACCAGCTTGCGGAGCTGATGGCAACCCTGAGCCAAGCCGGCGGTGCACCGCCGGAAGGTGCAGAGACTACCTGAGCGCGTTCAAGTCGCGCTTAATGACAGGCTAGAGCGTCCCGCACCCCACCGGGGTGAAGAGATAGTCCACTCCCTCCGGAAACGGCGGGGCTTAAGTGAATCCCTTGGTCCTCGGTTCGAGTCCGAGCGGGCCCACCAACTCATCGTTCGCTAACGATCGGAGAAGATCGGAAAGTGGCAAAAAACACGGGAAATATTGCATTTTCCTACACCCCGAGGTACGGTCTGGTTCGAGGACAGGCGACACTTTTGGGGGTAACTTTGGGGGTAACTGAAGATGCCCGGTTAGAGTTACCCCCGTGAAGTTGTGTTGGTGCGGGAAAAATCGCCGGAAATACATGTGCAGCCAGCACAGCTTAGGTTTCCGGGACTCTAGTTCGATTTCGCGCGCCGGATGCGAGCTGCTCGCTAGCTCATGAGCTGAAGAGTTCGAAATAGTGACGATAAGCGGTAAAGCTTATCGCTCCCTAGCGGACACGCGAAGTTTTCGATCGCGCAATCGCAATTGAACCCGTCGCAGCCACACTGATGCCACTATTGGTTGAGACATTGATGGCGATCAAAGCCGTTCTCTAGCTGCCCAACACTGATTTATGCGAATAAGAATTATCGTCTGCTATCGGCCTCGATACACGAGGGGTCATTTGCTTGACTTCGTTCCACCCGTGACCGGCATTCATTTAGCAGCGCTGACTCCGCCTGAGCACGAAGTCGAAGTGATTCATCAGCAAGTGCGCGCCGTCCCCGTTGATCGTGATGTCGATTTAGTCGCACTGTCGTTCTTCTCTGGCTTCGCTCGCGAAGCGTATTCCATTGCCGATGGTTATCGTGCGATTGGCGTGACCGTAATCGCGGGAGGGCCACACGTTTCGTACTGGGTTGAGGAGGCTCTACAACATGTCGATTCGGTTGTAATCGGCGAGGCTGAAGAGACGTGGCCACAATTGCTGCGCGACTTTCAACTGGGGTTCCTCAATTCGACCTACAAGGGTACTGCCGCATCCATGGTAGGTATCCCGACGCCACGCTATGATCTGCTTGAACGCAGATTTCTAGTGCCACGAGTGTTGCAAGCTACCCGAGGCTGTCCTTTTACATGCAGCTTCTGTAGCGTTCCAAACTTCAATCCAGGATTTCGAGTACGACCAATCGATGAAGTGATTCGTGATATTGCGGAAAGCCACTTCGCCTTCTGGTGGCAAAACAAAGTCGTGTGGTTTTGGGATGACAATTTACTCGTGCGTCGAGTCTGGGCAAAGCAGCTACTGAGAGAACTCGCCGGTCTCAATCGCTGGTGGCTAACGCAGGCCTCCATTGACATCGTCAAAGACACGGAACTGTTGGATTTGATGCAAAGGTCTGGTTGCATCGGTATTTTCCTCGGCATCGAGAGCCTTGATGACTGCGATCTGCGCAGTGTCGGAAAATTCCAAAATCATGCCAACAAATACCGTGAGGCGATAGCTCGTCTCCATGACCGGGGGATTTGCGTCATGGCTGGATTCATTTCTGGCTTCGACGATCAGCGACCCGAAACAATTCTTTCGACCGCTGACCGGCTAAATGCAATCGGTGTTGACGTCCCTTTCCTCAGCATCCTCACGCCATTTCGCGGCACACCGTTGTACGAACAATTGCTTTCTTCCGATCGAATTCTGAAGGATCGGGACTGGCCGCATTACAATGGATATAACGTGGCATTTCGCCCTGCGCAAATGACCCCTGGTCAATTACTGGACGCCCATCGAGGCTTTATGACGCGCGCGCGTTTCAACCAAAAGCAGAAGCGGAGCGAATCCGGCGAGGACTGCGTATTCCACGCGATGGTGAACAGGGTTTCCACGGGATCGTGAACACGGATTCCACGGCAACGTGAACAGGTTTCCACGGGATGGTGAACAGTTTGGGGCGCGCGCGTGGCGCGCTGTTCACGATCGTGGAAAAGTGTTCACGATCGTGGAAAGTGAGGTGAGCGGCTGGAGATTGATCGGAAGGCGAACCGCGTAATCTGGGGGCTTTTTGCCCCAAGGAGCGCGGTCGATGCCGAACGAGAGGATCTCCATGTCGAAGCTGAAGCAGCTGATCGGGCTGCAATCGAGCAATTTGAGCATCCGGGCCTGGCGCCGGGCGCTGGGGCTGTCCGTCGGGGCGGTCTCGAAGTACCTGCGGGCGGTGCGCGCTGCGGGATCGACGCCGCGGAGGCCGAAACGCTCTCGGAGGTGGAACTCGAGCAGCGCGTGTTCGGGCCGGCGCTGGCGGGCAAAGCCGCGACTTTGTGGCGCCGGACTGCGCCTGGATCCACGGGGAACTCAAGCGTCATCGGCACGTGACGCTGCAGCTGCTGTGGGAGGAATACGCGGGCCGGTACGGCGCGGCGGCGTACCGGCGCAGCGCTTTTTGCCAAATCTACCGGCGCTGGGAGAAGCGCCTGAAGCGCTCGATGCGCCAGCGCCACTTCGCCGGCGAGAAGCTGTTCGTCGATTACGCCGGTCGCACGGTGCCGATTTATGGGGCACGCGGCGAGGAGGCGTTCCGGGCGCACCTGTTCGTCAGCGCCATGGGCGCGAGCGGCTGCGCGTATGCGGAGGCCACGCGCAGCGAGTCGCTGCCGGACTGGCTCGGTAGCCACGTGCGGGCGCTCGAATTTTATGGTGCGGCCCCACGATCCTCGTGCCGGACAACCCGAAGGTCGGAGTCACCAGGGCGGATCGCTACGAGCCGGATCTGCAGCGATCCTACGAGGAAATGGCCGGTCACTACCGCTGCGTCGTGATCCCGGCGCGGCCGTATCGGCCGAAGGACAAAAGCCGGGTCGAGCTGACGGTTTTACTGGTGTATCGCTGGATTCTGGCGCGGCTGCGACATCAGCGCTTCTTCAGCCTCGATGAGCTGAATGCCGCGATCCGGCCGCTGCTGGTGGAACTGAACGATCGGCCGTTCCAGCGCCTGCCGGGCTCCCGCCGCAGCGTCTTCGAGGCCCTCGACCGGCCGGCGATGCGCGCGTTGCCGGCCACACCGTACGTGTTCGCTGAATGGAAGGAGCTGACCGTCGCCTTCGACTACCACGTCGATATCGATCGGCATTATTACAGCGTCCCGCACGCGCTGGTCGGGCATAGGCGTGGGCGCGCTTCAGCGCGGCCACCGTGGAGGTGTTCTTCCGCAGCGAGCGCGTGGCGAGCCATGTGCGCTCCTATCAGCGCGGCGTGCATACGACGTTGGGCGAGCACATGCCTAAATCGCCACCGCGCGCACGCCGAGTGGTCACCGAAGCGGCTGATCCAGTGGGGCTCCATCGATCGGAGTGCACACCGGCGCGGTGGTCGAGCACCTGCTGCGCTCCAAGCCCCATCCCGAGCAAGGCTATCGGGCCTGTCTGGGTCTCTTGAACCTCAGCCGCGAATACGGCGAGGCGCGCCTGGAGGCCGCCAGCGCACTGGCCGTGCGGCTGGGCAGCCCGACGCGCAAGAGCGTCAAGTCGATCCTGGAGAGCGGCCGGGATCTGCGTCGCGCTCGAAGCCCTCGAACTCGAGTTGCCGCTGCACGGCAACGTGCGCGGCCGGGCTATTACCACTGACGATCCAACCATCACGGAGAAGACGCATGTTGACCAATCCGACCATCGAAACCCTCAAGAGCCTGAAGCTGCACGGCATGATCGAAGCGCTCGAGGAGCAGCAGCAAACTCCGAGCCATCCAGGCGCTTGTCGTTCGAGGAGCGTATCGCGCCTCATCGTCGATCGCGAGCGGCTCTACCGCGACAATCAGCGACGCACGCGGCTGCTGCGCGGTGCACACCTGAAGGTCGCCGCGGCCTGCATCGAGGACATCAACTACAAGGCCGCCCGCGGCCTGGATAAGCGGCAGATCGCAACGCTCGCCAGCGGCGAGTGGATCCGACGCGCCAGAACCTGCTCATCACCGGCGCGACCGGCGCGGGTAAGACCTGGCTCGCTTGTGCGCTCGCGCAGCAGTCCTGTCGCCAAGGCGCTTCGGTGCTGTACTGGCGTGTTCCGCGACTGATCGAGGAGCTGCGAATCGCTCACGGAGACGGCAGCTACATCAAGTTCCTGAAGACTGCGCCAAAGCCTCGCTGATCGTGCTGGATGACTGGGGCCTGACCGCGCTGTCCACCCAGGATCGGGCCGATCTGCTGGAAATCCTCGATGACCGCGTCAACGCCGGCTCCACGCTGATCGCCAGCCAGTTACCCGTCGATACCTGGCATGCCTATCTGGGCGAGCCGACCCTGGCCGATGCCATCCTGGATCGCCTCGTTCATCAGAGCCATCGGATCGAGCTCAAGTTCCCGGGTGAATCGATGCGCAAACCGACGAACCGGTGACCGAATGATCAGGATTACCGCCTGCGACCTTGACCGATCGTGAACACCTAACGTAAAACATCGATGTCCAGTTAGTCGCACCACACCCGGCGTTCACCATCGAGTGGAAAGCGCGTTCACGATCGCTGGAATACGCAGAGGACACCGTAACAGCTCAATCGAGGGGCACGATGGTTATCATTCACGATGAATAGCTTCTATGGCCTTAAGCGGTTGACTGGCAACTTTCCCGCCGTAGCGCCGCCGATGCATGTCAGTTTCATCGAACATCAAAGGGCTATCGTTTCGCCTCATCAGTTAATCGATGAAGCCTCTCATGAGTTGGCTGCGCCGCCTAGTTACTTTCCGGCGCAAAAATGATCTTTTCAAAATCGCCGCGGAAACGACGACCGGCGCCCAACCATAGCAAATCGGTCGCGGCCTTACGACCGGCTCGGTATGAAGGGAGCAGGACTGTAGAAAATCAGCGTTCGGCTGAGAGGGCCGAGCGCGTGACCGATGTTGATCAGGTTATCGGCGATGACGCCGAGGCCGACCCAGCGTTTCATGCCGCTGCCTTTGTACGGCAGCGGTTCAGGCCGTGGCGCCGCTTTAAGAGACTGATGCGCCCTTCACAGCCGGTGCGCCATTTCTGGGCGTTTTGGAACCAGCGCTTCTTCTCGATGTCGCTTGCGCTGCGGCACTCTTGGTGGAACGGTTGGGAATGGCGACTCGCTTTACGCCCTGTGGATGAGCGCCGGCTTCGTTGTGCTGCAGAGAAGAATGCCGTATCGGCGGTGACCAGGTGGGGCATGCGGCCCAGCAGCTTTTCGATGCACAGCGAGTCGCCGGGAGCAACAGATCGCTGTCGCTGGGGCGCTCGTCGTAGACTTCGTAGTGCGGTGACGATCTGGTTTTCGGCTTCCTGGATCTTCACCATTTTGCCAAACTCGGTCGGCTTGGCCGCTTTGCCTTTGCGAATCACCTCGGTGTGCGGCTCGAATAGGCTCACGAGCTTGCCGGGCACATGAGTGTTGCCGTTGAAGAGACGCTCGCGGGTCTGGTGCATGACCTGCCGCACCAGCGGGATCATGTGCTCAAGATACGCTTGCGGCGGCCTCCAGACGCGATCTGCTCCATGATGCCGCTGAGCGCGCTTGACGCCCCGTGGCGACCTCCTGCGGCAGAAGCGTTTGGCTTGCCCGACACCCGCGCCGTGCTGTGCAGCAACTTACGGTAGCAGGCTTTCAAGCGCTCCTGGCCCTGCTGCGGATACGGCTGCGGCTCGCGCGGCCGATCTGCAGCACCTGATAGCCGCACGCTGCGCGGTGCGATCGCGCAGCCCCGTTCCGGCGCCGCCCGCGATCTTCGGCGATGCGCTGCATCGTGCGGGTCAGCACCCGCACACCATCGCCCAAGAAGCGAGCTGTCGGTCGGATAGTGGATGTCGGTCTCCACCACCGTGGTGTCCACGCGCATGCCGCGGCCGCTGAATGATTTGCTTCTCGCTGGCAATCGCCACCATCGCGTCGATGGATCTGCTCGATGATCTCGGGGCCGAGCGCCAGGGCGAGCCTGCCCAGGGTCTTGGCATCGGGAACCTTCTGCGGCGCCCACCCGCGTGAACTGCCGATAGACGAAGTTCGCGCGCACTTCGCGCTCGAGCACGCTGGTAACTCCAGTTACGGATGTGCTTCAAGAGCAACAGCCGCAGCACCACATCAGCCGGCGTCCCGGGCCGCCCGCGCGTGCGGCTCTTCGGCCAACGCCGAGCGAGAGCCTCGTAGACGATCTACACGCAGCTGCACGGTCGGCGTAGCACTTCGATCGACCTGGCGCATCCACTCTTCCCACAGGGGGCCGACTTCCTCCTGGATCAGGCCCTCGGCGAAAGACAGTTGCGGGTCGCGAGGGCTCGATCACTTAGCTCTTCCTGCGCGCGCTGCGCGCTTGGCTCGCACCAGTTGCTTCTCGCGCTCGAGCAGAGCTCAACAACTGTCGCTCGCGGTTGTCCGCGGAGATCTGCGCCCCGATCTGCTGAAAGCTCCTGCCACGCTCTCCTGCGCGTCCGCGAAGGCTCTCGCCCAGCTCCGCCGGCACATACACCGAATGCACCTTGCCTTCGTCCTTGTACCGGAAATACAGATGCGGGCCATGACGGCTTGCCGGATCGTGTGCGCACGCGCAGGAAGGGATCCCCGCACTGGCGAGTCGACTCCGAGAGTGAGCCCTGCACCATCGAGGCTGCGGCCTGTTCGAGTTCGTGGAAGAGTTTATCCTTACTACTCATTAAGTCGTAAGGTAGCAAAGTCAAAGCCTCTCTCGTCAAGCATGTACGCGCCCCGACGCCGCCTGATAGCTCAGGCAATCAAATCAGGTACGATCGTGCAGGAAATGCCCGGCGTGGCCGGTGAAAATCCTCCGGCGGAGGCGCATCATTTTTGCGCCGGAAAGTAGTTAGCGCCAAGCTGCGATATTGATGGGTCCCACAAACTCTGCGGACCTCGGACTGAACGCCGCTTAGCAATACCAGTGCTTGGTTCCTCTATAGTCCTGCAATTTCTCGAAGGCGTCCAAAAAGGATAGGGACTCGCTGCTGGTCGAGAGGGCCAGGAAAAAAGTGACTTGGTAGTGTCTCGATGAATAGGTTGTCCGAAATCAATTCGTCGAATTCAGTTTTAAGATAAGTGGCAACTTCTCCGTGCTGCTCGGAGATTTCTCGGGTTATCCCTGGCCGACCGTCGATGACATTGAGTATGTCTTCCATGTCATGGCTCAAATAGTCCCCGTTTCCACGATCATGAAACGCTTCTAGCTGTTAGCGGCGGCGTAGACCCGCGGTATTTTGGCGGTGCGACGCGGTTTTAGGGCAAGGCCACGTTTTCCGGCGACCACGGGGTTGTCAGAACGGCGGATCGGCGAGATTGGTGTCGGGACTGTCCTCGGTCGAGTTGTGCTGTCGCGGATAATTTCGACGTATGAGTTCAGCGGTGTAGTGACGCTCGAGCGCTTCGGTCAGGTCGTAGGAGGAAGTCGAGGAGCGTGGCGACATCGGCATCGCAGAGTCCCAGGGGCAGGCATACCAGAGGCATATCGTTCGGTTTCATGGAGGCTACCGTGCTCGTTTCTGTTTTCGAGCGGCGCGCAGCGCGGCTTTGGCCGCGGCCGCTTCTTGAGCTTCTTTGAAGCGATAGCTGTCGCCGTCGATGGCGAGGATCTCGGAGCGATGCACCAGCCGATCGACGAGGGTGACGACGCAGGCGGCGTTGGGGAAGACCTGGTTCCATTCGCCAAAGCTTTGTTGGTGGTTAAGACCGTGGCCCGCTGCTGATAGCGGCGTGTGATGACTTCGAACAGCAGATCGGCGTAACGGGCGTCGTAGGATAGATACCCGACCTCGTCGATGCACAACAGCGGCACGCTGGTGTAGCGGCGCAGCCGGCGCGCGAGCTGAGTGGAGCTATCCTGAGCGGCCAGATCGTGCAGCATGTCGGAGGCGACGAGAAGCGCGCGCTGTAGCCGCGCAGGATCGCCTGATGCAGCAGGTTCTTGGCGATCATGGTTTTGCCGACACCGTTGGGGCCGACCAGGATGACGTTGGCGGCTTGCTCGAGGAAGTCCAGGGTGAGCAGCTCATCGAGGAGCTCGCGATCGATTTTTTTGGGCCAGGCGTAATCGAAGTCGGCGATGGATTTGAACTTGAGGAGGCGCGCGTTGCCGAAGCGACGCTTGAGGCTCCGACGTTGCCGTTCGCTTTCCTCGATCTCGAGGACGCGCTGCGAGCCAGGGTTCGTTGCAGGATCTGCTCGGCCTGGGCCAGCAAGCCGTAGAGGTTCAGGCGCTTGAGGCGCGCCCGCAGCACCTCGAGCGACAGGGATCGTCTCGGTCGGGTTCGGCGAGGGCTTCAGGGAGCGTTCATGGGAGTCCTTGCGGGTGAGTTGTTCGTAGTCGGCGAGGTTGTGCGGGCGGACGTTGAGAGCGCGCACGCGCGGATCGTCGGGCAGATGCACCGGGATCGGCGGAGGTGGGCCGCGCCGGGCGCGATGCAGATCGATGAAGTGACGCACGGCGGCCAGTGCGCGGAATCCTCGGCGAGCGCCGCGGTGAACGCGCCTCGAGAGCGGCGGCGCCGTGGGTATCGAGCAGATCGACGAGGCCGCGGGTGAGCACGCCCAGGTGCACGCCGCGCTGCGCGCGGCGGCGAAGAACTTCGCGCCGCTCGGCGCCGCGTGGTGCAACCGGTCCATGGCTCGGTGTCGCCGGGCGGCGCGCTTCTGATCGGCCAGGTCCTGGATATGCGGTGGATCCTCGATCTGCTCGCCGCGATCGTAGCTGCGCGGATGGGTGGCGATCACGGCACCGGCCTCGAGGACGCGCACCGTATCGGCGTGGCGAGGACCTCGAGGGTGCGGCGCACGTGGGTGTGGGGGACCGAGTAATCGTTCCAGTCGAAGCGCACGTACGGCGTTTTATGCTCCCGACGATGACGCGTTCCTCGCAGGGGAACGGATTATCCGGCAAGGCGAGCAGCCGCGGCCGCTCCTCCTCGAAGCACTCGCGGACGCTGCGAGTCCGATCCTCCGGACACGGCCGCGCCGCCGCCTCGCCGCTGCACCAGGCGAGTGCCTGGGCATTGAGGTCCGCGACATCGGTGTAGCGCCGGGCCGCAAAGAAGCGCTCGCGTACGAAGCGGATCGCGCGCTCGACCCGCCCCTTCTCATTGCCGCGGGCCACCGCCACCGGCCGCGGTTGGAAGCGATACCAGGCGGCGAGCTCGAGCAGCGTCGGATTAAAACGGATGGCATCGCCGAGCGCTCCAGCACCGCGCTGCGTAAGATTATCGTAGAGCAGATCGTGGCACGGCCTTGAAGTAGGCGAAGGCCTGCACGTGGGCATCGAGGAAGCTGCCGGTGCCGCGTTCAAGTAAAAACGCACGAACAGGTGCCGCGAGTAGGAGAGCACCATCACGAAGGCCATCAGCGGCCGCTGCGCGCGTCCGATCGGTGAGCTTGCCGAAGTGCGCCCAGTCGATCTGCGCTTGTTCGGCCGGCAAGTGTGCGCAGGCGCAGATACGCTTCCGCCGCCGGCCGCGGTCGCCATCGGGCGACCATGTGCCGGAAGTGATCCGGGCTGCCCACGTAGCCGCGCTCGCGCACCATCCGATACAGCCGACTCGCACGCAACTTCGGATACCGCGCGAAGGTCTCCTGGATGAACGGCACGTAGGCTCGAGCTTCGAGGTCCGGCGCCTCGCGCACCGCCGTGACGCCGCTTTGCCACAGCACGCGGCGCACCGTGCCGTGATGCACGTGCAATTGCGTGCGATCGTGCCGATCGGCCAGCCCTCGGCGTGATACAGGCGCAGGATCTCCGCCTCGAGGGCACGCGAGATCATGAGTGGAGCCGCGACTCGCCGCCGTCTCGCTCATCCGCTCCAGCGCCAGGGTCGCTGACGGGTCCACGCGGGTAACGGGCGCCACAAAACGCGCAGCGCCGACTCGGACGGATTTTGGGGTTTGGTCGGGCACGTAGGGACTCGCATCGGTGGGTTGGCTCCGGATGACGGCTTTGACCGCCACGATGCACTGGGTCACCGTGACCGGGGATCCCTGATGCGTCACTATTCTTGCGCCTGCCGTTGTCGGTCCGCCAACGGCGCTGCCGGGCGGCGTGTCGCCGCGCACCGCGGCGACTGCGCTGATATCGCGCCTGCGCCCGTCGTACGCGACTCGCGGCGACGGATCCTCGCACACTCGCCGGCGCAATACATGTTGCCGTGATCGCAGCGTTCACAGATACGCACCTGCACCTGACAACGCTCACAGTTGTAGAGCCGGTACGCCGGCTCCCGCATCCCCCCCAACGGCTCCCTCCCGAGACACTAGACAGCGCTCGGGCAGGCAGGCATAAAGGGCCTGCACACTGCCTTTCCCAGGCGCTGCGCATCGGGGGTCCGGGGTAGTGACGCCAATCAAAAACCCCGGGCCCTCGCTCTACGTTCTTCACCGCAGCATAGCCTGACGAACCGTCAGTCGCAGGCGCTGCGCTCGGCACAACACCAAGGCTTCATCCATCGATGGAAAAGGAAAGCCATGAGCGTGTCTGCCGCTCGCGCGGCAGACCGCGTCTGGCGTTGGATCAGGGAATCAGAAACTCGAAGAACCGAACGGTCTTCATCTCAACCAAACAGTGCGGCTGGTCCGGCGATAACGCTCGGGCAGAAAGCGCGGCAACCGCCAGAATTACGCGGTTCTCAACCGCCGTTCACATCTAGCTTTGTGGCGATAAAGTATGGAGCCGTAATCAGTCGGATTGAAGTGCCATCGGGCAGCACAACCGAAACGGATTCGCGAATTGCGTCTGTGTACCACCTATTTGAGAAATTCATGACCTCCTCGGAAGATGGCATTACGTCGACTTTTAGGTTTCCTAGGCGCCATCTGCAGACGACATTAGCGGTCTGATCTTCTTGAAACCCCAAATTTCGAAGCTCGGAGCCGAGTTCGTAGAGCTTTACCTTCGTCGTTATTTCCGCGATTAGATCAACGTCCTGCGTGGCTCGAACGGGCGGTCTGGCGTCGTCGGTAATGAGAATGCCTGTTGCGCAGCCCCCGACGAACACTAATTTTTCACGTAAGTGTCCGAGAGCCTGTGCAACTAGCTGGATCTGCTGAACATTTGGATCGCGCGGGTTCATCAAATTCTCTTCTCGAGTTCGCTACTTGCTAGTTCGCGGTCACGCGCGCCTCCCACTCTGATCGCGTCTAATAGTGTGAGTAAGTCATATAACTCGGGGTCTCTTGCCGCCGCTTCAGGTACTTTGGGGTAGAGGGGCGATAGGGATGGTCCGCGTGCCTCTCCTTGGGCGAAGGGCCAAACGAGGGGGCCTTCCGATGAAGCCACTAACAGTTTGCTCAGAGTGGGGCCAGCTGACGCGGTCGCCATTCCCCGTGTGATTGGGCCCAGCACGGCGGGGAACGCGTAACGAGCTCCGTGACCCAAGAATTCTTTGAGTGCTGGCTTGATTACTTTTAGGCCGTCTCCGTGACTACCCGTAACCACTCCGGCTTGTTCGCATCTTTTTGTGCTGGCGTGAACCTCGGACGCCGACAAACCTAAGTCGTTGGCCAGGCTGGAGAAAGTTCTTTTATTCTCACCGAGAATAGCGATTTTTATCGCTACAACTAGGTCTTGCGGTTTCATTGAGATTTGACGCATGCTTCACCAAAATTACGTATTCGCTATTCGCGAATATAAAATACTCTGTTGAAGATTTAGTCGACTCTGCACCGCATATATTGGCTATGAACGTATATGCCAATTATCATCCTGTTGTCATGACAGGATTTAGCCCTCAAAAGAGAATTATAATTACGTCTGGATAACTCATTGACCCTCTGAATACGAAGTATATACTATAAGGTATAAGAGTTTATTAATTTATTTAACTTAAGTAATTTAGTATGAATGAAGTTACCCGCAAAAAAAGTCCCCGTGCGCCCTCCATTCCATTGGAGGAGGCGTTGGAAAAGGCGCTTCGCGTATATGAAAAAGAAAAGAGATATCCAGCTCCAACAGAAGTCGTCGCTCAAGACATGGGTTATAAAAGTGCAAACAATGGGGCTGCGCTAAGTGCGCTTGCCTCACTCCGGTACTTTGGACTTCTCGAGAAGCCGGAGGATGGCAAACTCGCTGTTTCAAAGGACGTCGAGAACTATCAATATGCCCCAGATCCGAAGATCAAAAGTGAACTGCTTTTGAAGTGGTTGCGGGCGCCGGCGATTTTCGCTGACTTATTATACCGTTATCCCGACGGATTGCCATCAGACGCAAATCTTCGCTTTGATCTAATGAACCGCGGCTTCTCGCCCGCCGCTGGTGATTCAGCTGTTTCTGTTTTTCGTAGGTCGGCGGAATTCGCGGGATATACTCCTTCCGTCATTACAAAGAAACGAATCCAATCCGAGCGAGCAACTTGAACGGAGAAGCCATCATTCTCGAGAACGGAGCCGTCCCTGTAGCCTTCCCATGCAGCGGGAGTTTCGAGAGAAGCCCACCCTGCCATCAGAGTTTTCCGTTGACGACACAGATAAGATTCCCGTGCGGCTATCCGAGGGTCGCAAGGCTTGGCTTGTAATTCCGACACCCTTTTATGAGGCGGACAAGCTACGGCTCAAGGCTCAAATTGATTTGCTACTTACAGAGGATCTGGAGTAGTCGGGGTATCTTTGGGAGTAACTGCGAAATTCGAATTGGCATATAGCCTGATATAGCCTATAAAAATAGGCATTTTCCGCGCTAATTCGATGGTGAGCGGGCCCACTAATTTTCGAGGTTCGGGGACGATCGGAAACGATCGGGGAGGAACGGCATTCGGGTTAAAACACCGGAAAAACCGGTGTATAGGAGCTCGAATTAGTCCGAAATGACGTTCGCTATCGATCCGCAAAGTTCGCCACCATCCGCACAAAACCTGGGTAACTTCCTGGGTAACTCACGATGCCCCGATTGAGTTAACCAGGAAAATTGAGTTTGAGTGTCAGGAAATTGGCGAAAAAGCGGGTACTTGGTCACGCGCGATTGCTTTGCTGGACCTGAATTCGAGTTCGCGCGCTATTTCCAACATCGCACATCGTCCACCTCGTGTTCGAGTAAAGGCTCCCTGTTAAAATGTGGAGAGCTAGAAACAAGGAGGTTTGTGTGCGCGACCTGGTGACGGCGTTCATTGCTGCAGTTAAATACAAAGGGAATTCTTTCGGCGGCACTTACGTTTCATTCCATGGCGTAGCGTGACGCTCTGATGAAGCTACCGTTTTTTGGAAGACGGTTAAGTGCGGATGCCTTTGCCGATTTGGTCATACGGGAAGTGACAGGGCGTGCGCCTGATCTAGAACTCAGGATTATCGAGCGACTGACGTTGCGAGTCGTTGCAGCCGAGACGACCGAACAAAGAATTCATCTCGACAGAGCGTTCGAGCAATACCTAGAAAACCCTCGGGAGCTTGACGAGATTGTAGGTCGCTGGGCATCTGTGATGGTGGGCTGGACGGTCCAGCAGGACAAACTCGATATGGCCGCTGTCGTGCCGATAATAAAAGCCCGGCGATGGATAGACTCACAGCGGGCCTACCATGTTGAACAATTCGGCACGGACGAAGCTTTCAGCCTGTGTTGGGAAACTTACAATGCAGAGTTGATCGTGGTTTATGCCGAGTTCAATTCGGGATTGCGCTTTGTAAGAGCCGAAAGAGATTGAAGCTAGTGGTCTCGATATGGCGGCCCTTCGCCATCTGGCAACCAAAAACCTAGCGGAACGGACGCGCGAATTACGATACATGGGCGGCGGCTCTGAAGTCGTCGTCGTCTGCGCTGAGGGCAATCTTGAGCCCAGCCTCATTTTGTTGGACGAGGTTTGGCAGGACCCCAGGGCAAGAGTGGAAGGCAATCGTCTGGTTACGATTGCCAAACGCGCATTCGCTATCACCGCGGGTACCGAGAATCTACAGCATGTCCGGCAGCTCGCAGCGGACGCCGCAGCTAGCTACCGGAGGGCGCAATACGGGGTCTCTCCGCATCTGTTCCAGCAGCAAGGACGCCATCTTTGAGCTAGTAGACGACTCGGAGAAGGATGAGTGAGTCGCATGCAATTCCAAGTCCCTCAAATCTCGATATACACGCCGTGAAGCGTGGCGGCGGTTCTGAAGGTCCGTATGAGATAGTGAATTGGATGGAATCTGGAGGTATGAAATGGATGGCACACGCCAATCTTGCGAATCTAGTCATAACCCCGAACACACTGAAATTTGTCAGTGGCATTGATGAATTCAAGGGCGCCTGGCGAGCGATCGGACGCATCGCACCGGAACGACTTTCTGCCCTGCGACGCGTAGCCACCATCGAAAGCGCCGCGTCCTCTACCCGAATTGAGGGTGCGAAGCTCACCGACAGGGAAGTGGAACGGCTCCTTTCTAATCTGGACATTAAGTCGTTCACCAGCCGCGACGAGCAAGAAGTCGCCGGCACGCTGACGCCATGGAGACGGTCTTTACTTCCTGGGATGCTATCGACCTGACAGAAAATCACGTCCGGCAACTGCACCGCGACCTTCTGAAATACTCCACCAAGGATGAGCGCCACAGAGGCGAATACAAAACCCTTCCCGATGATGTCGCCGCATTCGACGCCGACGGCAAAAACCTTGGTGTCGTGTTTGAGACCACTACGCCATTCAGCACTCCCGGCCAGATGGCGGCCCTAATCGCCTGGACCGCCAAAGCGCTCAGCGACGAGGCCGTGCATCCGTTGATTGTCATCGCCGTCTTCATCGTGTCGTTTCTAGCGATCCATCCGTTCCAGGATGGCAATGGGCGACTCTCGCGAGTTCTCACGACCCTGCTGCTTTTGCGCAGCGGCTATGCGTACGTGCCCTATAGCTCGCTAGAAAGCGTCGTCGAGCAAACCAAGGAGCGCTACTACATCGCTCTTCGGCAAACGCAAGGGCCCCACTGGCAGCCCTGGCTGGTCTACTTTCTTGGAGTGCTAACCGAGCAAAAATTGCGTCTTGAGAAAAAGATCGCACGCGAACGAATCTTGCTTGGCGATCTGCCAGAGCTATCGGTACAGATTCTTGAACTCTGCCGTGAACGTGGTCATGTCACTATCAGCGACATCGTCAAGGCAAGCGGCGCAAGCCGAAACACCATCAAAGATCACGTAACGGCGCTTGTAGATAAAGCTCATCTGGTGCGCCATGGTGCGGGACGTGGAACCTGGTACGCACTGTCCTGATCCTCTCTGCACTTCGTAGGCTCCTGTCGGTTGCCATGCGTTTCGTACAAATTTCTAGATCGCAGACCGAGTCCCGAGCCAAAGGAATTAAGACAAAAGCGAAGCGCCGACGTGTCTGGGTAACTTCCTGGGTAACTGCGAGTATCGAATTGAGAAAAATCCTACAAAAATAGGTGTTTTCCGCCGTAATTCGATGGTGAGCGGGCCCACTATTCCTACCGCGCGCGAAAAATCGCTTGAGTCCGTAGCCGCTACAGGGTCTACGATCGGCCCATGAGCGAGAAGCCGAGAGTTGTAGGCGTGACCGGCGGTGCGGTGTGCCTGAGTGCTCTGTCGCTCGCTTTTGGCGCCTGCTGCGTGGCACCGTGGGCGGTGACGTTATTGGGCGTGGCCGGTGCCGTGCTGTTGGCGCGTTTGGCCTTCATCCAGCCCTATGTGGTGGCAGCGACGATCGTCTTGTTAGGGTTTGGCTTCTGGTTTGCCTTTCGCCGTCCGCGCCCGGACGCCACATGCGATGTCACGCAGCGGCGCCGCTTGCGCCGGCTGGTGTGGGTTGCGGCCATTATCGTCATTGCGATCGACATCGCATCCTTTGCGCCGCGCTTTCTCATATGAGCCCCGGCCTCAAGCTCTTTTGGCCAGGAAGCTGCTTCGGCTGCGTCCTAAGCATCAGCGCATGGCTGCTTGCTGGTTGCGGGGATCCCAAGGCCGCGACGCAGCTCGATTCGCCTCCGCAAATAGCGGTGCTAAACGATGCGGATCAGCCATTGCGCGCCGATTTCAATCGCGATCAAGGATTTGTGCGACTGATGCTCCTGGTCGATCCACGCTGTCCGGAATGCCTGCGTGGTTTGGCGGACATGGGCGATGATGTTCTCGCTAAGTTGCCCAAAGATGCGCCGATCAAAGTCTATGTCGTGCATGAGCCGGTGATCGGCGGCAGCGATAAGGACATCCCAGCGGCCGCGGAATTGCTGCACTCGAGCCTTGCGCGGAACTACTGGAATCCGAGCGGGGATTTCGGACGACAGATGTCCCAAGTCCTGGGTCTTTTGCACGGATCGAGCGCCGTCTATGCCTGGGACGTTTATATGATCTATTCGCCGCACGCCGGAGCGGACAAGATCCGCCGCAGCCTTCCTACTTGATGCATCAGCTTCCGGGTTTGGACCATCAAAAGTTTCCACCGTGGGACGGAAAGATCTTCGCCGCGAAAGTAAATGATGCCCTGGCCGGCAACGATCAGAAAAACTGAAGTGCGCGACAAATGCCCTCCAGACCGATGTGAGAATGACCCGCATGAGTGAGCAGCCGGTCAATGAAAGCGCGAATGATTGGCTGCGGCGTCCCCGTATGGGCTTCGTCTGGTGGTGTCTGCCCGTGTGTGTCGGCGTCGCGGCGATCTATTTTGCCATGTCGCCGCGCAGCGCTGCGCTTGTTTGGATGCTTTCGTTTGTCTGGATGGGAACCGGCTGTATTTTAAATGCGCGGCGCTGCCATCGGTTGCATTGCTATATTTCGGGACCCGCATTTTTTCTCGGCGCCGCCGCCCTCGCCCTGTCCGCGTCCGGCATCGCCCTGTTGGGTCCCCATTCCCTCAACAACATCCTCGCGATTACTTTCACGGTCGTCTTGCTATCGTTCGCGCCGGAGATGATCTGGCGAAAATACCTATGAACTAGCGAGAGCTGCGCCGCAGACAGCCGCTGCGCTGCCGTTGGGCTCGCGCCGCTGCAACCTGGCCGACGACTCCGCCAATACGCCCGGCCATAATTGCTTGGTTGCCCTTTGCACTGGGTGTAGCCTACACCGTGTACTTAGGTACGGAGTCAGCTATGACTGAGGCAAATCTCACAATTGGCCGCATTGCCCGCTCGGCGGGCGTAAATATCGAGACCGTGCGCTACTACCAGCGCCGCGGACTGGTGGCTCTGCCGCCGAAGCGCCAACGGGGTTTTCGCTATTACACGCCAGCGACCGCGGGCCGGGTGCGTTTCATCAAACGGGCGCAGGCTCTCGGAATGTCGCTCAAAGAAGTGCAACGGCTCATGAAGCTCGATGCCAAGGGAGCATGTACAGAAAATCGTTCCCTTGCGGTTGCGAAGCTGGCCCTGGTTGAAAAAAAGCTATTGGATTTGGCCAAGCTTCGCGATGTACTTCGAGCTCTGGTCGCCGCCTGCGATCAACCTCACGGGGCGAGTTGCCCGATCATTGAGCAATTGGAAAGCGAAGCTCCTTCGCGCTAACCCCGAGCAGCCGGGCACAATCTTCGCGGTAACGGGCGAGAGTGACCCGGGCTATGCCCGAGTCGTGGTCCGAGCTGTGGCCCACGCTAGATTTGAGCGCGAGCGGCGCGGAGAGCCGGTTCGGCGGCGCTCTTTGCGGAGGGATCTTTGCCGCGGTTTGTTGGAGTTGATTCGGATCGTCGGTAGTAGGCGATCAGCTTTGTCAGGTCCCGTGGCCTGCGCGCGTCAGCGCCTGCGCTGCCGCGGAAGCCTCTTCGCACCAGCGCCGCGTTCTGCTGCGTCATCGTGTCCATCAAGGTCACGGCTTTGTTCACTTGCTCGATCCCCGAGGCCTGCTCGCGGCTCGAGCTGGCGATCTCCGCCATTACATCCGTGACCTTCTTCACGCGCGTCACGATCTCATCGAGCACCTTGCCCGATTCATCCACCAGCCTCGTCCCCTCGTTCACCTTGCCGACGGAGTCGTGGATCAGCGCCTTGATCTCCTTGGCCGCCCCCGCGCTCCTGCGAGGCGAGGTTGCGCACCTCGGATGCCACCACCGCGAAGCCGCGCCCCTGCTCGCCCGCCCGGGCGGCTTCCACCGCCGCGTTCAGCGCCAACAGATTGGTCTGAAACGCGATCTCATCGATCACCCCGATGATGTCGGCGATCTTCTTGCTCGGCCAGCGTTGATCTCGCCCATCGCCGCCACGGCCGAGCCCACGACAAGGCCGCCGCGCTCGGCCTGCTCGCGCGCCGCCTCCGCCAGCTGGCTGGCGTGCGCCGCGTTATCCGCGTTGTTCTTGACGGTCGAGGTCATCTGTTCCATCGAGGAGGCCGTCTCCTCCAGGCTGGAGGCCTGCTCCTCGGTACGCCTGCTCAAGTCGAGATTGCCGCGGGAAATCTCCTCGGCGCCAAGCCTGCACCTCATGTGAGGTCTTGGCCAAACCGGTGACGACCTCCATCATGGACTGAATCATCGAATTGACGCATTCGGCGAGCGCTTTGAAGTGACCCGACTTGCCGTCGACTTTCACTCGCGACGTAAGATCGCCCTGCGACGGCCCGCTGCACGACCTGCATGGTTTCCGCCACAGTTGTTGAAACGCTGTCGATCAGTTGGTTGATGCTGCGCGCCAGTAGCTCGAGGTTGCCCGTCTTGCCACTGCATACTGATGCGCCGGTCGCCCGCGCCGCTGAGTGCCGCCTGGATCACGTCCTGGGATTCGTGCACTGCACTATCCAAGGCGCGCGCCTCGAGGATGATCGGCGTGATTTCGCTCGCGAACTTGACCACCTTCCAGGCTCTGCCGTCCTGACCGATCAGCGGATTGAAGCTTGCTCGAACCCAGACTTCGCGGCCATTCTTGCCCATGCGCCTGAAGCGCCCCTGCTCGTGTTGACCCGCGTGCATGTGCTCCCAGAGGGCTCGATATTCGGCTCCTTCGCGGTCCGCCGGATTGACGAACAACGTGTAGGGCTGCCCAAGAATCTCCGCCAGGGTGTAGCCGAACATCTTCAGATAGCTATCGTTGGCGGCGAGCACCGTGCCGTCCATGTCCAACTCGATGACCGCCTGCGACTTATTGATCGCCGTATAGAGCGACTCCAGCTCGCGCAGGCGCGCTGAGTTCGTTAGCCAAGTCACGCCACCGAATGCCATTTTGATGGCTGCCATAAGCCGATCCTAAGATTTGATCTGGAGTCTCAGGCTATCGGCTAGGCAAGCGAGGTCTTGAGCCAAATCCGCCGGCAAAGATGAGGGCCCCCTGCGCGGCCCCACCATTCCTTTAAAACGGCGGCCTCGCCGACCACTTTCCGGTTTGCTTGTCGATATAAAAAAAGCCCATCGGTACATTGTTGTACATGCTGGCGCCAATGTTGGCGGAGGCTACCTGGATGTCAAAGCGGCAGTTGTAGCCCAGCGGCGTCGGATTGTCGCAGGCTTCCTTCTTGAAGAACTTGATTGTGATGGGTTCGTTGTTTTCCCGCCGCTCCTGCGGCGCCCGCTGCGCCGCACCCCGCCATGCTCAAATAGCTGCCTTGGCGTAGCTCAAGCGGTGCCGGGATTGCCTTGCAGCAGTCGCAGCTAGAGATTCGCAGCTTGAACATTTGCGGCGCTCGCGGGTATGAGCACGCCTGCGTACAACCTCAACCCAAAGACGGGGCCCGCGGTAAAACCCATTTCCGGTTCGAATCGAATGTGTAGCGTCGACTTCTCTTTGATCAGCGCTTCGTCAATGGGATAGTTTCGCTCGATGAATTCGCTCGGCCCGGCGCCGCTGAGTTGTTCGCTGGCGACTACGATGCCGTCGACTAAAATCTTAAACCGGCGGTCGCGCTCCTCGCCCCAATAGGTCGCTTGCAAGGTTAGCGGACCGGCGCGCGCCTTCATGATGCACTCGAAGAAGCCGCCGGAGCGCGCGTCGCGCCCCTCGCGCCCGCGATAGACCACCGGGTACGAGATTTTCGATGCCAGCGAGTGTTCGCGTTCCGCATCCGCGTCGCCGAGGCGCACCACGTCCGTCGAGTGCGAGTCCAGCTCGCGCAAACGTGCCTGTTCCGCCTTGAATTTGACTTGTTCCTGTTGCCACTCGGCTTCAGTGAAGCGGCGAAAATACACGGCGGTGTTGTTATCGTGCTGAAACGTGAAAGGGCGCAGCGTAAGGTCCGCTGGGTGCACCAGGCCCAACGTGCGAAACACGGCGGGTTCCGCCGTCGGCACGATACTGCGCGCAAGATCGTCGCCCCGTGCGAAATCGTCGCCGACCATGGCCGGCGCGAGGCCGTCCCAGCGTCGAGTCGCAGGACCCAAATCGCCCGCCAGTACCAGAGGGCCGATAAGCAACGCAACTGTCCGCGGATCGTCCAAGGTTGGTTCAATGCGCAGCTTGCGCGGCAGCACGAGACGAACGACTTGTCCTTTTCTCCAGGCGCGGTGCAGGCGCAGATACCCGTTGACCACGCGAGGCGCTGCGGCGTGCCCGTCCACGCTGACACTTGGCGTTTCGCACCACGCGGGAATGCGCAGTGAAATGGCCGAACCGCTCTTTCCCTGCGCGTGCATTACCGTCAAGACAATCTCGTCAGAGTAGGGATATGCCGTCTCGAGCCGCAGACCGATCGCGGGATGGGCGAGATTCAAGGTAGCGGGAATATAGAGATTGACGATGATCTCGTCGCCGCGAATCCAAAAAATGGAATCGCCGTGCTTGGCATGGCTCTCCATGCCTGTGCCGACGCAGCACCAGAAATCATCGAAGGGCGTCGAAAATTCACGGTGACTACCGGACATCATGGGCACCATGTAGGAAAACATGCCGGTTAGCGGGTGATGCTGCGCGAGAATATGGTTCAGATGTGCCCGCTCATAGTAGTCGAAATAGCTCGCGCGCGGCTGCTGCGCATAGAGATATCGAGTCAGCTTCATCATGTTGTAGCTGTTGCACGATTCGCAGGTTTGCTCGGTGATATGGCGCGAGATCGAACGCGGACCTTCAAAATATTCCCGGTCGGCATTGCCGCCAATGACATAACTGTAATTGCGGGTCACGGTCTCCCAAAAAAAGCTGGCGGCCTTCAAATGACGCGCCTCGCCGGTCAGCTCATGCAATCTGGCCAATCCGATCAGCTTTGGGATCTGGGTATTGGCGTGGATATTGGGCAAACAGTCCTCGCCGCGGCTCAAAGGCTCGAGGACTTTGCGGTGATAAATCGCTTCGGACAGGTCCAGCCAGCGCCGGTTGCCGGTGCGACTAAAAAGCTCGGCAAAACTCTCGTTCAGTCCGCCATGCTCGCAGCCCAGCATCTTTTGGATCTGCTCTTCATCGAGCGCGTCGAACACTGCGCCGATGAAGGCTCCCAACTTTTCGGCCACTTGAACCGCGGCGTTGCTGGCGCAATAGCCCTGGGCGTCGAGCAATCCCGCCATCAGCTTGTGCCAGCTATAGAGCGGTACCCAGGAACCATTCAAATCGAAACTGCGAGCGCGGATATCGCCGCGGCGAACCTCCTCAAATACCAGTCTGCCCGGTTCAATCGCATCGTCTCGACGGCGAGTAAATCCTGCAACGAAACCGTCGGGGCTTTGGGCCTGACAGAGGGCCAGTTCATCGACAATGTAAACAACGCGGCGCTTGCACTCCGCGTCGCCCGTCTGCGCGTACATGAGGCTCAAGGCCGACAGATAATGCCCCAACGTATGGCCGCCGATGGTGTCGCTCTCCCAACCGGCATACACCGCGCCCTTCGGAGTCAGCCCTGCCTGGCTGCGAAAATTGTGCAGCAGTCGATCTGGATCCAAGCGTTGCAGATACTCGAGATTTTTGCTGACCGCTGTGAGGTAGGGCGAGGGAAGCAGGCGCACCGCACTCAGCGGCGCCGGCTTTGCCGGTTGCTGGATCGATGCAGCAGCGGGTCGCGCGGCCAGCAGCAAGGCGGCCGAAGCGCTGCCTTGAAGCACTCGCCTGCGATCCATACGAACGGGAAAATCATCCGGCGGAGACATGCACTGGTGATTATGCGCGGTACACGGTGGTTGCGCCACGCGACGCGTGCTGGGCGACGCGTGCTGGGCGACGCGTGCTGGGCGACGCGTGCTGGGCGACGCGTGCTGGGCGACGCGTGCTGGGCGACGCGTGCTGGGCGACGCGTGCTGGGCGACGCAGGATCGTTATATGTTGCGGATCGCAACCACAGGAGAAATCGATGCCGCGCGCAGTGCGGGCCAGAGCACGGCGATCTGCCCCAGCAGCACAACGATGACTGCGGCGACAAGGGTCGAACCGACATTGAGGCGCGCCATTTCGAATTTGCCAGACATCAAAAAGTTCAAAGTCAGGGCCAGAAGGACTCCCAAAATCGAGCCCGCCGTTGCAATCATGAGATTCTCCGTTTGAAAGTAGCGCAGGATGGCGGTCCGCGATGCTCCCATTGCCCGGCGAATACCGATCTGCCGCCGTCTTTGCGACACCCAGAAGCTTGTGACGCCGATGATCCCGAATGCCGTCACAATCAGCAGCACCGCGCTCACGACGCCAAGGATGATCGCGAGACCCCGGTCGTCGCGATAAGCGCGCTGCCTGGTTTCCACCATGGTTCGCGTCTTGTCGTTGATCCGCCCGCGGTTGATGGTCAGCAGTTGCTGCTCGGCGCTCTTCATCGCCGCTTGCAACTGGCCGGGCTTTGCGCGCACCACGTAGTGCGAGTAGCGCTCAACGTAGCGGTACGGCTCGAGCATGGCGTACTCAACCTTTCTGTTTCTTATTGAAATCCAAGGCTGTTGCAGTCGCTCGACGATGCCGATGATCGGCGCCTTGCTCTTGGATTCGCCCAGGTAAATCGACTTGCCCAGCGCATCGCCATTCGGAAACAATTTTGTGGCCAATGCTTGGCTGACAATCAGCGCGGCCGGCGGCTTGCCCTCCATGTCGTTGCGCTCGACGATTTCTGCGGGATCGAAATTCCGGCCGGCAACGAGCTTGAGTCCCAAGGTCGATAGGCCATGCTCGTCGGCGAAGTAAAGCGCGCCGGTGGTCACCCAGTGCGCATCCCCGGCGTCGAACGAGAGCCCGTCGTCCCAGCCGCCATCGGAAAGCGGATAGGATTGGGAGACAAAGGCGTCGACAACCTCGGGCAGCGCGCGCAGTGCGGCCAAATCCGCCTGCACTCGGGCCGCCAGGTCCGGCGGATTCCCGACCCATTGATTGTCCATCGTGAAGATATCCTGTTCCTGCAAGCCTGTCGGCCGCTCGCTGGAACTCAGCCGCTGCTGAATCAGGAACAGGCTATTGCACAATATGGCTAAGGTAATGGCCGTCTGTACGACGATCACGACGGCGCCGACTTTATTGCGGCGCATGGCCGAGAGAATAGGGTGCAGTTCCATGGACATTCCTTTATCCATGGTTGGAGGACCGCAAGGGCCGTATCGTTTAGATGGCCAACCTCAATGTGCGGGGGCGGATACGAGATCGCAAAACTTAGGCAGGTCGATGTTGCCTCCGGAAACGACCGCGACAATCGGCCCCGGTCCGGCCTTTCCGGTGAGCGCGGCCGCCAGCGACAACGATCCTGCGCCTTCGGCGATGACCCGTGCCTTGTCCGCCAGCATGCGCATCGCCTGCTTGGTCTGCTCCAGGCTGACGACGATCGCGCCGTCAACCACGGGCTTCAGCCGCTCCCACATGCGCGGGAAGACGCTTTGGCCGCCGGCACCGTCGACGAACGAGGCCTTCCAGTC
The DNA here is from genome assembly GCA_963782865.1 of uncultured Gammaproteobacteria bacterium. Taxonomy (GTDB): domain Bacteria; phylum Pseudomonadota; class Gammaproteobacteria; order Steroidobacterales; family Steroidobacteraceae; genus Bog-1198. The sequence goes on along the minus strand of CAWALS010000030.1, from coordinate 108,330 downwards.
TTTGAAGACCTGCGGCGAGCCCATTGAAAACGACAAGGCCGTCGGCGCGGCCGTTTCGGGTTCCACGCACCAAACTTTGATTGCCGGTTTCAATGCTTTCAAGGCACTGCCCACGCCGGTGATGAGTCCGCCCCCGCCGACGGCGGCAATTACGGCAACCGTATCCGGTGCATCTTCGAGAATCTCGAATCCCATGCTGCTGTGCCCGGCGATAAAGTTCTGGTCGTCGAAGGGATGCACGAACGTTCCAGTGACTCCAGGATAGGCGCGATCACCGAGCGCGCGCCACGCAGCCTCGTAGGACACCGGCACCAGTTTGGCACCGAGGGCTCGCATCCGGTCTATCTTCGCAGCCGGTGCGGTCTCGATAGCTACGACCGTGCAGGGTACGCCCGCGAGCCTCGCGGCATAGGCGACGCCCTGACCCGCATTGCCCGCACTGATCGTCCATACTCCCAGTTTTCGTTCGGCCTCCGACAGCATTGCTACGGCGTTGACCGCACCCCGAAGTTTGTAGGAGTTCGTCGCCTGCAAATTCTCGAGCTTTAAGCGGATGTCGGGGAATTGCGGCCCCAAGTCAAGACGCACGAGCGGTGTGCGCACAATGCTGCCGGCAATTCGGCGTCGCGCATCCTGCATTTCGACTAACGTTAGCGGCCGGACCGCCTCGAGCGTCTTGAGCACAGCTTACTTCCTGGTGGTTCGGGTGATCGGATATTACGCCGGTCGAATGATGGAGGCGCGGGTGATCTCGCGCAGATTGCGCGCGCCGACTCCCACCATGGCGAGCCTCAATTCGTTGTCCAGCAGTTGCAGCACGCGATCGACGCCGGGCTGCCCGTAGGCGCCCAGCCCCCAAATATAGGGCCGGCCAATGCCCACAGCTGTCGCACCCAAGGCCAGAGCCTTGAGAACATCCGTTCCGCGCCGCACGCCGCCATCGAGAATAACCGGCACTCGGCCGCGAACCGTGGCCGCGATTTCCGGCAGGCAGTCCAGCGTGCCCCGGCCCGTATCGGTGGCGCGCCCTCCGTGGTTGGAGACGATAATGCCGTCGGCGCCGTTCGCGACTGCAAGGTCCGCGTCTTGGGCGGACTCCAGCCCTTTGATGAGGATCTTCATCTTGGTGACGTCTCTCAGCCGTTGGATGAAGTTCCAGGTAAGCGACGGCGAGGTGATTCGCAGATCGGCCGCATCAATTTGCGAAAACATCGGACGCGAAGCGAACGCGGATCCGGTCGGCGCGTGACAGGCAGTGCACGTTCGAGTATCGGTGCGGGCGAGCCGCAGTGCAGTCTCTGTGTTCCTGCCGGCCGGCAAATCCACCGTTACCGCCACAGCGGGGCAGCCGGCGGCCTCAGCGCGTTTCACCAATTTGGTGGTCACTTCGAAATTGGAAGTCGTGTAAAGCTGGAACCAGACTGGCGCGCCGCGTGCGGCGATGACATCCTCGACGCCGGTGGAGCTGACCGTCGAGAGAATCTGCAAGTGACCTCTGGCTTTCGCTGCCCTGGCAACCGCGATTTCCCCTTCGGGATGAAAGGCTCGCTGCGCGCCGAGCGGACAAAGAACAATGGGAGTGCTGAACTTCTCGCCGAACAGTTCGACACTCAAGTCCATTTTGCTGACGTCGATCATTCGTCGGGTCTGCAATTGATAGTGCGAATAGGCCGCGCGGTTTGCCTTGAGCGTGTCCTCTCCGTCCACGCCGCTGACCAGGTAGCCCCAATGGGCCGCCGGTATGTTCCGATGCGCCACGGGCTCGAAATCGAATACATCCAGGGCATCTCCGGCGCGCTCGATCAGCCCGTCGCCGGACGGCGAAGCCAGCGTCTGGGCGCGGGACCTGCTGAAATATCCTAGGCTCGCGTACAACGGGCTGGCGGCCAGAAAACTGATGAAAGCACGCCGAGTATTCATAGGTTTTTCTCGCTGAGATATGCGCCGATTGTCGTCGCGCTGGCGCCGGAATCAGCCACGCCGATGTAGCCATCCGGGCGGATCAAGTATGCCGCGTTGCGCTTAAGACCCGCTTGCCTCATTCCCGCGTCCCACGAGAAAACATGCAGCGGAATTTTTTGGCCGTCAGCGAGCGCTAGGGCCCGCAAGTCAGGAGCGGCGTCGCCGTACACGTGAATTTGCCAATCCATCGACGCCAATGCGGCGAAGTTGTGCCCATCGCCCCGACCGGTTTTCACCCATGGCAAGCGATCGCCGCCATGCAACTTTCCCGCGGCGCCGCGGCTTAACGGACCGCCGCGGTAGTTCACTGCGATTTGCGAGACTGTGCGAAAGGCGAATCGACGCATGGCGGGGAAACGGAACAACCCGGGCGCAACGGCCGGAATAGCCTGGGTGCGCACGAAACGGGCGAAGGCGCTGCCGCTGCTCACCGCGGTAAATACCCGGTCAGTCGTGCCGACCAAGCGCCGCGCGAATGCTATTCGTTCCGGCTCGTAGCTGTCGAGCAGCGGCAAACTGCGCGGCTCCTTGAGCGAGGCAGCCAGCTTCCAAGCGAGATTCACCGCGTCACCGATGCCGGTGTTCATTCCCTGGCCGCCGACCGGACTATGGATATGTGCGGCATCGCCCAGCAAGAATGCGCGGCCCTTGCGAAATTGCCGCGCGACGCGATGGTGAACGCGGTAGGTTGAAAACCAGTTGACCTTCTTCACCTCAATCCGAAGGTTCTGAATGGCTCGGCCCCGGACATCTTCAAACTTGAGATGCTCATAGTCCTCTGCCGCGTCGTCGCGGATCGAACCGATCAGCCGCGCCGTGCCGGTCTTCTGCATCGGGAACACGGCGAGGAAGTCGGCGTCATCGAGGTCGACGTGCAATTCTCCATTCATCGGCGGTCCGGCGGCGTCGATATCCGCAACATAGAACAAATGGTCGTAGGTTCCGCCAGGGAATCCCGCGCCGAGCACCTCACGCACGCGGGAACGGGCGCCGTCGCAGCCGGCGAGATACGCATAGCTGCCGACTTCCTCGATGCCCGCTTTGCGCAGGGTCGCGCAAATTTCGCCGCCGCGATCCGCGAAATCAGCGAGTTCCACCTGGCGCTCGACTTCCACGCCGAACTCCTTTAGGCGCCTGATCAGCAATGCTTCATGCTCGTCCTGCGGAAAAATAACTGGAAATGGAAAGGGCGTGAGACCTTGGCCAAGATTCTCGAGCGGAATGCGGGCGGCCAGATTGCTTTTGACCCAAAGATTCACGGCGGGCACCTTGTGGCCGCGGTCAAGTACTGCCTGCGCGAGTCCAAATTGCTGATAGAACTCAAGCGTGCGCCCCTGAACTGCCAAGGCGCGCGACGTGGTACCCGAGGCCGAGAGCTTGTCGATGATTCTGACGCTCACCCCGAATCGGGTGAGCCACAGGGCCAGCACCAAGCCTGTCGGACCTGCGCCAACGATAAGCACATTGGCTTGCTCGGGGTTGTCGATCTAACTCACTCGGGAAAACCGCAAAACAGCGCGAGATTTTGCTTTGGCGGCTTCTTCTTCGCGATTTCTCGCCGGCGCGTTGGTTTGCAGCGAGTCGAGCAGCCTGCGCGACGCCGCTTCGATTTCGTCGATCGCGCCGAGGAAAGCCGGCTCATTGGCTTTGGACGGAGTGTGAAAACCGCTTACCTTGCGCACGAATTGCAGTGAGGCCGCCCGAATCTCGTCGTCGGTCACCGGAGGATTGAAGTTGAACAGGGTTTTGATATTGCGGCACATGAGACCGGAAATAATCGGCGCCGGCCGCTTTGTTTGTCAAGCGTCCAGGATCGCGCCCAACAACCCAAAAATATGTGCCGCGGCGGGCAGCGAGCCGATCACGATCACCTTCAAATGCGCGTGCCCGGGGTCGTAAATGGTTTCGACGCGCAGCGCGGACCCATCATCGCGCGGCATCTTCACGGCGCTGCGAAGATGATCGGCAACTCGTAGCGCAGTGTTTTCGGTTACTGCATCCATTTGTACGACGCTCGCAGCCTCGGCGCGCCGACGCCGCGCAACGGCGTCGCGTGTATTGCTGGCGCCGACAATCGCTTCGAGCTCTTCCCGCGCGACACGATATTGCTTGCCGATGCGAACCGCCTTGAGGCGTCCAGCACGAACATAGGCGCGTACGGTTCTCACATGAAGGCCGAGCCGCTCGGCAACCTGGTCAAGCGAATACATCGGCGATTCCTGAGTCATCGAATTACAATGCTTTAAACATCCCTATAAGTCAATATTTAAGACCCATATGCGTAATTTTAGGGATGTTTGCAAATGCTCGCCAGGAATCCCGAGAACAATTAGGCTGGTGGCCAGCAGCAGATGCCGCGAACAATTAGGCTGCTCGCCGACGGCCCGAGGATCAATTTTGTACCTTCCCGCGCAATTCAACGAAACCCGCCCTGAGGTGATGCACGCGCTGATGCGCAGCCACCCGCTCTGCACCCTGGTGACACAGTGCGATTCCGGGCTTGTGGCCAATCATGTGCCGATGCAAACGATCGCTGAACCTACGCCGCTCGGCTGCATCCGCGGTCACATCGCACGAGCCAATCCGCTGTGGCGGGAATATCGCGCCGAGACGCAGGCACTTGCGATCTTCCAGGGCCCGCAGGCTTACATTTCACCGTCCTCCTATCCGTCCAAGGCTGAAACCGGCGAGGTCGTGCCAACGTGGAATTACGCCGTGGTTCACGCCAGCGGAACTCTGCGATTCATCCAGGATGTCGGCTGGCTGCGCGATTTCGTGGCGGGACTGACGGCGACGCACGAAGCGCTGCGCTCCATGCCTTGGAAGGTCGACGATGCGCCCGCGCCTTACATCGATAAGATGCTCAGCCTGATCGTCGGCTTCGAGTTTTCGATCGCCACGCTGTCGGGCAAGTGGAAGATGAGTCAAAACCGCTCGCCGGCGGATCGGGAAGGCGTGATGCGTAGCTTGCAAAACTCGGACGATGCGGACTCGCATGAAATGGCGGCGATGCTTGCGGCTGCGGGGCGGGGATCGGAATCACCGATCGACCGATGAAGTGGTCAGTACTCGATCAGTCTCCCTCCTCGGCGGGCAGCGCTCAGGACGTCGCGATCCGCGAATCCATCGCGCTCGCGCAACACTGCGATGCATTGGGCTATGAGCGCTACTGGGTCTCGGAGCATCATAACAGCGCCAGCATCGTCGGCACGGCGCCCGAAATTCTGATCGCAGCAGTCGCCGCGACGACACGGCGGATTCGCGTGGGCAGTGCGGGGGTCATGCTGCCGCACTATTCCGCGCTCAAAGTGGCCGAACAATTCCGCGTGCTCGAGGCAATCGCTCCCGGCCGCATCGATCTTGGGGTGGGGCGCGCGCCGGGATCGGATGGGTTGACCGCCCATGCGCTCAATCCTCATTCACATGGCGCGGAGGAATTTCCGCGGCAGGTCCAGGAACTCCAGCACTGGGTATCGGGCATCGAGCTTCCCGCAGGTCATCCGTATCGCACTATCATGGCGCTTCCGACGGGCAGCAGCAGTCCGCAATTGTGGATATTGGGAAGCTCGGACTACGGCGCGCAGCTAGCCGCACATTTTGGGCTTCCGTATGCATACGCCTATTTCTTCACAGAGGGCGCGGGCGTCGAAGAGGCCTTGAGTTTATATCGCAGGAACTATCGGCCTACGGAGCGCCATCCCCGCTCGCAGGCGACGGTCTGTGTGTGGGCTCTAGCCGCCGACACTGAAGGCGAGGCGCGGCACCTGCTTAAGACCCGAGAATACTGGCGCGCGGGCTTTGAGAAGGGCTTGAGGCTGCCGCTGGAATCCCCGGAACGGGCTGGCGCCTATCCGTACAGCGACGCCGAGCGCGTAATGATCGACAAGCTCCGCGCCAAAGCGTTGGTGGGAGACGCCGCTCAGGTTGCCGATAAGCTGAACGCGTTGGCGCGTAGACTCGAACTCGACGAGATCGTCATCAACACTTGGACTTTCGATCCGGCCGCGCGGCGACATTCGTATCGGCTCTTGGCCGAAGCATTTGGTTTAGCGTCGATGGCAGGCAAGACCCAATGAGCAGCATGCAGTCTGCAAACGTTATGAGAACTTCGCGGCTCGATTTGCGCGCACTGCATTCCGGCGACGCGGAATTTATTTTGGAGCTGTTGAACGAGGCCGGATTCATCCGCTTCATCGGCGACAAGGGAGTCAGGACGCTTAGCGATGCTCGCGACTATATACATCGAGGACCGATGGACAGCTACGCGCGCAACGGCTTCGGCTTGTATGCCGCCTGCCTGCGCGATGGGACGCCGATCGGGATTTGCGGCCTGGTCAAGCGCGAAGGGCTGAGTGATCCAGACGTCGGTTTCGCGTTTCTGTCGAGATACTGGTCTTCGGGGTATGCGGTGGAATCCGCGGCTGCGGTCCTTGCCCATGCCAGGGACACTCTGCGCATCACGCGGGTGGTCGCGATCACTTCCCCCGATAACTGGGCGTCGATCGCCGTCTTGGAAAAAATTGGCTTGAAATTCGAGCGCATGATTCGTCTGGTCGACCACAGTCCCGAGCTCAAGCTGTTCGGCTCAGCAAACAATTGATACCGGGAGTCCATTAACTGGAATTTCGCGGAGATCCTTATGCATCCCTTCCCGCACCACTACACCGTCAACGCTTCTGTCCGTCCGGATGGCGATGTGCCGCTGTCCACGGAGGGCGTTCGCATCATCGAATCCTCGCCGCCGAAGGAATTCGACGGACCCGGCAATCAATGGTCGCCCGAAGGATTGCTGACCGCATCCGTGGCGGACTGCTTTGTCTTGAGCTTCAGGGCCATTGCAAGGGCGTCGAAATTCTCCTGGCACCGGCTCGAGGCGCGCACCCAAGGAACACTGGACCGGGTCGAAGGCAAGATGCGCTTCACGCGCTTCGACACACACGCCAAGCTGCACGTAGCGGCCGGCGCCGATGTCGAGAGAGCAAAAAAACTTTTGGAAAAAGCCGAGAGCAGCTGCTTGGTCTCCAACTCGCTCAACAGTGAGCGGCACCTGACCATGGAAGTGGCGATCGGGCTGAATTAACGCACGTCATGGACTCTCTTATCGCCGCCGCGGCGCGCGCCCTCGCCGCCGGCGACGCGCTCGGCGCACTCAAGCGGGTTGCTCTGCGCGACGATCCCGCGGCGCTGGCGCTGCGCGGCATTGCCATGGCTCAGCTCGGCGAACATCCGCTAGCCCGGTCGCTCCTGCGGCGTGCCGCGCGCGGTTTCGGCGCCCACGAGGAGCTTGCGCGTGCTCGCTGCGTCGTCGCCGAGGCCGAGGTGGCGCTGGCCATGCGTGATCTGAGCGGCTCGACGCGCTCTCTGGCTGTTGCGGCGTCCACGCTGGAGGCGCGCGCCGATCGTGCCAATGCGCTGCAGGCACGGCTGATTGCGGCTCGCCGGCTGGTGCTGCTTGGCCGCTTTGACGAGGCCCAGGGCGCGCTGGCACGTCTCGATGCGCCTAGCCTGCCGCCCTCGTTGCAGGCCATCGCCGAGTTAACCGCGGCCGAGCTTGAACTACGCTCATTGCGCGTCGGCCCGGCGCGGGCCGCGTTCGCGCGTGCGCAACAGGCGCTGGCTTTTGCGCACGAAGCGGCCAAGCGCGCGCGCGTGCCGGCGCTCTTGGCCGAGGTGGCGGAAGCGCGGGCTGCGCTCGAGCGTCCGGCAGCCCGGCGCCTCGCCGAGGGCCGCGAGCAGACGCTGCACCTGCAAGAGGTCGCGGTGCTATTCGACTCGGGCGCGCTCGTAGTGGACGCGTGCTCCCGCGGGCTGCGATGCGGCGCCGCGTGGCGGCCGCTGGCACAGCGGCCGGTGCTGTTCGCGTTGGCGCGCGCGCTTGCCGAGGCATGGCCCGGCGAGGTCGATCGGCGCGTCTTGATCTCGCGCGCATTCGGCACGCGCCGCCCCAACGAGTCGCACCGAGCACGCTTAAGAGTCGAGATCGGACGATTGCGCACGCTGATCGGACCGCTGGCGCGCATTGAGGCCACCGCGCGCGGCTTCGTCATTCGGCCGAGCGGCGCGGGCGCCGTCGTGCTGGCGCCGCCGATCGACGGCGATCAGGGTTCGCTGCTGGCGCTGCTCTGCGACGGCGAAGCCTGGTCGACTTCGGCACTGGCGTTGGCCCTTGGAGCCAGTCAGCGCACCGTCCAGCGCTCGCTCGCCGGGCTCGAGGCGGCCGGACGGGTGCGCTCAATGGGGCGGGCGCGGGCGCGTCGCTGGCTGTCGCCGCCATTGGCGGGATTCACGACGAATCTTGTTACTCCCGGACGCGCTGCCGTTTGAGTAGAGTTGTGTTGCGGCGCCTATTCGAGGCGCGTCACCAGGAGTTAGGCGATGACCCCTAAAACCGCAAAAGGCAAGTCCCGGATAGAGCAAGATCCGCGAGGCCGAGATCGTGCGCGAGGCCGAGATCGTGCGCGAGTATGGCCCCCTAGCCGGCAGCGAGCGCGTACACGGCGTCACCCACGACGGCCGCCGTGTCTGGGCCGCTGTCGGGACCCGGCTCGTGGCCTTCGATCCCGAGAGCGGCGAGACGGCAGCTACGCTCGACCGTCCCTGCGACGCCGGCACCGCCTTTGATGGCACGTACCTTTATCAGATCGCCGAGGCGCGCATCGACAAGATCGATCCCAATAGCGGCGAGGTGCTAGCCTCGATCCCGGCGCCCGGGGGCGGCCGCGATTCGGGCCTGGCCTGGGCCGAGGGCAGTCTCTGGGTAGGACAGTATCGAGACCGCAAGATCCATCAGATCGATCCGAAGACCGGCGTGGTGAAGCGCACCATCGAATCGAATCGCTTCGTGACCGGCGTGACATGGGTCGAGCGCGAATTGTGGCATGGGACCTGGGAAGGGGACGACAGCGATATCCGTCGAATCGACCCGGATACCGGTGCCGTGCTCGAGCGGCTCGAAATGCCTGCCGGCACCGGCGTCAGCGGACTGGAGTCCGACGGCGCGGATCTTTTCTATTGCGGCGGCGGATCGAGCGGCAAGGTCCGCGCCGTGCGGCGTCCGGGATAGGTTTCCTGCCCGTCGCTATCGATTGCGCTGCTGTCAGTCATCCATCAAGAAACTGCGCAGCTGCTCGCTGCGGCTGGGATGACGCAGCTTGCGCAGCGCCTTGGCTTCTATCTGGCGGATCCGCTCACGGGTGACATCAAACTGCTTGCCGACCTCTTCGAGCGTGTGATCGGTGTTCATGTCGATGCCGAAACGCATGCGCAACACCTTGGCTTCGCGCGGCGTCAGCTGCGCCAGGACCGAATGTGTGGTTTCGCGCAGGCTTTCCGTGGTCGCGGAATCGATCGGCGAGGAAACCGAGGTATCCTCGATGAAATCGCCCAAGTGCGAATCCTCGTCATCTCCAATGGGGGTTTCCATTGAAATCGGTTCCTTGGCGATCTTCAGCACCTTGCGAACCTTGTCCTCGGGCATCTCCATGCGCACGGCGAGCTCTTCAGGGGTCGGCTCGCGTCCCATCTCCTGAAGCATCTGACGTGAGATGCGGTTCAGCTTGTTGATGGTTTCGATCATGTGCACCGGAATGCGGATGGTGCGCGCCTGGTCGGCGATGGAACGGGTGATTGCCTGACGAATCCACCAGGTCGCATAGGTCGAGAATTTGTAGCCGCGCCGGTATTCGAATTTGTCGACCGCCTTCATCAAGCCGATGTTGCCTTCCTGAATCAGGTCGAGAAATTGCAAGCCGCGATTGGTGTATTTCTTGGCGATCGAGATCACCAGGCGCAGGTTGGCTTCCACCATTTCCTTCTTTGCGCGCCGCGCTTTCGCTTCGCCGATCGAAACCTCGCGATTGATTTCCTTGATCTCATTGATGAGGACATGGAATAAACCTTCCAGATCCTTGAGCTTGTTCTGGCGCCGCTCGATCTCGTCCTTGAATTTCGCCAGCGGTCCCGAATAGCGCTTCTTCGCCTTGATGTGCTTGTCGAGCCAGCGCGTGCTGGTCTCGTTCTTCGGAAATGTGGAAATGAAATCCTTGCGTGGCATGCCGGCCTGCTTGATGCAAAGAAACATGATTTCCTTTTCGAGCAGCCGCACTTCGGTCACGTGCTGGCGCAGATTGTCGATCAACTGATCGAACATCTTCGGCGAGAGCTTGAGCTCCATCAATTCGCCGCAAATCTTCTTGCGAATCTTCAAGGTCTTCGGATCCTTCGATCCGAGCTTGTCGAGTGCATTCAAGAATTGGTGATGCAGCTTGGCGATCGAGCTGAAGCGCTTCGCGGCCTCCTCGGGATCCGGGCCGGTGTCGATGGCCTCTTCTTCTTCATCGCCATCCGCTTCGTCGTCGTCGTTCGCAGCTTCTTCGCGCTCCAACGCCATCATCTTGGGATTCTGCGGCTGCGCGATTTCGTCCGGCGCATTCGGATCGACGAAGCCGACGATGACGTCGACCAGCCGCATCTGGCCGGCCTTGACGGTTTCGTAATGCCGCAACAGCAGGTCGTACGTGCCCGGGTAGCTGCCGAGCGCAATTTTCACGGCTTCGAGGCCTTCTTCAATGCGCTTGGCGATACGAATTTCGCCCTCGCGAGTCAGCAGTTCGACCGTGCCCATTTCGCGCATGTACATGCGCACCGGATCGGTGGTACGCCCGAACTCAGCGTCCAAGTTGGCCAGCGCCGCGGTGGCCTCTTCGACCGCCTCTTCATCCGGAGCGGCGGTGGCGTCGGTCAGCAGCAACGATTCGGCATCCGGTGCTTTTTCGTACACCGGAATCCCCATGTCGTTAATCATGTTGACGATATCTTCGATCTGCTCCGGATCGACGATTTCGCTCGGTAGGTGATCGTTGACTTCAGCGTAGGTGAGGTAGCCCTGTTCCTTGCCGCGCGCGATCAATAATTTTAGTTGCGACTGACGCTCGTCCGCGATTTGAGTCGCTGTGCCTGCTGGGGCTTTTTTGATCAAGGTGGACGCCTCATTTAGAGTCTGGACATTTTAAAATGCAAGCCGAGCAGTATACGATTTTGGCTATTCCGTAGCCACTTCTGCTTTGGCGGTCAGGAGGGCGCCCGGAAGCGGCCCTTGGACTTGAGAAGACCGCTTAATTCGGTCTTTTCGGCGTAATTCAAGCCTAATTCCTCCGCTTTCTTCAATAATTCGTCCATTCGGCGCCCCGGACCGTATTCCTGAACCAGTTTTTCGACCGCCATCTTCAGTTCCTTAGCCGCAGCCGCCGTATCCGCCACCAGGGGGTCTTGCACGGCCAGCGTCGCCAGCCGCTCATGCTCGGGGCGATCGCGCCAACGTTCCAGAAGCGCCGCCGTGCTGGGCGAGGAGGCGGTCGCTGCTTGCTCGAGCAGCTCCTTGAGCACGGAAACCCCGGGTTTATCGATACTGCTGAGCAGATCCGGATCCTCGATGGCTCCCGCCGCCGCCGGGTGGTGCAGCACCAGCGTGATGGCCTGAGTCAGCAAATTACCGCGCCCGGCACTCATTCGACCGCGCGGCCGAACCCGGAGTTCCGAGCTGTGTCCGCTGGGCCTTTGGGTGCCCGTCGCGAAGAATTCCTTGAGTTTATTGGCCGGCATGCTGACCCGGACGGCAAGCCGATCAGCGAGCATTTCCCGATAAATGCCCTCTGGCATGCGGGCAAACAAGGGCCCTGCCAGCGCCTTTAACTTTGCACGTCCGTCAACGTGATCCAGGTCCACATCCGCGATCAGTTGCTGCAGCAGATATTCCGACAAGGGCAGCGCGTCTTTCATACGAGCTTCGAATGCCTCCGGCCCTTCTGCCGCGACCAGCGTGTCCGGATCGTGCCCTTCGGGCAAAAACATGAATTTCAATTCACGTCCGTCCTGCGCCAGGGGCAGCGAGTTTTCCAGCGCCCGCCACGCCGCCTTGAGTCCGGCGCGATCGCCGTCGAAGCAGAACACGACCTCATGGGTCTGGCGGAAAATCTTGTTGAGGTGTTCCTGCGTGGTCGCCGTACCCAGGGTGGCCACCGCGTAGGTAATTCCAGCCTGGTGCAGCCGAACCACATCCATGTAGCCCTCCACGATCAAAAGCCGCTTGAAATCGGCGCGCGCCTGGCGCGCCTCGTATAGCCCGTAGAGCTCGCGGCCCTTGTGAAACAACGGGGTTTCCGGCGAGTTCATGTACTTGGGCTCGCCTTGATCGATCACGCGGCCGCCGAAGCCGATCACCCGGCCGCGCGAGTCGCGAATCGGGAACATCAGACGGTCGCGAAACCGATCGTAAAAACCCGTGGTTTTCTCGCCGCTGCGTTCCAGGATGAGACCGACCTGCAGCAGCCGGCGGCGCTCGTCTTCAGAAGCTCCGAATCGTTTCAGCAACGCTTCCCAGGCATCCGGCGCGTAACCCAAGCTGAATTTGGCGCAGGTTTGCGCATCGATGCCGCGGTGCTGCACATAAGCCTTTGCGCGCGCATTGTCGGCCAAATTTTGTTCGTAAAACCGTGCGGCGCGCAGCATCAGATCGTGCAGATCGGCGCTGCCCGATTCGTGCTCTTTTTTGGCTTCGCGCGGCAGTTCGAGCCCGGCGCGCTGCGCCAGATCTGCCACCGCATCGAGGAATTCCATCTTTTCGTACTGCATCAGAAAGCCGATGACCGTGCCGTGCGCGCCGCAGCCAAAGCAGTGATAGAACTGCTTGTCGGCGCTGACCGAAAAGGACGGGGATTTCTCGTTATGAAATGGGCAGCAGGCTTTGTATTCGCGGCCGGCCTTTTTCAGCGGCACGCGCGCGCTGATGATCTCCACGATATCCGAGCGCGATACGAGTTCGTCGAGAAACGAGTCAGGAATTCGGCCGGTCATGGACCGCCCCCCACAGATGGAATACTCGGGCAGGCTCTTGAGCTATCCGCCCAGCTTGGCTTTGATCTTCGCCCCGACCGCACCCATGTCGGCACGGCCCTGCGCCTTGGTCTTGATTAGACCCATGACCTTGCCCATGTCCTTGATGCTGGCGGCGCCGGCGGCGGCAATGGCATCGTTGATCAGGGCATCGAGTTCCGCGGTACTCAGCTGCGAGGGCATGTAGCCCTGCAGCAGGGTGATCTCCGCTGCTTCCCTATCCGCCAGATCCTGGCGGTTGCCGGCCTTGAACTGCTCGACCGATTCCTTGCGCTGCTTGATCATTTTCTCAAGCACGGCGAGCACCTGCGCATCATCCAAGGAGATGCGCTCATCGACTTCACGCTGCTTGATGGCGGCGTTGATCATGCGAATCACGCCAAGCCGCTCCTTCTCGCCGGAGCGCATCGCCGCCTTCATATCGTCGGTAATTCGCTCTTTGAGAGTAGCCAAGCCGCGACCAATTCCCTTAGTAGGAAGGTCGTGAGGGGGCGGCGGGCGGGGGGCTGGCAGGCTGCTGTCCGGTGCCGCGCATGTTCTCCCGCGAGAGCCGCTTTAAATGCCGTTTCACAGCGGCGGCCTTCTTCCGCTTACGTTCTTGGGTCGGCTTCTCGTAGAATTCACGGCGCCGCAGCTCGGTGAGGACGCCCGCCTTTTCACAGGCACGCTTGAAGCGACGCAGGGCGGCATCAAAATATTCATTCTCACGAACGCGAACGCTGGGCATTCAAACCTCAATTGGTGGCACGGCCGCTTAAGATAGCGGCAGGGGCGCGCATTCTAAAGTGCGTCCCCGCAAAAGGCAAAAATATGCGTGTTTTAGGCATCGAGAGCTCATGCGATGAGACCGCGGTCGCAGTCTATGACGAGGCTCGCGGCCTTCTGTCGCATCGACTGCACAGCCAGGTGGCGATGCACCAAGCCTACGGGGGGGTGGTGCCTGAACTCGCCTCCCGCGACCATGTGCGCCGTCTGTTGCCCCTGGTCAGAGAGACCCTGGCGGCGGCCGAGTCGGACAGGGCTTCAATCGACGGAATTGCCTATACGGCGGGCCCCGGGCTGATTGGCGCCCTGCTGGTCGGCGAGGGGTTCGCCACAGCCTTAAGTGCGGCGTGGGGCAAGCCCGCGCTGGGAATTCACCACTTGGAGGGTCATCTTCTGGCCCCCCTGCTCGAGCCCCGAGCGCCGGCCTTTCCTTTCCTGGCCCTGCTGGTCTCCGGCGGCCACACCCAGCTCGTGGACGTCGCAGCGCTGGGCCGCTACCGAATCCTGGGCGAGACGTTGGACGATGCGGCCGGGGAGGCCTTCGACAAGACCGCCAAACTGCTCGGGCTGCCCTATCCCGGGGGCGCCGCGTTGGCCTCGCTCGCGACGCGCGGCCGCAGCGGTGAATTCGTCTTCCCGCGACCCATGCTGGACCGGCCGGGCCTGGATTTCAGTTTCAGTGGCTTGAAGACCGCGGCCCTAGTAGCCTTGCGCGGCCGCGAATTGAGCGACTCTGTCCGCGCGGATGTGGCGCGCGGCTTCGAGGAAGCCGTGGTCGAGACGTTGGCTGAAAAGTGCCGACGCGCCCTTAGGCTGTCGGGTCATCAGCGCTTGGTCGTGGCCGGCGGCGTGGGCGCGAATCGCCGTTTGCGCGAACGGCTCGCGTCTGTCGTGCAGGACTCAAACGCGGAGCTCTATTTCCCGCGCAGCGAATTTTGCACGGACAACGGGGCCATGATTGCGCTGGCCGGCTGCCTGCGGCTGGCAGCGGGCTTGCGCATAGGTCTCGGCATGAGCGCCCGGGCCAATTGGGAGATTGAGTCGTTGCATGGATAAAATTTTCATTCACGCATTGAAGACCGAGACCATCGTCGGTATTTTCGACTGGGAGAGGCAGGTCAAACAGACGGTGCTCATGGACATCGAGTTCAGCGCCGATATTCGCAAGGCTGCCATTTCCGATTCGATTGACGATACCCTGAACTACAAGGGGGTCGCGAAACGCGTGCTCGCGTTCGTCGATGAATCCAGCTTCCATCTGGTGGAAACGCTGGCCGAGCACGTCGCCATGCTCATTCTGGAAGAATTCGGCGTGAGCTGGGTGAGCGTTACGCTGAGCAAGCCCGGCGCCATTCGCAGCTCGCGCGATGTCGGGGTGATGTTGGAGCGCGCGCGTCAGGATTTGGAAACGTGGCGCTCGCGAGCCGCGGCGCCGGCGAGCCGCGGCTGATACCTGATGTGCGCTCAGGCTTAAATGCTGCGGCCGCCGTCAACTGCGATGATTTGGCCGGTGATGTATGGCGCATCTTTCGCCAGGAACAGCGCGGTGCGGCCAATGTCCTGTGGCGTGCCGTGGCGCTTGAGCACGGTCTTGCCGATGATTTCGCGCTTCAGTTCCTCGTCCATGTCTCCTTGCGGCCAGAGCACCGGCCCGGGGGCAATGCCGTTGACGCGGATTTCCGGGCCCAGCTCCCGTGCGAGAGAACGGGTCAGCATGGCAAGGCCCGCTTTGGCCGCGCTGTAAACCGGATGCGCCTTCAAGGGACGCAGAGCATGAATGTCGATCATATTGATAATGAGTCCGCGTTGCGCCCGCAGACTGGGTGCGGCGGCCTGCGCCAAGAACAGCGGCGCCTTCAGATTGCTTCCCATCAAGTCGTCCCATTGCGGCAGGGTGATCTGGCCGATCGGTGTCGGATAAAAGCTCGAGGCATTGTTGATCAAAATGTCCAAGCGGCCGAACTCGAGCAGGGTCGCCGCGACCAATTTTTCCGGCGCGTCGGCATGCAGCAGTTGTGCGGCAAAGATCGCTGCAGAGTGCGCGCGCATCAGGTTGAATTCGTCCGCCAAGGCAATGGCGGCCGCCGCCGATGAACGATAATGAATAAGAACGTTGGCGCCGGCCGCATGCAGCGTGCGCGCAACCTCGGCGCCGACGCGGCGCGCGCCGCCGGTGATCAACACGACTTGATCGCGAAGCGCAAAATTGTCATTCATAACGACCATGCGCCGCAACAATACCCCAACGGCTGCGGCAGCGCGAAATGATGCCGCACGACGACGCCCCTGAGCGCATTGCTGCTGAGCGCACTGCCGAGCGCGGTCCCGCCGCAGATCACAGCGCCGCCGCGGAACACAGCGCCGCCGCGGAACACAGCGCGCGCCTAGGCGATCAGGTGGCGGCTGAAATCGATGCAGCAGGCGGCTGGGTCAGCTTCGAGCGATTCATGGACCTCGTGCTGTACGCACCAGGCTTGGGTTACTACAGCGGCGGCGCGGAGAAATTGGGCGAAGGCGGCGACTTCACGACGTCGCCGGAGGTCTCGCGCTTGTTTGGCGCGTGCGTGGCGGTGCAATGCGCCGAGGTGCTGCGCGAGACAGGAACGGGTTCCGTGCTGGAAATCGGCGCCGGCAGCGGCCGTCTGGCGGCGGATCTTTTGGCGCGTCTCGAGACCTTAGGTTTGTCGCCCCAGCACTATTGGATTCTGGAAGTCAGCGCGGACCTGCGGCAGCGGCAGCGGCAGCATCTTGAGAAGCGGTTGCCGCGGTTGCTTCACCGCGTGCATTGGCTGGATCGCCCGCCCGAAGAACCCTTCGACGGCGTCATTCTCGCGAACGAGGTGCTGGATGCGTTGCCGGTGGCGCGTTTTCGCTGGCACCCGAATGCGGTCGAGGAGCTGGGCGTCGAGATCCGCGCCCGCGAGCGCGGCGTCACGCGCGCGCAGGAATTCGCCTGGGGCGCGCGTGCCGCGAATGCGGCGATGCTCGAAGTTTGCCGCGAACTGTCGGCCGTCGGTGGTCCCTGGAATGACGGCTATGTGTCCGAGTATTGCCCTCGCTTAAGCGCGTGGAGCCGCGCAGTCACCAAGCCGTTGCGCCGAGGGGCGGTGCTATGGTTCGACTATGGCCTGCCGCGCGCGCAGTACTA
The DNA here is from genome assembly GCA_963782865.1 of uncultured Gammaproteobacteria bacterium. Lineage (GTDB taxonomy): Bacteria > Pseudomonadota > Gammaproteobacteria > Steroidobacterales > Steroidobacteraceae > Bog-1198. The sequence goes on along the minus strand of CAWALS010000030.1, from coordinate 91,565 downwards.
TTTGCCTGAGCGGCACGACGGCACCCTGCTGTGCCATTTCCGGCATCGTCTCAGCGACAATCCGTTCGCGAATCTCGGCTTGCAGGACATCAGCGCCTGGGTGGACTTCACTCGCGTGGCCGAGGCGTCCAGAGAGTCGGGCTTTGAGCTGGCGGGCTTTACGACCCAGGCGCATTTTCTGGCGGGCTTGAAGATCGATCAGGAGATGCAGCTCGCGGCGGACGGCGATGAGAATCGCTTTGCGCGCCTCGCGAATCAGGCGCGGCAGCTGATGATGCCCGGCGAGATGGGCGAGCGCTTCAAGGCCATGGCCTGGCTGCGAGGGCTCGACCTGCCCCTGTCGGGCTTTACGCTGCAGGACTTGCGGCATTCGCTTTAGCGGATCAGCTTTGGCTTTAGCGGATCGGCTTTGGCTTTAGCGGGTCGGCTTTGGGAGTTGAGCAGCGGGAGAGCATATGCGTGCAAAAATCGCGGTACTGGACGACTATCAGGGCGTGGCGCTGCGGCTGGCGGACTGGTCCGCGATGACGGCTCGCGGCGACGTGGATGTATTCACGGACCATTTGTCCGATGCGGACGCCGTGGCCGCGCGGTTGCGTGCCTACGACATTGTCTGCGTGATGCGCGAACGCACGCCGCTCGGCGCTGCGCTGATCGAGCGTCTGCCGAACTTGAAACTCATCGCCTCCACCGGTCCGCGCAATGCGTCCATCGACCTGAAGGCCGCGGCCGCGCGCGGCATCGTGGTGGTTCACACCGGCTATTTCGGCAGCCCGACGGTGGAACTGACGTGGGCGCTGATTCTGGCCGGTGCGCGCCACCTCGTCGCCGAAGCCGCCGCGGTTCGCAGCGGCGGCTGGCAGCATTCCATCGGCGATGACCTGTCAGGCAAAACGTTAGGCGTCATTGGACTGGGGCATATCGGGTCGCAGGTGGCGAAGATAGGCCTGGCGTTCGGCATGCGGGTGTTGGCCTGGAGCCAAAATCTCACCGCGGAGAAAGCCGGTGCCGTCGGTGCGGCGCTGCTGCCGAAAGATGAGTTGCTGCGGCAAGCGGACATTGTTTCCGTGCACTTGGTTTTGAGCGACCGCACGCGCGGACTCATCGGCGCCGGGGAATTGGCCTTGATGAAGCCCAGCGCGCGCTTGGTGAATACTTCGCGCGGACCCATCGTGGTCGAAGCAGCACTGAGCGCGGCGCTCAAGGCGGGCCAAATTGCCGGTGCGGCCATCGATGTCTACGATACGGAGCCTCTGCCGGCCGATCATCCGTACCGCAGCCTGGACAACCTGCTGGCGACGCCTCACATCGGCTACGTGTCGCGCGGCCTGTACGAACGCTTCTACCGCGACACGGTAGCGAACATCATTGCGTGGCTGGACGCGAAGCAGTCAGTTCCGTGATGGCGCGCAGCCGCCGTTGGTGGATGCGTTCGGCAATCAACGGGCCCACCTGATCCGCGATGTCCTCGGGCGTGGGCTTGATCGTCGCCGCCGCGTCGCGCGCCGCCTGGAGGTATTGGCGCTGCGGATAAGGCTCATCCTCCAGGCCCAAGCGGCCGCGCGAGTCCGCCTCGCAGGCCAGCAGCGCCTGCGCAAATCGCTGCGGCCGGCGGAAGGCATCGGTCTTCTCCAGAATTCCCAAAATTGTGCTGGCGCGCAGCTCGAACGCACGGTGCACACTGCCGTGATAACGCGCCACAATGACGCTGAGTTCGCGATACTCGCCCGGCAGCTTGAAGCGCTCGCACAGCGATTCGATCAGCGCCACGCTGCGCTCCTCATGTCCCTTGTGGCCGGGCCATTCCGCATGCGGCGTCGTGCCCTTGCCAAGATCGTGGACCAGCGCGGCAAAGCGCACCTTGGTATCCGCGCTCAGGCGCACCGCCTGATCCAGCACCATCAAGGTGTGCACGCCGGTATCGATCTCCGGATGCCATTTTTCCGGCTGCGGCACGCCGAATAGCGCGTTGATCTCCGGAAACACGATCTTCAAGGCGCCGCAATCGCGCAGCACCTGGAAGAACACACTGGCAGCGGTTTCGCGCAGCGCCTTTTCGGTTTCCTGCCACACGCGTTCGGCCACCAAGGCGTCAGCCTCTCCCTGTTCGACCATTTGGCGCATCAGTGCCATGGTCTCGGCAGCCACCGTAAACTTAAGCGGGGCGAAGCGGGCGGCGAAGCGCGCGAGCCGCAGGATGCGGACCGGATCTTCGACGAAGGCGGGCGATACATGACGCAGCACGCGCGCCTGCAAGTCGCGCTGTCCGCCGAAGGGGTCGATGAACGAGCCATCGCCCGCCTGCGCAATGGCATTGATGGTCAGATCGCGCCGCGCCAGATCCTGCTCGAGGCTGACTTCGGGGCCGAACTCCACCGCAAAGCCGCGATACCCGGGCGCTGTCTTTCTCTCGCGGCGGGCCAGCGCATATTCTTGGTGCGACTCGGGATGCAGGAACACGGGAAAGTCGCGGCCCACTTCGCGATACTTGAGACGCAGCAGTTCGTCGCGGGTGCTTCCCACCACCACCCAATCGCGTTCCTTCACGGGCAAACCCAGCAGCGCGTCTCGAACCGCGCCGCCAACCAGATACACTTGCATGCGTGAAGTTTACCAGCATCGCCGTCCCGATCCGCGCCGCCGTGGCGATCCGCGCCGCCGTGGCGATCCGCGCCGCCGTGGCGATCCGCGCCGCCGTGGCGATCCGCGCCGTCGTGGCGATCCGTGCCGCCGTGGCGATCGCACTGATCGCGGCTTTAAGCGGCGGCTGCTACCTGCTGCAAAGCGCCGAAGGGCAGCTGTCGCTCATGTCCAAACGCGAGCCCATCGCCCGCGTCATCGATGCGCCCTCGACGCCGCCGAAGCTGCGCGCGCAACTGCAATCAGCGACGGCGATACGCGATTTCGCCAGCCGCGAACTTGGCCTGCCGGACAACGGCAGCTATCGAAAGTACGCGGATATCGGCCGTGCCTATGTCGTGTGGAATGTGGTTGCGGCTCCGGAATTTTCCGTCGATCCGAAGAAGTGGTGCTTTCCCATCGTGGGCTGCGTGGCCTACCGCGGCTATTTCGTCGAGGCCAGGGCGCGGCGCTTCGCCGCCGGCCTGCACGCGCAAGGATACGATGTGGTAGTCGGCGGCGTCGCGGCGTACTCCACCTTGGGACACTTTGATGATCCCATTTTGAGCACGATGGTCAATTGGGATGATGTGGAACTGGCGGCGATCATCTTTCACGAATTGACCCACCAGCTGCTGTACGTTCGCAATGACGCGTCGTTCAACGAGGCGCTGGCGACCACGGTGGAGGAGGAAGGCGTGCGGCGCTGGCTGTCGAGCTTGGGCCGCGAACGGGACCTGGCGGAACATCTGCTGGAGCACAAACGCTACCTGCAGGTGATCGCGCTGCTGTCGGAAACGCGCGAGCAGCTGCGCCGGATCTATGCGCTGCCGCTGCCGCCGCCGCTGATGCGCGTGCGCAAACGCGAGGGATTTGCGGCGCTGCGCGAATCCTATGCCGCCCTGCGTGAGCAGTGGGGCGGTCATGCGCCGTTCGACGCCTGGTTTGCGCAGGACATCAACAATGCGCACCTGGCCTCGATTGCCACCTACTATGCCTGCGTGCCCGGCTTCGAACGGGAGTTGAAGGCGGTAAATGGCAACCTGCCTGCGTTCTACCGCCGGGTACGCGCGCTGGCGAAACTGGATCAGGCGCAGCGGGATCTGTCGGTGTGCGGAACATCGGCAAGCCCTTAAAACCCCGTCATCGAGAATTGAACCGCCATCACGATGGCGGATACGATGGTCACCGCGAGAAGACCCTGCACCAGTCTTGCGACAAGGAATAAATCGTTCATGATACGTGCTCCGTTGAAGATTGAACCCACGGTGCCTAGGATCGACCTCGCGCCAATGCCGAACAAATTCAATCCCTGATAAAGCATTAAGGAAAGCTTAAAGTGCCATCTGCGTACGACCGATTGCCCTTGGGGTCCTTGCGCGTATTCGAGGCGGTGGCCGCTCACTTGAGTTTTTCGGAAGCGGCCGATGCGCTGAACGTCACGCCCGCGGCCGTCAGCCAGCAGATCAAGACGCTCGAGGCCTATATCCAGGTGCCGCTGTTCAGGCGCAGCGGCCGGCGCGTGGAAATCACCGAGGAGGGATCGGAACTGCTGCCCGCGGTCAGGTCAGGGCTGGAGAAACTCGAGTCGGCCCTGCAGCAGATGAAACATCACCGCCGGGCGGGACCTCTGCAAATCAGCCTGCTGTCCTCGTTCCTGCAGATCTGGCTGCTGCCGCGGATCCGCTCCTTTCGCCGCAAATACCCGGACATTGAACTGCGTTTTCATACCTCGCGCGAACTGGTGGATTTCTCGCGCTCGGAGAATCACATTGCGATTCGCTTCGGGCGCGGCAACTACCCCAACATGCACAGCGAGAAGCTGCTCGACGATTGGCTGGTGCCGGTTGCGAGTCCGGATCTCATCAAGCAGCACGGCACGATCGAACGCGGCACGCCCCTGAGCAAATTCCCGCTGCTGGAGAGCGGCGATGAGCCCTGGCATGTTTGGGCGCAGGCGTCCGAGGAGGCGGCGTGGAAATCGAGGGCGCCGAGCATCGAGGACTCCGCCGGCCTGCTGGCCGCGGCAGAAGAGGGATTGGGGTATGCGCTGGGACGTTGGACGCTGGTGACGCGGTCGCTGCAGAAGGGCACGCTCAAGCTCGCGGGCCGTGGCGCGTTGCCGTACGCCTCGGCCTATTACTTCGTGTGTCCGAAAAGTTTTCTCGCTCTACCCAAGGTGGCGCAGTTCCGCGAATGGATCGTCGCAGCGGCAAAGGCGTTTCCCGCGCCGCCGGGCTGACGGCAGGGGCTGACAGCTCAAGGCGCGGACCTGGCGCGGCCCGCAGCGGCGCGATTCTGGCTCAGGCGCGCATTGTCCTCTTGTGCGCCCAAGAAAAGCCGCGCGGATGCGCCCATGGATTTGGGCTGGATCCTAAGTTTCGCGAAGCCGTCCTCGGCGCAGACGCTGTCGACCAAGAGCGATTTGTAGTTGTCGCCGGAAAAGGGACGGCCGGGAACGAAATTCATGAAGAAGGCTTGCGTGCGGCCGATAAAATCCGGCAGGCCGATGATCCAGCGGCGCCGGCCGGTCAGTTTCGCCACCCAAGCGACGATTTCCTTCAAGGTGTAGATCTGCGGGCCGCCGAGCTCATAGGTTTGACGGCTGGTTGCGCCGCCGTGCAGGCAGCGCAGCAGCGCGTCGACCATGTCGTCCACCCAGAGTGGCTGAAGGCGCGCGTTTGACCTCGCCAGAGGAAAGACAAAGGGGATCGCGGCCAGCAATCCCGCAAAGCGATTCAGGAATGAATCGCCGGGGCCGAACATCACCGATGGTTGAAAGATGGTCCAATCCACGGCGCTCTGCTCGCGGATGAGCTTTTCCGCCTCGCTCTTGGACCGCAGGTAGTAGCTCGGCGCATCCGGTGCGGCCTTCAGGGCGGAAACCTGCAGCAGCCGCGCGACACCCGCGGACCGCGCCGCCAGCAGGACATGCCGGGTTAGTTCGACATGGGCACGGCGGAAGCCTGAGCCGCTGAAGCCGCGCTCGTTCAAGATGCCGATGAGATTGATGACGACGTCCTTGCCGCGGAATCGCTCGCTCAACTGCGGTTCCTGATACACATCGCAATTCTCCAGCGTGAGGCCGGGCAGCACCAGCAGGTGCTTGTGCTGCTCGCGGTCCCGCGACAGCACGGTGACTTGATGACCATCCTTGATCAGGCGGGCGACCAGCCGCGTACCCAGAAATCCGGTACCGCCGAGAACCACGATGGACTTAAGGCGCATGGGTCAGCGAACCGGCAGCAGGAAGGTATCGCTGCCGCGGCGAATCTTGAGCACCAGAACCGATGCGCCTTTCACGGCCTCGCGAAACGACTTCAAGTCGCTGACCGGCGTTCGCCCCACCCCGACGATGACATCGTTGGGACGAATGCCCGCCTGGCCCGCGGCGCTCGCCTCTTGCACCCTATTCACCAGAACTCCGCCGCCGTCGGGGGCATCCGCCAATTCGGCACCGTCGAGTCCGCGGTAGAGATCGGCCGCACTCGCCGATTCCACCTCCGGGCGCTCGGCGATCGACGCGGTGACCTTGCGCGGTTTGCCGTCGCGCAACAGCCCGAGCTCCACTTTGTCGCCGACATGCAGCATGCCGATGGCATTACGCAGCTCGCCCGAGCTCTTCATGGTGGCGCCGTTGAGCGAGACGATGATATCGCCGGTTTTGATGCCGGCGCGATCCGCGGCCGATCCTTGCACGACCCCGGCGACCAAGGCGCCGGTCGTCTCGCTCAGGCCGAATTCCTTGGCGATGTCCGCGTTGACGCTATAAAGCTGAACGCCGAGAACGCCGCGCTTCACCTGACCGTACTTGATGAGCTGGTCCATGACGTTGCGGACCATATTGACCGGGATGGCGAAGCCGATGCCGATGTTGCCGCCGGTGCGCGACAGGATCGCGGAATTGATGCCGACCAACTCGCCGCGCAGATTCACCAAGGCGCCGCCGGAGTTTCCGGGGTTGATCGAGGCGTCGGTCTGGATGAAATCCTCGTAGCCGCCGCGGATTGATGCCGCTGCGCCCCAGCGCGCTGACGATTCCGGCGGTGACGGTGTGCTGCAATCCGAACGGGTTGCCGATCGCGACCACGTAGTCGCCGACCTCGAGCTTGCTCGAATCACCGAACGGCATGGCCACCAGATTCGGCTGCTTTGCCTGCAGTACCGCGATATCGGCGCCTTCGTCGCTGCCGATGACTTTGGCGCTGAAAGTGCGGTTATCGAGCAGCGTGATGGTGATCTCGCTGGCGTTCTCGATCACGTGATGATTGGTGATGATGTAGCCGTTCTTCGCGTCCACGATGACGCCCGATCCTGCGCTTTGGAATTGGCGTTCACGCGGCTTCGAATCCTGCGGAGCGTCGAAAAATCGCCGGAAAAATGGGTCGTCCAGCAGCGGATTGTGGCCGGACTGCTCCTTGATGGTGCCGCGCGTGGCGATGTTCACGACGGAGGGCGAGACGCGCTTGACCATGGGAGCCAGCGTCGGCATGGGCGTGGCATCGGCGGCGGGAACCGCGGCGAACGCCTGCCAGCTGATGGTAGTCGCGCTGATGGCCGTCGCGGCGAGCGCGGCTGCTGCAAACTCGAGACGCAGATTCATGCGCGGTCCTTCGGGAAAGCCCTTGGCCGGCGAGTAAAAGCGAGGCCGGACCTTGCGGTCCGGCCTGCTCGCCAGCGTCGAGGCGATATTACACGGAAGGACGCGTGCCCAGGATCCCCTTAGGCACCACGGCTCCTAGGCGGCTTCGACCGTGATCTTGTGCGGTTGCACTTGGGCCAGCTTCGGGATGGCGACTTCCAGCACACCGTTGGCGACCTTGGCCTTGATGTTCTGTGCGTCGGCACTCTCAGGCAGGCTGAAGCGGCGCTGAAATTCGCCACTGATGCGCTCGATGCGGCGGAAGCCCTCGCGCGACTCCTTGTGCGTGCCCTCGCGTTGTCCGCGAATGGTCAGCACACCCTGATCGGAGGTGATTTCCACGCCTTTCGGATCGACGCCCGGCAGATCCACATGCAGCACGAACTGATTCGCTTCCTCATGGATATCCACGGGCGGCAGCCAGGCGCCGGAATCGGCGGCCGTGCTCAAGGGTGCCCCAAATAAACGATCAACTTCCTTCTGCAGCCGGCTCACGAGTGCCCACGGCTCATAACGTACGACGGTCATGTCTGAAAACTCCTAAATAAATAGAAAAAAATGGTTGGCAAATTTCCTGTGAAGCGAAACTCACGCGCGTGATTCCGGAAATTGGGTTGCGTGGCGGCATTTCAACTGCGGCGGCCGGCGAAAAAAGTGTGACGCAGTTCAAAGTCAATGGAACATAATGTGGATAAGGTGTGGAAACACAATATCTTGCGATTTGCAGTTTTCCCTCTTGACCTAGCCTTTGGAAAGTGTAATGAGCCAATTTCTGCGGACAATGCTGCAACGTATTGATATTTCGGTATTTTTTTAGCATAAAATACTGCAAAAAAAGTCTTGACGATGATTGCCATCGCGCCGTACCCTCTCAGCTCAAACACAAGATGTTGTGTTCGGAAAGGTCAGTCGAGTCCCATCGATCTTCTGTCAAGTCACCAACGATTTTTTTTCGCGCGAACACCGCCCACAGTGTTCAGGTTTGGCTCAATAATTATAACGGAGCGGCGTAGATACCCATGAATACGGTGGTCAAAATACAGCCCAAAGATGTCGGCAGTATTCCTTTTCAAGAAGCATCCCTCGACATCTGGGACAAGAAGTATCGCCTGACCGCGAAGGATGGCTCGCCCATCGACAAGACGATGGACGATACGTATAAGCGCGTCGCGCGCGCACTCGCTGATGTTGAGCGCGAGGAACTGCGCGAGCACTGGTACGAGCGTTTCCTGTGGGCGCTGCGCCGTGGCGCGATTCCCGCAGGCCGCGTGACCTCCAACGCGGGCGCGCTCGAGCACAAGCCCGCGACTTCGACCATCAACTGCACCGTGTCCGGAACGATCCGCGACTCGATGGACGACATCCTGAAGAAGGTCCATGAGGCGGGGCTGACGCTGAAGGCCGGTTGCGGCATCGGCTACGAGCACTCGACGCTGCGTCCGCGTGGCGCCTACGTCTCGGGCGCGGGCGCCTACACGTCCGGACCCGCTGTCCTTCATGGATATCTTCGACAAGATGTGTTTCACCGTCTCCTCCGCCGGCGGACGCCGCGGCGCGCAGATGGGTACCTTCGATGTCGGACATCCGGACGCCATGGAGTTCATCCGCGCCAAGCGCGAGAACGGACGCCTGCGGCAGTTCAACCTGTCGCTGCTGATCACCGATGAGTTCATGCAGGCGGTGCGCGAGGATCACGAGTGGAAGCTCGCCTTCCCCCTGTCCCGCCAAGAATACGAGGCGGAGCGCCCGGACCTCACCGATGCGACGAAGTTCGTGTGGCGCGAGTGGCCGGTGCACGAGGGCTATGTCGTCAACGACGAGGGCCTGGTCGCCTGCAAGATCTACAAGACGCTGCCGGCGCGGCGCATGTGGGACGTCATCATGACGTCCACCTACGACTTTGCTGAGCCGGGGTTCATTCTCATTGATCGCGTCAATGAGATGAACAACAACTGGTGGTGCGAGAACATCCGCGCCACCAATCCGTGCGTCACCGCTGACACGCGTCTCGCCACCCGCTACGGGTTGGTCAGTATCGGGGATCTGTATGAAGCGCGGCGTCGACATACAAGCGACGGTCGACACGCCGTGCGTTTGGCGAGGATAAGGGCGTAGCAGTGCGCGAGGCAGTACCTGTATTCATGACGGCACCGTCTGCCGATGTCTATCGTGTGCTGACCAAGGATGGCTATGAGATCAAAGCGACCAAGTGGCATGACTTCTACACCACCCGGGGCAAGATCAAGCTGAAGGACCTAAAGCTCGGCGACGAGCTGCTGATGCAATCCGGTAAGGGTCAGTTCGGCGGCTTCGGCAGCGAGGAGTTCGGGAGCTGCTGGGCTTCTCACCGGCGATGGACATTTCACAAACCGCGGGAAGGGCAAGAACGCGGCGGTCGTGAATCTGTGGGGCGAAGATCGCGACCACGCGCAGCAAGTCGTCACTTACGTCAACTCGTTGATCGCTGGCGTTGCGGATGCCAGCGCTCCGCGAGACTATTGCGTGAGCGCAGTAGCGGTGCCGCAGCGCAATCTGGTCATGATTCGCTCCGTGATTCTGGCACGGGTTCTCGCAAACTTCGGCTTTACTGCCAAGGCGAAGACACAAATCCCGGAGATCATTTGGCGCGGTAACGAGGCCTGTGTACGCGGGTATCTGCGCGCACTGTTCCAATGCGACGGTACGGTTAATGTCTCCGGTAACGACAGCACCAGTTGCTCGGTGCGGCTTGCCTCGAGCCAGCCGACGCTGCTCAAGGATGTGCAGGTGTTGTTGGCCAATTTCGGAGTCTTCGCGCGCGTGTTGAAGAGACGTGAAGCGGGCCAGCGATTGCTGCCCGACGGCGATGGCGGCATGCAGAGCTACGATTGCAAGGCGGATTACGAGCTGATCATCGACGGAGAATCGCGCGACCGTTTCATGTCAGAGATCGGTTTCATGACGCAAGGCAAAAACGAGAAGTATACGCAATTGGGCTGCCGACAAGGCATTGCGCCAGACACAACGTTTCGTGAGTTGCGTGGCCGAGATTTCGTTTGTCGGAAAGAAGCCGTGTTTGATACAACACAGGCCGATCACAACAGCGTCATCTTCAATGGACTGGTGACTGGACAATGCGGAGAGCAACCGCTTCCGCCGTACGGATCCTGCCTGTTAGGCTCGGTGAACCTCACGCGCTTCGTGAAGCATCCGTTCCGGTGATTTCGCGGAGTTCGACTGGGATGAGTACCGCGAGGTCGTCCGCGTGTTTACGCGCATGCTGGATAATGTCGTGGAAGTCAACGGACTGCCACTGGAGCAGCAGCGTGTCGAAATCCTGCGCAAGCGCCGACACGGCATGGGGTTCTTAGGTCTGGGCAGCACCATGACGCTGCTGCGCATGAAGTACGGTTCGCCCGAGTCCGTGCAGTTCACCGAGGATGTATCGCGCGAGATGGCGATCGCGGGCTGGGAGGCAGCGCTCGAGCTTGCGCGCGAGAAGGGCCCGGCGCCGATCATGAACGAGGAGTTCACGGTCACGAAGGAGATGCTGCGCAAGCGCCCGGAGATGGCGAAGGATGGCTGGCGGCCCGGACGAAGATCGCGGGACGTCTGCTGCACGCCAAGTACAGCCGCTACATGCAGCGCATCGCGCAGGTGGCCCCGCAGCTGGTGCACGAGCTCGCCGAGGTCGGCGCGCGCTTCACACATCACACCTCCATCGCGCCCACGGGCACGATCTCACTGTCGCTCGCTAACAATGCCTCGAACGGAATCGAGCCGTCATTTGCACATCACTACTTCAGCAACGTGATCCGGGAAGGCAAGAAGTCCAAGGAAAAGATCGACGTCTTATTCCTTCGAGCTGCTGGCGTATCGGGAGCTGTCAATCCCAAAGCCAAACCTGGAGCCACGAACGATGCCGAGAAGCTGCCGGATTACTTCATCGCCTCGGACGACGTCGCCCCCAAAGAGCATGTCGAAGTGCAGGCTGCGGCCCAGAAGTGGGTCGATTCATCGATTTCTAAGACGGCGAATGTGCCTACGGATTTCCCCTACGCGAAATTCAAAGACATCTATCTGTATGCACATGAGCAGGGCCTGAAGGGCTGCACGACGTTCCGCTTCAACCCGGAGGCGTTCCAGGGCGTGCTGGTGAAAGAACAGGACCTGAAGAACACGCCTACATGTTCACGCTCGACGATGGTACGGTGGTCGAAGCACGCGGTGATGAGGAAATCGACTACGACGGTGAGATCCATACTGCCGCAAATCTCTTCGATGCGCTGAAAGAAGGGTATTACGGGAAGTTCTGAGCCATGGGCGCAGCATCAAAATCGACAAGAAAATCGTCAAGTACGCGGTGCAGAAACCGACGAGAAGCCGACGAGAAGGCGCCGGCAAGCACAGTCGCAGCCGGGCGAGCCGGAGAAAGGTACCGCAACGGACAATGGCCAAATCATCCGGATGCACGAGAAGCTCGAGCGTCCCGAGGTCCTGATCGGCTCGACCTACAAGATCAAGACGCCGATCTCCGATCACGCGATGTACGTGACCATCAACGACATCGTGCTGAACGAGGGCACCGAGCACGAACAGCGCCGCCCGTTCGAGATCTTCATCAACTCGAAGAACCTCGATCACTTCCAGTGGATCGTGGCGCTGACGCGCATCATCTCGGCCGTGTTCCGCAAGGGCGGCGACGTCACCTTCCTGGTGGATGAGCTGAAGGCGGTGTTCGACCCGCGCGGCGGCTACTGGCAGCCGGGCGGCAAATTCATGCCCTCGATCATCGCCGAGCTCGGCCACGTCATCGAGAAGCACCTGCAGACCGATCGGCCTGATGAAGAAGCCAGAACTCGATGTCCATCAGCAGAAGATGGTCGAGCAGAAGCGCGCCGAATTCGAGGCCCGCACCAAGCAGACCGATGCCTTTGCGAAATCGCATTTCCCGGAAGGCGCGCAGCTGTGCGCCGCTGCAGCACCGCGGCGGTGGTCATGATGGATGGCTGCATGACCTGTCTGAATTGCGGCGATTCGAAGTGCGGATAGGACCGTCTACGGCGACGCCGTCGGCCGCGATGACCTGAGTTTCCCCTCGCGCGTCCCATTGGATAACATGTGCGGGTGAGCACCCCAACCTCTGCGGCCCGCGCAAAGAACTACGACGTCATCATCGTCGGCTCCGGCGCCGCGGGCGGACAAACCGCCTATACCTTGAGCATGGAAGGCGTCAAGGTGCTGATGCTGGAAGCGGGACGCAAATACGTGCCCGAACAAGAGACCCCGATGTTTCAAACGTCGGATCAGGCGCCCTTGCTCGGCGCCGCGACGCCGGAAAAAGACTTCGGGTTCTACGACGCCACGATCGACGGCGGCTGGACGGTTCCCGGAGAACCGTATGTTCAGTCCACGAGCGATCCGCATGGGCGCTTCGCCTGGTGGCGCTCGCGCATGCTCGGCGGCCGGACCAACCATTGGGGCCGCATTTCCCTGCGCAATGGGCCTTACGATTTCAAACCCCGCAGCCGCGACGGCTTGGGGTTCGACTGGCCCATTGCCTACGAGGATGTGGCGCCCTACTACGACAAAGTCGAGCGGCTCATCGGCGTGTACGGCACCTCCGAGGGACTCGAGAACACGCCAAACTCCTCGCCGGGTTGTCTGCTGCCTCCGCCCGCGCCCCTGGTCAGCGATTATCTGGTGCAGCAGCGCGCACGGCGCCTAGGGATTCCCATCGTCGCGGGGCATCGCGCGGTGCTCACGCAGCAGCTCGACTTCAAGCGCTCGCCGGCCCTGTTGCATCCCGGCAATCTGAAGGCGCAGAAAATAATTGCGCAGCATATGCAGCAGCGCGCGGCCTGCATCTGGGCCACCGACTGCGGCCGCGGCTGCTCGATCAGGGCGAATTATCAGTCGACCACCGTGCATCTGCCGCCGGCGCTCGCGACCGGCAACCTCGACATCGTGTGCAACGCCATGGTCAGCCAAGTGGTGCTGGGCAAGCACGGGCTCGCCAAGGGCGTGAAGTACTTCGACAAGGTCAGCGGCGCGGAACATCAGGTGAGCGCGCGCGTGATCGTGCTGGCGGCGAGCGCCTGCGAGACGGCGCGAATTCTGCTCAATTCGAAGAGTGCGCTGTTCCCGAATGGCCTCGCCAATTCCAGCGGCAAGGTCGGGCGCTACATCATGGACACCGTGGGCGCCGACTTGAGCGGCCAAATCCCGCTGCTCGAATCGCTGCCGCCGCAAAACGAGGACGGCGCCAGCGGCCACGCGTTTTACGCGCCCTGGTGGGGTTATCAGGATCAGCAGAAGGGCAAGCTGGGATTCGCGCGCGGCTACCACATTGAATTCGGCGGCGGCCGGCGCATGCCGGGCGCCGGCACGCTGCGCGGGATCGAGCGGTTCACCGGCGGCAGCTATGGCAAGAAGCTCAAAGAGGACGCGCGTCGCTACTATGGATCGTTCGTCGGCTTCGCCGGGCGCGGCGAAATGATCCCGAACGAAAATTCCTACTGCGAGATCGATCCGGTTGTCAAAGACAAATGGGGCATCCCGGTGCTGCGCTTTCACTGGAAATGGTCCGAGCACGAGACGCGCCAAGCCGCGCACATGCAGAAGACGTTCGCGGACATCGTGCAGGCGATGGGCGGACGCGTCACGAGCAAGGTGGAAAGCGATGGGGCCGAAGCGATCGCGCCCGGCGGCTTCATCATTCACGAAGTCGGCGGCGGGATCATGGGCGCGGACCGCCAAACATCGGTGACCAATGAATGGTGCCAGACCTGGGACGTCAAGAACCTGTTTCTGACCGACGGCGCGGTGTTCGCGTCCAATGCGGACAAGAATCCCACCTTGACCATCATGGCGCTGGCGTGGCGCGCGGCGGATCACATCGCCGATCGGATGCGGAGGAAGGAGTTGTGACGGACCGGCGCACGACGATCAAGTGGATGCTGAGCGTGGCGGCCTCGATGCCGCTGCTGCGTCAGCGCGTGTGGGGTCAGGAGGTGACTGCGTGGCCGGCGGTTCGCGGCTACGGCGGGGATCCGGACCTGACCAAGCTTTACCGCCCCGGCGATGTCTGGCCGCTGACGCTGTCGGCGGCGCAGCGGCGCACCGCCAAAGCGCTCTGCAACGTGGTGCTGCCCGCCGATGGACGCTCGCCCGATGCGGCGAGCGTGGGAGTGGTGGATTTCATCGATGAATGGGTGAGCGCGCCGTACCCGCGTCAGCTTACCGATCGTCCGATCGTACTCGAGGGCCTGGCCTGGATGGACGCCGAGGCCCTGCTGCGGTTCGAAAAATACTTTGCGGAACTTGAAGAGTCTCAGCAGCACGCGATATGCGATGACATTTGCTATGAGCCCAAGGCAGCGCCGAAATTCGCGCGCGCCGCCGCCTTCTTCGCGCGCTACCGCGACCTGACGGTGGGCGCCTTCTATTCGACGCCGGCGGGTTGGAAGGACATAGGCTATATCGGCAACGTGCCGCTGACGAAATTCGAGGGGCCCCCGGCGGAACTGCTGCGCAAGCTGGGGCTGGGCCCCGAGGCTCCTGGCCAGAAATGAGCAGTAATTTGAATCACCACGCGCCCGCGCGGCTCGGCGTGGGATTTGTCGGTTCGGGCTTCAATGCGCGCTTCCATATGCAGGGCTTCCAGGCCGTGCGCGACGCCGAGGTGCGCGGAGTCTTCAGTCCGAATCTCGAGCACGCGAGCTCGGCCGCGGCGCTGGCGCGGCATCTCGACATCGGCGCGGCCAAAGCCTACGCGTCGATCCGCGACATGGTGGCGGACCCTGCGATCGATGCACTGTGGCTCACCGGGCCCAACCACACACGGCTCGAGAACATGGAAGAGATCGTGCACGCCCTCGAGGGCGGCGTGGGTAGCTTGCGGGGCATTGCCTGCGAGAAGCCCCTGGCGCGAAACGTCAGCGAAGCCAAGCGCATGCTGGAACTGGTCAAGCGCAGCGGTGCCGCGCACGGCTATTTGGAAAATCAGGTATTCGCGCCGCAGATCGAAGCCGGCCGCTCGAGGATCTGGGCGCGCGGGGCGGCCGCCACCGGGCGGCCCTATCTGGCACGCGCCTCCGAGGAACATAGCGGACCGCATGCGCCATGGTTTTGGCGCGGAGAGCTGCAAGGCGGCGGCGTGCTCAACGACATGATGTGCCACTCGGTCCTGCTCGTGCGCCACTTGCTGACCCAGCCGGGCGCTGCGCGTGCGTCGGTGCGGCCGGTCCGCATCACCGGCCACATCGCCAGCCTGAAATGGTCGAAGGGCGGCTACCCCGCGAAGCTTGCCGCCTTATATGGCCCGGAAGTCGACTACAGCAAGCGGCCGTCCGAGGATTTCGCCAGCGTAAGCATCGAGTTTGCCACCCCCGAGGGCCAGATCTTGATCGGCGAAGCCTCGACCTCGTGGAGTTTCGTGGGCGCCGGGCTGCGCCTGTCGGCGGAGCTCCTGGGTCCGGAATATTCGATGTCCTGGAACACTCTGGATAGCGGGCTGAATCTGTTTTTTTCGCGCGAGGTTCGCGGCGCGAGCGGCGAGGACCTGGTCGAAAAGCAAAACGCGGAGATCGGTTCGATGCCGGTGGTGGCGAGCGAGGCCGCGGCCTACGGTTATGAAAGCGAAGATAGGCATTTCGTGCGGGCATTCCTCGGCAAGGAAGCGCCGCGCTTGACCTTCGATGACGGTCTGGAGGTGGTATCGTTGCTGATGGCCGCTTACATGAGCGCCGAACAGGGCAAGACGCTGGATTTTCCGCCGCCTGGCCTCGATTCATTTGTTCCTGCGGTTGCCCGCGGGAACTGGAGTTCAACATGATCCATGGCCGGATGGTCGGAAAGGCGGCGCTGCTTGCGGGCGCCTG
This sequence comes from uncultured Gammaproteobacteria bacterium, assembly GCA_963782865.1. Lineage (GTDB taxonomy): Bacteria > Pseudomonadota > Gammaproteobacteria > Steroidobacterales > Steroidobacteraceae > Bog-1198. Next base: position 75,443 of record CAWALS010000030.1, on the reverse strand, counting down.
GCTGTTGGCGGGCACGGGCGGCGCGGGCGGCGCGGCGAGCGCGCAAGGCAGCGCATCGGCGGCAAAGTGGCAGACGCTGTTCAACGGCAAAATGCTCGACACCTTTCGCGGTTGGCGCTCGCAGGGCATGCCGGAGGGTTGGCACGTCGTTGACGGCACGCTCGCGAAGGAAGGCGACGTCGATGATCTTGTGACCAAGCAGCAATTCGGCAATTTCGAGCTCGAACTCGAATGGAAAATCGGCAAGGGCGGCAACAGCGGCGTCTTTTACCGCGCCACGCGCGAATACGACCATATTTACTGGAGCGGCCCGGAGTATCAACTGCTCGATGACGCCAACGCCGGCGATGGCCGCAGCCGGCTCACCGCCGCGGCGTCCGCTTACGCGCTGTACGGGCCCCCCGCCGGCGTGGTCAAACCGTTCGGCGAGTGGAACAAGACGCGCATCATCGTCAATGGCAATCACGTCGAGCATTGGCTGAACGGCCAGAAGGTGGTCGAGTACGATTTCGGCAGTCCCGATTGGAAGGCCAAGGTCGCGGCGAGCAAGTTCGCGAAGTATCCCAACTATGGGTTAGCCAAGAAAGGCTACATCGGCATTCAGGGCGATCATCCCGGCTCGTTGGAGTTGCGCCGCATCCGCATCCGCGAACTGCCATGACCCAAGCGCGCCTCGCGCTGATGATGTTCCTGGAGTACTTCATCTGGGGCGTGTGGTTCGTGACCATGGGCACCTATCTCGGGCAGACCCTGCATTTCACGGATTCCCACATCGGCCTGGCATACGGCGCGACGGCGATCGGTGCGCTGGTCTCGCCCTTCTTCATCGGCATCGTCGCGGACCGCTGGTTCTCCAGCGAGCGACTGCTCGCCGCGCTGCACCTCAGCGGCGCGGCCCTGATGTGGATGGTGGCGCAGCAGACGGCGTTCGCGACGTTCTATCCGCTGCTCATTCTCTACGCGCTGTGCTACATGCCAACGCTGTCCTTGACCAATTCCATCGCCTTCCACCACCTCAAGGAATCCAGCAGCTTTCCCTACGTGCGCGTGCTCGGCTCGATCGGCTGGATCGCCGCGGGGATTCTGGTCGGCAAGAGCCTGCATGCCGATGCCCTGGTGCTGCCGATGCAAATCTCCGCCGGCGCATCGCTGTGCATGGCCGTGTATGCGCTGCTGTTGCCGCACACGCCGCCGAAGGCCGCGCGCAGCAAATTCAGCCTGCGCGACGCATTGGGACTGGACGCGCTGCAATTGCTGAAAAAACGCGATTTCCTGATATTCGTGATCGGCTCATTCCTGCTGTGCATTCCCCTGCAGTTCTACTACACCTTTGCGAACCCGTTTTTGAACGAGATCAAGGTGCCGGAGGCGGCTTTCATTCAAACCTTCGGCCAGATGTCCGAGGTGCTTTTCATGCTGTTGCTGGCTTATTTGCTGCGCCGCTTCGGCATCAAAGTCATCATGCTGGTCGGCATGATGGCCTGGGCGCTGCGCTACTTCGCGTTCGCGAACGGCGATGCGGGGAGCGCCATGTGGCTCATCTATGCGGGAATCTTGCTGCACGGCGTGTGCTACGACTTCTTCTTCGTGGGCGGTCAGGTGTACACCGATCAGCGTGCCGGAGAGACCATCCGCGCCGCCGCGCAAGGCCTGATCAATTTCGTGACCAATGGCTTGGGGTATTTTGTCGGCGCTTTCGTCTCCGGCGCCATCGTGAACCGCTTTGCCGTCAGCAATTCAAGCTGCTCCGAGGCGGCGGCTGCCGCGCATGCCTGCCTTGCGGTCACGCACGATTGGCATGCGATCTGGCCGATTCCCGCCGCCGCCGCGCTCGCGATCTTTGTGGTGTTCGGCGTGGTGTTTCGGCCCGGCGCGCAACGCAAAGAGAGCGCGATAGCCGTTTAGGGTTTGTTGAATTGTCTGCACTGAAGTCGAAACTTACTCGCTGGCTTGGGTTGGCGCTGCTCGTCGCGCCGTTCATCTGGTGCCCGCTGTTGCGGGCCGACACATCCGCTGCGTTTGCCTATCCGCCGGAACTCGAGCCCGACGTGCGCTTTTGGATTCGCGTCTACACCGAGGTCACCACCGATCAGGGCCTGCTGCACGACGACTGGTATCTTAGGATTGGTCTACGAGGTGCTGCGCTTCGATCCTGCGACCTCGCCGCGCGCAGCGCGAACAGCCGCGTCGAGCGAGGCCAAGGCGCGCTACGCGGCCCTGCTGCGGCGCTTCGCAGCGGGCGACACCGACAATCTGACGCCGCATGAGCGGCGCATACTGCATGCCTTCGGCGACAAGGCCGACGCCGCGCGACTATCGCGACGCCATCGACCGCATCCGCTTTCAGCTGGGCCAGGCCGATCGCTTTCACGAGGGGCTGATCCGCGCCGCAGGCCTGGGAGACGCACATCGCCCGCGTTCTCGCCGCACCACGGCGTGCCGGCGGAAATCGCGCGCGCTTCCGCATGTCGAGTCCTCGTTCAACCCGGCCGCCTATTCCAAGGTCGGCGCCGCCGGGCTGTGGCAATTCATGCCGTCCACCGCACGCGCTTCATGCGGGTCGACGGCATGGTGGATGAGCGCCTGGATCCGTACAGCGCCACTGAGGCCGCCGCCAACCTGATGCTCTACAACTACCGGCTGCTCGGCACCTGGCCGTTGGCGGTCACCGCCTACAATCACGGGCCGGGCGGCCTGAGGCGCGCTCAGGACGAGCTCGGCACGAGCAACATCGCGGTGATCGTGAAGCGCTATCAGGGCGCCACGTTTGGATTCGCCTCGAGCAATTTCTATGTGGCGTTTCTCGCGGCGCTCGAGGTGGACCGCAACGCCGAGAAATATTTCGGTCCCGATCGACGCGGCTGCCGGACACGCGAGAGCACGCTGGTGCACGCTGCCGGACTACGTTGCGGTCGATGCGCTCGCCCGCGCCTTCAAAGTCGATATGGGCGCGCTGCGCGTCCTGAATCCGGCGCTCCGGCCGCCGATCTGGAACAAGACGCCGGTTGGTGCCGCGCGGCTACGCGCTGCGCCTGCCGGGGCGCCGTCCGCCGCCGATATTGCGGCGGCTTGGGCGCGCGCTGCCGCCGGCGGCAACGCTTTCGTGCGCAAAGAAACGACGGCGCGCACCGGGCGCGGCGCGGCGAGACGCTGGCCAGCATCGCAGCGGCCAGCGGCGTTACGCTGCATCGGCTGCTCGCGGCCAATGGCTTGCTCACCGTGCACGCGTTGGCGCGCGGCGAAATGCGTGCGCATCCCCATGCCGCCGCCGCGCGTGCCGAAGGCTCCGCCCCTGCGATCGCCGCTGCCGCTGCGGCCGCGCCGCCGCCCGCCGAGGCGCTGCCCGCCGCCGCAGCAACCGCCCGCACCGCGAGGCAGCGGCCGCGCATGTGCTCGCGCGCCAGCCGCCGCCCAGGAGCCGGTGTCGCAGCGGCAGACCATGAGTACGGCGTCTGTTGCCGGCCGCTGCGCCTTCCGGAAACGGCGACACCACGGATTACAGCGTCGGCGCGGACAACACCGTGGTCGTGCAGGCTGCGGAGACCCTCGGGCATTTCGCCGATTGGTCCACAAGTCAGCTCAGCCTCGCTGCGCAGCTCAACAAGCTGCATAAGAACGCCATGGTGACGCTGGGCCATAGGGTCAAGCTGGATCTGTCGCAGGTCAGTGCGCGAGCAATTCGAGACGGCGCGGCGCGACTACCACCGGCATCTGCAGGAGAGCTTCTTCGCCACCCACCGCATCTCCGGCACGGAGAACTACGTGGTGAAGAAAGGCGAATCGCTTTGGATCATCGCGCAACAGCACTCGGACCTGCCGGTGTGGCTGGTCGCCGAATACAACCCCGACGTGGACTTCGGCGACGTTCGGCCGGGCGCGACGATTGCCCTGCCGCGGGTCGAGGCCATCAATCGCCAGTGATGCCGCGCGAATGCAGTGCTAGTTGGTCAGCGTTTCATGCGTGTCGCGCGTGAAGCCACGAAGTTCACCGCGGAATCGTCCGGCCGCGCGGACGTTCGAGGCCGAGCTTCTCGGCTGGCCGCCATTTGCTTCAGCATTTCCACCGTCAGCTCGAAGTACGCGGTCTGGCCCCAGGATGCGACGGGCCGGTAGGGGCCCCGCCCCGATCGCCGGCGGCATCGATGGCGGTCAGACGCGCGCGCCGTTATCGAGATACGAGTGACGGCCGCGTTCGAGCGAATGTCGTCGAATCGGCCGATCGTTGCCCGGCGCGATGTGCACCCACAGGCCGTAGACGATCGATCCGCTGCGTCCCATTCCACCGGACCGATATAGGCGAAGCTCAAGCGCTTGCCGAGGTTGGCCGATGACGTGCAGGCCCTCTTGCCGAAGGCTCGGCACGAACTCGATCGGCTCCTTGAGCGAGCCCACGGTCATGGCGGTGCGATCGTCCAGGTACTCCACGGGCTTGATGGCGGACGGCGCGCCGCAGGCAGAGAGCAGCATGATCAGACACGACGGCGACGTGTACGGGCAAGCGCATGGATCCAAGTATTATACCGGGACGTGAGCCCATTACTGATTTGCGCCGACCAGCGTATACTTTTGGCAATGGTTATGCGATTTGGGCGTTTTTCGCGGATAAGATGCGTGGATGTGTCTGGTGATGGCGTACGGCGTCGCGCTCATCACCGGCATCGCTTCCTCATCGGAAATCGCAGCTCGCCGATCGAGTCGTCGTCCATAAATCCGAGCACAAGCTGTACCTGTACAACGGCGAACACCTGCTGGGCGTGTACAAGGTGGCGCTCGGCTTGAGTCCGGTCGGGCAGAAGGAACGCGAGCGCGACTTCCGAACACCCGGAGGGCCACTACTGCCTGGCGCGGCGCAATCCGCGCAGCGATTACTTCCTGTCCATCCAGGTCTCCTATCCGAACAAGCAGGATGAACTGCGCGCGCGCAAGAATCGCTGGGCGCCGGGCGGCTCCATCATGATCCACGGCCTCCCCAACTCGCTGAAGCACGCGCCGGCGTATTACGAGTCGAACGACTGGACCGACGGCTGCATCGCCCTGTCCAACGCCGACATGGTCGAGGTCTGGATGCGCACGCAGGACAACATTCCGATCGATATCTACCCCTGAACGCGGCGCTGCGTGGAAACCACGATTCTTTCGTCAGACTTGGTCGATGCGCGGGTCGCGCCCAAAGGCAGTCTCGAGAACCTCTCGCAGCAGGAGATCGCCAAGCTGCTCGACTCCGGCCAGGGCGGCCTGTATCCGCTGTTCCGCCAGTGCGCGCTCGCGGTGCTCAACTCCGGCGCGACACCGACGACGCGCGGGATCTTCGACAACTACCGGATTTCGATCTGCGCATCGTGCGTCAGCGCCTGGGGCATCAAGCTCGAGATCAAGAACGCGCCGGCGGCGGCTTTCGTCGACGGCGAGATGATCCGCGGGCATCAAGGACCACCTGTTCGCCGTGCTGCGCGACGTGGTGTTCATCTCCAACGAGATCATGGAAAGCGGCCGCTTCGACCTCGACTCCTCCTCGAGCATCACCAACGCGGTGTTTCACATTCTGCGCAATGCGCGCGTGCTCGACTGCAGGCGCGGCCGAACCTGGTGGTGTGCTGGGGCGGCCACTCGATTCGCCGGCGAGTACGACTACACCAAGAACGTCGGCTACGAGCTGGGCCTGCGCAGCCTGGATGTGTGCACCGGCTGCGGCCCCGGCGCCATGAAGGGGCCGATGAAGGGCGCCACCATCGGCCACGCCAAGCAGCGCATCATCGACGGCCGCTACCTCGGCATCACCGAGCCCGGCATCATCGCCGCCGAGCCGCCGAATCCGATCGTGAGCCAGCTGGTCGATCATGCCGGACATCGAGAAGCGCCTCGAGGCCTTCGTGCGCCTGGGCCACGGCATCGTGATCTTCCCCGGCGGCGCCGGCACGGCCGAGGAGATCCTGTACCTGCTCGGCATCCTGCTCGACCCGGCCAACGCGAGCTGCCCTTTCCCGTGGTATTCACCGGGCCGGCGGACAGCGCGGACTATTTCCGAGCAGATCCACGACTTCATCGGCGCGACGCTCGGCGCCGAGCCGCGCAGTCGCGCTACCACGTCATCATCGACGATCCCGCCGAGGTGGCGCGCGCCATGGTGCAGGGCATGGCGCAAGTGCGCGACTACCGCCGGCAGGCGAGCGATTCCTACGGCTTCAATTGGCTGCTGAAGATCCCGCTGGAGTTCCAGCGGCCGTTCGAGGTCACGCATGCCTCGATGCGCGCGCTGCGCCTGGCGCGCGATCAGCCGGTGCACGAACGCGCCGCCAACCTGCGGCGCGCCTTCTCCGGGATCGTCGCCGGCAACATCAAGGAATACGGCATCAATGCGATCGAGCGCTACGGACCCTTCGAGCTGTGCCGGCGAGCCCGCGATCATGGAGCCGCTCGATCGCGCTGCTGCGCTCGTTCGTCGCGCAGGGCCGCATGAAGTTCACCGGCGCCGAATACAAGCCGTGCTACCGGCTCGTGGCATGAAGCGAGCCGCTGCGCATCCGCTATGGCTTCGACTTGCCGGACGGCTCGCAAGAAATACGCTCGATCTCACTTCGATCCCGGGAATTTCCGGCTAACCAATCCGGTGCCGGACGAGCCGCCGTTTTGGACGGAATTGAAGTTCAGTCAATGCGCGAATTGTCCGCTGAGCAGCGCGCAACACCCGCACTGTCCGGCCGCGCTGCACATGGCGCCGGCGGTCGAGCCGTTCAAAGCACTGGTCTCCTTCGATACGGTGGGCGTGACCGTCACGCAGGCCGAACGCACGGTGCACGCGGAAACCTCGGCGCAGCAGGCCATGAGTTCCGTGCTGGGTTTGATCATGGCGACCTCGGGCTGCCCCTGGACCGATCGGCTGCGTCCGATGGCGCGATTCCATCTGCCTTTTGCGAGCGAAGCGGAAACGGTGTATCGCAGCGTCTGCATGTTTCTGCTGGCGCGCGACTTGACGGGCGCGGGCGATTCTCCCGGGTTCGCGCAGCTCGAGGATTTGTATGAGAATTTGCACGCCGTGAACCGCGATATGTCACGTCGCTTGGGTGCAGCGACCAGAACGGATCCGGCGCGCAATGCCATGGCGCTGCTGGATTCATACACGACGCTGCTGCCCGCGGCGCTCGAGTCCTCAGCTTACGGAGTTGAAGCCGCTTTTCGATGCCTGGCGAGGAGCCCCAATTTCATCCATTTAACTTACCGCGACGCATCGTGAGATGCGCATCCCAATGCGCGTCGCCGCAGCACGACAGCGCCGGCTCCCCGTGACACAGTTCCTGCCGTAGGAGCGGGCGCGGCACTTACTGTCGTTCCCATCGACAGAGGCAAACGAGATGAGTGAACTCAAAAATCAGACTCGATACACCGGGGTGGACCGCAGGGCTCCGCGCGGTGACGCAAGGCCGTCCAAGCTACAAACCGGCGGCCGCCACGCCGCGATCACCAACAGCCTGTATAACTGGCACAGCTACAAGAACTGGGCGGAGAAAGCCCGCGGTAATTTCGACGAGAAAAAATAGCGCGGATTGAAAGCGCCGCGCGCGCGGCTCATGCCGTGACCGGCAAGATGCCTGCGTTTGGATGCGCCGCCTCTTTTACCTTGTCTTCCTTGGCCTTCAGCCACGCCAACATCGGCTGCCAATCCTCCAGATCCTGTTCCACCACGTAGCGCTTCATCTCGTGAATGCCGATGCCCAGCTCGGCGGCGCGCACGTAGTTTTGCGAGTCGCGCAAGGTAGCGATGACCGGTATGCGCAAAGTCTCGAGAAAACGCATCAGCGACTGATAAATCACGGTGTTGCGTTTGACGCGATTGGCGACCACGCCGATCCGATATTCGTCGCGCCGCACCTTGGCGATCAGCAGCAAGTCGGCAATGCATTTCGAGCAGGCGTGGATATCGATGTCGGAAGGCAGCACCGGTACGATGATCGCATCGGCGCTCTTTGTCATATCGGGCATGTCCTGCGCCGGCACCGCGGCGGGCGTATCGACGATGACATGCGCCGAGTCGGGCGGTATGCGCATTTGCCAGGCTCGAGTCATGCGCGAATTGCGCTCGAATGCCGCGACGCCGTGAATGAAAGGCTGATCGGGCTTGCGCTTCTTCAGCCAGCGGCTGCTGGAGGCCTGAGGATCGTTATCCTGCAACAGCGGACGGTCGCCGGAAATCGCAAAATAGCTGGCGAGGTTGGTGGCTATCGTCGTTTTACCCGAGCCCCCTTTCGGGTTCAGGACGAGAATGCGCTGCATGTGCGTAGAGCCTACGCAGCCGCACTCACCATAGCAAGCCGATGCGTAAGTCTAGGTTGTGATCCCACTCACGGTTAGCTGTAAGCCATGCGCCTTAGACTTTACGCAATGGAATGGGTGCTTCAAGTCGTTGATGAAGTGGACGACGCGGTCGGTGCATTGCGGCTATTCGCGCTGGGCTGGAGCGAGGAAATCGGCCTCGCGGTTGCCGGCAGCGCCGCGACCTGCGCGGTATGCGCAGCGTTGCTGCGCGTCGCCTGAACGCTCCGCCTTCGGCAAATTCCATTATGATGCCGCATGGCATCCATGAACTTTCCCCAAATCGCTCTGGCCGCTTGCATTGCGCTGGGCGCGGCATGCAGCGGCAAGTCCGCGGCGCCGCCCAACGCCGGCAGCCAGCCCAGGTCCCGTGACCTCTCTGCAAAAAGTCACGCTGAAGGCCGGCGCCGGCGCCGTCATTGGCGGCGGACAGATTGCCGTGGTCCAGTACACCGGCTGGCTGTACGAGGCGGCTGCCGCGGATCACAAGGGCAAGCAATTCGACAGCTCGCTCACGCGCCGCGAGCCCTTTAAGTTTCCTTTGGGCACCGGCTCGGTGATCAAGGGTTGGGACCAGGGCGTGATCGGCATGCAGGTCGGGGAGAGCCGCCGGCTGGTCATTCCGCCGGAGCTGGGCTACGGCGATGCCGGCGCCGGCGGGGTCATTCCGCCCGGGCGCGACCTTGGTCTTCGACGTCGAGCTCGTGGGAATCGAATAGGCGATTTGGAGCGGACGAGCCGCCTCGGCCGCTCCAAAATGGGCCAAAATCAATCAGTTCACGAATTCCTTCAGCGTCTTGAGCGCGGCAATGCGCACTTTTTTGCTCGCCGGCTTGGCCTTGAACATCATTTTTTCGCCGTTGAACGGATTCACGCCCTCGCGTGCCTTGGTGGCGGGCTTCTTGACGACTTTCATCTTCAAGAGCCCGGGCAGCGTGAACAAGCCGTGACTTCGCAGACTCTTCTTGATTGCACCCCCAAGCGAGTCAAACACGGCTCCGACCTGCTTCTTAGAGAGCTCTGTTTCCTTTGAAATCGTAGCGAGAATTTCAGACTTGGTCGGTGCTGCATTCTTTTTCGCCATATTTAATCTCCTGCTAATGTTTGCGCGAGCGGACACGTGACTATCCGCAAATTTCAACTCGGCGCCGAAAATAACATAGAAAAAAGCCGATGTTTAGCGCAATTGCGAAAAAAGATTTTTATCGCCGATGCAATTCGCCCTGGTTTTCCAGGCTTCCGCGCCTCGAGGGTTAGGATTCGCCTCGCCATGAGTTGCGTGGGTTCACTGTGATATCAGGCATGTACGAGCCGATGTTCAACGCAGTAACACCAGCAGCGCGCCGATCGCGATCGAAACCCAGAGGAAGGAAAAATCAATTTGCCCGATGGGCGGAATAATGCGGCGCACGCGCTTTAAGATAGGTTCGCAGAGCTGTGCGAGCAAGCGGACTCCCGGAGCGTAGCCGCTTGGGCTGACGAAGCTGGTCAACCAGTACAACAACATCGCAAAAAGATAGATCCGCAGCACCAAGCCCACCAAATCCAGAAGGGTGATGCGCAGGAAGACGAGCGGATCGCCGACGCCGCCGGCGGCGAGAATCAAGATGATGAAGGTGCGCGCCAAGGCCACCAACAGCACGGCGACAACGGTGGCCGTATCGATCTTGCCGATGGGCGGCAGCAGCTTGCGCAGGGGCAATATCAGCCAGTTGGTCACGCGCACGATGGCATCGGCCATCGGATCGCGAAAATCGGCGCGCACCAGTTGAAACAGCAGCCGCAGCACGAAGGCCAGCAGCAGCAGCCACAGCAGCATGTCGACGATGTATCTGATTGCTTCCATATTTAGGCGCTTCGCGCCAATTTCTAGGCGCTTCGCGCCACCTCTCAACGGGGTCGAAGCGACCCCGATAGAAAAGACAAGTTTAAGGGCCGCCGAATTCGGCGGCGAGTTCGGCTGAACGGCGGTCGGCCGCAGCCACCGCGTGCGCGACGATAGCACGAAGGCCGGCGCCGTTAAGGACCTCGAGAGCCGCCGCGGTGGTACCGCCCTTCGAGGTGACCTGCTCGCGCAAGGTTGCCAAGGAGTCGGCGGATTGGCGCGCCATTTGCGCGGCTCCGAACGCCGTTTCCAGCGTCAATTGGTGTGCGACCTCGCGCGGCAGCCCGCGTTCATGGGCGGCCGCTTCGAGCGCCTCCATGAACAGAAAGAAGTAGGCGGGACCGCTGCCGGACACCGCCGTTACCGTATCCATCTGCGATTCGTGCTCGACCCAGACCGTGGCGCTCACGGCGCCCATCAGACTCTCCGCCAAGGCACGATAGGCGGCGCCAACGCTCGCGGGAGCGTAGAGACCGGTTGCGCCGAAACCGTTCAGTGCCGGACGGTTCGGCATGGTACGGATCACGGGTATCTGCGGCCCGAACCAGCGGGCGAGAGACGCATGGGGAATCCCCGCGGCAACCGATACCACCAGGGGCCGGCCAGCTGCGAGATGCGGCGCCAGGCCGACGGCCACGCCGCGCATGAGTTGCGGCTTCACGGCGAGCACCACAACCTCGGCTCCCTGCACCGCGGCTGCGTTGTCGGCTGCGGTCTCGACCGCATATTCGCGCACCAAGCGCTGCAGCTGATCCTGGCTCGGATCGGCAACCACCATGCGCTGCGACGGCAATCCACGCTTGCTGAGGCCGCTGATCAGCGCGGCCGCCATGTTGCCGCCGCCGATGAAGGCCAGTCTTCTTATGTTGTTCATGCGAAATTCCCTCGTACCTCGACATTGTGATTTTAATTTGTGTAGCGCTCGTCAGGGGAGAGAGGAAGACTCAAGGCCCGAAAAGGCGACAGGGCCTTGAGTCTTCCTCCCTCCCCTGGCGAATGCTCGAGCCAATCAATATCACATGCCGACGGTACCGGCGGGTGTCGGGGTCTAGCGATGCGCTCATCGTGCGCCGAAAAGCGCCGTGCCGATGCGCACCAGCGTTGCTCCCTCGGCGATTGCGGACTCGAAATCTGCGCTCATACCCATGGACAGTGTATCGAGCTTCAGACCGCCGGCGTTCAGATCCTCAAGCGCCGCTCTTAAAGAAGCGAACACGGCACGCTCGGCGGCGACGTTGGGCTGCGGGGGAGGCACGCACATCAAGCCGCGCAGCTTGAGCCCCGGCAAGCCGGCGATGGCGGACGCAAGCTCAAGCAGCGCCTGCGGAGGCACGCCACCCTTGGTAGGCTCCGGTACGAGCGCTACTTGGATGCAAACGTTGAGCGGCGGGGCGTGAAACGGCCGTTGCTGCGACAGCCGCCGCGCCACGCTGAAACGATCCACGCTCTGCACCCAGTCGAAGCGCTCGGCGATGACTCGAGTCTTGTTGGATTGGATACCGCCGATGAAGTGCCACTTGAGCTGCAAGTCGGCGAGTTGGTCCATTTTGGCCTGCGCCTCCTGCAGATAGTTTTCGCCGAAATCCGTGACGCCGGCGGTGGCGGCCAGGCGCACCAATTCGGCAGTCTTAGCCTTGGTAACCGCAACCAAAGTGACCGATTCAGGGTCCCGCCCGGCGGCGATGGCTGCACTACGTATCCGAGACCGGACATGGGTCACATGAAGCGTCAAATTCTGCGGACCAATTAACATATTGGGTGACAACACCCTCTTATATACTGCTGGTGGCCAACGCCTAGTCTAATAGGAGCCGTAAATGGCGGTTGATATCGCGCAGCTTCTCGCCTTTGCGGTGAAGAACAATGCGTCGGACTTGCATCTGTCGGCGGGCGTCCCGCCGATGATCCGCGTGGACGGCGACATGAAGCGGGTCAACATGCCTGCACTGGTGCACAAAGAAGTGCACAGCATGGTGTACGACATCATGAACGACAAGCAGCGCAAGGCGTTCGAGGAGTTCTACGAAACCGATTTTTCGTTCGAAATCCCCAAGCTCGCCCGCTTTCGTGTCAACGCGTTCAATCAAAATCGCGGCGCCGGGGCGGTATTTCGCAACATTCCATCCACTATTCTGTCCTTGGACGAATTGAACGCGCCCAAGAGCTTCAAAGATTTATGCATGCTGCCGCGCGGTCTGGTGCTGGTCACGGGACCGACCGGATCGGGCAAGTCGACCACGCTCGCCGGCATGGTGAATCACTGCAACGACAACCGCCCGGATCACATTATAACCATTGAAGATCCGATCGAGTTCGTGCACGAAAGCAAGCGATGCCTGGTCAATCAGCGCGAAGTTCATCGCGACACGCTGGGGTTCAGCGAAGCGCTGCGCTCGGCGCTGCGCGAAGATCCGGATGTGGTGCTGGTGGGCGAAATGCGCGACCTGGAAACCATTCGCCTGGCCCTGACCGCGGCGGAAACCGGCCACCTGGTATTCGGCACCCTGCATACGAGCTCGGCGGCGAAGACCATCGACCGTATCGTCGATGTGTTCCCGGCGGCCGAAAAAGACATGGTCCGCGCCATGATGTCCGAGAGTTTGCGCGCCGTGATCTCGCAGACCTTGATGAAGCGCGTCGGCGGCGGCCGTATTGCGGCGCACGAAATCATGATCGGCACGCCCGCCATCCGAAACTTGATCCGCGAGGGCAAAATCGCCCAAATGTATTCCGCCATCCAGACCGGCCAGGGTCAAGGAATGCAGACCCTCGACCAATGTTTACAGGAATTGGTCACCAAAGGGGTTGTCAGCCGCGAGGAAGCGAAGTACAAGGCGCAGAACAAGGACAGCATTTAAATGGAACGCGAACAAGCCATACGTTTAATGCAAGACCTGCTGCGGCGCATGGTCGAGAAAAAGGGCTCGGATCTGTTCATCACGGCCGGCTTTCCGCCCGCCATCAAAGTCGACGGCGAGATCCGGCCGCAGTCGGACCGCTCTTTGAGTCCCGAGCAGAGTGCCGGAATGGTCCGCGCGATCATGAACGACCGGCAGACCAAAGAATTCGATGGAACCAAGGAATGCAATTTCGCCATTGCGCCGCCCGGTATCGGGCGCTTTCGCGTCAGCGCCTTTATTCAACAGGGATTCACCGGTGCCGTGCTGCGTACCATCAACGCCAAGATTCCCACGCTTGAAGAGCTGGAGCTGCCCCCCGTTCTCAAGGAGGTCGTGCTCTCCAAGCGCGGCTTCGTGATCCTGGTCGGCGGCACCGGTTCCGGCAAGTCCACGTCGCTCGCCGCCATGGTGGGCTACCGCAACGAGAAGACCCGCGGCCACATCGTCACCATCGAAGACCCGGTGGAATATGTGCACGCGCACAAGGGCTGCGTGGTTACACACCGCGAAGTCGGCGTCGATTGCGAGAGTTGGCATCTGGCGCTGAAGAACACCCTGCGGCAGGCTCCCGACGTCATCTTGATCGGTGAAATTCGCGACCGCGAAACGATGGAATACGGCATCCAATTCGCCGAGACCGGCCACTTGGTGCTGGCGACCCTGCACGCCAACAGCTCCAACCAGGCGCTCGATCGCATCATCAATTTCTTTCCCGAGGAGCGGCGCGAGCAGCTGCTCATGGACTTGTCGCTGAACATTCGTGCTCTGATCTCGCAGCGATTGATCCCGCGCGAAGCCGGCTCCGGGCGCATTGCGGCCATGGAAATCATGCTGGCCTCGCCGCTGATCTCGGATTTGATCTTCAAGGGCGAGGTCACCAAGATCAAGGACGTCATGTCGCGCTCCAATCGGCTCGGCATGAAGACCTTCGATCAAGCGTTGTTCGATTTGTACGAAGCAGGATTGATTTCCTACGAAGATGCGCTGCGAAATGCCGATTCGAAGAACGAATTGCGCCTGCGCGTGAAGCTCGAAAGCAAGCGCGAAATGAAGAATCCGGAAGCGGAAGGCCAGTCGCTGCAGATCGTCGAGGAAGAAGAAGGGCAGGTGTTCTAGTCAATGAGCGTGCCTGCCGACCTTCCGGCCCAGGTGATGAACACCAAGCCGCTGTTCAAGCTGATGGTCGAGAAAAAGGCATCGGACCTGTTCTTCACCTGCAACGCGCCGGTCAAGATCAAAATCGAAGGCAAGATATTCCCGGTCAATAAGCAGATATTGACGCCCGAAACGGTGCGCCAGGCGGCCTTGGGCCTGATGACGCAGGATCAGATCGAGCACTTCAACGAAGAGCTTGAAATCGATTTTGCGATTTCCGAAATCGGCTTAGGTAGATTTCGCGTGAACGTGTTCTATCAACGCGGCTACCCAGCCATGGTGCTGCGCTACATTACCGCCGATATGCCGAAGCTGGAAGACTTGGGCATGCCGGACATTTACAGAGACCTGGTGATGCTGAAGCGAGGCTTGATCCTGATGGTCGGCGCCGCCGGCGCCGGCAAGTCGACGACTCTGGCCGCGATGATCAACTACCGCAACGAAACCTCATCCGACCACATTCTGACCATCGAAGATCCGATCGAATTCTTGCACAGCAATAAGAAATCCATCATCAATCAGCGCGAAGTGGGCTTGGACACCAAAAGTTTTGCGCGCGCCCTGCGCAGCGCGGTACGCGCCGCGCCCGACGTGATTCTGGTCGGCGAAATTCGCGACCGCGAAACGATGGAGGCGGCCATCGCGCTGGCTGGAACGGGACATCTCTGCATCGCAACCCTGCACGCCAACAATTGCGCCGAAACCCTGGATCGCATCATCAACATGTTTCCGCGCGATCAGCACAATCAGATTTTCCTGGATCTTTCGCAGTACCTGCGCGCCATCCTGTCGCAGCGTCTGGTGTTCGCGAAAAGCGGAACGCGCGTTGCCGCCTGCGAAGTGATGGTCAACACGCCGCACATATCCGAGCTCATCAAGCAGGGCGATGTCATCGGCGTGAAAGAAGCCATTCGCACCGGCACGGAGCGCGGCATGCTGAGTTTCGACAGCGCGCTCTACAACCTGGTGCGCGAGGGCCGAATCGAGCTAGAAGAGGCCCTATCGAGCGCCGATTCGCGCACCAATCTCGAAGCGAAGATCAACTTCGGCTAGGAGCCGGTCCGCGCGGAGTGCTTAGACAAGCTCCAGCCCCGGCGTAACGGTTCGGCCGCGACCTCGCGGCAGGCTGTCAGGTTGCTTTCGAACAGCCGGCTTGAAATATCCCACCCTGACTTGAGCGCCCGCGCCCGGCATGCGCCGGGGTCCAGTGTGAGTGCCCGCCGCGCCGCTCTGCCTAGGTCAGTGTCCAATGCGCCCGTGACGCCATCCTCGATGACATCGATGGGACCGGTGACGGGATACGCGGCCACCGGAACCCCGCACGCCATCGCTTCCAGATTGACCAGTCCGAACGTGTCGGTGCGGCTGGGGAAGACCATGACATCGGCGGCAGCGAGGTAGCTCGCCAGTTCATCGTCAAATTTATACCCGGTAAAGACCGCATCGGTGTATTGCTGCTGCAGGCGCGCGCGCTCAGGCCCGTCGCCGACCACGATCTTGCTGCCTTGCCAGGGCATGCTCAAGAATGCGTCGATGTTCTTCTCGACTGCGACGCGTCCGACATAGGCGGCGATGGGACGCGGCAGGTCCAAGAAATCCTTGGGTTTAGGCCGGAATTTTTCGGTGTCCACGCCGCGCGGCCAATGCGCCAAATTCTTGAAGCCGTGAGCCGCCAAATCGGCGCGCATCGATGGCGTGCTTACCATGCAGCGCACGGCCGCGCCGTGAAAGCGCCGCAAAGCGAAGTACGAGACGCTCAAGGGAATGGGAAAACGCGCACGCAGATACTGCGGGAACTGCGTGTGGTAGGAGGTGGTGAAGCGCAGGCCCCATTTGCTGCAGAGCCGCCGCGCGCTCAAGCCCAAGGGACCTTCGGTGGCGATGTGCAGCGCCTGCGGATTGAAGGCCAGAATGTCGCTTTCGACCTTTTTGTACGGAAAGAGGCACAAGCGAACTTCCGGATAGGTCGGGCAGGCGATGCTGCGAAAATCCCTTGGCGTGAGCATCCTGACTTCGTGGCCAAAGCGGCCCAGCCAGGCGGCGGTCTGAGCCAGGGTGCTAACCACCCCGTTGGTCTGCGGAAACCACGCATCGGTGACGATCATGATCCTCATGAGGCGCCACAATGGCAGCCGAGGATGACGATACGATGACGACTTGCATCACTATTTTGACGTAATTTCACCGAAAGCGGGGCTATGTCATAGCCCTGTAACGAAAATCCTATATTTGCTTCATGGGCAGGTTCGTTGACGCAATCCCAAGGAATCCAACATGCAAAGTTTTTTGGCGGAACTCAAGACTCAACGCTGGGACGATCATCGCTACTACCATCACAGCCGCATCAATCAATCCTTGCACCTTTTGAGTGCGATCAGCTTCATCATCGCGTATATCACGATGTTTTTTGATCCGGTGAAGTCGGCGTTGATTGGCTGGCTGGTGTCCATGGTCAGCCGCCAGTCCGGTCATTTCTTTTTCGAGCCCAAGGGCTACGACCAGGTCAACCGCACGACCCATGCGCATAAGGAAGAAATCAAAGTCGGCTACAACCTGCGGCGCAAGGTGATTCTGCACGCCGTCTGGGCGCTCGTGCCTCTGGTATTGTGGCTGGATCCGACCTTCTTCGGCTTTTTCACCGCGCACACGAGCGGCTTAGGGTTCGTGCGCCACGTTGGCGAGATCTGGCTGTTCGTGGGTGCCGGCGCGCTGTTATTTCGAATGATTCAGCTGTTCTTCCTGAAAGGCATTCAGACCGGTCTGGTATGGGCCACCAAGATTCTGACCGATCCATTCAACGATGCGATCATCTACGCCAAGGCGCCGCTTCACTTGATGCGCGGCGAATTGATCGATCCGATGGGCGAAGTTGAAGCCGAAGCCCATCGCGCCTGAAGCATTTCCTTGAGCACGCGGCGTTTGATGGCTTTGTTGGTCAGTTGCGGGCCGGTCCACCACCAGCCGTCGCGCCGCATTTCCTCCGCCGCCGACACGATCCGGTCGGCGACGGCGGTGAAATCCGCTTCGCTGTAATTCAAGCTGAATATCAATCGTCCCGTGCCCACCCAGCTTAAGCTCAACCCGGCGGCGCGCAAATAGTATTGAAGCATCCAGTTATAGCCCGAAGGCTGCGGATAGTAGAGGGTCCAGATCGTGGACAGGTTCGCGACGCGCACCGGCAGCGAAGCTTCGCTAAGCCGCTCGTTCAGCCGTCGCGCCCGTGCGTTCCAGCGTTCATCGAGGCCGCAGTAGATCGCGCGAACGGGTTCGCCATCCAATCGGGTCAAGAATTCATGCATCGCGCCCATGACATAGGGATGAGAATTGAAGGTACCGCGGGCAAAACAAATATCGGCGGGACGATCGTCGCGAAAACGGCGCATGAGTTCGTGCTTGCCGCACAACACGCCGACGGGCAGTCCCCCGGCCACGGTTTTGCCGTAAGTCACCATGTCGGCGCGCACGCCGAAATATTCCTGGGCGCCGCCGAGTCCGATGCGAAATCCGACGAACACTTCGTCGAAGATCAACGCGATGCGCCGCTCGGTGCAGACCTCGCGCAAGGCCTTCAGCCACTCGGTATAGGCGCCGCGGTCGAAATGCGCCTTGCGTGCACTGTCGAGCAGGGTCGAGTCGCCGGGCGCCCCGGTATTGGGATGCAGGGCCTGCAAAGGGTTCACCAGCACACAGGCGATGTCGCGGCGCGTCCGCAGCACCTTGAGCGCCGCGGCATCCATGTCCTTGAGGGTATAGGTTTCGCGCGCCGCGACCGGATTGCCCACCCCGGGCTGCACATCGCCCCACCAACCGTGATACGCGCCGCAGAACCGCACCAGATGCGAGCGCCGCGTGTGATAACGCGCGAGCCGCACGGCCTGCATGACCGCTTCCGTGCCGGACATATGGAACGAGACCTCATCGAGACCCGAGATCGCGAGCAAGCGCTTAACATTCAGCGAAGTCAGCGGGTGATAGGCGCCCAACACCGGCCCCAACTCACGCACTCGCGCCGCGCCGGCGTCGATGCACTCCTTGTAAAAGTCGTAGCCAAATACATTGACGCCGTACGAGCCGGTCACGTCGTAAAAGCGGTTGCCGTCCAGGTCCGTGACCGTTACGCCTTCCGAGGACTGGACGAACGAGCCGGTCCGCAAATGCGCACGCACGTAACCGCTGAATTGAAAGGGCACGCGGTAACGGGAAGTAAATTCAAGATCGGAAACGCTGCCCGCGATTTCGGCGGTTTGCTCGAGGGTGCGCCGGTATCGGTCGGCGAAGAGCGCCGCGAGCCGCCCGAAGCCGGCGCGGCGCGCCGCGACCACCGGCTCCGGCGCCGCATCGACGCCAAAGAAGTTGGAATCGCCGTATTCGTAGAACGGCACCCAGGAGGCGAAGCGCCGCGCCATCCGCGAGTGGCCGGCGAGCGAGCGGTGCTTGGCCAGCGAAAGCTGCAGCCTGGTGTAGATTTTTCGCAGCAAAAATGCCAGGAGCAGCGCGCCCAGTACATAACCGAAGATAGTAATTGCCGATACCTCGCGCAAAATGTCAGGCGCGGACTGTATTGCAAACGAATGACACTACGATGAATGCGCGATCCCTCATCGAGCGGCTGACCCAGCAGGAGGACGTCAATTTCCTGTTCAGCAACCGCATTCCGCGGCGTTTGGTGACGCGCTTCATGGGCTGGTTGAGCCGCATCGAGCACCCCTGGGTCTGCAGCGGCAGCATCGCTTTATGGCGCCTGTTTTCCGAGCTGGATTTGAGCGAGGCGAAAACCACCCAGTTCAAGAGCTTGCACGACTGCTTTACGCGGGAGTTGAAGGCCGGCGCGCGCCCGATCGATATGGACCATCAGTCTCTGGTCAGTCCCTGCGATGGGCTGATCGGCGAGTGCGGCGCCATCGAGGGGGGCATGGTCCTGCAGGCCAAGGGTTTCCTATACTCGCTGCAGGAGCTGCTTGCGGACCCTCAACTGGCGCAGTACTACGAAGGGGGGCAGTACGCGACCCTGCGCCTGACCTCGAGCATGTACCACCGTTTTCACGCGCCGGCCGATTGCCGGGTGGAACAGGTCAACTACATTTCCGGCGACGCCTGGAACGTCAATCCCATAGCGCTGAAACGCGTCGACAGGCTGTTCTGCAAGAACGAGCGCGCCGTCATCAGGTGCCGCCTGACGTCCGGCGCGCTCCTGACGCTCGTGCCGGTGGCGGCCATCTTGGTCGCGAGTATCCGGCTTGAGATTCCTCGATGTGCTGCTGCATTTGCGCTATTGCGGGCCCAATGTGATTCCCTGCGACGCCGCGCTGCGGCGCGGCGAAGAAATGGGGTGGTTCGAGCACGGCTCCACTATCATAGTGCTTGCCCCGGCGGGATCAGGCTGGGGGATGGGGTATTCAAGGGGGCCCGGGTGCAGATGGGCGACCCCTTCTCCGTGACGGGCTAAAACTTCGCAACTTTATTCGGCCGGCGGTGTTTTGTTTCTAAACGAACACACATTCCAGTGCAAACGCAACAAACGGCCGAGTTCACGACATTTATGCGTGCCTATCAGGACATGGTTTTTTCGACCGCCGCCCGGTTGGCGGGCAATGACGCCAAGCTGAGGATATAGCCCAGGAGGTGTTCATCCGGGCATATGAGCATTTCTCCGATTTGCGCAGCAGCGTCACGGCGGGCGGCTGGCTCAAAACCGTCACCACCAATCTGACGCTCAACTACCTGAGCCGCTACCGCAAGCGCTGGCGCCTATTCTCGGAGATGCGCTCGAGCACGGACGACAGCGATGGCGATGGCGCGGAACTGGACTGGGAAGTGCCTGACACGATACTCGCGGATTTAAGTGCCGAACAACGCAGCGCGCATTGTCGATGCGGCGTTCCGGCAGCTGCCCGACCACCAGCGGATGCCGCTGGTGCTTTACCATTTCGAGGACATGTCCTACCAAGAGATAGCCGACAAGCTCAATGTGTCGCTGACCAAGATCAAGACCGATATCCGCCGCGCGCGCGCGGCACTTTTGCCCCTGCTGCAAAACGTGGGCGGTGCCCAAGATACACTGGATGCCTGACCCATGAACAACCGTACCGAAGCGACGCAGAAACTCGAACAGGTCGTGCACCAGGCGCTCGCGGGACTGCCGCCGCGGCGCGCGCCCAGCACGCTGGAATCGCGAGTCACCAACGAGTTGGCGCGCCGCGCACAACTACCCTGGTGGCGAGCGAGTTTTGCGAACTGGCCGGCGGCCGCCCGCGTTATCTTCATTTTGGTTTGCGCGGCGCTTGTGGCCGCGAGCATTTTGGGAGGCGTCTCCGCGTACCTGGGCGACCGCTCTTTTGATGAAGCTTCGGCTTTGCTGCTCTCCTGGGCACACCCCTTCTTGACGGTTGTTTCCTCTGCGGGCGGCTTGCTGACGCTGCTGGTCCGCGTGATTCCCCCCGCGTGGTTGTACGGAACTTTGGGCCTGGGGGCCTTCCTCTATGTGACGCTATTCGGCCTGGGTGCAGCGGCCTATCGGACGCTCTATCTGCGGCCCTCATCGGTGGGTGACGATTTATGAACAGCTCGATTTTGCAGCGGCTGGGGTTTCTCTTCACGCTGCTGTGCTTAACGGCCGTCGCCGCGCACCCGGGCGCCGCCGCCGCTGCTGCCGCGACGCGCAGCGCGACTGCGCCCCCCGCCAGCAGCACCGCGCCCAGCAGCACCGCGTCCAGCACCGTCGCTCGACCTGCGGACGCTCCCGCGTCGGCAACCGCGCCGGCCGCTCCCGCCGACGATGATTTCAACGATGACTCGGATCGGGACAACCGCCTGGATTGGCGCAACCGCATTGAACTGCACCATGGGCGAAATCGGCATCACGATGACAACGATGTCGTCAGCATCGGTCATTCCAGCCATTTGCCGAGCGGCCAAAAGGCCGATTCGGTGGTTTCGGTATTCGGTTCTTCGACCAGTGATGGCGAGGCGGTGGATGTCGTTTCGGTCATTGGCAATACCCGGGTTACGGGACCCGTCAGCGACAACGCGGTCGCGGTCTTGGGCAATGCGGATGTCGACGCGAAGGTGGATGGCGATGTGGTCGCAGTGTTGGGCAACGTCAGGCTGGGGCCCAACGCCGAAGTCGGCGGCGACGTGGTCGCGGTCATGGGCGAGGTGGAGCAGGATCCTGCCGCCGTCGTTCACGGCTCGGTGCAAAGAATCATCGATTGGGATCTTGGCGGCACCACGGGCTTCACAGGGCTCAACACCTGGATCACCCATTGTCTGCTGTTGGGCCGCCCCCTGGCCTTCAGCGCGGGACTCGGCTGGGCTTGGACACTGGCGCTTGGCCTCTTGGTGTTTTACGTCTGCCTTGCGCTGATGTTTCGCGGTGGGATAGACCAGTGCGTAGAGACCCTGGAGTCCCAACCCGGTCACACGGCGCTGGCGGCGCTGTTGGGCATACTCTTGACGCCGGTGCTGCTGGTCTTGTTGTGCGTGACGCTGATCGGCATCGCGGCGGTGCCCTTCGTCGTAGGCGCGTTGTTCTGCATGTCGCTGTTCGGCAAGGCCGTCATGCTGGCATGGCTCGGCGGCCGCATTTCCGGCCGCAGACTAGGGCCCACGGGCCATCCGGCCGTCGCGGTGCTCATCGGCGGCGCGGTCGCACTGGTGCTGTACGTCGTGCCGATTTTGGGATTCCTGGTATACAAGTTGCTTGGATTCTTTGGCTTCGGCGCCGTGCTGTACACATTGGTGCTGCGCGTGCGCGCGCGCCGCGCCGGCGGCAATCCACCGGCGGCGGCATTCGCGGCCGCCAATCCGGGGAGCGTCAACAGCCCGCCACCGAACCACGCCGCCGCCATGGCCGGTCCCGGCTGGACCGCCGGTGCCGCGCCGGCCGCCGGCGCGGCCGCCGCCGCTGCGAACGCAGCCTCGGAGCAGTTCGCATCGGCAGCGCCGCCTTTTGCACCTGTGCCTCCTGCGCCGCCCCCTGCGGCCGCCGCGGGCATGTCGCCGCTGATCACCG
Source organism: uncultured Gammaproteobacteria bacterium (assembly GCA_963782865.1). GTDB lineage: Bacteria > Pseudomonadota > Gammaproteobacteria > Steroidobacterales > Steroidobacteraceae > Bog-1198. The sequence continues at coordinate 53,185 of CAWALS010000030.1, read as the reverse complement.
CCGCCCTGCCGCGCGCCGGCTTTTGGGTGCGCATGGGTGCGTTGTTTCTGGATATTTTATTGGTGGGCTTCGCGACCAGCTTGCTGCACCCCTTCGGCGACGGACACATGTGGGGCGACTTCCACATCGTGGTGCTGGCGATCTACGGCGCGGTGATGTGGAAACTGCGCGGCACCACCGTCGGCGGCATTGTGTTCGATTTGCACGTCGTGCGCGTGGATGGTCGACCCGTGGATTGGGAAACGGCCATCGTGCGCGCGCTGGGATGTTTCCTTTCCCTGTGCGTGGTTTTCCTCGGCTTTATCTGGATCGCGTTTGACGACAATCACCAGGCCTGGCACGACAAGATCGCGGGCACGGTGGTGGTTCGGGCCAAGCGAAACGGGCTATGAGGGTGTCCGGGTGTTCCACGCGGAACACCCGGACAGGCTCACAAACGCTCGCGGATCGCGGCCGGCAGCAAGGCTTTGTATCGACGGCTGAGCGCGAGACGCTCGCCGTTGCGCAGGATCAATTCATAGTCGCCATGAAACATGGGCTGAAGCTCCGCGATGGATGCGAGGCGCACCACGTGCGAGCGATGTACTCGAATGAATTCACCGGCGTCCAACTGGGCGGTCAGCTTGGCAAGCGGTTCGCGCATCAAGTGCACTTTTCCGCCCGCATAGATCTCCACATAGTTGCCGGAAGCCGAAATCCGGTCGATGCTGTCGACCGGAATGAAGTAGGCCCTGGCGCGATCGCGTATCAGAATTTGCTTGATCGGCGCCGCCCGCCCCGGCAGGGCGCTGAGCACGCGGCGCACGCGCTCTTCGAGATCGCCGTGGTCCGGATCCGCCAAAGCCGTCTTGACGCGCTCGATGCTGCGCAAAAATCGCTCGCGATCGTAGGGCTTCAGCAGGTAGTCGAGCGCCTGCACATCGAATGCCTGAACTGCGTACTCCGAGTAGGCGGTGGTGAATACAATGTGCGGCGATTCCGTGCCGCGAATGGCGTCGAGAACATCGAAGCCGCTGTGCGCGCCCAATTGGATGTCGAGATAGACGACATCCGGTTTGCGAACGGTGATTTCCGCAATCGCGGTCTCCACGGTATCGGCCTGTGCAACCACCTCGAATTCCGTCAGCGGCGCCAAAAAGCGCAGCAGCTTGGTGCGTGCCGGCGGCTCGTCGTCGACGATGACAACCGAATGACTCAATGCGCTACCGGAAAGCTCAGGGTCACCACGGTTCCCGTGGGGCGACCCGCCGCCAGCGTGAAGGTATGCGCGCCGGGAAACAGCAGGTCCAAACGCCGCGCCACGTTCGAAAGTCCGGTGCCCGGCTTTATCTTGGTGTCGTCGATGCCCACGCCATTGTCGGTGACGGTGTAGAGCAGCCCTGCGCCCTGGCGCGCGACCTCCACCGTTAAACTGCCGCGTCCGTCCTGCAGTCCATGGCGCAGCGCGTTCTCGACCAGGGGCTGCAGCAGCAGGCGCGGGACTTCTACGGTTTCAAGTCCGGGTGCGACCTTCAATTCGAAGGTCAGCTGTCCGCGGAAGCGCTCCGTCATCATCGCCGCATAGTCGCGCAGCCATTCCAATTCGCGCTTCAAAGGCACCAGCATCTGATTGTCTGAATCATAAGCGGCGCGCATCAGCGATCCCAAGCTGCTGATCATGCGATCCGCGGCTTCGACATCCTCGTGCATGCGATTGGAAATGGCGTTCAGCGTATTGAACAGAAAGTGCGGCTCAATCTGCGCGGTCAAAGCTTTCAGGCGAGCCTGACCGAGATCAGCCGCAAGCTGCGCCGCGCGCAGATCGCCCGTGCGCCTGACTTGAAATTCGCGGTTCGCGAAGATGACCACCAAGATCACGACATAGGTGATGAGATCTCTTTGCAGCTCGTAGAAGGCCTGAACGGCCAAGCTATCGAAGCCGTAGCGTTGGCCGACAACGGCGTAAACCAACTTGCGCAGCAGCAGGATACCCGCGACATGCAGCGCCGAAAATATCAGCGCCGCTCCGATGTGCGCGGCGACGATGCGCCAGCGTGGATGGCCACCCAAGCGAAAATACGCCTCGAAGCGCACCACGAACGGAATGAGCGCGAAGATGACGATGACGCTGCTGAGTTCCCAGACGATCGGCTTCCAGCCGGGAATACCCGTGCCGCGCAGGCCGACCAGCGAATTGATGCCCAGGTAAAGGCCGAACAGGAGTGCAAGTACCGCGTAAAGCACCCAACCGGAACGGGCGGCCCGCGGCCGGCTTGCACTCAGGGACGTTGCCATTGTCAATTGATGTCTTGCGGAACGGCGAGTTCCGGCGCGAGGCGCCGCGCCACGACGACGCTGCGGCCGGGCTCGAGTTTTCGATGATCTGCTGCGCCTCTCTCGAGACCGAACAGGGGCCGCAGCAGCCGCACGCGGCGAATTGCCTCGTAGCCCAAGAAACAGGTCGCGGCAGTGACCAGCACGAGCAGAACTCCTTCCACGAGCGGATACAAATGCGACGGCTTAAGAGCATGCGCCACCGCGACAATAACCGTCTGGTGAAGAATATACACCGGGAATATTGCGCCGGTCAGATAGCGCCGGGCTGCGTTGTCCCGAGCCAGGTGACGATGCGCGAATCCCACGACGGCCGCGATCGCCAGCCATTGTTCCGCACCATAGCTTAAGAGCACAAACAAGCGCGCTGCCAGCGGCGGAGCGCCCGCGCCGCCGCCGTACGCGCCGATGTATGCGGTCAGGTACGCCCAACCGAGCACAGCATGAAGGCGCCGATCCTGACCCAGTCGAGGTCGTAGCGGCGCTGTCCTAAGTCTTCTTTGAATAAAATCGGCGCGGTCATATGGCCTCCAAGATGTTTCCCGGCGCCAGCCTGTGCGCTGAGCCGTGAACTCCGCAAAACACTTGGGATGAGCGGGACTTGAGGCAGGACAAGCGGCAAATATGCCATGATGCAGCGATGACGGAAGCCCATAACCCGCACGAAGCCTACGTGCGCGCGGCCTTGGCGCTGCAGGGATATGCGTTTGACGACGCCGAGATCGCGGAAATCGCCATGCAGTTCTCGCGCCTCGAAGCCGTCGCGCGAACGGTCTTTGATTGGCCGCTGCCCTTTGCTTCCGATCCGGCGCCGGTGTTTCGCCCGTGATGGGATCGGCCGCCGATATCGCGCGGCAAATCGCCGAGGGTACGCGCAGCGCCGCGGCTGTCTTGGCGGAATGCAAGGCACTGATAGAAGCGCGCGATCCCGCTTTGAATTGCTTCACCGCCAAGACTTTTCAGCGTGCCGCGCGCGAGGCCGCTGCGATCGATGCGTTGTACGCCGCAGGCAAGGCGCTCCCGCCGCTGGCCGGGGTTCCCTATGCCGTAAAGAACTTGTTCGATGTCGAAGGGATGGTGACCCTCGCCGGCGCGAAGATCAATGCCGGCAACGCTGCGGCGGCGGGCGATGCAACCATTGTGGCGCGAATGAGCCGCGCAGGCGCGGTTCTGGTGGGCGCGCTCAACATGGAGGAACTGGCTTACGGGTTCCTCACTGAAAATCATCATTACGGTATTACGCGCAATCCCCACGATCGCAGCCGCGGCGCGGGCGGTTCGTCGGGCGGCTCGGCCGCGGCCGTGGGGGCCGGAATGCTGCCGATCACGCTGGGGTCCGACACGAGCGGCTCGATTCGCGTGCCGGCATCGCTGTGCGGTGTATTCGGCTTGAAGCCAACCTATGGGCGCTTGCCGCGCAGCGGCACGTATCCTTTCGTGAACAGCCTCGATCACGTCGGGCCGTTTGCAAACAGCGTCGCCGGGTTGGCGCTTGCGTACGACGCGATGCAGGGACCGGATCCCGCTGATCCCGCCTGTGCGCAGCGCGCCATCGAGCCGGCCGGGGTGTCGCTGTCGCTGCCGCGGGGAATTCGCATCGGCATCCTGGGAGGCTGGTTTCACGACTGGGCGGATCCGGCGGCACGGCGTGCCGTGCAATTGGCGGCGGCGGCGCTCGGCGCCACCGAGTGGACGGAACTCAAGAGTGCCGAGGTCGCGCGCGCGGCGGCCTACATCATTACGGGTGCGGAGGGCGGTGCGCTGCATCGGCCGCGCTTGATCGAACAGTACGCGGATTTCGGGCCCGCTTCGCGCTCGCGCCTGGTTGCCGGCGGATTGATTCCGGCAAGCTGGATCATCCAGGCGCAGCGGGTGCGCCGGCACGCTTACGCCGAAGCAACGCAGTTGTTCGAGCGCTTTGACTTGTTGATCGCCGCCGCCGCCCCGGCGGTCGCACCGCGCGTCGGCCAGGAGACGCTGCTGATCAATGGCCGCAGCATCCCCACCAAGGCAGGACTCGGCGTGCTCACCCAGCCCATTTCATGCATCGGCCTGCCGGTATGTACCGCGCCCGTCTGGCCCGGCGAGGGCGATTCACCCGCGGAGCAAGCGTTGCCGGTGGGCGTGCAGCTCATCGGCGCGCCGTGGCGCGAGGCGGTGTGTCTCGCCGCCGCCCGCACGCTGGAGCAGGCGGGCATTGCCGCTGTGAAATTGACCGGTGCCGAGGTCTAGGGCTACAGCGGCCGGCGGTGGCGAGTCAGCGTCGCGGCGATCGATGCCAGCACCGCCATTCGCACTGCAACGCCGTTGTTCACCTGCTCGCGAATGACCGAGCGCGGCCCATCGGCCACCTCGGATGAGATTTCAACGCCGCGGTTCATGGGCCCCGGATGCATGACGAGCACGCTGGGGGCGGCCAATTTCAGGCGCTGCGCGGTCAGGCCGAAATCCTTGAAGTACGCAGCGTCATCGAGCGACGCGGCTTGCGCCATGCGCTCCTTTTGGATTCGCAGCATCATCACCACGTCCGCACCCGCGATGCCGTCCTCGATGCGCGTAAAGCGCTGCGCGCCGCGAAATTCGGCCTCTTCCGGCAGCAGCGCCGCGGGCGCAACCAAGCGCAAATCCGTGGTTCCCAAGGTGTTGAGCGCCGTCGCCGCGGATCGAGCCACCCGCGAATGCTTGACGTCGCCGACGATGGCCACCTTCAGGCCCGAGAAGCGGCGCTTGTGCGTGCGAATCGTCAGCACGTCCAGCAGCCCCTGCGTCGGATGCGACAGGTGCGCCTCGCCGGCGCTGATCACCGAGACGTGCGGGGCCACATGGTCGATGAGGAATTCAGGCATGCCGGCTGCGGAGTCGCGGATCACGAACACATCGGTGTTCATCGCCTCGAGAGTGTAAATGGTGTCCAGCATACTTTCGCCCTTGGCGCGCGAGCTGGAATGCAGGTCCAGGTTGAGTACGTGAGCCCCCAAGCGCCGGCTGGCGAGATCGAACGAGGCGCGCGTGCGCGTGCTCGGTTCGAAAAATAGATTGGCCAGCGTGACGCCCGCCAACTCGCGGCCCTCATAGGCGGGCTGTCCGGGAAGGCGGCGGTAGCGCTCCGCCCGGTCGAGAATGGCCGTCAACGCATCGCGTGCCAGGCCTTCGAGCGTGATGAGGTGGCGCAGGCCCCCGGCGCTGTCTTGTTGTGATCGCATTTTCGCCTAGGAGCCTTTCCCTGTTTTTTCGGTGAACCAACGTTCCAAGATCACGCAGGCCGCCGCTGCATCGACATCGGATTTCGCCACGCGCCGCCGCCGCAATCCGGACTCGCGCGCCGTTTGCAGCCGCGCCTCGGCTTCGAGCGACGAGTAGCGTTCATCCACAAGGTCGACTTGCAAGCCAAAGCGGCGCGCCAATTCGGCCGCGAAGCTGCGAGCGGCTTTGGTCATGTCGTTATCGGAGCCGTCCACATTATACGGCAGCCCGACCACCGCCATGTCAGGTTGCCAATCGCGCATCATCGCAGCGATCAACTGCCAGCGAGGCCCCTCAGGACCGCAGGGCACCGTCTCCAAGCCTACGCCGCTGCGGCTCACCGTGTCGCCGCAGGCAACGCCGATTCTGCGCAGGCCGTAATCAAATGCCAGAATGATCTTCGGCGGGGAAGACTCAGGCATTTCCGCCGATCGGGCTGATGCGCGACAAGTCCACGCCCAAGAGACGCCCGGCAGCGTGCCAGCGCGATTCAAACGGCAGTTCGAATATCAATCCCAAATCCACCGGCGCGCTCAACCATGCGTTCGCCCGGAGCTCTTGCTCCAGCTGACCGCCGTCCCAGCCCGCATAGCCCAAGGCGACAACGGCCTCATCGGGGCCCTGCCCGCGGGCCATCGCCGCCAAGATGTCGCGCGAGGTGGTGACATGCAGCGCATCGGAAACCTTGAGCGTCGAGTCCCATTCGCCGAAAGCGCGATGCACGACGAAGCCGCGATCGGTTTGCATCGGTCCGCCGCGCAACACTTGCCGCTCCCACAGAGGCCCGTTGCCGAGTTCGATTTCCAGCTGCTCGAATATTTCCCCCATGCGCATCGGCAGGGGTTTGTTGAGGATCAGCCCGAGCGCGCTCTGCGCGTTGTGATCGCACACCAGCACGACGGTCTGCGCGAAATTGGGGTCGCCCATGTACGGCATGGCGATCAGCAGCTGGTTGGTCAGATAGCCTGAATCGCTCATGTCAGGAGCCTAAGGCTTGTCCGGCTCTGAATAAAACACGGCGCCGCCTTGCGTGGAGCCTTCCAGGAATTGCCACTCGTACGCGATGCGGATCTGATCGTGTTTTGATGACAATTCGCTCGGGAACGGGTCGAATGGCGCCGCCAGTTTCAAGATCCGCATGGCGGCCTCATCGATCTCGGCGTGGCCGCTGCTGCGCCTGATCACGGTTTGCAGCAGTTTGCCGTCCGCACCAATAGTCACCTCGATCACCGGCGTTCCGGAGTGCTTCTCGCGCCGTGCGACATCGGGAAAGTTCATCGTGCCGACGCGCTCGATTTTGCGGCGCCAGCTGTCCAGATACACCGCGACGTCGGATTCGCGCGTGTCGGCTGCGATCCAAAGTTCGTGCTTCGCCTCGCCGCGCAGGCGCAGCTCGATTCCATCGTCGTTCGGCGTCATCGCGAGATCCGGCCGTTTCTCGAGCAACAGCGGCAGCTCGGAGGCGTCCTTGGCGGCGCTCGAAGCGGCGAAATAAATAATCTTCTGCGAGGGGCTATGCGTGGCAATCAGATCTTCAGCGCCGGTGTCCGCGCCGGACCGCTGCGCGTCCAGACCCTCGCCGCTGGGAACTCCAAGCCGATCGACCGGCATCAACGATGATTTGGGGATCAGACTTCGTTCGCGTTTCAGCGTGTTGCCCGAGCCCAATTGGGTGCGCTGCGACAGATAGCGCGCGTTCGGGTTCTTCGGAACGCTGGGCGCGCGCTCGTTCACCAGCACGACTTCCAGGCCCGGCGCCCCCTCGTCTCCCGAGCTGCTGCTGGTCGAACTGAAGGTCACGCCGAGAATGATGATTCCGTGCAACAGCGCCGCCAGAAAGCATGTGGTCAACATGCGATCGTTGGCGGGCGGCAGCCCGGTGCGCAGCAAATCACCGCCTTGCAGCGCGCCATCGGTTTGAAGCGTTTCTGAAGTCACGCGGCGCCCAAATTCCTCTCGATCGCCTCCGCCAGCAGGGAACCGATATCGATACCATGCTTTTTGTTCAGTTCACGGATTCCTGTCGGACTTGTGACGTTGATCTCGGTAACGTACCCGCCGATGACGTCCAGCCCCACAAACATCATTCCCGCATCCTTGAGCTTAGGTCCGATTTGCCCGCAGAGCCATCGATCGCGATCATTGAGCGGCCGGCTTTCGGCCCGCGCGCCCGCCGCCAGGTTGCCACGGTTGTCGTCGGGCAATGGGATGCGGCTCAAGGCGAAGGGCACCGGTTCTCCGTCGATCAAAATGATCCGGGAATCGCCCGTGGTTACGATTTCGGGCAGGTAGCGCTGAACGATGGCAAAGCGGCTGCCATAGTCGGTCAGGGTCTCGAACACGACATTGCGGTTTTTGTCGCCGTGTTCGAGAACGAAAATGGATTTGCCGCCCATGCCATGCAGCGGCTTGCACACGGCTTTGCCCTGCTCTTTCAGGAATTCGCCCATGGCATGCATGTCGCGCGTGATGAGCGTGGGCGCGCAACACTGCGGAAACCAGGCCGTATAGACCTTTTCGTTGATATCGCGCAAGCCTTGCGGCCGATTGTAGACATGCGCACCCTGCAGCTGCGCGCGATCCAGGATGTACGTGCTGTAAATGTATTCGGTGTCGAACGGCGGATCCTTGCGCATCAGGATCACGTCGAATTCTCCGAGCTTGTGGGGGACGCTATCCCCGAGTGAAAACCAGTTTGACGCGTCATCCACGACCTTGAGCGGCGCCAGGCGCCCCCACGCAACCCCGTCGCGCAGCCAAAGGTCCTTCTGTTCTGCGTAGTGCAGCTCCCAGCCTCGCGCTTGCGCGGCGAGCAGCAGCCCCAAGGTGGTGTCCTTAGCCGGCTTGATCGCTCCGATGGGGTCCATGACCACGACGAGACGCACTCGAGACGACATGCTCATTACTCCAGTCTAGCGCAAGCGCCTTTAGCGCCGGTTCTCATGGGAAAACTGTGAACCAGGCCACCGTTGTTTGCCCGTACATGCCTCGAAATGTCGACCCCGTACCGTGGCTTGCGCGGCCTGGATATGTTAAAAAGCCACAAGATTCCAGCACCTACGCAAGTCATGGAGAACATGATCACCAGCGGCAAGCCTAAACTCACGGGCCTCAAGGTCCTCGTGATCGATGACAGTAAGACCATTCGCCGAACCGCTGAAACGCTCCTCACCAAGGAGGGTTGCGAAGTGTTCACGGCCGTCGATGGTTTCGATGCCCTCTCCAAGATCGCCGACCATCAGCCGGACATCGTCTTCGTCGACATCATGATGCCTCGCCTCGACGGATACCAGACCTGTTCTTTGATCAAGCACAACAAGGTATTCAAACAGATTCCCGTGATCATGCTATCGAGCAAGGACGGCCTTTTCGATCGGGCCCGCGGCCGCATCGTAGGATCGGAACATTATTTGACCAAGCCGTTCACCAAAGACGAATTGTTGGGAGCGATCGAAGCTCACGTCGGGAAATGACGGAGAATACGCGATGGCACTGATTCTAATTGTTGACGACTCACCCACCGAGGTATTCGTCATGCAAAAGGCGCTGGAGAAGCACGGTTTCAAGACCGCCGCCGCCGAAAACGGCGAAGAGGGCGTGCGCAAGGCCAAGGAAATGAAACCGGATCTCATTTTCATGGATATCGTGATGCCGGGAGTCAACGGCTATCAGGCGACGCGCATGCTGATCAACGATCCTGAAACCAGCTTGATCCCGATCATCATGGTGACCACCAAGGGCCAGGAGACCGATCGGGTCTGGGGCTTGCGGCAGGGCGCCGTGGATTATTTGGTCAAGCCAGTCTCCGCCCAGGCGCTGGTCGAGAAGGCGCAGGCCGCACTGGCCACATGACGAGTACGACTAGCGGGTCGGACACGAGCCTGCGCGGCTTGCGCGACCGGCCATTCGAATTGCTCAAGGAGCTAGAGAAGCGTAGCCGCAAGGTGGCCGCGAACAGCGTCGCCGAAGCGGACGCGGGACAAGAGTGGGTCGGCGTTGCGTTTCGCATGGGCGGCGAGACGTTTTTGGTTGCGCGCGAGGAGACCCGCGAGGTTCTCGGCTATCCCGCGGTGGTTACCCGCATTCCGGGGGCCAAGAGCTGGGTAAGGGGGTTGGCCAACGTGCGCGGAGCGCTGATGCCGATGCTGGATTTACGGCAATTCTTGGGCAGCGGCGCGACCACGTCAGGGCGCAACACACGCATCGTCGTGGTCAATCACCGGGATATTCCGGCGGGTCTGATGGTCGATGAGGTTCTGGGGTTCCGGCGTTTTGCGGAAGCGGAATTCAGCGCCGAGGCGCCGCCGACGGTGATCCGCTGCGATAGCTATCTTGCCGGCGCCTTTCGCCGCGGGGGCGAGGTCTGGCCGGTCTTGAGCTTGAAGACTTTGGTGGAAAGCCAGAGCTTTCTGCAGGCGGCAAGTTAGGTTGTGGAACGAAAGATGACGACTGGGCGAATCGAAAAATCACCGAATCAGAATCTGCTGCCGGCATTGGCGGCGTCGCTGCTGCTGTGCCTAGGTCTGGCTGCGGTGTTGACGGCGCTGACGCGCAATACCGCTCCGGTCGCCGCGCCCGCCGAGCAGCTATCGCTTGTGGTGCAGCGCATACCCTTCGAGGCGCAAAACGCCTTGCGCGGCGAATCGAGCGCTTTCGACGCGCTCGGCAAGAGCGCCGCGCGGCTCAAGTCTTTGCGCGCCGCCATGCCGGGAAGCGGCGATAGCGGCGCATGGAGCAAGTTGAACGACGGCGTGGCCGCCGTCGCGGAAGCTCGACCTGCAGTCGAGACGATCCAATCATCCAATCAAGAAGTGCGCGAACTGGCGCCCAAATTGCTGTCCGAGCTCGGCGATCTGGGCAGCTCGGTGGGCGTGCAGAAGCTCGAGGGCATGAGCCGGTATCTGGAGCGCTTCGAGCTGACGGTGCAGCGGATTCAGCAGGATTTGAACGGCTTGAGTTCCGGCGTCAGCGACGCAGGCCCGAGCGCCCAGCGCCTGGCGGACAGCTTGGAATTCTTGAATCAAGTGATCCGCGGTTTGTCGGGCGAAGAATCCGGCATCGCCATTCAGAAAGTTACCGGCGCCGATCCCGAACAGCGTCTGAAAACGGTGGTGCAGCGCAATCAGCAGTACACCAACAGCGTGCGCAGGGCGATCGGCGCGGCCGATCCCCTGGCGAAGGCGCAGGCCGCCGCGCGAGCGCTGCCGGCGCTCGCAAACACGCTCGCAACGCAGTTGGGAAGCGCAATTCCGCGGGTGGAAAGCGGCGGCGGCTACAAGATTTGGATACTGGGATTGCTGACGCTGGCGGCGCTGTTGTTCGCTGCGCTCGGCTGGGCTTACTCCAAGACCGCCGACAAGCGGCGCAGCAACGAACTGCGGGTGCGCGAAAACGAACGCAATCAAGAAGCCATCATGCGCTTGCTGGATGAGCTGTCGAGCCTGGCCGATGGGGATCTGACGGTGCAGGCAACCGTCACCGAAGATATTACCGGCGCGATCGCCGATTCGATCAACTATGCCATCGAAGCGCTGCGCGAACTGGTCACCACCATCAACGACAGCGCCATTCAGCTCGATGGCGCCGCCAAGCAGACGCAAGGGGTGGCGGCGCACATGGCGAAGGCCAGCAGCGCGCAGTCGCGGCAGATTTCCGCGGCCAGCGAATCGATGGCCGACATGGCCGCCTCGATCGAGGAGGTATCGGGCAATTCCGAACGCTGTTCGGATGTCGCCAGGCATTCGGTCGATGTCGCGCACAAGGGCGGCGACGCGGTACGACGCACCATCGACGGCATGAATGCAATACGCGAGACCATTCAAGAAACCAGCAAACGCATCAAACGCCTCGGGGAAAGCTCTCAGGAGATCGGCAACATCGTCGAGCTGATCAACGACATCGCCGAACAAACCAATATTCTGGCGCTGAATGCCTCGATCCAGGCATCCATGGCGGGCGAGGCGGGGCGCGGCTTTGCCGTGGTGGCGGATGAGGTGCAAAGACTCGCGGAGCGAGCCGCAAACGCGACCAAGCAGATCGAAGTGCTGGTGCGCACCATTCAAACCGATACCAACGAAGCCGTGGTGTCCATGGAACGCAGCACGACGGATGTCGTCGGCGGCGCGCTGTTGGCGGAGAACGCCGGCGCCGCTCTCGAGGAGATCGAACAGGTCTCAAACCAGATCGCGAGCCTGGTGCAGAACATCTCGGCCAGTGCGCGCCAGCAAGCCGCCGTATCCGGCAACATTTCGAAAAATATGCAAGTGGTGCGCGAAATCTCATCGCAGACCGCGGAAGGTTCGACCGCGACATCCACTTCGATCGCCAAACTCGCGGCGCTGTCGGCGCAGCTGCGCAAGTCAGTGGCGGGATTCCGGCTTCCCGATTTCGGCACCGCGGCCACCTCAGCCAAGTTGCCCGCGTTGAAAGAACCCGCCGCTCCGCCCGCTCCTGCCAGCCCCGGAAAAATGCGCAAGGCGAGCGGCATTGGAGCTTAGGCTCCCGACGGTTCCGGCATGACTGATATCAGCTCCCAAACCCTGCACATCGTCGCCAAGGAACTTGGCGCGACACTGAACGATGCGCGCGCCTCGCTCGAGGCGTATGCGGAACGTCCCGATCAGCGCGTGCTGCTGGAGAAATGCGCAGATCAGCTGCACTCGGCCCATGGCGTGCTGCGCCTGGTCGAGGTGTACGGCGCGGCGTTGCTCGCCGAGGAAATGGAGCACGTCACGCGCTACTTGCTGAGTTCCGGCAACGACCAGAAACGGCAGGTCGACGGCCTCGATGCCCTGATGCGCGCGATGGTGCAGCTACCCACCTATCTCGAGCGCGTTTTGTCCGGCGGCCGGGATCTGGCGCTGGTGTTGCTGCCGCTGCTCAACGATTTGCGCTCGGTGCGCGGCAGCCCTTTGCTGTCCGAGGGCACGCTGCTGCTGCTCAACCTGAAATCCGATCAGAACGCCGCGCCGCAATCCCTGACCCAGGGCGAACAATCGATTTCCGTGGCGCAATGGGCGCGGCGCCTCCGGCCGCGATTCCAAATCGGCTTGCTGGGCTACATCCGCGGCGAACGCACCGTGCAGAATCTGGAAATTCTGGCGAAGGTGACCGAAAAGCTGGAGCAAGTCGCAACTACTCAACCGGTGTTCCAGCTGTGGTGGGTCACCGGCGCCATCCTCGAGGCGGTACGCGCCAACGGCTTGGAGGGCAGCGCGACGTTGAAGCGCTTGCTCGGTCAAGCGGATCGGCAAATCAAGGCGTTATATGAACTCGGCGAAGCACGCTACTGCGAAGATCCGCCGATCGACCTGTTGAACAACCTGCTGTACTACGTCGCGCGGGCAACCACCAGCGGCGGGCGGATCTCCGCGGTGCGCGCTTCGTTCAAGCTCGCTGAACTATTGCCGGTAGATGACACCATCGAGCAGGAGCGGGAAAGCCTCTCGGCGCCCAGCGTCAAATTGATGCGCACGGTTGCTGCGGCGATCAAGGAGGACCTGTCCAAAGTCAAGGATGTCCTCGATATCTTCGTGCGGCGCGGCGGCGGTCAAAGCGCCGAGCTGCTGCCGCAACTCGAGCTGTTGAAAAAGATCAGCGACACGCTCGGCGTGCTCGGCTTGGGGGAGCTGCGCCAGCGCGTGCAGGATGAAATCCAAGCGCTGTCGCAAATCATTCAGGACGGCAAGCCGCCGTCCGAGGATTCGCTGGTCAGAGTCGCCGGCGTTCTCCTGTCGGTCGAAGATAGCCTCGATGATCAGCTGGTGCGGCTGATTCTGCCGCAGGCGGCCGAATCCACTGCGGATGTTCCGCTCGATCAAGACCATGAATTCAAGCAGGTCAGCGAGGCGGTGCTGCGCGAGTGCATCGTCAATCTGGCCCGCATCAAAGAGGCGGTTTCGGCGGCGGTGCAGAAACCCAACGAATTCTCGGCGCAGGGACTCGATAATGTGCCGCAGTTGTTGCGCGGCATTACCGCGGGCCTGCTGATGCTGGGCAAGGGCCGGGCGGTCGAATTGATGGATGCCATCGGCAAGCAGGTGCGCGTGCTCATCGAGCCGGGCGCGCCCCCGCCGGAGCCGGTCCGCCTGGAACGCGTGGCCGACGCCATCGTCAGCATCGAGTACTACATGGAGACGCTGCAAAACGGGCGCACCGATCCATGGTACATGCTGGATAACGCCGAGACCTGTCTCAAGACGCTCGCGGATGATGACGCGCTGGCGCGCGTGCCGAACTTGAATCTCACGAGCAGCGAAGCTGCCAAGACGCTGAAGCTGGATCCGTCGGAAACCATCGCGATGGAGCGCACCAAGCGCGCGCATGCGGCAACCAATCCTCTGATCGCCGTGCCGGAACCCGAGGCGGTCGACCCGCAATTCGTCGAGCTCTTCATCGAGGAAGCCAAAGAAGAAATCGCATCGGTGCAAAAGACCTTCCCGCTGTGGGACCAGAACCCCATGGACCTGGAGGCGTTGTCCTCCATGCGCCGCAGCTTCCATACCTTGAAGGGCAGCGGCCGCATGGTCGGAGCCCGCGCGATAGCGGAATTTGCCTGGTCGATCGAGAATCTGCTCAATCGGATCATCGACAAGACCCTGTCGCGCACTCCGGGAATGATGGCGTTGCTGCGCAACGCGGTCGCGGCGCTGCCGCAATTGGTGGAACAGCTGGAGACCGGGCGACCCCTCAGTACGCCGACCGAGGCGTTGATGACCCGTGCGTTTGCGTATGCCGACGGCCGCGATCCCGAGCAGGCCAAGGTCAGTATCGCGCCCGAGGATCGCGCCGGATCCGACGCAAGCAGCGCGACGACCAGCTGGGCCGGGACCACGGCGGCCGCAAAGCCGTCCATGGACGCCACGCTGCACGACATCTACGCCAAGGAAACCTCGAGTCATTTGACGGAAATCCGCGAGTACCTGCGCAAACGGGCGGGTCAGCCGGCGCCCCATGATCTTCCCGAGCCGGTGTATCGAGCCATCCATACCTTGAGCGGCAGTTCGAAGATGGCGGAGGCACGCCATGGCATTCGCATCACCGAGCCGCTAAACCATGTGATGCGCAAAGTCTTCGACAGCGGACAGGGGCTGTCGGACGCGGGCCTCGCGACGCTCGAGCAGTCGGTACGCGCCATTGAGAATGTGCTCTCCCACATCAATGAGTCGACCGGATTTTTCGCCGATCAGCCGGCGTTGCTGGAGCGCTTCCGAGATCTCGAAGCCGAAGTGGACGCGATGATCGCCAGCGCCGCGCGCGATACCAGCGCTTCGGCCATGGTGCCGGCGCTGACCGCGGCCGCCGCAGCTCCGGCGCCCGCGGAAGAATTCGATCACGAAATAGCGAATATCTACAGCGAGGAGGCGACTGAGCTGCTGGAAGCCGCCCAAGGTTCGCTGACGGTTTGGAACAAGGATCGCAAGGATAAGCAACCGGTCGCCGAGCTGCAGCGTCAACTGCATACGCTCAAGGGCGGCGCTCGAATGGCGGGCGTTACCGCCATGGGCGACTTGAGTCACGAGCTCGAGACCTTGGTGCTGCAAATCGACAGCGGCGCGGTCGGGGGCGACGACCATGCTCATGCCGTCATGCAGGCAAGCCTCGACGAGCTCTCGCGCATGCGCGATCTGGTCAGCACCGGCACCCTGCCGGGCGAAGCACGCGACTTGATTGCGCAAATACGCGGACTCGCCAATCAAGCCGCGCCACCCGCGGCGCTGCTGGCCGCCGCCGACCCTGCCGGCGCGGCGCTTGCGCCCGCTGCCGCGCCGGCGCCGACGCCGACCCCGCAAGCGGCAGCATCGCCGGCGGCAGTAGCGCCGGCCGCTGCCACGGCGCAGCCCACCGCAACCCGCGTGCCGCCGGCGCCGTCCGCACGTGCGGCCGCGCCGGAGTCGTCGTTGCAACCAGCAGTGCCAGGCGAGGATGCTGCATCGAGCCTGGAATTGAGCAGCGCGCCGATCTTGCCGGGCCGCGAGGCGCCGCCCGTGGAACGGGTGGAAATGGCGCGCGTCGATGCCGATTTGCTCGATACCATGCTCAACAATGCCGGCGAGGTCAGCATCTTCCGCGCCCGCCTCGACCAGCAGGTCAATTCGATCGATTTCAATCTGGCCGAGCTGGCGCGAACCGTAACGCGCCTGAAGGAACAATTGCGCGGCCTGGAAATCGAGACCGAGGCGCAAGTACTGCATCGGCAGCGGGATATCGAACCGCGGCGGGACGATTTCGATCCGCTCGAATTGGACCGCTACTCCGCTTTGCAGCAGTTCTCACGCGCGCTTGCGGAAACTTCAGGCGACGTTGCCAGCATTCAGGGTTTGCTCGAGACCTTGACGCGCGAGGCGCAAAGCTTGTTGACGCAGCAGGCGCGAGTCATCACCGAACTGCAAAACAGCCTGATGCGCACACGCATGGTGCCGTTCCAGCGCCACGTGCAGCGGCTGACGCGACTGGTGCGGCAGGCGGCAAACGATACCGGCAAACGGGCGGAACTGGCGGTGCAAGGCGCTGCCGCGGAACTCGATCGGCAGATGCTGGAGCGGATGGTTGCGCCGCTGGAGCATATGCTGCGCAACTCCGTGGTGCACGGCATCGAGCCGCCGGACAGGCGCGCCCAGCTCGGCAAGCCCGATGTGGGACGAATTTCGATCAGTTTGGAGCGCGACGGAGCGGAGATCGTCATCGTCGTGGCCGATGACGGCGCCGGCATCAACGTCAAGCTGATCCGCGAGAAGGCCGTCGCGCTCGGCTTGATCGATGCCCATGCCAAGCTCACGGACGAAGAGGCCGTGCAGCTCATATTGGAGCCTGGCTTCAGCACCGCCGGCCACGTCACGCAGGCGGCAGGCCGCGGCGTCGGCATGGATGTCGTCGCGACCGAAGTCAAAAAACTGGGCGGCGGCCTGTTCATTGATTCGACCTACGGCAAGGGATCGCGCTTCACGATTCGTCTGCCCTTCACGCTGGCGATCAGCCAAGCGCTGATCGTGCGCGTCGCGGAGGAAACCTATGCCCTGCCGCTGGCGACGGTGGAAGGCGTGGTACGCCTGCCGAGGAATATCGTCGGCCGGCATTTGGGCAAGGACGCGCCCCTGTTCGAGTACGGCGGCCAGAAATACCGCTTTCAACACCTGGGTTCGTTCGTCGGCTTGGGCGCCACGCGCCTGCCCGATGCGGATGTATCCATGTCCGTCGTGCTGATCCGTGCCGGCGAACACTCGACGGCCCTGGTGACCGATGAATTGGTCGGCAGCCGCGAAATTGTCGTGAAGTCCTTAGGGCCGCAGATATCCGCGATCCGCGGCATCGCGGGAGCCACCATCTTGGGCGACGGCCGCATCGTTCTGATTCTCGACATGGGTTCGCTGGTGCGATCGGAGTGGCGCGCGCGCCCCACCGAGACGGTTGTGCTCGATCAACGCGACCGGCGCACCTTCGCACTCGTCGTGGACGACTCGATTACCGTGCGCCGCGTGACGCAGCGCCTGCTGGAACGCAATGGCATGCGCGTGTTGACGGCGAAGGACGGCGTCGACGCCGTATCGCTGCTGCAGGAGAACTTGCCCGACATCATCCTGCTGGATATCGAAATGCCGCGCATGGACGGCTACGAGGTCGCCGCGCATGTGCGCAACGATCCGCGCCTGAAGCAGATTCCGATCGTCATGATCACCTCGAGGGTCAGCGAGAAGCACCGCGCGCGCGCGATCGAACTTGGCGTGGATGATTATCTCGGCAAGCCATATCAAGAAAGCCAGCTGCTCGATGCGATCGAGCCGCTGGTCAATCGCCGCAGCGCCGTCGCGCGGTAAGGCAGTTCAGCCATGTCCGAATTGCGCGACGAACTCTACAGCTTGCTGGTGCCCCTGGCGGGGGAACGATTGATCGTGCCGCGCGCCTGCGTCGCCGAGGTCATCGGCTATCAGGCGCCCGCGGAAATGACCAATGCGCCGCCCTGGTACGTGGGCCTGGTGAGCTGGAGCGGACGCAATGTGCCGGTGGTGTCCTTCGAAGGCGCGTTCGGACAGCCGCTGCCGAGCATTTCGACGCGAACACGCATCGTGATTTTCCATGCCGCCGGCGGCCAGGTGAAGGCCGGCTATTTCGGCATGCTGACTCAAGGATTCCCGCAGCTGGTGCGCGTCAATGCCGATGTGGTGCGGCCGGATCCGTCGCGCAGTTTTGCGGAGCGTTCGCCGGTGATTTGCCAAGTCCGCATGGTCAACGAGACGCCGCTGATACCGGACCTTGAGCGTCTGGAGCAAATGATTGCCGAGGAAACCTCGGTGATGCAGTAGCACCTCGGCACCGTGAATTTGACTGGGCCCGTATGCCCGACAGGCTCCTAGTGATTTCCGCGCGCGTGCTCGCTCCGCATACCAGCTCGCCACCACCCGCTGGTGCAAACGAGCACGCTCGCTGAGGAGTTTGGCGTGAGCTCGGCCGATGAGGATGATCTTTATGCGGCGATGGACTGGCTGCTCGAACGGCAGGGTCAGATCGAGAAGAAGCTCGCCGCGCGCCACTTGGGCGAAGGGAGCCTCGCGCTCTACGATTTATCCTCCAGCTACTTCGAGGCACGCACTGTCCATTGGCAAGCTTGGCTTCAGCCGCGATGGCAATAAGAACAAGCTCCAGGTCAACTATGGACTGATGACCACGCGGCAAGCTGCCCGATCTCGGTGTCCGTGTACGAGCGCAACACCTCGGACACCAAGACCCTGATGCCCCAGGTGATGAAACTCAAGGAGTCCTTCGTCTTGAGCGCGCGGTGCTCGTTGTGTATCGCTGCATGATCTCGCACAAGGTGATCGGTGAGCTCAAGGAAATCGACGCGCTGGCCTGGATCACCGCCCTTAAGAGCGTCAAATCCGCGGCCTCGTCGAGGCCGGCGCGCTGCAGCTGTGCTCTTCGATGAACGCAATCTCTTTGAGTTCTCTTACCCAAAGTATCCCGAGGAGCGCTCATCGCGTGCCGTAATCCGCAGCTCGCGAAGCTTCGAGCACATAAACGCCAAGCGCTGTTGGAGGCGACCAGGCTCGAACTTGATAAGATCCGCGACCGCGTCGCGCGCGCGCACTCGTGGGAGCGGCGACGATCGGCGTGAGGCTTGGCGAGTGCTCTACAAATACAAAGTCTGCAAGCACTTCGAGTTGAGCATCACAGATACCGCCGTGAAGTATCAGATCCTCGAGCCCCAAGTTGCCGCGGAAGCCGCGCTCGACAGCATCTATGTCATCCGTACTGTATTACCCAAAAAGCAGATGTCGGCGCCCGACGCCGTGCGCAGTTACAAGGCGCTCACCCAAGTCTAACTGGCGTTCCGTTCCTTGAAAACCTTAGAGCAGCAGCCCGAACACCGCCACCGCATTGGTGGTGCCGACGAAGACCTTGCCATCGGCGATGACCGGCGTGATGTACTTGTTGCCGGTGCCGAACTGATCTCGATTCGCCGCCGCCTGATTGCTGTTGTACAGCTCATGCGCGAGGTTGGTCGCGTCATAGGCGTGGAGCACGGCGGTAGCGGTGTTCTCGTGCGCCCACACGATGCCGTTGGCGGATCCGTTCGCGGACACGCTCGGCGCGGTCCCGGGATAGGTGAATTGCGTGGCGGACTGCGATTGCGGCGCGGCGCCCAGTTTTGCGCTGGAAATCGCAAATGCCTTCAAGGTGCCGGATACATCGCCGTAGTAGACCGTGCCATTGAAATAGGCCGGCGTCGACCAGATGCCGCCGGGTAGAACACCATTGAGCGTCTGATAATTATGGTTGCCGCCGGCGTTGAACTTCCCCATGACGTCTCTATCGACCACATAGATATTCCCATCCTTGCCGGCACCGACCATGAGATGCCGCACGGTATTGGCGGAATCCATCATGTCCGGCAGCAGCAAGCCGCCTCCGGATCCCAAATCCTGGTCGGCATTCGACTCGGCCACCTCATTCGACATGGCGAAATAGTCCAGGACGCTCAAGCCCGCGCCGGCACTCGAGATTTTGAGGAATGAATTGCCGTAATCCTGAGCGCTTGGGAAACCGTTGGCGTCCAGGGTTGTCTCGAATGCGCCATTCGCCGTGAGCAGATAAATATTGCCCGACGCGTCCACCGCTGGACCGCCGCCCGCCATCCAAATCGCCGGTCCCGAGGCGCTGTTGGCCGCAACATTGAGCATGCCGCTGCGCGCCAGCGAACTCTGCGCATAAGCAATGATCCAGCCGCCGTACGGCGCGTCGTCGCAGTGCGACGTCCAGCTGGTGTAGATCGTGCCGTTCGCGAGCAGCAGCGCCGCGCGCTCTTCATAGCTCTTGGCGTCGAACGAAGATGTCGCGGTACCGGTAACCGGGAAGGAGGCGCTGATTTCAATCGGTCCGTTCAGCAACTCTGCGCCGGTCGCGACATCGAGCGCGTGCAGGCGCTGATGATAATTTGAGCCGCTGTCGATGGACATGGCGACGACATATATCGATCCGTGAGCGCCGGCGGTACGATCGATCACCGGCGTCGAGGTAATGCCGATTTCAGGCGTGACCTGACTGCAGCCGCGATTGTCGCTCGGCACCTCGCCTGTGCCGAGCAGCGACACATGCCAGAGCATCGCGCCCGAATCCGAATCGAAGGCGTAAACCGAGTCGTGCTCGGTGGCGACGAACACCGTATTAAACGCGCCTCCCGCTGCATTCAGTGCCGACAGGTATAGCGGCTGCGCGTCGACCCTGCCATCCACGGGCAGGAGTGCGCAGCAAGCCGAATGTCGATGACGCGACATTCGCGGGCGTCAGGGTCGATTCGGCGAGATTCTGGCCGCTGCGGTTCAAGTCGTTCTTATAGGTGGTTACATCGACGCCGCGCGACATCGCCGTACCCGCAGCCACGTTGAGCGTCGCGCTGCTGCTGGCGACACTGCCCGCCGAATTGGAAACTATAACTTGGAAGGTAGAGGCATCATCCGCGAGAGTCGTGGCCGGCGTAGTGTAGTTCGACGCCGTGGCCCCCGCGATGGGCGTCGTGCCCTTCTGCCATTGATAGCTGAGCGGCGCTGTACCGCTTGCCGCGACGCTAAAGGTTGCCGTCCGTCCAACGACCACGCGTTGGTCGGTGGGCTGCGTCATGATCACCGGGGCAACTGCGCCGCCGCCGCCCTTGCCGCCGCCACCGCCGCAGCCGATCAGCAGAGACGCTTGCGCCAGCACGAGCGAAACTCTCCATTTCATTTGGCATCCCGGCGAAACGCTTGTCGGACGGTTATAGCCGCAGGATGCGGCGCGATCAAGAGTCTGTTGATGGCGACGCATCGTCGGAAACGGCCGACATATCGCCGATATCTCGCCTGTAAAACCACGATTGCCGCGATGGCCGCGGTTTCGGTGCGCAGCACGCGCGGACCCAGCCGCACGCGGGCGAATGCCGATAAGTCAAATGCCTCGAGCTCTTCCGGTGCGAATCCGCCCTCCGGACCGATTGCGATCTGGGCGCGCGCCGGCGACGGAGGCGTATCGCAATGCCGTACGCGCGCGGCCGCACCGATCACGGCTCGCTGCGCGCCGCTCGGGCTGCAACACCGAGCGCAGATCCTCGCCCGCCGCTGCGCCGGCGCAAGTCCCCCAGGTAATTGAGCAGCGCTCACAGGCGTGTCCACGCGCGGCAGCCGATTGCGGCCGCATTGCTCGCAGGCGCTCACCGCCACGGCACGCCAATGCGCCTGTTTCGACTGCGGCCTGGCGCTGCATCGAGCCGCACCACGCTGCGCTGGCTCAAGACCGGCACGATGCGCGCGACCCCGAGTTCCGTCGCCTTTTGCACGATGAAGTCCATCCGATCGCCGCGCGGTACGCATTGTACGAGAGTGAGCGGCAGCGGCGATTCCCTGTCGATGCTGCGCGCAGCGCCGATCGAAGCAGTGACGCGCGAGCCGCGCACCTCCTCGATGACAGCGGCGAATTCGCGTCCGTCGCCGTTGAACAGCACCACGCTCGTCGCCGCTGCGTGCACGCAGCACCTTCGCCAGATGAGCGCCGGTCTCCCGGGGCAGTTCCACCACGCTCCCGGGACGCAACGCGCCCTCAACGAATACGCGGGTCAGGCGCATCGCAGCTTGCCCGTGGAAGAATGTGGCATTCATATGGCGGCAATTGTCGCATATGCTACCCGGGCTCCTAGTTCCAGGGCCTTATAGGAAGGGACACGCTTGCAGGTCGATCTCGAAAGCGGACTGATGCGCGGCGCGCGGCAAGTCGCTTCGCCGAACTTTGATGCGCGGCCGGCGGGAGTCGAGGCGGATTTGATCGTCGTGCACGGCATCAGTCTGCCGCCGGGGAATTCGGCGGCCCCTGGATCGAACGGCTGTTCACCAATTCCCTGCCGGCTCGAAATGCACCCCTATTTCGCCGAAATCGGCTGCGCTGCGGGTGTCCTCGCACCTGGTGGTCATGCGCGACGGCGGCCTGACGCAATTCGTCAAGTTCACCGATCGCGCCTGGCATGCGGGCGAGTCCAGCTACAAGGCCGCGAGGCCTGCAACGACTTCTCGATCGGCGTGGAGCTCGAGGGAACCGACACGCTGCCCTACGAGGCCGCGCAATATGACGCGCTGGCGGAGGTCGTGGCCGCCCTCCTCGCATGCATATCCACGGCTGTCCGCGGACCGCCTGGTAGGACACAGCGACATCGCTCGCCGGGCGCAAAACCGACCCGGGACCCGCCTTCGACTGGCAGCGCGCCCGCCGCTGATCGCCGCGGCGCCGCCGTTCCCGGCCGCGCGAAAACCTGGATAGGCCCCTTAGGCGAAAACCCCGGCTCTCGGCGCAACGTGAACCCGATCACGTTCCATTATCAGCAGATTTCCGCCGCCAGAGCCGACACTTAGGTGAGGTCGCAATCCACACCTTCGGCGAGGGGGAGGGCCATTGATTCGTTGGTTCGCGGACCTCCCGATCGAGCGCAAATTGCGCATGGTCATCGTGGTTCCCGCGATGGCCGCTTTCGCGATTGCGATGATCCATGCACGTCGCGATGAATCTGCTGCATCTGCGCGACGACATGCAACGAGCGTGCCGCGTGCCATCGGATGCACGGCGGGCGCCAGCGGAATCGAAGCGCTGCGGCTCGGGGCGACAACGCGGCCGCATCAAGCGCTTTGGCCACCCTGCGCGACGATCGATGGTCGACGATTGCGGAAGTGTATCTGGCCCGACGGCCAAAAACTCGCCACCTTCGACCGCGCCGACAACGAAGTGTGCCTGGATCCGCGGCCGCGCAGCGCCGGCCCGCATGCGGTCCGCAGCATCCGCAATTCCAAGTCACGGCGCCCGCCGTCACGAACGCCATCGATGCTCGGGGACGTGCATATTCTCGTGCCGCTCGCATCGCTGTATCCGGATTGGCGCGGCTATGCTTTGATCACCCTGGCGGCCATCGCTGCGGCCGTATTGATCTCCGTATTGGCTCGCGGCGCGTCTGCAAAAGCAAATCTCCGGACCCATCGTCAATTTGGCGCACACCATGCAGCGCGTCTCCATCGAGGAGGACTACAGTCTGCGGGTCGAGCGCAGCTCCCAGGACGAAATCGGCTCGCTGATCGACGGCTTCAACCAAATGCTCGGGCAGATCCGGCATCGCGACTCGCGGCTGGAAAAATACCGCCAATTCCTCGAGCAGCAAGTCGCCGAGCGCACCGAAAATTTGGGCAATGCCAACCGGGAGCTGCAACTCGCCATCGACGAGGCAACCCGCGCCAAAGAGGCGGCGGAACGCGCCAGCAGCGCCAAGAGCGAGTTTCTCGCGCGCATGAGCCACGAAATCCGCACGCCGATGAACGGCGTCATGGGCATGTCGGAACTGCTGCAGGCAACCGATCTGACTCCGCGGCAGCGGCACTCGTCGCAAACCATCTCCCATTCCGCCGAGGCACTTGCTGCAGATCATCAACGACATCCTGGATTTCTCCAAGGTCGAGGCCGGCAAGCTCGAGCTTGAATGCATCGAGTTCGGCCTGCGCGAAACCGTCGAGCAGGCCATCGAAATCTGCGCAGCGCGCGCCCATGCCAAGGGCCTGGAGCTGGCCTGCGACGTCGAGCTCGACGTGCCCGGCCAAAGTGCGCAGCGATCCGATGCGCCTGCGCCAGATTCTGATCAACCTGGTGGGCAACGCCATCAAATTCACGGACGCCGGAGAAGTCATCGTGCGGGTCAAGGTCCTCGACGAGCGATGATCTGCTGCGCTTCGAGGTGATCGACACCGGCATCGGCATCTCGGAGGAAGCTCAGGCGCGACATATTCAACGCC
Source organism: uncultured Gammaproteobacteria bacterium (assembly GCA_963782865.1). GTDB lineage: Bacteria > Pseudomonadota > Gammaproteobacteria > Steroidobacterales > Steroidobacteraceae > Bog-1198. The sequence continues at coordinate 29,345 of CAWALS010000030.1, read as the reverse complement.
TTCAGCCAGGCCGACTCGTTCACCACGCGCAAATACGGCGGCACCGGGCTGGGGTTGGCCATCTGCCGCGAACTTGCCACGCTTGATGGGCGGGCAGATCGGCGTCGACAGCGTGGTGGGGCGCGGTTCGATATTTTGGTTCGAGGTGCGGCTGGAGCCGGTGGTCGAGGCGTCGCCGACCTTTACGCGCCTGCCGCGGATGAGGCTGGTTGGATTGCACGCGCTGATCGTCGACGACAACACCAGCAACCGGGAAATCCTGGCGCAGCATTTGAGTTCCTGGGGCGTCGAGGTCGTCGCCAAGGAATCCAGCGCGGACGCGCTCGCCGTGCTCAACACGGATGAGGGTCCGCGATTCGATTTCGCGCTGCTGGATGATCAAATGCCGGGCATGAACGGCATCGACCTGGCCAAACGCATCCGCGATGATTCGCGGCTCGGCCGCGATGCGGCTCATCATGCTCACGACGCGGGATCACTACGAAAGCAACTCCGAGACGGTCCAGCTGTTCGCAGCCATTCTCACCAAACCGCTGCGCCGTTCGCAGCTGCTGAATTGCGTGACGCGCGCCATGACGGCCGCGCCGGAAGCGGGACTCGAGGAGACCGCGATACGCTCGGCGCTGCCGGCCATGCCCGCTCGCGCCTTCGTGCCGAAGATTCTGCTGGTTGAGGACAATCCCGTGAACCGTGAAGTGGCGGTCGGAATGCTGGAGAGCTTGGGCTGCGTCGCGCATGCGGCGGAGAACGGCTGGCTGGCACTCGAGGAGATAAACAACGACGCTTACGACGCGGTGTTGATGGACTGTCAAATGCCGGTGATGGATGGCCTGACGGCGACGGCGGAACTGCGCAGGCGCGAGCTAAACGCCGGCGGGGCACGGCTGCCCATCATCGCGTTGACGGCCAATGCCATGGAGGGCGACCGCGAACGCTGTCTCGCCGCGGGTATGGATGATTTTCTGAGCAAGCCGTTCTCGCAGCAGCAGCTGGCGGCGCTGCTCAAGCGCTGGCTGGCGCTGCACGTGAACCCTCAGTCCGAGCGGCGCGAGGGTTCGCTGCTGCCGCTGATTGATCCCAGTGTGCTGCGAAATATCGCGGCTCTGGCGCGGCCGGCGCTGCTCGATTCGATGATTGCGCTGTATATGCAGCATTCTCCGCCCCTCATCACGGCGATCGAACAGGCGGCGGCGAGCGGCCATGTCGAGGCTCTGCAGGTGGCTCTGCACTCGTTCAAGTCCAGCACGGCCAATCTGGGCGGCATGCGGCTCGCCACGCTCACGAAGGAATGCGAGGGTTTGGTGCGCGAGGGCGGCATCGTCAAGGCGGCGCCGTCAGTGCAGAAGATTCGCAGGGAATACCAAGACTTCTGCAGCGCGTTGCTGCAGGAACGCTCGCCGAGCGCGGCTTAAGAGGTAGAGATGAAGCAAGCTCCGACTCACGCCATCGCAACCGTGCTCGTCGTCGACGACGATCCTGGCGCACTGCTGCTCGTGGGCAGTGCTCTGGAAATTGCAGGCTTCCGGGTCATTACGGCCGCGGATGGCAAGAGCGCGATTCTCAAGTTTCAGGCCGACCCGGCGGACTGCGTGGTGCTCGATGTGGTCATGCCCGGCATGAGCGGCTTCGATGTCTGCCGCGAGCTGCGCGCCAACCTAAGTTCGCGGCACGTGCCGATTTTGATGCAGACCAGCCTGGACGACATGCAGTCGGTGCAGCGCGCCTACAACGCAGGCGCCACGGACTTCTCCTCGAAAGGAATCAACCCGATGTTGTTGGCGGAGCGCGTCAAGTTCCTGGTGCGCGCCAAACAGACCCAGGACCAATTGCGGGAGAGCGAGGCGCGGGTACGCTATCTGGCGTACTACGATCCCCTTACGGGATTGCCCAACCGTCAGCGTCTGCTGCAGATTCTGGAACAGCAAGTGGCGTGGGCGAATCCACGGCAGCGCGGAATCGCCGTGCTGATGATCGACGTGGATAACTTCTCGCGCATCAACGATACCCAGGGACAGGCGGTTGGGGATATCTTGCTGAAGGAGATCGGCCATCGCCTGCAACTGTGCTTGCGGGATACGGAGCGCACTCTGCAGAACGACGGGGCGGTGAATGACATCAACGATTGGGTGGCGCGTGCCGGCGGCGACGAATTCGCTCTCGCCTTGCCCGGCATCGCCACGACCGACAGCGTTCAGGTCGTCGCGCAGCGCGTGCAGCTCGCCCTGGCACGGCCATTCGTGTTTGCCGAGCAGGAGATACCGCTGTCGGCGACCATCGGCGTCAGCATGTATCCCGGCGATGCGCCGAGCGCCGAAGCGTTGATCAAGAATGCCGACGCCGCGATGCATCACGGCAAGAAGGCCGGTCACGGTCGCTTGGAGTTTTTCAAGAAATCGATCAGTACGCGGGCCGCCAAGCATCTGTCGATGGAGGCCGACTTGCGCAAGGCACTGGAACGCAGCGAATTTACGCTGAACTATCAGCCGCGCTTGGCGGTCGAGGGCATGCGCGTGGAAGCTGTCGAGGCTTTGCTGCGCTGGCGGCATCCGCAACGCGGATTCGTTTCGCCCGACGAGTTCATCCCGCTGGCCGAGCAGAGCGGGCTGATCGTTGAGATCGGCGACTGGGTGCTGCGCGAGGCCTGCGCGCAGGCGCGACGCTGGCGGGATGGAAGCGAATATCGCTGGCAGGTCGCCGTGAACGTCTCGGGCGTGCAGTTTCGCGACGGCAGCTTGCCGGAGCGCGTGTCGCGCGCCATCCATGCCGCCGGGATCGAGCCGCGCATGATCGAGCTGGAATTTACCGAGGGAGCGCTCATTGAATACTCGGCCGTGGTCAGCAAGGCCGTCAAAGCACTGAAGGAATTGGGCGTCGCGACCGCCTTGGATGACTTTGGCACGGGATACAGTTCCTTGTCGTACCTCAGGCACTTTCCGATCGACACTCTGAAGATCGATCGCGTGTTCGTGCGCGACATCGTCTCGAAGAGCGGGGGAAACGCGCCGCTGGTCGACGCCATCATTGCGATGGCCAAGAGCCTCGGGTTGGATACCGTTGCAGAGGGCGTGGAAACCGAAGAGCAATGGCATTACTTGAAATCCCGGCACGCCGATCAAGTTCAGGGGTTTCTGTTCTGCCGGCCGCTGGCGCTCGAGGAGCTGGAACGTTGGCACGCCGAATGGCTGCACTCGCACCTGCCGGCCGCGAGCGTCGGCTGAAGTGCAGGCATCTTGGCGGGCCGGCTCCTAGGGCAGAGCGTTGCGGCGCCAAACCACTTCGCCATCGGCGCCGCGCGCCAGCACCCGAGCCATCACGAACAAGAGATCCGATAGCCGATTCAAATATTTGAGCGCGTCCGCGGAGACGCTCTCCACGCGAGCCAAAGACCAACAGCGGCGTTCCGCGCGGCGGCAAATGGCGCGCGCCAGGTGACAGGCGGCCGCCGCGGGGCCGCCGCCGGGCAGAATGAACTCCTTGAGCGGAGGCAGCCCCTCATTGAGTCCGTCCAGTTCAGATTCCAGCCGATCGACATGCGCCGGCTTGATCATGATATGGCCGGGGATGCACAACTCTCCGCCAAGATCGAATAGATCGTGCTGAATCTGCGTCAGGGCGCGCCGGATTTCCGGCGGCAACAGCGGATTCCCCAGGACGACGCCCAACGCGGAATTGGTCTCATCGATCGTGCCATAGGCCTCGACGCGCAAGTTCTCCTTGGCCACGCGCGAACCGTCGCCGAGGCCGGTGCTGCCGTCATCGCCGGTGCGCGTATAGATTTTGCTAAGCCGATTGCCCATGATTCAACACCATGACTCACTCCCCGGAACTGCAGGCGGCGCTGGACGCCGCTGAACAGGCCGCGCTCATTGCGCGCTCATTGTATCAGCGCAATATTGAAATCCGCATCAAGGCGGACAAATCGCCGGTCACCGAGGCCGATGTCCGCTGTGAAATGGCGATTCGCGAAATAATCGAGGCGCGCTTCCCCGCACACGGCTTTTATGGCGAGGAAACCGGAATGCATCGCCGGGATGCGGAGTACCTGTGGATAGTCGATCCCATCGACGGCACCAAAGCGTTCGTGCGCGAGTATCCCATGTTTTCGACGCAAATCGCCTTGATGCACAAAGATGAGATCGTTTTGGGCGTCTCGAGCGCGCCGATCTACGGCGAGGTTGCGTATGCGCAGCGCGGCTGCGGCGCGTTCCTGAATGGCAAGCCGATCGCAGTCAGCAACGTGTCGGCCGTGGAGTCGGCGCATCTGTCCTGCGGCAATATGAAAAGCCTCGCCACAGGCCCGCACTGGACGCGCTACGGTGCGATGATTGCTCGCTTGAACCGCATTCGCGGCTACGGCGACTTTCTGCACTATCATTTGCTGGCGTCCGGCAAGATCGATGCGGTGATTGAAACGGATATCAACATTCTCGACATCGCCGCGTGCGTGGCCATCGTGGCCGAAGCGGGGGGGCGGTTCACCGAATTGAACGGCGCCCCCATCACGCTTGGCTCAACGACCGTGCTCGCCAGCAACGGACCCATGCACGGTCCGGTGCTCGCCGCCTTGAGGTGATCTTGATGAGCGGCGCGCGCTAGCGCCAGCGTATTTCGAGCGCCGTGGCTGGGCCGATGAGCACCTCGTTGAGATCAGCCGCCTGTTGCCAGCGGTCGGCTCGGAGCATCAGCCGCCCCGCCATGATCTCGGCGAAGCGCTGCGGATAGAGCGGCACTTGGTTTGGATCGCCGTAGCCGTCGGGGAATCGAGGCGCATCGGTGCCGGGTAGATATTTATCGCTGGCACCCACCGTGTGCAGCAATTCGTGCGCAATCACCACATTATTCTCGCCGTCCATTTCGGTCGCTGCGAATGCATAGACCACCCCGATCAGCCCTTTGCTCAGCCCGAGCGAATGGGGAACTTGCGGCGTCAGAGCCGGATCGTGGTACAGCACGAACATGCGAATGTCCTCCGGTTCGTTCACATGACCGCTCGCCCGCCACGCCCAAAACCTGAGCTTCAGGCTCCACCAGGCCGTCGCAAGCACGCCCGCGCCCGAAGCGCGCTGCGGCGGCCGATCGCGCAATGCATTTCGCAGCCGGGTCTTCACCGGCTCAGGCGCCCGCAGGCGATACCGCGCCGCTTCGCGCATGAAAAATCGGTCGATCGGCTTGAAGCGATCGGCGTCCAGAGCCGCTACATAACGCAAGGTGACGGGGCTCTCGTCGGCCGCGATCGGATAGATGGCGACGTACAAGGGCTCCCGCCAGCGCGTGCTGCGATATCGGTCGAGCCAGGTGGAGAGCGCCACCGCCAGCAACACCAGCAGCAGGGCGAGAATGCGCAGCATCTTGAATCCGCCTGGGGAAGGCGCATCAGGCTGCCGTTTCAATCGGAGGCCTCGACGCTAAATTCGTCGATTTCGCCGTTGCTGCTGCTGTACGACACCACCAAGGGCTTGCAGCAAACCGGACAGTCTTCGATATACGATTGTTCGGGAACCGACAGATCGAGCGTCAGCGTGATCCGCTGCCAACAATGCGGACAGGATGCATCCCGGCCTTGAACGAGAATCATTGTGCCACGCTCTTCTAAAAATTGATTTATTTCAATAGCTTACAAAAAACAGCCGTTCATCGCAGCCGCGCGGCTGCGCACCCTTGTGCAGCGCGCTTCGCGCGCCGCCGCAGGCATCGATTCTGTCTGCATCACAGCGCAAGCGCTACCCGACCGTTATACTTCTCTATTGGCTTTTGGGGCTAGAATTACGAGGAAACATGGAGCCGACCGATACTTCCAAGCCTGATTACTTCCATCGGGTTGTAGATTGCCAGTGGGCCTGTCCGGCGCACACCGATGTTCCCGAGTACATCCGACTGATTGCTCAAGGCGAGTTCACCGAGGCGTACATGGTGAATCGCGAATCCAACGTGTTTCCCGGCATTTTGGGCCGGGTTTGCGACCGGCCCTGCGAGCCTGCCTGCCGCCGCGGCCGCATCGAAGAAAAGCCGGTCGCGATCTGCCGCTTAAAGCGCGTCGCAGCCGACAATCGCGACGACATTACCGCGCTCCTGCCCAAGGCGCCGCGCGAAAAAAACGGCAAACGAATTGCCTGCATCGGCGCGGGCCCGGCTTCGCTCACCGTGGCCAATGATTTGCTGCCATTGGGCTATGAAGTCACCATCTTCGAACAGTACTCGGTGCCCGGCGGACTGATGCGCACCAATATTCCGGCGTTCCGGCTTCCCGCGAATGTGCTCGATGAGGAAATCGGCTACATCGTCGACATGGGCGCGGACTTGCGCCTGGATTCCCCCATCAAAAGCATGAAAAAGCTGCTCGAAGCCGCAGAATTCGACGCCGTATTCGTGGGATCCGGCGCGCCCAAGGGCAAGGAGCTCGAGCTGCCGGGCCGCCACGATACCGACCGCATTCATATCGGCATAACCTGGCTCGAATCCATCGCGTTCGGCCACATCGACAAGGTCGGCGAGAAGGTCTTGATCATCGGCGTCGGCAACACCGCGATGGATTGCTGCCGCAGCTCGCTCAGGCTCGGCGCGAAAAACGTGAAAGTCATGGCGCGCAAGCCGCGTCAATTCTTCAAGGCTTCCGAGTGGGAGCTCGAAGACGCCGAAGCGGAGAAAGTCGAGATCGTCATCAATCACGCACCGAAAGCCTTCGTCATTGAAAACGGCGGCCTGACCGGCATGATGTTCGAGAAATTGGAATACGACATCGAGAACGGCGACATCACCGCAACGCGTTCATTGGGCGATGTGTTCTTGCCCTGCGACGACGTCATCCTCGCCATCGGCCAGGAAAATGCCTTTCCCTGGATCGAGAAGGGCATCGGCATCGAACTCGACAAATGGAATGTTCCCAAGGTCAATGCGCGCACATTTCAATCGACCCGTTCCGAAGTCTTCTTCGGCGGCGATGCGGCCTTCGGCCCGAAGAACATCATTTGGTCGGTCGAACACGGCCACCAGGCCGCGATTTCCATCCACAAGTTCTGCCACGACGAGCCGATCGAGGAGCGCCTGCCGCGGGGCGTCACGCTGTCCAGCCGCAAAATGGGCATGCATGAGTGGGCTTACAAAAACGAATATAACGGCGTCGAACGCCGCCTGGTGCCGCATGTGGGCCTGGTCGATCGCTTCAAGAAAATCAACATCGAGGTCGAACTGGGATTCACTGCGGAAGAGGCTGCGCTCGAGGTGCAGCGCTGCTTGAACTGCGACGTGCAGACAGTGTTCACCGCGAAGCTATGCATCGAGTGCGATGCGTGCATCGACATCTGTCCGGTGGATTGCCTCACCATCACGCAGAATGGCGCGGACGCCGAATTGCGCGGCCGCTTGACGGCGCCCGCCACGAATCCGACCCAGGCGTTGTATGTCTCGGCGGCGTTGCCGCAAACCGCACGAGTCATGGTCAAAGACGAAGATGTTTGCGTGCATTGCGGACTGTGCGCGGAGCGCTGCCCGACGGCCGCATGGGACATGCAGAAGTCGACCATTCGTATCCCGCTCGCCATCGACGAGGAGGTTCGTGCATGCCCAGCCTGATTGCCGAGGCCAGCCGTGTAAACGATTTCGTGGTGAAGTTCGCCAACGTCAACGGCACGGGATCCGCCAGCGCCAATTCGCTGATCATGAAGGCGATCTTCCGCATGGGGGTGCCGGTTACCGGCAAGAATTATTTTCCCTCGAATATCCAGGGACTGCCCACGTGGTATGAAATCCGGGTGACCCGCGATGGCTATGCCGCGCGCGCCAGCCACGTCGACATCATGGTCGCGATGAACGCCGAAACCTACTCCAAGGACATTCGCGAGCTGCGCTCCGGTGGATACTTGATTTATGACTCGACTTGGCCGCGCAGCGCGCTGCTGCAGCGCGGCGACATCACCGTCATTCCGGTGCCGCTCGCCAAGCTGGTGAACGAGAATTTCGACGGCGTGCGCAATCGCATTCTCCTGAAAAACATCGCCTATGCGGGCGTACTGGCGGCGCTGCTCGACGTCGACCTCAATGTGATCAGCGGATTGCTCAGCGAGAGCTACGCCAAGAAGCCGAAGCTGCTCGACTCGAATACCAAGGCGCTGCGCCTGGGATACGACTACGTCAAGGAGAATTTGACTTCGCCGCTGCCGCTGCGCGTCGAGCACCTGGAGAAGACCGCCGGCCACATCATGATCGACGGCAATACGGCGGCTGGTCTCGGCTGCGTCTTTGCGGGCGCAACGGTGGGGGCGTGGTACCCGATTACGCCATCGACCTCCTTGATGGATGCGTTCAAGGGATTTTGCGAGCGCTACCGCGTCGATGCCGCGACCGGCGAGAGAAATTTCGCGGTCCTGCAGGCGGAGGACGAATTGGCGGCGGTGGGCATGGTCTTGGGCGCCTCGTGGAACGGCGCCCGGGCGTTTACGCCGACCAGCGGGCCGGGAATTTCCCTGATGAATGAATTCATCGGCCTGGCGTATTACGCCGAAGTGCCCTGCGTCATTTTCGACGTGCAACGGGTCGGGCCATCCACCGGCATGCCGACGCGCACGCAACAAGGAGACGTGTTGCTGTGCGCCTACGCATCGCACGGCGATACCCGGCATGTGCTGCTATTTCCGGCCAATCCCGAGGAATGCTTCTACATGGCGGCGCAGGCCTTCGATGTCGCTGAACGCCTGCAGACCCCGGTTTTCGTGCTATCCGATCTGGACATCGGCATGAACGATTGGATGTGCCCGGATTTGAAATGGGACGATGCGTACCGGCCCGACCGCGGCAAGGTGCTATCGAAGCAAGAAGTCGAGGGTTTGGAGAAATTCTATCGATATCTGGATCGCGATGACGATGCGATTCCGTACCGCACGCTGCCCGGGACGAGTCCCAAAGGGGCATATTTCACGCGCGGTTCCGGCCACAACCAATATGGCGGATACACCGAGGACTCCGCCGAATACCAAGTTGTGCTCGACCGCCTGAAGCGAAAATTCGCCAATGCGCCGAAATACCTGCCGAAGCCGGCATTGATCGGCAAAGGCAACAGCGCTGTCGGCATCGTGAGCATCGGCAGTTGCGACGGCGCGATCCGCGAAGCGCTCGATGTCCTCACCCATCAGAAAATCGACGTCGACTATTTGCGCGTGAAGGCATTCCCGTTCAACAGCGAGGTGGAGGCTTTCTTGAAATCGCATGCGACCGTCTTCGTGGTGGAACAAAATCGCGATGCGCAGCTGAAATCCCTGCTGATATTGGAGACCGCGGTGGAGAAGGCCAAGCTGTTCTCCATATTGAGCTACAGCGGGCTGCCCATTTCAGCCCAGCCCATCGTCGATGAGATCCGCGCCAAGCTGGCGGAGGCGCCGCGCTTGAGCGCGGTGCCGCGCTAAGCTCCCAACAGCGAGTTCCCTATGTCATACATCAACAAGCCGAAAGTCTCGCATCCCTCGCTGCCCACCAACGAATTGGGCCTGACGCGCCGCCAATACGAAGGCAGCATGTCCACCTTGTGCGCCGGCTGCGGCCACGATTCCGTAACCGCAGCCTTGGTCGAGGCATGCTGGGGGCTGTCCCTGCGGCCGGAACAGTTGGTCAAACTGTCCGGCATCGGTTGCTCATCGAAGACCACGGCATATTTCGTCAGCGGCTCGCATGGATTCAACTCCGTGCATGGCCGCATGCCATCGATCGCCAGCGGCGCGAACGCCGCCAATCGGGGCCTCACCTATGTGGGCATCTCGGGCGATGGCGATTCGCTATCCATCGGCATAGGTCAGCTGGTGCATGTCATACGCCGCAACGTCAACATGCTGTATCTCATCGAGAACAACGGCGTCTACGGCCTCACCAAGGGACAGTTCTCCGCATCCGCGGATATCGGCAGCAAGGCGAAGCGCGGCGAGACCAATGCCTCGCCGCCGATCGACCCGGTGCTGCTGGCGCTCTCGTTGGGCGCGACTTTCGTTGCGCGCAGCTTTTCGGGCGACAAAGCGCAGCTGGTGCCGCTGATCCAGGCCGGCATGCGTCACAACGGCTTCGCCCTGATCGATGTACTCTCGCCGTGCGTGACCTTCAACGATCACGAAGGCTCGACCAAGAGCTATGGGTTCACCCGTGAGCACTATCATGCGGCGGTGGAGGCCGACTTCGTGCCTCTGCATGCGGAAATCGCGGTGGATTATCCCGCAGGCGAGGCCATTCCGGTCAGTTTGCACGACGGCAGCCGCGTGCTGCTGCGCAAGCTCGACCCGTCTTACGATCCGACGGATCGCACCGCTGCGTACAACTATATCGAGAACAAACTCAAGCAAAATGAATACGTGACCGGACTCATCCATATCAACGAAGCGGACGGCACCGAATTTCACAACCTGAATCGCACGGCGAAGGCGCCGCTCAACAGCATTCCGTTCGATAAGCTGTCGCCGGGCAGCGCGGCGCTCGATAAGTTGATGGGGCGTTACCGATAGCATCACGGCAGTGTGAATTTGACTGGTGTGGTGCTTGCCAGGGAGGATGAGAAGACTCGAGGCACGAAGGCGACAGTGCCTCGAGACTTCTCATCCTCCCTGGCTAGAACCTGAGCCAATCAATTTCACAACGCCGGCGCGATCGGCGGGCGATGGGCGCATTCTGATTTTTCGGCCTACGGGTGCGCACGCGGCCATCGCCCCAGGCCATGCTCGCCGCCCAAATTCACAGTGCCGGGGGTATTAGTGCCGCCGCAAATGGCTGGCGGAAAGAAAGATCCGCACGGGCTCGCCGATCAGTTCATAGATAGCTGCATAGGATCGGAGCAGCGCGTCCGGATTCGGCAAATATTCCAGCACGCCGAAATCCCGCGGCGCGAGGATTCCCACGGGCGCCGGCACAACATCGAGGCCGGCGGCGGCGAACTCTTGCACGGCACGCCGCATGTGGGTGGCGCGGGTCACCAAGATGATGCGATGCACGTCCTGCGCGTTCAGAATCCGCGCGGAGTTGCGCGCATTCTGAAAAGTGTCGTAAGCCCGGTCATCGATCCAGCGCGTCTCGATTCCGAAATTCCGCTGCAGCGTATCGTGCATCGCACGGGCCTCGAGCGAATACCCGGTTACTAGAATGGGCAGCCCGGTTTTCTTGGCGAGGTACGCGCCGTAGCTCAATCTCTCGAGCAAGAAAGGCTCGGCGGCAGGGCCGCCGTACTCGGGAGCGAGCGCGCGCTGGCCGCCGCCGCCGAGAATCACAATGGCTTGGCAGCGGGCCGCCTGGCGAAAGTCGAGCGGCGGATACAGTTCCACTATGCCTGTCAGCGCATCCGACACGATCGGAGTCGACAGCAGCCACAGCGACGCCAAACCCACGGCGATGAATGTCCGGGCGAGGCGCGGCCGCGCTTTGAGCAGCGCCAATCCGAGCAGCGCGAGCAATAGCGGGCCCGCAGGCGGGAGGATCAAATCCTTGAGCAGCGTCTTGAGTTGCAATAGCCAAATCAACGGGGGCTCCTGGCAGCACCGGCCGACAACGGCCTGTTCAGCGCGCAAGTCTAGCGCGTGCGTGAAACCGCCGTGGGAAAGTGGCAATATCGGCAACCCTTCAAGAATTCGCGCAACAAACTTGGGCCGGCAATGCAAAAATCCACTTATATACTTGCTCTGATCTTCACTCTGCCGATCGGCGCCGCATTCGCTCAGGCGCCGAAGATGCAGAGCTGCGACTCCACTGCGCCGCCGGCCTTTTGCGGCGCGGTTCGCGGCGTTCGCGCGGAGGGCTGGCCGGCGCAGAGCCGCAGCGAGGTGATGGCGCAACATGGAATGGTGGTGACCAGCCAACCGCTGGCCGCTCTGGCGGGATTGCGGATCATGCAGCACGGCGGCAACGCCATCGACGCGGCCGTGGCGACGGCTGCGATGCTCAACGTGACGGAGCCCATGATGGTGGGGATCGGCGGAGATCTATTCGTCATCGTCTACATCGCCAAGGAACACAAGGTCTATGTGCTGAACGCCAGCGGTATGGCGCCCACCGGCGCCACTGTTCCGCGCTTCAATAAATTGGGCTACGCCTGGAATCCCAAAAACTGGGGTCCGGGCTCGGGTATGCCCGAGGGCGGAATATTACCGGTGACGGTGCCTGGTGCGGCGTGGGGCTGGGAGGCGGTGCTCAAGCGCTTCGGCAATCTCACTTTTAAAGAGGTGCTCGAGCCGGCGGCCTGGTACGCGCAAAGCGGATTTCCGATTTCCGAACGCATTGCGCATGACTGGCGCTTACCCAACGCGCTGCCCTTGAAAGGCTGCTGCACTTCGCCGGATCCCGATTCGGTCAAGACCTGGTACCCGCACGGCGTGCCGCCCAGCCCCGGACAAATTTTCCGCAATCCCGATCTGGCGCGAACGCTCAAGCTGCTGCAGTCAAAGGGGGCGGACGCGTTCTACAAGGGGGAGATCGCGCAAGCTATTGTTGCGAAATCGCAGGCACTCGGCGGGTCGATGACGCTCGAGGACCTGGCCAACTACAGCGGTGAATGGGTCGAGCCCGCCCGCAGCAACTATCATGGCTACGACATCCTCGAATTGCCGCCGCCGGCGCAAGCCTGGGCAACGGAGGAGATTCTGAATATTCTGGGCGCCTGCGTTCCGCAATGGACCGCCGGGCAGACCCTGGCCTCACTAGGGGTCGCGAACCCCGAGTACTGGCATTTCCTGATCGAGGCGAAGAAGCTCGCCTACGCCGACCTGTATCGGTACAACGCTGATCCGAATTTCGCGAGCGTGCCGCTGCGCAAACTGCTGTCGGAGAAATATGCCGCTTCGCTTTGCGGAAAAGTCGATCCGCAGCATGCCTCGACGCCGGGTCCCTCCGGGAATTTTTCGATGCCGGGCGACACCGTCGTGCTGTCGACCGCCGACGCTGAAGGCAACATGGTTTCCTGGGTGAACAGCAACTTCTCCGCCTTCGGCTCAGGCGTGACGGTGCCGGGCTACGGTTTCATTCTGCACAATCGCGGCGCGCTGTTCACGCTCAATCCCAAGAGCCCCAATGTCATCGAGCCGCACAAGCGGCCGTTCAACACACTGTCGGCGGGCTTCGTCATGCACAACGATCAACCGCTGATGACGGTAACCTTGATGGGCGGCGATATGCAGGCGCAGGGACACGCGCAGCTGTTGGTCAATATCCTGGATCTTGGCGCCAATTTGCAGGCGGCCGCGGACATGGCGAGATTCCGTCATTCCCAGGTGTCGAATACGCTGAGCTTGGAGACGCCTCTGTATCAATTGGTGGGCGCCAAGCTCGCGGCGATGGGCCACTCGGTGCAATCCGTGAGCGGCGCAGATATGGGCGGCGTGCAGATCATCATGTTTGTCGCCGATCCGGCGGCCGCACAAATCTCGCCGGAGGGTGCCAAAAGCGTCGCCGGCTACTATCGCGCGGGATCGGATTTCCGCAAGGACGGCGAGGCGGTCGGATGGTAATGGCGGTTTTGCGCGAGCCGCGGCATCAAGGCGGCAGCAATCGGCGCTTGCCGTCCGCGGACAGCATGATCCCCGGTTCGTCAAGATCGGTTCGATCCCAAAGCTCGCAGGTCACCTCGCGGTGGCGCTGGTCCAGCGCCTCGCAGTAGTTGGTGTACAGGCAGAGGCGTACCTGGGCGCCGCGGCCTTCGCGAACCTTCAAGAACCAATCCGGATCCGCCAGCGCCTGGCGGGCGAATCCGACGATGTCAGCCGCGCCGCTGCGCAGCGCCAGTTCGGCCTGAGCAAAGTGATGTATGCCGCCCGAGAGTACGACGGGCGTGTCGAAGCCCGCGCGGCGGATTTTCGAGCGGATGCGTGAACACGCATCGACATTGCGGCCAAAGGGACCCTTGGCGTCCGAATAATACGAAGGCATGCACTCATAACCGCTGCGCCCGGTGTACGGGTAGGCGGCTTCGCCGATTTTCGGCTGCGAGGCGTCCTCGAACTTTCCGCCGCGCGACAGGGAGATGAAGTCCAGGCCGGCGCCCGCGAGCCGCTGCGCAAAGTACTCCGTGTCCTCGACCGTGCTGCCGGACTCGATGCAGTCTTCCGCGAGCATCCGGCAGCCCACGGTGAATTGCGAGCCGACCCGATCTCGAACCGCCGCCAGCACTTCCAAGGGCAGCCGAATGCGCCGTTCGCGCGGGCCGCCGTAGCCGTCGTTTCGGGTATTCCGCGCGGAGAGAAATGAGGCCATGGTGTAGGCGTGCGCGTAGTGCAGTTCGACTCCATCGAAGCCGGCTTGGCGCGCGCGAGCGGCAGCAGAGGCGAACACCGCCGGAAGCGTGGCGGGCAAATCCCGGATCGCGGGCACGTCGGTGTCGGTGACGCGCTCGCGAAATCCTTGCCGCAACGACTCGAGCTCGCGCGCGGTCAAGACCATTTCCAGCTGCGGCTCGGAGAGCGCTGCCAGTCGGGTTCGGACGCTGGACTCGTCGCTGTCGGTCATCTGCAGGAGTTCTCGGTGGCGCGGCGTCACCTGCAAGAATCGCTCGAAGTATTTCCGCGCAGGCGGGCGGCGCCGAATGCTCAAAAAATCGATGATTTGTATGAAAAGCTTGGTTTCGCCGCCGCTGGCCCGGCGCACGCATTCGGTCAGGCGCTCGAGCCCGGGGAGATATCGATCGTCGCTGATGCGCAGCAAGGGTCCGCTCGCCACATCGCGCACGCCCGTGGCCTCCACGACCAGCGCCGCAGGACGGCCGCGCGCAAACCGCTCATACCAGGCGAGAACCGACGGCGTGACGTCGCCGTCTTCGGACGCGCGCCACGGTACCATGGCGGGAACCCAGGTGCGCGATGCCAGGCGGACCGAACCCACCGTAATCGGCTGAAACAGTTGCGACCGCTGCGCCTGTAACGAGGTGGGCCAGGGCGCTTCGAGGGGCGCGTACTTGATTCGCTCCGGCGGACGCCACGTGGCCATGGGCTCAACCGTCGGGAATCACGGCAGTTGCTTCGATTTCCACCAATGCGCGCTGCTCGACCAATCCTCGCACTTCCACGACCGACATGGCCGGAAAATGCCTGCCGAGGATTTCCCGATAGGCGCCGCCGATTTCGCGCGCCTCGCGCACATAGGCATCGCGGCTCAACACGTACCAGGTCAAGCGGACCAGGTGCCGCGGCTCCGCATGCGCTTCCTTGAGAACGCACACGATGTTGCGCAGCGCTTGCGCCACCTGCTCGGTCAAATTGTCGCTGTTGAATTGTCCGTTGGCGTCCCAGCCAATCTGGCCGGAAATGAATATCATCTGCCCGCGCGCGGCCATGCCGTTGGCATAACCCTTGGGACGCGCCCACTCCGCCGGCTGCAAGGTCTTGGTGCTCATCGATGCTGGCCTTTTGCTAATTGCCTTTGAAAAGCGGGCGTTGTTTGGCCGAAAACGCCTCATAGGCGCGGCGGAAGTCGTCGGTCTGCATGCAGATCGCCTGCGCCTGCGCTTCGGCCTCGAGCGCCTGCTCCAGTCCCATGTTCCATTCCTGATTGAGCATGGTTTTGGTCATGCCATGCGCAAAGCTCGGACCATCGGCAAGTTCCTGGGCGAGCTGCGTGGCCGCCGCAAGCAATTCGTCGGCGGGCAGCAGACGGCTGTAAAAGCCGCAGGCGAGCGCTTCATCGGCTCCCATGCTGCGGCCGGATAGCAGCAATTCCGCGGCCCGTCCATGACCGATGATGCGCGGCAGAATCGCGCAGGCGCCCATATCGCAGCCGGCAAGCCCGACGCGCGTGAAGAGGAACGCGGTTTTGGAACGAGCCGTGCTCAGGCGGATGTCGGAGCACATGGCCAGGATGGCGCCGGCGCCGGCGCATACGCCATCGACCGCAGCAATGATGGGCTGCGGGCAGGCGCGCATGGCTTTCACCAGATCGCCGGTCATGCGCGTGAAATTGAGCAGTTCGGGCATGCTCATGCGCGTCAACGGTCCGATGATCTCCTGCACATCCCCGCCGGAGCAAAAGTTGGCGTCCGCGCCGCTCAAGACAAGCGCCTTCACTTCGGGCGCGAACGGCAGCCGGCGCATGAGATCGCGCAGTTCCGCATAGCTTTCGAAGGTCAGGGGATTTTTCTTTTCCGGACGACTCAACGTAATCCGGCCGACCGCGTTTTGCACGGACCAGAGGAAATGCCGCGCGCGGTAATCGCTCAAGGTGTCTTTCATGATGTATTCCGGGTCAGTTGCGCGCGCAAATGCGACAAGGATTCGTTCAATATCCGCTGCTCGCGTTTGGGAATGCCGGAGAAGAGATGCACGATCCACGACTCGTGCTCGACAGCCATTTGCGCGAACAGGCGCCGGCCTTCCTTGGTGAGCTTGACCAAGTAGGCGCGCCGGTCCGCTGGATCTTCCGTTCTGACGATCAAGCCCGCGCGCTCCAGTTGATCGACGATGCCGGTCACATTGCCGCCGGTCACCAGCATGCGCCTCGACAACTCGCCCATCTGCAGCCCCTTGGGAAAGCGCTCGAGCTGCGCCATCAGATCGAAGCGCGGCAGCGTTGTTTTGAAGCGCGCCGCCAGCGACTTGCGCACACGGTTCTCGATGAGGTGCGAACAGCTCAGCAGGCGCAGCCACAAACGCAGCGATTCATGGGTCGCGTCGCTCAAATCCAAGCCCACGGCGGCGCTCACAGCAATTCTCCGCCTGCAACCACGATGCTTTGCCCGGTGACCGATTCGCTGCCGGGCAGGCACAGCCACGCCACGGCATTGGCTACTTCATCGGGTTGCACCAGCCGCCCCTGCGGATTCGATTTGGTCATGGCCTGCAGTGCATCCTCGAGCTTGCGGCCGGTCACGGCGGATATTTTTGCGGCTGCCTCCCTGACCAGATCGGTATCCGTATATCCCGGACACACCGCATTGACGGTGATGTTGCGCGTGGCGACTTCTCTGGCAACGGCGCGCGTCAACCCGATGACGCCATGTTTCGCGGCACAGTAGGCCGCGACATAGGGGTAGCCGGTGAGTCCGGCGGTGCTGGCGATATTGACGATTCGCCCGAAGCCGCCTTGCAGCATGTCCGGCAGCGCTGCTTGAATACCGAAGTAAGTGCCCGACAGATTGCTGGCCAGCAAGCGCTCCCACAGCGCATCATCGCGCTTGGTGATCGGCGCGCTGATCGCCTGGCCGGCATTGTTGATCAGAATATCGATGGGGCCGAAAATCGTGCGCGCGGCCGCAAACGCGGCGTCCACGGATTCCCGTTTGCCGACATCTGCGGTTGCGCAAAAGGTCTGTGCGCCGGAGGATCGCAATTCCGCCGCCAACCCCTCGAGAGTGGCGGCAGTGCGTCCGAGCATGCTCAGCTTGGCGCCGTGCGCGATCAGCGCTCGTACGATGCTTGCGCCGATGCCGCGGCCGCCGCCGGTGACCAGGGCATGACGTCCTTGCAAGAGTTTGTCCTGGTTCATACGGCGCCTGGCGCCGCCGCTGCCGCCGCGGCACGCGCCGCGGCGCGCTCGAGCTGACTCTTGGCGGGCAGATACGGCTCGGGCCACCACTGCTCCGTATAGCCTTGCGCGGCAGCCTCCGCGAGCGTCCACGCTGGGGAACTCAGATGCGGGCGGGCAATGGCGCATAAATCCGCGCGGCCCGCCGCGATGATCGAGTTGATGTGATCGGCCTCGAAGATGTTGCCGACGGCAATGGTGGGCACCGCGGCGAGGTTGCGTACCATGTCGGCCAACGGCGTCTGCCACATACGGCCATACACCGGGCGCTGCGTCGCGACCGTCTGACCGCTGGAAATGTGCAGAATGTCGGCACCCGATGCCGCCAGCGCCCGCGCAATCGCAATCACGTCCGCTTCGCTCAAGCCGCCTTCCGCCCAATCGCACGCTGATATGCGCACGCTGACGGGCCTTGCCGCGGGCCACGCGGCACGCACCGCGCGCAGCACCTGCAGCGGATATCGCAAGCGGTTCTGCACGCACCCGCCATATTCGTCTTTTCTGACATTGGTCAGGGGCGAGAGAAAACTTGCCAGCAAATAGCCATGCGCCATGTGCAATTCGAGCATGTCGAATCCGGCCGCCGCGCCGAGCGTCGCCGCCCGGACAAAATCGGCCTTCACCGCTTCCATCTGTGTCGGGGTCATTTCCTGCGGTACCTGACTGATGCCCGGCAAGTAGGGCAGGGGCGAGGGCGCGTACAGACGCCAATTACCGCAGCTCAAGGGATGATCCGCCTCCTGCCACCCCAACTGCGTCGAACCCTTGCGGCCCGCGTGACCCAGCTGCAGGCAGATGCGCGCCGCGGATTCCACGTGCACGAATTCCACGATGCGCCGCCACGCGGCCGCTTGGGCCTCGTTCCACAGGCCGGTGCAGCCGGGCGAAATGCGCGCGTCGGCGGAGGTGCAGGTCATTTCGGTGAATACCAAGCCCGCGCCGCCGGTCGCGCGCGCGCCGTAGTGAACCAAATGCCAATCGCCCGGCACCCCGTCCACGGCGCGATATTGCGCCATGGGCGCGACCACCACACGATTGACCAGATGCATGTCGCGCAGGCGAAACGGCAGAAACATCGGCGGGCGCGGCCGCGCCGTGCCGCCGCACCGCGACGCCAGGTCCGCCTCGATCCGGTCGATGAATCGCGCGTCGCGCAGCTTCAAGTTGGCGTGGCCGATGCGCTGGCTTCCGGACAGCAAGCTGTACGCGAACTGCAGCGGCTCCATGTTCTCGTAGCGAGCCACGTTCTCGAACCATTCCATACGATTGCGCGCCGCATTCTGCAGCTTCTGCGCCTCGACGCTGCGCTCGGTTTGATAGGACTCCAGTCCCGAGCGGACATCCCTCGCGTGGCTGACGTGGCGCACCAGCGAGATGGCATCCTCCATCGCCAGCTTGGTGCCCGAGCCGATCGAGAAGTGCGCGGTGTGCGCTGCATCGCCGATGAGCACGCGATTGCCGTCGTGCCAATGCCGGCATTCCACCCGGTTGAAATTGAGCCAGGCGGAGCCGCGCAGATGCCGCGCGTTGGACAGCAGCGGCGCATTGCCCAGGTAGGCTGCGAACAGCTTTTCGCAAAATGCGATCGACTGCTCGACATCGGCCCGGTCCAGCCCGTGCGCCGCCCAGGTCTCCTCGCGCGTTTCCACAATGACCGTGGAGAGGTCCTTGCTGAACTGGTAGGCGTGAATTTGAAACCAACCGAACTCGGTTTTCTCGAAGGCAAAGGTAAAAGCAGAGAACTTCTGGGTCGTGCCCAACCAAATATAGCGGCACTTGCGCACTTCGATGTTCGGGCCGAAGTTCTCGGCCTGCCGCGTCCTGGTCTTGCTGTTGGCGCCCTCTGCGATGACCAAGAGATCGGCGTCGTCGAACTCGCCGCTGCCCTCGAGTTCGTGCTGGAATGTCTGCTTCACGCCGAGCGATGCGGCGCGTTTCTGCAGAATGCTGAGAAGCATGCGGCGCGAGATGCCGGCGAAACCGTGTCCCTGGGAGCGGATGGTTTGCCCCTTGAAGTGCACGTCGATGTCGTCCCAATGATAGAACTCATCGACGATGCGTGCATGCGAGGGCGGGTCCGCTTCCAGGAAGTTGCCCATGGTCTTGTCCGAAAACACGACGCCCCAGCCGAAGGTGTCGTCCGGGCGGTTGCGCTCGAAAATCTCGACCGACGCGCCGGGCAGCGCCTTCTTGAACAGGATCGCGGCAAACAGCCCGGCGGGTCCGCCGCCCATGCAGACGATTCGCTTCATGCTTCGTTATATCATATATAGATAATTTAGATATAAAGCATTATCGCGGAAGCCGCGGCAGCGCGCGCCGACGCAGGCGCGCGCTGCGCTGGGTCCGTCCTTTAAGCCGCAACCGGCGGGTGCGTACGCAGCGATGCGACGGCGCGTTCGAGCTGCGCGCCACTATCGTCGGCCAGGGCCGCATCAAGTAGCGCCCGCAGGCGGGCAGCGCCCTCCGGATCGCCGACCAGGCCCGTGGCCAGGGCCGATAACTGGCTGAATGCCGACCAGCCGCGTTCATGCGTGTCGCCGTAGCCCTTTACCAGCGTCTGGCATTCGGCGAGTTCCACGGCGAGCTCATGGTTGCGCGGCGCAATCTCGGCGATCTGTTTCAACCATGCTTCGATGCGAAGATTCTCGGTCCGGTAACGCAGGCTGCCGCGCCGGAAGCGCCTGAGGGCAGCGATGCCGCGCAGCAGGGCAAAGCCGCTGATGCTGGTCGTCGAAATGCGGCGTCCGGCGGTGAATCGAACCAAAATCCGCTGCGCGCGCACGGATGCCAGCAGACGCCGGCCCAAAGCGGCGGGCAGCGTGCCGCAGATTTCCTCCACCCGCGGCTTCACGAATTCGCGCACTTCGACGAGGTCCTGCGGGTTGGCCTGCACTTCGCGTCGGATGCGCAGCGCGCGTCCGCGGCGCGTCTTGATCTGTGCCACGCGCATCACGTCCTCGAAGCTCATCCACAACGCCAGGGAACGCGCCGTGGCCGCAGTCAATTTCGCATCGTTCGATGGCGGTGCTTCGAGCGCCGCGATGCGCTCGATTCGATCCAAAAACAGAGCGGCGTAGGCGTCGTCCTGGTAATCGGACAGCCGCGCCGCCGCCATGCCAAGCAGCTCGCGCAGCGCGGCGGGGAATAGATTTTCGATCCTTTGCCGCAAAGGCGCCGCCACGGCCTGCAGCGTGTAGTCGGACGAGTCGATCGTTGCCTCGCGGCCGGGCCAGGCCGCCGCCGTCAGCGGCTGGGCGGCGGCGGCAATCACGGCGGCGCGGCCGGCCTCGAATGCGGCGAGACTGGCGTCGACGCCGACGCCGGATTCCTTGATCGCGTGATGATATTCCTCGATTCCCCACGGCAGTACGCCGGCGCCCGCAATGCTGCCGAGGATGACGGCGCTGATGCGGCCGCCCGCGTCCTCGGCTACCTTGGGCATGTCAAAACCAATCAGCTTCTTCGCCGCCGCGGCCGCGACCTCGAATAATTCCCGCGAACTGGCGCGCCCATCGCCGAGAGCGATCTTTTCGCCGATCGTGTAATCCCGATGGGTGGAGGCGATGAGCGTGGTGCGATCCTGGGTCACCAAGCCGCGATTGATGGCGCGGCCGGCTTCCATCCACTCCGAGGCCACCACGATATCCACGTCGCCGGGATTGGGCATCAGAGCCATGATGGGTTCGCGGCCCTCGGGCGCAGCGCTTCTCGGAAAGAACTCCAAATAGTAGATCGTCGCGCCGGTGCGTTGCGCGACGCCGGGCACCGATGTTGCCTGCACGAAGTAGCCTGCGCGGCGGGCAGCCATGACGAGCCAATCCGTCACGACGCCGCCGCCCTGGCCGCCCAGCGCCGCAATCGTCAAGGTGATGGGCCGTGAGCGCCTCAAGCCAGTATGCGAATGACGGCGCTGCGCAGCCGCGCCTTGAACCGATCCCATGCCGTCGGGTTGACGATGACATCGGCCCGGTAGAAAGACGGGCAGAGCACCGCGGCGTGCGCCACTTCGCCGCAAACCCCGCAGCCTACGCAGCTGTTGTCGACATACGCAACCGGATCCCGCCGCAGCGGGTCGGGGTTCGTTTTCACGGTGAGCGAGGGGCAGCCGGATAACCTGATGCAGGAATGATCGCCGGTGCAGACATCGGCATCGATGCCGAAGCGCTCGCGGACGACGCGCTCGCCGTCGCCGATCAGCTTCTTGAGGGCCGGTGCGATGCGCCGTTGACGGTTCAATTGACACTCGCCTTCCGCGATGACGATTTTGGGTCCGGTGAATTTGGTGAGCAGCGCTTCGCGCAGCACCGCCATCGTCTGTTTCATGTCGTAGGTGCGAATCGTGCGCACCCATTCGACCCCCACGCCGCGCACCGCGGTCTCGATGCGGTTTCTTGCGCGGCGACCCTTGATCTCGGCCGATGAGGACGGAATGTATTGCCCGCCGGTCGCGGCCGAATAGCCGTTATCCACGATGATGGTCACGCCGTCATGCCGATTGAAGACGGCATTGCCGATCCCGCTGGTCAAGCCGTTGTGCCAGAAACCGCCGTCGCCCATCATGGATAGCGCGCGCCGCGGGTTGGGTACATTGAACGACGCGCCGCCCGCGGCACCCAGGCCGTAGCCCATGATGGTCCCGCCCAGATCGAAAGGCGGGAGGGTGGAAAAAGAATGACAACCGATATCCGCGCTGACCTGCATGGGGCCCATTTCGCGCGCCAGCAGTTTCATGGATGCAAACAGCGGCCGCTCGGGGCATCCCGTGCACAATCCCGATGGACGCACCGGCACGTTGCGCGCCAGCAGCGCGGCCGGCAGCAGGGGTATGTCCGCCGCCGGCAACCGCCCGAATTCCGCCAAGAATTTGCGCAGGCCCGCGATGACCACGGCGCCGGTATATTCGCCCGCCATCGGCAGCGGCCCCTTGCCGACGATGCGCGTCTGCAGGTCCGCTTGGCGCAGAAACAGGCTGGCCGCCTGCTCGATGAACTCGGGCTGGCCTTCCTCAATGATCAACATGGCCCTTTTGCCGTGCGCGAAACGGGTGAATTCGTCCGGCACGAGCGGATAAGTCACGTTCAATACGTAGAGCGGAATCTTGGATTCGCCGAATATGTCGGCCAACCTCAAGCGCTCGAGTGCGCGCAGCACCGTATTGTACAAGCCTCCCTGCAGCACGATGCCGACGTCGCACGCCGCGTTTTCGCCCAGGAATTCGTTGAGCCGGCGTTCCTTGACGAACCTGACCGCGGCGGGCCAGCGCTGTTCGATCTTTGCGCGCTCTTGCGCATAAGTCGATGGCGGCAGAATGATGCGGTCGAACGCGCGCACGGGATTATTCATCGCTTGCTGCAACGTGAAGGGCGGCCGGCGATTGTCTTTGGCGCGAAATTGACCGACCACGTGACAGGCGCGGATCCGCAGCATCAGCATGACCGGCGTGCTGCTCGCTTCGGAAAGCTCGAAGCCTTGCTCCACGGCCTGCACGATCGAGGGCAAATTCGGCCGCGGATCGAGCAACCACATCTGTGATTTCATGGCGAAGGCGTGCGTGCGCTCCTGCATGATGCTCGCGCCTTCGCCGTAGTCTTCGCCGAGCACAATCAGCGCGCCGCCGATGACTCCGGCGGAAGCGAGATTGGAAAGCGCATCCGAGGCAACATTGGTGCCGACGGTGGACTTCCATGTCACCGCGCCGCGGATCGGATAGTTGACTGATGCGGCGAGCATGGCGGCCGCCGTAGCTTCGCTCGCCGAGGATTCGAAACGCACGCCGAGCTCGGCCAAGATCACGCTTGCGTCCGACAGCACATCCATGAGGTGCGAGATCGGCGCACCCTGATAGCCGCCCACATACCCGACCCCGGATTGCAGCAGCGCCTTGGTCACGGCGAGGATCCCTTCGCCTTCGAACTCCGCGCCCGCGCTCAGGCGCAGCGACTGCACCTCTTTGGCGAATGAACGCTCAGCCATGCAATAAGCTCAGAAAAAAAACCAGTATACATGCGCGCCGCGACCTTTAAGTTTACGGCTGCAACCGGGTCGAGGCCCAAGCAAGGCCGGGAGTTTCGCGCGACGGCGCCAACGGGCGCGTGAAGCGCGCGCGGTCGTGAATGCGGTATTCCCCTTCAACCCACAGTTCAACGGCATCGGCGTTGAGGCGGTACCCGCCCCAATTCGGCGGCCGCGGCACCGCAACGGAGATGCTCTCGGGTTCCGGCGATCCGGGGCCCTCGTAGGGAATGCCGAAGCGGCGTGCCTCGCGGGCCACGGCAGCGGCCAAGTCTTTTCGGGAATCCACCGGCTGGCTTTGCTGGCTGGCCCACGCGCCCAACTGCTTCTGCCAAACCCGCGTGCGGAAGTAGGCATCGTTTTCGGCATCGGAGAGCAGTTCCACCTGGCCTTCGGCGCGCACCTGCCGGTGCAGGTGGTCCCAATGAAATACCACGGCGGCCCGCGGGTTGGCGGCAAGCTCGCTGCCCTTGCGCGACCGGTAGTTGGTATAGAAGAGTATACATCCCTGTTGCGCCGCGATTTCCTTGCAGAGCACCACCCGGGCGGACGGATAGCCGCGGCTGTCGACCGTGGCCAGGATCATGGAGTTCGGATTGGGCTGCGCGGCATCGCGCTGCGCTTGGGAAAGCCACTGAGCTGCCAGCTCGAGCGGATTGGCCGGCAGGGGATCCGGCAGGGTTTCGCTCCAAAATGTCTTTTTGCTGCCGCTCATAAGACAATGGTAGCCGTGCCGATGAACCTTTAGGGCTTTTCTTTGATATGAATCTCGATGAACTACGAGCGGCACTGACTGACCTGGACGGTCAGTTGTTGGCATTGGTGGCCCAGCGCCAGGCCTTGAGCGAGCAAGTGGCTGCCGTGAAACGGGCCACCGGACGTGCGACGCGGGACTTCGGCCGGGAGCGGGAGGTGATTTTGCGGGGCCGCAATACCGCGGAGCGCCTGAAAATCTCTCCCGATCTGGCCGAATCGCTATTGAGGCAGCTCATTCAGTCTTCGCTCGCGACGCAGGAGCAGGCCCGCGTAGCGGCCCAGGCGCATGGCAGCGGTAAGCGCGCCCTGGTCATCGGCGGTTACGGCAAGATGGGCGGCTGGTTCGCCGAGTTTCTGGCCTCTCAAGGATTTCGAGTCGCCATCGCCGACCCCCGCGGTGCCTCGCCGGGCTTTGAAAGGTGCGCCGATTGGCAGACCGACCCTTTGGATTTCGACCTCATCGTGCTGGCCACCCCCCTGTCCGTGACCGCCGAATTGCTGCAGGTGTTGGCGCGGCGCCGGCCGCGGGGACTGGTGTTCGATCTGGGCTCCCTGAAAACGCCGCTGCGCGGCGGGCTCGAAGCGCTGGTCAGCGCCGGTTGCCGTGTCACCTCAGTGCACCCCATGTTCGGACCGGATACCGAGCTGCTGTCGGGCCGGCACGTGATTTTCATCGATCTGGGGGACCAGGATGCCCTGGCCCAGGCGCAGGAGTTGTTCGCGCCTACGATGGCTGAGCGGGTCGTCATGGATCTGGACGAGCACGACCGCTTGATCGCCTACGTGCTGGGGCTGTCGCACGCCCTCAATATCGCTTTCTTCACGGCCCTGGCAGACAGCGGCGAAGCCGCGCCGCGCTTGGCGCAGTTGTCGAGCACGACCTTCGATTCACAACTGGAAGTGGCGAGCCGCGTCGCCGCCGAGAGCCCGGAGCTTTATTTCGAGATTCAAAGTTCGAATGAGTACGGCAACGAGTCGCTGCTGGCGCTGCAAAAGGCGGTCGATCGGCTGGTTGCGACGGTGAAAACCAAGAATGCGCAGGAGTTCACGGCAATCATGAACCGCGGCAGAGCCTACTTGGATGTGCGCGCGGCCGCGCGCGCGCTTTGAGGGAATTGGGACATGACTGAGATTACCGACACAGATAGGGAGATCGAAGACCTGAGGAAGCGCGTGGCGGAAATGACCGCCGAGGCTTCCGCCAACGAGACCATCATGAAGCGCACTCAGGCGCGCGAGCTGACGCTGCTGCGCGCCGACAGCCTGTCGCAATTGCTGCACGCCATGGTGGACGGCTTGCGCGAGTCCTACGCGCTCGATGCGGTCAGCGTGGTGCTGCTCGATCCGCAGCACGAAGTGCGGCATCTGTTGGTGGCGGGCGGCGATCGTCCGGAAGAATTCAAGCATATTTTCTTCGTCGATTCGCTGGTCGGATTGGCGCCGCAGCTCGCCGTGCTGCACAAGCCGTGGCTCGGGCCCTACGTGGGCGCCGATCATCATCTGCTGTTTCCTGGCATTTTGAATTTAAAAAGCGCCGCGCTCGTACCGCTGCCGCGCAAGGACCGCGCGACCGGCGCATTGTGCTTCGGCAGCCGTGACGCAACGCGCTTTACGCGCCATCACGGCACGGATTTTCTCGCGCATTTGGGCGCGGTCGCGGCAGTCTGCATTGAAAACGCCGTGAACCGGGCGCGCTTGCTGCGCGCCGGCATCACCGATTTCCTAACCGGCTGGCACAATCGGCGCTATCTGCAGCAGCGCTTGAAGGAAGAATTGGCGCGCGCGCAGCGGCGCGGCGGGACGATCGCCTGCCTGATGATCGACATCGATAAATTCAAGGGCATCAATGACGGCTACGGGCACCTGGCCGGCGACAACGCCCTCAAGGAGGTTGCGCAGCGCATCGAGGCGCAGATTCGCAACATGGATACCGCCGCGCGCTTCGGCGGCGATGAGCTTGCGATTCTCCTGCCCGAAGCCACCGCGGCCGAGGCGGCGACACTGGCCGAGCGCATTCGCGAGGTGATTGCGGCGATGCCCTTCGCACTGAATTCGCAAATTTCGCGCGGCCTGACGGTGTCCGTGGGCGTCGCGGCGGTCTCGCCGGGGCGCGACGAACCCGATCTCAAGGCCGTGGCCGACCGCTTGATCGCGGACGCCGATGCCGCGCTCTATCGCGCCAAGGCGCTGGGCAGAAACCGAGTGCAAGTCGGGGCTGGCATGAGCATGTCCATCCAACCCGCCACCGACTACCATCGACAGGACGGATTTCCGCGCCAATGTGGGCATAGTCCTTACGCGCGGCTCCGGGAGAGGTGTTCTTGGGCGGCCGCGTCGGCGGCCGCGGCTGGCAATTTCCGCAAGGCGGCGTCAATCGCGGCGAGCCCGTCGAGGGCGCGCTGTTTCGCGAACTCCGCGAGGAGATCGGTTTGGAGCGCCAGGATGTGGAGATTCTGGGGTCCACCCGAGGCGGCTGCGTTATCGGCTGCCGCGCCAGTACGTGCGCGACCGCTGCATGGTCAGAAGCAGCGCTGGTATTCTGCTGAAGCTCATCGGCGGAGGAATCAAAACTGCGCTTCGACCTCACCAATCAGCCGGAATTCGATCGCTGGCGCTGGACCGATTATTGGACGCCGGTTCGCGAGGTGGTGTATTTCAAGCGGCGGGTTTACGTGCGGGCGCTGCAATATGGCAAGCAGCATGTTCTCCTAGGGCCTGCCGCCGTATCCGGACTGGTGGCGGCGTCGAGGCTCGTCGACGAAGCACGCTGGCTGACGACAGACTCAGGCTTGACGACCGCGAGAATGACGATGCCGATCAAGCAGCAGCGAGGGCAGCTTCGTTGAAAGCCGCGAAACCACTTGGCGCGGGCGAGTGTTGCGCTGCGCGCGCAAAATCCCGCACCGAGCCTGTAGCAGGACCCGTGGTAGAGCGACCGAGCAGGACCACCAGCAGCAGTTTGACCTCGCAGCCACGTCATCTGCAGGTATGCCGGAGACTTCGATCAGCATCAGGCACCCCAAAATAATGGTGGCCGCGGCGCCGATGGTCATGAGGGTGAACAGCGCCGCTCCGATGATTTCGAAGCGCTGCGTGCTGTTCGAATCCGACGCCTGCGCGTGATAGACGTAGAGTCGCGGCAAGTAGAACAGGCCGGCTAATCAGGAGACCATGGCTACGACGTGTACTGCCTTGAGCCATAGCATGGCTTCAGAATATATCATACTGGAGCTCTGTCTTAGGGGTCGAGGCTCCGTATACTGAGCTTTGAGCTTCCATCGGAGCGAAGTAGCGAAGAATGGCCGATTCTTTCAGCAAATTGGTTGTCCGGCCGCACGCGCCAAAGCGCCTTGCGGCGATGTGGACGCTCGGCCGCTGCTCGCCGGGACCATCCTTTACTCGGCGTTCGAATTGGGTCGCTACGATGCCGGGTTTCGCGTGGTCGATTCGGTGCGCGGCGCATTATCGGCGAGCCGGCGCATTCGAACGCTCGAAGAAGCACCTTCTCATGGTCGAGGGCGGCATCCCCGGCACGACGAACGGGATCGTCCTCGTCCGGACGGCGGTCAAGGCGAAGAAGAAGTCGACGAAGCGCTGAGCGCTCGTCCGAATCTTTGACAAGCAGCAGCGGCACCCGCGTCTCATCGGCCGCCCCGCGTGCCCATCCCCGCCCTCAAGCGCCGCCCGTGGTACGTCCGCGAGGTCTGGCCGTCCGTGGTCGGTCTGGCCGGTCGTCGTCACCGGCGGCATCGGCTCGATCACCCGCGAGGCGATTCTCCGCGCACCCGCAACGTGCTCCAGCTCTCGCTCATCGCCGCAGGTCTCGCGGGTGGGCTCTTCCTCGGCGCGGTGAAGGTCGCGCAGTCGCGCTTCAAGGACGCGAGGGACGACAAGAAGGAGTCGCCGGACGATCTTGCGCGGCTGCCTGCACGTCATCCACGGCACGGTCGCGGGGCTCAAGATGGTCCCCGCGCCGCCCAGCGGCTGGATGCGCATCACGTTCCACAAGGTGGACGGCGCCATGCTCGAGCAGAGCGTCCACTACGTCGGCAGCGAGGATTGGGGCGCCGGCAGGCGGTTCACCATCCACGCCGGGGTCATCGGGCGGGTCGCGCGCGAGGGGGAGCCGCAGACGTTCGACCGCCCCGCGTGACATGTCGTTCGAGGACTGGGCGCACTACCTGGTCAGCGATTCCGGCCATGGTCAAGGAGGACGCCTGGAACACGCGCAAGGACCGCTTCTCGTTCCTCGGCGTGCCCATCAAGAGCCCGGGCGGCGAGCACGTGCGCGGGGTGGTCTACCTCGACGCCCAGTCACCCGGGTTCTTCGACGAGGAGACGCATCGGCGTCGTCCTCGACGGCTGCGGTGGGCTGGCGTCGTGGATTGACGAGCACTATTATTCGAGCAAGACGTAGCCGAGGCGAGGAGGCGCGCCCATGGGCGAGCACAAGCAGGGCGGGACGAACGGGACGAACGGCGCGAAAGCGCACGGTAGCCGCGCGGTCCCAGGCCGTCGTCGGGATGCGGGTCGTGTCCAAGCCGGGGGCTCGCGTCCTCGAGAGGGTGGTCGTCCTCTCGGAGCGGGCCGCGCAACGTCTGCAGATCCGCGCCGAAGTGCCCGCTCGAACCGGGTCGACCGGCGACGGGCAGTAGCTCGCAGCGGCCGAGGGGACTCTCGTACGTCGAGTCGCGACGACGCTCGCGAGCGGCCGCGGACGCGAGACGGTGACGCGCAGCGACCTCGCGAGCCGGCGCGAGCACCCGGCCGGCGGCGCTCGCAACGACCGGAAATGTTGGTCCGAGACGAGCCGGACACGGCGGCATGCGCTTCGCACTCCGGCCGGGGGGGCCCGCTCCATGCGCTTCGTCGTCCTCGTCGCGGTCGCGGCCCTCACCGCCTGCTCGTCCTCCCAGGGCGCGGTTGCACCGCAGACTTCCGGAGACGCCGGGAGCCAGCCGGCGGACGCGGGACGAATCGCCGATGCCGACGCCGCCCCTGCGCAGCCCGAGGCCTCCCCCGTAGAGAGCGACGCCATGCCGAGCTCCACCGACGCCGGCTCCGACACCGCGAGGCCCGACGCCGGGACGGGGACGCCTCGTTCACCGAGGGAA
>CAWALS010000029.1:0-201526 GCA_963782865.1 uncultured Gammaproteobacteria bacterium | reverse complement strand
CCCCGGCCGCCGGTGACTCGACCGCCTGAGCGCCCGAATCCGCCGCCGCGGCCAAATCCGGGCGACGGCGGTCGGCCGCCGCGGCCGGAAACGAAGCCGGCGCCCAAGCCCGCGCCGGAACGGCCTGCCAATCCCGACCGAGCTAAAAGTCCCGATCGGCCGTCAAGCTAAAGAGCTTGCGCGCCGCTGTGTAGCCAAGCGCCGGGCGCGCCGGCCGGAAATTCTGCTGCTTCTAAAAAAGTTCAACCAGGCGGAGATCCATGAGACATTATTTGCGGGTGATTTCGGCAGCGGCCTGTGCCGCAGGCTTGACGAGTTTCGGTGCCTTCGGCGCCCCAGCGCAGACGCCCTTGTCGCTCGAAAAAATCATGGCGGATCCGGACTGGATCGGGCCGCCGGTCAGCGACGCTTATTGGTCGGCCGATGCCAAAGCGGTGTACTACTCGCTGAAGCGCATCGGCTCGCCGATCGCGGATTTGCATCGTATTGATGCCTCGAACGGCAAGGATCAAGTTGTGGATGCCGCGGCCATGGCAAACGCCGACGGGCCCGCGGTTTACGATCGTGCCGGCCGGCGCGCGGCCTTCATCCGCAATCGCGATATTTTCGTGCGCGATCTAGCGAGCGGCCGATTGACGCAGATCACGCGAACGCCGCAGCCGAAAAGCCACCCGCATTTCTCGCTCGACGGGCGATTGTTGAGTTTCCGCATCGAGCACGATTGGTTCGTGCACGACTTGGGCAGCGGCGTAACGACGCCTGCCGCCATCGTCAAGGCGGAGAAGGATCCGGATGCCCCGCCCGCCGCGGATGACCTTCGCGAAATGCAGCTGCGCACGTTTTCCACCTTGAAGAAATTGCATGACGACAAGGAAACTTTGCGCACCCACAACGAGGCGCTGCAGAAAGGGCGATCCGACGCGCGCCGCGCTGCCTTTTTACCTGGGCGACGAGGTGCTCATTCGCGGTACCGAACTGTCGCCCGATGCGCGCTGGCTGCTGGTCGTGACCGAAGCGAAATCCCATGTGAAGGGGCGGGAAGGGCAACTCACGCGCTATGTCACGGAATCCGGCTACGAGGAATTCGAAAAGGAGCGGTTGCGCGTCGGGCGCAACCCGCCCGCGCCGCAATCCTTGATGCTGCTCAATCTCACCGACCACACGATGCACGCGCTTGCGCTCGAGAAACTGCCCGGGATTTACGACGATCCGTTGAAGGCCGTGCGCGAGGAGAACGCCAAGGCGCACCCGCCGGCCAACCCGCCTGTCTCCGCCGCCGGCCGCGGGCGGCGAAAAGGCGGATGGCGGCATGAAGCCGGACGGCGGCAAAAAGGCGGATGGCGGCAAAAAGGCGCGAGGCGTCTGGGTGATCAACCGTGAGCCCGATGCGATCAACGCCGGCATCGCCTGGAGCGGCGATGGGGGTGCGCTCGGGATCGCGATTTATGCGATTGACCACAAGGATCGGTGGATTGTCAGCGTGGACCTGACCAACTACACGCTGGTGCCGCAGCACCGTTTGAGCGATGCCGCGTGGATTGACCGGTCATTCAATGAGTTTGGCTGGCTGAATGACAATCGCACGCTGTGGTACGAGTCCGAAGAATCCGGTTTCGCGCACCTGTATACCAAGGCGCTGAACGGCGAGCCGCGCGCGCTGACGCAGGGCCGCTTTGAGGTGTCGAGTCCGCAGCTGTCACAGGATGGCCGCTGGTTCTATGTGCTCAGCAACCAGGCCGCGCCTTATTCATACGACGTGTATCGCGTCCCGAGCAACGGCGGGGCCTTGCAGCGGCTGACCCAGCTTGAAGGAGTTGAAAAAGCCGAGGTGGACCGAAGCGGCAAACAGCTGCTGCTGACCCATTCGACGCCGTACATACGCACGCAAATCTCGGTGGCCAGAGCCGATGGGTCCGGCGTGCCCCGCCAGCTGACGGATACGCGAACGGCCGCATACAAGTCCATGAGGTGGATCCAGCCGGAAATCGTGAAGGTTCCGTCCACGCATTTCGGCGGCGTGATTTACGCCAAGCTGTATCGCGACTCCCGGGCCCCCGCCGCCGCGAAGAAACCCGCCGTGCTGTTCATTCATGGCGCCGGCTATACGCAGGATGTGCACCTGCGCTATTCGTACTATTTTCGTGAGCAGATGTTCAATAATTTGCTGGCGCATCAAGGTTATGTCGTTCTCGACATGGATTACCGGGCGTCCGCCGGCTACGGACGCGATTGGCGCACCGCCATCTACCGGCAGATGGGACATCCTGAGTTGGAAGATCTTCTCGACGGCAAGAAATGGCTGGTCGAGCAGGCGGCAGTCGATCCGAAACACGTCGGCGTCTACGGCGGTTCCTACGGCGGCTTCATGACGTTGATGGCGTTGTTCCGCGCGCCGGGGGAGTTTGCGGCGGGCGCTGCGCTGCGGCCGGTCACCGATTGGATGCAGTACAACCACGGCTACACATCGGGCATTTTGAACGACCCGCAGGTCGATCCGATCGCCTATGAGCGTTCCTCGCCCATCGAATTTGCCGCCGGCTTGCAAGACGCACTGCTCATTTGCCACGGCGTCATCGATGACAACGTCCTGTTCGAGGATTCGATGCGCCTATACGAGCGCCTGATCGAACTGCACAAGGACAATTTCACCATGTCGCCGTATCCGCTGGACCGGCACGGATTTAGCAACGCCGATTCGTGGCTCGATGAATACAAACGGATTTACCGGCTGTTCGAGGCGAACCTGCGTTAGAAATCCTTCCATTGTTCATCGGCGGCGGCGGTTGCCGTGCGGGCCTGTGCCACGGCCGACGCCGCGGCCGGCTTCTTCTTGCCGGTCAGGGGCCGATTCGCCGCGCGCCGTTCCACGGTGGTGGCAGCGGCGGCGGGGCTCGCGGGCCGTGGGGCCGCCTGCGGCGTCTCCGCTGCGGTGCTGTCCGCCACCCGATAGCGTGCGATCAGCTGCGTCAGGTTCGACGCCTGTTCGGTAAGCGCTTGCGCCGCCGCGGAAGCCTCTTCCACCAGCGCCGCGTTCTGTTGCGTCACGTCATCCATCATCGTGATCGCTTTGTTCACCTGTTCGATGCCCGAGGCCTGCTCGCGGCTCGAACTCGCGATCTCCGCCATCACGTCCGTGACCTTTTTCACCCTGACGACGATCTCCGCGAGGGCCTTGCCCGATTCGTCCACGAGCTTCGTCCCCTCATTGACCTTGCCCACCGAGTCCTGGATCAGAGTCTTGATTTCCTTCGCAGCCTCGGCGCTGCGTGAGGCGAGGTTCCTGACTTCCGAGGCGACCACCGCAAATCCCCGTGCCCTGCTCGCCGGCGCGCGCCGCCTCGACCGCCGCATTGAGCGCGAGCAAATTGGTCTGGAACGCGATTTCATCGATGACGCTGATGATGTCCGCGATGCGCTTCGAGGAGGCATTGATCTCGCCCATCGCCGTTACCGCCGCGCCGACCACCGCGCCGCCCTTTTCCGCCTGATCGCGCGCCGCGGAAGCCAGCTGATTGGCCTGGGCCGCATTGTCGGCGTTGTTCTTGACCGTGGAAGTCATTTCTTCCATCGAAGAGGCCGTCTCCTCCAGACTGGAAGCCTGCTCCTCGGTGCGCTGGCTCAAGTCGGCGTTGCCGCGCGAGATTTCCTCCGAGCCGGTGCGCACTTCGGCCGCCGCCCGCGCCATGCTGCGCACGACGTCGGCCATGTTCGCCAGCAATGCGTTTACTCCGGCCGAGAGCGACTTGAAAAAGCCTCCTTGCCCTCTTCGCGAATGCGGGCGGTCAAATCTCCGTCGATGGCCTTGGCCACGACGGCTTGCACTTCGTGCTCGGTCGCGACCACCTGGGTCCGGTCGACCCATTGCACCACCGTGCCGACGCGTTTCGCGGCTGGGTCGACGACCGGGTTGGCCACGAGCCGCAGCGTGGATTCGCCCACCCGCACTTCCGCGATTTGCGTGGCCGTCAAGGCGGCGAGGTTATTGCGCTGCAGCGTCGGTATGTGATGGAACATCTCGAACGAGCCGCCAACCAGCTTCTCCGCGTCGAAGGAGGCTATTTGTTTGCGGATCTCGTCCGCTTTGCCGCGGAACAGCGCGAGCAGCGCATCGTTCACGTAGATGATCTTGCCGTCCTTGTCGCCGAGCATGGTGCCGACGGAGACCCGATCGAGCGCGGTGCGTATCCGCGCATTTTCCCTGGCCGCGGCGTGCTCGTTCTCGGTGCGTTCCCGCAGCGCCACTTGCATACGCTGCAGACCTTTGAGCGTCTCGCCGATCTCATCGTTCGAGTGCACCTTCACGGCGTTCGCATAGTTGCCCTTCTCGATCTCACCGAGCACCGCGACCGCGTGGTTGAGCGGATTCTTGATGGCGCGCGTCATCAAATACGCGAGCACGCAGCCGACCGCCACCGCGGCGAGCGATAGGCTGATCAAGAAGATCAGAGGTCGAGTGGTAGGAGCCGCCGACTTGAACCGCTCGAACGTGCATGTGCTCCTTTTGATGATCGCCAATCTTGGCGAGGGCCGCCGATCAAAGCCTTCTGTGCGGGACGCGATCTCTCGAGCAGCGTGTCCTTGGCGCCCTTCGCATCTCCGGCTTGAATCTGCCGGATGTAACTCTTCATCGAGCGGCAGCAGACTCGCACGGGCTTCCATGACCGCGCTGCAGAGCGCCTTGCCTTCCGCCGACTTGACGGTGGCCGTCATGGTATCGGCGTACTGCTGACTCTCGCGCGTAAGCTCGGCGAATTTCTCGATTTCTCCATTGACTTGAGTCTTATCGTCCATGATCAGCATGTTGCGCGTGTGGCGCATCGATTCCGAGATGGCTCGCAGCCCAGTCCTCCGCGGTCTCGACCTTCACGAGCAGCGGGCCCGAAATTTCGCTCAAGGCCGCGTCGAAATCCGCGAGTCGGCTGATGCTCAACCCCACCGCGATGCCGAACACGATCATTACGCCGGCGAAGGACAGCAACAGACGCGTGCCGACGGAATTTCGATAGGTCATACAATCTCCAACGTAAAGTGCTCAGCGCAACGGCTGCACGACTATGCAGCCATCCCCATCAATATCGTCTTGCGCTAATGTTTCTTGAGGCCGCTAGACCGCCAAGCGTCGACTCGGTACGTAGTCCAAACCCTGATTTGCGGCCTTGGGCCGCACCGCGTCCAGGAATCCCGATACTTCCGTTTGCAGCAGCGCGGTCTGCTGGGCCAAGTCGGCTGACGCATGCAGCACGCCCTCGGCGGCCTGCCCGGTCTCGGCGGCAGTGCCTTTGACCTCCAGGATTTGCTCGCTGACGCGCCGCGTGAAATCGGCGGCCGATTGCACGGTGCGGGCGGTGTCCCGCATGGCGGCGTTCTGACCGGCGACCGCGCTGGTGATCGACGCGGAACTGCGGCTGAGGGAATGAATCGTTTCCGCGATGGATGTGACGGCCCCGGCGGCGCCGCTGGACAACGTCTGGATTCGCTCCACCTTGGAAGTTACGCCATCGGTGGCCTGTTTCGTCTGGGTCGCGAGCGCCTTGACCTCGTTGGCAACCACCGCAAAGCCGCGGCCGGCCGTGCCGGCGCGCGCCGCTTCGATGGTGGCATTCAGTGCCAAGAGGCTGGTCCGGCTCGCCACGGATTTGATGAAGTCCAGCACCGAGCCGATCTCGAGAGCCGCGGCGTTGACGGACTGCAAGGTTTGATTGAGTTTGTCGGCATCGCGGGTCGCCGCCTCGGCCATGGTTGAGGACGCGCTGACTTGTTCGGAAATCTGCGCGATCGATTCGCCCAGCTCCTCGATGGAGGCGGCGATGGTCTGCACATTATTCGAGGCCTCCACGGCCGCTTGCGAGACCGTATCCGCGCGAGTCAGCATGGCATCCGCGGCTGAACCCATGGTGGTCGCGGTTTCCTGCAGCGCATGGAACGAGCCGGCGAATTTGCCGAGTACGTCGTGCGCCGTCGTATCGAAGCGTTCGGTCGTGTCGGTCAAAACCTTCGCGCGTTCCGTGTCGCGAGCCATGCGCGCCTGTTCGGCGCGATCGCGCTCGAGCTGCGCGGCGTGCTGCTCCACGCTTTGCCGCCGGCTCTCCTCCTCGATGCGCTTCAGCCGTTCGTTTTCGATGCCATTGTCGCGGAACACATTGACCGCGCGCGCCATGCGGCCGACTTCATCGCCGCGGGCGGCGTAGGGAACCGCGATGGACCAGTCGGCGCGCGCGAGCGCGGCCACGACACGCGTCAATTCGAGCAGCGGCGCGGTCAGCGAGCGAGCCAGCCACAGGCTCACCGCCAGACCGCCGACGACGGCCAGCAGCCCGCCGACCGCGGAGAGCCGCATTCCGCTCACGGCACCGGCCTTCATGCTGGCGAACTCGGTCGCGGAAGCCTCCTCGTAGGACTTGGACAAGGTCTTGAGGATGGCGTGCAGGTCCTGCAAAAAAGCTCCTGCCGAGGTGGCGTAATCGACCGCGACGCTGGCGTCGACAAACAGCGTCTTGGAGAACGCCGCACCGGACTTGCGGTACTTTGCCGTCAACTCCGTGAGGCGCTTTGCCTCTTCCTCATGTCCGTTCTCGGCGGCACGTTGCGCCACGGCGTTCAACTCGTCGCCGAACCTGTCCAGATCGCCGGGCAACGCATCGACGAGCGTATGAACGATCTTCGGCGGCGCGCTGTTTTGCACCAGCGTCATGGCGCGGAACATGCGCCCGTTGATGTCCAGCGCGAAGGCATCGGCCTCATTCAGCGCCGTCAAGCGGCTGACCGTCTGGTCGAACAATCGCGTCGTGGCCGTGTCCACGCCGGTCTGCTGGCGATAATTGACCGCCTCGAGGCCTAAAATTGCGAGGATCAAGAGCAGCGGCGCCAGCAACATCTGCCAACGCAACGAGACGTTGCTGACAATCTTCATGTGAAACGCACCTATTCGGTGTACGTGCCGGCCTTGAAGATGAGTCCGTCATGCACTTCCCAATATGCGATCTTGTTCTGCAGCTTTCCGCTGACAGGGTTTTTCATGACATACTCGATCCAGCCGGAGGGCTTCTGCTTCGCGGCTTCGACCAGATCCTTCACATAAAATTTGCCGGCCGAGTCGGATTGGTCGAGCCGATTGAGGCCGACTTTCGCGGGCGAGATCGGGTGCGCGACGCACACACCGTTGATGTCGTGCACGTCGACATAGTCCTCGCCCTTGGCAAACAGACCTTCCTTGTTATTGAACTCCGCGAGCGCCTTTTCCCTGCCGTTGGCCTGGTAGAAGGCAACGGCCTTTTTCACGACGGCGACGACTTCGTCCTTGCTGGGGGCGCCCGCGGCCAGCGCGCCGGCGAGCGGCAGTGCGCAGAGAAGGGTCGCGATCAATAAACTTTTGAAAGTGGCATGCATGAGCATTTCCTCGGAGAAGGGAATTTGGCGGCTTGTTGAGTCCTAAGCCTTATCGGCGCGCCAAATTCGATCTTTAGCCGCACCGCAGCGGCATGGGCAAAGCGTCGACCACTGCGCACTTTGGAATTGCGCCGTGCCTCAGGCGGTGCGGAAAGCGAGTACGCCGCCGCCGTATTTCGGCAGTTGAATTTGAAATTCCCGCCGGCCTTGTGCGGCGCCCAGCAATGCCGCCGCGGCAGCCGGCAACGATTTGGCCGGATACAGCTGATCGAGCTTCAGATGCGGCGATGTGGCGTCCATGACCAGGCGCGTGCAGATGTTCATGATCTCGCGCAGGTTTTCGATCATGACGCCGGTGAGCTCGCTTGCCTTGGCGGCGTCCTTGGCGGCTGCGACCGGCAGCATCGAGAAGCGCGGCGCCCGAAGTCGCGGCGAGATTCGCATCCGCACCGCACAGCGCCACCGGTTCGCCGCTGTCGGCGACGAACACGCCGAACCAGCGCGCCGCCCGCGGGCGGATTGATCAAAGGTGCCGCCGGGCTTGACGTCGAGCCCGTCGAAAAGCAGGCCCAGCAGCTGCGATGATCTTCGGGCCGTCGGGCAGGGGATAGGCGGTCGCCATGGGTTTCCTTGGTAGCTGCGCAGTTCAGCGGATGTGCGCGCTGAGGTGCTCTTTGAACGATTCCGGCGTGAACGGCTTCGAAATGAGAAACTTCGCACCGGCGCCCATCGCCTTGGCCCGCATGTCCGGAGTCGCTTCGGTGGTGATGAAGCCGAAGGTCAACTTGATTCCTCTGCGGTGAGCGCCTCCAGCAACTGCATACCCGTCATGTTGGGCATGTTCCAGTCGGAGAGCACGAGATCGGGCTTCGATGCCTTGATCGCGGCCAGCGCCTTGGCGCCGTCGTCGACCTCGCGAGATCTCGTGCCCTTCGAATCCGGCCAGGCGCAGCGTCTTCTTGACGATCATGCGCATGGCGGTGGAATCGTCGACGATCAAAATTTTCATCTATTGACTCCAACTGGCCGCGAATGAAGCAGTTGTCTCGGGTCGGCTATTGATTAATCGACCGCATGGCAGGGTTCTTGAGGCTGTCGGCAGGGGGCGGCCGCCAGAGTTGAGGATTGTGCCCGGCAATGTGCGGCAGCGGATGCAGGGTTTGCACCGCACCGATTTGCCAGGCGGCGCCCGGCATGCCCCACACGACGCTGCTGCTCTCGTCCTGAGCGATGGTGGCTCGCGCCGGCTTCGCGCATTTCCTTCAGGCCCTCCGCGCCGTCGCGCCCCATGCCGGTGAGCATCACGCCGACGGAATTGCGGCCCGGCGCTCTGCGCCACCGAGCGAAACAGCACGTCGACCGAGGGCCGGTGCCGGTTCACGAGCTCGCCGTCGCTCAAGCGGCATTGGTAGCGAGCGCCGTCGCGAACGACGAGCAGATGCTGATCGCCGGGGCGATGTAGGCGTGGCCGGCCAGGATGGGCTGACCGTCGCTGCGCCTCGCACACGTTCAGCGCCGAGCAGGCGTTCATGCGCAGCGGCGAACGGGCCGCTGAAGGCCTTCGGGATGTGCTGCGCGATGACGATTCCGGGCGATGTCCGGCGGCAGCTGCGCGAGCACCTCGCTGATGGCTTCGGTGCCGCCGGTCGAGGCGCCGATCGCGATGATTCGGTCGGTGGTCGCGAAACTGCGTCGGTGCGCTGCGCTTTGGCAGCACGACGCCGGCGTCGTGCCGATCCGCCGACGTCGGCAGCGGTACGGTCGGCCAGCGGGCGCACTTGCGCGTGCGCCGCCATCTTCACCTTGGCGATGATTTCGTGCGCAGCTTCCTTGATGCCGTGCGCGACGTCGACCGCCGGCTTGGCGACGAAATCGATGGCACCGAGCGCGAGCGCGTCGAGCGCGACATCCGCCCCCTGCTGGGTGAGCGAGGAGCACATGACCACCGGCATGGGACGCAGGCGCATGAGATTGCGCAGGAACGCGAGGCCGTCCATGCGCGGCATCTCGACGTCGAGCGTCAGCACGTCGGGATTGAGCAGCTTGATCTTCTCGCGCGCGATGTACGGATCCGGCGCCGTCGCCCACCACCTCGATGTGCCGGATCCGAACCGAGAATCTCGGTCAGCAGCTGGCGCATGACCGCGGAGTCGTCGACCACCAGAACGCGAATTCTCTTGTCCATGGCTTCGCCGCTAGAACAGTTCCACGGATCCGGATTCGGCCTGGGCGCTCGGCCGGCTCGAACTGCCGCTCGCGCTCGAACACCGCGCGGTTGACCGTCGCGGTGAGGCGCTTCACGCGCACCTTGCCGGTCGCCGGGCTGTAGTAGAGCTTGCGGGCGAAGCAGTCGCCGAGATCCTCGGCGGTGATGAGGAAGCCCTCGGTCTTCAGATACTCGCGCACGAACTGCGCGTTGCGCGCACCGACGTCGAGCGCCATGTCGAGCACCTTGCCGCCGCCGATCACCTTGAACTCGAGATTCGCGCGCTGGCCGCCGAGCTTCATGATGTCGTTGATCAGCCGCTCCATGGCGACGTTGCCATAGCGCGTCGCGGAGCTCACGAGGTTTTCCGCCCAGGCGCTGGTGCCGCCCGAGCGGTCCAGCGGCAGCATGAAGTGATTCATGCCGCCGATCCCCAGTTTGCGTTCGCGCACGCAAGCCGACACGCAGGAGCCCAGCACGGTGAAGATCGCCTCGTCGTGGCGGTGACGTAGTAGTCGCCGGGCAGCAGTTTGGCGACCGGCACGCCCAGCTCAGCGTCCCAGGTGCGCCGGATGTGCGCGAATTGCGGCAGGGCCGGCGGCAGCGCGCGGCGGCCGCGACGCGATGTCGCGGCTGGGTATCGCCCACGCTCACTCAACCCTCCGGTAGACGGTGCGGCCCACGAGCTTGTAGCGCTGCGTCACGTTGTGCAGATTCTCCGAGTGGCCGATGAACAGCCAGCCGCCCGGCTCCTGCATGCTCGGCCATGCGGTCGAACAGCTCGCGCTGCGTGGCCTTGTCGAAATAGATCACGACGTTGCGGCAGAAGATGATGTCGAAGGGCCCCTTCATCGGCCATGGGTCCAGCAGATTCAGCTGCCTGAATGTGATGAGCGACTTGAGCGCCGGCGGACGCCGCGCAGAAACCCGGGCCGGCCCGCCGCCGGCGGAAACCAACGTCTGAGCCGCTCCGCCGAGACGCCCTTGAAGCGCTCCTGCCGGATAGACGCCCTGCGGCCGCCGTCGCCAGCACCTTGGAATCGATGTCGGTGGCGAGCAGCCTGATGTCCCAATTGGCCAGGTGCGCCAGGCATTCGCGCACCACGACCGCGAGCGAATAGGGTTCCTCGCCGGTGGAGCAGCCCGCCGACCACAGCCGCAGGCGCCGCGTCGCCGGCGCGCAGGGATTCGAGCTGCGGCAGCGCTTCGGCCGCGAGCTGCTTCGAAGTGATAACCCTCGCGGAAGAACGAGGTGAGATTCGTCGTGATCGCGTTGGTCAGCTCCTGCGATCTCCGCGGGATCTGCCGGTCTTCGACCAATCGGCAGTACTCGGCGAACGAGGCGAGTTTGAGCTTGCGCAGGCGCCGCGCCAGACGCCCGTAGACCAGCTCGCGCTTGGCATCCGACAGCGCGATTCCCGTTCGCGCGTGCACCAGTTCGCGCAGGCGCTTGAACTCCGAGTCGGTGAACTCGAATTCACGCGCTCGACCGATTGCGTGCTCACGATTGATCGGGGCCGTCTGCGGATGCGAACAGCTCGATGCTTTCATCCGGTTTCGCGGCCTTTCGCGGCCGTCCTGTTCCGGCGCGACCATCGGCAGAACAAGCGCGCGTTCCTCGGCCATGCTGAAGGCGCGCAATTGCCGTTCGCGCAGCGTGCGCCACGATTCGGCGATTGCGCACCTTGCGCGTCCCCCAAGTGCTCGTGCAGCACACGCAACGATTCGCTCACGTGCGTAAGGCGCTGCATGATGCGGTCGTGAGTTTGAACCGCGATCACCACCTCGGACATGCGCTGATCGCCGCTCGCGGCGGGCTGCCGGTTCGACGCGGATCATCAGCCCGGAGCGAGCGCAGCATTTGATCGCAGGCCGGCTGTCGTCCGCCAGGCACGCTCGACCTGCGCTGCCGCCCACTCGAGCCAGCGCACGGCAGTTGCGCCACGGCGAAGCCTGCGGCGCCCCAATCGCGGTTGACTTTAAGTTCAGGCGGCGTCATGGCCGCGTTCTTGCGCGGACTCCGCGTTCCGGGAAACGCAGCATCTCGGCCACGCCGACCAGACTCGCGGTGCGGCGCAATGCATCGCGAGGCCCCGCTGCCACGAGCAATCGACACCGCGCTCCCGGCCGGTGCGCCACAGGCTGGCGAGCAACTGCAGGATCGCCGTATCGATCTCCTCGACCCGGGCGCCGTCGACCGCGACCGGCCCGCCGTGCGCGAGGCGCGCCAGCAGGATGCCGATGCAGGCCGGCGGCCTGGACGATCGTCAGTTCGAGCGTCGAGCCGGATGCACTCAGGCTGCTGCGGCGCCGCCGGCTGCCTGGCGGCCTTGCTGCGTGCGCGCTGCGGCGTTCTTCTTGCTCACGCTGCCGCGACTCCCGGCACGGCTCATCGGTGATGCTGTTGCCGATGAGCCGGTCGATGTCGAGCAGAATCAGCATCTTCTCCTCGATCGTCGCCAGCGCCTTGACGAAGACCGTATCGACGCTGCCGCACACATCCGGCGGCGGCTTGGTGTCGGCCGCGTTTCCACGTTGTAGACCTCCGATACCGCGTCGACCACCACGCCGACCGTGCGCTCGTCGCGTCCGCTGCACGACCCGCATGACGATGACCACCGTGGTCGGGCCGAAATCGATGGTCTCGAGTCCGAAGCGCCGCCGCAGATCGAGAATCGGCACCACCGCGCCGCGCAGATTGATCACGCCCAGGACGTAGTCGGGCGTGTGGGGTATGCGCGTCACCTTGTCCCATCCCTTGATTTCCTGTACGCGCAGGATGTCCACGCCGTACTCCTCGCCGGCCAGCATGAATGTCAGGTATTGCTCGCTGGTTTCCGTGGCGGACTTGTCCGCGCCCCTCGCCGATATCGCCGTGCTCATGATTTCAATTCCTCCAAAGACCTTTTGAACGTCTAAAATTCATCGGCCTTCACGCCGCGTGCGCGGTAACCGCACCGCCGCCCAGCTTGGCCACCGAGCGGATCAGACCCGCCACATCGATGATCAGCGCCACCGTGCCGTCGCCCAAGATGGTCGCGCCCGCAACTCCCGCCACCGGCTTTGAAATTCGACTCCAGGCTCTTGATGACGACCTGCTGCTGCGCGAGAAGATCGTCCACCAGCACACCGGCGCGTTTGCCGTCCGCTTCGACGACGACCAGCAGGCCGTCCTCGGCGCGCCTGCTGTCGGGCTCGACGCCGAACTGATCGCAGAGCTTGACGATGGGCAGATATTCGTCGCGCAAGCGAAATACTTCGGTGCGGCCGGCGAGAGTATTGATGCGATCCTTCGAGGCCTGAATCGTCTCGACGATGGCGAGCAGCGAGATGATGTAGATTTCCTTGCCGACGCGCACCAGCTGTCCGTCGAGGATGGCGAGCGTGAGCGGCAGACGTATGCGGATGGTGCTGCCTTGGCCTTCCTTGGATGAAATTTGCACGTGGCCGCCCAAGTCGTTGATATTCCGCCGCACCACGTCCATGCCGACGCCGCGGCCGGAGACGTCGCTGACCTGATCGGCGGTGGAAAAGCCGGGCATGAAGATCAGATTGTCGATCTGCTCGTCGGTCAGCTCCTGGTCCGGCCCCACCAGCCCGCGTTCGCGCGCCTTCTGCAGGATCTTCGCCTTGTTGAGCCCGGCGCCATCGTCGCGTACTTCGATGATGATGTTTCCGCCCTCGTGAAACGCGCCCAGGTCGATGGTGCCGGTCTCGTGCTTGCCGGCCGCGGTGCGCCGCTCCGGAGTCTCGAGACCGTGGTCCAGCGCATTGCGCACCAGGTGAACCAGCGGATCGCTGATCTTCTCCAGCACGGTCTTGTCGAGCTCGGTATTCTCGCCGGTGAGCTTGAGTTCGACCTTTTTGCTGAGCTTGCGCGAGAGATCGTGCACGATGCGCGGAAAGCGGTTGAACGCAAAGCTGATCGGCAACATGCGAATCTGCATCACGCTCTCTTGCAGCTCGCGGGTATTGCGTGCCAGTTGCGACAGTCCCTGGCGCAGGCGATCGAGTTCGTTCGGATCGATGCCGTCGGCAAAGCCGCAGAGCATCGATTGCGTGATGAGAAGCTCGCCGACCAGATTGATGATGTTGTCGAGTTTTTCGGTCGCCACGCGGATCGAGCCGGAGTCGGCGCTCGACTTTTTGCGCGCGCGGGGGCCGCCGCCGCCGCAGGCGCACCGCGCTCGGCGGAGACTGGCCGGGCTTCGCGTCGCGGGATCGGGCTGCGCAGGCACGTCGCAGGCGGGATCGTCCGGCGGACATCGGCGTCAGTTCGAGCCAGCTGCGATTCTACCCAATCGAATATCTCGTCGATTTTGTCGCGCGCAATCTGCCCCGAAACTTCGATGTTCCACGACAGGTAGCAGGATTCCGGGTCGAGCGCGTCGAGGAGCGGCAGCCGCGAGCAATCGGCGCGTACCGTAACGGCGCCAAGGCGTGCAAGCTCGGCGAACATGCGAGTCGGCTCGTTGCGCAGGCGCAGCAGATCGGCAACCGGTTCGAAGACGATGCGCCAGCCCGGCGCGGCGGGCGCCGGCGCGGCGGCGACGGCGTGGGCGGCCGCCGGCGCTGCGGTTGGCGCGGATGCTCGCACTGCGGTTGGCGCGGATGCCGTGTGCGGCCGCTCGCCGAGGATATGCGCGATGTCGCCGTTGAGGCTCGCAATGCGGCCTTGGTCGAGAGGCTGTTCGGCCTCGGTCGCCGCGATCATTTCGCGCAGGCAATCGCAGGACTGCAGTAGCGTTTGAATGGATTCGGCCGTAACCGGGCGCACGCCATTACGCATCTCGTCGAGCAGGGTCTCGACGCCGTGGGTAAATCCCGCCACTTCGGCGAAGCCGAAGGTCGCCGAACCGCCTTTGATGGAATGTGCGGCGCGAAAGATCGTGTTGATGCTTTCGGCGTCGGCAGCGGCGCCCAGCGTCAGCAAACCCGACTCCATCACGTCGAGCCCTTCGCGGCTCTCCTGAAAGAAGACTTTGGCGATTTCAGCCATTTCCAGATCAAGTGTCATCGCTCGAATCCTTCGGCACATGGTTTTCGATTCGGTCGGCTTCAGATGACACGGGCAACGGTGGCGAGCAGCTGCGGAGGGTTGAACGGCTTGACGATCCAGCCGGTCGCGCCGGCGCGTTTGCCGTCCATTTTCTTTTCCTGCGCTCGATTCCGTCGTCAGGATCAGCATCGGCACCAACTTGTAGTTCTGCAGGGCGCGCAGTTCGCGCACCAGCGTTATGCCGTCCATGCGCGGCATGTGCACGTCGGTAAGCACCAGATCGACGGCTGGACTGCTGCGCCCACTCCAGCGCCTCGACGCCGTCGCAGGCCTGAACCACCTCGTAGCCGGCGCCCTGCAGCGTGAACAGCACCATCTGGCGCATCGATGCCGAGTCGTCGACCGTAAGAATCTTTTTCCCCATATCGAATTCGTCTCCGATCAGCAAAGCAATCGTTTACGCCGTGCACAGTCAACTGCAGGATTATCGTCATCGTTCGGGGAATCTTTACGAATCGGAGCCCCAGGTCCGACGCGGCCGCTCCGCGGGGGCGATTCTTGCGAACGTCGTCACATTCCGCGCGCCTTGCCATCACCCCCTTGCCGAGCCAACGCGGCGCACGCGGAATACTTCAGCCCGGCGCCTCTCTAGGCGGCCAGCAGCAGCGGCAGCACCTCCGCCGCCGACTGCCGGGTTTGCACTACGATGTCCATGATGCCGGCGGAGTCGAGCTTGGCCGCGCGCAGCGCCGCGGCGGACATCGCGGGCGCGTCGCTAACATCGCTGC
Organism: uncultured Gammaproteobacteria bacterium; assembly: GCA_963782865.1. Lineage (GTDB taxonomy): Bacteria > Pseudomonadota > Gammaproteobacteria > Steroidobacterales > Steroidobacteraceae > Bog-1198. The sequence continues at coordinate 186,147 of CAWALS010000029.1, read as the reverse complement.
TGCCGATCTCGGCCAGGACCGCGATGCTGTTGGCGATATGCACGATGCCTACCTGGGTGGGATGTTTCAGGGCGCGTTCGGGTTCGTGGTGAAATTCGATACATTCCTGCAGCGATTGCGGCAATCCCCAGTTGCGGGCGAGCGCGACCCCGACGGCGGCGTGATCGAATCCCATGACTTGGCGCTCGCACACATACAGACCCGTATCGCTGACCGAGTCCACCGACATGAGCAGAGCTTGCCGCGCCAGTTCCGGAATGCGATTGAAGATCACGAGCTGCCCAATGTCATGCAGGAGCCCCGCGACAAAGGGGGAGTCGCCCCGGCCGGCGCCGCGGCGCGCGTTGATTTGATCGGCGGCAACGGCGCAGAGCAGGCTGTGGCGCCAAAAGGACGCCATGGTGACCAGTTCATTGCCGATGCCGTCGAAGGTGCGGATTGCCGTCAACCCGACCGTCAGGTCGCGCACCTGGCGGACCCCCAAAATGGTGATGGCACGGCTGATCGTGGCGATCTTGCCGTGGTGGCCGAATACCGGGCTATTGGCGATGCGCAGCAGCCGAGCGGTGAGCGCGGCATCGTTGCTGATCTCGCGCCCGATGTCGCTTGCAGATGAGGTCGGATCCTCCACCATGCGCGCGATGCGCAGCGCCACTTCGGGCAGCGTCACAAGGTCTTCGATATTTGCGACCAGCGCCTGCGGAGTCATTTCGACCGTATTCACCTTACCTCCAACCCATGCATGTCGGCAGGGGTTGGCAAAAGCTGAACGGGCCGTCGATTACTTGCCGATAATTTCCGCGGCGGCTCGAGCGAGAATTGCCGCGATCCGCTGCTGCTCCTCGCGCGAGCTATGCCATTTGTCGGCCAGGGCGAGTTTGAGATCGCGGCGTGCGCGATGCAGTTCGCGTGAGCCGCGCCGTTCGTGATCCGGTTCCTCGCCGCTTTCTTCGGCGTCGAGCGCGCGGCGCACCCGGTCCATCCGCTCGCCCACGCGGCCGAATTGACTGATGAGCGCATCGGCGGTGGCTAGATTCTTCGCCAGGTGCTCCTTGCCCGATTGGGTAATGCTGTACAGTTTGCGGGCCCCATCGGCGGCCACGGTCGCGTGGCCGATCTCTTCGAGGTAGGTCAGCGCGGGATACACCATGCCGGGGCTCGGCACATAGAAGCCTTTCGAGCGCTCGTCGAGTTCCTTGATGATTTCGTAGCCGTAGCGCGATTTTTCATCCAGCAGCTTGAGGATGAGGAGCTGCAAGTCGCCGGAACCCAGCTTTCGCCCCATGGCAAATCCGCGGCCGCCCATGCCGCCGCCCCCCATGAAGCCCCGGCCAAAGAAGCCAAAGCCACGATGGCTGCGATGCCCCCCGATACAATGAAAATAAGGATGATGCATACTAACTCTCGATATGTTTTATAACGTATCTTACGATATATGTATCTTACGATAATGTCAAGATCGAAAAGATTCCGGCACGAGAGTTGCGGAAGCCCCAGTTTGGCCCCGACTTTGCATTGACACGTCGTGGCGCGCACCGCAAAATACGCGGCTCATTTTAGGGAGGGGTACCCAAGCGGCCAACGGGGGCAGACTGTAAATCTGCTGGCTTATGCCTTCGTAGGTTCGAATCCTACCCCCTCCACCAGCGAAGGATGTGGGGTCGTGCCATTGGCTTAGCGGAGTGCGGGTGTAGTTCAATGGTAGAACGTCAGCCTTCCAAGCTGATCACGTGGGTTCGATTCCCATCACCCGCTCCAAATGGATGCGGCCCACGTAGCTCAGTTGGTAGAGCACGTCCTTGGTAAGGACGAGGTCAACGGTTCGATCCCGTTCGTGGGCTCCAGAGTTTTTCTAAATTTTTTTGAGAGGTAAGGCCTGTGTCGAAGGGGAAGTTTGAGCGAACGAAGCCGCACGTGAACGTGGGGACGATTGGGCATGTGGATCATGGCAAGACGACCTTGACGGCCGCACTGACCAAGGTGATGGCCGAGAAGCATGGCGGGGAGTTCAAGGCCTACGATCAGATCGACAAGGCTCCCGAGGAGCGGGCGCGCGGCATCACGATTGCGACCGCGCACGTGGAGTATCAGTCCGAAGCGCGTCACTACGCGCACGTGGACTGTCCGGGACATGCCGATTACGTGAAGAACATGATCACGGGCGCGGCGCAGATGGACGGGGCGATTTTGGTGGTTTCGGCGGCCGATGGTCCGATGCCCCAGACGCGCGAGCACATCTTGTTGGCCCGCCAGGTGGGCGTGCCCTATATCGTGGTGTACATGAACAAGGCGGACATGGTCGATGATGCGGAACTCTTAGAGCTGGTGGAGCTGGAAGTGCGCGACCTTCTGACCTTGTACAAATTTCCCGGGGATAAGACCCCGATCATCACGGGCTCGGCGTTAAAGGCGCTCGAGGGGGATGCTTCCGAGATCGGCGTGCCCTCGGTGATCAAGCTGGTGAAGGCGTTGGATGACTATATTCCGGTGCCGAAGCGCGCGGTGGAAGGGGCGTTTTTGATGCCGGTGGAGGATGTGTTCTCGATCGCGGGGCGCGGCACGGTGGTCACGGGGCGCATCGAGCGGGGCATCGTGAAGGTCAACGATGAGGTGGAGATCGTCGGGATCCGCCCGACGCAGAAGACCACCTGCACCGGGGTGGAGATGTTCCGCAAGCTCTTGGATGAGGGCCAGGCGGGGGATAACGTCGGGGTGCTGCTCAGAGGCACGAAGCGCGAGGAAGTGGAGCGCGGGCAGGTGCTGTGCAAGCCCGGTTCGATCACCCCGCACACCAAGTTTGAGGCGGAAGTGTATGTGTTGAGCAAGGAGGAAGGGGGCCGGCATACGCCCTTCTTCAAGGGCTATCGGCCGCAGTTCTACTTTCGCACCACCGATGTGACCGGCGCGGTGGAGCTGCCCGAGGGCACTGAGATGGTGATGCCGGGGGATAACATCAAGATCGTGGTGGAGCTGATTGCCCCGATCGCGATGGAGCAGGGCCTGCGCTTCGCCATCCGCGAGGGCGGCAAAACCGTCGGCGCCGGCGTGGTCGCCAAAGTCATTGCGTGATCTTTTTAAAGGTCGGGGCCGTTTCGGCCCCGGGAAATGTTGCGCGAAGCGCATGGTAAGTCTAGGGCAGTAGCTCAATTGGCAGAGCGGCGGTCTCCAAAACCGCAGGTTGGGGGTTCGATTCCCTCCTGCCCTGCCATTGATGCGTGCCGGTAGGAATAGCGTAAGTACATGGCTGAAGTGCAAACACCGGCGGTCTCGTCGTCCAAGGACACCGCGCTGCTGATTTTCTCGATCATCGCGATCTTAGGCGGAATCGCGGCGTTCTACGTATTCGATGAGCGGGCCTTGCTGCTGCGTGTCGGCATGGTGATTCTTGGACTCGCGGCGGGCGCAGGTCTTTTATGGCTGAGCACCTACGGCAGGGAGTTCGTCCAGTTTGCGCAGGCCGCCCGAGTCGAATTGCGCAAGGTGGTGTGGCCGAGCCGCACCGAGACGTTTCAAACCACCTACGTGGTGATCGGTTTTGCGATTTTGATGGGTTTGTTCTTTTTCGTTCTTGACTGGATTCTCACCTGGATGACCCGCTTTTTGGGCGGCGCCCCGGGTTAGCGGACGCGGAGCTTTTATGTCCTTGCGATGGTATGTGGTTCACGCGTATTCGAACTTCGAGCACAAGGTGTCGGAGTCGTTGAAGGAGCGCGTCAAACGCGCCGGTCTGGAAGCGAAGTTCGGCGAGATTCTCGTGCCCACCGAAGAGGTGGTGGAAATGCGCGACGGGCAGAAGCGCAAATCGGACCGGAAATTTTTCCCGGGCTACGTGCTCGTGCAGATGGAAATGGATGAGGACACCTGGCACCTGGTGAAGGAAGTGCCGAAGGTATTGGGTTTCATCGGCGGCACCAGCGACAAGCCGGCGGCCATCACCGACAAAGAGGCGATGTCGATTTTGCGCCGTGTCGAAGAGGGCGTGGACAAGCCGAAGCCGAAGGTGCTGTTCGAACCCGGCGAAGTGGTGCGAGTGACCGACGGGCCGTTCAATGATTTCAACGGCGTGGTCGAGTCCGTGAATTACGAAAAGAACCGGCTGCAGGTGGCGGTGCAGATCCTGGGGCGTTCGACGCCCGTGGAATTGGATTTCTCGCAAGTCGAGAAAGGTTAAATTTCTTACGCGCGCAGCGCGCTTATCGGACGTGGCCGCATCGGCCACGTTGAAAGTTGGCGCGAAGCGCCTGAAAAAGGGGAGCTTCCCGCAAGGGGGGCGTTTGCACCCACAGGAGCGACAATGGCGAAGAAAGTCACTGGCTATATCAAGCTGCAGATCCCGGCGGGCCAAGCCAACCCCAGCCCGCCAGTAGGCCCTGCATTGGGCCAACAGGGCGTAAATATCATGGAGTTCTGCAAAGCCTTCAATGCGCAGACGCAGGCCTTGGAAAAAGGATTACCGACCCCAGTAGTGATAACGGTATACAGCGACCGCAGCTTTACCTTCATCATGAAGACGCCGCCGGCGTCCGTGCTCATCGCCAAGGCGCTCGGCATCCCCAAGGGCAGCGCCACGCCGAACACCGCGAAAGTCGGGAAAGTGACCCGCAAGCAGCTCGAAGACATCGCCAAGGTGAAAATGCCTGATTTGACAGCGGCCAACTTGGACGCGGCCGTTCGCACCATCGCCGGCAGCGCCCGCAGCATGGGCGTTGACGTGGAGGGAGTGTGACATGCCTGCTGTAGTGAAACGTACCAAGAGCTGGAAGGAAAAGCTGCCGCCGGGGAAGACCTATCCCATCGACGACGCGTTGAAGTTGGTGAAGGAATTCGCGACTGCGAAGTTCAATGAGTCGGTGGACGTATCGGTGAACTTGGGCGTCGATGCCACCAAGTCGGACCAACAGGTGCGCGGTTCAACCGTGATGCCGCACGGCACCGGCAAGACGGTGCGCGTCGCGGTGTTCACCCAGGGCAAGAATGCCGATGCCGCCAAAGCGGCCGGTGCCGACATTGTCGGTTTCGATGATCTGGCCGAGAAGGTCAAGGCCGGACAGATCGATTTCGACGTCGTGATCGCCAGCCCCGACGCCATGCGCATCGTCGGTCAGCTCGGACAGATCCTGGGACCTCGCGGCCTCATGCCGAACCCGAAGGTCGGCACGGTTACGCCGAATGTGGCGGAAGCGGTGAAGAATGCGAAGTCCGGGCAGGTGCGCTACCGCACCGACAAGGCGGGCATCGTGCACGCGCAGATCGGACGCGCGAATTTCGAGCCGAGCGCGCTGAAGGAAAACCTTTTGGCGCTGGTGAACGATCTGCAGAAGATCAAACCGGCGACTTCCAAGGGTGTTTACCTGAAGAAGCTGACGTTGTCCTCGACCATGGGTCCTGGCGTCGCGGTCGATCAGTCGAGTCTGGGTCTGGTGAAAATTTAGATTTTTTTCGGTCGGGGTCGTTTCGACCCCGTTGAAAGGTTGGCGCGTAGGCGCCTGGATAGTGGGCTGCGAGAAGCCGCAAGGCCGATCGCACCTACCGTCGAAGACCGCAGGCGAGCATGCAGGGTTCCATAGGAACCTTTCTGAGGCTCTTAAAAGCAGCCTGCGCAGATGGTGGGACCGGAATCAGGAAAGCCTGAGAAGGTCGCACCTGAGTACGCAAGTACTCAAAGGGTGGCTACGAACGGCGGCGTTCGTAGCCGTTGTGTGACGCTTCTCTACGGGGAACCAAAGATGGCACTCAAGTTAGAAGAGAAGAAAGTCGTGGTGGCAGAAGTCAACGCGGTCGCGGCGAAAGCCCTGTCCGTGGTGGGCGCGGAGAACCGTGGCTTGACCGTGACGCAGATGACCGACCTACGCGCCAAGGCGCGCAAGGAAGGGGTGTATCTGCGGATCGTCAAGAACACTCTCGCGCGCAAGGCGCGTTGCCGGCACTTCTTTCGAGTGCATTTCTCCGGCGTTGAAAGGACCGATTGTCCTGGCATTTTCCAACGACGATCCGGGCGCTGCCGCCCGCATCGTCAAGGCCTTTGCCAAGGACAACGACAAACTGGTGACGACGATCGTCTCCCTGGGCGGGCAACTGCTCAAGGCCGATTCACTCGAGCGGGTGGCTTCATTGCCCACGCGCGCGCAGGCGTTATCGAAGATGTTGGGTCTGCTCAAAGCGCCGATTGCGAAGTTCGTTGGCACGTTGGCCGCGCCCAACTCGAAGTTGGTGCGGACCTTGGCTGCCGTTCTTGAAGCAAAGAAGAGCGGGGCCGCGCCGGCGGCGAATTAATCCTGATTCGGGTTTCGAGAAACCCATATTTATTTGGAGACGATAATGGCTGTTACGAAAGACGAAATCCTCGATGCAATTTCCAAGATGTCCGTCATGGAAGTGGTCGAGCTGATTGCCGACATGGAAAAGAAGTTCAACGTCACTGCGGCGGCTCCGGTAGCCGCGGCGGCGGCGGGCGGCGGCGGTGCGGCGGCTCCGGCTGCCGAGGCGCAGACCGAATTCACCGTGACCATGACCGAGTTCGGCGCCAACAAGGTGGGCGTCATCAAGGTGATCCGCGAGATCACCGGTCTGGGCTTGAAGGAGGCGAAGGACCTGGTGGAGGGCGCGCCTTCGACGGTCAAGGAAGGCATTCCGAAGGCGGATGCCGAGACGATCAAGACGAAGCTCGAGGCCGCCGGCGCCAAGGCTGCTATCAAGTAGTGATTATTGCCGATATGCGCAGTTCGAGGGTTGCCGCTGAAATCCAGCGGCGGCCGTCGGCTGCGCTTTTGATTTGATTTTCAGGGCGGGGTCGCCTCGACCCCGTTAAATTCGGCGCGCAAGCGCCCAGGAAGGGTGATCTCTAATGGCCTATTCTTTCACCGAAAAGAAGCGCATCCGCAAGAACTTTGGCAAGCGTCCGAGCATCCTCGGCACGCCTTACCTGCTGGCGATCCAGCTGGATTCGTACCGGCGATTCCTGCAAGCCGATACCGCGGAATCCAAACGCGATGAGATCGGCCTGCACGCCGCCTTTGACAGCGTGTTCCCCATTTCCAGCTACTCCGGAAACGCGACGCTCGAGTACGTGAGTTACCGCCTGGGCGAGCCGGTATTCGACGTGAAGGAATGCCAGCTGCGCGGCCTGACTTACGCGGCGCCGCTGCGCGTCAAAGTGCGTCTGGTGGTGCTCGACAAGGAGGCCAGCGGCGCGAAGAAGCCGGTCAAGGACGTGCGCGAGCAGGAAGTCTACCTGGGCGAATTGCCGCTTATGACCGACAACGGCACGTTCATCATCAACGGCACCGAACGCGTCATCGTGTCGCAGCTGCATCGCAGCCCGGGCGTGTTCTTCGATCACGACCGCGGCAAGACCCACTCATCGGGCAAGCTGCTGTTCTCCGCGCGGATCATTCCGTATCGCGGTTCATGGCTGGACTTCGAGTTCGACCCGAAGGACTGCGTGTTCGCGCGCATCGATCGCCGCCGCAAATTGCCCGTGACCATCATCCTGCGCGCCCTCGGTCTGACCGAAGAACAAATCCTCGACATTTTCTTCGAGAAGAACGTGTTCCATTTGTCGAAGAAGGAAATCGAATTCGAGATCATCCCGCAGCGTTTGCGCGGCGAGACCGCGGCGTTCGAGATCCGCGTCGGCAAGAAAGTCATCGTCGAGGAAGGCCGCCGCATCACGGCGCGTCACGTCAAGGAACTCGAGGAAGCCGGCGTCAAGCGTCTGCCCGTGCCCACCGAATACGTGCAGGGCAAGGTGTTGGCGCATGACATCGTCAATACGGAAACCGGCGAGATCTTGGCGAAGGCCAATGAAATCCTCACCGTGCCGACGGTGGCGAAGCTCATCGAGAGCGGCATCACCTCGATCCGCACGCTGTATGTGAACGATTTGGACCGCGGTCCGTACATTTCGGACACGCTGCGCATCGATCCCACCAAAACCCGCCTCGAGGCGCTGGTGGAAATCTATCGCATGATGCGTCCCGGCGAGCCGCCGACCAAGGATGCGGCCGAGAACCTGTTTCAAAACCTGTTCTTCAACGGCGAGCGCTATGACTTGTCGCCGGTGGGCCGCATGAAGTTCAACCGCCGCGTGGGCCGCGAAGAAATCACCGGCTCGGGCGTTTTGAGCAAGGAGGACATCATCGAGGTCATGAAGACCCTGATCGACATCCGCAACGGCAACGGCCACGTGGACGACATCGATCACTTGGGCAACCGCCGCGTCCGCAGCGTCGGTGAAATGGCCGAGAACGCCTTCCGCATCGGATTGGTACGGGTCGAACGCGCCGTGAAGGAGCGTCTGACGATCGCCGAAAGCGAACCGATCATGCCGCAGGAAATGATCAACGCCAAACCGGTCGCCGCCGCGGTGAAGGAATTTTTCGGCTCCTCGCAGCTGTCGCAGTTCATGGACCAGAACAATCCGCTGTCCGAAGTCACGCACAAACGCCGTGTCTCGGCGCTGGGCCCAGGCGGTCTGACGCGCGAGCGCGCCGGCTTCGAAGTCCGCGACGTGCATCCCACCCACTACGGACGGGTGTGCCCGATCGAAACGCCGGAGGGACCAAATATCGGCCTGATCAACTCTCTAGCCGTCTACGCACGCACCAACGACTACGGATTCCTCGAGACTCCGTACCGGCGGGTCGCCAACGGCAAGGTGACCGACAAGATCGATTACCTGTCGGCCATTGAAGAAGGCCAGTACATGATTGCGCAGGCGAATGCGACCTTGAACGAGAAAGGCGAGTTCGTCGATGACTTGATCTCCTGCCGCACGCAGAACGAGTTCACGCTCTCTTCGGCCGACAAGATCAATTACATGGACGTCTCACCGAAGCAGATCGTGTCGGTGGCGGCCTCGCTGATTCCGTTCTTGGAGCATGACGATGCGAACCGCGCACTGATGGGATCGAACATGCAGCGCCAGGCGGTACCGACGCTGCGGTCCGAAACCCCGCTGGTCGGTACCGGCATGGAACGCGCGGTCGCGATCGACTCCGGCGTCACCGTGGTGGCGCGGCGCGGCGGCAGCGTCGACTCGGTCGATGCTTCGCGCATCGTGGTCCGGGTGAACGACGATGAAACGACGGCCGGCGAACCGGGCGTCGACATCTATTCGTTGACCAAGTACACGCGCTCGAATCAAAACACCTGCATCAACCAGCGACCGCTGGTCAATGCGGGCGATTCGATCAAGCGCGGCGACGTGCTGGCGGACGGCCCCTCGACGGATCTGGGCGAGCTCGCCCTGGGCCAGAACCTGCTGGTGGCCTTCATGCCTTGGAACGGCTACAACTTCGAAGACTCCATTCTGATCTCCGAGCGCGTGGTGGAGGAAGATCGCTTCACCACCATTCACATCGAGGAACTCACCTGCGTCGCGCGCGACACCAAGTTGGGACCGGAAGAAATTACGGCCGACATCCCGAATGTGGGCGATTCGGCGCTGGCGAAGCTCGATGAGGCGGGTATCGCCTTCATCGGCGCGGAAGTGCGCGCCGGCGACATTCTGGTCGGCAAGGTCACGCCGAAGGGCGAAACCCAGCTGACGCCCGAAGAGAAGTTGCTGCGGGCGATCTTCGGCGAGAAGGCGTCCGACGTTAAAGACACCTGCTGCGCGTGCCTCCGGGCATGGACGGCACGGTGATCGACGTGCGCGTGTTCACGCGCGACGGGGTCGAAAAGGATTCACGGGCCCTGGCGATCGAGAAATCGGAGCTCGAGCGGGTGCGTAAGGACCTGGCCGATCAGCAGCGCATTCTGGAAGACGATTTGTTCCAGCGCGTGCGCGGCATGATCGAGGGCAAGGCGGCCGAAGCGGGCCCGAAGAAGATCAAATCGGGTACGCAAATCGATGACGCGTATCTGGCGGATCTGCCGCGGGAACAGTGGTTCGAGATCCGCTTCAAGGAAGAAGAGGTCAACACGCAGCTGGAGACGGTCTCCGAGCGCCTGAAGGGTCAGCGCAAGGCGTTCGAAAAGCGCTTCGAGGAGAAGAAGGCGAAGATCACTGCGGGCGATGATCTGGCGCCGGGCGTGCTGAAGATGGTCAAGGTGTACCTGGCGGTGAAGCGCCGCGTGCAACCGGGCGACAAGATGGCGGGACGCCACGGCAACAAGGGCGTGATTTCCTCCATCGTTCCGGTCGAGGACATGCCGTACATGGCCGACGGCACGCCGGTGGATATCGTGCTGAATCCGTTGGGCGTGCCGTCGCGCATGAACATCGGACAGATTCTCGAGACCCATCTGGGTTGGGCCGCCAAGGGCTTGGGCGCCAAAATCGGCAAGATGCTGGAGGCCCAGCACGCGATCGTCGAGCTGCGCAAATTCTTAGGTGAGGTCTACAACGAGACCGGCGGCCAGAAAGAAGACATCAAGTCCATGAGCGACGCCGAAGTCATCGAGTTGGCCAGCAACCTGAAGAAGGGCGTGCCGATGGCGACGCCGGTATTCGACGGTGCCAGCGAGGAGGAGATCAAGAATCTGCTTACGCTGGCGGACCTGCCGACTTCCGGCCAGACCACGCTTGCACGACGGCCGCACCGGCGAGCAGTTCGAGCGGCCGGTCACGGTGGGCTACATGTACATGCTGAAGTTGAACCATTTGGTCGACGACAAGATGCATGCGCGTTCCACCGGGCCGTACAGCCTGGTCACCCAGCAGCCGTTGGGCGGCAAGGCGCAGTTCGGCGGCCAGCGCTTCGGCGAAATGGAAGTGTGGGCGTTGGAGGCTTATGGCGCCGCGTACACCCTGCAGGAAATGCTCACCGTCAAATCGGATGATGTCAACGGACGCACGCAGATGTACAAGGCGATTGTCGACGGCAACCACGAAATGAAAGCCGGCATGCCGGAGTCGTTCAATGTCTTGGTCAAGGAGATACGTTCCCTGGCCATCAACATCGAACTAGAGAGCGAGGCCTAATCAATGAAAGACTTACTCAAATTGTTCAAGCAGCAAGTGCCGGTCGAGAATTTCGATTCGATCAAGATCGGTCTCGCCTCGCCGGACATGATCCGCTCCTGGTCGTACGGCGAAGTGAAAAAGCCGGAAACCATCAACTACCGCACCTTCAAGCCGGAACGCGACGGTCTGTTCTGCGCGAAGATATTCGGGCCGGTCAAGGACTACGAGTGCCTGTGCGGCAAGTACAAGCGCCTGAAGCATCGCGGCGTGGTGTGCGAGAAGTGCGGCGTCGAAGTGACTCAGTCCAAGGTGCGCCGTGAGCGCATGGGCCACATCGAGCTCGCGAGCCCGACGGCGCACATCTGGTTCTTGAAGTCGCTGCCCTCGCGCATCGGCTTGATGCTGGATATGACCTTGCGTGAAATCGAGCGCGTGCTGTACTTCGAGGCCTTCGTGGTCGTCGATCCCGGCATGACCTCGCTGCAGCGCGGCCAATTGCTCACCGACGAGATGTATCTGGAGTCGATCGAAGAGCACGGCGATGAATTCGACGCGCGCATGGGCGCCGAAGCGGTGCATGAGCTGCTCAAGTCCATGGATCTGCCGTCCGAGGTGGTCAAGGTCCGCGAGGACATGGCGAACACCAACTCCGAGACAAAGATAAAGCGCCTGTCGAAGCGCCTGAAGCTCATCGAAGCGTTCATGGAATCGGGCAACAAGCCGGAGTGGATGGTGCTCACCGTATTGCCGGTGCTGCCGCCCGACCTGCGACCGTTGGTGCCGTTGGACGGCGGCCGCTTCGCGACCTCCGACTTGAACGATCTGTATCGCCGCGTCATCAACCGCAACAACCGTTTGCGCCGGCTGCTCGAGCTGAACGCGCCGGATATCATCGTGCGCAACGAAAAGCGCATGCTGCAAGAGGCGGTGGACGCGCTGCTCGACAACGGCCGCCGCGGCCGTGCGATTACCGGCACCAACAAGCGGCCCTTGAAGTCCTTGGCGGACATGATCAAGGGCAAGCAGGGCCGGTTCCGTCAGAACCTGCTCGGCAAGCGGGTCGATTACTCGGGCCGCTCGGTCATCGTGGTGGGTCCGACGCTTGCGCCTGCACCAGTGCGGATTGCCGAAGAAAATGGCGCTGGAGCTGTTCAAGCCGTTCATTTTCTCCAAGCTGCAGCTGCGCGGCGAAGCCTCGACCATCAAGGCGGCGAAGCGCCTGGTGGAGCGCGAAGGACCGGAAGTCTGGGATATCTTGGAAGAAGTGATCCGCGAGCACCCGGTGCTGTTGAATCGCGCACCTACCCTGCATCGCCTCGGCATTCAGGCTTTCGAGCCCGTGCTGATCGAAGGCAAGGCGATCCAGCTGCATCCGCTGGTCTGCACCGCATTCAACGCCGACTTCGACGGCGACCAAATGGCCGTGCACGTGCCCCTGTCCATCGAGGCACAGCTGGAAGCGCGCGCGCTGATGATGTCGTCCAACAACATCCTTTCGCCCGCGAATGGCGATCCCATCATCGTTCCGTCGCAGGACGTGGTGCTGGGCCTGTACTACATGACCCGCGAGCGCGTGGGCGCCAAGGGCGAGGGCATGGCGTTCAGCGACGTCGCCGAAGTGCATCGTGCCTACGAGAGCCGCAATCTCGACCTGCAAGCGAAGGTCAAAGTGCGTCTCGTCGAGCACATCCGCGATGCCGGCGGCCAGTTGGTCAAGAACGTGCGCGTGGTCGATACCACCGCCGGCCGCGCCTTGCTGTCCGAGATCCTGCCGAAGGGTTTGTCGTTCGATGCCATCAACCAGGACATGACCAAGAAAATCATTTCCGGAACGATCAACGCGTGCTACCGCACCGTGGGTCTCAAGGAAACGGTCGTGTTCGCCGATCAGCTCATGTACACCGGCTTCCAGTACGCGACGCGCGCAGGCGTGTCGATCGGCGTCGATGACATGGTTGTGCCGCAGACGAAGGTCAAGATCCTCGCGACTGCCGAAAAAGAGGTGAAGGAGATCCAGGAGCAATACTCCTCGGGGTTGGTCACCAACGGCGAGCGCTACAACAAGGTGGTCGACATCTGGTCGCGGACCAACGATCAAGTGGCCAAGGCCATGATGGAGAAGTTGGGGACCGACGAGGTCACCGATACCAGGGGCAACAAGGTTCGTCAGAAGTCGTTCAATTCGATCTTCATGATGGCCGACTCGGGCGCTCGCGGTTCCGCCGCGCAGATTCGCCAGCTGGCCGGCATGCGCGGCCTCATGGCGAAGCCGGACGGCTCGATCATCGAAACACCCATCACGGCGAATTTCCGCGAAGGCTTGAACGTACTGCAGTACTTCATCTCGACTCACGGCGCGCGTAAAGGCCTGGCCGACACCGCGTTGAAGACGGCGAACTCCGGCTACTCTGACCCGTCGCTTGGTCGACGTGGCGCAGGACCTGGTGGTCACCGAGATCGACTGCGGCACGGTCAACGGCCTGTCCATCACCCCGATCGTCGAAGGCGGCGATGTGGTTGAAGGCTTGGGCGAGCGCGTGTTGGGCCGCGTGGTATCCGAGGATGTGGTGGTCGCCTCGAGCGGCGAGGTGCTGGTCAAGGCCGGCGTCTTGATCGACGAAAAATTGGTCAAGCTCCTGGAAAAGATGGGCATCGATCAGGTCATGGTGCGTTCGCCCATCACCTGCGAAACCCGCTACGGCGTTTGCGCGCAATGCTATGGCCGCGATCTGGGGCGCGGGCATCGCATCAACATCGGCGAGGCGGTCGGCGTCATCGCCGCGCAATCGATCGGCGAGCCGGGCACGCAGCTGACCATGCGCACCTTCCACGTCGGCGGCGCGGCTTCGCGGGCGGCTGCGGCCAACGGCGTCGAAGTCAAGAGCAAGGGCACGATTCGCCTGCACAACATCAAGACGGTACGCCACGAGAGAGGGCACCTGGTCGCGGTGTCGCGTTCCGGCGAATTGGGCGTGGTGGATGAGTTCGGCCGCGAGCGTGAGCGCTACAAGATTCCCGTACGGCGCCACCATCACGGTGAACGACGCGGACATCGTCAAGGCGGGGCAGTCGGTCGCGAACTGGGATCCGCATACCCACCCGGTGGTCACGGAAGTGGCCGGCATGATCAAGTTCTCCGACTTCGTCGACGGCATCACCGTGACGAGTCAGGTGGACGATGTCACCGGCCTGACCAGCACGGTGGTCTTGGATCCGAAGCAGCGCGGTTCGGGCGGCAAGGATCTACGGCCGGTGGTGCGCCTGACCAATGCCAAGGGCAAGGAAGTCACTTTCGCCAACACCGACATTCCGGCGGTGTATGCCTTGCCGGCGGGCGCCATCGTCAGCCTGGAAGACGGCTCCAAGGTGTCCGTGGGCGACGTCATCGCGCGTATCCCGCAGGAGTCTTCGAAGACCCGCGACATCACCGGCGGCCTGCCGCGGGTGGCCGATCTCTTCGAGGCGCGCAAGCCGAAGGATTCGGCGATTCTGGCGGAGCGCTCGGGCACGGTCAGCTTCGGCAAGGAGACCAAGGGCAAGCGCCGCTTGATCATCACGCAACGAAGGCAGCGACAAGTACGAGGAGCTGATCCCGAAGTGGCGCCATCTCAACGTGTTCGAAGGCGAACAGGTCGAGAAGGGCGAAGTCATCGCCGACGGCGAGCCGAACCCGCACGACATTCTGCGGCTGCAGGGCGTCGAGGCGCTGGCCAACTATCTGGTGCGCGAGATCCAGGACGTGTATCGGCTGCAGGGCGTGAAGATCAACGACAAGCACATCGAGGTCATCGTGCGGCAGATGCTGCGCAAGATCGAAGTGCTGGATGCCGGCGATTCGGCGCTGCTACGCGGCGAACAGATGGATCGCGGCAGACTGCTCGACGTGATTGCCAGGCAAAAGACCGAGGGCAAGCACCAGTCGACCTGGGAGCCGCTGTTGTTGGGCATCACCAAGGCGTCGCTGGCGACGGAATCCTTCATTTCGGCAGCATCGTTCCAGGAGACCACCCGCGTCCTCACCGAGGCGGCGGTAAGGGGCTTGAAGGACGATCTGCGTGGCCTGAAGGAAAACGTCATTGTTGGACGCCTGATTCCCGCAGGCACCGGCTTCGCGTATCATGCGCGGCGTCGACGCGCCTCGGACGACAGCCGCCGCCGCAGTTTCATGGATGTCGGCGGCGGAATGGGCGACTCGGATGAGGCAGTACCGGCGGGGGACACGGAAGCGGCAGAATAGAGCGAATAAGAAGTATTTAAAAAATATGGCCTCGGACCGCCTCAGGGTTCGAGGCCTTTTTTTAACTCAGAATCTGGATCTCATAGAATTGCGCGCATGATTCTGGGGGCGGTCAAGGTCTTACCGTTTTTGACGACACCGTGTTCGTCCAAGCTATCCCAGCCTGAATTGGCGATGTAGTAGAAGTAGTTGCCGACGATGACCCCGTGCGTGGGATCGCCGAGCGTCGGGGTGGCGCGCTCAATGATGGATTCGGACAGCACGCGGGTCCTGGACCTCGACCAAGCAAAGCGCACGACCCTTTCCGGCGATGTACCGTTCTGCGTCGCGATCAGCGTGTCGTCGAGCGCGTAAAGGCCGTCGATGCCGCTGAGGGCGTACTTGGCCGCCATGGGGATCCACACGACACGCCGGGTATGGAGGTCGAGCACGCCAATGCCGCGTACATAATCCGGCACGAGAAGGTGCACGCCGTCCGGGAGCGCCACCGGGGTCTGCGGAGAGATGAAGTCGCCGGCATCAAGACGTTGGACGTGCGGCTCGCGCCCGGCGACTCGGTACACGCCGCCGTGCTCGCCATCGGACACGATCGGATCACCGTTCGCCGCCAGTGCCATGTCGCCCAATGCGGCCTTGGGTGGGCCTTCAATGCGGTGTAAGAGCTTTCCTGAACGCAGGTCGTACTGCAGGATCGCGGATCTTCCCCAGTCATCCCTTGCCGCGGCTGCAAACCCATCCAATGCCACTTCCGTTGCCCAAAGAACGCCGCGGCGTGGATCGGCTTTTAGGGCCATCATGGGCCACTGGTCCGGCGCACTGGCGAACAATGCCGTGCGGCCGGCCATGTCCACTCGCAGAATCTGCTTTCCGAGGACCGTGCTGATATAGAAAAGCTTGGTTTCAGGGTCGTAGTCGATATCTTCAGGGATAAGCGCCGTGCTTTCCAGGTGGAAAACCTCGCGGGCAATGGATTTACTCGCGGCATTCGCGGCCATGCCGTCGTAAATGCTCTGGTATTTTGGCAGGCTGCGCAGCTGGCCGAATGATTTGGCTTTCAGCATCTCCGGGTTCGACTGCCCCATGGCCACGAATTGCGCAAAACTGCGCAGCGCCTCATCCGGCTTTCGCGCGAAGGATTCCGCGCTCATCAACTGCAGCACGGCGCCCGGCGAGCCGTTGAGAAACGAATACATTGATCGAGCAGCCGCCAGGTATGTTGCGGAGTCGCCGCTCTCGTGCGCGCGGCGCAGTTCCGCCTGCAGCCGCGCGAATTGTTCGATTGCCGCCGGCGCTTGCGCGGCATGCGCAAACAGCGCGGCGGAAAACATCGCGACGACAACCGCCGCCGCAATAATTCGTGTAAGCGCGTTCACCGGGGCAAGTCTTCCCACCTTCCGACAGACCTTCGCATCATATAGGCGCAGCGTTTGCCTGAACACTCATACGGGACGACGGCCCGGACGAATCAGAGGGCTGATCGAAGTCCACAATTTTAGAAAGTCAGATCTTCGCAGCTGATGAGACGTGACTCGAATCACGTTTTTATCCGCCGGCGCCATTATTCTGGCGGCATGCTGTTTCTGTCCGCTTTTGCCCGCCTGATTCCCCGTGAGCCCGAGGCGAATGACCTGCTCGCGGAATCGCATGCAGCCCTGGGTCATGTGGGCTTGACCGTCATCGCGATCGTCTTCGTGCTCGTTACCTTCTGGAAAAGCTGATCCTCCGCTAGAAATCCGCGTTGGCGCGCTTGCGCCGCTTGGACCTGCTGCAGGATGTGATGTGCGAATCGGCGCGGGGACTGTCGGCAAACATTTGGATTCCCTTGCTCTCGATCTTGGCCGCGCCAACATTCGAGGAATTCATATTCCACGGGCTCATTTTTGCAGGACTACGCCGTTCGCTTGACGCTGTTCCGGCGATTGTGGCCGGCACGGCGGTGTTTGCCATGTGCACCCGCCGGCTTCGCGCGTCCTTTGATCAGAGTCAACGCCACAGCCGCGCGTCCGCGTGACACCTGGGAATAAACATCGGCTCCGGCAACGCGCACGCAAGGGATAGCCGCGAACGGAATTCAGGATCAGTTCGACGGCTCCTAGACATGACGATGACTCCAGGCGGAACGTGGCGAGAAAATCATGCTTGTCGCCTTGGGCGATGTGAATCCGTAGTTACCCGCAGCGGATTGCGGCGATCCACTAGGGACCGAGCGTTTCAAGCGGGCGGCCGCAGCGAGCGGCCGCGGTGCGGCTCACGCTGCCGCTTCGCGCAGGCCCTGCCTTGGAGCGAAACCTCTTGCGAAGATCCTTGACTTGAATCATGCGGCGGCCCTGACCCGGGCTGCTCATTTGCGGTTAGGATAGCGGGTCTGCCTGGGAGTTGGATGATTATGCGTCGATGGCATGCGATGAGCATGGTGCTGCTGGCTGCTCGCGGTCAGGCAGCGGAATCGCCCGCTTATACGGCCAAGCAGCGTCGGGTTTATCAAGCGCACCTGAAAAAAGCCATCTCGACGGTCCATTGCGTTGCCATCGAGGCATGACCGGTGCAGGCTTCAAAATCATCCGCCGCGCCGCCTTCACGGCGGTGCCGTGGAAGAATGGCGGCGGTATCACTCACGAAGCGATCCGCGTGCCGCCCACCGGGGATGCATTCCTTTGGCGTGTCAGCGTGGCGCAAATCGATTCATCGGGCCCGTTCTCGGATTTCACGGGATACGAGCGCAAGATGGTCCTGTTGCGGGGGCACGGAGTGGCGCTTAAGTTCAGCGGCGGCGAACGCCGCACGTTGCGCAGCATCGGCGATTGCGTGGAATTCGACGGCGCGACGGCTACTGGATGCGAACTGCTGGACGGGCCATGCGTGGATTTAAACCTCATGGTGTCCAAATCGCTGCGGGCGGCGACGCGCATCGAGCGCCTGGGCGAGCCCAGGCAGGTGGCCGCGGGTCCGCGCGAAACGACTTTGATATTTGCCATTCAGGGTGCATTCTCGTTGGACAGCGGGCGGCAATCAACGCGGCTCGAGCCTTGGGATCTTGCTATCCTTCAGGAGGGCAGCGCGCTGCTGAGCAAGATGGCCCGCGGCGAGATTTCCGCGCCGAGCGCAGTGTTTATTGCGACGATTAGCCCTTAAAATTACCGACTATGGCCGCCAACCCGCAACCGCCTGCTTCGAGCGTCCGCCTGGAAGATCTGCGCCGGACGATTAGAGATCATGGCACCTGGCCGGAGACCTTGGCGGTACAACGGCTTGTTGCACAGCCTCGAGCTCACCGGCGGCGCGCGTCACCGCGCCGTCGCCCTAGGCATGAAGCTGGTTGAGGGAGCCCGCGCGCGGCGCGACGAGCGTCCCTTCCTCGATGCCTTCCTTCAGGAATTCGGCCTGTCGAATCAGGAAGGCATTGCGCTCATGTGCATTGCCGAAGCGCTGCTGCGCATTCCCGACGATGCCACCGCGGATCGATTGATCGCCGAGAAGCTTAGCTCACCGGCGACTGGTCCGCGCATTCCGGCCAATCGGAGTCTTTGTTCGTCAATGCCTCGACCTGGGGCTTGATGCTCACCGGCGGCATTCTCGATCTGGATCCCTCCATCAAGACCGATGCGGCCGGGTGGATGCGCAAGCTGACGCGCAAGGCGGGCGAACCCTTGGTGCGACTCGCGGTGCGGCGGGCGATGAAAATCATCGGCGGCGAGTTCGTAGTGGGTCGCAGCATCGAAGAAGCGTTGGCGCGCAGCGCCCGCGAATCGGAAGTGGCCCTGTGCTCCTTCGACATGCTGGGCGAGGGGGCGCGAACGCTGCAGGATGCGGCGCGCTACTTGAAATCCTACCAACATGCCATTGACGTCATCGGATCGACTGCAGCGGGGCGCGCGGTTCATGAGGTGTCGAGCATCTCCATCAAGCTCTCAGCCTTGGAACCTCGCTATAGCCTGCTGCAGCATGAGCGCGTGATGCGGCGGCTGGTGCCGCAGGTACTGGCGCTCGCGCGCCGCGCGGCGCGCCTCGGCATTCAACTCACCATCGATGCCGAAGAGGCGGATCGGCTGGATCTTTCGCTGGATATCATCGAGGCATTGGCGAAAGACCCGGTCACGCGGGAGTGGCCGGGGCTCGGGCTCGCGGTGCAAGCCTATGGCAAGCGCGCGCTCGGAGGTCATCGATTGGGTTGCGGCTACGGCGCGCGAGTACCGCCGGCGAATGACGGTGCGCCTGGTGAAAGGCGCTTACTGGGACTCCGAGATCAAGCGCGCGCAGGAGCGCGGTCTGGACGGTTATCCGGTTTACACCCGCAAGGTAACCACCGATGTGTCGTATCTGGCCTGCGTCGGGGCGCCTCTTCAAGCACAGCGATTTGATCTACGCGCAATTCGCCACGCATAACGCGCACAGCATCGCGGCGGTACTGGAACTCGCGCCTGCCGAACGCGAATTTCGAGTTTCAGCGGCTGCATGGCATGGGCCGGCTGCTGTATGCCGAGGCCGCCCGGCAAGTCGCCGATTTTCCGCGGGTGCGCGTGTATGCGCCGGTCGGAGAACACAAGGATTTGCTCGCCTACCTGGTGCGGCGGCTGCTCGAGAACGGCGCCAACACCTCGTTCGTGAATCGCTTCATGGATGAGCAGGTCCCGGTGGCCGAGATTGTCCGCGATCCGATCTCAGAGCTGGAGCGCTTGGAATCTTTCGCCCATCCGCGGCTGCCGGTACCGGCCGCTTTGTATTCCGACCGCCGCAATTCGCGCGGGATCGATCTGGGCAGATCCGCGCGAGCTTGCAGACGCTGCGAGCCGAGATATCGGCCCAGCGCGCGGGCGACGCTGACGCTGCCGAGCGCGGGTCCGATCATCAATGGTCAATTGCTGTCCGGGAAAACCGCATGCCGTCACCAATCCGGCCGACCGGCGCGATCAGGTCGGCAGCACGCGCGACGCGACACCGCGCGGAAATCAAGCTGGCGTTCGATGCCGGCGCCGCGGCTCAGCCGGCGTGGAATCTCGGCGGCGGCGCGCGCACGCGGCAGCTGCCTGGAAAAGGCGGCGGATCTGCTCGAGGCGGATCGCGCAGCGATTTCACCAGCTGTTGGTGCGCGAAGCGGGCAAGACGCTTGCCGGACGCCATCGCCGAGGTGCGCGAGGCGGTGGATTTCTGCCGCTACTACGCGCTGCGGGCGCGCAAGCAATTTGCGGCCGCCGAGCGCCTCGAGGGCCCCACCGGCGAGATCGAACGAGCTGTCGCTGCAGGGACGCGGCGTGTTCGCCTGCATCAGTCCCGTGGAATTTTCCGCTGGCGATTTTTGCAGGCCAGGTGACCGCGGCGCTGGCGGCGGGCAACGCCGTGGTCGCGAAGCCGGCCGAACCCACGCCGCTGATTGCCGCGCGCTTCATCAGGCTGCTGCACGAGGCCGGCGTTGCCGCCGCGAGGCTGCTGCATCTGGCGCCGGCGCCGGGACGCGCTGTTCGGCGAAATTGCGTTCGCGCATCCGGCGCTCGCCGGCGTGGCGATGACGGGCTCGACGGCCACCGCGCTGACCATCAACCGTGCGCTCGCGGCGCGCGGCGGAGCCATCGTGCCGCTGATCGCCGAAACCGGCGGCTTGAACGCCATGATCGTCGATTCGACCGCGCTGCCGGAGCAGGTGGTCGATGATGTGGTGAGCTCGGCGTTCATGAGCGCCGGGCAGCGCTGCTCGGCGCTGCGCTTGTTGTTCCTGCAGGAGGAGATCGCCGACGCAGGTCTTGGAGATGATCGCGGGCGCCATGGACGAATTGGTCATCGGCGATCCCGCCAATCTCGAGACCGACGTGGGGCCGGTGATCAACGCGGCGGCGGCGGACGGGCTTGGCGCAGCATGTGGCGCGGATGCGCAAGGAGGCGCGCATCGTGAAGGCGTGCGAGCTGGGCGACGCGCACGCGCACGGCAGTTTCTTCGCGCCGCATCTCATCGAGCTCAAGAGCGCCGGCGCAGCTCACGCGCGAGGAATTCGGGCCGATCCTGCACGTGGTGCGCTACCGATCCGCGCGATATACACCGAGGTGCTGCGGCGATCCGCGCCAGCCACTACGGCTTGACGCTGGGCGTGCAGACCCGCCTGGAATCATTCTGGCGGCAGGTGTTCGCGAATACCTCGATCGGCAACACCTACGTCAATCGCAACATGATCGGCGCGGTCGTCGGCGTGCAGCCCTTCGGCGGCAACGGCCTGTCGGGCACCGGCCCGAAGGCGGGCGGGCCGCACTATCTTGACGCGATTCGCGAACGAGCGCACACTCACCGTCAATACCACGGCGACGGGCGGCAACGCGGCGCTGCTGAATCTTGGCGACTAAGCGCCAGATGCCCGCGGGACCTTCCGCAGTAGCCGTTTCGGCTGGTCCCGGGCGACGTCAATGGCTTTCTAGGCCTGGTCGTCGATAATCTTTCCGTGCTGGCGCTGCTCGCCGCGGTGCTGATCGGCGGCTATCGGTGTTCCGGCAGCCATCGTCTTCGGACGCATGTTTCCCGGGCACGGCATTGGGCGTGCTGCTGGCGACTTGGTTTACACCTGGCTGGCCGTGCAGGCTGGCGCGCCGCACCGGCCGCCGGCGATGTCACCGCCATGCCCTTCGGTCTCGATACGCCGTCCACCATCGGCATGGCGCTATTGGTGCTCGGTCCCGCCTTTGCAAAGTTTCGCGCCGCGGGCCTTGACCCAACCGCTGCGGGCCTGCGAGACTTGGTATCTCGGCATGGCGGCCACCGCGACGATGGGCGTGATGAAGCTGCTGCTGTCCTTCGCAGGCCGAAGCGTGCGGCGCTTGATTCCGACGGCAGGACTGCTGGGCTCGTTGGCGGGCATCGCGCTGATGTTGATCGGCTTCTTTCCCATGATCGATTTGCTGCAGTTTCCCATGGTCGGCTTGCTGACGCTCGGGCTGGTGCTCTACGCATTGGTCGCCAAGGGCCGGCTCCCGTCGGTATGCCGGGCGTGCTTGTTTGCGGTCATCGTCGGGACCGTCGCTCTACTACGGGGCGGGCCACTGCGGGTTGCTCGGCATGGCAGATTCCCGCGCCGGCGATGCCGACGCTGCGCCTCGCGTTTCCGCATCCCGACGCCGGCATTTTTCACGGCTTTGCGCATCTCGCCGACTATCTGCCGCTGATCATTCCTTTCGCGCTGTTGACGGTGGTGGGCGGCGTGAATAACACCGAGAGCGCGCGCGTCGCCGGCGATGACTACGACGTGCGCAGCATCTTGCTGGCGGAAGCTGCGGCAACGCTGTCTGGCGGGCCTGGCGGGCGGCGTCGCGCAGACCACGCCGTATATTGGTCATCCGGCCTTCAAGGAGATGGGCGCGCGCTCCGGCATACACGCTGCTGACGGGCATTTTCATCGGCGTCGGCGGAATGCTCGGGTTCTTGGCCAACCTGATCGAGCTGGTGCCGCTCGCCGTGCTGGCGCCGGTGCTGGTGTTCCTGGCGCTCAATATCACCGCGCAGGCGTTCAGTGCGGTGCCCGCGCGCCATGCGATCGCCGTGGCCATCAGTTTTTTTCCGTCGATCGCGCGGTTGCTGACCATTGAACTGAGCGATCCTAGATACATGTCGCCGCAGAATTTCGCGCTGCTGATGATGCGCGCCCGAACACGGCCTGCCCGCCTTGAGCGTCATCGTCGCCCTGGGTAATGGCTTCATCATTACCGCGACGATCTGGGCGGCATTTGTCGTGGAAATGATCGAACGCACGACTGCGGGCCGCAGCCGCTTATCTGGCGCCGGGCGGGACCTTGAGCTTTTTTGGCATCATTCACTCCGTGCGCCTGGACGGCAGCGCGTATGTATTGCCGCAGTTGGACGGCGCTGCGCGCAATGCGGCGCTCCAATTTTGCGCCGCGTACTTTGTGCTGGCAGGCGCGTTGTTGTTGCTCTCGCTGCAGCGCCAACGCGCCGCGCCGCTGCGCGACAGCTTTTAGCGGCCCATGTGAAGCGCCGCCGCCGGCGCTTGTCAGCCGTTTCCTACAGGCAGGCGTGATGTTCTGACGTAGAATTTTGCGGATCGCCACTCGAGCACCGCCATGGTTTCCAGCAACGCATCAAAAAGCTCGATCGGCGCAGTACGCAGCAGTTTGCCTCTACCGCCAAAGACCTTGATCGGATTTTCGCTGGCGGTGGTCGCGGTGGCGATCATCGCGCTGCTGTGCTACCGGTCTTTGCAGGCAACGACGGACAGCGCCGCGAACCTGACGCAAACCATCGAAGTGCTCGGGCGCCTGCAAGGCCTGCTGTCAACGCTGATAGATGCGGAAACCGGGCAGCGGGGTTTCTTGCTCACCGGCGAGGAGAGCTATTTGACGCCGTTTACCGACGCGAAGGACGCGCTGCCGGACGAACTCAGATCGCTGCGCGCGCTGCTCGCCAAGCGGCGCGAGCAACGCACGCGGCTCGATGCGCTCGAGTCTCTCGCCAACCTGAAACTGGCGGAAATGGAAGCTACCATTGCCGCGCGCCGTGCGGGCAGGCCGGACGCCGCCGTGGCCATGGTCCGCTCCGGCCGAGGCAAGATCTACATGGATCGCATCCGTGCCGCAGTGAGCGAGATGGCGGCGGCGGAGCGGCAGCTGGTCGCGCAGCGCGCGGAAGAATCCCGAAATGACGCGGCCGTATCGCTGGCGTTGACCTTGGGCGGATCGGGGATCTTGCTGTTCTTGATCGCCGGCGCCGCCGTGGTTGCATCCCGGGATTTCCGAATTCGGCAGGCCCAGGCTTGGATCCGATCGGGTCAGATGGGCTTGAGCGAACAGATGCAAGGCGACCAGACGCTCGATAAATTGGGCAGCAACCTGCTCGGCTTTCTCGCCGGATTCGTGGAGGCGCAAGTCGGCGCCGTGTATATCGCCGAAGCCGGCCAATATCGACGTTTCGCCGCCTATGCCATTCCCGCGGATCGCTCCGTGGAAACCGTACGTTCCGGCGAGGGCTTGGTAGGTCAGGCAGCCAAAGACAAACGCGCTCTGCGAGTCCGCGATGTGCCGGACGATTATTTGCCGATTTCCTCCGCTATCGGCAAGGGCACGCCCAACGAGCTGGTGGTGGTGCCGGCGAGCATTGACGGCGTGGTGCAGGCGGTGGTGGAACTCGGGTTTTTTGGCGCCACCAATTCGGATCAGCGCGAGCTCTTGTCGCGTGTCTCAGAGTCGATTGCCGTCGCCGTGCGCGCCGCCAAGGATCGTCAGCGTCTCGAAGAATTGCTGCAAGAAACCCAGCAGCAGGCGGAAGAACTGCACGCCGGCGCGGAGGAATTGCGCGTCAGCAACGAAGAACTCGAGGAGCAGGGCCGTGCGCTGCGCGAATCGCAGGCGCATCTCGAGGTGCAGCAATCCGAACTGGAACAGATCAATCCGCGCCTGGAAGAACAGGCGCAATTGCTCGAGCACCAGAAAGGACGAGCTCGCCAAGGCCCAGGTCATCCTCAGCGGCAGAGCCGATGAACTGCAGCGGGCGAACGAATACAAGAGCGAATTCCTTGCGAATATGAGCCACGAGTTGCGCACGCCCCTCAACTCGACCCTGATACTCGCGAAGCTCTTGGCCGACAACAAGGACGGCAATCTGAGCGCGGCGCAGGTGAAATACGCCAGGACCATCACCTCTGCGGGCAACGATCTGCTCGCGCTCATCAATGATGTGCTGGATCTGTCGAGAATCGAAGCCGGCAAGGTCGAGCTGACGCTGCAGCAAATCTCCGTGGCCGCCGCGGTGGAATCGCTCGCCAAGACATTTCAACCCAGCGCCGATCAGAAACAGCTGCGCTTCTCCTGGACCATCGAGCCGGGCGTGCCGGAGCAGATTGAGACGGATCCGCAAAGGCTCGGCCAGATTCTCAAGAATCTGCTGTCGAATGCCTGCAAATTTACCGAGCGAGGCGAGATCGCATTACGGGTGTTCGCGCCGCAAAGCGGCAGCGTGGCCTTTGCGGTGCGCGACACCGGCGTGGGCATTGCGCCGCATCAGCAGGAGGTGATTTTCGAGGCATTTCGACAAGCGGACGGCAGCATCCATCGCAAGTTCGGCGGCACGGGTCTCGGCCTGTCGATTTCTCGCGATCTGGCGGCCCTGCTGGGCGGCGCAATCAGCGTGCAAAGTGCGCCGGGCGAGGGCAGTGTGTTCACCTTGACGGTGCCGCGGGCGTTCGACCCCGGCACGCCGGCACCAGAGGCGCGGCCGGCGGCAAAGCCCGCATCCGCCCAGAAAAATGCCGCGCCGCCAATGCCGCCGCCAACGCCGGCACCGGCGCCAACGGAAGACGACCGCTACGCGATCACGCCCGGCGGCCGGGTCATTTTGCTGGTCGAGGACGACCCGGCTTTCGCAATGATTTTGCGCGATCTGGTGCACGAGATGGGGTTCCAGTGCGTCGCCGCCGCATCGGCCGATGAGGGACTCATCGCCGCGGGGCGGTATCTGCCGAGCGCGATCCTCTTGGACGTGAAGCTGCCCGATCACTCCGGGCTCGGCGTGCTCGACACGCTGAAGCGCGATCCACGCACGCGGCACATCCCGGTTCACATGATTTCCGTCTCCGACTACAAACGCGAGGCACTGCAACGGGGGGCGATCGGCTATGCATTGAAGCCGGCGAAACGCGAAGAGCTGGTCGAGGCGCTGCGTCGATTGGAGGCCAAGTTCTCGCAGAGTGTGCGGCGCCTGCTGATTGTCGAGGACGATGCACGGCAGCGCGAAAGCGTGCGGCAATTGTTGAGCAACGGCGATGTACAAATCACGGCGGTGGCGAGCGCCGGCGAGGCGCTGGCCCATCTCAAGGACACCACGTTCGATTGCATGGTCGTCGATCTGAACCTGCCGGACTTGAGCGGCTATGATCTGCTCGAAAAGATGTCGCAACAGGAAGACCTGGCTTTCCCGCCGGTCATCATTTACACGGGGCGCGCCCTCGACCGGGAGGAGGAACAGCGGCTGCGCCGCTATTCCAAGTCGATCATCATCAAAGACGCGCGCTCGCCGGAGCGGCTTTTGGACGAAGTCACGCTGTTCCTGCACCAGGTGGAGGCAAAATTGCCGCCCGAGCATCAGCAGATGCTGAAAACGGCGCGCGACCGCGAGAGCGCGCTCGAGGGCCGCCGCGTGCTGATCGTGGAGGACGATGTGCGCAATGTGTTCGCCTTGTCGAGCGTGCTCGAGCCTCAAGGCATCGCCGTGAGCATCGCACGCAACGGCCGCGAAGCGCTCGAAGTCTTGGCGCGCTCCTCGCAAGACGGGGCGGCGCGCGTAGATTTGGTGCTGATGGATATCATGATGCCGGAAATGGACGGACTCACGGCCATGCGCGAGATTCGCAAACGCGGCGAGTGGAAAAATCTGCCCATCGTCGCGCTGACGGCGAAGGCCACGGCGGACGATCACGACAAGAGTCTGGCCGCAGGCGCGAATGACTATATTGCCAAACCTTTGGATGTCGAGAAGCTGCTGTCGTTGGTGCGCGTATGGATGCCGAAGTAAGCGCCGCACGCGCCGCGGGACGCGAGTTCGACATCGAGTTCAAGCTCCTGATCGATGCCATTTATCAGATGTATCATTACGACTTCCGCGGCTACGCTGCCGCTTCGCTGCGGCGGCGGATGAGGACGGCGATGAACCGCTTCGATTGCCTCACGCTGTCGCAGCTGCAGGACAAGGTTCTGCACGATGCAACGGTATTTCCGGCGCTATTGGACTTTCTCACCGTACAAGTGAGCGAGATGTTCCGCGACCCCGCGTATTTTCAGGCCCTGCGCGAACAAGTCGTGCCATTGCTGCGCACCTATCCTTCGCTCAAAGTGTGGGTCGCCGGCTGCAGTGCCGGCGAGGAAGCGTACTCGCTCGCAATTCTCCTGCACGAGGCAGGCCTGCTGTCCAAAACCATCATCTATGCAACCGACATCAATTCCGGAACGCTGCACAAGGCGGCGGCGGGAGTCTATGAGGTGGAGCGCATCGCGGGCTTTACGGCCAATCATCATAAATCGGGCGCCCGCACGTCGCTCTCGGATTACTATACGGCCGCCTATGGCCGGGCGGTTTTTGACAAATCGCTGAGGGATCGCATCGTTTTTTCCGATCATAGCCTCGCAACCGACAGCGTTTTCGCGGAGGTGCAGCTGGTGTCCTGCCGCAATGTACTGATTTATTTCAATCGCACCCTGCAGGACCGTGCCATTGGATTGTTTCGCGACGCTCTATGCCGCCAGGGATTTCTCGGCTTGGGCGCCAAGGAATCGATACGCTTTTCGTCCCACGCCGGCGCTTTCCTGGATTTCGCGCCGGCCGAGCGGATTTTTCAGAAGCAGGCCGAGCTATGAATCTCGCGGTCGCGTGGACGCAGTCGTGATTGGCGCCTCCGCGGGAGGCATAGAAGCGCTCGCCGTGCTGCTGCCCGCGCTGCCTCCCGGTCTGCGCCCGCCCTTGATGATCACGCTGCATCTGCCGCGCGACCAGCCCAGCGTGCTCGCCGAGATATTCGCGCGTAAGTGCGCGCTGCCGGTCCGCGAGGCGCAAGACAAGGAACCGGTTGCGCCCGGGACGGTGTATTTCGCGCCGAACAATTATCATCTGCTGGTGGATAACGGTCCGCAACTGGCGCTGTCGGCGGACGATCCGGTGCATCATTCCAGGCCCTCGATCGATGTGTTGTTCGAATCGGCGGTGGAGATCTACAAGGAGCGTCTGCTGGGAATCATTCTCAGCGGCGCAAACGAGGATGGCGCTGCCGGCCTCGCTGCGATTCACGACGCGGGAGGCGTCACCGTCGTACAATCTCCGCGGACCGCGCGCGCGCCGCAAATGGGGTTGGCGGCGCTGAAATTGCGGCCCGCGGACTGCGTGCTGCGGCTCGAGGAGATCGCCGATCTGCTGCGTACCTTGGACGCCGCCGCCGTTCCCGCGGGGATGAACTGAACGTGGATACTTCGACGCTCGCTCCCATCAAATGCTTGCTGGTCGACGATCTCGAAGAGAATTTGCTCGCGCTGTCGGCGCTCTTGGCGCGCCGCGACGTCGAGATTTTGACCGCGCGCTCGGGCGCGGAAGCATTGGAATTGCTGCTGGTGCACGATGTGGCGCTGGCGTTTCTGGATGTGCAGATGCCGGACATGGATGGTTTCGAACTCGCCGAGCTTCTGCGCGGCAGCGAACGCACCCGGCACATTCCGCTGATCTTCGTCACCGCGGGCGCGCGCGAGCTGCATCGTCAATTCAAGGGATATGAAGCCGGCGCGGTGGATTTCATCTACAAGCCCATCGAGCCGCACATTCTCAAGAACAAGGCTGAGGTATTCTTCGAGCTGTATCGGCAGCGCCAGGCTCTGAGCGCCGAACTCGATGACCGAACCGAAACGCTGCATCTTAATGAGATGTTCAGCGCCTTGCTCGCCCATGACCTGCGCAGTCCGTTGAGCGCCATGCTGGCTTCGGCGCGCTTACTGCAGCGCCGTACGCAGGATCAGGCCGCGCTCGAGGCGGCCGCGCGCATCATCAGCAGCGGCAATCGCATGGCGCGCATGATAGAAGACATGCTCGATCTGGCGCGCGCGCGCCTGGGCGGAGGCATTGTCGTCAAGCGCGAAGCGGTGGACTTCAAGAGCCTGGTGGAACGAGCCTTGCGCGAGCATCAGACGGCCGCACCGGAGCGTCGAATCGATGCCAGCTATGTCGGCAATTTTGCCGGCTTCTGGGATCCGGAGCGCATCGCCCAGGTGGCGTCCAATCTGATCGGTAATGCCCTTAAACATGGCACCCGGGACCGGGTCATTCAAGTGCGCCTGGACGGCAGCGAGCGCAGTTACGTGATTTTGGCCGTGAAAAATGCCGGCACGATACCGCCTGATATTCTGCCGCACCTCTTTGACCCGTTTCGCGGCGGACAGCGCCATTCCGGCCGCGGCGATGGTTTGGGACTCGGTCTATACATCGTTTCGCAGATCGTCCGGGCGCATGACGGTCGTGTGGATGTGCATACCGGCGATGGGGAAACCGCCTTTCACATCCAACTGCCGCGCGCGGATACGCGGAATGCTCACACGGGCTCCTAGCCCGCGACAAGATCGCTGATGAGCGCGTCGATTGTGGGCGCGTCGAACGGTTTGATGATGGCGCGAACGTTCGCGCCCCAGTTTTCGAGCCCAAAGTCGAGCGAATAGCCCGACGCAATGATGATGGGGAGGTGCGGCTTGATGCGCAACAGGCGGCGTGCAAGCTCAATACCCGACATGACGGGCAAACTGACGTCGGTGATGACGACATCGAAGGAGTCTTCGCGAAATGCCTTCAGCGCCTCCTCGGCGTCGGCGCAGGCGACGACTTGACGTTGATCCAGGGCCAGCAGCTCGGCGGTCACTTCGCGCACCAGCGCATTGTCCTCAACATAGAGAATTTTCAAAGGGGCCGGCATTGCAGTATTGGGCGGCGCTGCTGCGCGAGTCCGCGCTTGAGCCTCAGGCGCGGCGGCACATCAATGCGTCTTTTGCACCAGCCAAAGTCCGGGCTTACCGCGCGGACTGAAGCCCAGATGCAGCAACGCGGACCTGGTCTCGAACAGACGCGCCACCGGCAGGCCTTCGCGATGCACTCTATGGACGAATTCCTCAATGCCGGTCCGCGCATGCATGCCGTCCGACCCGAGAAGCGCCGGCTCTATCCTTTCTTGGGCGGGATGCTGACGCTGGGCCCTCGAGGGGAACGCGCTGGGCAGTTTTTCCGCCATATTGTCGGCCTCCACGGCGTGGGAAGGGGCGCGAAGGTCAAGCGGTCGAGCGGGTGTTTGCTGCATGCGCGACTGCGGCCGTCCCGGAGGCGCCGCCATGGCGGCGCAGGCCAGCAGGCACAGCGCGCCGATTTCGAGCCCGGCAA
The DNA here is from genome assembly GCA_963782865.1 of uncultured Gammaproteobacteria bacterium. Classification (GTDB taxonomy): domain Bacteria; phylum Pseudomonadota; class Gammaproteobacteria; order Steroidobacterales; family Steroidobacteraceae; genus Bog-1198. The sequence continues at coordinate 156,123 of CAWALS010000029.1, read as the reverse complement.
CCCAAATCGCCTTTGTTTTTAAGTTGCCAATCACGATGACAGTTGAGCACCATGCCGCGGATAGCGCATTCGGTGGGCCGAGCGACCGACCGTAGGAAACGTCTTAGCAAATTGCCATCAGTCAATTCCTACAGGGCTTCAGGACCGCGCGGCATTTTCTCACCCGGCGCGCGAAGCCAGCATGCTTCATATGAAGCCTCGCTTGCAGCATCGTTTCGACACCTGGACCGTGGTGCTGGCCGCCGGCGAGGGCAGCAGGCTGCGCAGCTTGACAAGAAACGAGCAGGGCATCGTTTTGCCGAAGCCATACTGTTCGCTGCAAGGCGGCCCCTGTCTGTTGCAAGAGGCTCTGCAGCGCGCCGCGTCTGGTTTTCGCGTCTAGTTTTTAGGGGCCGAGAATTTAACCGCGACCAGCTCGTCGAAAAGACTGCGCCCCGGATTTTTCTGGCAGTCCGCCATCAGCGAGGTCTCGAAGTTCTTGAGACCGCTCGCGTCGAACAGGTGGGCGCCGGTCTTGGCGACCGCGAAGCCATACAGCCACATCATGATGGTGTCGGCGCTCTCGCGGTCCGACTGCAGGAGATCCAAATGCCGGGATGCGAACGTTTGGCATTCCAAGCCGGTCAGGTCCATCGGATTCTTGTTGTCGGGCTTGATCTTCGCCAGCGCGTCCAGCAAGGCTTCATTGGGATTGTTTTTGCATTCCACATCGAGCGCGAATCCGAAGCCGGCCAGGGCATCGCCGTACATGACATGCGCGCCCGACCTGCCCACGGCATAGCCGAACAACCACATCATGGTATTGATGGCATCGCTGCCCGGCGCGGGCAGCGGCGGCGCAATGACCTCGTTTTGATATCTGATGCAGGTCAAGGTCGCCAGATTGACCGGCGCGGCCCGGCTGACGCCGGCAACACAGCAGAGAGCGAGAAAAAGCGCGCCGCGGAGTTTCATGCCTCTGACCTTGATGGTAAGACTCGGTTGACCTGGGCTACGAAGCGGCCCGATTTTACCCAAGAACGCGCGACATCGATATCGGGTGCGAAGTATCGATCGGCTGAATAAAAGAGGACGTCGCGGCGGATGCCCGCATGAACCTCTTCGAGGCGGCGGGAGGATTTGGCGGGGCGATGAAAATCGATGCCTTGAGCCGCCGCCAACAATTCGATGCCGACGACTGCGGCGGCATTGTCGACCATGACGAGCAAACGGCGCGCCGCGTGGGTCGCCATGCTGACATGATCTTCCTGATTCGCGGAGGTCGGAATCGAATCGACGCTGGCCGGCGCCGCGAGCGTCTTGTTCTCGGAAACCAGCGCCGCCGCGGTGACCTGCGCGATCATGAAGCCGGAATTCAAACCGCTGTTATTCACCAAGAAGGGCGGCAGGCCGCTCATTTTCGGATCCACGAGCACGGCAATGCGGCGCTCCGACAGGCTGCCGATTTCCGCGATCGCCAGGGCCAGCGTATCGGCGGCGAACGCCACGGGCTCGGCGTGAAAATTTCCGCCCGACAACACCTCGCCGCTTCGGTGAACAAGAGCGGATTATCCGTCACCGCATTGGCCTCGATCTTCAAGGTCGCGCTGCAATTTCGAATCAGGTCCAGGCACGCGCCCATCACCTGCGGCTGGCAGCGGAACGAATAGGGATCCTGTACGCGCGCGCAATCAAGATGCGAGGCGCGAATGGCGCTGCCCGCGATCAATTCCCGATACTCGCGCGCCACGGCGATCTGGCCGGGCTGTCCCCGCACCTGTTGAATGCGCGTATCGAAAGGCGAGTCGCTGCCCTTCAGGGCATCAACCGACATTGCTCCGGCGACGATAGCGGCGGCGAACAGGTCCTCGGTGCCGAATAGGCCCGCCAAACCTAAGGCCGTGGAGACTTGCGTGCCGTTGATCAAGGCGAGGCCTTCTTTGGCGTGCAACTTGATGGGTTGCAACCCCGCGCCGGCGCAAGCCGTCGGCCGCCGGCACTCTGGTGCCGTTGACGCGGACGTGGCCGATGCCGAGCAGCGCTGCGCTCAAGTGCGCCAAAGGCGCCAGGTCTCCCGAGGCGCCGACCGATCCTTGCGCCGGGATCATCGGGTACACCTCGTGCTCGAGCAACGCCAGCAAGGCATCCACGAGCCCCAGCGTGACGCCGGAGTGGCCGCGGGCCAATGCATTGATCTTGAGGGAGAGAATGACCCTCACGACGGCGTCGGGGAGTGCCTCGCCGACGCCGGCGGCGTGCGAGAGCAGCAAATTCCGCTGCAGCAGCTCGAGCTGTTCGTTAGGGATGCGGGTTTGCGCCAGCAGTCCGAATCCCGTATTGATGCCGTACGCCGCCTCGCCGCTCGCGACGATCTTGTCCACCAAGGCGCTCGCCGCCGCGATGCGCGCGCGATCCTGCGGCGACAAATGCAGCACCGTGGGCTGCTCATAAATTCGCCGCAATGCCGATAGGGATAGCGCGCCAGCCTGCAAGGTCAGGGCGTTGCTCATTTAGAGTTGTCCGATCATCGGCAGCTTGAGGCCCTGTTCCCGCGCGCACGCTATGGCGCTCTGGTAGCCGGCATCGGCGTGCCGCATGACCCCCGTGGCGGGGTCGTTCCAGAGCACGCGTCGAATGCGCTTGGCCGCCGCGTCGCTGCCGTCGCAGACGATGACCAGGCCGGCGTGTTGCGAGTAACCCATGCCGACGCCGCCGCCATGATGAATCGATACCCAGGTTGCGCCCGAAGCGGTGTTGAGCAGGGCGTTGAGCAGCGGCCAGTCTGAAACGGCATCCGAGCCGTCCTGCATCGCTTCGGTCTCGCGATTGGGACTCGCAACCGACCCTGAATCGAGGTGATCGCGGCCGATCACGATGGGCGCGGAGAGTTCGCCGCTTTTCACCATTTCATTGAATGCCAGTCCCAATCGATGACGCTGACCCAAGCCCACCCAGCATATTCTGGCCGGCAAGCCCTGAAAATGGATTCGCGAGCGCGCCATATCGAGCCATTGGTGCAGGTGCCGATCCTCGGGGATCAACTCTTTGACCCTGGCATCGGTTTTGTAGATGTCTTCGGGATCACCCGAGAGGGCTACCCAGCGAAATGGGCCGACGCCGCGGCAAAACAGCGGCCGAATATATTCGGGAACGAAACCCGGAATGGCGAAGGCCTCCGAGACGCCGGCATCGAAAGCCACCTGGCGAATGTTGTTGCCGTAATCGAAAACCGGCAGCCCCATGCGTTTGAAGCGCAGCAGATACTCGACGTGCTTGGCCATCGAGCGCGATGCCGCGGCGGCGGTGCCGGCCGGGTCTGCGACCCGCCGTTCGTCCCATTGTTCGACGGACCAGCCTTGCGGCAGATAGCCGTTGACCGGATCGTGCGCGGAAGTTTGATCGGTGAGCGCATCCGGCTTGATTCCGCGCTCGAGAAGCGCACCGAGCACATCGACAATGTTGCCGAGCAACGCCACCGACAGCGGCTTGCCGTGTTTTTTGGCCGTCTCGAGCATTGTCAGCGCGTCATTCAACGTGGCTGCCTGCGCATCGATGTAGCCGGTCTCGAGACGTTTGGCGATGCGGCTCGGCCGGCACTCGACCGCCAGCAAACTGGCGCCGGCCATGGTCGCGGCCAGCGGCTGCGCGCCGCCCATGCCTCCCAGGCCTGCCGTGAGAAGCCATTTGCCGGCGAGGTTTCCGCCGAAGTGGCGCCGGCCCATTTCGGCGAATGTTTCATACGTGCCCTGAACGATTCCCTGGCTGCCGATATAGATCCAGGAGCCGGCCGTCATTTGACCAAACATCGCCAGTCCCTTGCGATCGAGCTCATGGAAGTGTTCCCAGGTTGCCCAATGCGGCACGAGATTGGAGTTGGCAATGAGCACGCGCGGCGCATCGCAATGGGTGGGGAACACGCCGACGGGTTTGCCGGACTGCACCAGCAATGTTTCCTCTTCCGTCAGGGATTTCAATGTCTCGACGATGCGATCGTAGCAATCCCAATTGCGTGCGGCGCGGCCGATGCCGCCGTACACCACCAGCTCGGCGGGATTCTCCGCGACCTCGGCGTCCAAGTTATTCATCAACATGCGCAGCGGCGCCTCGGTCATCCAGGTGCGTGCGCTCAATGCATTGCCGCGCGGCGCGCGGATGATTCTGGGCTTGGGAGGGGCGAGCATGCGGATTCCTTATTTAAGGGCGAAAGCGCCCCGACAATTCGTACCGGGAGCCGGGATAGTACAGGCGTGCCACCGAGGCGATTTGCCCGGCGGTCCAAGTTCTGCGGATCACAACCAGGCAGGGTTCGTCGCGCTTCATCGCCAATAGTTTGCGCGTCCGATCATCCGGCATTTCCGCGCGCAACCGATGTTCCGCTTCCTGCAGCGGCGCAACCCCGACCAGATAGTCGTGCGGGGTGGTGCGGCTGAAATCCATTTTCAAGTAATCCGGCGCGAGCTTCGGCAAAACATATCGATCCTCGAGTTGCATGGGGCGATCGTTCTCGAAGTGCACGATCAGCGAGCAATACAATTCGCTGCGAGGCGCGATGCCAAAATCCTCCGCCAGTTCGGCCACGGCCCGAGTGCGCTGCAGAGAAACGATCTCGGCGCGATGCACGCGGCCGCGCTCGCGGATCTCATCGGCAATGCCGCGGATCTGCAGAGGGTGCGCGTGCGCGTGGCGGTCGGCGACAAAGCTTCCGACGCCGGCGATACGCACCAATACGCCCTCGTCCCGCAATTCGCGCAGCGCGCGGTTGGCGGTCATCCGCGATACGCCAAATGACCGGACCAGGTCGTTCTCGGAGGGCACGCGCGCGGAAGCGCCCCATTTGCCGGAGCCGATGTTGTCCAGAATGTGGCGCTTGACCTGCAAGTACAGCGGCTGCAATGACATGGCGGCCTTGTTCATGCGCATAAGACTAAGCTGTATAGACAGGTACAGTCAACCAGCGCTCAAGCACTCGCATGAATCCGGCCGCGCAATCAGCTCCGCAGCGGCGTCGTCCGCAGGTGGCGCCCGTCCTTACCACCCAGCGGCCGGCGACCATGACGTCGCGGATCGCCGGGGCGGCGCCGGCGAACACCAGGCGGTCGAGCAGCCGGTCCGCGCGAGCACCCGCCATGCGCCGGATGCTCGGCGTCGAGCACCAGCCAATCGGCGCGCGCATCCGACTGCGATCGCGCCCACCGGCTGGCCGAGCGCGCGCGCGCCGTTGACGCGCGCTCGCGCCACAGAGCGGGCGCCGACGTGCGGCTCGCGCCCGGTCGCCAGCACGCCGCGGCGCCTCTTGCGCAGGCGCTGCTGATATTCAAGCCAGCGCAGCTCTTCGGCCGCGTTACCGTCGCCTGGCTGTCGGAGCCGATGCACAGCCGCCCGCTCGACGTTCAGAAAGCGCGCGGCGTCGAAGAAGCCATCGCCCAGATTGCCTTCGGTGCTGGGGGAGACGCAGACTGCTGGCGCCGCGGCCGCCAGCCCCTGCATTTCCGCCGCTGGCGCATGTGTTGCATGCACCAGGCACCAGTGCGCGTCAACAAGACCGGTGTCGAGCAGCAGTTCGATCGGGCGCCGACCGGTCGCGCGCCTCGCAGGCCTCGCACCTCGCGCATTTGCTCGGCGATATGGATGTGCAGCGGCATGCTCGGCATCGATGCTGCGCAACGCCGGCGCCGCCTCGCGCAGGCTCTCGAGCGGCACGGCGCGCAGGCTGTGAAATGCCGCGCCGGTGCGCAGCGCGGGCGATGCGCGCCGCGCTCGCGCGCGCGACGCCGCTGTTCGACGGCGCGCAGGAACTCGTCGGTGTCCAGGCGAAAGCGCGCCTGCTCGGGCATCAGCGGCCGCGCGCCGAAGTCGCTGTTTTGATAAAGAGTCGGCAACAACGTCAGGGCGATGCCCGCGGTGCGCGGCCGCATCGATCGCCTGCCAGAGCGCATTGCCGCCGTGGTATGCGCGCTCGCCGTCGGCGGCACGATGCAGGTAGTGAAACTCCGCCACCGAGGTATAGCCGGCCTTGAGCATCTCGATGAACAGCTGCGTGGCGACAGTCTCCAGATCGACCGGCTCGATGCGGTTGGCGAGCGCATACATCGCCTGACGCCAGGTCCAGAAGCTCTCGCGCGCCCCGATGCGAAATTCGGTGTTGCCGGCCATGGCGCGCTGGAACGCATGACTGTGCGCATTCGGCATCCCGGGCACGACCATGCCGCCGACGCGCTGGATATCGCTCGGCGTCCAACCTGGCCGGCGGCAGCCGTGTCTCAGGATGGCGGTGATGACATCCCTGCTCGGATGACCCTGACCAGCACATCGTGCAGCCACCGGCGCCGGTCAGCACCGACGCGAATTGATACGTCGACATGGTTGACTATACCTGTATAGGGCGGATAATTTGTCGCAATCGTTGCCGGCGTGCAATCACGGCGCGCGGAGTGAATTGACCATCGACAGCGTCGACTGGGATCTGGTCTGGATCGGCGCGCATCTGGCGACCATGCGCGGGGCGCGGCGCCTATGGCATCATGCACGACGCCGCGCTTGCGGTAGCGGCGAGCGCATTGCCTGGATAGGTGCCGCCGAGGAGGCGCGCGGCCGCTGGCGCAAGCGCGCGCCGATTGCACGAGGTGCCAAGGCCTGTGGATCACGCCGGGCTTGATCGATTGCCACACGCACCTGGTGTACGGCGGCAATCGTGCCGCGGAGTTCGAGCAGCGGCTACTGCGGTGCATCCTACGAGCAGATTGCGCGCGCCGGCGGTGGCATTCAATCGACGGTCGATGCGACGCGCGCCGCCAACGATGAGGCGATGCTGAACGGCGCTCGCCGTGCGCGCCCGCTGCCTCATTGCCGAAGGGGTCACGACGATCGAGATCAAGTCCGGCTACGGGCTGGATCTGGACGACCGAGGCGCGCATGCTCGGTGTCGCGCGTGCGCTCGCGCGAGTCGCGTGCCGCTCTCGGTCCGGACCACGTTCCTGGGGCTGCATGCGCTGCCGCGCGAGTTCGCGGGCGGCCGCCAGGGCTTCGTCGATGCGTGTCAGCGGTCCCTGGCTCGATGCGCTCGCCGCCGCCGGGTCTCGCCGACGCCGTCGATGCGTTCTGCGAGACCATCGGGTTCACCGTGGCGGAGACCACGCAATTCCTGAGTGCTGCGCGCGCCCGCCACCTGCCGACCCATCTGCACGCCGGACAGCTCAGCGACATGGGCGCGGCCCAGCTGGCCGCGGAATTCGGCGCGCTGTCGGCCGATCACCTCGAGTATCTTGATGCTGACGGTGCGCGTGCGCTGGCGCGCGCCGGCACGGTGGCGGTACTGCTGCCGGGTGCCTACTTCACGCTGCGCCAGACGCACCCGCCGCCGATCGGACTGCTGCGCGAGTCGGGTGTGCCGCTGGCGGTCGCGACCGATAGCAACCCCGGCACCTCGCCCTGCACCTCGATGCTGCTGATGCTGAACATGGCCTGCACGTTGTTTGGCCTTACCCCTGAGGAGGCGCTCGCCGGCGCCACCCGGGTGGCGCGCGCACGGCGCTGGGCTTACTCGACGAGGATCGGGGCACGCTGGAGGTGGGCAAGCGTGCCGACCTGGCACTGTGGCGCATCGGCCAGCCGGCGGAGCTGTGCTACAGCCTGGGCGCCAAGCCTCTCGCCGCCGTCATGTATCGAGGGACAATTCGCGGCGTCGCGGGCCCTTAACGGGGAGGGAAATTCGGCTTTGCGCGGCATAAGATGCGCCCATGGCCAGCCGATCCCGCCGCGGGCGACCGCCGCACGATGATGTGTTGACGCCGGCTGAATGGCGCACCGTGCATGCGGTCAAGCACGGCCTGACCAGCCGGCAAATCGCGCAACGCCGCGGTATCAGCATCGATGCGGTCAAGTACCACGTCGCCAACGCGCTTGCGAAGCTGGGCGTCGCCAACCGCAAAGAACTGCGCCAATGGCACCGCGCGCCGAAAGACAGTGCCCTGAAGGATACGACAATGAATTCGCCATTGGCCTTGGGATCCATCGCGCAGATCGCAAGATCGGTGCAAGACATCAAACAAGCGGAAGCCTGGTACAAAAATGTACTGGGACTGCCGCATCTTTATACCTTCGGCAATCTCGCATTTTTCGACTGCAACGGAACGCGGTTGATGTTGAGCCAAGAGGGGGCGGTGGCTGCCGAGTCGATCCTGTACTTGCGCGTCGGCAATATCGGTGCTGCGTATGAACTCCTGAAATCCCGCGGCGTCGAATTCATCAACGCGCCGCACATGGTGCACCGGCACGCCGACGGGATCGAAGAATGGTTGTCCATGCTCAAGGATCCCGAAGGGCGGCCGCTCGGCATCATGGCGCAGGCGAAACCGCAGGAGACGGCGCAGGCGAAACCGTAGGAGCCTGTCCAGGCATTGCGCGCGCCGCGCGCGCCGCGAGCGCGGCAAAAAAGCTGTAGTCTTGGCCGCATGCGAACTGCAGCCACGCTCCTGGCGATTGTAGGTCTGTGCGCGGCAGCCGTCAGTGCCGGGCAAACCCCTCCGGCGCTTGATGAAATCGTCGTCACCGCCGAACGTGCCGGCCCCGGCATGTGGCACGTGCATCGCGGCGACGCCAACGTCTGGATATTGGGAAGCATATCGCCGCTGCCGCGCGACATCACCTGGCGTTCCAAGCAAGTTGAGTCCGTACTCGAGAGCACCAGCCAGGTGCTGGTGCAGAAGCCCATTGAAATAAGCGTGCCGCGAATATTGTGGATGCTGATCGCCGACCGCAAACTATTGATGGTGGGCGGCGGAAAAAGGCTGAGGGATGTGCTGCCGCCGGATCTGCACGCGCGCTTCGCCGCGCAGCGAAGCAAACTGACCGACGATGCGGATAAGTGGGAGCGCTTTCGTCCGATCATCGCGGCGGCATTTTTGCAGCAAGCCGCGTTTCATCAAGTCAACTTGTCGATGCGGCTCGATCTGGGCGCGGCGCTGCGCGCCCTGGCGAAAAAGCATGGCGTGCGCGTCGAGGAGATCAAAGTGGCGGGCGTGAGCGATATGCTGGAGGCTCTGAAGACTATGCCGGCGGCGACCGAACGCACCTGCGTGGAGGCCTCGCTCAGTACCGTGGAGAGCGGCTTGCCGCGACTGGTGGAGCGCGCGCAGGCGTGGACCAGCGGCAATGTCGAGCGGATCGAGAACATGCCTGAACTCAAGGAAGTGGACGCTTGCCGCAACGCCTTGGACGCCGGCAAAGGCGCGGTCGATGTGATCGGGCGCATTCGCCAGACCTGGCTCGAGAATATCGAAAAATATCTGCACTCCGCGGGCACGACGATCGCCGTGGTCAACTTGGACCTGCTGCTCGAGCGCGGCGGCTTGCTCGATTTGCTGCGTGCCAAAGGATATGAAATCGAGGCGCCGTGACAGCCGCAGCGCCTGGGTCTTGCCGCTTACGCCTGGCGGCGATCATCTGCGCCGGCGCAAGCCGTTTGCCCATGATCTTCCCCCTGGAGGGTTCGTTGTTTCGCGCCCGACTGCATCGTAATCTACGCCGCATCGCAGCAATTGCCTTGACACCCGCGCGGCCGGTTCCTACAATCGCCGGCCTTTGTCTCTCGGGCACCCTAGTGCCGGGCATGAGCCCGTAAATTTTGGTTTTTGCATCAAGGGACCTCTATCTATCTGGACGTTCCTCTAAAGGTATTTATGGCGACGACGACCCAATTAATCCGCACCGGCCGAAATGAGCCGGCGTGGAAGTCCAAGGTTCCGGCCCTGGCCGCTTCGCCGCAAAAGCGCGGCGTTTGCACGCGCGTGTACACCACCACGCCGAAGAAACCCAATTCCGCGCTGCGCAAGGTTTGCCGCGTGCGCCTCACCAACGGGTATGAGGTCTCAAGCTATATCGGCGGCGAAGGCCACAACCTGCAGGAGCACTCGGTGGTGCTGATCCGCGGCGGCCGCGTCAAGGATCTTCCCGGCGTGCGTTATCACACGGTACGCGGTGCGCTCGATTGCGCCGGCGTCAGCGATCGTCGTCAAGGGCGCTCCAAGTACGGCGCCAAACGTCCCAAGAAATAGGCCCCAGGCTTAAGAAGGTTTTTCATGTCCCGTAGAGCAGCAGCCCCCCATCGCACCATTCTTCCTGATCCCAAGTTCGGGAATGACATGTTGGCCAAATTCATCAATATGGTGATGGAGCGCGGCAAGAAGTCGGCCGCCGAGAAGATCGTCTATGGCGCCATCGATCGGATCAGCGAAAAGAAGGCCGGTGCTGCGGGTGTGGAAGCTATTGCTGTGCTGCAGCAAGCGCTCGATAACGTCAAGCCCGTGGTCGAAGTCAAATCCCGCCGAGTCGGCGGCGCGACCTATCAGGTGCCGGTCGAAGTGCGGGCGAACCGCCGCCAGACTCTGGCCATGCGCTGGGTCATCGAAGCAGCCACCGCCCGCAGCGAGAAGTCGATGGCCCATCGCCTCGCCGCTGAACTGATGGAGGCTGCCGAGAACCGCGGCGCCGCCGTGCGCAAGCGCGAGGACACACATCGCATGGCCGATGCCAACAAGGCGTTCGCCCACTACCGCTGGTAGGGATACGCAAGGGCTACCGCCCGCTGGTTTTCCGCGCGTTCGGCCTTATATAGATCTCTCAGGCGCGGTCGTTTCGACCGCGTTGAAAGTTGGCGCGAAGCGCCTAGGAAGACATGTCACGCACTACGCCCATCGAGCGCTACCGAAATATCGGTATCTCCGCTCATATCGACGCGGGGAAAACCACCGCGACGGAGCGTATTTTGTTTTATACCGGCGTGTCGCACAAAATCGGCGAGGTCCACGACGGCGCGGCCGTCATGGATTACATGGAACAGGAACAGGAACGCGGCATCACCATCACCGCCGCGGCCACCACCTGTTTCTGGAAGGGAATGGACAAGAGCTTCCCCGAGCACCGCATCAACATCATCGATACCCCGGGACACGTCGATTTTACGATCGAAGTGGAACGCTCATTGCGCGTGCTGGATTCGGCCATCGCCGTGTACTGCGCGGTCTCCGGCGTGCAGCCGCAGTCCGAAACGGTCTGGCGCCAGATGAACAAGTACGGGGTCCCGCGCATCGCCTTCGTCAACAAGATGGATCGCGCCGGCGCGAATTTCCTGCGTTGCGTCGAGCAGATCAAAACCCGTCTACGCGGCAATCCCGTGCCGATTCAATTGCCGATCGGCGCCGAGGATGGCTTCACCGGCGTGGTCGATCTCATCAAGATGAAGGCCATCCATTGGGACGAGGAAACCCAGGGCATGAAATTCGAATATCGCGACATTCCGGATCGATATGCGCAAGGAATGCGAGGAATGGCGCGGCAAGATGATCGAGGCGGCCGCGGATGGCGACGAAGTTCTGCTCACCAAGTACTTGGAGAACGGAACTTTAAGCGACGAGGAAATCAAGAAGGGCCTGCGCGCGCGTGCCATCAAGAACGATATCTGCTTGGTGACCTGCGGCTCGGCGTTCAAGAACAAGGGCGTGCAGGCGGTGCTCGACGCCATCGTGGAATACATGCCCTCGCCCGCGGAAGTGCCGCCGGTCAAAGGCCAGAGCGAGAACGGCGAACCGCTGACGCGCAAGGCGGACGATGCCGAGCCGTTCGCGGCGCTGGCATTCAAGATCCTGAACGATCCCTTCGTCGGCAATCTCACCTTCTTTCGGGTGTACTCGGGCACCTTGAATTCAGGCGACCAGGTGTTCGTGCCCAATCGCGGCCGCACCGAACGCATCGGCCGCTTGCTGCAAATGCACGCGAGCGATCGCTCCGAGATCAAAGAAGTGCACGCCGGCGACATCGCCGCCGCCGTGGGTCTGAAGGACGTCACCACCGGCGATACGCTGTCCGATCTTAACAAGGTCATCATCCTCGAGAAAATGGACTTCCCGGAGCCGGTGATCTCGGTCGCCGTAGAGCCGAAGACCAAGGTCGATCAGGAAAAAATGGGCTTGGCCCTGCAGCGCCTGGCGAAGGAAGATCCTTCGTTTCGAGTGCACACGGACGCGGAATCGGGGCAGACCATCATCGAGGGCATGGGGGAACTGCATCTCGAGATCATCGTGGATCGCATGAAGCGCGAGTTCAAAGTCGATGCCAATGTGGGCAAGCCGCAGGTGGCGTATCGCGAAACCCTGCGCAGCACGGTCGAGTCCGAGGGCAAGTTCATTCGCCAGACCGGCGGCCGCGGCCAATACGGCCATGTGTGGCTGAAGCTCGAGCCGCTGCCGCAGGGCAAGGGCTACGAGTTCGTCAACGGCATCGTCGGCGGCAGCGTGCCGCGCGAATACATTCCCGCCGTGGATAAAGGCATCCAGGAAGCCGTGCAGACCGGGGTGATTGCGGGCTACCCCATCGTGGATGTGAAAGTCACGATATTCGACGGCTCCTACCATGACGTCGATTCGAACGAAATGGCGTTCAAGATCGCGGGCTCGATCGGATTCAAGGAAGGCTTCCGCAAGGCCAAGCCGGTGCTGCTGGAACCCATCATGAAAGTGGAAGTCGTGGTGCCGGAAGATTATTACGGCGACATCGTCGGCGATTTGAGCCGGCGCCGCGGCCAGATCGTCGGCACGGAAGACAGTCCGTCCGGCAAGGTGGTCACCGCCGAGGTGCCGCTCGCCGAAATGTTTCAATACTCGACCTCCATGCGCTCCATGAGCCAGGGCCGGGCGAACTACACCATGGAATTTGCCAAGTACCAGGAAGTGCCGGGCAACGTGGCCGATGTCGTGATGAAGAAAGCTTCCTGAAGATCCCAAACGCATCTATTTTTTGAGAGGTAAGGCCTGTGTCGAAGGGGAAGTTTGAGCGAACGAAGCCGCACGTGAACGTGGGGACGATTGGGCATGTGGATCATGGCAAGACGACCTTGACGGCCGCACTGACCAAGGTGATGGCCGAGAAGCATGGCGGGGAGTTCAAGGCCTACGATCAGATCGACAAGGCTCCCGAGGAGCGGGCGCGCGGCATCACGATTGCGACCGCGCACGTGGAGTATCAGTCCGAAGCGCGTCACTACGCGCACGTGGACTGTCCGGGACATGCCGATTACGTGAAGAACATGATCACGGGCGCGGCGCAGATGGACGGGGCGATTTTGGTGGTTTCGGCGGCCGATGGTCCGATGCCCCAGACGCGCGAGCACATCTTGTTGGCCCGCCAGGTGGGCGTGCCCTATATCGTGGTGTACATGAACAAGGCGGACATGGTCGATGATGCGGAACTCTTAGAGCTGGTGGAGCTGGAAGTGCGCGACCTTCTGACCTTGTACAAATTTCCCGGGGATAAGACCCCGATCATCACGGGCTCGGCGTTAAAGGCGCTCGAGGGGGATGCTTCCGAGATCGGCGTGCCCTCGGTGATCAAGCTGGTGAAGGCGTTGGATGACTATATTCCGGTGCCGAAGCGCGCGGTGGAAGGGGCGTTTTTGATGCCGGTGGAGGATGTGTTCTCGATCGCGGGGCGCGGCACGGTGGTCACGGGGCGCATCGAGCGGGGCATCGTGAAGGTCAACGATGAGGTGGAGATCGTCGGGATCCGCCCGACGCAGAAGACCACCTGCACCGGGGTGGAGATGTTCCGCAAGCTCTTGGATGAGGGCCAGGCGGGGGATAACGTCGGGGTGCTGCTCAGAGGCACGAAGCGCGAGGAAGTGGAGCGCGGGCAGGTGCTGTGCAAGCCCGGTTCGATCACCCCGCACACCAAGTTTGAGGCGGAAGTGTATGTGTTGAGCAAGGAGGAAGGGGGCCGGCATACGCCCTTCTTCAAGGGCTATCGGCCGCAGTTCTACTTTCGCACCACCGATGTGACCGGCGCGGTGGAGCTGCCCGAGGGCACTGAGATGGTGATGCCGGGGGATAACATCAAGATCGTGGTGGAGCTGATTGCCCCGATCGCGATGGAGCAGGGCCTGCGCTTCGCCATCCGCGAGGGCGGCAAAACCGTCGGCGCCGGCGTGGTCGCCAAGGTGATTGCCTGATCTAATTTTTGGCGCGCAGGCGCTATTAGTCAGGTTAGAATCCGCCCCCGTTTCAGGCGCTTGCGCGCCAACTGATTCCGGGGGTTGTTGGCACGCACCCCCTACTGAGATGTTAAGAGAAGACCTATGGCAAATCAGAATATTCGCATCCGCCTGAAGGCTTTCGATCACCGCTTGATCGACAAGTCGGCGCGCGAGATCGTCGATACCGCGAAACGCACCGGCGCGACCGTCAAGGGTCCGGTGCCGCTGCCCATCAAAATGGAGCGTTTTACGGTTTTGACAGCCCCGCACGGCGATAAGGATGCCCGTGACCAGTTCGAAATCCGCACGCACAAGCGTCTCATGGACATATTGAACCCCACGGACAAGACCGTGGACGCCCTCATGAAGCTCGAGCTGCCGGCCGGCGTGGACGTGCAAATCAAGTTGAATTGAGGGTTTTAGCTGCGGAGCAGCATAGGCTCCCTTGCATGGGGCGCTGAGGATCCCTATACTCCCGCGTCCATTTTAGAGGTCGGAGCGCGTGGGCGCCGACGCCACATTCTCAAGGGAATTTGGGGTCCGTGTGTCCAAACCGCTGATCTGTCGCAACGATGCGAGGCTCTTGAAGCTCTCGCTGTATGAGGATTGACAATGTCCATTGGTCTGGTTGGCCGCAAATGCGGCATGACCCGAGTATTCACCGACGCCGGTGTTACCGTCCCCGTGACGGTGGTCGAGGCGTTACCGAATCGCATCTCGCAAGTCAAAAACGATAAAGCCGACGGTTATCGCGCGGTGCAAGTCACCATTGGCGGCCGCCGTCCCTCACGCGTGACAAAGGCACTCGCCGGCCATTTCGCCAAGGCGAATGTGGCCGCCGGGTATACCTCGCAAGAATTCCGTTTGGGCAAAGGTGAAGGCGACGAGCTGGCGGCCGGCGGTGAGATCAAAGTCGACATATTCAAGGCCGGGCAGATCGTCGATGTCACCGGCACCACCGTGGGCAAGGGCTTTCAAGGCACCATGAAGCGGCATAACTTCGCCGGCGGCATGAAAACACACGGAAATTCCCTCTCGCACCGCGCGCCTGGTTCCATCGGCCAGCGTCAGACTCCGGGCCGCGTATTCAAAGGCAAGCGCATGTCGGGCCACATGGGCGTGCGCAATCGCACCATTGAAAACTTGCGCATCGTGGAAGTCGACGCGGTGCGCAACCTCTTGCTCATCAGCGGCGCCGTGCCGGGTGCCGAGGGCAGCCGAGTCATCGTCAAGCCGTCGGTGAAGGCGATTGGCCAGGCGCGGCGCCAGAAGCTGATGCCGAACAAGGCGCCGGCTGCCGCGAAAGGCGCTCCCCAACCTAAGGGCGCTGCTCCCAAGGCCGGCGCAGCCGCCAAAGCTGAGAAGAAGTAGCGCTCATGAAAGTCCAGCTAAAAAACGCCAAGCCGGCCAGCGAGATTCAGTTGTCGGATGCCGCCTTTGGGCGCGACTACAACGAAGCGCTGGTGCACCAAGTTGTCACCGCCTACATGGCCGCCGGCCGCTCCGGCACCAAGGCGCAGAAGACCCGCGCCGAAGTGCGCGGCGGCGGCAAGAAACCGTGGAGCCAAAAAGGCACCGGTCAGGCGCGTGCCGGTTCGATTCGCAGCCCCATCTGGGTCGGCGGCGGGCGCGCCTTCGCAGCCAAGCCGCGCGACTTCTCGCAAAAGGTCAACCGCAAGATGTATCGCGCCGCCATGCAAACCATGGTGTCGCAGTTGCTGCGCGATGATCGCCTTGTCGCTGTCGAATCGATCGAGCTTTCCGCGCCGCGCACCAAACTGCTCATCAGCAAACTGGCTGAATTCGGTCTTACGCGCGCTCTGATCTTGATAGAGGCGCATGATGAAAAATTGTTCCTGGCGGCCCGCAACATTCCGCACGTCGAAGTGATGGCCGTCGCGGCTCTCGATCCTTTGAGCCTGGTCAAGCACGACAAGGTCATCGCCACCGTGGGCGCGCTGAAGTTGCTGGACCAGCGTCTCGGAGGCGCAGCATGAATAAAGAACGATTGATGACCGTCCTGATTCAGCCGCACGTCTCTGAGAAGGCTGCGACCGTGACCGAAAAGGCGAATCAATACGTGTTTCGGGTGCGCGACGATGCCTCGAAAGCCGAAGTGAAAAGTGCCGTCGAACTGATGTTCGAGGTCAAGGTCGAGGGCGTGAATCTATTGAACCGTCCGGGCAAGACGCGCCGCTTCAAGAACATGCCGGGCAGGCGCAACGGCTTCAAGAAGGCCTATGTGCGATTGGCTGACGGGCAGTCGATCGACTTCACCGGCGCCCCAGCGAAATAAGGACCTCACGGCCATGGCACTCATCAAGATGAAGCCGACCTCACCGGGCACGCGCTTCGTAGTCAAGGTCGATCGCTCGCACCTGCACAAGGGCGGACCGATCGAGTCCCTCACCACCAAGAAAAACCGCACCGGCGCGCGCAATCATTCGGGCCGGCAGACCACGCGCCACATCGGCGGCGGCCACAAGCAGCGTTATCGCTTGGTGGATTTCCTGCGCGACAAGGACGGAATTCCCGGCGTCGTCGAGCGTCTCGAATATGATCCGAACCGCACCTCGCATCTGGCGCTGGTTCTCTATAAGGACGGCGAGCGCCGCTACATTCTTGCGCCCAAGGGCGTGAAGGCCGGCGATGAGATCAGGTCCGGCTCCGATGCGCCGATCAAGGCCGGCAATGCCATGCCGTTGCGGCACATTCCGGTGGGCAGCACGGTTCACAACATCGAATTGAAAGTCGGCAAGGGCGGACAGATGGCACGCAGCGCCGGCGCTTCCGCGCAGTTCGCGGCGCGCGAAGGCGTGTATGCCAGCCTGCGTTTGAAGTCGGGCGAGATGCGCAAAGTGCACGTCGATTGCCGCGCGACCATCGGCGAAGTCGGCAACGATGAGCACAACTTGCGCGTCTTCGGCAAGGCCGGCGCGGTGCGCTGGCTGGGCGTTCGCCCGACGGTGCGCGGCGTCGTGATGAATCCGGTCGATCACCCCCATGGCGGCGGCGAAGGCAAATCCGGTCAAGGCAATCCGCATCCCGTGAGCCCGTGGGGCCTGCAGACCAAGGGCAAGAAGACGCGCCGCAACAAGCGCACCGACGGCATGATCGTGCAGCGCCGCAAGAACAAACGAATCTAGACTGGAGATACTCAAAGTGCCTCGTTCGCTCAAGAAAGGCCCGTTCGTGGATTTGCACCTCGCCAAGAAAGTGCAGACCGCCAGCCAAAAGAATGACCGCCGCCCGATCAAGACCTGGTCGCGGCGTTCCATGGTCATTCCCGACATGGTCGGCCTGACCATCGCCGTGCACAACGGCCGGCTGCATGTACCGGTGCTCGTGTCGGAGAACATGGTCGGCCACAAGCTCGGCGAGTTCGCTCCGACGCGCACCTTCAAGGCGCACTCCGGCGACAAGAAAGTCACGGTGGCGGAATAGTCATGCAGACCAAAGCAGTTTTGCGTTATGCGCGCATTTCGCCCCAAAAATGCCGCCTGGTGGTCGACACGATTCGCGGCAAGTCCGCCACGCTGGCGGTGAACACGCTGAAATTCATGCCGAAGAAAGGCGCGAAGATCGTGCTCAAGGTGTTGGATTCCGCGATCGCCAATGCCTACAACAATTTCAACGCCGATGTCGATGATCTGAAAGTGACGCGCGTCGAGGTCGATCCCGCGCCGATGCTCAAGCGTTTTCACGCGCGGGCCAAGGGCCGCGGCGTGCGCATCGCCAAGCGCAACAGTCACATCCTGGTTCAAGTGTCCGACGGCAAGCGAGAGGCCTAATGGGTCAGAAAGTAAATCCAATTGGTATTCGTCTAGGCATCACGCGCGACTGGTCGTCGAAGTGGTATGCGCATTCGAAGAATTTTGCCTCGAACATTCACACTGATTTCTTGGTGCGCAAGTACCTGAACAAGAAATTGGCCGATGCCTCGGTCAGCAACATCCACATCGAGCGGGCCGCGCGGCGCGCGAACATCACCATTCACACGGCACGGCCGGGAATCGTGATCGGCAAGAAGGGCGAGGACATCGAGAAGCTGCGTACCGCCGTCGCCAAGATCTTAGGCATGGGGATGAACGATGTGCGCCTCAACATCGCGGAGATCAGAAAGCCCGAACTCGATGCCAAATTGGTGGCCGAGGGAATCTCGCAGCAGCTGGAAAAGCGCGTGATGTTCCGCCGCGCCATGAAGCGCGCCGTGACCAATACCATGCGCTCCGGCGCACTGGGCATCAAGGTGCGCATTTCGGGGCGCTTGAACGGTTCGGAAATTGCGCGCACCGAGACCAACCGCGAGGGCCGGGTGCCGCTGCACACGTTCCGTGCCGACATCGACTACGGTCTGGCCGAAGCGCAGACCACCTACGGCGTGATCGGCATCAAGGTCTGGATCTTCAAGGGCGAAGTGTTCGACAAGCCGGCGGAAGAGGCCGTGGAAGCCGAGGCCGAGGCCGTAGCGGCGGCGGCAGTCGCCAAAGCCACTGAACCTGCGGCGCCGGCCGCGACTTGATCAGGTAATGCAAGCATGATGCAGCCGAAGCGGACCAAGTTCCGCAAACAATTCAAGGGCAAGATCTCGGGCAGTGCGCAGCGCGGCAACAGCGTGGCGTTCGGCGAGTTCGGCCTGAAAGCCACGGATCGCTGCCGCATGACGGCGCGCGAGATCGAGGCGGCGCGCCGCGCCATTTCGCGCTACGTGAAGCGCGGCGGACGCATTTGGATCCGGGTATTCCCGGATGTGCCGATCACCCAAAAGCCGCTCGAAGTGCGCATGGGCTCGGGCAAGGGCAACGTCGAGTATTGGGTGGCCCGAGTGCTGCCCGGCAAGGTGCTGTTCGAGATCGAAGGCATGAGCGAGACCATCGCGCGCGAGGCGTTCCGCCTGGCTTCCGCGAAGCTCTCCGTGTCGACGGCGTTCGTCAAGCGCCAGGTTCGAACATGAAGGTACGTACATGAAGGCGAAAGATTTGCGCGCGAAGGCGCCCAACGACTTGAGCGAGGAGCTGCTGAAGCTGCGCCGCGAACAATTCAATTTGCGCATGGCCCGCGCCACGGGACAGGCGGCGAAGCCGGATCAATTTGCGAAGGTGCGTAAGAACATTGCGCGCGTAAAGACGGTGCAGGCCCAAGCCAAGGCTGCCGGAGGTAAGGCGTGATGTCGACCGAAGCACAATCAACTGAAGAGGCGGCGCCGGGCGCCGCGCCGATACCCGGCCAGCGGCTGCTGACCGGCAAGGTGGTCAGCAACAAAATGGACAAGACCATTGCGGTTTCAGTCGAGCGCCTGGTCAAACATCCCGACCTATGGCAAGTACATCCGCCGCACGACCAAACTGCTGGCGCATGACGAGGGCAATGAGTGCAAGGAAGGCGACACGGTTTCGATCAAGCCGTGCCGGCCGATGTCGCGTCGTAAATCCTGGGTGTTGGTGCGCGTCGTAGATCGCGCCCGGCCGGAATGAGAGGCCAGCCCCAATGATCCAAATGCGAACCATTTTGAATGTGGCCGACAACAGCGGCGCCAAGCGTTTGATGTGCATCAAGGTGCTCGGCGGCTCGAAGCGCCGCTACGCGGCGGTCGGCGATGTCATCAAAGTCAGCGTCAAAGATGCGATCCCGCGCGGCAAGGTGAAGAAAGGCGAGGTGTATGACGCCGTGGTGGTGCGCACCAAGAGCGGCGTGCGGCGCGCCGACGGGTCGCTGATCCGCTTCGACACCAATGCCGCGGTGCTCTTGACCAACAAGCTCGAGCCCATCGGCACGCGTATTTTCGGGCCGGTGACGCGCGAGCTGCGCAACGTGCAGTTCATGAAGATCATCTCGCTGGCACCCGAGGTATTGTGAAGTGAAAAAGATTCGCAAAGGCGACACGGTGATCTTGATCGCCGGTCGGGACAAAGGACGCAAAGGCACCGTAATCGAAGTGCTGGCGGACGACCGCCTGCGCGTCGAAGGGCTCAACATGTCCAAGCGGCATCAGAAGCCCAATCCGCAAGCCGGCGTGCAGGGCGGCATCATCGAGACCGAGGCGCCGTTGCATGTCTCGAACGTCATGGTCTTCAATCCGGCGACGCAAAAGGGCGATCGGATCGGGTTCAAGTCGCTCGAGAACGGCCGCAAAGTGCGCCTGTTCAAGTCGAACAAAGAAATGGTCGACGCGAAATGATGATTTATTCTTCACGCTCGCTTCGCGAGCGCTATCAAGCGGGGCGGTCTTCCAGCCCCGTTGAGAGGGTGCGTCAGCACTAAAATATGGCAGCAAGACTCAAGCAAATTTTCAACGAAAAAATCGTGCCGGAGCTCAAACAGAAACTTGAGCTGAAGAACACCATGGAAGTGCCGCGGATCTTGAAGATCACGGTGAACATGGGCGTGGGCGAGGCTGTGGCCGACAAGAAGGTCATGGACGCGGCCACCGCCGACATGGCGAAGATCACCGGCCAGAAGCCGGCGGTCACGAAAGCCAAGAAGTCGGTGGCGACCTTCAAGGTGCGCGATGGCCAGGCGATCGGCTGCAAAGTGACGCTGCGCGGCGATCGTATGTATGAATTTCTGGACCGCCTGGTCAGCATCGCCATTCCGCGCATCCGGGATTTTCGCGGCATCAGCACCCGCTCGTTCGATGGCCGCGGCAATTACAGCTTAGGCGTCAAAGAGCAGATTATTTTTCCCGAGATTCAGTACGACCAAATCGATCAAATTCGTGGCATGGACATCACCATCTCCACGTCGGCGCGCGATGACAAGCACGGGCGCGCGTTGTTAGAAGCCTTTAACTTTCCGTTCCGCAAGTAGGTAGCCCATGGCCAAGACGAATATGCTCATGCGCGAGAAAAAACGCCTCAAGATAGCGAAGAAATTCGCCAAGCGGCGCGCTGAGCTCAAAGAGCTGATCCGCGACCCGAAGACCGGGCACGAAGCTCGCGAAGCCGCGCAAGCCGCACTGCAGAAGCAGCCGCGCGACGCGGGCGCTACCCGGCAGCGCAATCGCTGCTCGATCACCGGCCGCTCACGCGGCGTGTACCGCAAATTCGGCCTGGCGCGCACCAAGCTGCGCGAGGCCGCCAACCGCGGCGAGATTCCCGGCCTGTCGAAGGCGAGTTGGTGAGGCGCGCACAATGAGCATGACTGATCCAATTGCCGATCTCTTGACGCGCATTCGCAATGCGCAATCCGCGGGCAAGCCGAGCGTGGGCATGGGCGCCTCGAAACTGAAGGTGGCCATTCTCAAGGTGCTGAAGGCCGAAGGCTACATCGCGGACTTCGGCGTCGACAGCAGCGGCGCGAAGAGCACCTTGTCGATCGAACTGAAGTATCACGACGGCCGTCCCGTCATCGACCGCATCGAGCGCATCAGCCGGCCGGGTCTGCGAATCTATCGCGGCAAGGATGAGCTGCCGAAGGTGCTGGGCGGTTTGGGCGTCGCGGTGGTCTCCACCCCGCAGGGCATCATGTCCGACAAGCAAGCGCGCGCGGCCGGCACCGGCGGCGAAGTGCTGTTCGTCGTGCAATAAGGCCAGGAAGGTTCAACTATGTCTCGAGTTGCAAAAATGCCGGTCGACCTGCCGCAGGGCGTGACGGCCACAATCGGCGCCGAAGCCGTGACGCTGAAAGGCGCGAAAGGCTCGCTGACGCTGCCGCTCAAAGTCGGCGTCAAGGTCGTGCAGCAGGATAAGCACTTGGAAGTGCAGGCGGACACCACGGCCGAGGGTATGAATGCCGTCGCCGGTGCGACGCGCGCGCATCTCGCCAATATGGTCATGGGCGTGACCAAGGGTTACGAAAAGAAGCTCGAACTGGTGGGCGTCGGCTATCGCGCCGCGGTTCAGGCGAAGAGCTTGACCCTGACCTTGGGCTATTCGCATCTCATCAATTTCGCGATTCCTGACGGCATCACCATCGAGACGCCAAGCCAGACGGAGATCATCGTCAAGGGAATCGACCGGCAACGCGTCGGCCAGACCGCCGCGGAGATTCGCGGCTTTCGGCCGCCGGAACCCTACAAGGGCAAGGGCGTGAAGTACTCCGACGAGAAGATTTCGCTGAAAGAGGCGAAGAAGAAGTAATCATGAAATTAACCAAGCAAGACACCCGCCTGCGCCGCGCGCTGCGAGGCCGGGTAAAAATCAAAGAACTGGCCGCGCTGCGTCTGTCGGTGCATCGCACGCCGCAACATATGTATGCACAGATCATTGCGCCCGAAGGCGACAAGGTCCTGGTCGCGGCCTCGACCTTGCAGAAGGACGTGCGCGGAGAATTGAAAGCCACCGGCAACATCGAAGCCGCCAAAGCCGTCGGCCGCGCCATTGCAGAGCGCGCCAAGGCGAAAGGCATCGACAAGGTCGCATTCGACCGTTCCGGTTTCATGTACCACGGGCGCGTCAAAGCGCTGGCAGAGGCCGCTCGCGAAGCGGGTCTCGAGTTCTAACTGAAGGTCTCAAGGGCAACTTATGGCGAGAACAGAAAAACCCATGTCCGGCGATGACCTGCTGGAAAAGCTGGTCGCGGTGAACCGCGTCGCGAAAGTGGTCAAGGGTGGCAAGCAATTCGGCTTCACCGCGCTCACCGTGGTGGGCGACGGCGCCGGCCGGGTCGGCTTCGGCTACGGCAAGGCGCGTGAAGTGCCGGTCGCGATTTCCAAGGCCATGATGCAGGCCCGCAAAAGCCTGGTCACCGTGTCTTTGAAGAACGAAACCCTGTTCTACGCTGTCAAAGGACGGCATGGGACCACGCGGGTCTATATGCAGCCGGCCGCAGACGGTACGGGCGTTATTGCCGGGGGCGGCATGCGCGCGGTGTTCGAGTGCGCCGGCGTGCGCAATGTGCTGGCCAAGAGCTATGGCTCGCGCAATCCGATCAACGTGGTGCGCGCCACAATGGATGCTCTGGCCAAACTGCGCACACCCGATGACATCGCGGCGAAGCGCGGCAAGTCAGTCGAAGAGATCGTGGGTTAGTCATGGCGAGCAAGGCACAGGCGCACAAGGCGACCGGGGAAAAGGCGATCAAGGTGACCTTGATCAGGAGCGTTTATGGGCAACTCGCCAATATCCGCAATTCGGTTAAGGGCTTAGGGTTGCGCCGGATCGGGCACAGCGTGGTGGTGGCGGATACCCCGTCCAATCGCGGCATGGTGAATACCGCCAGTCACATGTTGAAGATCGAGCCGGCACTGGGGAAAGTTTGATGAGATTGAATACGATCAAGCCGGGCGCCGGCTCCAAACGAACCCGCTTGCGGGTGGGCCGGGGCGCATCCGCCGGCCAGGGCAAGACCTGCGGCCGCGGCGTCAAGGGACAGCGCGCACGCAAGGGCGGCTATCACAAGGTTGGATTCGAAGGCGGCCAAATGCCCTTGCAGCGGCGTTTGCCGAAAATCGGCTTTCGTTCGGCGATGAAGGCCTCGCGCGCTGAACTGACGCTGTCAGATCTCATGCGCGTGTCCGGCTCCGATGTGACGCTGGCAGGCCTGATCGAAGCGAACCTGGTGTCCGAAAACACCAAGGTCGTGAAGATCATATTGTCCGGCAAGGTCACCAAGCCGTTCACCATCAAGGACAAGGTCATCACGGCGACCAAGGGCGCGAAGAGCGCTGTTGAATCGGCCGGCGGAAAATTCGAGGCTTAAGAGAAACTCGTGGTCACAGCCAGTACCAATGCCGCCGCCGCCTTAGGGGATATCACCCGCTTCGCCGAAATGCGCAAGCGGCTGCTGTTCCTGGTGGGCGCGCTGATCGTGTATCGGATCGGCACCTTCATTCCGGTGCCGGGCATCGATGCGGCCAAGTTTGCAGCCTTCTTCTCCACGCAGAACGGCACGCTGCTGGGCATGTTCAACATGTTCTCGGGCGGCGCTTTGCAGCGTTTCAGCATCTTCGCGCTGAACGTGATGCCTTACATCACGGCCTCCATCATCGTGCAGATGGCCTCGATGGTGTACCCGCCGTGGAACCAGATCCGCAAGGACGGCGAATCCGGCAGGCGCAAATTGATGCAGTACACGCGTTACGGCACGGTCGGCCTCGCCGCCTTCCAAGGATTCGGCGCGGCGCTGGCCATCCAGAATTCCGGCAGCAATTTGGTGCCCAATCCCGGGCCGCAATTCTTATTCGTCGCCACCATTTCGATCACCACGGGCACCTTGTTCGTCATGTGGCTGGGCGAGCAGATCACCGAGCGCGGCATCGGCAACGGCATCACCATGATCATTGTCGCGGGCATCATCGCCGGGCTGCCGCGTGCCATCGGCAACACCCTGGAGATGGTCCGAACGGGTGAAATGAACGCGCTGGTGGTGGCGCTCATCGTGGTGGTGGTGGGCTTGGTGACCCTGTTCTGCGTGTTCGTGGAGCGCGCGCAGCGCAAAATCCAAGTGAACTATGCCAAGCGCCAGGTCGGGCGGCGCATGATGCAGGGACAAAGCACCCATCTGCCGTTCAAATTGAACATGGCGGGCGTCATACCGCCGATTTTCGCCTCGAGCTTGCTGGTTTTTCCGGCCACGGTGGCGCAGTTTTTCGGCAACAGCCCTAACCCGAATGTCATCCAGCAGACCTTGCAAAGGATCGCCGCGATCCTCAATTATGGTCAACCGCTGCACGTCGTGCTGTTCGGCCTATTGGTGGTCGGATTCGCCTTTTTCTACGTCGCCCTGGTGTACGACGCCAGGGATACGGCCGAGAACCTCAAGAAGGCCGGCGCGTTCATTCCAGGCATCCGTCCGGGGCTGCAGACCGGGGAATACCTGGACAAGGTGCTGACGCGGCTGACGCTGTGGGGCGGCTTGTACATCATGGCGGTGTGTTTGCTGCCGGAAATTATTCGCATGGTGAATCCGGCCATTCCGTTTCAGTTCGGCGGCACCTCGCTATTGATCATCGTGGTCGGTGTCATGGATTTCGTCGCGCAGCTGCAGTCTCACATGATGTCGCAGCAATACGAGGGCCTGATGAAAAAGGCCAGCCTTCGAGGCATTGGAGCTAAAAAATGAAAGTTCGTCCTTCGGTCAAAAAGATCTGCAAGAACTGCAAAGTCGTGCGGCGGCGCGGCATCGTTTACATCATTTGTTCCTCGGATGCTCGCCACAAGCAGAGGCAAGGGTAATTGATTTATAAAGGGTTTTCTAATATACTAGCGCGCTTTTTTTCGAGGGCGCGGGTGGAGAAGTAGATGGCGCGTATCGCCGGCATCAACATACCGATGAACAAGCATGTGATCATCGGCCTGACTCACATATTCGGCATCGGCAATAGCCGAGCCGCGCGCATTTGCGATGCCGCCGGTGTGAAGTACCACGTGAAAGTGAAGGACCTGACCGACGCAGAAGTGGCATCGCTGCGTTCGCAGGTTGCGAAGTTCGCGGTCGAGGGCGATCTACGCCGCGAAGTGTCGATGAACATCAAGCGTCTGATGGATCTGGGCTGCTATCGGGGCATCAGGCATCGCAAGGGCCTGCCGATGCGGGGCCAGCGCACGCGCACCAACGCCCGCACGCGCAAGGGTCCGCGTAAGCAAGCGGTCAAGATGAACGCGCCGCCGGGCAAGGTCTAGGCTTGGGTAAGGATTTTTCGGTCGGGGTCGCGTCGACCCCGTCAACAGTTGCGCGAAGCGCATGGGAATTTGGCGCGCAGCGCCTAGGAAGTATCAATGGCTGATCAAAAGCAAAACGCGCAGCAAGCCGCTGCGGCCGCGGCCCCCGGCGCAAAACCCGCGCGCAAAAAGGTACGCAAAAACGTGCTGGATGCGATCGCGCACGTGCACGCCTCGTTCAACAACACCATCATCACGATCACCGATCGGCAGGGCAACACGCTGTCCTGGGCGACCTCCGGCGGCTGTGGCTACCGCGGTTCGCGCAAGTCGACGCCGTTCGCGGCACAGGTCGCCGCCGAGCGCGCGGGCACCGCGGCTCAGGAGCATGGCGTCAAGAACGTCGAGGTTCGGGTCATGGGCCCCGGCCCCGGCCGCGAATCCGCAGTACGCGCTTTAAACGGCTGCGGCTTGAAGATCACCAACATCGAAGACGTTACGCCGATTCCGCATAACGGCTGCCGTCCGCCCAAAAAGCGTCGCGTTTAAAAGGTTCGCAATGGCAAAATATACCGGTCCGAAGTGCAAGCTATCCCGTCGCGAGGGAACCGATCTGTTCCTGAAGAGCGGCGTGAAGCCGCTCGAGTCGAAGTGCAAGCTCGAGGTGCCGCCGGGCGGCGTGAAGAGCGAACGCAAGCAGCGTTTGTCGGAATACGGTCTGCAGCTGCGCGAGAAGCAAAAGCTGCGGCGCATGTACGGAGTCCTGGAGCGCCA
The DNA here is from genome assembly GCA_963782865.1 of uncultured Gammaproteobacteria bacterium. Lineage (GTDB taxonomy): Bacteria > Pseudomonadota > Gammaproteobacteria > Steroidobacterales > Steroidobacteraceae > Bog-1198. The sequence goes on along the minus strand of CAWALS010000029.1, from coordinate 129,810 downwards.
GTTCAGAAATTATTATCAGAAGGCCGCGGGCCGTCCCGGCGCGACCGGCGAGACCTTGCTGCAATTCCTGGAATGCCGCTTGGACAATGTGGTTTACCGCATGGGGTTCGCCGCGACGCGCGCCGAAGCCCGTCAATTGGTCAGTCATAAGGGCGTGTCGGTCAACGACAAGCTCGTCAATATCGCTTCCTACCAGTGCAAGGCGGGCGATGTGATCAACTTGCGCGAGCGCGCCAAGAAGCAAACCCGCGTTACCGCGGCTCTGACCATCGCGACTCAGGTCGGGTTTCCTGATTGGGTTGAAGTCGACGACAAGAAGTTCTCCGGAATTCTGAAATCCGTTCCGGACCGTCAGGAAATTCTGCCGGACATCAACGAGAGCCTGGTCGTCGAGTTGTATTCCAAGTAGCAATTGGTTTTTTATGCGAGGCAGCGCTTCGCTGCGTCGTCTCCGGTTAATTCAACGTAGGTGAAATCCATGCAGGGATCGATCAATGAGTTTTTGAAGCCGCGGGTCGTCAAGGTACAGCCCGTGTCGCCGCGCCACGCCCGCATCGTGATCGAGCCGTTTGAACGCGGTTTCGGCCACACCCTGGGAAATGCGCTGCGCCGCGTGCTGCTGTCCTCCTTGCCGGGGGCGGCGATCACCGAGATCGAGATCGAGGGGGTGCTGCATGAGTACACCGCGATCGAAGGCGTCCAAGAGGATGTCGTGGACATATTGCTGAACCTGAAGGCGGTGGCGATTCGCATGCACACGCGCGATGTTGCCGAGGTGCGCCTGCATAAAAAAGGCCCTGGGCCCGTGACCGCCGGCGACATCGCGGGAGATCACGACATCGAAATCTTGAACCCGGATCTGGTCATTGCGAACCTGACCAAGGCCGGCGAGTTGTCGATGTCCCTCAAGGTAGAGCGCGGACGCGGCTATCGCCCGGCGGCACAGCGCATGGCCTTCGAGGAACAGACCCGCGCCATCGGCCGTCTGCAGCTGGACGCTTCGTTCAGCCCGGTACGCAAGGTGACTTACAACGTCGAGAGCGCGCGCGTCGAACAGCGCACCGATTTGGACAAGCTCATTCTCGATATCGAGACCAACGGTACGATCGATCCCGAAGAGGCGATCCGCCGCGCCGGCGGCATCCTCAAGGATCAGCTGTCGGTGTTCGTCGATCTGCAGGGTCAAGATGAATCGACCACCAAGGCCACCGAAACACAGTTCGATCCGATCCTGCTGCGCCCGGTGGATGAGCTGGAACTGACCGTGCGTTCCGCCAACTGTTTGAAGGCGGAAAATATCCACTACATCGGCGATCTCGTACAACGCACCGAAGTCGAATTGCTGCGCACGCCGAACTTGGGAAAAAAGTCCTTGACCGAGATCAAGGAAGTTTTGGAGAGCCATGGCTTGACGCTTGGAATGCGCATCGACAATTGGCCGCCGCCGGGATTGAAGCGCGACGACGAGCGCGACGGCATTTGAGTTAGCGATCAAGAGTCAAGAGAAGACGAAGGGTTAAGAGAAGACTATGCGTCACAGAAACAGCGGGCGTCAGCTATCGCGAAATGCCTCTCATCGGCATGCAATGTTGCGCAATATGGCGACCTCGCTGCTGCGGCACGAGACCATCCGCACCACCGTGCCGAAAGCCAAGGAACTGCGCCGCGTGGTCGAGCCGTTGATCACGATGGCCAAGGTCGACTCGATCGGCTTGCGGCGCCTGGCGCACTCGCGCTTGCGCGACGACGGCGTGGTCGAAAAGCTGTTCGCAGACCTGGGTCCGCGCTTCAAGGCGCGTGCCGGAGGCTATACGCGAATCCTCAAGATGGAACCGCGGCCGGGCGATTCGGCCGACATGGCCTTGATGCAGTTGGTGGAGTCCGCCCCGGTCGCGACCGAAAAGAAAGACGACAAAAAGGCGGCCAAAGCCTCAAAGGCCGAGCCCAAAAAGACCAAGGGTAAGAAAGCCGCAGCCGCCGCCGACGACAGCGAAGCGGAAGCAAAGCCCAAGAAGCGCAAGAAAGCGGCTGCCTGATCCGACCTACGCCGCCGCGCCTTTCGCGGCAACGACTCGGGCGAACGCGTCGCGCGTCATGTTTTCGGGCTTCCCCGCGGTCGCCGCGACGTTGTCTTCGATCCGTATTCCGCCGTAGGGTTTCAATTCATCGACGACTGCCCAATCGATATGGGCGCGCCGTTCGTCCGCGTGCGCGGCGGCGAGCAGCGAGTCGATCAAGTAGATCCCGGGCTCTACCGTCACTACCACGCCGGGCTCGAGCATGCGGGTCAGACGCAAGTAGGGATGCCCTTTGGGCCGCTCGCGCTCATGTCCCTGCGCATCTCCCATGACCCCGCCGACGTCATGTACCTGAAGACCGAGCAGGTGCCCGATCCCGTGCGGAAAGAACACGCCGGTCACGCCGGTTTCCAGGGCCGCCTGCCCGGGTAGTTTGCTGAGGCCGATTTTGTGCATCACGTCGCCCAAGACCCGATGCGCCGATAGGTGCACATCGCGGTAGTCGCGGCCCGCAACGATCTCGTCGCAGAGCGTCAGTTGGGCCTTGTCCATGGCCTTGACGAGATCAGCGAAGCGCCCGGAGCCGCGCGCATGGGTGCGCGTGATATCCGCCGCATAACCGCGGTATTGGGCGCCGGCATCGATCAAAAAGGAGCGCAGGGGCGACGGTGCGGTCCTCTCCAGGTGCTGGTAGTGCAGGACCGCGGCATTCTCGTTAAAGGCCACGATGTTGTTGTATGGCATCTCCTCTTCGCGCTGTCGGCACGCCGCAAGATAGCTCATATGCGCATCGTATTCGGAGGCGCCGCGATGAAACGCCGCGAGCGCTGCGGTATGGCCATGGGCGCCCATCTCGCTCGCCTTGCGCAGGCAGGCCAGTTCATAGGGCGTCTTGACGGCGCGTTCGTAGTCCAGGAGTGCCAGCAATGCCTTGGGGTTCCGGCACTCGGGATCCACGTTCTGGCCTTCGCCTTCGGGGCCCAGGAAGGCAACGCGGCCCAACTGCTCCCAATAGCGAGCGGCCTTCGAGTCATCCACCATGACGATCAACTTGACTGCGGCTGCCCAAGGAGCGGTGGGTAAATTCGCCGGTTTATGCCAGAAGTCATTGGGTTGATGGAAGAGGACCGTGGGAGGCTCTCCGGGCTTGTACACCAGGATGGAGCGTGGATTATCCACAATGGGTACCCATGCCTTGAACTGGGGATTGACCTTGTATGGATAGTCCTGGTCGTCGAGAAATTGCAACGGCGGGCGCCCTGCATGTACCACCAAAGCATCAAAGCCGGTCGCAGCCAGGGCGCGATCCGTGCGGCGCATGAGCAAGCCCAGGTGAGCGGTGTACAGCTGATCGAGACTGGAATCGCCCACCTGACCTCCTGCGCTTAAAATACCGCCTGAATTATGCACCGGCGCGCACTCAAGCTGTAGGAGCGTCTGAGCGTTGCGCCACGCACGCGGCCCACAGGGAATCCTAAGAACCAGCTCATAACCTTAACCCCGGCTGCGGAATCCTGCGTTAAAGGCGTGACGGTGGAGGCGAAAGAGATATGAAAATGCGCCAAAACACTCTAAAATCGGCCGGGACATTTGGGTATAGGCCCAAAACAACACGCTCGGCCTAAATTTTTTACCTTTAAAATTTCTGGGGTATCGATAGATGAAGACCAAATTTGCTCTGACCGCCTTTGTCGCTGCATTCATGCTGAGTGCTTGCGGCAGCAAGACCGAGGCTCCTGCCCCGGCCGCTGCTCCTCCTCCTCCTCCGGCCGCTGCGCCAGCCGCGGATGCTGCTGCTTCTGCTGCGAGCGCCGCCGCTGATGCGGCTGCCAGTGCAGCGTCTGCTGCGAAGCCGTAATACGCTTCGGAGCTAGCTGATCCCACCAGCCCGGGCGGGCTGCCATGAGGCATGTTCGTCCGGGCTGCGTCTTTTTAGATCGCGGGTGAAGTTTCGTTGCTTGTCAGTATTCGCGACGTCAGACATTCGAAACAGGATCGCCAGTGGATCCAGAATGTCTACGGCGAGTACATTGAATCCCTGGCTGATTTGAATACCGGCTTATTCTCAGTCATCGGCGCGAACAATCCGCACGAAGCGGAGATTTTCGCCAACTGGTTCTCCAACGATCAATCGCACCCGCTGTTGATTCTCAAGGGCAATGATTCCGTGGGATTCGCATTGGTTACCCGTCCGCGCATTCCCAAAGCCGGGGAGAAAGCCGCCGATTACCGTATGTCGGAGTTCTTTGTGCGAATGCAGTATCGGCGCGCGGGCATCGGCCGCGACGCCGCGACCCTGATATTCGACCGCTTCGCCGGCGATTGGGAAATCGTCGAATATATGCGCCACCCCGGCTCGGTGGCGTTCTGGCGCCACGTGGTTGCGCGCTACAGCGCGGGTCGCTTTGTGGAAAGCTCGCGCAATGGCGAAGTACAGCAGCGATTTGCGACCCGGCCCTCGGCTTCAAAAAAGTAGGGGCTGCGTCGGCTTTGATGCATTATTACCCTCAAGAATGAGGCAATTTGGCCGATCAATTAACTCCTGTGCAGTCTCCATCGAACGTCGCATTTGATTTCATACGCAGCCTCGCCGAAGAACTATCGGGAGGCCACGTTGACTTGCCGTCGTTTCCTGAAATCGCGCTGCAAGTGAGGCGGATCCTGTCCGATCCTAATACGCGGGTTGAACAAATTGTCCGTGTGGTGGGGTCGGAGCCGGCGCTGGCCGCGCGACTGCTGCGCATTGCGAATTCCGCCGCCATCAATCGCAGCGGCAAAAATGTCACCGACCTGCGCACGGCGATCGCGCGCATCGGCCACAACATGGTGCGCAGCGCATCGATTTCCTTCTCGATGAATCAAATCCGCAAAGCCAACAAACTGGCGAGTCTCGCGCCGCATCTGAACGATCTGTGGGAGCGCAGCACCTATGTGGCGGCGTACGCCTATGTGCTCGCGCGGACCTGTACCCGGGTCAACCCGGATGAAGCGATGCTCACCGGCATGATGCATGGGATCGGCAAGCTGTACATCTTGACGCGCGCGACCGGGCATCCGGAGTTATTCGCCAGCGAAGATGTGCTGAACGACATCATCAACGATTGGTATCCCTCGATCGGCAAGGCGATTTTGGAGAATTGGAAATTCTCCGAGAACATGGCGCGGGCGGTGGGGCAGGAGGATTTTTCCCGCACCGAGCTCGAGTCGCCCGACTTGACCGACGTCGTCGGCGTGGCCATCCTGATGGTCTCCTACGGCACCGATATCGCCGGCCTCGAACAGACCCTGCAAGAGCTGCCCGCCGCAAAGCGTCTCGGTATGAATCAGTCGAAGACGCTAAGCGTCATGCAGGATTCGGCCGCGGAAGTCACGGCCTTGAGCCAGGCTCTCGGCAACTAGGCCTCGGCATTGTGAATTTGCGCGGGCTTGCATGACCTGGCCGTTCACGCTCGACGCTCAATCTCACGGTAGTCAGGTAAATCGGCTGTCGCCCACACACGCCGGTGGCGTCGGCATGTGATATTGACCTGTTGAAGTTTTCGCCGGGAGGGGTAAGTAGACCCGAGGCACTGTCGCCCTCGTGCCTCGGGTCTACTTACCCTTCTTGGCGAGCACTACACCAGCCGATCAAAATCACTAGGGCGAGGCTTAGGCTTCCACCGCCGCGGCCTCCGCGGCGAACGCTTCGGCCACGTAGGTCACATTGTCCGGCATGATGCCCGCGAGATTCATGCGGCTGTCGGACGTCATGTAAATGTGGTGTCTCTCGCGCAGACGCTCGACGGCATCGGGAGTCACGCCGAGCAGTGAAAACATGCCGTGCTGCGCGCGAATAAAATCAAACGAGTCGCCGCCGGTCACTTGGCGCAGGCGGCTGGCCAGCAAAGATCGCATATCCAGAATTCGCGTCCGCATGGCATCGAGTTCCTGTACCCACTGCTGCCTTAAAAGCGGCTCAGCAAACACTCTTGCGGCGATGGCCGCGCCATGATCAGGCGGCATGGAATAAATGCTGCGCGCGATGTGCAGCATATGAGTTTGCACGGCGTCAGCGCGCGACGCACTTTCGCTGACGACAATCAAGCCGCCGACGCGCTCGCGATACAGCCCCAGGTTCTTGGAAAACGATACGGCGATGAGCGCTTCGGGCACGCGTTCCACGACCATGCGGATCGGAGCGGCATCGGCCTCCAGCGAAGCGCCGAATCCCTGGTACGCAAGGTCCAGATAAGGGACCAGCTTGCGGCGCAGCAGCAGTTCGATCACCGCCTGCCACTGGCCGGCATCGAGGTCGGCCCCGGTGGGGTTATGGCAGCAGGCATGAAGCAATACGACATCGCCCTCGGCTGCAGCGTGGAGGCGCTGCAGCATGGCGTCAAAGCGCAGTTCGTGTCCGATCGCGTCGTAGTAAGGATAGCGCTGGAGTTTGAGTCCGCAGCCTCCCAGCAAGGCGGCATGATTGCCCCAGGTCGGGTCGCTCAGGTGGACCGTGGCGTCGGGCGAGGCCGCCTTGATGAGTTCCGCCCCCACCCGCAGGGCGCCGCAGCCGCCCGGACACTGAAGCGTGCGCGCGCGCCGATCTTTACGCGCCGGATGGCCGGCCCCAAGCACCAATTCCTCCAGCGCGTGGTTGAATTCCTCGCGGCCGGCAGCACCCACGTAGGCCTTGGTGGTTTGGGCCGCCAGAACCTCTTTCTCCGCCTTGCGGACGCATTCCAGGATGGGCGTATTGCCCGACAAATCGCGATAAACGCCCACCCCGAGGTCCACCTTGTGCTTGAAAGGATCCGCTCGATATTTCGCCATCAAGCCGAGAATGGAATCGGAGACCAACCGCTCAAGTTGTTGAAACAAAAGTTAACACCCCAGTCTATGACGAGCGCGCATTATAGCGTTCGCGCAAGCGCCAAGAACTTACCGTCTCCAATAAAAGACAGTAGGCCGATGACATTTGGCGGGGTTAGCGTGTACGCTTTAGCCACTCATCAGCGGGAGAGTTATTTTATGGCGCTCTGGAAAGAAAACCCCACGCCCGGCCCTGCGGGTTCATCCGTTCCCTCATCGGCGTTGGCTCCGGAGAGAAGCCCGCCGGAACGCACCATTAACGACCCGGGGCTGGCTGTTTCGCCGCGCCGCCCCACTCCGAAAACCGCCGTCGAGGGCGGAGAGTCGGTAATCGCGGCCAATATCACGATTGAAGGCAAGATCGAAGGTTCGGGAAATGTCCGAATGGCGGGCCGTTTCAAGGGCGACGTGCGAATTGACGGCAACTTCACCATGGATAGCGGCGCGCACCTGACCGGTCAAGTGCTGGCGGGCATCGTGGTCGTCGGCGGCGAACTGCAGGGCAATATTGAATCCGCCAAGCGGGTTGATGTGCTCGAGGGCGGCGTCATCGTCGGGGACGTGAAGGCCGGCTCCATCACCGTTGCGGCCGGCTCGCGCATGCGCGGGCACGTCGAGTTCGGCTGGGAAGACGAGAAAGGGAAAATCAAGGGCCTGGTCAGCAACGGAAGTTAGGGCGTCTCATGAGCGTCGCTCGCCAGAGCACCCTCGGCGCGACCCGGGTATGTCCGCACTGTAAGGCCACGGTTTTACAAAGTGCGAACATTTGCCCGGGGTGCCAACACCATCTGCGCTTCAACACGGTCAACGCGGAGCCGGCCGCTCAGGCGATATCCGCCATGCGCATCGAGGGGACGATTCATCACCCCGCGCGCGGCGAGCAGTGCGAATACTGCGTGGTGATTGCGATCACCAATGAACAGGGTGAAAAAATTGCCCGGCAAGTCGTCGGTGTCGGCGCGCTGCAGCCCGGAGAGCGGCACAAGTACAGCTTTTCGGTGGAGTTGATGCCGGTGCGCCAACCCAAGGTGCCGCGAAACTAGGAACCTGGGCGCCCGGCGCCGCGTTTACCTTTGATTGCTGCCTTCAATGGCGATAAAGCGCAGGAACTCCGCGCGGGTACTGGCATCGTCGCGAAAAGTGCCGAGCATTTTGCTGGTCACCATGGAGACGCCGCGCTTGTGGACTCCGCGCGTCGTCATGCATTGGTGAACCGCGTCGATGACGACGCCCACGCCACGGGGTTTGAGTACTTCATTGATGCATCCCGCGATCTGGGCGGTGAGCTTCTCCTGAACCTGGAAACGGCGGGCGTAGCCGTCGACGACTCGCGCCAGCTTGCTGATGCCCACCACCCGATCGCTCGGCAGATAGCCGACGTGCGCGCGCCCGATAATGGGTGCCATATGATGCTCACAGAACGATTCGAATGAGATATCGCGCAGGACCACCATTTCGTCGTAGCCCTCGACCTCTTCGAAGGTCCGGCGCAGATAGGCGCCGGGATCGCTCGAGTAGCCGGAGAACCAGTCGCGATACGCATTCGACGACGCGTTTCGGCGTTTCTGCGAGGCCCTCGCGCCGCGGGTCTTCGCCCGCCCAGCGCAGCAGGGTTTGTACCGCCGCTTGCGCGGCGCTGCGGGTCACTGCGCCATGCTTCTTTTTGGCCATTTGCGAATCTCCAATGCGCTACGCGCCGAAACGGCGCATACGATAGCATGCTCGCTTGCGGCCCGATCCTCGCATCCATTGGGAGAACAATTTGAAAAATCGTATTGCTGCCGGCGGCATTGCCGCGATCCTTTTCGGTCTGTGCGCCCAGGCAGCCGGCCCCGCGACCCCGGAAAACGCTGCCGTCACGCGCACGAACGCGCTCGGTATTTTCAAGCAGCTCATCGAAATCAATACCACCGATTCGGTGGGAAGCACGACGGTGGCGGCGGAGGCCATGGCAAAACGTCTGCTTGATGCGGGATTTCCCAAAGCGGACGTGGTCGTGCTGGGGCCCAATGATCGCAAGGGCAACATGGTGGCTCGATATCGCGGTCGAGCCAACTCGAAATTAAAGCCGATTCTGATCATCGGACACCTGGATGTGGTCGAGGCGAAGCGCGAGGACTGGACCACCGATCCATTCCAGTTCGTCGAGAAGGACGGCTACTTCTACGGCCGCGGCACCCAGGACATGAAGGACAGCGACGCCATCGCGGTCACCGACTTCATCCGCATGAAAAAGGAAGGCTTCGTTCCCGACCGCGACATCATCCTGGCGCTGACGGCGGACGAAGAGGACGGCAAGTCCAACGGCGTCGACTGGCTCCTCAAGAATCACCGCGAATTGATCGACGCCGAATTTGCCTTGAATCCTGACTCGGGCGGCGTGTCACGAGCCCGACAAGCCGCAGACGGTGGAATTCGAGGCCACCGAGAAACTCTACGGGGACTATCAGGTGCTCGCCACGAACCCCGGCGGCCATAGCTCCCTGCCCATGACCGGACAACGCGATTTACCATGTGGCCGATGCGCTCGCGGTCCTGCAGAAGTGGCCGTTCCCGTTCGAACTGAATCGCGGTCACGCGCGAGTACTTCGAGCAAATGGCCAAGATCGAGACCGGCGAAGACGGCCGCCGATCATGCGCGCCATCTTGGCGACGCCGCCCGATACGCATGCGGTCGAGCGACTATCGCAGGATCCGCACTATGAATTCCATCATGCGCACCACCTGCGTCGCGACCATGTTGAGCGGCGGCCATGCGCCCAATGCCCTGCCGCAGCGGGCCGAAGCCAATGTCAACTGCCGCATTTTCCCGGGCCATTCGCAGGAGGAGATCCGCTTGGAGCTGGTGAAGCTGTTCAACGATCCCAAGCTTAACGTAAGCTACCGCAGCGACACCGGAGAGTTGCCGGACCATGGCTCGGATCGCAAGGCCATGGCGCCGCCGCCGCTGCAGCGACGATGTCATGAGATGCCTGCGCAGCGTTTCCGCTAAGTTATGGCCGGGTTTCCGGTGTTGCCCATCATGGAGGCCGGTGCGTCGGACAGCATCTACACCATGAATGCCGGAATCCCGAGCTATGGCATCAACGGAGTCGCGATCGAACGCTCCGACGACAGGGCGCATGGCACGGACGAACGCCTCAAGATCGGCGCTTACTACACAGGCGTCGAATTCTACTATCTGTTCTTGAAGGCGCTCACGACACCGCCGGGTTGAATCGTGCGCATTTTGCGGAGCGGGGTGCGCGTATATTCCTGGGCTTTGGTTGCCGGACTCCTGTGGGTGGTTTTTCTCGCGGCCTTTTGGATTCTGCTCAAACGGTTGGTTGGTGTTCCGGGCAATAAGCTGCCGGATTTTTCGGCACTCCCCCCGGTCACAGTCCTAGCGGCTTTCGCCAAACCGGGTTCTGAAGCCAAACCCGCATGGGCAGCGGCGACCGCTACGATCACGAAGTCTTCGAGAGCGCGTTGAGAAAGTATTTTCGCTCCGAGTATGATCACCTGACGATGCAAAGGCTTGAGTTCCCATGGCCGACATAAAGCATGTCTTTGTCCTCATGCTCGAGAATCGTTCATTCGATCATCTGTTCGCATTCTCGGGACGCAGCGGCGTTCTGCCTGCCGATGCAAGCTGGGGCATGACCGCCGATGCGGCGGATCGAGCGGCGCTCGATCCGCCGCACGAGTTCGAGGACGTGGCGGCGCAAATCGGCGGAAGTCCGCCCATGTCGGGATTCGCGCAGCAATCTTATTGGAACGTATCCCGGCAGGGATTCGCCGCCGGCGCGCTGCCGGTCTTGCACACGCTGGCAAATCAATACTTCCTGTTCGACAATTGGTATTCCTCGATGCCCGGCCCGACTTGGCCGAATCGATTTTTCCTGCACGCCGGTACCTCGGGCGGACTCGATAACAGCCCGGCGGCGGCTACCACGATCGAGAGCGAAACCATCGACTCGTTGAGCTTTAGTTGGTGGAAACCCCTCGCCTTTAGGCGAAGCAAAGGATCGTGTAACTTGGTCGGGTGCGACACTACCGACTGGGAGCGCACACCAAGAGCGACCTGAAGGTGCATCTGGTGTGGGTACCGAAATATCGCAAGCAGGTGCTGACCGGAGAGGTATCGGTGCGTGTGCGCGACCTGATAAGACAGATTGCCTCGGAACACGAGCTGGAGATTATCTCTGGCAAGGTCGCGCACGACCATGTTCACGTGTTTTTGAGCCACCGGCCGACGCAGAAAGTGAGCCAGATCATGCAATGGTTGAAAGGCACCAGTTCGCGGGTGTTGCTGCAAGAGTACGCCCATCTGAGGCGCAAGTTCTGGGGACGACATCTATGGGCTCGTGGCTATTTGGCAGTAAGTTCCGGGACGATCACCGACGAGATGATCAAGGAATACATTGATGAGCAAGAAGGTGAGCAAATTGCTGACGACAGTCGATTTCAAATCGACCCCCCTTAAACCCCCCGCCTTATAGGCGGGGGTTGTTTAGTTTTCCGAACGGCACCCTGTACACGCGTTTGCAGCAGGCGAATCGCACCTGGCGCGTCTACCACGACGATTTGTTTCCGCAGGTGCTCGCCATCAAGGACATGATCGATCCTTTTCGGCTGAACACCGGGCAGTTCTCCTGGCTTCGAGTCGGCGAGAACCAGTGCTTCGTCGACGATCTTGCCGATGGCTTCGACATCGATTACACCTTCATCGAACCCAATTACGGGTTGGCGGCGGGCGGCTTCGTCAACGGCAATTGTCAGCATCCGATCGGCTCCATGGCCGCGGGCGAAGCCTTCATACGCTACGTTTATGATGCCATACGAAACTCTCCCGTCTGGCCGCAAAGCCTGCTGATCGTCACCTATGACGAACACGGCGCCTTCTTCGATCATGAAAACCCACCCGCCGCGATCGCGCCGAATGACGGAACGCAGAACCACGGGCGGGCCGAGAATCCGCGGAACTTTGCATTCGATCGGCTGGGTGTTCGCGTCCCCGCGATCGCGATTTCGCCGTGGATTGCGCAGGGAGGACTGGGCAGCCAGGCGTTCCCCGGCAAAGTGTTCGATCACACCTCCATTATCAAGACGGTGATGAACCTGTTTGGCGTCGAAGCAAGCTTAGGGAAACGCGAGCAGGCGGCCAATTCCATCGAATCCATTTGTTCCCTGCCCGCAATGAGAACCGACGGCGACGCGATCGCCTCGATGTTTGGGCAACCCGCGCCCGCGGCGCTCACCGCCGCGGTTTGCGCCGCGCCGGTCTCCGAAATGCCCGATCACTCGACGAACGCGTTCTCAAGAATCGCCATGAGTCTTGACCTGTCGATGAAAGCCGCCACCCCGCTGCCGCCGGTGGCCGTCACCCATCCGACATTTGCGATGGACGCGACGCACGGGCAACTGGTGCCGCATGCCATCAATGTCGGCCGCACCAAGCTACAGAGCTTGGACTATATTCAGGCGGTCGCGGCCCGGGTTGAGCGGCTCAAGCCTGCGAGCGCGTGAGGATACGCTCATGATCCCCGGAAACGCCCGGCGGAATAATCGTACGCCTCTGCGGCGGCCCCCTTCCAACCAGCAGGAAACACCATGCAACTCAACTGCGAAAACAACCGCCCTGGTGCTGATCGACCTGCAGAAGGGCGTGCTCGCCAGGCCGGTTGTGCCGCACCCCGCCGCGACGATTTTTGAGCGCTCGAAGCAGCTCGCGCCGCGCTTTCGCAGCCGCCGGCGGCCTCGTCGTGTGGGTGCGGGTATCCTTCGCCAGCGACTTCGCCGATGCGCTGCGCGCGAAGGTCGATCAGCCCAGCGACTTTGGCGCCTTACCGCCCGGATGGGACGAGTTCCCGGAGCCTCTGCACGCCGCCGATGTGATGGTGACCAAGCGCCAGTGGGGCGCCTTCTACGGCACCGATCTCGATCTGCAGCTGCGGCGCCGCGGTGTGCGCACCATCGTACTCGGCGGCATCGCCACCAGCATCGGCGTCGAATCCACGGCGCGCAGTGCCTACGGAGCACGGCTACGAGCTCGTCATCTGCGAGGATCTGTGCGCTGATCTCAACGCCGAGACGCACGCCTTCAGCTTCAAACACATCTTCCCGCGCCTCGCGCGCATCGCGAGCTCGGAAGCCATCACACTCGAATGATGGTGGCCGCCGCAGCGCTGTGCTTGATGGGGTTGCGAGCCGCATCGGCGTTGGAACGCGGATCTACCGCTCGACCCGCGGGACCGCATGTCCCGTGACGCCGCTGCGGGAAAATTCGAACTGCACCAGCCACTCGCGCGGGGATTGATTGTCCGCCGGCGCAAACTTCCACTTCCTCGCGGCATCGGCGGCCAGCTGCGCAAAATATCTGCTCGAACCATGGACCTCCAGGTTCTCGGCAACCACATTCCCAGCGCGATCGACGTCCACGCGAACCGCGACCCTAATTTGGCCATGGATCGAATCGCGGGCGCGACGCGAGACGGACGGAATCTCCTGGTGCACGACCGGCGACGCTGCAGACTGGGCTGTCACGGAGGATTGCGCCGCTGTGGGCGCCGAGGTTTGTTGCGAAGCGATCGATGCTGCAATGGGCCGAGAGTTGCCGTGGCTTCGCAACACCCTGCTGCCGGCCCAGACCGCGAGCAATACCAGTCCCACTGCCGCGGCGGGGATGAGCCAGGGGGCACTGGTCCGGCGGGTTGAAGCGGGTCGGCGGGGCGCGGCCGGTGGAGCTGGCGTGAAAGCCGGGGCAGGTGGAGCAGCGGGAGCCGGTCGAGCGGATAGCAGCCGGCTTGGGCAGGAGCGGTGCCGGCATTTGCGGTGCCGGCATTTGCGGTGAGGGCGTCTGCGCTGCGGGCGGCGGAGCCTCGGCTGTAGGATCGACCCGGTTTCGCAATTCGGAAACCGTTGGACGGTTGCCGGGCTCCGGGCTCAAGCAGCGTTGCACGGCCTCCGCGAGTCCGGGAGGAAGCGTCGGCGGCAACGAGACCGCGCTTACCGAGTTCTCCAGCGCAGGACGGACCTGAGTCAACGCTTCCACGATCGTGGCGCCGAGTGCGCGCATATCTCCCGCAAAATCAATTCCGGTGGCATCACCCGCCGTCCGAATCGTATCGCTCGCCAACTTCAGCTGATCATTGACCACCAAAAAATTTGGCGCCTTCAGCTGGCCATGCACCAAGTTTTGAGCGTGTAGGAACGCCAGGGCATCGAGGGCGGGGGTCAGCATTTCCCGTACCTCCTCAACCGTCAGAGCCCGATGCGGCAGAATTTGGGCGAGGTTTTGCTCGGCATACTCGGTAACGACGAAAAGAAATGGATGTCCGCCGAGCTTGCAGCGACCCGCCTCGAGGAGGCGGATCAAGTGCGGATGAGACAGCGAGGCGGCCAGTTGCCAGCGCGAGAGTTGCGATTCCGCCCGCGCCGGGTCCGACGGGATGATCTTAATGGCGGCATTGGCGAGGTTCCGCGCCCGGCATTCGGTAAGAAATACAACGCTGTGGTTTGATCTGCCCAAAAAGCGGCGCAGGGGAAAGATGCCGTTGACAACTTGGCTCTCCCACTTCGTCCAGATCTCGGTCTCGGTCATCGGCTGGCCTCCAGACCCAAGAACTCCCATGGCCATACGAACATATCATCAAGGACCGCTCAAGATCCGGCAGCCCATGTCCGCGTTTAACGACAATCGTAGACACCGAGGCGGCCGATTCTCGAACCTACCGGCCCGACGTTCTCAAATGCGATAATGATCGGAGCGAAAACCACACGCGAGCGGCGGCCCATGGCTATTTTACAGTTGGTGGATGCGCGGCAGCGCGATCTCGGCGGCTTCGTCGTGCGCCGGGTGCTGCCCGCCCAAGGACGGCAGATGGTGGGTCCATTCATATTCTTTGATCACATGGGTCCGACGCAATTCGAGCCGGGCCGTGGAATCGATGTGCGGCCGCATCCGCACATTGCACTCGCCACGGTGACGTATTTGTTTTCGGGCTCGCTCGAGCATCGCGACAGTCTTGGCAACGTGCGCGAGATCCGTCCCGGCGACGTCAACTGGATGTCCGCCGGCGAGGGCATCGTGCATTCCGAGCGCACACCGCATCTCGCGCGCGCGGCGGGCGAAAAAATTCACGGCATCCAAAGTTGGGTGGCGCTGCCCGATGGCCGCGAGGACGACGCGCCGAGCTTCACGCACTACCCCGCAAGTCTGATTCCGCAGCGCGTTCTCGACGGCGTCACGCTCGCGGTGATCGCCGGAGACGCCTTGGGTTTGCGCTCTCCGGTCGTCACGGCCTGGCCCACGCTGTATGTGCACGCGCGCTTTGCGCCAGGCGCGGTGTTGGAAGTGCCCGCCGAGCACGATGAACGCGCGGTGTACGTGGTGCAGGGTGAACTCGCGATCGATACGGGCAGGATTATCGAGGGTCAACTCGCCGCGCTCGCGCCCGGGACGAAGATTCGATTGCGCGCCGATGGCGAGGTGCGCGCCATGCTGCTGGGCGGCAAGCGCTTCCCCACAGTGCGCCATATCTGGTGGAATTTCGTCGCCTCTTCTCAGCAACGCATTGAGCGCGCCAAGGAACGCTGGGCCAAGCGCGAATTTCCGCCGGTACCGGGCGAAACGGAATTCATCCCGCTGCCTTCAGAATGACATGATTCATCCTATTTTCCATTTGGCTGCAATGAGGAGGCCTCTATGAGCGACAAAACCGCGACGGTGCACTGGGAGGGTCGGGGCAAGCAGGGGGTGGGCAAGATCAGCACTCAAACTGAGGCGCTGAAGTCCTATCCGTACGGCTTTGCCAGCCGTTTCGAGGATGACAAGCGCGGCACCAATCCCGAGGAATTGCTGGCGGCGGCGCATGCGGCTTGCTTCACGATGGCGTTTTCCTTTGGCTGCGATACGGCAGGATTTTCCACGACGGCCGTGGACTGCCAAGCCGCGGTGCGCCTGGTGTTGAAGGGCGGCGGCTTCTCGATTGAGCACATCGGTCTCAAGCTAGAGGCCAGCGTACCGGGAATCGATGAGGCGACTTTTCAAAAAATCGCTGCCAAGGCGAAACAGGATTGCCCCTTGTCCAAGGCGTTGGCCAGCGTTCCGGAGATTGCGCTCACCGCGACACTGCGTTAGATCCCGGCCGAGTGATTCTGACCGGTCGGTATAGCCAATCATCATCACGCGACCGATGATGGCCATTCGAAACTCGTCCTCCGGCGCCGTGAGATTGAGCGTCCCGCTTGAAATGCCTGGGGCATGGGAAGCTTCGAGGCCCTGCTCTTCCGGGCCTCGAAGCTTCCCATGCCCCAGGCGATACAAACCGCTCAAACTCACAGCGTCGAAGTCTAGGTGATCAGTCGCGGCCGCCGAAAGGTGCGCAGCAGCCCGATAATCCAGCCCGCGGCGATCCCGATGAACACGAGCAGGCCTCCCATCACCAATTGATTGGACAGACGCGGCGGCACGCTGCGATGCGCGATCAATACCAGCCAGTGCATGTAGCACACCATGGCGACCATGAGACAGCCGAACCAAACGGCGTGGGCAACCAGCAGCGCGCGGGTCTGCGCGATGCGTTCGGGTGCCAGCCAATAATCTCGATTCGGCAACTTCATGTCGCCGGCTCTCGAATAGACCACGCTTAGCAGCGTCACCATGGCAAGCGGGAATCCAATTCCCATCGCGAACACGAATTTCGTGTAGAACGCGCGCGTCATGTGCGCCGTGGGAAAGCCGGCGCCGTCGAAATGAGACGCGACCATGGGCGGCAGACTCGATATCGTATCGGAGAAATAGAAAATCGCGAACAGCGATGCCAAAGCAAATGCGATCCAGGGAATTTTATTCATGGTTGTAGGCGCCACAGCACGGGGAAAAGTGGGTGATTCATGGGCGCGCCGGCTGGCAAGTCGTCGGCCAGCCCCGGGAATTCCGGCGACGTTTTCCAGCGGCGCGGCGTATGCCGGATGTCGTCGCCCAAAAACCGCACCGAGAACACCCTGCGTCGCTGCGGACCCAAGACGCCGCGCGCGCCATGCAGCATCAGCATGTGGAAACAGACGGCATCGCCCGGCTGCAGGTCCCAGCCGAGAATGCGAAACTTTTCGCGCGCCGCGTCGATATCCGGCAAATCGGCCAGCGTGCCCTCCGGAAACCACCTGGCCTCGGAGTCCATGAACGTGCGCGGCATCAGCCAGGGTCCGAGGTGCGAGCCTGCCACGAGTTGCAGCGTGGAATCGCGGCTCACGGGATCCACCGGAATCCAAAAGCTCACGTTCTGCCGGCCCTCGATGTTGTAGTAGGGCTGGTCCTGGTGCCACGGGGTCGCCTGCCGGGTTCCAGGTTCCTTGGTGAGCATATGATCGTGATACAGCCGCGCGGTCGAGCTTCGCATCAGCCGGCCGGCGGTTTCGGCCAGAGCGGAATCGAAGATAAAACGGCGATAGTGCGGATTGTCCTGCCAGTTGCAAAAATCCTCGACGAAGCGGCCGGGGTCGTCGGCGGCGCTGGCGACGATGGCGCGCGGACTCAAGGACGAGAGATTCAAGTCGATGCCCGCTCGCAGCGTCGCGATCTCGTCGCGTCCAAAGAGTTGCCGAATGCACACCGCGCCATCCAGCTGGTACTGCTCGATGAGTCCCCGATCAATCATGCGGGCAGCGCATTCAGTATTTCCTCGATCAACGCGGCGCCGCGATACGCAAAGCCCGTATAAATCTGCAGCAGATTCGCGCCGGCATGCAAGCTGGCGCGCGCGTGTTCCCCGCTAACGATGCCGCCGACGCCGATAATGGGAAAGTCGGGGCCGAGTTCGGCCCGTAGCTGGGAGATGATTTTGACCGACGCGGGATGCAGCGGCGCGCCGCTCAAGCCGCCGCGCTGCCCCGCCGCGGGCGGCGGCTGAAGTATGCTCAAATCAGACGAGGTATTGGTGGCGATCACGCCGTCGAGCTGCACTGCGCGAACTTCTTGGGCAAGTGCGGAGAGTTGCTCCGGGTTCAAGTCGGGCGAAACCTTCACCAGCAAGGGAACGCGCCGCGTAAAGCGCTGCTGCAGCGTGAGCCGCTCCTCGAGCAATATGCCCAAGATGCGTTGCAGTCCATCGCGGGCCTGCAGTTCGCGCAAGCGCTCCGTGTTGGGTGAGGAGATGTTCACTGCCACGTAGTCCGCATGCGGGTAGACCTTGCGCAGGCAAGCGACGTAGTCATCTTGCGCATTCTCGATGGGCGTATCAAAGTTCTTGCCGATGCTGATGCCGCGAATTCCGCGGTAGTGGGCGTGCGATAAACGGGACACCAGGTGGTCGACCCCTTTGTTATTGAACCCCATGCGGTTGATGAGTGCGTCGCTGCCTGGAATTCTGAACATGCGGGGCTTCGGATTGCCCGGTTGCGGACGCGGCGTCACGGTGCCCAACTCAATGTGGCTGAAACCCAGTGCGCCGAGCGCATCCAGATAGTCGCCGTTCTTGTCGAAGCCGGCCGCCAATCCTAACGGATGAGAGAACTGCAATCCAAAGCTTCGCAGCGCGAGCTGCGCCGGAATTTGCAGCGCCGGCCACAGCGGCTGCACGCATTTCAAGCCTGCCAATCCCAAGTCGTGCGCGAGTTCGGGATCAAGCCTCCTTAGCAGCGGCAGCGCGGCGCGCGCCATGGCTGCTGCTGCCCCGTTCATACGTATTTCCACGTTGCCAGAGCGCCCAGATAGAAGCAGGCCTCCGTGACCAACTGGGTCGCATCAAGGCTCCGGTCCGAGGCGCTGATTTTCTTGTATTTGAAGAAAGCGATGAATCCCAGGCCAACGACAATGGCGCTCGCCAAGCCAATCAGGCCCGGAATGCCGAGCAGCGCCGCGGGCGCGAATCCAACCACCAATGCAAGGCTCAAAGGCCCGTGACCGATTTTCACTTGCGACTTTTGAGCCCGCGTCGCCATGACGGATACGAGCAGCGCGAAGCTGGCGGCTAAGCCTGCGATCATGATCGCTCCCAACGCAAGGTTTGGCGGAGCCGCGAAAGGCAGCTTGGCGGCGGACAGGGCCATCAGAGCGTCGTACTTGACGAGCAGGCACAGCACGCGGCCCAACGGATCCAGCCGAGTCGCCGGCAGCTCCCGAAACTCGGTGGTCAGCAGTGCCGTGGCGCCGACCGACAAGATGAGCGCCACACTCGAAGGCCAAATCTGCACCGCCAGCCAATAAATTGCGCCGCCTAAAGCCCCGATCAGTATGCCGAGAAGCGGCGCGTATTGGCCGGTCACGCGCACCGGGAGCCGATCTCCGTAGGGTGCGTGGCCGCGGCGTTCATGCTCGCTTGCGCTCGAAACTGCTCGGCGCCGCCAGGGTGGCGCGCAAATAACGACCGGTATAGGACACCTTGTTGGCCGCCACCTGTTCCGGCGTGCCGACGGCAATGATGCGTCCGCCGTTGTCGCCGCCCTCAGGGCCAAGGTCCACGACCCAATCTGCTGTCTTTATGACATCGAGATTGTGCTCGATCACGATGACCGTATTGCCCTCATCGCGCAGGCGCTGCAATACCGCGAGCAGCTGGGCGATATCCGCGAAATGCAAACCGGTGGTGGGCTCATCGAGAATATACAGGGTGCGTCCAGTGGCGCGTTTCGAGAGTTCCTTGGCCAGCTTGACGCGCTGCGCCTCGCCGCCCGACAAGGTCGTCGCGCTCTGGCCCAAGCGCACATAGGACAGACCCACATCGAGGAGCGTCTTGAGCTTGGGCTGCACCGTGGGTACGGCCGAGAAAAACGGCAACGCGTCCTCGACCGTCATGTCCAGGACCTCTTGAATATTCTTGCCCTTGAAGCGGATTTCCAAGGTCTCGCGGTTGTAGCGTTTCCCCTTGCAGACGTCGCAAGGCACGTACACGTCCGCAAGGAAATGCATTTCGACTTTGATGACGCCGTCGCCCTGGCAGGCTTCGCAGCGCCCGCCCTTCACATTGAAGCTGAATCGCCCCGCTTCATAGCCGCGCGCACGCGATTCGGGCACGGCGGCGAAGATTTCGCGGATCGGCGCGAACAAACCGGTGTACGTAGCCGGGTTGGAGCGCGGCGTGCGGCCAATCGGGCTCTGATCGATTTCGATCACCCGGTCGATATGCTCCAGGCCCTCGATGCGATCGAAGTGCGCAGTGCCCGCCGACGCGTGGTTCAATTGCGTGGCGACCGCGCGAAACAAGGTGTCATTGATCAAGGTTGATTTGCCCGATCCGGATACGCCGGTGACGCAGGTCATCAGCCCCAGGGGAAATTCCGCCGTGACCTTCTTCAAGTTATTGGCGGTGGCGCCGATGACGCGCAGCATGCGCTTCGGATCAGGAAGGTGGCGCAGGCCCGGGATCTCAATCCGCCGCCGGCCGCTAAGGTACTGGCCGGTGATCGAGTCGGGGTGCGCCGCCACCTCGGCCGCCGTTCCTTGTGCCACGACCTTGCCGCCATGCACGCCCGCGCCCGGTCCCAAATCGACCACATGGTCGGCCTGGCGAATGGCATCTTCGTCGTGTTCGACGACGATCACCGTGTTGCCGAGATCGCGTAAATTGACCAGCGTGTCGAGCAGGCGCTGATTGTCGCGCTGATGCAGGCCGATCGACGGCTCATCCAGAATGTACATGACTCCGACCAACCCCGAACCGATCTGGCTGGCGAGGCGAATGCGCTGCGCTTCGCCGCCCGAGAGGGTATCGGCGCTGCGATTCAGCGTCAGATATCCCAGTCCGACGTTGCCCAAGAATCCCAAGCGATCGTTGATCTCCTTGACGATTTTGACCGCGATCTCGCCGCGCCAGCCTGCAAGCTTGAGCTTGCCGAAGAATTCCAACGCGCGCTCCACCGACAGCGCCGAGAGATCGGGAACGCTTTTGCCGTCGACGAAAACATTTCTCGCGGCGCGGTTCAGCCGCGTTCCCAGGCAATCGGGGCAGGCCCTGGACGAGCGGTACTTGGCGAGTTCCTCGCGCACCGCCACGGATTCTGTTTCGTTGTAGCGCCGTTCGAGATTACGCACGATACCTTCGAAGGTGTGGCGGCGCGAAACGGTGCCGCCCTTGCCGTCCAAATATTTGAACTCGATTTGTTCATCGGCGCTGCCGAACAACACCAGGTCGCGGATTTTTTGCGGCAGGGCCTCGAACGGCGCCTCGATGTCGAACTTCGAATAGCGCGCGAGCGATTGGATCAGTTGAAAATAGTAGGCGTTGCGCCGATCCCAGCCGCGCACCGCGCCGCCCGCCAAGGACAGATGAGGATTGGCTACGATTTTGGCGGGGTCGAAGAATTCCTGCGTGCCGAGACCGTCGCAGGTGGGGCAAGCGCCAATCGGGCTGTTGAATGAGAACAGCCTGGGTTCAAGCTCGCTCAAGGAATAATTGCAGATGGGGCAGGCGAATTTATCGGAGAACACCAGCTCGGCACGCTCCGGTTGGTCCATGTAGGCGATGCGGGCCACGCCCGCACCTAAGCGCAGGGCCGTTTCAAACGACTCGGCCAGCCGTTGTCCCAAATCCGGCCGCACTTTGAATCGATCGACGATGGCCTCGACGGTGTGTTTGCGGCGCACGTCGAGTTTGGGTGCCTGGTCGAGCTCGACCACCTTGCCGTCGATCCGAGCCCGCACAAACCCGCCGGCCTGCAGTTCCTCGATGAGTTCGGCGTGTTCGCCCTTGCGTTCCGCGATCGCGGGCGCCAGCAGCATCAAGGCCGTTCCTTCCGGCTGCTCGAGCACGGCGTCGACCATCTGGCTTACCGTTTGCGCGGCGAGATCGATGTGATGATCGGGACAACGCGGCGTGCCGGCCCGCGCAAATAGCAGGCGCAAATAGTCGTGTATTTCCGTGACGGTGCCGACGGTGGAGCGCGGATTGTGCGAAGTCGACTTCTGCTCGATGGAAATGGCCGGCGAGAGCCCTTCGAGGCTGTCGATGTCGGGCTTTTCCATCATCGAGAGGAATTGCCGGGCGTAGGTTGAAAGCGATTCTACATAACGGCGTTGGCCCTCGGCGTAGATGGTATCGAAGGCCAGGGAAGACTTACCGCTCCCCGACAGGCCGGTGAATACGATCAATCGATCGCGCGGCAGGTCGAGATCGATATTCTTCAGGTTGTGGGTCCGGGCTCCCCGGATTCGGATATTTTGCATCTAACCGATTACTATACGCGCCGCGTCAAGCGCGGGTCCAACGACCCCCATGAGCACCGATGACGGCGCATATCTGCGCCATTGCGCGCCTCAAGCTCGATATTGGGGCAGTATTCGCCGTGTACAATACGCGGCACTGAAGAGGGCTTAGGGGAAGGACATGGCGCGCGGCGTAAACAAAGTGATTCTGGTCGGAAACCTGGGTGCCGACCCTGAAACCCGGTCCATGCCGAGCGGCATGACCGTAACCAATATCCGGATCGCCACCAGCGAATCCTGGAAGGATAAGGCCTCCGGGGCCCAGCAAGAGCGCACCGAATGGCACAGCATTGCGCTATTCGGGCGGCTGGGTGAAATCGCCGCCGAATACTTGCGCAAGGGCTCGCAAGTCTTCGTCGAGGGCAAGCTGCGAACCCGCAAATGGCAGGACAAGCAGGGCAATGACCGATTTACCACGGAAATCATCGCCGATAATATGCAGATGCTGGGAGGCCGCGGCGGTGGTGCGGGCGGTGCGGGCGGTGCGGGCGGCGCTGAACGTGGTGCTGCCGCCGGGACGGCGGCGCCGCGCGATGACTATGACCAATCACCCGCGGCCGCGGGCGGCAAAGAGGAATTTGACGACGACATTCCGTTCTGACGCTTGGGGGGCTAATTGAGCGCGAGAGCAGTGCGGATAGCGGCTGATGCGGGTAGCGGCAAAACCACGCTCTGCTCCTGGATCAAGGCGATTTGCCGTGCGTTGGATGCCGCGGGATGCGATAGCGCTGCGCTCGTCGCCGCGACCGGGTTGGATGTCAAGTCGCTCGACTGCCCCACGGCCCGCTGCCCGGTAACCTACAGCCTGCGGCTTTGGAAGATCGCACTGGCCGCGACCGGCGATCCCGGGTTCGGGCTGAAGGTCGCGAGCCATATCAGGCCGACCAGTTTCCATGCCATGAGCTACGGGATGTCCGCGAGCTCCACCCTGAAGGAATGCTTCCAACGGGCGCAGCGCTACTGTCACATCGTCAGCGATGCCGTCGACTATCAGTTCTTTCTGCGCGGCTCCGAGTATCACTTCATCATCTCGCCGACCACTGAATTGGGCGATGCGCCCATCGATGCGGTGGTGGGACTTTATTTGCGGATGTGCCGCTCGCTGATCGGGCGGGAATATTCGCCGCTGCGCATTGAATTTCGGCGCTCGCCGCCTGAAAAGCTCGATGACTTCGTGAATTTGCTGCGTGCGCCCTTGGTATTCGATGCGCCCGAGACCCGCTTGGTGTTCGATCGCGAAAGCGTCGAACGGCCTCTCGACGGCGGCAACCCGGAACTGGCGCGGCACAACGACGCGATCGCGCTTCAATATCTGTCGCAACTCGAGCGCGACAACATCGAAGTGCGTGTGCGCGAGGTTTTGACGCAGCGGTTGGCGCGCGGCGAACCCTCGCAAGAGGATGTCGCGGAGATTTTCAACATGAGCGCACGTACATTGCAGCGAAAATTAGGCGAATGCGGCACAACTTACAAAGAGATACTCGACGATACGCGCCATGCATTGGCGCTGGCTTACTTGAGCGCGCCGCGGCATAGCGTCAGCGAGGTCACGTATTTACTCGGATTCTCCGCGGGAAGCTGCTTCACACGGGCATTTCGCCGCTGGACCGGGCAATCGCCGACGGATTGGCGCGCGGCTGCACGGATCTTACCGCCCATCTCGCCCGTAGCCTAAGGCCCGACTCGCCGCGTGTAAGCGGAGTTGCAGCGGTGAACGAATCCTCGCCTCGGTGTTCCAAGCCATCTGACCTGCGTCGAGAAGAAGCCCTATGAGCGCGGATGCGCTGAACGTTGCCCCACGCCCACGTAAGAATCGAGTACGGCTCATTGTAGGAGCCGTCGGACTCGTGCTGTTGGTGCTGGTTCTTTTCCATCTCTTCGGCCGCAAGCAACAAAAAGCCCCTACGCCGCCCCAGGTCGTCAGCACCGCCACGGCAACGCTGGGCGACATGCCGGAAACCTTGAGCGAACTGGGCACGGTCACGCCGATCGCCACGGTCACTGTATTGCCGCAGCTCAGCGGCTACCTGACGGCGGTTGGCTACAGGGAAGGCCAGGATGTGGCGAAAGGCCAGTTCCTCGCGCAGATCGATCCGCGCCAGTATGAGATCGACAAGCAGCAGGCCGAAGCGCAGCTAGCCAAGGACCAAGCCTCGCTCGCCCAAGCCCGCTCCGACCTCGCCCGCTATCACGCACTGTTGAACCAGCACAAGTCGATCGCCGAGCAGACCTTTGACGACCAACAGTTCCTCGTCCAGCAGGACGAGGCCGCGGTCAAAGCCGACCTCGCCAACATCGCGCAGTTCGAACTCGACCTCGCCTATTGCCATATCACCGCGCCGGTAGCCGGGCGCGTCGGACTGCGCCTCGTCGATCCGGGCAACTACGTCACCGCAGTCCAGTTCGCCGGGCATCGTGGTCATCACCACGATGAAGCCCACCACGGTGCAGTTCACGGTGCCGCAGAACTCGCTCGCCGGGTGCTGCAGCGCATTAACGCCGGCGCGACAGCTTGCCGGTCACCGTCTTACAACAGCGACAACAGGAAGCAGCTCGCCACCGGCACGCTGTACGCGGTCAGCAACCAGATGGCCACCAGCACCGGCACGGTCACCCTGCGCGCGATCTTCGCCAACGACGACGAAGCGCTGTTTCCGAACGAGTTCGTCAACGTCAAGCTGCTGGTCGATACGCTGCAAAACGCCGTGCTGGTGCCGACCCCGGCGGTGCAGAGCGGCGCGCCGGGCGACTATGTGTACCTCGTCAACGCCGACAAGACGGTCTCCGTGCATAAGGTGACTCTCGGCCCGAGCGACGGCAAGTACACCGTCATCCTCTCGGGCCTCGCGGCGGGCAATATCGTCGTCACCGACGGCATGGACCGTCTGAGCGACGGCGCCAAGATCAAGTCGCAGCGGCGAAGCCCACCGCTGCCAAGGCGCCGCGCCCCGTGCTCCCGCCGCCGGCGCAACAGCGCCCGGTGCGAAGCCAGCTCGCACGCCGGCGCCTCCGGGGCACGGGCCTCCAAAGCAGCCGGGCGCGAGCGGCGCCATGAATATTTCCCGCCTGTTCGTCCTTAGGCCGGTGGCCACCTCGCTGCTGATGATCGCACTGGTGCTGGTGGGTCTGGTCGCCGTGAGGTTTCTGCCGATTTCATCCCTGCCTGACGTCGACTATCCGACGATCCAAGTGCAGACCTTCTATCCCGGCGCAAGTCCCACCGTCATGGCGACCACCGTGACCGCGCCGTTGGAAGTGCAGTTGGGCGAGATCCCAGGATTGCAGCAAATGACCTCGAGCAGCTCTGCCGGCGCCTCCATCATCACCTTGCAATTCAACTTATCGCTCAATCTCGACGTCGCGCAGCAGAACGTGCAGGAAGCCATCAGCGCGGCCAACAGCTTGTTGCCGCCCGGCCTGCCGGCGCCGCCGACCTACGCCAAGATCAACCCGGCCGATCAGCCCATCCTCACGTTGGCGGTCACCTCCGCTTCGATGTCGTTGACGCAATTACAGGATGTCGCCAACAATCGGCTCGGGGCCAAGATCTCCGAGGTACCGGGAGTGGGTCTGGTGACGCCCGCGGGCGGCAATGTGCCGGCCGTCAGGGTCGAGGCCGATCCGCAGAAGCTGGCCGGCTATGGACTCAACATCGACGATGTGCGGTCGCTACTCGCCAACGTCAACGTCAGCCAGCCGAAAGGCAACATCGACGGCCCGAAACTCGACTACACGATCAATGGCAACGACCAGATTGAGGATCCGAAAGATTATCTCGACACGGTCATTTCCTATCAAAACGGCGCGCCGGTGTACCTGCGCGATGTCGCCCGCGTCAGCCAGGCCGCGCAGAACACCGAGCAGGGCGCTTGGTATGACAAGACACAAGCCATCGTTCTCAATGTACAGCGCCAGCCCGGCGCCAACGTGATCGCCACCGTCGATGAGATCAAAAGGCAGCTGCCGCAGCTCGAGTCGACGCTGCCGGCCGGCATGAACGTCGAAATCGTCGCCGACAGCACCGCTGTGATCCGCTCCTCGGTGTCGGACGCCGCACTCGAGCTGGGCCTCGCCATTGTGCTCGTGGTGCTGGTGATCTTCGTGTTCCTGCGCAACCTGCCGGCTACCATCATTCCGAGCATTTCCGTGCCGGTGTCGCTGGTCGGCACGCTCGCGGTGATGTACCAGCTGCACTACTCGATCGACAATCT
This sequence comes from uncultured Gammaproteobacteria bacterium, assembly GCA_963782865.1. Taxonomy (GTDB): domain Bacteria; phylum Pseudomonadota; class Gammaproteobacteria; order Steroidobacterales; family Steroidobacteraceae; genus Bog-1198. The sequence goes on along the minus strand of CAWALS010000029.1, from coordinate 103,555 downwards.
GTCGCTGATGGCGCTGATCATCGCCACCGGCTTCGTGGTCGACGACTCGATCGTCATGATCGAGAACATCGTGCGCTATCTGGAGGAAGGCAAGACACCGCTGCAAGCGGCCCTCGAAGGCGCCGGCCAAATCGGCTTCACCATCGTCTCGCTGACGGTCTCGCTGATCGCGGTGTTGATCCCGCTGCTGTTCATGGGCGGAGTCATCGGGCGGCTGTTCAGCGAATTCGCGGTCACCCTGGCGGTCACCATCGTGATTTCCGGCGTGGTCTCCCTCACCTTGGTGCCGATGATGTGCGCCCGCGTGCTGCGCGCGCGCGCCGAGCGCAGCCCAAGCCGCTTCGAGCAGGTCAGCGAACGGCTGTTCAACCAGCTGCTGGGCGCCTACGAGCGCGGACTGCGATTCGTCATGGCGCGCCAGACGCTGACCCTGGCGGTTTTCCTCGGCACCTTGGCGCTGACCTTGATTCTGTACATCACCATCCCGAAGGGGCTGTTCCCGGTGCAGGACGTGGGCGTCATCCAAGCCATCAGCGTCGCCGACAACTCGGTGTCGTACACCGCCATGGTGGAGCGGCAGATGGCGCTGGCGGAAGCCATCCTCAAGGACCCGGATGTCACGGGATTGACGTCCTATGTGGGGATCGACGGCACCAACACCACCCTCAACAACGGCCGCTTCTTGATCAATCTCAAGGCGCGCGACGATCGCTCAGCAAGCGCCGACGTCATTGCGCGGCGCTTGGAAGGCGAAGTCGCAGACGTCTCCGGCATTCGCCTGTATCTGCAGCCCGAACAGGATCTGACCCTCGATACCCGGGTGTCGCCGAACCAGTACCAGTTCGTATTGCGCGGGCCGAGTCAACAGGCGTTCCAGCAATACGTGCCGGCACTGATCGCGGGCATGAAAAAGATCTCCTCGATCACCGACGTGACCAGCGATCTCGACAACGATGGATTGAGCGTCAACGTCGAGGTCAACCGGCAACTGGCAGCGCGCTACGGGGTCACGGCAGCCACCGTCGACAACGCACTGTACGACACGCTGGGACAGCGCATCGTGTCGACCATCTTCGATCAGTCCAGCCAGTACCGCGTGATTTTGGTGGCAAAGCCGGAAAGCCTGCCGACCCTCGAGTCGCTCGGCAACTTGTACCTGCCGAGCCAGACCAGCAGCACCGGTCAGGTCCCGCTGAAAGGCATCGCCACCATCCAGATCACCAAGTCGCCGCTGGTCATCAGCCATCTGTCGCAGTTTCCCGCGGTGACCATTTCGTTCAATTTGGCGACCGATGCCTCGCTCAGCAAGGCGGTGGACGAGATCAATCAGGCTGAGCACGCCGTGCACTTGCCGCCATCGATTACATCCTCGTTCCAGGGCGCCGCGCAGGCCTTCCAGGATTCATTGTCGAGCGAGGTGTTCTTGCTCATCGCGGCGCTGGTCGCCGTGTACATCGTGCTCGGCGTGCTCTATGAAAGCTTCATCCACCCGGTGACCATTCTTTCGACGCTGCCCTCGGCCGGCATCGGTGCGCTGCTGGCATTGATGATTGCCGGCAAGGATCTGGACGTGATCGGCATCATCGGCATCGTGCTGTTGATCGGCATCGTCAAGAAGAACGCCATCATGATCGTGGATTTCGCGCTCGAGGCGGAGCGGCAACACGGCCGGCCGCCGCACGAGGCCATCTTTCAGGCCTCGCTGCTGCGCTTTCGGCCCATTCTGATGACCACGCTGGCGGCGATGCTCGGTGCCTTGCCCATGCTGCTCGGCACCGGCACCGGTTCCGAGCTGCGCCGGCCGCTCGGACTTGCCATCATCGGCGGACTGGCGCTGAGTCAGCTCTTGACGCTGTTCACCACGCCGGTGATCTATCTGTTCTTCGACCGCCTCGCGTCGCGCTTTGGGCGCAAAGGCGCCGATGCCGCATCCGAGCCCGCGCCATGAGCATTCCGGGCGCGTTCATAAAGCGTCCCGTGGCCACCACCTTGTTGGCGGTTGCCATCTTGCTGTCCGGAGCGCTGGCGTTCACCCGCCTGCCGGTCGCGCCGCTGCCGAATATCACCTTTCCCGTCATCGTGGTACAGGCAAATATGGCGGGCGCAAGTCCGGCCATCATGGCCTCGACCGTGGCAGAGCCCTTGGAGCGGCGCCTGGCAACGATCGCGGATGTCAACGAACTCACCTCCACGAGCACGGTCGGCTCGGCGCGTATCGTGATCCAGTTCGGCTTGAGCCGCGACATCAACGGTGCCGCGCGCGATGTCCAGGCGGCGATCCAGGCGGCGCGCGCCGATCTGCCGACCACGCTGCGCAACAATCCCACCTACCGCGAATACAATCCGGCCGATTCGCCCATCATGGTGCTGGCCCTGACCTCGGAAACGCTCACGCGGGCGCAGCTCTACGATTCGGCCGATTCGGTGCTGCAGCAGCAATTGTCGCAAGTCGACGGCGTCGGCGAGATCACGCTCGGCGGCAGCGCCCTGCCCTCGGTGCGGGTGGAATTGCAGCCCGACAAGCTCAACAGCTACGGCATCGGCCTGGAAGATGTGCGCGCGTCGATCGCCGCCGCCAACGCCGACAGCGCCAAGGGCCACATCGATCAAGGCGGGCAGCGCTTCGAAGTCACGTCCAATGATCAGATCAGCAGGGCAGCGCCCTACCGCGATCTGGTCGTCGCCTACCGCAGCGGCGCGCCGGTGCTGCTGCGCGATGTCGCCGACGTTGAAGACGGTGCGGAGAATATCCGCAATGCCGGACTCTACAACAGCAAGAACGCGGTGCTGGTCATCGTCTACCCGCTGCCGGGCGGCAACATCGTCAAGACGGTGGCGCAGATGCTCAAGGTCCTGCCCTCGGTCGAGGCCACCTTGCCGCACAATGTTCACGTCGGCATCGCCCTGGACCGCTCGCAATCGGTGAACGCGGCGGTGCGCGATACCGAGCGCACTTTATTCACCTCGGTGCTGCTGGTGATCGGCGTCGTGTTCGTGTTCCTGCAATCGCCGCGTGCCATCCTGATACCGGCGGTGGCGCTGCCGCTGTCCATTATCGGCACATTCGGGCCGATGTACCTGCTCGGCTACAGTCTCGACAATCTCTCGCTAATGGCGCTCACCATCGGCACAGGTTTCGTGGTCGACGATGCGGTGGTGGTTCTCGAGAACATCGTGCGCCATGTCGAATCGGGCATGGATGTGCAGGAGGCCGCGCTGCGCGGCAGCGCCGAAGTCAGCTTTACCGTAATTTCGATGAGTCTGTCGTTGATCGCGGTGTTCCTGCCGATCTTGCTGATGCCGGGCACCATCGGCCTGCTGTTCCACGAATTTGCCGTGACGCTGTCGATCGCGATTCTGATTTCGCTGGTGATTTCGCTCACCGTTACGCCGACCATGGCGGCCTATCTGCTGAAGCGCGGCAAGGGGCTGCATTCCCAGTCGCGCATGGCCCTCTGGTCCGAGCGGCAGTTCCAGCGCTTCAAGAATGCCTATGCCCGCTCCCTCGACCTGGTGCTGGATCACGCACTGATGGTCGGCTTGATTCTCATCGGTTTGATCGTGCTCAATGTTTTCTTGTTCAAGCTGCTGCCCTCGACCTTCTTTCCGGAGCAGGACAACGGCATCTTGAACGGTCAGATCATCGCCGATCAAAGCATTTCGTTCCAAGCGATGGCGCAGAAACTGGCGCAGTTGCAGGGCATCGTTGAGCAAGACCCCGCGGTCGCCTCGGTGGCGGGCTTCACCGGCGGCCGCGCGCTCAACACCGCCAATGTATTCATTGAACTGAAGCCGCTGGCGCAACGCAAGCTGTCCGCGACGCAGGTGGTCGCTCGTCTGCGGCCGAAGCTCAATGCCGTATCCGGCGCCAGGCTGTTCCTGCAAGCGTCGCAGGATCTGCACATCGGCGGCCGGCAATCCGCTGCTGAATACCAGTACACGCTGACCAGCGATGATCCCAATGCCTTGTACAAATGGGTCCCGAGGCTCGTGACGGCGCTCGGCAAAGATTCCGCTGCGCTGACCGACGTCAATTCCGACCTGCAGCAGAATGGCTTGCAGCTCTATGTCAACATGGATCGCGCCACCGGGGCGCGCTACAGCTTTGCGCCGAACCAGATCGACAACGTGCTGTATGACGCCTTCGGCCAACGCACCGTATCGACCATCTACAACCAGCTCAACCAATACTTCGTCGTGATGGAGGTGGCTCCGGCCTATTGGCAGTACCCGCAATCGCTCGAGCGCATACGCTTCAGCGCCGCCGCCGGCAACCCGAGCGGCACGCAGCAGACGCAGATGCCGGGCAACACCGTGAAGCCGGTCGCTTCGGCGCGGGCGCTGTCGACGCCGGGCGCCGCGTCCAGCACCAATTCGCTCAACAGCAACGCTGAGGCCAATCAGCAGACCAACTCGATCGCCAATTCCAAGGGCGGCAGTTCGAGCGGCAGCGCGGATAGCACGGCTGCGGAAACTCTGGTGCCGTTTGCCGTACTTGCTTCGTCCGTCAGCAACCATACCGCCACTCAGGTCAACCATCAGGGCGGCCTGGTTGCCGCCACCATTTCGTTCAACCTGCCGTCGGGCGGTTCGCTCAGCCAAGCCACGGCGCAGATTGGTCTAATATCGCGGCAATTGGGTCTGCCGGCCTCCATCCACGGCAGTTTTGCCGGCGCCGCACAGGTGTATGCCCAGTCCATGTCGACCATGCCGCTGCTGATTCTCGCCGCATTGGGGGCCGTATACATCGTGCTCGGCATTCTTTACGAGAACACGGTGCATCCCATCACCATCCTGTCGACGTTGCCGTCGGCGGGCATCGGCGCCACCTTGGCGTTGCTGATCTTCGGCACGCCGTTCTCGGTCATCGCCATGATCGGCATGATTCTGTTGGTCGGCATCGTGAAAAAGAATGCGATCATGATGATCGACGTCGCCATCCGTCTGCGGCGCGAGGGGATGGAACCGCGGCACGCTATCCACGATGCGGCCGTGCTGCGCTTGCGGCCGATCATGATGACCACCGCGGCCGCCGTGCTGGGCGCGGTTCCGCTGGCCATCGGCATCGGCCAGGGCGCCTCGCTGCGCCAGCCGCTGGGCATCACCGTCATGGGCGGCTTGCTCCTGAGCCAGGTGTTTACTTTATACACGACGCCGGTGATCTACCTGTTCCTCGACCGCTTGCGCGTCAGGCTCGCCCGGTGGTCAGCCACGCTGCCGTGGAATCGACAATTGGACGCGAGCGCATCATGAACATTCAGCGCTTAGCACCGGCATTCTCGCTCGCGCTGCTGCTCGAAGGCTGCCTGGTCGGCCCCAACTATCATCGCCCGCCGGTGCCGACGCCCGCACATTACAAGGAGCTGGACGGCTGGACGATGGCCGCGCCCGCGGCCGAGCAACCCAAGGGTGATTGGTGGACGGCGTTCAACGATCCATTGCTGGACCAACTCGAACCGACGGTGTCGGTCTCCAACCAGACTGTGCGCCAAGACTATGCCAACTACCGGCAAGCGTTGGCCGAAGTGCAGGCCGCGCGCAGCGCCTTGTTCCCGAGCGTCGGCATCAGCGGCAGCGTAACCCGGCAGCGCGGAGCGAGCGGCGCGAACGCGCCTGGCACCGGGGGAGGGGGAGTGGTGAACGCCGGATCGCTCGAGGGCGATGCAAGCTGGGCGCCCGATCTGTGGGGTGCCGTGCGCCGCAATATCGAAGCGAGCAAAGCGACGGCGCAGGCGAGCGCGGCGACGCTCGCGAACGCCACGCTCTCAGAGCAAACCGCGCTGGCGGCGGCCGTCATCGAATTGCGCGTGACCGACGCGAATATCGATCTATTGCAACGGACGGTCGCGGCCTTCAAGGAATCTCTGCGCGTGGTGAGCAACCAGGGTACCGCGGGTACCACGCCGCCGTCCGATGTCATCACCGCAAGGACCCAGTTGGAAAGCGCCCAGGCGAGTCTGATCGCGCTCGGAGTCGCGCGCGCGCAGTACGCGCACGCGATTGCCGTGCTGGCCGGCAAGAATCCCGAGGATCTCGATATCGCGCATAGCACCGTAATTCCGGCGCTGCCGCCGGTGCCGGTCGGGGTACCGTCCACCTTGCTGCAACGCCGGCCGGACATCGCAGTCGCGGAGCGCCAGATGGCTGCGGCCAATGCCGCGATCGGCGTGGCCGAAGCGGCGTACTACCCGACGCTGACTCTCTCGGCCGCGGCTGGCTTTTCGCAGTCGCCGCTGGCGGGACTGCTGCACGCCGCAAACCATGTATGGTCGCTGGGCGCGGATGCGGCCGAAAATTTATTCCAGGGCGGTCTGAGCGTTGCGCAAGTCGCTGCGGCGAAGGCGGCCTACGAGGCGAACGTCGCCAACTATCGCGGCACCGTGCTCAAGGCCCTGCAAAATGTCGAGGACGACCTTGCGGGCCTGCGGATTCTCGCCGAACAAAGTGAGGTGCTGGACGCTGCCGTGCGCGATGCCACCCGCGGAGCGGAGATTGCGCTCAACGAATACCGCGCGGGAACTGTCGATTACACCACCGCCGCCGCCGCCCAGGCGGCGCAATTGAACATCGAGGAGACTGCCCTCAGCGTGAAGCAGCAGCGCCTGCTCGATACCGTATCGCTCATCGGCGATCTGGGCGGCGGCTGGTCCGCCGATCAGATTCAAAATCCGGCAAAGTCTGCCGCCGCGCCTTGACGCATCAGCTCAAGGTGCCGAGCGAGGTTTCCAATTCATTGGCCAGCGAGATGAGCTTGGGGCGAACCTTGTCCAGCAAGAAGTCTTTCGAGACCATATAGGCGGGCGCACCGCAATTGATCGACATCGGCGGCAGGCCGCCGCCGGGCCGTACAGGCACGGCGATGCCGTTGACATCCTTCTGCCATTCGCCAAATGAGCAACACACGCCCAGCTCGCGGATGTCGCTCATCGCCCGTTCAAGGCCCGATTTGATTTCCAGCCAGCGGTCATCGGCAACCAACTCGCGCACCCGTTCCATGATTTCGCTTCTCTCGGTTTCCGCGACTGCGGTCATGTAGGCGCGCCCCATCGCCGAGGTCGCGATCTGGATGCGCGCACCCATGTCCAGGCTCAAGGTAACGGCCCCCGAACCGCGCACGACATCGATGTACAGCATGGATAACCGGTCGCGCGTGCCCAGACTCACCATGCACTGACCGAATTCAGCCAATTCCTGCATGCGCGGATGCGCGAGCTTGCGGATGTCCAGGCGCGCCAGCATGGCGCTGCCCAGGCTCAAGGTTGCTATCCCTAGGCTGTACTTGGCGCTGTCCTCGACGTACACCAAGTAACCGAGCTTGGTGAGCGTGTTGGTGAGGCGCGAAACAGTAGACTTCGGCAGACCGCAGGCGCGCGCGAGATCTTGGTTGCCGAGCATGCGGTCGCCGTGGCGAAAACAAGCCAGGACCTCCAGGCCGCGGCCCAAGGCGTTGACGAAATGGCGGTCGGCTTTGGCTGCCGCGGCGACCGCGGACATTTTCGACTTCCTCTTCAGCAACATTGACAACCCCTCACTCGGATCCCCATAATTTTGCACTATTTCAGAATTAAATTCTGTTCTGCAGAACAGAACTTAGCCGGAAACCCATGCGCCTAGAATTTACTGACGAGGAACAGGCATTCCGCGAGGAGGTTCGCGCCTTCCTGCGCGCGAAGCTGCCTACGCAGATCCGCGACAAGGTTTTGAACGGCTACGAATTGAGCCGCGAGGACCACGTGTTGTGGCAACGCACGCTGCACGAGCGGGGCTGGGGAGGCGTTGGCTGGCCCAAGCAATTCGGCGGTCCGGGCTGGAATTCGGTGCAGCAATATATTTTCGACGAGGAGACGGCGCAGGCGGGCGCGCCGCGCCTGATCCCCTTCGGCACCAAGATGGTCGCGCCGGTGATCATGGCATTCGGCAATGCGGCCCAGCAGCAACGATTTCTCCCGCCGATCAGTTCCGGCGCCGAATGGTGGTGCCAGGGCTATTCGGAGCCGGGCGCCGGCTCCGATCTGGCGTCCTTGAAGACCCGCGCGGTTTTGCAGGGCGATCAGTACATCGTCAATGGTCAGAAGACGTGGAATACGCTGGGTCAATATGCCGATTGGATTTTCTGCCTGGTGCGTACCGACAACGCGGCCAAGCTGCAATCCGGCATCAGTTTTCTCTTGATCGACATGAAAAGTCCGGGCATCACGCTGCGGCCCATCACGCTCTTGGACGGCGGCCATGAGGTGAATGAGATTTGGTTCGAGGATGTGAAGGTGCCCGTCGCGAACCGCATCGGCGAGGAGAACCAGGGCTGGACCTATGCCAAGTTTTTGCTCGGGCACGAACGCACCAATATCGCCGGCATCGGCGGCGCGAAGCGCGAACTCTCGCGGCTCAAGCGCATCGCGTCCAGCGAACAGAAGAATGGCCGGCCGCTCATCGACGATCCCTTGTTCGCCGCGCAAATCGCGCAGGTCGAAATCGATCTGTGGGCGCTGGAAATCACCAATCTGCGCGTGCTATCCCAAGAGCGCGGCTCCAAGCCGCCGGGACCTGAAGCCTCCATCCTCAAGATCCGCGGCACCGAGATCGCGCAGCGAATCTCCGAACTGCTGATGCGCGCGGTGGGTCCTTACGCGTTGCCCTTTCGCCGCGAGGCCATGGCAGCGGGCTGGCAGGAGGATCCGACGCAGGCGGCATCCGGGCCGCGATACGCCGCGACCCTCGCCGCCGCGTACATGAATCAACGAAAGCTGTCGATTTTCGGCGGCACCAACGAAATTCAAAAGAACATTATTTCCAAGATGATCGTCGGTCTCTGATGATCGCTGATCTGCAGAGAGCCGCACCATGAACTTTGAATTCAGCGACGAGCAGCGGCAGCTGCAGGATACGGTTGAGCGTTATCTGACCGATCAATACACGTTCGAAAAATTTCGTGCCATCAACGCGTCCGCGGCCGGCTGGGACAAAGCGGTTTGGGCCGGGCTGGGCGAGCTCGGGGTGCTGGCGCTCAATGTGCCGGCGGAGCAGGGCGGCCTGGGGTTTGGCCCGCTGGAAACCTTGAGTATCATGGGCGCCTGCGGCAAGAGCCTGCTGCTCGAGCCTTTCTTGAGCAGCGCGGTGATCGCGACGGCGGTTCTGCGCGCCTGCGCCGCGGACTCGGCGGCCGCAGAACTGCTGACGCGCATGGCGAGCGGCGCTGCGATCACGGTGCTCGCACACTATGAACCCGGCTCGCGCTTCGACTCTCAGTGGGTCGCCTCGCGCGCGCGCAAATCAGGGGATGCCTATACGCTCGATGGCCACAAAGCGGTGGTCATGCACGCGGGCGCCGCCGACATGTTGCTGGTGTCGGCGCGCGTCTTTGGCGAGCCCGGGGACGCCGACGGCATTTCGCTGTTTCGGATTCCTCACGACGCGAAGGGATTGAAACTGGACCTGTATCCGACCATCGATGGTCAGCGCGCCGCGGACGTCTATCTACAGGGCGTCGAGGTGCCGGGGCGCAACAGGCTTGGCGCCGAAGGCGGCGCGCTGCCGATGATTGAAGCTGCCCTCGACATCGGGCTGGCGGCCCTGTGTGCCGAGGCGGTCGGCGCCATGCAGGCGCTCGTCGATGCCACCGTGTCCTACGTACAGACACGCCAGCAATTCGGGGTGCCGATCGGCCGATTTCAGGCCTTGCAGCATCGCATCGCCGACATGCTGATTCATCTGGAACAGGCGCGCTCGATGAGTTACCTGGCGGCGCTTCGCTGCGCGAGTGCCAATGTACCCGAGCGGCGACGCGCCCTGTCGGCGGCGAAGGCCCTGACGGGTCAGTCCGCGCGCTTCGTCGGCCAGCAGGCGGTGCAACTGCACGGCGGCATGGGCATGACCGATGAACTCATCGTCAGCCATTGGTTCAAACGCTTGACCGCTGCCGAATTGATGTTCGGCGACAGCGATACACATTTGCAGCGCTATGCTGCGCTCACCCGCGAATAGGAAACACTCAATGGCTCAATTGGCGAAGGCAGTACTGGCGCGCGAAGTCGGCAAGCCGGTCTTGGTTGAACAAATCGAAGTCGCGGCACCTCGGCACGGAGAGGTGACCGTGCGCATCGCCGCCTGCGGCGTCTGCCATAGCGACTTGTCGGCGACCAACGGCACCATTAATTATCCATTGCCGCTGGTCCTGGGCCATGAAGGCGCGGGAGTCATCGTCGCCGTCGGCGATGGCGTCGATAATTACGCGGTCGGCGATCATGTGGTCAGCTCATTCGTGAGCATGTGCGGACATTGCCACTACTGCCAGACGGGCCGCCCGCAACTTTGCGTGCAGTCGCTGAAGGCATTGTTTACCCTGCCCGACGGCACCGTCCGTACCCGCGATGCGCAGGGTCTGGATCTCAATGTGTTCTGCGGCTGCGGCGTCATGGCTGAATATGCGACCGTGCATATGGGCAATGTGGTCAAGATCGACCAAAGCATGCCTCTCGACCGAGCGGCATTGATTGCCTGCGGCGTGATGACCGGCGTCGGCGCCGCGGTCAACACTGCCAAGGTCGAGGCGGGGTCGATTGCCGTTATTTTCGGCTGCGGCGGCGTGGGATTGAACGCCATCCAGGGCTGCGCCATCGCCGGTGCCGGCATGATCGTCGCCGTAGACACCAGCGATGAAAAACTCGAGATGGCCAAGGAGTTCGGCGCGACGCACGGCTATAACGTTACCGGTCAAGCGAATGCCGGCAAGGATTTGTACAAGCTGTGCGGCGGGGGCGCGGACTACGCTTTTGATTGCGTAGGGACGGGCAAGAGTTCGGAAATGGCGTGGGCGGTATTGCGGCGCGGCGGCACCGCGGTCATCGTGGGCATTGCCGGCCCCAAGGATCAGATCGTCTTGAGCGCGCAGCAAGTCGCCACGACCGAGAAAACTCTCACCGGAAGCATGTACGGATCGGCGCGGCCGCAGCTGGATTTTCCGCGCTTGATCGGGCTGTATCGCAGCGGGCGCCTGAAACTCGATGAACTCATTACGCGCACTTATTCGATCGATGAGGCGCCGCGCGCCTTTGCGGATCTGAACGCCGGCAAGCAAGGGCGCGGGGTCATCATTTTCGATGCCGCTCGAGGCTAGACCTTGGCACTGTGAGTTTGAGCGGCTTGGATGGCCGAGGGGGATGAGAAGCTTCGAGGCCCGGAAGAGCAGGGCCTCGAAGCTTCTCATCCCCCTCGGCCTTCCATGCGGATTCGCTCTGCTGGGGGACGAGTCTCGAACGGCCGTCGTCGGGCGGGCGATCTCATACGAATAAATTTGGACGCGACCTGACAGGCATTGGCTAATGTCGACGCTGCCACAAACTGCCGGATCCGGCCAACTCCGGCCGGTCGGCGCTCCAATATGATTGCCACTAAGCTGCCGTTCGCCACCTGAGTTAGTCTGATGCCCATATGGACGTGACCGGTTTGTTCTTTTTCGCTAGCCGAACTTCGCGGATTCGACCCTGATTGAGGCCGCGCCGTGGGCGCGGCCTTCTCTCATGCTTTTGATTTTCTTCGGCTGTAGCGGCGCACGTTGCTGCGGAAACATCTGTAGTGAAGACCTACTCTCTGGTCAACGTCGCAGGCTATGCGGATAATGCGATGCCAACATGTTTTTGCGCGCCACCACTCGCAAGAAAGACGGCAAAGAGCACCGCTATTGGAGCGTGGTGGAGAACCGCCGCGTGCCTGCGGGCGCGTAGTGCAGCGGCACGTGTTGTATCTTGGGAGAGATCAACTCCTCGCAGGAACTCGCCTGGCGCAAGTCGATCGAGGTCCTGGAGGAAGGGCAGCCAGCACCGCGCACCTATGCGCTGTTTCCGGAGGATCGCTGCGAAGGGTTATTGCCCGACGAGTCGATCGTGCGGTTGAAGCTCAAGGCGATGGAGCTGCATCGACCGCGGCAATGGGGCACGTGTTGGTTGGCGCTGACCGCTGTGGCAGATGCTGGACCTGGATGTGTTCTGGGCCGAGCGGCTGCCCGCCGTCGCGCAAGCGAACGCGCTGGGATCTCGTCCTGTTCGTGCTCACGGCGTACCGGCTGATCGCACCGGGGAGTGAATGGCGGTTGCACCGGGAGTGGTATGGCCGCACGGCGCTTAGCTGATTTGCTTGGCGCCGATGACGGCTCTGGCCGATCCGCACCTGCTCTACGAGTGCCATAATCGGCTCCTTGAGCACAAGGAGGCGTTATTTAATCATCTGATGGGCCGTTGGCGGGACCTGTTCAACGTCACCTTCGAAGTGCTGCTGTACGATCTGACGAGCACCTACTTTGAGTCCGATCCGCCACTCGATGAGAACGGACAAACGCCGGCACGGCTACTAGCCGTGATCACCGCTTTGACTGCGTGCAGATCGTGATCGCGCTCATCGTCACGCCCGAGGGCTTGCCGCTCGCTTACGAGGTATTAGCGGGCAATACCAGCGACTCGACGACCTTGCGCGCCTTCTTGGCCGAAGATCGAGCATCAATATGGCAAGGCGCAACGCATCTGGTGCATGGACCGCGGCATGCCCACCGAAGAGGTACTGGCCGAGATGCGCCGCAGCGAGCCGCCGGTGCAGTATCTGGTCGGCACGCCGAAGGGCCGGCTCAATCGGCTCGAGCAATCGCTCGTCACTAAGCCCTGGCACAGCGCCCGAGCCGGGCGTGAAAGTGAAGCTTCTTGCCTGAGGATAACGAGCTCTACGTGTTCGCCGAAAGCCAGGACCGGATCGCCAAGGAGCGCTCGATGCGCCGGCGCCAGCTCAAATGGCTGTGGGCGCGCCTTGCACAACTGCAAGCGATGGAGCTCTCGCGCGATGAGCTGCTGATGAAGCTCGGCAGCGCGCAGAGCAAGGTCCCCGCGGCGTGGCGGCTCATCGATGTCGAAGGTCGAGGAAACGCGGTGCCGCATTTACCTATCGCGCTCAATCGCAAAAAGCTCAAGAAGCGTACGGCGCCGCGAAGGTCGGTATCTCCTTGCGCACCAATCTCACCGAGACCGATCCGGTGAAGTTGTGGAACTACTACCTGCAGCTGGTGCAGGTCGAAGAGGCGTTCCGCACCTTGAAGAGCGATCTGGCGATCCGCCCGATCTTCCATCAGGGCAATCGCGCATCGAGGCGCATGTGTTCGTCGCCTTCCTCGCCTATTGCCTGTACGTGACACTCGGGCGGCAACTCAAATCCCTCGCACCCGGGCTCACCGCGCGCAGTGCCTTGGAGAAATTTGCCGCCGTGCAGATGGTCGACGTGCGCATCCCGACGACCGACGGACGCGAACTTCTGCTCACCCGCTACACCCAACCGGAGCCCGAACTTGAGCTCCTCCTCGAGCGCTTGCGCCTCACCTTCCCGCCCAACCGCCGCCAAAAATCAGCGCCGCCCAGACCGCCTCCGCCAACCCCGCTGTAGTGCAGACCTTTGGGGGTGCGCCCTCAATGCATCAATCACTTAGCGTCGCGAAAGCCCGAATCCGCGAAGTTCGGCTAGCGGGGCGGCGATGCTTGCACACATCGCGCTGTGTGCATTGCTCGTCCGCGGCCTTGCGAATGATCGCGCGGCCAAAGAAGCGTTGATGGCCATCCCGAATCGGCCACTCGCCCCAACGAGTAGCATTCGGCTTTTGCGGGCTCGATACTACCTGCCTTGGCAATCGCTTCCAGCTAATATCAACGAACTGGAACCCTGGGTTCGCAGGACTCTGCTGACGGCCCGCATTACTGGCCTGATTTGCGTCGTCTCAATGGTTGGGTTCCTGGTCGCCGAAGTGGCTAGCGCGGGCATGTAGTCAGTGGCTCCAGCGCACGAGATTGACCGATCATGGATGTGAAGAGAGGCGTTGCTATGCCCACCAGTTTCATTGTCCTCTGGATCAGTTTAGTGGGGGTGGCGTACATGCTTCGCCTTTATTGCGTGTCCGTTATCCAGACACAAAGCCCCAAACTTTACGAGCTTCTGGGAAAGCCCGGGCTTATGAGCCGATATTCTTGGGCATTTTTACGCAAAGCGTCGAAACACCCCGAGTACCAAGAACTCACCGAACAGGCACGCAGTGCCCTTCGAGTGGCCAGCGTCCTTGATGTCATCCTAACGACCTTGACAATCCTGTTAGTGATCCTGGCGCTGAGGGCGCTTTTCGCTCACTGAGCCTCCGGGCTGTTGCATGGCGCACATGTGCGGTTTCAAGAATTATCGCCTGAGCGGCTCAGGAGCGGGCACTTGGTTTGGGGGACTTCCCAATGCCTCGAAGCGGCCACTCACCAGCGGCGGCAACGGGTCGACACGAGTCAATCGGCGGCCTCGGTGTCAGCGTCGCGCAGTACTCGCTCACTCCATTCTGACCGAACATTCCCGCAACGGCCCTTCGCGGGTTGGAGTACGCTACCGAGCGAACAGAATCCAGTCAAGAGACACCATCACCAGCCCCATGTACTTGAACTCCGTTCCCGTCTTTAAGCAATTGCTCACCGCCTTGAAAGCCGTTCTCGCGCAAGCCGATGCCTACGTTGTCGCCAACTCGATCGAGCCCGACGCATTTCTACAGGCGCGCCTGTATCCGAACATGTTCCCGCTGGTAAAACAGGTGCAAATCGCCGCGGATTTTGCGCGCGGCATCTCAGCACGCCTTGGCGGGTCGCTGTTCCCGTTTATGAAGGCAAGGAAAAGAGCTTTGCCGATCTAGACGGACTACTCACCCAGACCCTGGCATTTATCGACGGCGTCGACGCTTCCAAATTTGCAGGCAGCGAAACGAATGAAATCGTACTGCGGCCCGGTACACCCAAAGAAAAGAAACTCACCGGTCAGGTGTATCTCTCCAACTACGGCCTGCCGCAATTTCTCTTTCATCTCACCACGGCTTACGCGATTTTGCGCCACAACGGCCTACCCATCGGCAAGCGCGATTTCATGGGCGTGTATTAATGCAACCGCCTTGTCGCCGTTTCAGGGCACGGAGAGAATTTAATGGTTTTCATCGCCCCGTGGCTGTCAGTTAGCCAGCGTTGATCTTCCTGGCGGAGGCTGTCCGTCGACGCAGGGGAGCTTGGGGTCGATCGCCGCCCACGTGGGTGCCATCGACGTCCAGATTGTGGATTCGGGCGATACTTTATTCGGATCGTCGAGAGTGCCCACCCTTACCGCGGTGAAATGCGCCCGCCTTTGCGAGGTGACGAGTACGTGTGTCCCACATACGGCACAGAACCCACAGTACATGACATTTCCACTGTCGGCGATGAACGAGAACTCCTTGAGATCGCCGCTGATAGTTAAAGCACTGGTGTTAAAGAGCGCGTTGACGGTGCCACTGCCACCGCCGATTGTCTGACACATCCGACACCAACACGCCCGCGCCGTGACCGGTGCCTCTGCAATTCGGTAGTGCACGGCCTTGCACAAGCATCCGCCCGTCAGTTCCATAAAACGCTCTCCTACCTGAGTCAGACTGGCCGAAATGATCTCATAGGTCCGCTCCAAGAATGCATAGGACGGCTCCGGACCGCAATTATCCATTACCTACCCCGGTGCTGTCGGCCAGTTGAAGCATTGGCGTAGCCGAATTCATTGCCTGGGAGCTGCCGTGGAAGACCCGCGGGTAGGGGTCGGCTCCGAAATTACGAAGCGCCGTTCGGCAGTCAGCTGGCTAAGGCTTCGGCTGCGTTCTCAAACGAGCGCAGGCGCGCCGCGTGATCGTAGATTCGCGAGGTGATCATCAACTCATACGCGAGCCATGCCTACTTGGATCGGCTGTTAGCCGCCGTTCGCCGGTCGCGCTAGACTTGAGCGAAGGCATATCAAAATGAAACGCACGGCGTTCTTGTTATTCGGATTGGCGTTGCTCCCATACGCGGCTGAAGCCCATCAAACTGCTGTCTCCCAATGCGTGGATGCTCTTGAACAGCTAGAAGCGCTGCAAACGCTCGCCCCGGTCTACAAGCTTACGGCAGCTCACAAACGTCAATATTTAGCAGACGCGGACCGTCCGACAGAGGTCGCACATCTTAAGACAATCGTCGCCGGATCGTGCAGCGCGAAGCCAAAACATAGACAGCGCGAGGAGTCGCAAGCGCAGCAGCTGCACCGCGTGCGCTCGCCGGCGTGCATGCAAGATCGCGACAGGCTTGCGATGATGGAAAAGCAAAATGCACGCACGCCTGAAGATGATCTCGCCAGGACGCGCAAACGAGTCCAAGGGCAATGTCCCGATGTCGACCTTTCCAATGTATGGCTCATCGAATGGATCCCGATCCCCGTGCCCGCCAATGGGTGACAGGCATTCGACTTCGCGTGGCACAAAGTCACCGCCGAGCATCGACTGAAAGGCCGGAAAGAATCGTCGCCCATACATGTGTTGACCACGGCGCCTCCCGGTCTGCCACTACCGCGAAGTTTGCTCGACCAACTCCTCAAGCATCGACAGCGCACAGTTTCTTGCTGACACCCCAAGAACTTGCAACGGTCGGAAAAGTTGCAGTCCCTCGAACAATCCCCTTCCTTCGCCATCCATGGGGAGAAGAGGTGCCGCAGGCACGCGTCACAGCGGACAGCACAATTCTGTTTCCCCTTGCGAGAGCGGCTTGTTTTAGCTTCAATGCGACATATCGGGAAAATGACGCCGTAGGTATGGAATGGTACAAATACAATCCAGGCCGGAGCTTCCGCTTTAGCGCCTTTACGTGCTCAGAGCTTCGTATCTCCTGCTTGGTTTGGGGCAGGGCTCGAAAACGTGGCCGGCAATCCTTCATCACACGCAGCCGTGGGATTTCTGGCACGGCGTCGGGACTAGCTTCTTTGGCGCACTTACGCTGCTCTGTCTCCTCGGCGTGCGATATCCCGTCAGGATGATGCCGCTGCTGATCTTCGAGTTCACGTGGAAACTCATTTGGGTGCTCGCAGCGTGGCTCCCTCCGTACCTGGGCCACACGCTGGATCCCAACATCGCCGATTCGTTCTTAGGCATCTTCTCGGGCGTCGTGGTCGTGCCGCTCGTGCTTCCGTGGGGATACCTCTGGAAGACGTACGTGACCACGCCAGGCGACCGGTGGCGGTAGCTATTGACGAACCCGCTATATCGTCGATCGAGGAGTTTCCCACAGACACACGGTCGCTCGTACCAAGTCACCGACAGGCGCGTCTGTACCCGTATGCTTCAACTCGTGGCAGGACAGCAGACGGTGACGACTGGCAGCAGCGGGCGAAACCAGACATCCCATATCAGATCGACTGTCAGCTAGTACACCTTGTGGCCCGTCGTTGCGCCGGCATGTGATACCGATCGGCTCGAGTTCCCTGACGAGCGCTACCCCGATCAAAATCACAGCGCCGGGTCGCTAGTCGTCCTGCAGGTTTTGTCCCGGAAATAGCGCATCGTTGAAGCCGAATTGGCGCAAGTCGCGGATGCGGCGCGGATAGAGAATTCCGTCCAGATGATCGACCTCGTGCTGCACTACACGGGCGTGAAAATCCCTCACCGTCCGATCGATCGGCGCTCCGGCCGCATCGAATCCCGTGTAGCGCAACTCGCGGTAGCGCGGCACCAGCCCGCGCATGCCGGGAACCGACAGGCATCCCTCCCAGTCCTCGTCCATCGGATCGCCCGAGCGGCGTCAACTCGGGGTTGATGAGCACCGTATAGGGCACCGGGTCCGCTTCCGGATAGCGTGGATTCTCTTCGAATCCGAAAATCACCACGCGCAAACCAACGCCGATTTGCGGCGCGGCGAGCCCCGCGCCATTGAGATTTCGCATGGTTTCCCGCATATCGGTCAGAAGGTTTTCCAGCTCCGGCGTGCCGAATTCGGCTACCGGCTGCGCGACCGCCAGAAGCCGGGGATCGCCCATTTTGAGAACTTCGCGTATTGCCATGGTTCCTAGTATCTTAGCGGCCTTTTCCTCGCGAGCCCAAGTCCGAAGATGCCCGGTCTTTTATACATAAAAACGTTCGGCTGTCAGATGAACGAGTACGATTCCGGCAAGATGCGGGATGTACTCGAGGCCGCGCATGGCATGAAGCAGCACGGATGACCCGGCGCAAGCCGATGTGCTGCTGGTCAATACCTGCTCGGTACGCGAAAAGGCCCAGGAAAAGGTGTTCTCGCTGCTTGGGGAATGGCGGCTTCTCAAGCAACAGCGCCCGCATGTGGTGATCGGCGTGGGCGGCTGCGTCGCCAGCCAGGAAGGCGAGGGGATCACCGCACGCGCGCCGTTCGTGGATCTGGTGTTTGGGCCGCAAACCCTGCACCGCCTGCCGGCGATGATCCAAGGACTGAAAGACTCCGGCCGATCGCAAATCGACATCAGTTTTCCTGAAATCGAGAAATTCGACCGGCTGCCGGCAGCCTGCGCGGCCGGCGCCACCGCCTTCGTCTCCATCATGGAGGGCTGCAGCAAGTACTGTACGTTCTGCGTCGTGCCCTACACGCGCGGCGAGGAGATCAGCCGGCCCTTCGAGCAGGTGCTCGGCGAGGTTCGAGCCACTGGCCGCCAGGGCGTGCGCGAAATCACCCTGCTCGGGCAGAACGTCAACGCCTACGCGGGCGCGATGACAGGACGGCACGCTCGCGGATCTATCGACGCTGATCCATTTCGTCGCGGCGATCGACGGCGTGCGAGCGCATCCGCTTCACGACCTCGCATCCGCTCGAATTCAACGACAGCCTGATCGAGGCCTATGCCAACGTCCCGAAACTCAACAATCTACCTGCATCTGCCGGTGCAGAGCGGCTCCGATCGGATTCTCGCCGCCATGAAGCGCGGTCATACGGTGCTCGAGTACAAGCAGAAGCTGCGCAAGCTGCGGGCGGTGCGTCCGGACATCTCGATTATCGACCGACTTCATCGTCGGCTTTCCCGGCGAGACCGACGAGGACTTTCTGGCGACCATGAACCTGGTCGCGGACGTGGGCTTCGATCAATCCTTCAGCTTCATCTACAGCCGCCGTCCCGGCACGCCGGCCGCATCATTGCCCGGACGAGGTGCCGCATGAGGTCAAGCAGCGGCGGCTCGAACTGCTGCAGCAGCGGCTGAACGGCCAGGCGCGCGCGATATCACAGCGCATGGTGGGCAGCCGACAGCGCGTGCTGGTCGAGCGCCCGGCGAAGCGCAATCCAACAGCAGCTCGCCGGCCGCACCGACAACAATCGCTGGGTCAATTTCGACGGTCCGCGCGATACTCCATGGCTCGCTCATGAACAGTTTTACCGACGTCGTCATCACCGAGGCCATGCCCAATTCGCTGCGCGGCCGTCTTGCCGGGGTGGGTCCGCATGAGTTCGGTTCCGTTGACTCGGGACGTGCTGCTCGCGCCGGCGGACAATGTCCGGCTGGTCGAGCTTTGCGGGCCGCTTGGACGAGCATCTGCATCAGATCGAGGCGCGGCTGGGCGTCGAAGTGAGGCGGCGCGGCAATCGTTTTCAATTGGTCGGGTCTGGCGGCCGCGATCGAGCGCGCGGAATCGGTGCTGCAGGACCTGTATGCGCGCGCGCAGCGCGAGCCGGTGGATTCCGAACGCGTGCACATCGCGCTGCAAGCACTGGACATGGACGGCAAGGATGCCGGCAGCGCGAGCAACGCGAACCGGAGGAGCTCAAAGTCCGCACGGCGCGCGGCGCGATACGCGCGCGCGGCGCCAATCAAACCGAGTACCTCAACAATGTCCGCACGCATGACCTGACCTTCGGCATCGGTCCCGCGGGCACGGGCAAGACCTATCTGGCGGTGGCCTGCGCGGTCGAGGCGCTGCAATCGGAAAAGGTGCGGCGCATCGTGCTGGTGCGGCCGGCGGTCGAAGCGGGCGAGCGTTTGGGATTTCTTCCCGGCGACCTGTCGCAAAAGGTCGATCCGTATTTGCGTCCGATGTATGACGCGCTGTACGAGATGCTGGGTTTCGAGCGGGTCGCCAAGCTGATCGAGCGCAACGTCATCGAAGTCGCGCCGCTGGCATTCATGCGCGGCCGATCGCTGAATGATTCGTTCGTGATTCTGGATGAAGCGCAGAACACCACCAACGAACAGATGAAAATGTTCCTGACTCGCATCGGCTTCGGCTCCAAGGCCGTCGTGACCGGCGACATCACGCAGGTCGACCTGCCGAATTCGAAGCAATCGGGTCTGCGCACCGTGATCGATATCTTGCGCGGTGTGCGCGGCATTGCCTTCACCATGTTCACCTCGCGTGACGTGGTGCGCCACCCGCTTGTGCAGCGGATCGTTCAAGCCTATGAGGCGAGCTCGCCCGACGACGCCACCTAGGAAGCCTGTCTGCAGCGCCAACGCGGCTCACGCGGAATTCTCAGAGCTAGAGTGACGCGGCGGCTCGAACTCGATGTGAGCTACGCGTCGCGACGCCCCTGGGTGCCGGGCGCTGCGGCTGCCTGAGCAAGCTGGGCGGACGGCGGCGCTCGCTCCGCATCGCTGCGACACTGCGTCCTGTCCGTCCGCGTCGTCGGCCGGGCGCGCAGCCGCAGCTTGAATGCGCGCTATCGGGGCAAGGACCAGCCCACCAATGTGCTGTCGTTCGCAGGCGCGGGAATGCGCTCCCGATGGCCGCTCATTCCTGGGCGAACTGGTGATTTGCGCGCCGCTCGTCGCGCTCGAGGCGCGCGCCAGGCGACAAAACGCTCGCGTGCGCATTGGGCGCATCTCATGGTCCACGGCGTGCTGCACCTGCTGGGTTTCGATCACGAGCACCCGGCGGAGGCCAGGAAAATGGCCGCCCGCGAGATTCAAATCCTTGATCGGCTTGGGTTTTCAAACCCCTATCGCTGATCCGAGTATGCTCTTGCCCCATGTCCGAACAGCCTCATGGCGGCACACCGGCCGCTGGTTAAAGCGCATTACTCAGTCGATGTCCGGCGAACCGCGGGATCTTGCCGAGCTCATCGAGGATCTGCGCGAGGCGAGTGAGCGCGGGACTGTTCAACGGCGATGCGCTGGTCATGCTCGAGGGCGTGCTGGCGGTCGCGGATATGCAGGTCCGCGACATCATGGTGCCGCGCTCGCAAATGGTTTTTGTCGAGCGCGACGAGCCGCCGGAGAAGCTGGTCGAGTTGGTGGTCGAGTCCGGCCACTCGCGCTTTCCGGTCATCGGCGAGGATCGCGACCAGATTCTCGGAATCCTGCTCGCCAAGGATTTGCTGCGGCTGCAGACCGCGGCGGACGAGCATTTCGAGATCCGCGAATTCATGCGCCCGGTGGTGTTCGTGCCGGAGAGCAAACGGCTCAATGTGCTGCTCAAGGAGTTTCGCCGCAGCCACAATCACATCGCCATGGTGGTCGACGAGTACGGCGGCGTCTGCGGCCTGGTCACCATCGAGGATGTCATCGAGCAAATCGTCGGCGAGATCGACGATGAGCATGACGTCGAGGATGACCAGACCATTCGCAGAGGAGCGACCGCGCGAATTCACGCGTGCGCGCGCTCACGCCGATCGCCAATTTCAACGCAATATTTCGGCACGGCTTTTTCCGATGAGGAATACGACACCATCGGCGGCCTGCTGATGCAGGAGTTCGGCACGCCTGCCGCGCCGCGGCGAAACCATCAAAATCGGCGAGCTGGAGTTTCGCATCCTGCGCGCCGATCGGCGCCGCATCGATTTGTTGCGCGTGATCACTCCCTTCGACATCGAGCCGCCCGCTGCCGACGAGTCCGCTGCTTGAAGCATCGCATGCGCGGCCTGGCGGCCGCGTTTCGAAACGAGTCGCTGGCGCGGCTGATGGCCGCGTTTGCCGCCGGGCGGCGTCTCAATCTTGGCTTCGCGCCCTTTGGCTGGTGGCCGCTGGCCTTGCTTGCGCCCGCGGCGCTGTTTGCGCTGATCCGCGGTCTGCCGCCGCGCCGCGCCGGCTGGACGGGCGCGGCGTTCGGTGCCGGGCTATTCGCCTTCGGCACCTATTGGCTGTATACCTGCCTGCATGTGTTCGGCCTGGTGCCGGTGTGGCTGACGCTGCGTGCTGCAGACGGTGCTGGTTGCGGCTTGATGTCCGCGTATCCGGCCGCGTTGTGCTTCCTGGCAAACCGCTTTTGGCTCAAGCCCGGCGCGACGCGCGATTGGTTGGTGCTGCCGAGCTGTGGGTGCTGCTGGAATGGCTGCGCGGCTGGGTGCTCAGCGGCTTTCCATGGCTGTCGCTGGGCTATGCGTTCATCGACTCCCCGTTCAGCGGGTTGGGCGCCGCTGTTGGGTGTCTACGGGGTGACCTGGGCCGCGGCGCATCCGCCGCGGTCGGCGCTCAACCGCGTGTTCGCCAGCGCCGGCATGACCGGCGGCGCGGCGGCTGCTGGCCCTGCGGTGCATGGCCGCCTTATTGTTCGCTCTGCCCCGCTGCTGTAGCGCGCATGATTGGACGCACCCGGTCGGGACCTGCAATACCGGTCGCCGCCGTGCAGGGCGCGGTTTCACAGGACCAGAAGTGGCAGGCGAAAAATCGCGAAGCTACCATGCAGCGCTATTCGCAGCTGACGGCGCAGGCCTGGGGAGCGCGCCTGATCGTCTGGCCGGAATCCGCATTGCCGGTGCTCGCCAACAGACATTCCGGATTACTTGCAGCGACTTGAAGAGCAGGGCCGCGCGTCACGGCGCCGATTTCGCCATCGGGCTCGTGAATTATCAGCCGGCAAACCCAGCAGTTATTACAACGGCGATGTTGGTGTTGAGCGACGTCGGCGACGGCTGGTACTACAAGCGGCATCTTGTGCCGTTCGGCGAATATTTCCCGGTGCCGGCATTCGTGCGCTCGCTGGATGCGGCTGATGAGTTTGCCCTATGACGACTTCACGGCCGGTGCGCCGCATCAGCCGGTGCTCAGCGCCGCCGGACAAAAACTCGGCCTCACGCATCTGCTACGAGGATGCCTTCGGCAGCGAGCAGCTCGAGGTCCTGCGTGCAGCGACCTTGTTGATCAACGTCACCAACAATGCCTGGTACGGCGATTCGACCGCGCCGCACCAGCATTTGCAGATCGCGCGCATGCGCGCGCTCGAAGCAGGGCGCTATCTCGTCCGCGCCGCGAACGACGGCATCACCGCGGCGATCGGCCCGCAGGGCAAGATCGTGGCGCGCCTGCCGCAATTCCGACAGGCGTGTGCTGCGCGCCGATGTGCAGCCCATGACGGGTCTGACCCCGTATGCACGGGTCGGCAATTATCCGGTGGTTATCGGCAGCGTGCTGCTGCTCGCCATTGCTGTCTGGCGCCGGCGCATGTCCTAGGCCTTTCGCCCTGCGCCGCTCAATGTCTTCCCACCTTCCTTGGCGACCGCTTATTCGAACAGCGGTTCTATTCCCGGGTCGCGTGCAATTCCGCCGTACAAATTGAAGCCCCGATCGAGCCAATCGCGCAAGGAGTCAGCGCGTTCCAGCAAAGGCAACGTGCCGGCACTGGCCGCCCAATAAAATCCGCCGAGGGCGATGTAGTCGGCGAAGTTCGGAGCGCTGCCGCCGAGGAACGGGAACTTCTGCAGGTGAGTGCGCAGCGGCGCCAGCGAAGCACGAATCGCCGGCAAATGGCTCGCCCGATCGGCCGTGAAGCTTTCCAGCGTCTTGCCCTTCATGGTTTTCTCGCGGCTCGCGCGAAAGTAGGCACGATCTTCCGGACGTGCGGCGTCATGCACGTCCTTGACATAGACCCTGAACATCTTTCGCAGCACCTCGCTGAAGAACCAGGCGTCCATGAAGCGCACCAGAGAGAGTTCGGCGGGTGTATTGAACAGCAGCGGCCGCTGCGGAAAGGCACGGTCCAAGTATTCGGCGATGTCCCAACTTTCCGCAAGCGCCGAGTCCGCATGCTCCAAGATCGGTACGGTCTTGAATTTTCCCGCGAAGACCTGCGAAATTTCGGTGAATCCCAAATACACGGTCTCGAAGGGTATCCCCTTGTGAGCCAGCGCGTAGCGGATGCGCCACACGAAGGGACTCGCCGAGCGGCCGTCCGCCAGTGCGAGTTCGTAAAGCCTGACTTTGCCGGCAAACGCTGTGTTCAAAGGATTTTCCTTCGCGCAAGCCTAAACGCCATGGGTGCTCCGCACAAGCCGGGTGATTCGGAAATCCTGCGGCGTCAGGAAAAAGCCGGCAGCTCGGCACCGGAGGAGCCGATTTTCGCTTCCGCAAATCGAACCGGCAGAGCGGTCAACACTTTGGATCGCACCGCATCGCGGCTTGCGGCGTCCGCCGCCTTGAAGCGCAGCTCCAGGGTGATGGCGGCGGCATCAATCTTGGTCAGAAAGCAGCCGACCACCGCGGTTTCTCCGGCCATTTCAGCGGCGACGCCCAAGGCCAGCTGCCGCGCGGCTTCAATATCTGCGTCGCGGCTCAAGCGAATGGTGATCGTAATCGGCCAGGGCGCGTAGTTGGTGCTCAAGTTGATCGTAACCTGGCTGGCCGCAATGGCGTTGGGCAGCACGATCATGTGACCGTCCGGCGCACGCAGGGTGGTGTATCCCAGTGAAATGAGTTCCACCACGCCGATATCCGTGCCGGTGGGCGCGGTGACTTGCAGCGTATCGCCCAAGCGGAATGGCCGATAGATCGCAATCGAGATTCCGGCCACCAAATTGCCCAGTGTGCTTTGCGCCGCCAGACCGATGACAACCGATACCAGGCCGGCGCCTGTGAGCAAGGCCGTGCCGATCGATCGCAACATCGGTATGAGATGCGCATATAAAATCAGCACGACCATCCAGACCAAAACCGTGCCGAACTGCTGCAAGAAGTTGATGGTGGTGCGATCAAAGTGGCCTTTGCGGGTCATCGACGCGCGTACGCCGGCGCGCAATATCCGCGACAGGACCAACGCCAGCAATACGAAAACGGCCAGATAAATCAGTGCGCCCCACAGCGAATCGGGCTTCAGGAAAGAAAGAATGTCGTGCTCGCCCAGCTTGACGTCCCTGATCACGCCGGCATCATTCATTGCGCAACTCGATTGGTAGGCGGCATGTACTTTTCGCAATCCTCGATGCGCATGCAGCGGTACTGGAAGCTGTCGTTGAGAATCGATTTCATTTGCGCGAGCCGCGTCATTTGCGCATCCAGCTCGGCGAGCTTCTTGGCGGCGAGCGCGCGCCAGCGCTCCGCGGGCGTGGTGCTGAGCGGATAGCCGCTAAGGAACGTCTTGGTCTCCTTCACGGTAAAGCCGGCATCCAATGCCAGCAAAATTATTCGAATTCGGCCGATCACCTTTGAATCGTAGACTCGCCGCTTCGAGACGCGGGCGGGCGCCGGCAACAGCCCAACTCTTTCGTAGTAGCGCAGCGCTGAGGTCGACAGCCCGGCGCGCCGCGCGACCTCGCCGATCAATAGTCCCACGAGCGTCTCCAGGGGTAGAGGTTGCTTGGCTTGAACCGCACTTTAACTCGCATTGCGAGTCCGGCAATTGAGGGACCCGCCATGTCGAGATCAGTTCCGCATCTTGCCGCATCGTCGTTCTCAGCGTTTTTGATTTCTCTGTCAGCGCATGCTGACACGCTGGGGTCTGGCACGAATCCTGCTGAGTTGATCCGGCCTATGTTGTATTTAAACGAGCGAATGCGCTTTGGAGCAGTTTGCCGCCGTCAGCCGCGGCAAGGTAACGCCGCGGCCGACCGAGCGCGGCAAATCCTTGCCGCTCAACCTTGATTCATCTTTCAAGAGGATAGCCTATGTCATCACTTAGCATGCCCACAGCCGTCACGCCCACCCTGCCGGCGCTGAATATGCCCCCTCACGGCCACGGCCACGGCCACAAAAAGAGTTCGCCGCTGGACCCCACGACCGATTCCACAAGCGACACGGCGGCGCCCATTCCGGCCGGAACCGCGCAAAACCTTTTTGGCAGCCTATTCAGTTCGCTGCAGCAGATCATCGGCGGTCAACCCTTGGCCGCGGCGACGAACGCGGCGGCATCGCCCAGCAATGCGGCGGCTTCATCCGCCGCGGGTGGATCTGCGGCGGCTGCAGGCTCCAAATTGAACGTTATGGCTTGACCCCCGGATCGCGGATGGCAGCTTCGAGCTGCTCCGCGGCCCTGCGGAGCGTACGAGCGCGGACCAGCGCGCCGCCCAAAAGGCCTAAGGTGCCGGCCAAGCACAGGTAGGCGAACAAATTGCCCACGGCCACGAACAGCGTATGCCCCCCGGCCATCTTGGGCACCGTGACGACGATGCCGTCGGCGGCGCGAGGATGCCGATAAGGATCGTCGGCGTAGGTCTTTTGCGTCACGCGGCCGTTCGGATCGATCAGAGCCGACACGCCGGAATTGACCGCGCGCACCATGCTCACGCGCAGCTCGACGCTGGCAAACACGGCGAGCGCCAGATGCTCCCAAGGCTCGGTGTCCGCGCCAAACCAGGAATCGCTGGTCAAATTGACCAGCAAATTCGGATGCAGCTGCCCGACGCCGCGTAAGAATCCCTGCAAGATATCCTCGTAACAAATGACCGGGCCCAAGCGCCACGTATCGCCATTCGGTCCCAGCAGGGAGATCGCCACGGGACCCGCGCCCGCGGTAAATCTCCCGGCGCCTTGCGGCAAAAGCTTACGCAGCCACGGAAATGTCTCGATGCCGGGCACATACTCGCCAAAGGCGAGCAGCCGCACCTTGTCGTAACGGCCGGCGACTTTGCCGTTGCGATCGAGCAAAATCGCCGAATTGAACGCATCCTCATGCGTCGCGTCGTACATCTCGGCGCCGATCAGGGTGGGCACGCTGAAGCCGCGCCGGATCATCGCCAGCGAATCGGCGGAAAAATCCGCGCTGAAATCGCGCGGTACCGCCACTGGAAAACTGCCCTCGCTCCACACCAGCAGCTGCGCGCCGTCCTGCTCCAGCCGGCGCGACTGCTGCTGCAGGGCCGTCAACTGGCGCAGCGCCTCGTCGCGCGAAAATTCCCCGTCGATGGTGTAGGCGAAGTTGGGCTGAACCAAGCCCACTTTGAGGCTGGGTGCGCGCGCGGCGATTGCGTCGATTTGACGCATGCGCACGGCGCCGAAGATGAGGGCAGCCGCCAGCAGCGCAGCGGCCTCGGTGGCCGGATAGCGCGCGGCGCGCGGATCGAGGCTCAGATCATACAGGGCGCCGTTGATCATCATCAGCAGCGCGGTGACGCCAAAGGCTCCGGTCAGCTCGCTCACTTGGATGACCAGCGGATTCCAGGCTTGACTGATCCATTGGCCGGCGGGAAACAATTGCGGCACGAGCAACTCGCAGCTCACCATGGCGATCGGTGCGAGCAGGGTCAGAGGCACGCGGATGCGCTTGCGAATGGCGAGCACGGCGGCCGTAAACACCAGGAAAATGATTGCGCGGGTCGCGCAAAAAAGCAGAAAAACTGCCGCCGCGCCGAGCCACGGGAAATCGGCGAAGCGGCGCATCACGTCGATCAGCCAGTAATATCCGCCGGCGGTCTCCACGAGTCCGGCCCACCAGCCCAGGAACAGCGCGCGGCGAAAGCTCGGCGTTCGCTCGATGGCCATGAGCATGGGCACCGCGGCGATCCATGCAAGGGCTGACAAATCAAATGGCGTAACGGCCAAGAACCACAGGCAGCCGCTCAAGCTGCTCAAAGCCAGCGCGCCGTAAAAATTCAAGTTTTTTTGCATGCGACCTTTGTCAACTGCAGTTCGCGGCCGTCGGACATCTCGGGTATTCTGAGGCCCAATCATGCAAGAAAGATACGAACCCGCCGCCATCGAGGCGCAGGCACAGCATTATTGGGACCAGCAGCATAGCTTCGAGGCCAAGGAAGACGACAGCCGCGCGAAGTATTATTGCTTGTGCATGTTTCCCTATCCAAGCGGCCGCTTGCACATGGGACACGTGCGCAATTACACCATAGGCGATGCGCTGACGCGATTCATGCGCATGCATGGGCGCAACGTGCTGCAGCCGATGGGCTGGGATGCATTCGGCTTGCCGGCCGAAAATGCCGCCATCGCGAACGGCGTGCCGCCTGCGAAATGGACCTTCGACAACATCGCGCACATGAAGGCGCAGTTCAAATCCTTGGGCTATGGGCTGGATTGGAATCGCGAACTCACCACCTGCCGGCCGGAATACTACCGCTGGAATCAATGGCTCTTCTTGCGCATGTTGGAAAAGGGCATTGCCTATCAGAAAACCGGCGTCGTCAATTGGGATCCGGTCGATAAGACCGTGCTCGCGAACGAGCAAGTCATCGACGGCAAGGGTTGGCGTACCGGCGCGATCATCGAAAAGCGCGAAATTCCCATGTATTACCTGAAGATCACGGCGTATGCCGAAGATCTGCTCGATGAATTGAATAGCATGCCGGATTGGCCCGAACGCGTACGCGTGATGCAGGCCAATTGGATTGGCCGCAGTGAGGGCGTTCGCTTAGGCTTTCCGCACGATATCGGCGAAGGCGGCGTGCTCTGGGTCTTCACCACCCGCGCCGACACGATCATGGGCACGACGTTTTGCGCCGTCGCGGCGGAACATCCGCTGGCAGAGTTTGCCGCGCAGGATAACGCTGAGCTGGGCGCGTTTATCGAAGAATGTAAACGCGGACCGGCGCTCGAAGCCGAGCTGGCCACTCAAGAAAAGAAAGGCATGCCGACCGGTCTGCACGTGCGCCACCCCTTGAGCGGCGAGTCTATACCGCTGTGGGTCGGCAACTATGTGCTGATGAGCTACGGCGACGGTGCGGTCATGGGCGTACCGGCCCACGATGAACGCGATTTCGCTTTCGCCAAAAAATATCGGTTGCCGATCAAGCCGGTGATCGAGTGGCAAGGCCGCCCGTATTCCTTGGCGGCGTGGGAACCTTGGTATTCCGACCACGGCCGCTGCGTGAATTCCGGCCCCTTTGACGGGCTCGACTATCAAGCCGCCGTCGATGCCGTCGCCGCAGATCTGCAGGCCAAGCGCTTGGGCGAGAAGCGCACGACCTGGCGGCTGCGCGACTGGGGAATTTCGCGGCAACGCTATTGGGGTTGCCCGATTCCGATCATTCATTGCAGAGGCTGTGGGGCGGTGCCGGTGCCGGATGAGCAGTTGCCTGTCATCCTGCCCACGGACCTGGTGCCCGACGGCAGCGGCAATCCATTGTTGAAAGACGAGCGCTTTCTCAACGTGCAGTGTCCGAAGTGCGGCGCCGCGGCGCGCCGTGAGACGGACACCATGGACACGTTCGTGGATTCTTCGTGGTATTTCTTGCGATTCGCCTGCGCCGACAACAACCAGGCGATGCTCGATTATCGCGTTCAATACTGGTTGCCCGTCGATCAGTACATCGGCGGCATCGAACACGCCATTCTGCACTTGCTTTACGCGCGTTTCTGGACCCGTTTCTTGAGAGAGATGGGTGCGGTTTCATTCAAAGAACCCTTTGCGCGTCTGTTCACCCAAGGCATGGTGCTGAACGAGGTCTTTTTCCGCAAGACCGACTCCGGCCGGGTGCAATACTTCAATCCGGCCGATGTCACGGTCACGGCGGATAAGAGCGGTAAAGGCAGCTTCGCGGTGCTCAAAGCCGACGGCCGGCAAGTCGAATCGGGCGGCGTGATCACGATGTCCAAGTCCAAGAACAACGGCGTGGACCCGCAGCTGTTGGTCGACGAATTCGGCGCCGACACCGCGCGACTGTTCATCATGTTTGCCGCCCCGCCCGAACAGACTTTGGAATGGTCCGATGAGGGCGTGCAGGGCGCATTTCGCTTCATCAAGCGGCTGTGGAAGGCAGTGTACGAGCATGTATCGTCCGGCCCGGTGGTCCCGCTCGACAAGTCGGCGCTGACCGAGCCGCAACGGGCGCTGCGCCGGCACTCGCACCAGACCCTCGCCAAGGTCACGGACGATATGGGCCGTCGCCGCACGTTCAATACCGCGATTGCCGCGGTCATGGAACTGCTGAATGCCGTGGCCAAGTTTCCGCAAGTCGCCGCGCAGGATCGCAGTGTCTCGCGGGAGGCATTGGAGATCGCGGTGCTGACGCTATCGCCGATCATCCCGCATGTCACCCACGCGCTTTGGTATGGGCTGGGGCACAGCACCGCGCTGATCGACGAGCCCTGGCGGGAAGTCGATGTGGAGGCGTTGCAGTCGGCCACGGTGCAGATGGTGGTGCAAGTGAACGGCAAGCTGCGGGCGCATATCATGGTCGCGGTGGACGCCGATCAAGCGGCGGTTCGCGCCGCGGCGCTGGCCGATCCGAATGTGCAGAAATTCATCGGCGCCGCGGCAATTCGTAAACTGATCATCGTGCCCGGCAAGCTCGTGAACATCGTGGTGTAATGCTGCGTGGCCAGCTTGCGATATCTGCTTTTGATGAGCATCAGCCTGCTGTCCGCGTGCGGTTTCCGGCTCGCGGGCAGCGAGCCTTTGCCCGCGGTCATGGCGCGTCCCTACCTATCGTTGAAAGATCCGTACACGGATTTTTCGCGCGAATTCGAGCATCAGCTCAAGACCTCGGGGGCCACGCTGCAATCGACGCGCGAAGGCGCAACGGCGACTGTGGATGTCACCAAGGACTTGGTCGAGCAACGCACGCTTGCTGTTTCGGCGAAAAACATTCCCACCGAATACGAACTCACCTACACCGTGACATTCACCGTACATGGCGGCGGTAAGGAGCTGCTCGCACCGCAGACCATCAGCCTATCCAAGGATTTCAGCTTCAACGAGACGCTGCAGCTTGCCAAGGAGCACGAAGCCGATATTCTGCGCCAGCAAATGGCGCGGGATCTGGTATCCATCACCATGCACCGACTCACGAGCTTGAAATAACGCTGGCGCGGCCGCACGGTGCTTCTGCTCAACGGCATTGATCGGTTATCCCTGCAAGTGCTCTTGGATCGCTATGGCTTGGTGCTGCAGCTGGTGGCGCCGGACGAAGTCATCCCCGGCTCCTATTGGGGCGAACGCGAGGCGGGACTCATGGGATCCAAGATTTTCGCGCGCCTCGACACGCCGCTGCATTCCGTGCTGCACGAAAGCGCTCACTTCATCTGCATGACGCCGGAACGGCGCGCGGGCTTGCATACGGACGCGGGCGGCGATCATGCGGAAGAAAATGCCGTTTGCTACCTGCAAATCATCCTGGCTGATTCGCTGCCCAACGTAGGCCGGCAGCGCATGTGCCGCGACATGGATGCGTGGGGCTATACATTCAGGCTGGGCAGCGCGGCGGCATGGTTTGAGCGCGACGCAGACGATGCGCGCGCCTGGCTGGTCGAGCACGGCGTGCTCAACGCCGCGAGCGGTCCCACCTATGCCTGCCGCTAGCGAGGATCGCGTGTCGCGCCGAATTTCGCTCGCTGGGATATGCGCACTATTCATGGCCGGATGCGAACGTCTGGGGTTTCTCGCCGCCAATGCGCCGGCGGCGTTCGGTTCATATAGACGGCACGCAAATATCGCGTACGGGCCGGAGCCGCAGCAGCGTCTGGACGTGTATGTGCCGCCAGGCGCGCCCGTCGAAGCGCGGCCCGTGGTCGTTTTCTGGCACGGAGGCCGTTGGCGCGGCGGAGACAAAGCAGACTATCGGTTTGTCGGTGCGGCCCTGGCGGCGTCAGGCTATGTGAGCCTGGTGGCGAACTATCGCCACTACCCTGAAGTCAAAATGCCGGGATTCATGCACGATGCGGCATTGGCGGCGCTCTGGGCCGCCGCGCACGCGAATGACTATGGCGGCGCCCGAGAGTATCTATACCTGATGGGGCATTCGGCCGGCGCGCACCTGGCCGCGCTGGTGACGCTGGATCCACGCTACTTCGCGGCCACTGGGCAGGCCGCGCCGCATGTCGCAGGCGTCATTGGCCTGTCCGGACCGTACGATTTTTTACCGTTGCTCGAGCCGGGTGACCAAGACATGTTCGGTCCGCCGCCGCGATATCCTGCGTCCCAACCCATCGGTTTCGTACGGCCGGATGCGCCGCCCATGCTGTTGGTGCACGGGCTGAACGATGCAACGGTGAAGCCCAAGAATTCGCGCAATCTCGCAACCGCGCTGAGCACGCTGGGCGTGCCGGTGACGCTGAAGCTCTATCCCAAATGTTCGCACGCCGACACCGTGGCGGCACTCACCGCGCTGTTGCGCGGCAGGGCACCCACGCTGGCCGATATCCGGGAATTCGTCAGTCAGGGCGGCGCAGCGGGCGCGGGACCGCTGCGTACTCAAGCTGCGTGCGCGGCGGCCGGCGCTCCCATCGCGTAAACCTTGCCGAAGCGATTGCCGAGGAAGGCCTTCAGGCCGATTTCTTCCTGGCGGATCAATCCGGACCGCGGAATTTCACCGGCGCTCAGCATATCGAGCACGGCGCAAATCCCGCCGGCCGTGGTGATTTGAATGGCGCTGCGCACTCTGCCGCCCATCGGCGCCGCGTAGATCTTGTTGGCATAGGTCTCCTGCATGAGTTGACCGGCGCGCATGCCGCTCACCGTGACAAATATAATGACCACATCCTGAAGCGTAATGGGCACCGCGTTCTCGAGAATGTCCTTTAGAAGTTCGCGCCGGTCGCGCAGCCGCAGATCGTTCAACAAGGCCTTCATGATGGCGGCGTGGCCCGGATAACGGATGGTACGATAGTTCAGATTGCGCACCTTTTCGGCCAGGGTTTCGCACAGCGTACCCAGGCCGCCTGAGGTGTTGAATGCTTCGTACAGAATCCCGTCAAGCGAAAATTCCTCCAATTCCTCCAGCGGCTGCGTCTCGCGCAGCTGGCCGTTGACGATGGCCTCGCAAGGCTCGCAATACTCGTTGATCACC
Organism: uncultured Gammaproteobacteria bacterium; assembly: GCA_963782865.1. Classification (GTDB taxonomy): domain Bacteria; phylum Pseudomonadota; class Gammaproteobacteria; order Steroidobacterales; family Steroidobacteraceae; genus Bog-1198. The sequence continues at coordinate 70,852 of CAWALS010000029.1, read as the reverse complement.
CCGTCGGTGCTCCAGGTCAAATTGTAGTTGAGCGCGTTCGAGGGAAATTCAGGTAATGCGCCGACGCGCATGCGCACATCGTTGAGCTCATCGAAGTGCGACGCCAGCTCGGACGCGACGATGGTGATAAATCCCGGCGCCAGACCGCATTGTGGAATGAAGGCGGTGCGCGCGCCAACGCTCAATTGCTTGACCGCGCGCGTGCTGGCCACATCCTCGGTCAGGTCCAGGTAATGAGCGCCGCCGCTCTTGGCGGCCTCGGCGATGAGGCGAGTCGCGTGATAGGGTGCCGCGGACAGGACCGCAAATTTACCCGACAGTAATTTGCCCAAGGCATCGCCCTGCGTAATGTCGATCACGGCCTTCTTGATCGGCGCGGCGGTCTCGAGCCGGTCCAATTGCGCTTGCGATCGATCGACCACCGTGACCGCGTAGTCGCCGCAACCGCCTAGAAACTCCGCAATCATGGAGCCGATCTTGCCTGCGCCTACGATAACAATGTCTTTCATGCCGCCTCCCTTGGGATTGCCATTTTTGCCCGCTGGCATGGCGAATGGTAGGGTTAATTTAGGCATTTTTAAGGTATAGTTACTACATTAAGAAGGGTAAAAGCGACGAAGTGCCATGGATTCCATCGACGAGAAGCTACTGTCGGCGCTGCGGGAGAACGGCCGCGCCTCGACCGCCATGCTGGCGAGATTGGTAGGACGTTCACGCACCAGCGTGCAGAGTCGAATTGAGCGGCTGGAGAAGCAAGGCATCATCACCGGCTACGGGGTTCGTTTGGCGCCGGAACATGGAACGGGCGCGGTGCGGGCGCATGTCATGATCAAAGTGGGTCCGAAAGAGACCCGTGCGGTGACCGCCGCGTTGCGTGAGATATCCCAAGTGCGGCTGCTGCATTCGGTCAGCGGCGAGGTGGACTTGATCGCGGTTGCGGTTACCGCGTCGGTCGCAGAAATGGATCAAGTCATCGATCGAATTGGCGCACTCGACGGCGTCGAGCGCACGACCTCGTCGATCATTCTGTCGACAAAGTTCGAACGGTGAACGATTGAACCACGGTCCCTCCGGCGATCGCAGGTCCTCGCTTCACGTGCTGCTGCCGACCATGGGCAGCGCAGGCGATGTGCACCCCTTTATCGCGCTTGGCGCGGCACTCACAGCACGCGGCCATCGAGCGACGATTCTGACCAATCCCATTTTCCAGGCGTTGATCGAAGCGCAAGGAATCGGATTCATTCCCGTCGGCTGCGCCGCGGAGGCCAACGCAGCCATTGCCAATCCCGAATTGTGGCATCTACGCAAGGGCTTCAAGGTCATTGCGCGGTTGATCGTGCCCGCGATCGATGAAATTTACCGGTTGATCGAAAAGCACGCCGATTCCAGCACCGTAGTGGCATTCTCGAGCTTGGCCTTCGGCGCCCGCCTCGCCCAGGAAAAGCTTGGCGTGCCGAGCGCTTCGGTGCATCTGCAGCCCAGCGTGATCCGCACTTTCGTCGATCAAGGCATGATGGGCAACGTCAGACTCTCGGCGACCCGCCCGAAGTGGTTCAAACAGGGCTTGTTTCGCATCATAGACGCCGTGATTCTCGATCGCAGGCTGAAGGCGCCTCTGAACGCTCTTCGCAGGAGGCTTGGCCTCGCGTCCGTCGATCGCGTGATGCATCGCTGGATGCACTCGCCGGATTTGGTGATTGCATTCTTTCCCGAGTGGTTTGCGCCGCCGCAGCCGGACTGGCCGGCGCATACGCAGGCAGTCGGATTTCCGTTATGGGATGCGGATGGCGAAGCGGCGCCTCTCGCGCAGGCCGAAGAATTCCTGAGCGCCGGCGCACCGCCCATCGTATTTACGCCCGGATCCGCGGGGTCGACGATGCAGCGATTTTTCGAGGAGTCGGTCAGGGCTGTGCGGCAATTGGGCCTGCGCGCCATGCTGGTGACGAATTACCCGGAGCAAGTTCCGCCAAACCTTTCAGCCAACATCAAAGTCTTCGGCTACCTTCCCTTTAGCCGGGTGTTGCCGCGCGCCGCGCTGCTGGTCTACCACGGCGGCGTGGGCACCCTGGCGCAGGGGATCAAAGCGCGCATTCCGCACCTCGTCGTGCCCCATGGCTACGATCAATTCGACAGCGGCTGGCGCATCGAGCAACTTGGGTTGGGACGGAGCATTCCGCAGAGCCGCTATCGGGCGGCCCGCGTGGCTCGCGCGATCGAGAGTATTCTCGGCGATGGCACATCGTCGCAGCGGCGCGCGGATTATGCATCACGCATCGATTCCGAGGACGCGGTTACCCGTGCCTGCCGCTTGATCGAGGGGTTGGCGCCAGGAAACTAGCTGCGCCGCTAAGGCGCAGTATTACTCGCGTTCGGCTCTGTCCCCTGCGGGTCGCGCATGTGATCAAACAGGTCGCCGCGCACCGGGATCTTGCCAATGCTGCACATGGGAAACGGAATCACGCCGTACAGCACGATGAAGCAGCGATCGTTGATCCAAAGAATTGCTCCGCCGCCTTCCATCGGTTCCAGGCGATGGGTGCGGGCATGATCCCAGCCAAACTCTGGCGCACTCCCCTGATCCAATCCTAGTCCGCCGTCGAAGTCGGTGCCGGCGCCATGCTTATCCAAAGCACGAGGTTGCGGCGCCGCGGCCGATTGCGCCCGCTGCTTCGCCGTCAGTGCCGCTTCTGCGTTCCAATCGACGATGGTGGGCTTATGCTCGGCCGGCGGCGGTTCGGCAGGGGTCGGCACGACGACCAGTTGCGTGTCGTGCGTCGGCGCCGGCCTCTTGCGCGGCAAACTGGGCGGCGGCGCGGCCTCCTCGGCCGATGGCACGTGCGCGGGAAGCGGGAGAAATACCAGGGATTCCTCGATGCGCACGTCGAGGTGAGTCTGCCAGTGCGAAGCAATCAGCAATAGCGCGGCGTGAAGCGCCACGACAAGAGCCAAGATGGTGGGCCGAAGCAGCCGCGCCCCGATCCGCTCGGGTGGCCGATTCACACTGGTAGCGAGGGCGGCCACGGCGGATCTAGCTCAGCGCAGCAAACTCACGATGAACTCGCTTGCATTGCCTTCGGCTCCCCATACCTCGGCAGACGAGGTATGGGTGTGATATCAGAGCCGCACGATTAGTTCCATAGCCCGGACGAGAAGAGCGGGGTCTTAAGAAAAAACGGCATGGATTTTGAGGCCCACGCCGCCGGGATGTCGCACCAGCGGGGGAGTTGACTGGTTGCCGGCGCGAGATTCTCCTAAACTTCTTGACAGGCATCCTGCCAAAAACCCCCAAGATAGAAACGTACATGTTGTAATCGATGATTAGATTTTTATCATTTGTCACAATATGACATTCGTGCTAGACGATACAACCGACTGATATCATTGGATAATTTTTACCGAACCGGCCGGAATTATCGGACCAAAAGGCGCTCGAGAACGGGAGCTCAGCAGCTTAGGCGCAGAAGTTCTAATCGTGCCGCGGCAATCAGATCACGGGCGAGGCAGCCGGGCGGGGTTGCCGCAAACGGCGCACGATCAAAGAGGCGATGACGGCCACGATGAGGGTAATGCAGCTGGCGTTGAAGTCCTGGCGCTGGCCGGGGGTGAATGCCATCGCGATCAACACCGCGCCCATGCAGGCGATGGTGGCATAGCTCAGGTAAGGGAATAACCACATGCTGACCGCGGGCTTCGCCTCGCCATTGCGTTCGCGTCGCCGGCGCAGTGCAATCTGCGCTACGGCCGTGATCATATAAACGAAGACGATCAGCGCGCCCGAGGAACTCAATAAAAAGTCGAATACCTTTTGCGCTCCGCCGGTGGCGGCGATGATGCCGAGAAATCCCGCCGCCGCGCCGATCAACACCGAGACCACGGGCACGCGGCGTTTATTCAATTTGACCAGGAACTGCGGCGCATCGCCCCGGTCAGCCAAGATAAACAGCACCCGCGAACTGACATAGAAGGCGGAATTCAAGCAGGACAGCACGGCTGTGAGGATGATGACGCTCATGATGATGCTCGCCCCCGGCACGTGCATCGTATTGAGGGCCAAGGTGAATGGCGATTCGCCGGAGCGCACCGTATTCCAGGGAACCACCGAGACGATCAAGAAAACGGACACGACGTAGAAAATCAAAATGCGCCATATGACAGTCGTGGTCATTTTGGCGATCGCGCGGCCCGGCTGCGCCGACTCCGCTGCCGCCACCGTCGTGATCTCGGCGCCTGTCATGGCAAAGAACACGGTCGGTGCCGCTCCGATCACGGCGATCCAGCCGCCCGGCGTGAAGCCGCCATAATTGACGAGATTGGCAAAGGTCGGGCCCGATGGCGCGGTCCAGCCGAACGCGAAAGACGCCGCGATCACGACGAACACCAGAATTGCCGCCACTTTGATCGAAGCGAACCAGAATTCAAACTCTGCATAGGAACGCGCCGACATGAGGTTTACGCCCGTCATGATGGTCATCAAGCCAACGCCGATCTGCAGCTGGGTAAAAGCCGGCATCCAGATCTGCAGGATCTTCGCGCCTGCGATGGCCTCCACCGGCACGACGATCACCCAGAAATACCAATACAGCCAGCCTACGACAAAGCCGGCGCCGTCGCCCAATCCGGAGCGCGCAAACTCCGTGAACGAACGGACGTTAGGCAGGGCGGTCGCCATTTCGCCCAACATGCGCATCACCATGAGAATCAGCATGCCCGTGACGGCGTAACTGATGAAAACCGCGGGCCCGGCCGCTTTGATCGAAGTGCTGCTGCCGACAAACAGCCCGGCACCGATGATGCCGCCAATCGAGATCATCGCCAAATGCCTGCCCTGCAACGAGCGGCTGAGCTGACGCGTGGGATCGGACTGGTCAGGAATAGTCGGTTGAGTCATTCGGCGGCGGCTCTCGAGGAAACCAACGGTATATTACGCACCTGAGGCATATCGTGCTCAAGCCAATGCGATTGGGGCCGCTACAGGCTGCGCAGGAACTCGATCAGCGCCTGGTTGACCTCAGCGGCGCGCTCCTGCTGAGTCCAATGACCGCAGCCCGGGAGCATGATGGTGCCTCGTAGCTGCGGGATGTAGCGCGCCAAGTCGGCGATCACTTCTTTCATGCGCGGGAAGGAAACCACGAGATCCAGATCGCCTGCCATGTACAGCGCGGGCACGATCACCGATGCGCCGGCATAGGGCGCCATCAGCTCCCAATTGCGATCGATGTTGCGGTACCAGTTGAGCCCGCCGCGAAATCCAGAGCGCTTGAATTGCTGCACGTAAAAATCCAGGTCCGCGTCGCTCAACCACGCGGGCAGCGTTTCCGGGTTCGGCATCCGCGTGAGAAACCCGCCGGCGCGCGCCACCATGCCGACCCCCGCGTTCGGTGCCCCGGGATTGCGTCTGGGCACGTCGCCCGATCCTGAGTACAGAATCTTGCGCAGCGAGATCCCGGCATCCTTCTCGAGTTCCGTTTCCGCCACGCCCGGCGCTTGAAAGTACAATTGATAAAAGCTGGCCTCGGCGTTCTGCGGCATCACCGACGTCGGCGCGATGCTGCCGCGAGGTCGATACGGGACGCTGAGTCCCACGACCGCGCGGAATCGATCCGGGCGCAGCAGCGCGGCATGCCATGCAACCGGCGCACCCCAATCATGTCCGACAACCACGGCAGTCTTTTCACCGAGCGCATCGAGCACGCCGACCATGTCACCGACGAGGTGAAACAGTGTGTAGCGCTCGATTTCGGCAGGGCGATCCGTCGAGCCGTAGCCGCGCATGTCGGGTGCAACGGCGTGGAAACCCGCCGCCGACAGCGCGCTCAATTGATGGCGCCACGAATACCAGGATTCGGGGAATCCGTGACAGAGCAGCACCAGCGGGCCATTGCCCTGCTCAGCGACATGAATGCGGATGCCATTGGCTTCGACGGTACGATGCGCTGGCTCGCTCATGCAGACAGCATATCAGCGTTGCGGCGCATGATCCTTCATCGCGGCGAGCTTGGCCTCCAATTCGGCGCCGAAATAGGCTTGCGGGTTCGACGCATCGACGCGTTCACGGCGCTCGCGCAGGGCGATTGCCGACTTGGCCCGGTCGAATGCCTCGCGCAGCGAGCGCGCCTCGGGCAACGCGTCGCGAAAAAACGCCTCGCCAAAATAGGTCAGGTCGCGATCGTTTGAGCAGCCAAACGAGGTGCGGTCCGCGGCGGCGGCGGTAATCACAATGGTACGAGGATTCTTCAGCGCATCGATGAACCCGCCGGCGTAGCAAGCGGAAATGATGATCACTCGCCACTTGATGCCCGAATCGCTCAGGGCTGCGGCGAGATCCTCATCCGTCATGTCATTGAGCGGAAGGTCCGAGTTCGAAACCGCAATGGCCGGATCACTTGTGCCGTGCGAGGAAATCACGAGGAACAATACATCCCGATCCAGCTGCATGCGGCTCGCCAGACCTTGAAGCGCGTACTTCAATCCCGAGACGCTGGCCAAGGGCGAGCGCTCCAGGTCGCGCTGATCGTTGATCAGCGACAGTGACCGGCTCTCCATGCCGTAGCGTGCGGACAGCACCTGCGAAGCCAGACCGATTTCCTGTGCGAATACCTTTTGTTCACCCACCCCGGCGAATCCGAGAAAAAACGTCCTGGGGCTGGGCGAAGCATCGGAGCGCACGGCTGCGAGCGCTTGATCGATGCGCAGGGACTGCTCAAACAGCACCGCTTCCGCGTCGGCATGTGAATCGGCGTCATCCGCAGCCTCGGCGACTTCCGGCGCGGCCCATACGTCCGGTATCACGTCGAGCGCATCGGTGAGCCAGATGAAGGCCGTGAGAAAGGCGATGCCGGCGAACGCGGCGCGACGTTGCGACTCGCCGGTGAAAGTGCGCAGGCCGCGGGCCAGGTAGATGAATGAGTAAATCAACACGACAATGGCGGCGATTCGCCAATCGAGACTCAAAAAAGGTACCGCGAGCGCTGCCAGCAGCAGCGGCAGCGGCACCAATCCCAACGACAACAACAATGCCGCGGCAAAGGCCGGCCTGGGGTTGGACAGCACGCGCAGCAACGCCGCCAAAGCCAGCAGCGCCAGCGCGTACCAGGGAAACAGCGGTATTCCGGCGACGAGAAATTGCGGATCCGGCAGCGCCTGCCACCAATCGATCGCCGCCCACAGCAACAGCCAGAGGAGGGTCAGGCAAATCAGAAGGAAATTTGCGGGGCTGAAGTTGGCTACCGCCTTTCTCAAGCTCCACAACCGCAGCAGCGGTGGCAAAGGCCGCTGCGCTTTCGCCGCGGCCGCCGCGCGAGCTGCCGGCGGACCCGTCGACTGATTCAGGGGCTCATTGTCATCCATGGCTTAAGATCATAGCTTGCGGCCCGAGGAGTTGCGCGCGAGCCGCGCGCGGCCGGATGATGCGGGCAAGAGCGGATACAGCGCGCATGAGCGTCTTTATGAGCATCCACAGATTATGAGCATCTACAGATTGGGAGAGGATGCACCCGTATTGGCAGCGAGCGCCTATGTGGCGCCGAATGCCGCGGTGATCGGCAAAGTCATCCTCGCGGAGCATGCCACGGTGTGGTTTGGCGCCACCCTGCGAGGCGACAACGAAACCATCAGTATCGGCGCCGGCAGCAACGTGCAGGATTCGGCGGTCTTGCACACCGACCCGGGATTTCCGCTAACGGTGGGCGCCGACGTGTCGATTGGACACCAAGCGATGATGCATGGCTGCACCATCGGCGCGGGGACGCTGATTGGCATTCAGGCGATCGTGTTGAACGGCGCCGTCATCGGCAAGGGATGTCTGGTCGGAGCGGGGGCGCTCATCACGGAGCGCAAGGTCTTTGCCGACGGCACTTTGATCATCGGCGCGCCCGCCAAGGTCGTGCGTCAGCTCAGCGCGGAGGAGCGCGAAAATCTGCTGAAAGTCGCGGCGAATTACGCCGCGCGCGGCGCGTATTACCGAAATCATTTGCACACGGCTTAGCCTCGGCATTAGCGGCTGCTAAGATGCATGTCACCGCTCAATTGGACGCAGCCGCAGCGAGAATTATTGCGCCGGCGTCCGGTCCGACCTTGCCGGGGACTTTTCTGAGGGCTTGGCCGGCGGATTCGCGGTCTTTTCGCCATTGATGGCCGACTTGGCTCTTGCGGCGCCCTTTTTGGCGGTTGCCGCGACTTGCTGGGCGCCTTCCTTGGATGCCGCCGCGACCTTATGTGCGACCTCCTTGGCCGTCTTCGCCACCTGTTTCGCCCCCTCCTTGGCGGCATCGGCAACCACTTTGGCATCGTGCTTCACGGCTTTGCTCACGGCCGCGGCTTGATCCCTCGCCAGCGATGGATCAGCCGGCGGATCCTGCGCGGTCTGAGCGGTCTGAGCGGCCTGCGCGGCCTGCGCGGCCAATAGCTGCAAAACGCCTAAACAGAACGCGGCGGCAAGAAGATGGTTTTTCATGAACGGCTCCCGGCTAATCGAAAACATTTCCATATTTTTCCCGCAGCGCGCCTTCTGTACCTTGCCCGTGCCACCGACGGGCAGGCGACTCCAGAAATATAACCTCTTCGGGCACCCACCACTTCGCCACGCGTTCGGCGAGAAAGCACAGAATCTCGCCGGCTTCCAGGCTGTGGCCCGGTTTGCGAACGATAAAGAGCAGGGGACGTTCCTGCCATTTCGGATGCTTGACGCCGATAACCGCAGCCGCGGCCACGGCGGGATGCGCGATGGCGGTGTTTTCCAGATCGATCGAGCTGATCCACTCGCCGCCCGTCTTGATCAAATCCTTGGCGCGGTCGCGTATCTGCACGACGCCGTTGGGATCGATGGTCGCGATATCGCCGGTGGGAAACCAACCGTCGCGCAGCGGCGAGACTGCACTTTTGTAGTAGCCGCTGACGATCCACTGGCCGCGCACCATGAGTTCGCCCTGCGATTGTGCCATCGCGCGGCAAAGTCGTCGCCATCTTCAGTCGACGACTTTGATGTCGATGCCGAACACCGTTTTGCCGCAACTTGGCGGCAGCCGCGTGGCGCTGTGCCGGCGTCAATTGCAGCTGCTCCCGCGTCAAGCAGCCCATCGTCGCCGCCGCGACGGTTTCAGTCATTCCCCAGCCCTGCCGCACTTCGATGCCGAAGCGCTCGTCGAACTTCGCGATCATGGCGAGCGGCACCGCCGATCCGCCCGATAGCACCCGCTTGCAGGCTGGAAAATTGCAGGTTCGTGCTGCTCCGCATATTGCAGCAGCGCAAGCCATACCGTCGGCACGCCCGCGCTTACCGTCACTTGCTCGTTCTCCATCATTTCGTACAGCCCGGGCCATCCAAGCGCGGGCCCGGCAGCACCAATTTCGCGCCGCCGACGAGCATCCATACGGAATGCACCAGCCATTGATGTGAAACATCGGCACCACCGGCAGCATGCATCACGGGGAGACAGGCCCAGCATTCCGGGCATGCAGATGGTCATGGCGTTGAGGACGATGGCGCGATGCGAATACAGCGCGCCCTTGGGATTGCCCGTGGTGCCGGAGGTGTAGCACAGGCGCGGCCTGCGCGTTCATCGAATTGCGGCCAGTGAACTCCGCTCCTGCGCCGCGATCAATTCTTCGTAACAATACACGTTCTGGCAATCCGCTCGAGCGCCGGCATGTTTGCCGCATCGCTCATGCAGATCCATGCCTCGATGTTCGGGCAGGACTGCGGCGATCTCCTCGATCAACGGCGCAAACGTCGCATCGAAGAAGAGCACGCGGTCTTCGGCGTGATTGATGATGTAAATCAGCTGTTCCAGATGCAGGCGCGGATTGCAGGTGTGGATGACCATGCCGCTGCCCGACACCGCATAATAGATCTCAACGTGACGGTGATTGTTCCAGGCGAGCGATCCGACCGCAGCGTCCCGGCGGCAGCCCCAGGCCGACGAGCGCGTTGGCGAGTCTCTTGGCGCGCGCCGCGCATCCGGCAAAGCTGTAGCGAAACACCGGCCGTGGGTTTCGCGCGAAACAATTTGGTCTGGCCGTGCTGCGCCTCGGCATGCTCGATGATCGCGGAGATCAGCAGTGGCCGATCCATCATGAGTCCAGGCTGCAGCATGGTCATGGATGCGCGGCTGCGCTCTGTTGTGCGCGGTAGGCGATCCAGCTTTGCTCGATCAAGTAGGCATGCACATTATCCGCATCCTTATCGCTCAAGATATCGTTGAAGCGCTCCATGCCAGCCGGCGCCAGCGCTCCGCGCAGCAAAATGTCCTTGAATTTCACGTGCAGCCCGTCATTGAGCTTGCGAAGATCGGGTGTGGTGCTCGGCCCGAGTTGATGGCAGCGGGTGCACTGCTCGATGAAAGTTACCTCGCCCGCATCAATCTGCGCCCGGGTCGCCTTTTGCTCGGGGGGCTTGGGGAAAAGCGGTTCGATTCGTGCCGGCGGCAGCGGCACCGGGCCGCCGCCGAGCTTGAAGGCGATGATTCGATTGGTATTTTGATATTTAAGAGCGGCGCTGCTCGGTGGAATGGCGGCGACCGTGATCGCCGTGCCGCCGTAGCCCACCTGGACCGCGACATACTGCTCGCCGTTGATCGCGTAGGTCATCGGTGCGGCCATGATGTGGCTTCCGGTTTCCAATAACCTTGAGCACTTTGCCGGTGTCGGCTGCATAGACCCACAACTCGCCGCTGCCGCGGCCCTGAAATACCAAATTGCCCGCGCGTCGACATCACACCGCCGTCATAGCCGCGGATTCCGGAAGAGGTTTCGTGCTCCCACACGACTTTTTCGGCCACCGGATCCCAGGCCCGAATCAGTTCCCGCACCGGTTTGACATGGCGCGCAGCCTTGACGGCTTCTCATCCGGCACCGGGCCGAACAAGCGGGTTGAATCCTTCGCATCGTAGGTGTCGTCGGGAATAATGCCCTGCACCGTGAAGAACCCCTTGACATATTTCACTTTGCTGCCGTTGTGCAGCAGGTCGACCCAGATCGTGGGAACGTCGATCACGGGAATGTAAACCAGCCGCGTGCGCGGGCTGTATGACATCGGATTCCAAGTGTGCGCGCCGGACCAAGAGGGGTAGGTGAGTTTGGCCGTGTTGTACCAATCCGATTGCGGGGTGGTCACGGGCCGGCCGGTCTTCATATCCACGTGGGTCGCCCAATTCATGAACGCGTAGCTCTTGGCCGACAGCAGTTTCCCCGTCTTGCGATCCAGCACATAGAAGAACGCGTTCTTCGAAGCCTGCATGATGACGGAGCGGGGCTGGCCATCGATGGTGATGTCTGCCAGCACCATCTTTTGGACCGCATCGTAGTCCCAGCTGTCATGCGGTGTTTCCTGGTAGTACCACGCCATGCGTCCGCTGGATCGCATCGAGCGCAATGATGCATGTGGCGTAGAGGCTGTCGAGCTGCTTGGGTCCGAGCTGGCGAAGATCATAAGGAGCCGCATTGGCCGTGCCGAAATACAGCAAGTTGAGCTTGGCATCGTAGGCGAAGCCGTCCCACGCGGTTGCGCCGCCCTTGAATTCAGGCTTGCGATGCGGGTCCCAGGTCTTGTCGGCCGCGGCCAACTCCGGATTTTCGTAGGGCTGCCCGACCGCCGGCGGGACCGTGAAGAAACGCCATTTGAGCACGCCGGTTTCAATGTCGTAGGCCGATATATAGCCGCGCACGGCGCCGTGGCCCATGTCGGCGCCGCTGTTGCCGATGACGACCACAGTGCCGGCAATTTGCGGGGCGCCGGTGCTCGAATACGGCAGCTTGCGATCGACGATGGTGTCGGCTTCCCAGAGCTTCTTGCCGGTTGCCGCGTCGAGCGCGTGCAGGCGTCCATCCACGGAGGCCACGAACACCTTGCCCTTCCACACAGCGACGCCGCGATTGACCAGATCGCAGCACGGATTTCTGCCCATGAAAAAATCGGCCTTGGGGTCGTAGCGCCACAGCTCTTTGCCGCTGGCAGCATTCACGGCGTAAACATAGCCCCAGGTTCCCGAGGTATACATGACGCCGTCGATCACCAGCGGCGTCGCCTCCTGGCCGCGCTGCGGCTCGCCCAGATCGTAGCTCCAGGCGAATCCCAGCTGCTTGACGTTGCCGGCGTCGATGGCGGTCAAGGGTGAAAAGTACGTGCCGTCCTTATCGCGCCCGCCCGTGAACCAGTTCTGCGGCTCGGAGTCCGCGGCTGCCAGGCGCGCTGCATCCACATTTCCTGCGCCGCCGGCCGCCGCGTTGCCGATGCCCGGGCAGAGCAGCCAAGCGAGCGCCGCGCCGCGCCAAATTATTCTTGTTAGCAAGATGGATCTCCTCAAAGGGCCCCCAAAGCTTAGCTAACATCGGGTTGGATGGGTACTTTCCGCCCTCCACGCGTAGGCTCGCGCCGACACGACCTGGCAGCGGCGGGGAATTGCGGCCTGGCTGTGGCAGCCGTAGCATGCAACCCCCAACTCTGAACGAGGAAAACGACATGCGCCAACATTTTTGGAAACCGTCATTGCTCGCAATGACGGCTCTCGCGATGACCGCACTGACCCCGGTCCTGGTCAGCGCGCAGGATCGGCCGGACGAGCACAAGCCGGATCAGCATCAAGTCATGAAGGCCGACGATCATCGGGATGATCACAAGAACAATGATGACCAGATGCAGAAATACCGACATGATCATCCGCGCTCCTCGGCTCGCTGCCACGACGGCTTTTTCACCAGCACGAAAGATCGGAATCGCGCCTGCAGCAAGCATGGCGGCATCGACGTTTGGCTATCCCTCTAACGAAAAGGCGCCGATAACGGCAAATTCGATTCACGGCCCGGGCGCGCGCGAAACCCGGGCCGTGCGCTATTTGCTGTCGGACCTCGGGCGACCGTAGACTTGCTCCCGTGGCAGTGATCTTAAGCATCGACGACTTCCGCCGGCTCGCGCAGCGCAGAATCCCGAAAGCGATTTTCGATTACGCTGACGGCGGCTCGTATGACGAGCGCACCATGCGGCGCAATGCCGCGGATCTCGACGCGATGAGTTTTCGGCAGCGGGTCATGGTCGATGTGTCGAAAATATCCCTTGCCACGACACTGCTTGGCTCGCCGGTGTCCATGCCGCTCGGCATCGGTCCTACCGGACTCGCGGGGTTGTTTCATGCCGACGGCGAAATACTGGGCGCGCGCGCCGCCGCCGCCTGCGGCATTCCCTTCTGCCTGAGCACCATGTCGATATGCTCGATCGAGGATGTGCGCGAGGCCAGCAAGGAGCCCTTCTGGTTTCAGCAATACCTGATGAAAGATCGCGGCTTCAATCAAGAGCTGATCGACCGCGCCCAAGCCGCGCGGTGTTCGGCGTTGATGCTCACCCTCGATTTACAGGTCATCGGCGAACGCCGCCGCGATCCGCGCAACGGACTGACCATCCCGCCGCGAATGACGCTGCGCAATGCCTGGGATATCGCGACCAAGCCCACCTGGGCCTTGCGGGTGCTGTTCGGCAAGCGGCGCACGTTCGGCAACTTGGTCGGCAGGATCGGCGGCTCCAGCGGCATCAATACGCTGGCCGAGTGGATTGCGACGCAGTTCGACGCATCGGCGAATTGGCGCGATGTGGAATGGGTGCGCAGCCGCTGGCCGGGTAAGCTGATACTGAAAGGCGTGCTGGACGCCGAAGATGCGCGGCTGGCGGCTGCGGCCGGCGCGGACGCGATCGTCGTTTCCAATCATGGCGGACGCCAGTTGGATGGCGCGCCGTCGTCGATCTCCGTCTTGAGCGAAATCGTCGAAGCCATTGGCGGCCGCTGCGAAGTCCTATTCGACGGCGGCGTGCGCTCCGGTCAAGACATCGCCAAGGCGCTTGCGCTCGGCGCGAAAGGCGCGCTGATCGGCAAAGCGTTCCTGTATGCCTTGTCGGCAGCCGGCGAAGCCGGCGTGACCAAGGCGATCGAGATCATGCGCAACGAACTGCGCGTCACGCTGGCGCTGACCGGAACCTCAAGCATTGACGCCGTGGGACCGCACATCCTGCGCTAGACCTCGGCACTGTGAAATTGACCGGCGCGCATGGCCTGGGGGATAGGAAGCTTCAAGGCCCGGAAGAGCGCAGGGCCTTGAAGCTTCCTATCCCTCCAGGCCGTCCACGTGGGCCGCTCAATCTCACAGAGTTGGACGACGAGTCCCGAGTGCCTACCGTCGGTCGGCTGGCGTCGCGCGCATTCGTAGACCGGAAACTCACGTGTCGCCAACACCCGCCGGTAGTCCCGGCGTAGTGATATTGACCGGCTCGAGCACGACCGCACACCAACCGGTCAAAATCACCGGGCCGAGGTCTAAATCACCGGCAGATCGCGCGGCGCCTTGCCCAGCGGGAACGCCGCGTCGATCTTGGCAATGTCGGAATCGCTGAGCTGCAATGCGTAGGTTCCGGCATTCTCGGTCACGTGCGCCAATCCTGACGCCTTGGGTATGACAAAGACTTGCGGGTGGCGCAGCAGAAAGCGCAGTGCCACCTGGCGAGGCGTGGCGCCATGTGCATCGGCAATTTCCTGCAGCACCCGCCCTGATTTGGATTTGCCCGCGAAGATCTGCGGCGATTGACCGAAAGGCGTGTAGGCCACCACGGCGCTCCCGTGCTTGGCGCACCAGGGCAGCACGGCATGTTCGATTGCGCGTTCGCGCAAGTGGTATAGCACTTGATTGCAGGCCGGATGGCCGGGGCCGGCAATCGCGGCAACTTCGGCCAAATCCTGTACATCGAGATTGCTCACGCCCCAGGACAGGATCTTGCCTTGGCGCACCAGGGTCTCGAATGCCGCAATGGTTTCCTCCAGCGGCACGCTTCCGCGCCAGTGAAGCAAGTAGCAGTCCAGCCGCTCGGTGCACAGATGCCGCAGCGATTTCTCGCAGGCGGCGAGGACGTCATTTTTCGATGCATGATTGGGCAGCACCTTGGAGACCAAGAACACCTCATCGCGCCGCCCTGCGATCGCCTTGCCGACGATTCTTTCGGAAGCGCCCGAGCCGTACATTTCCGCCGTGTCGATGTGCGTCAGGCCAAGGTCGAGCCCGCGGCGCAACGCCGCGATGGCTTCATCGGCGCGCGACTCGTCCATTTTCCACGTTCCCTGTCCGACGCCGGCAACGTACCGTCCGGTCGCACCGAACAAACGCGTGGTGTTTTTGGCCGCCATGGGTGGTTTGTAGTATTGCAACAAACTGGCGCACAATCATCTCCCAGCAGGGAGGTTTTGAACGTGCCGACGCCGCCCGTGCCCGACGCCGACCGGCCACCGGGCCTCGAATGGGATTTCACCCGCGACGGATTTGCCAAAGGCGCACGCTCTCTTGCCGTCTTTGCGGCGCTGTATTTGCTGCTCGTGTTCCTGGGTCTGAAGCTGCACGAGATCGTCGAGTCGCTGACCATCATCTGGCCGGCCGCGGGCCTGCTCTTCATGGCGCTGTGGCTCTCGCCGCGCCGCAATTGGATTTGGATTATCGGCATACAGCTGGCGATGGAACTTTCGGCCAGCGCCGTGATTTCCGAGCATTTCCGTTTTACCTACTACCTGCCTTTTGCGCTGGCCAATTCGGTTGACGGCATGGTGGGTGCGTTCGTGGCAACGCGGCTCATCGCGACCCCCAGAGTTCCGCGCATGCGCAATGTGCTGCTGTTCATTGCCGCGGTCGCGGTCGGAGCCGCGGCGAGCGCGATCGTGGGCGCGTTTGCAACGACTCGCGCGCTCGGCGGGCCTGACTATGCACGCGAATGGCAGATCTGGTGGGCGGGAAATTGGCTGGGATCCTTATGCATCGCGCCGATCGTCATGGGCTGGGCGGTGCGCTGGCGCGCCCGCCAGCATTCAGCGCCGGCGGGGGCGCCGGTCGAAATGATGCTGATCGGGTTCGCGATGCTGGCCATGACGAGTTGGGTTTTTTCGGCGCCGCCGGGCGGCGTCACCACGATCCTTGATATGCCCTTCGTGCTGCTGGCCTTCGTGGTGGTCGCGGCATTTCGCATGCCGCCGCGCTGGTCGACCATTCTCGCAGCGGCAACGGCCGTGCTGGTGTCCTACTTCGCGAGCCGCGGCTTAGGACCGTTCGCCGGCGATCCGAGTCCCTTCGTACGGGTGGGTGCCGTGCAGCTGTATCTAGCGACCCTGGTGGTGATCAATTTCCTGCTCACCGTCGTGCTGCTCGAGAAGAAAAATGCCTACCAGTTGCTGCACACCAGCGAGGAGCGCTACCGCAATTTCATCGAGCACAGTTCCGAGGCCGTGTGGCGCGTCGAGTTGTCCTCGCCGATGGATCCGCACCTGCCGGTGGCCGAGCAGATTGCCTGGCTGCAAACTCATGCCTATGTCGCCGAATGCAACCTGAGTTACCTGCGCATGAACCGCGAGATGGGACTGTCCGAGGCCGAGGCGCGCCAGTGGCGCGCCGACATGCCTTGGTTCGCGATGTTCATACAGCACTTGGGTGCGGCATCGCAGCAGGGCTACTCGATGGACGGGCTGCAGTTCTCGGTGTCCGTGAAATCTCACCCACGCACCTTCATCACCGGATTTCGCGGCGTGATCGAGCAGGACCGCTTGGTGCGGGTGTGGGCCGTCGCCCGCGATGTCACCGAGCTGACCGATCTGAACGAGCGGCTGCGCCAGAATCAGGACCGTTTGAAGCTGTATGCGCGGCAATTGGTGGGCGCCGAAGAGCGCGCGCGGCGCGCCACGGCGGTGGATCTGCACGACGGCATCGGCCAGCAGTTGGTCGGCTTGTCGATGACATTGGATGCGCTGGTAGCGCGTTCGCCGCCTGAAATACGGCTATTGCTCAGCGAGGCGACCAGCACCGTCCGCGAAGTGCAGGCCATCGCACAACGCGTCATTGCGGACTTGAGCCCGCCGGGATTGTACGAATTGGGCTTGGAGCCGGCGCTCAAGTGGCTCAGCGTCTACATGCGCAGCAAAGACAATCTGCAGGTCGATCTGCACGTGACCGTGGACGATGCCGCCATCGATATCGATCTGCGCGTGCTGGTTTTCAAGGTCATCCGCGAACTGCTGCGAAATGTCGTCAAGCACTCCGGCGTTCACGTTGCGGCGGTCACCGTGACGGCGGACCCGCATGAACTACGCGTCGTGGTCGAGGATTGGGGCTCGGGATTCGAATGGCAGCTGAGCCTGTTCGAGCCGCGCGCGCACGGTTTCGGGCTATGGAGCGTGGCCGACCGCGTGCGGGACGCCGCGGGAGAGATGACGGTGGATACCGGGCCCGGGCGCGGTTGCCGCGTAACGGTGGTTTTTCCGCTGGGCGCCGCAAAGCGGATGGCTCAATCGATCGAGAGCGGCGCGGACGGCACGGCGCAATCCGCCTCCTAGCCCGGAGAGAATGCGGGCTAGCCGGTCTGTGCCAGGTGCCGCGACATGCGCAGCGCCGCTTCCCGGCCTTGATAGTAGCCTTGGACGACGCCGAGTTGATCGAACCCCAGGCGCGCGTAGAAAATTCGCGCTGGCTCGTTGTGCGTGCGCAGTTCGAGATTGATGCGGAATATCCCGGCCTCCAGCGCGGTTCGGGTGAGCCAGTCCATGAGCTGCGATCCCAGGCCCTGGCGACGATGTTCAGGCGCGACCGCGAGCAGATTCAAGTGCGCGACGTCGTCGCCGAAATGCATGATGGCAAACGCCGCAACCCGCTGTTCGCGGCGCGCGACCACGACGCAGGATTCCGGGCCGGAAATAAAATGCTGCACGCGGGCCGGCGTCCATGACCAGGACAATCCTTGTTCGATGAGATCGCGCGACATTTCCGCAATCTCGCGCGCGTCGCTCGCACGCGCCAAGCCGATGTAAGCCAGTTCAGACACGTTTCACCCCTTGGAAGCCTGCTAACGGCTCCGGTACCGATCGGTCGCGAGCACCAGCTCGTGAGTATTGCCGGGTTCGAATGCGGAGTGGCCCGCGTCGGACACGATCCGCAACTCCGCCTCCGGCCACGCACGATGCAAATCCCAGGCGCTGGTCGCGGGGCAGACCACGTCATAGCGGCCCTGCACGATGGTCGTGGGAATATTTCGAATGCGCGGTACATCGTCGATCAGCTGGCTCTCGCTGCGCAAAAAGCCGCGATTCACGAAGTAGTGGCATTCGATTCGCGCGACCGACAGGGCGAATTGGTCTTCGCCCCATTTCTTGATGTTATCGACATTGCTGAGCAGGAAGCTGCAGGCGGCCTCCCACACCGACCAGGCGCGGGCCGCGGTCAATGCGACACGCTGATCCGTGCCGGTCAGGCGCTTGTGGTAGGCGCTCAAGTAGTCGTCACGCTCATCGAGCGGGATCGCGTCGCGATAAGCTTCCCAGGCATCCGGGAAAACCTCCGAGGCACCATGCTGATAGAACCAGCGGATTTCCGCATAGCGCAGCAGGAATATTCCGCGCAACACGATTTCACTGACGCGCTCCGGATGCGCTTCCGCGTAGGCGAGAGCCAACGTGCTGCCCCATGATCCGCCGAACACCAGCCAACGCTCGATGTTCAAATGCTTGCGCAAGCGCTCGATGTCGGCGACCAGGTGCCAGGTCGTATTTTCGATCAGGCTGGCGCTCGGACGGCTGCGTCCGCAGCCGCGCTGATCGAACACCACGATGCGATAGTGGCGCGGGTCGAAGAATTGCCGTGCGCGTTTGTCCGATCCTGCGCCAGGACCGCCGTGCAGGAAAACCGCCGGCTTGCCGGCAGGATTGCCGCTTTCTTCGTAGTAAATCTCGTGAATGTCCGAGACGCGCAGGTAGCCGTGGCGGTATGGGTCCAGCGCCGGATACAGTTCGCGGCGCGGCGTGCTGCGCGGACTGGGGCGAGAAATTTCCCGCGCTTTCATGGCGCGCGTGGATTTGGCGGCGCTGACCGACGGCCTTTTGACTGCCGCCCTCAGGGATGCGCGTGATTTGGCGCGCACGGCCTTTTTCTTCTTCATCACAGATCCTCTTTATTTTCGCATCCTGGAGCCCTGACTCGCGCCACCATCGGCCCAAGCGGCCGTCCGCCCAGAAGATGCACATGCAAGTGATACACCTCCTGGCCGCCATGTGCATTGCAATTGATGATCAACCGGTAGCCGCTCTCGGCGATGCCTTGCTGTCGTGCAAGATCGCGCGCCACGAGGAACATGTGGCCGATCAGCGCTTCATCCTCGTCGGCAATATCATTGGCTGTGGGTATGGGTTTATTCGGGACAATGAGTATATGCACCGGCGCCGCAGGGCGAATGTCCAAAAACGCGATCACGCGCGGGTCGCGGTAGAGCACGGTCGCCGGCAGGTCGCCGGCGATGATCTTCTCAAAAAGCGTAGGCATTTCATACGCCTCCGATTATTCCAAGGATACCAAGCCTATCAGGAACCGACTTTACTTAAGGGCAGGAATGTGACTCCGTAATAGTAATGGGAACGATTCTCATGTAGAATCGCGTTCATGCTGGCCCTACCCTCCATGCTCCTTACTTCTTCGGCTAGCGCCGAGATTCCTCTAGCGGACCTAAGGCCGGGAACCTCGGCACGCGTGGTTTCCGTGGCCGGGGCCGATTCAAAGGCACCCGCCGAGGTGGGCCGGCGCCTGGCCGAGTTAGGGTTTCTGCCCGGCGAGGCGGTGCGCATCGTGGCCCGGGGGCTGTTGGCGCGCGCCCCGATCGCCGTGCGCATCGGAACTGGCACCTTTGCCCTGCGCCTTTTCGAGGCCGCCTGCATCCGCGTATGTCCGGAGCAGCCGCAGCTCCCTTGAGGAGCCTGCAGACCGGCTCCTAGGCGCTTGATTCCATGGACGTCGCGCGCAGCGCTCCGAATCCTCTCATTGCCTTGGTTGGAAATCCCAACTGCGGCAAGACGGCGCTGTTCAATATTCTGACCGGCAGCCGCCAGAAAGTCGCCAACTACGCCGGCGTCACGGTCGAACGCAAGGAAGGCTCGCTGC
The DNA here is from genome assembly GCA_963782865.1 of uncultured Gammaproteobacteria bacterium. Classification (GTDB taxonomy): domain Bacteria; phylum Pseudomonadota; class Gammaproteobacteria; order Steroidobacterales; family Steroidobacteraceae; genus Bog-1198. Next base: position 50,926 of record CAWALS010000029.1, on the reverse strand, counting down.
TCACGCCGTCGGGAGCGCGGATTCGTATCCTGGATTTGCCCGGCGCCTACAGCCTGGATCCCTTGACCCCCGACGAACAAATCACGGCCGACGTGCTGCTGGGGCGCCGCGCCGGCGAGAGCGCGCCCGATTTTGTGGTGTGCGTGACCGACGCGACCAACCTGCGCCAAAATTTGCGGCTGGTGTTGAGCTTGAAGCGCCTGGGATTGCCCATGGTGGTGGCGCTCAACATGACCGACATTGCACGCCGCAAGGGCATGGTCATCGACGCCGATCGCTTGGGGCGAGAGTTGGGAATGCCGGTCGTCGAGACGGTCGGCGTCAAAACGGCGGGCGTCAAAGCCCTGATCAAAATGCTCGATTCGATCGCCATACCCGAACGCCCGCGGTTGGCCGCTGCCTGGCAGCCCTTGAGCCGCAGGGATATCGAACACGATCAAGCCGAGGTGCGCAGAATCTTGAGTGCGGTCGGCGCCGATCGGCTCGATGGCGTGACGTTGAGCGATCGGCTCGACGCGTTGGTACTGCACCCGGTGCTCGGACCGGTGATTCTGGCGGTGATCCTGTTCCTGGTGTTTCAAGCGGTGTTCGCGTGGGCGCAGGTGCCCATGGACCAAATCAAACTCGGCGTCGCGGTGTTCGGCAATTGGCTCGGATCGGTGCTGCCCGACAGCTTGATCAAGGATTTGCTCATCAACGGCGTGCTGGCCGGGGTCGGCAGCGTGCTGGTGTTTTTGCCGCAAATCATCATCCTGTTCTTTTTTATTTTGGTGCTCGAGGATTCGGGCTACCTGCCGCGCGCCGCCTTCCTGCTCGATCGGGTGATGGGCAGCGTCGGTTTGTCGGGCCGCGCCTTCATTCCGTTGCTGTCGAGCTTTGCCTGTGCAATCCCCGGCATCATGGCGACGCGCACCATCCAAAATCCTCGCGATCGCTTGGCCACCATCATGATTGCGCCGCTGATGACCTGTTCGGCGCGCCTGCCGGTCTACGCATTGATCATCGGCGCGTTCATTCCGCAGCGCACCCTCTGGGGCGGACTGCAATTGCAGGGCGTGGTGCTGTTCGGGTTGTACATCCTCGGCGTGATCAGCGCGATGGCGGTCGCCTTCGTGCTCAAGCGCCTGGGGCAACGCGGCGGCTTGCAAGCGCTGATGCTCGAGCTGCCGGCATATCACTGGCCTAATTTGCGCAATTTAGGCATAGGCCTGTGGCAGCGCGTTGAAATTTTCATGAGCCGCGTCGGCACCATCATTCTTGCGCTCATGGTCATACTCTGGGCCTTGAGTTCCTTCCCCGCGCCGCCGCCCGGCGCGACCGGCCCGGCGATTCAGTACAGCATTGCGGGACACTTGGGCGCCTGGCTCGCGGTGCTGTTCAAGCCCATCGGCTTCAATTGGCAGATATCGATCGCGCTCGTGCCGGGACTCGCCGCGCGCGAGGTCGCTGTCGGCGCCTTGGGCACCGTCTACGCCCTGTCGGCGACCGGCAACGACGTCAGCGGCGCATTGACGCCGCTCATCACGCACTCCTGGAGTTTGCCGACCGCACTTTCGCTGCTCGCGTGGTATGTCTTCGCGCCGCAGTGCCTCTCGACTTTGGCCACCGTCAAGCGCGAGACCAACTCCTGGCGCTATCCCATCATCATGGCGGCCTATTTATTCGCGATGGCGTACTTAGGATCCTGGATCACATTCCGCATCGCCACCGCGCTATCATGACGCCCGGGCACTCATGAACGCCGTACTCGATAACACTCTCGTCGCCGCCGTGCTCTTGGTCAGCTTGGGCTACGCCCTCGTCAAGCTGGGCCCGCGAAGTTTACGCGAGGGGTTTTTGCGGCACATGGGCCTGATTCTCGCGGCGGCACCGTCATTCTTGAGACTCAAGGGCGTTGCGCAACGGCTCTTGGCGGCAGCCGCCAAGAATCAAGCGGCATGCGGGGGTTGCGACACCTGCGGCGAGTCCGAATCCGCGCCGCGGCCGTCATCCGAAATCAACGTTCCGATCGGGAAAATCGGCCGACGGACTTGAGGATCTGCGCGGTTATTTCGCCGGATTACGCCATAATGCCGGACCGGCCACCTTAGAAGCCTTAAGTTGCAGAAGTCTAAAATCAATGCCCATCCCTGAGATTTTGCGCGGTCATTTGCGCTTGCCCGTCATCGGCGCGCCGATGTTCATCGTTTCCACGCCGCGATTGGTCTTGGCGCAATGCAAAGCCGGCATCGTGGGTGCATTCCCCGCGCTGAATGCCAGGCCCGCGTCGCAACTTGACGATTGGCTGGCGCAAATAACCGAAGAGCTGGCGGCGTGCAAGCGGCTCAACCCGCAGCTGCAGATCGCGCCGTTCGCGGTCAATCAGATCGTGCACAGCAGCAACAATCGCCTGGAAGAGGATGTCGGCCTGTGCGTCAAACACAAAGTCCCCATCATCATTACCAGCCTGCGGCCGCCCGCCGAGGTCGTGGCGGCGGTGCATGGCTACGGCGGCATCGTGTTTCACGACGTCATCAATCTACGTCATGCGGAAAAAGCGGCAGCCCAGGGCGTCGACGGCATCATCGCCGTCTGCGCCGGCGCGGGCGGCCATGCGGGATTGTTGAGCCCCTTTGCCCTGGTCAAGCAAATTCGCGAGGTTTATCCGGGCGCCATTATCCTGTCGGGCGCCATGAGCAGCGGTGCCGACGTGCTGGCGACGCGCGCCTTGGGCGCGGATCTGGCTTATTTGGGAACGCGCTTCATTGCTACCGATGAGGGCAACGCGCCCCCCGAATACAAGCAAATGCTCATCGACAGCGCGGCCGAGGACATCGTCTACACATCCTTGTTCAGCGGCGTGAACGGCAATTATTTGCGCGGCAGTGTGGTGCGCGCCGGTCTCGATCCCGATCATCTGCCGGAAGCGGACAAAACCAAAATGAATTTCGGAACGGGCGGCAATACGGCGGCCAAGGCATGGCGCGATATTTGGAGCGCCGGCCAAAGCGTCAGCGGCATTCACGAGATCGAGAGCGTCGCGGCGCTGGTGGCGCGCATGGAGGGCGAATATGCGGCAGCTCGCGCCAGCTTCGATTTCTGAGCGTGCGCGTGCGCGCGCGCCAAACAGGACGCGGAATTAGTTGCGTATACGCGCCGAACAGTTGCCGGCGGCGTTGGCGCGGGGCTTGGCCGGGATCTACTTGGTTTCCGGGGATGAGCCTCTGCTGGTGGCCGAAGCCGCCGATGCCATTCGTGCCGCTGCGCGTGCCGCCGGGTACGCGGATCGGCAAGTGTTCTTCATCGATCGCAGTTTCAATTGGGATGAACTGCGGCTCGCCAGCCAATCGCTGTCGTTGTTTGCGCAGCGGCGAGTATTTGAATTGCGGATGCCGAGCGGAAAACCGGACAAGGGTGCGGCGTTGCTGGCTGAGCTCGCCGCGCAGTCGGCGCCTGATCTGACCTACCTAGTCATCACCGACAAGCTCGACAGAAAGGTCATCGATGCGCCTTGGGTACAGGCCATCGAAAAGCACGGTACGTGGGTGCCGATCATGCCGGTCGAAGCGGCTGCGCTGCCCAACTGGCTGCGCACCAGGGCAAAAGCGCTGCACCTTGAGATCGACGCCGAGGCTTCGCAGCTGATCGTCGAGCGCGTCGAAGGCAACTTGCTGGCCGCGCAGCAGGAACTCCAGAAACTTGGGCTTCTGGCAGAAGGCGAGCCCATCGGCGCCGATCTGGTGCTGCGATCAGTCGGCGACAGCGCACGCTACGACGTCTTCCAATTGGCGGATGCGGCCGCGGCCGGCGATGCGGCGCGCGCGCTGCGAGTGCTGCTCGGGCTGAAAAGCGAGGGAGTGGAGCCGACGCTGATTCTGTGGGCGTTGCTGCGCGAATTGCGCGGCATGTGGCAGGCGCGTGAACGCGAGCGTTTGCGCTCCGCGGCGCGCGGCAGCGGCTGGAACCTGGCGTCGAATCCATCGGGACGCGCGCTTGCACGGTTGAAGAAGCTGCCTCTGGCGCCCTTGCTGCTGCAAGCCAGCCAGACCGACCGCATCATTAAAGGATTGGCGCTCGGCGACGCGTGGAGCGCGCTCACCGGCCTCACTGCAGCGTTCGCCGGCGCTTTGCAAGCCGGTGGGATTTAAGGCAGGGTAACCCAATGAACCCAATGGGCATTTTTGGCGGCACGTTCGACCCGATTCACTATGCGCACCTGCGAACGGCGTTCGAACTCCAGCAGGCCCTGCGTCTCAAGGAAATCCGCTTCCTCCCGGCGGGCAATCCGCCGCACCGCGATCAACCCATCGCCGATGCCCGGCTGCGGCTGGAAATGGTGCAGTTGGCGGTGGCGGGCCAACCGGGGTTCATCGTCGACGATCGCGAGGTGCGGAAGGCTGGACCCTCCTACTCGGTGGAAACCCTGGCCGAACTGCGGCACGAGTATCCAGACCGCAGCCTGTGCCTGATCGTCGGCATGGATGCCTTCTTGAGCCTGCCGAAGTGGCATCAGTGGCAGGAACTGTTGCAGTTGGCGCATCTGGTGGTAGCCCACCGTCCGGGGTGGCGTGCGCCGGGCATGGGGCCGCTCGGGGAACTGCTGGTGGATCGCGGCACGGGGCGCATCAACGATTTGCATGAAACGCGGGCGGGCTGCATCTTCATCCATGCGGTAACCCAGCTGGAGATTTCCTCCACCGAGGTCAGACAGCTCATCGGCATGGGCCGCGATCCGCGCTTCCTCATGCCCGATCCAGTGCGTAAACTGATCTTAGACACCCATTGTTACTCCAGGAACCGGACTTAGTGGCAGCAAAGCAAAAGATTTCGACCCGCAAGATTCGAGACGGCAAAAAAGCCGTCGCCCCTCTGAAACCGGCGCGCGCGCCCAGGGCAGCTGCCCTCAAGACCGTGATACTCGCGGCTCTCGACGACATGAAGGCGCTGGAAGTGAAGTTTCTGGACGTTCGAGGACTGACCGATATAGCCGATTTCATGGTGATTGCGAGCGGTACGTCCGATCGCCATGTGCGGTCGGTCGCGCAGCGCGTAGTCGAAAAGGCCAAGGAGGCGGGTTTTCGGCCGCACGGCATCGAGGGTCAACAGGACGCGGATTGGGTTCTCATTGACTTGAATGAAATGATCGTCCACGTGATGTTGCCGCGGGTCCGCGAGTTCTATGGGCTGGAGAAGTTGTGGGACATGACCGTCACGAAGCGCGCCGCACGCGCGTGATCCTCTTATGAAATGCCGGTTGATCGCTGCCGGTACCCGTCTCCCTGACTGGGTCAACAGCGGATTCCTCGAATATCAGAAGCGACTGCGTACCCCGCTGGTTCTGGAGCTGCACGAGATTGCGGTTGCAACGCGCAGCGCGGGCGAGAACCCGCAGCGCGCCGTACAACGCGAGGGCGCGGACATGTTGGCGGCCATCGGCCGGGATGACTATGTCGTCGCACTGGAAATTGCGGGCAAATCCATGAGCACTGAGACTTTAAGCGCGTGGTTGGCCGAGCGCTTGCGAGAGGCGCGGCCGCTGGCGCTGCTCATCGGCGGTCCGGACGGACTGGCACCGGCAGTGCTCGAAAGAGCCGATCAACGCTGGTCGCTGTCGCCTTTGACGCTGCCGCACGCACTCGCGCGGGTGGTGGTCGCGGAGCAGCTCTACCGCGCCATGAGCTTGGCGGCCGGTCATCCCTACCACCGCGCGTGAACTCCAGAGACACCATCTACCTGGCCTCAGGCTCGCCGCGGCGGCGCGAACTGCTGCGGCAAATCGGTGTGGCTTTTCGGGTGGTCGGCGCCGATTTGGACGAAACTGCGCTGCGGGGCGAGTCCCCGCTGGCCTATGTCTCGAGACTGGCGCAGGCCAAAGCCACGCTGGGCTGGGAACGCAGCCGCGACCTGGGCGCCGCGCCGGTCCTCGCGGCCGATACCGCCGTGGTGCTCGACGCAGCCATTCTAGGAAAACCGGCAGGATTGAACGATGCCATAGCCATGCTGCTGCAGCTGTCCGGCCGCGCTCACGAGGTGCTGACCGCCGTCGCCTTGCGTACCGCCGCGGGCACCCAGCTCAAGGTCAGCCGCAGCACGGTCACGTTTCGCGCAATCGGGCACGGCGAGGCGTGTGCCTATTGGGAAACCGGAGAACCGGCCGACAAGGCCGGCGCCTACGCCATCCAAGGATACGCAGCCGTCTTCATCTCCGATCTGCAGGGCAGCTATTCCGGCGTGATGGGTCTGCCGCTGTTCGAAACCGCGGCGCTGCTCGAAGCAGCCGGCGTAAAGTATTGGCGCGGCGATGAGCACTGATATTCTCGTTAATGCCAGCACGCACGAGGCCCGCGCCGCCGTCGTGGAAAATGGCGTTCTGCAGGAAGTTTTCCTGGAGCGCGCCAGCCGGCGCGGATTGATCAGCAACATTTACAAGGGCCGCGTCTCGCGGGTGTTGCCCGGTATGCAGGCGGCGTTCATCGACATCGGCATGGAACGCACCGCTTTCCTGCATGCCTCCGACATATTCGATCCGCGCCACGCGGATACCGGCATCGAGCCGCCGCATACCGAAAACATTCGCTCGCTGGTCGCCGAAGGCAATGAAATTCTGGTCCAGGTCGTGAAAGACCCTCTCGGCACCAAGGGCGCGCGCTTGACCACCTACATTACCTTGCCCTCCCGGTATCTGGTCTATATGCCGAAAGGCAGCGGCGTGGGCGTCTCGGCGCGCGTCGAGAAGGAAATCGAGCGCGAACGGCTGCGAGCCGCCGTCGAAGCCGGCCTCGAACCGCATGAGAATGCGGGATTCATTGTGCGCACCGCCGCGGAAGACTCGGCGGCGGAGGCGCTGCGCGCCGACATGATTTACCTGCGCAAGCTGTGGGAGTTCGTACGCCAGAAGGGCCTGCGCACAGCGCCGGGAAATCTGGTGCATGCGGATTTGCCGCTGCACTTGCGGGTGCTGCGCGACTTGATGCGTCCGGACGTCGACAAAGTGTTGATCGATCAGCCCACCGCGCATCGTGAAATGCAAGAATTTGCCGCGGCATTCATGCCGGAGGCGTTGCCGCGCATCGATCTATATTCCGAGTCGCGCCCGCTGTTCGAGCTGCATCACGTCGAAGAGGAAATCCAGAAGGCGCTGGAGCGGAAAGTGCCGCTGAAATCCGGCGGCCATCTGATCATCGATCAAACCGAAGCGATGACCACCATCGATGTGAACACCGGCGCCTTCGTCGGGCACCGCAATCTCGAGGAAACCATCTTTCGAACCAATCTCGAGGCGGCGGTCACCATCGCGCGGCAACTGCGTCTGCGCAATTTGGGCGGCATCATCATCATTGATTTTATCGATATGGAGGAGCCTGAACACCGCCGTCAGGTCATCCAAGCGCTGGAACGTGCGTTGAACGAAGATCACGTCAAGACCAGCATTTCCTCGGTGTCGCCGTTGGGACTGGTTGAAATGACGCGCAAGCGCACGCGCGAGAGCCTGGAACATCTGCTGTGCCACTCTTGTCCTACCTGCGAGGGACGGGGATTCGTCAAAACGGTGGAAACGGTTTGCTATGAGATATTCCGCGAGATTGTCCGCCAAGCGCGCCAGTTCGAGTGCCAGCAATTGATGGTATTGGCGCATCAAGACGTCATCGAGCGCCTTCTCGATGAGGAATCCTCCGCGTTGGGCGAGCTGGAACTGGTCACGGGCAAGCCGATCCGTCTGCAGACCGAGACGCTCTACACCGTGGCGCAGTACGACGTCGTCCTGATGTAAATGACGATTCGCAAGCTCGGCAAGGTCTTGGCATTCAGTTTCGGGGCGCTCCTGCTGCTGGTGCTGCTCGCCATGCTCGGCGTAAAGCTCGCGCTCGATCGCGCGCCGCAGTACCAGGCGGAAATCAAAGAATGGGTGCATGCGCAAACCGGCTTCCATATTGCCTTCGCGCATGTCTCGCCGGCCTTCCGCTGGTATGGCCCTGAGCTGTACTTCGAGCGCCTGGAGCTGCGCTCAAAAGACGATAAGCGCGTGCTCGCGCGCGCCGCCGGCGGCCGAGTCGCCGCGGATATCTGGCAGCTGATTCGCAGCGGCAAATTGCTGGCCGGGCGCATCGAAGTGGATTCTCCCGACATCTCGGTGGCGCGCTTGGGCCCCAGCCGCTTCGCGGTGGCCTCGGAAATTGAACTGGGCGGCGAGAACTCATCATTGGACTCGCTGCGCTTGAGCGACTTGCCGGCCGGCAGGCTGGTCATACGCCATGCCGTGCTCAGCATGGAAAATTGGAACACGCAGCTGCCGCAGCTGACCTTGCAAGGCGTCAATATCGATGTGCGCCGCGACGCGCGCGAGCTGGCGCTCAGCTTCAGCGCGCAGTTGCCGCCGGCGCTCGGCGGCAGCATAAGCTTCGAGGGGCATGCGCGCGGCGGCGACGCGGTGCCGAGCCTGGCCTGGGATGCGCTGGCGAAAGCGCGCGGCATTTCCTTTCCTGGATGGCACAAGTTCCTGCCGGAGACCTTGAGCAACTTGGATGCCGGCACGGGCGCCTTCGATATCGCCGCCCTCGGCCAGGGCGCGACGCTGGCTCGCGCCGATGTCGATTTCGGCGCCACCAACGTCGTGATGCAACTGCCGGAGGGACCGGTCGACAAATTCGATCAAATGAGCGGCGCCTTGACCCTGACTCACGCCGGCGATCATTGGAGCTTGAGCGGGCGGCGCGTGCGGGTGGGACGCCGCGAACCGCAGTCGGCGTTCGATGTGGGCTGGCAGGAAGCGCAAGGAGGGCTGCTGAGCGTGCGCGCCAGCGCCGACTATCTGCGCGCCGAATCGTTGCTGCCGCTGACGGGATTTTTACCGCAGAAGGAGCTGCGCGAGCGGCTGCGCGAGATTGCGCCGAGCGGAGAATGGCGCGATCTGTCGATCGCCTTCGAGCGCGCGCAGCCTGGCGAGCCGTGGCGAATGCGCGTGCAGGCCAAGTTTCAGCATGCCGGGATGGCTTCGGTGCACGGCGTGCCGGGACTGCGCGGCATCGCAGGCTCGATCGCCGGCAATGAGCGCGGTGGACAGGTCATTATCGATACCCAAGCCGGCGTATTTCACTGGCCGACGCAATTTCCGCGGGCCGTGGAACTGGAGCGCCTCAAGGCGAATATTTACTGGAAGCGAACCGCTGAGGAGCTGCTGATCGCCTCGCCCGACTGGGATATCAAGACCCACGATGGCGAAATCCGAGGACAAGGGTCGTGGCGTCAGCCCACGGATGATTCTTCGCCGGTGCTGACCTTGGTCGGCGGCATTCTCAACGGCAACGCGGGCAATGCGCGATATTACCTTCCGAACGGCCTCATCGGACCCGGCACGCTCGCCTGGCTCAATCAAGCCTTCATGGCCGGTCATTTGCGGGCATCCCTGTTGTTTCAGGGTCCGGTGCGGAAGTTTCCGTTTCGCGACGGCGGCGGCATTTTTCTAGCCCGCTGTACGATCGAAGGCATGACCTTGAACTACAGCGACGGCTGGGCACCGGTGGAAAATCTCGCGGCGGTCGCGGAGTTCCGCAATCAAGGCATGAGCGCGCACATGTCGGGCGCACGCATCGGCGATCTGGTGCTGGAATCGGGCGATGCGCACTTCCCCGACTTTGATAGCGGCGAGCTCAAAATCCACGCGGATGCGCGCGGCGATGCGGCGAGCGCACTCGCCTTTCTGCGTACGACACCGCTCGACGCGATCGCTGAACATGCCTTTTCGAACGTCGAGGCAAGCGGGCCGCTTGCCGCCGGAGTGGATTTATTTTTGCCGTTCAGGGATTTCGCGCATCGCCAGGTGCTGATTCATGGCCGCTTGGACGGCGCCAGCGTCAAGCGGCCGGGCTCGGCGGCCATGGCCACCGAGGTCGCCGGCGAGTTCGATATCGACGACGGCCAGGTCGCCCGCGCTGATATTCACGGCCAGTTGCTCGGCGGTGCGTTCCAAATGCAGGCGCGCACGCCGCGCAACAAACCGGTGACGCGCACGCAGCTCGAGTTCCGCGGCACCGCGACGGCGGACGCTCTGCGGGAGGCGCTTTCAATGCCTGCCTCCTTGGGGATCAGCGGCCAAACGGATTGGCGCGCCGTGCTCAAAATCACGCCCGAACCGGCGCGCGAGCGCTCGTTGCGCATCTCGAGCACGCTGGTGGGATTCGACATGAAGCTGCCGGCACCGTTGGACAAGAGCGCCTCCACGCCGTTGCCTTCCTGGCTCGAGATCCAATGGCCGGAAACCGGCGGTCCGCAGGGAAGCTTCGCGCTCGGCTCCTTGGTCAGCAGTTCCTATGCATTGGAGCCCGATCCGGCGGGCTTGCGCCTCGCTCATGCATCGATGAGTTTCGGCGGCAGCGTATCCGGCGGCGGCGATGTGCAGATCTTGAACATCGGCGGCTCCGTGCAGCGCTTGGACTTGGGCGGCTGGCTGCGCTTGAGCGCTCGGGCTGCGGATGCCAAGCCGTTGTCCTACTACATGCGCAACGCCAAACTCAATGTGGCCGAATTGGATTATCTGGGTTTGGCGTTCCGCGACGTGTCGCTCGATCTTCTGGTCGGCGAGCACAGTTCGCGCATCAATGTCGGTGGTCCCAGTGTCAGCGGTGCGATCACGATTCCCAGCGGCGAAGGGTCAACCGAGCCGTGGACTTTGCAGTTTGACCGATTGCAATTCGATGTTGCGGACGCCCAAGAAACCGCGGCGGGCGGCAGCGCTCAATACATACCGCCGGACGCCGATCCGCAGGGCATTCCGCCCCTTAATTTCCATGCCAAGGAACTGATCTGGGGCGGACGCCAATTCGGCGATGTGACCGCGACGCTGGCGAAACAGGAGGAGGGCGTCGCCCTCAAATCCTTGAGCGTGACGGCGCCCACTTTCAGCATCAGCGCACAGGGCGAATGGCGCGCCAAGGACGCCGGCGTCAGCCGCATCCAGGGCACGTTAACCAGCACGGATGTACAGGGCACGCTGCGGGATTTGGGGTACGAAGATGTAATTCAGGCCAAGAGCGGCAAGCTCGCATTTGACCTAACTTGGCTGGGCGCGCCGACGCCAGCCGCTCTCGCCCAAGTCGTCGGCCACGTCCAGTTGTCGCTGGAGAAGGGCCAAGTCACCGGCCTCAAGCCCGGCGCCGGCCGGGTGCTGGGGTTGGCGAGCATCGCGGCGTTGCCGCGCCGGCTGGCGCTCGATTTCAGCGACCTGACCGACAAGGGCCTGGCATTCGACAGCGTTCACGGCGATTTCGATTTGCGCGAGGGCAATGCCTACACCGAAAACGTACTGCTGAAGGGGCCGGCGGCTGAAATCGGGCTAATTGGCCGGGTTGGCTTGAAAAACAAGGATTACGACCAAACTGCGGTAGTAACGGGCAGCGTCGGCAATTCGCTCTCGATTCCCGTTGCGAGCGCACTGGTGGGCGGCCCGGTGGTCGGGGCGGCGGTGCTGTTATTCACCCAGGTGTTCAAACAGCCGCTGAAGGGCCTGGCGCGAGGGTATTATCGCATTACCGGCAGTTGGGATAATCCGACGGTCGAACGCATCAAGAGCGCAGGCGCGGCCGCCGCGACTGCCGAGGCACCGAAATAGATGGGCAAAGTCGCCGCAATACAAATGACCTCGAGCCATGTCGTGGCTGAAAATCTAGCCGCGGCCGGCGCGCTGCTGCGCGAGGCCAAGGAGGCGGGAGCGCTGATCGCCTGTTTGCCCGAGAACTTTTCCTTTATCGGACTCAAGGACGCGGCCAAGCTGCAAGTCGCCGAAGCGGATGGCGACGGCGCCGTCCAGGCGTTCTTGAGCGATATCGCAAAGCAGCTCAACTTGTGGATCCTGGGCGGCACGATCGTGATCCGCGACCCCTGACGCCAACCGCGTGGCAAACGCCTCGCTGTTGATCGATGCCGCCGGAAAACGCGTGGCGCGCTACGACAAGATTCACCTGTTCGATGTCACCATCCCGGGTCGCAACGAGCAGTACCGAGAATCCGCCCACGTGCTTCCCGGCCGCGAACCGGTGATTGCGGACACTCCGGTCGGCAAGCTTGGGCTGTCGGTGTGCTATGACATGCGCTTTCCTGAACTCTACCGCGAGCTGGTAGCGCAAGGCGCGGAATGGTTGGCGATGCCCGCGGCGTTCACGGTGCCGACCGGACGCGCACACTGGGAAACCTTGCTGCGTGCGCGGGCCATCGAGAATTTGTGCTATGTCGTTGCGCCGGCTCAGGCCGGCCTGCATACCAGCGGCCGTGAGACATACGGCGATTCGCTGATCGTCGACTATTGGGGTCAGGTGTTGTCGCGCTTGGCCAAGGGCACCGGCGTGATCACGGCAGACATTGATCTTGCCGCCCAGGCGGATTCGCGCGCGCGTTTCCCGGCGCTCGACAATCGCCAGCTGGGAGTGGCGGGTAGCGCCGCGGTTCTGACATGAATGCGCGCAGCGCCGAATTGATTCAGCCGAGCTTTGCGGTGGCCGAGAAAGCGATCTTGGCGCCATCCGGCCTCGATGAGCGCCGTCTAAGCCAAGTGCTCGACACCGTCATGAGCCGCGGCGTGGACTACGCGGACCTGTACTTCGCGCTGTCGCGCGAGGAGTCCTGGTCGCTCGAGGATGGCATCGTCAAGGAAGGCGCGCACAGCATCGAACAGGGTGTCGGCGTGCGCGCCATCAGCGGCGAGAAAACCGGCTTTGCATACACCGATGAGGTGCTGTTGCCGGCCTTGCTCGAAGCGTCCGACGCGGCGCGCGCGATTGCCCGCAGCGGCGGAAAGAATGGCGTGAAAGCCTGGCAGCGGCCCCTGACGCATCGTCTGTATTTGGCCGCTGATCCGCTCGATGCCATCAAGGACGAGGACAAAGTGGCCTGGTTGATGCGCATCGACGCCGCGACGCGCCGCCTCGATCCGCGCGTCAAGCAAGTGATGGCCTCGCTGGCCGCGGTGCATGAGATCGTGCTGATCGCCTCGAGCGACGGCACGCTGACGGCGGATGTGCGTCCCTTGGTGCGCCTCAACGTATCGGTCATCGTCGAACAGAACGGCCGGCGCGAGCAGGGCTATAGCGGCGGCGGCGGCCGCATCGGATTCGATGAGCTGCTGCAAGGCGATGCGCCGCTCGAACATGGGCGCGAAGCGGTGCGCCAGGCGCTGGTCAATCTCGATGCCGTGGCCGCGCCCGCGGGTTCCATGACGGTCGTGCTGGGTCCGGGCTGGCCGGGTATTTTACTGCACGAGGCGATCGGCCATGGATTGGAGGGCGACTTCAACCGCAAGGGTACGTCGGCATTCTCGAATCGCATCGGCCAGAAAGTCGGCGCCGACGACGTCACGGTGGTCGACGACGGCACCCTCGATCGGCGGCGCGGCTCCTTGAACGTCGACGACGAAGGCACGCCGACGCAATGCACGACGCTCATCGAGAACGGCATCTTGCGCGGCTACATTCAAGACAAAATGAACGCCAAGCTCATGGGCATGGCGCCGACCGGCAACGGCCGGCGCGAGTCCTTCGCGCACATGACCTTGCCGCGCATGACCAACACCTACATGCGCGCCGGTTCGCGTGCGCCCGAAGAAATCATCGCATCGGTGGACAAGGGCCTGTACGCGGTCAATTTCGGCGGCGGCCAGGTCGATATTACCTCGGGCAAATTCGTGTTTTCCGCGAGCGAGGCATACTTGATCGAGAACGGCAAGATCGGCCCGCCGGTCAAAGGCGCAACCCTGATCGGCAACGGGCCCGATGTGCTGACGCGTGTCAGCATGGTCGGCAACGATCTGAAGCTCGACAGCGGCGTCGGAACCTGCGGCAAGGAAGGACAATCGGTTCCCGTCGGAGTCGGCCAGCCCACACTGCGCATCGACGCGCTCACGGTCGGCGGCACCGGAACTCCTGACAAAGCTCGAGCCTGATATCACGTGCCTAGGACTGTACGGCGGAACCGAGCCTCTCGGGTCCATCCCCGAAACGCTGACGAATCCGGCGATTCATCGGTTCGGAATAGAAGCGCGCGACCAACTCGCCCACCAGGCCGGATACGATAATGACACTGATGAACAAGAGCGGCACGGCACCGAGCGACGGCCCGGCTGACTTGAATAGCGCAAACAGTGTGAATACCACGAACATGTGCGTCAGATAGACTTCGTAGCTGCGTCGGCCCAGTGTGATCAGCGGACGGATGAAGCGCGGACTTTCCCAGCGAATCTCTGCAGCGGCGGCAATCACCAAACAACTGCCGATCGCCAAAATCGTCATGTCCAGGCCGCTGCGCTCGAGACCCCACGCTGCCGTCTGGTTCGAGAGACCCAAGATGACGAGAATCAGCACCACTCCCAGACCACCCAGTACAGGGATAACTCGGCGGGCAATCGGGATCCGCGCGCCGGCAATGGCAGTCAAACAGCCGAGGGCGATAGCATCCGTGCCGCCGAGGTAGGAATATTCGCGCCAGATATCGTTTGCATCGCTAAGCGTGGTGCGGCCAAACGGCCCGAGCGCGACCAAGATCAGGAGAAAAGCCACGAGCCACTTGCCGCGGCCGAGCAGCCAGCAGACCGGCGGAAAGAATAGATAGAACATTTCCTCCACCGATAGCGACCAAAGGATGTCCCAATTCGCCGGAAGGTAGCCACGACGCGCTTCCAGGACATTGACGTGAAAGGTCAGTGCGGCGAGGAGTGCTCGACCCAGTCCTCCGGTTTTAGCTGAAACGACGAAATCCTTGAGTCCGGCCGCGTGCAATGCGCAGAGAACGGCCAGCAACGCCAGAAGCAGCGGCGCAATTCGGGCAAAGCGCAGCGCATAGAAGTCTCGCACGCTTATCCTCGAGAGCGATCCCCATCGTCGGATTGACGTTGATGTGATGAGAAAGCCCGACACGGCAAAGAAGATCTGCACGCCGTGTTGCCCATTCCACACAAATGAGGATACCAGCTGGGAGGGAAGGCCTCGTGTGTACGGAATCTTGGCGAGAAACAGCCGCATGTTGACGTGATTCATCAGCACCAAGAAGATCGCGAGACCGCGGAGGATGTCTACGCCGTCGAGCCGCGCCCAGCTGAGCGAAACGTCCGTCGCGGGGCCGGGAGTTCGCTGGAGCGCGGCGAGGGTGTCATGCGCTGTGTGGGTCTCATGCAAGGACATGCGGGGTTTCCTGGGCGCAAACTATGACATGATCAGGGTTTTGCCAAGGGCGGGACGCGATGAAATTCCATGCGGCGCTGGTTTTGGGTTTGTGCGCGGGATTCTGCTCGAGTGCTCACGGCACCGAGACGGCGCCGCAGCTCGGACTTGCGGACGATGTCATGGCGTCGATGCGGGGAATCGATCCGCAGCGCATCGGCGAGCACGTCCGATTCCTCGCCGACGATCTGCTCGAGGGACGCGGCACCGGGACGCGCGGCGGGGATATCGCCGCGAACTACATCGCCGCTCAATTCGCGCTATACGGTCTGAAGCCCGCCGGCGACAACGGCAGCTATTTGCAGAAAGTCGATTTCGTGGGCGTGAAGACCTTGCCGGGCACGACCGCGTCCCTGCAGCCGGCGCATGGGGCGGCGCTGGACTTGAAGCTCGCGGACGACTATGTGGTCGGCAACCAGTGGCAGACCGGCAGCGTCGATGTCGATGCGCCCATCGTCTTCGTGGGCTACGGCATCGAGGCTCCTGAATATCAAATGGGACGACTTCAAAGGCGTGGACGTCAAGGGCAAGGTGGTGCTCGTGATCGTGAATGAACCGCCGTCGAAGGATCCGAAATTCTTCAATGGCGAGGCGCTGACCTATTACGGCCGCTGGACCTATAAGTTCGAAGAGGCCGCGCGTAAGGGAGCGGTCGGCGCGCTGATCATTCACCGCACTGATTTGGCGAGCTATGGATGGGAAGTCGTGCGCAATTCATGGAGCGCTGAGCAAGTAGCCTTGGGGAATGACAAGGACCCCAAGCTCAAGGCTGCGGCGTGGATTCAGCTCGAGGTCGCGAGAAAACTGCTGAGCGCGGCCAATCTCAATCTGGACCAGATGCTGGCGGCAGCGGGCACGCGGCATTTTCGGGCCAAGGAATTGCCGGTGCGCTTCAAAGCGCATATCGAGAGCACGGTGCGGAAATTCGCGTCCTACAACGTTTTGGGGCTCTGGCCGGGCAGGCAAGGCGGCGGACAAGCCGTGGTGTATTCGGCGCATTACGACCACCTCGGCATCGATCCGGCTTTGAGCGGCGACAACATCTACAACGGTGCGGTCGATAACGGCACGGGTTGCGGAATCTTGCTCGAAATGGCGCACGCCTTCAGCACCTCCGCCGCGCGGCCGCCTTCGCCGGTGCTGTTTGCCGCCGTTACCGCCGAAGAGAAGGGACTGCTGGGCTCGAATTATCTCGGCAAACACCTGCCGATTGCGCCCGCCAAAATAGCTTTGAATTTGAACTACGACGCCATTCTGCCGATGGGCATGCCGCAATCGGTCAATGTGACCGGCGCGGAGCGCACGTCCTTTTATCCCACGGTTGAGAAGACCGCGGCCGCCTTTGGATTCGAGATTCAAGCGGATGCCGAACCCGGCGCGGGTCATTACTATCGCTCCGATCACTTCAGCATGGCGCGAGCCGGCGTGCCGGCGTTCTCGATCAACACCGGCGTTAAATTTGCGGGCCATACGCCGGAGTGGGGCAAGGCGCAACACGAGGAATACACGGCAAAACACTACCATCGCCCGAGCGATGAATTCAGCCCAACGATGGATTTCACCAGCGATGCGGCGGTTGCCAAATTCGGCTTTGCCTTGGGCTGGCAGGCCATGCAGGCGATGGGCACCGTGAATTGGCTGCCGGGAGACGAGTTCGAAGCAGCGCGCCTCCATGGGCTTGCGCATTAGGTTCCTGGCGCTGACATAACGTTGCGTCATAACCTGGCAAGCGCTAAATGCGTCGCTTGCGTGCGACGCGGCGCCGCGCGCGCGCGCGCGAATCCAGCGGAGCGTGAGCCAGGTCTCATCAGCCGCGACTGCGGACTCGGTAGTCTGCACTCCGTCATCACACGACGGAGTTTCCATGGCCGACAATTCAATGACGGGCACGTTCAAGATCCCCCAGGATCTGTTGTCCGAAGCTAAGCGCAGCAAGCCGAAGACCGATCGATTGCATGTCGAAGGCTGGCGCAACTCATGGCTGTCGCGCCTCGTCGAGAAGCTAGTCGGACAAGACTAGAAAGCCGCGTAGGATGAGCTGCCTTAAGAGTGTAGGCGCCGGTCTGAAGCTCGGACGATAAGTCAAATAGGTTAGCCGCCCTCGAGCGCGCGCATTATTATGCGCGCTTAAGGGGAGGGATAACCCATGCGCCTTGCTCGTCCTGTTTACGAAAGCTTGCCGCTGATCTATATGCTGATCGGCGCGGCGGCGATCTTTCTTTTCTACATCAATCCGCTGGGATTTGCCGGCAAGGCCGCCTTTCTGATCGGCGTATTCGCCGAGACGGCAGCGCTTACTCTGGTGCTGCGGCGCCGCGACTGCCGCGAGTTGAGCCGCGAATACACCGGCGAGACGATCAACCTGCCGTCCAACCTGAACAGCTAGTACTCGGCAAAGTGATATTGACCGGTGTTAGCGCTCGTCAGGGAGGGTGAGAATAATCAAGGCCCGAAGGCAGAAGTGCCTAGATTCTTCGCACCCTTCGTGACTGGAAGCCCGGGCCCGGTCAATATCACAAGCCGGCGCTACCGGCGGGTGTTGAGCGACACCTGATATTCCGTCCGACGAGGTCCGCATAAGGGCAACCATCGATATTAGCCATTGGAACTCGCCCGCCGACGCGGTGAGATTGAGCAGTCCTGCGTGAGCGGCCGGGTAGGGTGGGAGGCTTCAAGGACCTGATCCTTCGGTCCTTGAAGCCTCCCACCCTACCGGCCCATACGGGCGGCCGGTCAAACTCACGGTGCCGAGGTCTAGCCGCTCTTGGGATTTTCGGCGACGCCGGCGACCACGGCGGTGTCCACGGGATCCATGGCGCTTCTCACCCGCGGCGCGCGCTCATCGATGTACATGATTTCGTGCTGACCCACCTGCACCACGTCGCCGTCATTCAGGTTGTGGCGCCGCACGCGCTTCGACTGCACGAAAATGCCGTTGGTGCTGTTCAAATCCTCGATCAGACATGAGTCTTGCTGCGTGACGATTTGGCAGTGATGCCGGCTGATGAACTTGCTGTCGATTTGCAAGTCATTGTCCGAAGTGCGGCCGATCACCAACCGCCCGGGTATCAGTTCGCGCTCCCCGACGGTCTTGCCTTCACTGGCGAGCAGGATTCGGCCGACCACCTGGGTGGATTCGGCATTCGGCGGCAGCGTGTGCTCCATGTTCGGCACCCTCATGCGATTGGTGCCCGAGGCAAACTCGACCCACTGCAATTCGTTGATTGCCGCGTTTAGTTCCTCCATGTTGACGGTGTCCTTGTCCTTGCCGAACGCCGCCATGAGGCAGGTGTCGCACAGCGTGTTGATCAAGCGAGGCACGCCGCCCGTGTATTTGTAGATGATCGCGTAAGTGTCGTCGGCGAATATGCGCCGCCCTTGCGACCCCGCCACCTCGAGACGATGGTCGATGTAGGCGCTGGTCTCCGCCCTGCTCAGGGCGGTCAGATGAAAGCGCAGGCGCACGCGTTGCGTGAGCTGAACCAGCTCCGGAGAATTCAGCTTGTCGCTCAGCTCCGGCTGTCCGGCCAGAATGATGCGCAGCACCTTTTCCTTGGTGGTTTCCACGCCCGACAGCATGCGCACTTCCTCGAGCACGCGGTTGCTGAGATTTTGCGCCTCATCGATGATGAGCAGCACCTTGCGTCCGTTGCTGTACTGTTCCATCAAGAATTGATTCAGCGTCGAGAGCACTTCAGGCTTTTTCATGTTGAACGGCGCGAAGCCGAACTGCACGAGGACGGTTTGCAGAAACGCGGTGGGCGACAATTGCGTCTGGTTGATTTGCGCCACGATCGCGTCGCTTTGCAGCTCGCGCAAAAAAGTTTCGATCAAGGTCGTCTTGCCGGCGCCGATCTCGCCGGTGATCACGACGAAACCGTCGGTGAACCAGATGGTCGATTCCATGTAGGCCTTGGCGCGCGCATGCTGCTTGCTCAAGTACAGAAACTGCGGGTCCGGGCTCAAGCGGAACGGCAATTCATGCAATTTGAAGAGTTCTAAATACATGTCGCTCGTCAATCTAAAGCGTTGATTCTGCCCCAAACCACGCGATTTAGGCCCATTCGATCAATTTTAGTGTATTCGCGAGCGCCGTATTGCGGTCCTTTGGCAGGCGCTTAAGGATGGTGCAGTGGCCCAATTTGCGGCCCGGCCGCGGGGTTTTGCCGTAGTCGTGATACGCCAATCCGTCGACCGCCAGCAAGCGTTCCCGATCCGGCATCAGTCCTAAAAAATTGATCATGGCGGTGTGCCCCAGGGCCCGCGTGCTGCCGAGCGGCAGATCGCAGACAGCTCGCAGATGATTCTCAAACTGACTGGTAACGCAGCCTTCGATGGTCCAGTGGCCCGAGTTATGCACCCGAGGCGCCATCTCATTGGCGATCAGGGATCCTTGCACCACAAAAAACTCGATGGTCAGCACGCCGACATAGTCGAGGGCACTCATGACGCGTTTCATATACAGCCGCGCGCTGCGCTCCAGCCGCGCATTGGTAAAAGGCGCAATGCTGTGCCGTAAGATGCCGCCGCCATGCGTGTTGCAGGACAAGGGATAAAACACCGCCTGCCCGCTCGCTGCGCGCACACCCAGCAGCGACACCTCGCGGGAAAAGTCTTGAAATCTTTCGTAGATCAGGCCCGCAGCGCCGATGGAGACCCAAGCCTGATCGACATCTTGCGCCGCGCGCAGCACGAACTGCCCTTTGCCGTCATAACCCAAGCGCCGCGTTTTCAAAACGCCGGGCAGCCCGATTTTCTGGGCCGCGCGGATCAGTTCCTCGCGGCTGTCGACCGCGCAATGCGCCGCCACCGGGATTTTGAGGCGCGTGAACAGCGCTTTCTCCGCGAGTCGATCCTGCGATGCCTCGAGCGCCGCGCGCGGCGGGCGAACCTGCGTGAGCTTTTCGAGAGGCTTGAGGGCGCTGCCGGAGATGTTCTCCCAGTCAAAAGTGACGACGTCGCTGCGCGAGGCCAACTCGGCGAGCAACGCCGGATCCTCCAGATCGCCGATGAGGGTGGGCGCTACCTGCGCGCCGGGCGTGTCGGCGCTGCGATCGAGAAACAGGCAGCGCACGCCGATGGGGTATCCGGACAGCGCCAGCATGCGACCCAGCTGGCCGGCTCCGACGATACCGACGTGCATCAATTTCAAGAGCGGCGCGGATCCGGCTTGGCGGTCACCGCCGCGGTTTGTGCCTGGCGATACGCATCCAAGGCAGTGCGAATGCCGGCGTCTTCGTTGGCGAGCATCGCGGCCGCGAAAAGCGCCGCGTTGGCCGCGCCGGCGACGCCGATGGCAAAAGTTGCGACCGGAACGCCGCTCGGCATTTGCGCGATCGAAAGCAGGGAGTCAATACCGTTCAGTGCTTTGGATTGAATCGGAACGCCGAGCACCGGAACCGGAGTCTTGGCGGCGGTCATTCCCGGCAGATGGGCCGCGCCGCCGGCACCGGCAATGATGGCTTTCAGGCCCCGCTCACGCGCGGAAGCGGCATACTCGAACAGCAGGTCGGGCGTGCGATGCGCCGAGATCACGCGCACCTCGTGCGCAATCTCCAAGCGGGTCAATATGTCGGCCGCAGCCTGCATCGTTTCCCAGTCGGAAGACGACCCCATAATGACTCCGACCATGGCTTTCATCGGAGCCGAGTTTACCAAGCTATCCAAGCAACTGGCGCAGAAACGCGAAAAGTTCCCGGGCACCCACCGGCGAACGCTGTTCCGCGCGTTCTTTTTCTGCTTTTTCGAGCAATCTGGTCAAGGCGGCGCGATCGGCCTTGGGATATTCCTCGAGCAATTCACCCAGGGCCACCTCGGGTTCCGACAGCAGGCGGTCTCGCCATCGCTCAATCTGCTGGAAATGGCGAATTTCCAGATCATGACGCTGCTTGCGCTCGGCCATCTTGGCGAGCACCGGCTCCGGATCGATGTTGCGCATCAATTTGCCGATGTACTGCCGTTGCCGGACTTGCGCACCGTGCGAAGGCAAGCGGCGCAGGTCGCGCAATGCGACAAACAGATTCTCCGGCAAGTCCAGGGCCTTGATCTCTTGATCCGGCAGGGCGGACAGTTTCACGCCCAGCTCCTGCAAAGAAGCCGCATCGCGCTTGCGGGCGCTCTTGCTCAACCGCTGCTCCTCGGAATCGCCGGAATCCCGCCCTTCATTCTCGCTGCTCATATTCCCCATGCTATCACTCGGGCCGGTAGAATCACCTTTCAGATGTGCTGCAGGAGATACGATGGCCGCGACCCATAGCCCGGTGCGACTCACCCAAGCGGACCTGGAGTCGATTATAGAGCGCGCGCTCGAGGAAGCCCGGGCGCGCGGGGCCTCCCAGGCAGAAGCGGCTGTCAGCCAGGATACGGGCCTGTCGGTCAGCGTGCGGCTGGGCGAGGTGGAGACCCTGGAGCACCAACGCGATCGCAGCATGGGCGTAACGGTGTATTTCGGACAGCGCAAGGGTTCGGCCAGCACCGCCGATTTCTCCATGGACGCCGTGCGCGCGACCGTCGCCAAGGCCTGCAGCATCGCCCGCTTTACCGCGGAGGA
Organism: uncultured Gammaproteobacteria bacterium; assembly: GCA_963782865.1. Taxonomy (GTDB): domain Bacteria; phylum Pseudomonadota; class Gammaproteobacteria; order Steroidobacterales; family Steroidobacteraceae; genus Bog-1198. The sequence goes on along the minus strand of CAWALS010000029.1, from coordinate 29,197 downwards.
CGAGAGCGCCGGGCTGGCGGATGCCGCACTCATGGCGCGCTCGCAGCCCAATCTGGATCTGTCGCATCCTTGGAATGTCAGCGCGGACCGCGCCATCGAGATCGCCAAATCCTGCGAAGCCGCGGCGTTGGCATTCGATCCGCGCATCAACAATTCCGAGGGTGCATCGGTCGGCACCCACCAAGGCCTGCACGTCTACGGAAACACGCATGGCTTCGTCGGCGGCTATCCCACCACCTCGCACACCTTGAGCTGCGTGGTCCTGGCCGGAACCGGGGAAGACATGCAGCGCGATTATTGGTACACCAGCTCGCGCGATTGGCGCGAGCTTCAGGACGCGGAAGCGGTCGGCCGGGAAAGCGCGCGGCGCACCATTGCCCGGCTTGGGCCGCGTAAGATCAGCACCCGCCGTGCGCCCGTCCTGTTCGTGCCGGAACTGGCGCGCGGGCTCATCGGCCATTTCGTCGCGGCGATCCGCGGCAGCAGTCAATATCGGCAGGCATCGTTCCTGCTCAATTCTGCAGGACAGCAGATATTCCCCGCCGGATTCTCCATCGCCGAGCGCCCGCACATCCCCAAAGCGATGGGCAGCGCGCCGTTCGACGATGAGGGGGTCGCGACGCATGACCGGGAACTGATCGCCGACGGGGTCTTGAGCGGCTACATTCTGTCGAGCTATTCGGCGCGCAAACTGGGGTTGCAGACCACCGGCAACGCCGGCGGCGCGCACAATCTGTTGGTGACGCCCACCCTGGCGGGCGGCGTTCCGGCATTGCTGGCACGCCTCGGAACCGGCTTGTTGCTGAACGAATTGATGGGGCAGGGTGTGAACACCGTCACCGGCGATTACTCGCGCGGTGCGGCGGGGTTCTGGGTCGAGAATGGCGCGATTCAATATCCGGTGGCGGAAATCACCATTGCGGGAAACTTAAGATCGATGTTCGAAGGGGTCGCGGCGGCGGGCGATGACATCGATACCCGCGGGGGGGTGCGGGTCGGCTCGATTTTGCTGCAGGAAATGACCATCGCGGGAGAGTAGCAGCCCGCGCAATACCCGGACGCGGCGCTGCTGTTGCTAAAACTTCGTGTCGATGAAATCCTTGAGCGTACGGCCTTTCAAAGGGTCCTGCATCGAGCCTTCCACTTCGTTCAAGAGCGCGACCGCGGGACCCACGCTGTGCATGGCAATGGCCAATCGGCCGCTGTGCAGCGCGCGCACGACTTCGAAGATTTCGGCAAGGCGAATCGCCGCAATGTCGCGGCCCGGCACGAATTGCTCGTCTTCGGTCGTCGACAGCAGCCCATTCTGCTCGAGACAACGCAGCACGGGCGCCAAGGCGATGCTGGGAATGTCGAGTTCCGCGGCCAGCGCATGCGCCGACCACGAAGTCTTGCCGGCTGAATAATCGCGGCCGACGAGGTACATGATCGACAGCGCCGCCTGCTCGCGGTCCCTGCCGGTGAGTTCGAAGGATTCTTGGCCGTGGCGCAGATACTGGGGAAATTGCAGGTAGAAGGCGAGTTGCGCGCCGATGAGCAAGATCAGCCAGCTCAAGTAAACCCAGATGAGCGTGGTCAGCACGATGGCGAAGCCGGTATAGATCGCCACCAATGAAGAGGCGTAAACGATGAATGCCGTGAACACCTTGCCGACCAGCGCCCACACCACCCCTGCGGTGATGCCGCCGATGAGCGCGGCCCGTATTTGCACCTTGGTATTGGGGATGAAGACATACATGAAGCTGAAAATGATGGTGACGATCACGTACGGCAGGATTTTGCCGACGGCGCTCAAGGTCCAGGCCAACGGCTCGATCCCGTCGACCCACGCTGCAAACGGGCTGCGTTCCGCGCTGGTCAGAAGCCCCAACGCGACCGCGAGCAGGATGGGGCCCAATATCATCACCGCCAGGTATTCGGTGAAGCGCCGCAAAAAACTGCGCGGCCGATCGACGCGCCACAGGAAATTAAAGCTCGCTTCCACCTTCTGAATCGTGGTGACGACGGTATAAACCAGGAAAATCAGGCCGATGGTACCCAACAGATCGCCGCGCATATTGCGGACGAACTGCAATACGCTTTCCGTCAATTGATCCGCCGCGCCGCCCATGGGCGCGAAGAATTGCGAAAGAATGAATTTCAAATCGCCGCGCGCACCCAGGCTTTTCAAGATGGCGAAGCTGAAAACGAGCAAGGGCACGATCGACAGCAGCGTGGTGTAGGCAAGGCTCATTGCCCGCACGCTGATCTCGCCGCGCAGCCAGTCGCGCATCAGTGCGGCCGGATAGCGCACCACGCGCAGCACCGGGCCCCAAGGCGGAGGCTGGCTGCGCGAGCCGGTGAACAGGCGATCTTCGAGGCTCTCGAGCCATTTGAACATGTAGAAACCTTACACGACGCAAGGAGCAAGGCAAGATTGCGCCGGCGCTCATGCCGTCAGCAGTCTGAGCGCCTCACGGTAATTCTCGCTGGTGCGCGCCAAAATTTCCGGCGGCAGATGCGGCGCGGGCGGCTTCTTGTTCCAGTGCAACGACTCCAGGTAATCGCGCACGAATTGCTTGTCGAAGCTCGGCGGACTGATTCCGGGCTTGTAGGAAGCCATCGGCCAGAAGCGCGAAGAATCCGGCGTCAGTGCTTCATCGATGAGAAACAGCTGCCCGGACTTATCGACGCCGAATTCGAACTTGGTGTCGGCGATGATGATGTTGCGCGCGCGGGCGTGCTCCGCGGCGAATCGATAAACATCCAATGCAATGCGGCGGATATCTGCCGCGCATTCCCTGCCCGCCAGCTTGACGATGGCATCGTATTCGATGTTCTCGTCGTGAGCACCCGCGGGCGCTTTGGATGCGGGCGTGAACAGCGGCTCGGGCAGGCGCGCCGCCAGGGCGAGCCCGGCGGGCAGGGGAATGCCGCAGATCGAGCCGTGCATCTGGTAGTCCTTGAACCCTGAGCCGATGAGATAACCCCGCACCACCGCTTCGAGCGGCAAGGCATTGAGCTTCTTCACCACCATGGCGCGGCCCTCGAGCTGCGCGCGTTCCTGGGCGTCGCCGATCACGTCTTCGACGCGCAGCTTCGAGACATGGTTGGGTGCGATGTGCGCTGTTTTGCCGAACCAGAACAATGAGATCTGGGTCAATACCCGGCCTTTGAACGGAATCGGATCGGGCAGCACCACGTCGAACGCCGATAGCCGATCCGTGGCGACGATGAGCAAGTGCTGGTCGTCCACATCGTAGATATCACGCACCTTTCCCTGGTGAATTTTTTTGAGACTGCGCAAATGCGTCTCGAAAAGCGGTGCCGATTGCGAATACTGTTCCATGTGCAAGCGCTCGCGACTGCTACCATTGAAGGTCGGCGATTGTGGCGGGACACGGCGTGCAGGTCAACGCGAATGAGTTGGAACGGCATTTTATTTGGGGCCTTGATTGGTTTTCTGCTGACCCGCAGCGCCTGGGGAGCGGTGGCCGGCGCCATCATTGGCTATATGCTCGATCCGAAGGGCAGAGTCCGGGTTGCGACCCCGAACGGAGCGGCCTCGATCTCCAGCGAATTCTTTCGCACCACCTTCGAGATCATGGGCTATGTCGCCAAATCGGATGGCCGCGTATCCGAGGCGGAAATCGACGCGGCACGGCGCGTGATGCAGCAGCTCAATTTGGGGCCGGCCGACATCGCCGCCGCCATCGCCTGCTTCAGAACCGGCAAGTCAGCCGGCTACGATGCGAACTTAAGCGTCGAGCGCCTGCACGAGTCCTGCGCCCTACGCCACGATCTGCTGCGCGCATTCGTGGATCTGCAGCTGCGCGCGGCGCTGGCCGGCAACGGCATTTCGCCCCCCGCCCGCAGGATACTCGCTGGGATAGCGCAGCGACTCGGGCTTTCGGAGCTGGAGTTTGCAGCTATGGAAGCATCGCTGCGTGCGCGGCAGAATGGTTCACGCGCGCCGGCCAATAACTTGGCGCAATGCTATGCGGAGCTGGAGGTCGACGCCGGCATCAGCGATGCGGATCTCGTCAAGGCATATCGGCGCCAGATGAGCCGGCATCACCCTGATAAGCTCGTGGCCAACGGCCTGCCGGAGTCAATGGCACAAATGGCGAAAGAGAAAACTCAGCGGATCCAGGAAGCCTACGAAAACATACGCGCGGCGCGCGGCATGCGCTAGGCTCCTCACCATGGGCATCATCATCGCACCCTCGATTCTGTCCGCGGACTTCGCGCGTCTCGGCGAAGAGGTCAATTCGGTGCTCGCCGCCGGGGCGGACTGGATCCATTTCGACGTGATGGACAATCATTACGTGCCGAACCTGACCGTCGGACCGGTCGTCTGCCAGGCATTGCGCAAGGGCGGGGTAAAGGCGCCAATCGATGTGCATCTGATGGTGTCGCCCGTCGATCCTCTGGTGGTGGACTTCGCGAAGGCCGGCGCGACCAACATCAGTTTTCATCCGGAGGCCACGCAACACGTGGATCGCACCATTCAGCTCATCCGCCATTGCGGCTGCAAACCGGGCCTGGTGTTCAATCCGGCGACATCGCTGAACTGGCTGGATTACGTGATCGATAAAATTGATGTCATTTTATTGATGTCCGTGAACCCCGGATTCGGCGGTCAGGAGTTCATTCCAGAAGTCTTGCCCAAGCTTCGCGAAGCGCGCGCGCGAATTACAGCCGCGCGGCGCGAGATTCGCCTGGAAATCGACGGCGGCGTGAAAGTCGAGAATGCCGCGAGCATCGCCAAGGCGGGTGCCGATACGTTTGTCGCAGGCTCAGCGATTTTTGGCAGCGCGAATTACGCGCGCACCATCGAGGCGATGCGCGCGCAGATCGAATCGGCGGGAAAACAAGCCTAACGATGCAAAGACGGGCCCGTGAGGTTTACTCGTCGTCCTCGTCATCCTCATCGTCTTCATCATCATGCTGTTCGGTGCGTGCATTCTTCGCGGCACCCGCATTCGCACCGGCCTTTACCGGAACGATCAAGGGACGCGTTTTCACCTTGGGCCGGGCGTTGAACACCACAATGGTTTTCCCCGTGGCGCGCAGCAGTCCCTGTTCTTCCAGCACCTTGAGAACGCGTCCGGCCATTTCGCGCGAACAACCCACCAAGCGCGACAGCTCCTGCCGGCTGACTTTGATTTGCATGCCTTCGGGATGCGTCATCGCGTCGGGTTCGCCGCACAAATCCATGATGGCGTGCGCCACGCGGCCGGTGACATCAACGAAGGCAAGATCGCCGAGCTTGCGGTTGGTGCGGTCCAGCCGCGTTGCCAACTGCGTCGCCAATTCGAAAATCAAGCCCGGACTTTCAGCGGCAATCTGGCGAAAGCGCGGATAGGTCATTTCGGCGAGTTCGGATTGCTGGCGGGTGCGGACCCACGCGCTGCGCGTCGGCTGTTCGTAGAACAAGCCCATCTCGCCGAAGAATTGGCCCTTGTTCAAATAGGCGAGAACCATTTCATTGCCGTCTTCGTCTTCGATCATGACTTCGACGGACCCGGAAATGATGTAGTACAAAATGTCCGGCAGATCGCCGGCGTGAATGATCACGGTCTTTGAAGGGACTGTCCGAATGCGGCAGTAGCTCAAGAAACGATTGATCGCTGGGATATCGCTTAAGGCTTTTGCCCCTTCTTCCATGTTCACTCCCGCTGGTTTTTTCGTCGGTTAAATGCCGATGCTGGCGCACGTTTTATTACATAAGTCTCGGAATCGCAAGCACTAAAGGGTCTTTACTAGATCCAATACGAGCCGCCGGTCATCAGCCGCGATGTCGCCCGCATCGCCAATGTTATTGGAAACGGCAGCGGTTTACCTCCCATCGAGGCGGCTTTTGCACCGTGCTGCATCTCGTCGTGGGTCATCTGCGTCAAGGATGGCGCGGCTGCGCGTGATCCTGCGGGCTCAAGCGCTCCAAGTGATCGCGCAAATGCGATTCGACCTGTTTTTCGGTCTCGGCGATGAACCCAAGGCTCGCGCGATCGCCGAGCACGCCCGCCAAGGCGCCGATCGTCAGGGAGCCGAAGTACCAAAGCGGGTTCAAAAGACTGGGGCGGCCCTGCAATTCCTTCAGGCGCTGCTCGCACCAGGCTAAATGATCAATTTCCTCGGCAGCGGCTGCATGCATCGCGGATTTGACCTCAGGATCACGCGCGGTGAGCGACTGGCCCTGGTATAGAGCTTGCGCGGCCACTTCTCCGGCGTGGTTAACCCGCATCAAACGCACCGACTCGGCGCGTTCGGCCTCCGGCAGCACCTCCTGCGGGGCCAGTCTGCGGAACGCTTCGAGAGGCCTGCGGCGGAAGCGTTAAGCTCTTGATTATCTTGTCTATTTCACCTATTAGCGTCGGTCTAGGACGCCATGCCTTCGTGTATCCATGGATACATTATATTATAGGTGCGTAATGCTGCGGATTCTAAGGCTGGCATCTGCCCGCGCTGTTCTGTACACTTTCGCGCCTTTCGTCAAGACCCTATTTGTTGAGCACTCCATGTATACCGTATTTTCAAAGCCTGAAGAATCTCGCGGCGACTGGTTCCTGGTCGACGCCGCAGGCAAAACCCTGGGCCGGCTGGCTTCGGAAATCGCGCATCGCTTGAAAGGCAAGCACAAGCCAAATTATGCGCCGCATCAAGACCTTGGCGATCATATCGTCGTCGTCAACGCCGGCGCAGTGCGCGTCACGGGCGCCAAACTCACGGACAAGTTCTACCACCAGCACACCGGCTACGTCGGGAACTTGAAGAGCATCTCTTTGGGGAAGCTATTGCAAGAGCACCCGGAGCGCGCGATTCAGTTCGCCGTCAAGGGCATGCTGCCGAAGGGGCCCTCTGGGCCGCCGCATGTATAAGAAGCTGCATGTATTCGGCGGCAAAGATCATCCCCATCAAGCACAGCAGCCCAAGGCGCTGGAAATTTAATTCTTAGGACAATCAATGGCAAATACAGCCGCCAATCTACTACGGCACCGGCCGTCGCAAAACCTCCAGCGCGCGGGTTTACCTGCGTCAAGGCACCGGCAAGGTCTCGATCAACGGCCGATCCCTGGATGAATTCTTTGGCCGCGAGACCGGCCGCATGATCGTGCAGCAGCCCTTTGGCGCGGTACAACTCGACGGCAAATTCGATGTCGAAGCGCACGTCGAAGGCGGCGGAATCACCGGCCAGGCCGGAGCGATCCGTCACGGCATTACGCGCGCGCTGATGGCCTATGATGAGACACTGCGTTCGCCATTGCGCAAAGCCGGTTTCGTTACGCGCGATGCGCGCGAAGTCGAACGCAAGAAGGTTGGCCGCCGCAAGGCGCGCCGCGGCACGCAGTTCTCCAAACGCTAATCAGCGAGAGCGCCTTCGGACTTCCGTAAACGATCGATCGGATTTGGGGGATCGTCTAGCGGTAGGACAACGGTCTCTGACACCGTTTACCTAGGTTCGAATCCTAGTCCCCCAGCCAATCAGGGCCCACCGTTGTGGGCCCTTTTCTTAGCGGAGACAGGCTGCTAGATGTCGGGCGAACACAATTCGAGTCGACGGCTCGCGCCCTTGGCGCTTGCGGCGCTCGGCGTGGTGTTCGGCGACATCGGCACCAGCCCCTTGTATGCGGTGTCGGCGTGCTTCACCGGTCCCGGAATTGCCGTGACGCCCGGACCATGTCTTCGGCGTGCTGTCGCTGATTTTCTGGTCCCTGGTGCTCGTCATTCTGCTCAAGTATGTGCGGTGGTGCTCAACGCCGACAACAAGGGCGAAGGCGGTGTGCTGGCGCTGACCGCCTTGGTGATCAACACCGTGCGCGCGAGTCCGCGCCGAAAACTCTACGGTACCTTGGGGATTCTCGGCGCGTCGCTGTTCTTCGCCGATGGCGCCATCACGCCGGCGATATCGGTATTGAGCGCGGTCGAAGGCCTGCATGTGGCGGCGCCGGATGCGCATTTTCCGGTGCTGCCGATCACCCTGATTGTGTTGATCGTGCTGTTCGTCATCCAGACGCCACGGCACCGGCTCGGTCGGCAAGGTATTTGGGCCGGTGATGCTCGGTTGGTTCGCGGTCTTGGCGGTGATGGGTGTTTCGCTGGATCGTGCGCGAGCCCCGAGTGTTGTTGGCGCTCGATCCGTCGCGCGCGCTCGGCCTACTCGCCCAGCATCAGATCGGCTCGCTCGCCGTGCTCGCCGGCGTATTTTTGTGCGTGACCGGCGGCGAAGCGCTGTATGCCGACATGGGCCATTTCGGCAAGGCGCCGATTCGCTTGGGCTGGATGTGCATCGTCATGCCGGCGCTGGTTCTCAATTATTTCGGCCAGGGCGCGATGCTGATCGAGAACCCGGCGGCCATCAGCAATCCCTTCTACCTGATGGCGCCCGCGTGGTCGCTGTGGCCCTGGTGATTCTGGCGACCGCGGCCACCGTGATTGCCTCCCAGGCGGTCATCTCCGGGGTCTTCTCGGTGACCACGCAAGCCGTGAGCTTGGGACTGTTGCCGCGGCTGCGGGTCGAGCATTCCTCGGCCGAACATGCCGGGCAGATTTACGTGCCGACCATGAATTGGATTCTCATGCTTGCGGCGTTGGCGCTGGTCGTCGGTTTCGGCAGCTCGGCGGCGCTGGCGGGTGCGTATGGCTTGGCCGTCTCCGGCGCCATGACCATCGTGACGCCGCTTGACCTTGAGTCTGATCAAATCGCGCACGAGGCAAGGACAGCCGCTTGCTGCGCGCCGGATTGTCCCTGCTGTTCATCGTCGACATCGCTTTCCTGCTGGCCAATCTGACCAAGCTCGAGGACGGCGGCTGGCTGCCGCTGGTGTCCGGCCTGATCATTTTCTGGCTGATGCAGACCTGGCAAAGCGGCCGCGCCTCGGTCATGGCGCGGCTGCTGCGCGAACAGAAGCCGGTGCGCGATTTCCTCGAGGACTTGAAGCGGACCCGCCGGTCCGCGTGCGCGGGCACGTCGATCTTCCTGGACGCAGAAAGCGTCGGGAATTCCGCGCGCCCTGCTCAACAACATCAAGTTCAATCGGGTCATGCACGAGCGGGTGGTGCTGCTTGACGGTCGTGACCCGCGAAGCAGCCGCGCATCGCCGCGGCCAAGCGCTTGACCGTCACCCCGGTTTGCGAGGGCATCGTGCGGCTGGTGGCCCAGGTTGGCTTCATGGAGAAGCCGAACATCACCGCAATTCTGCGCGAGGCGGAAAGCCACGGCGTACCCTACGATCCGGAAGCGACCACCTATTTCCTGAGCCGCGAGGAACTGCTTCCGGGCCGGCGCTCCGACCTGCCGCCGCTGCGGCGCAGCGCATTCATGCAAATGGCGCGCAACGCGCAAGTCATCGGCGACTACTACGGACTGCCGCAGAACCGGGTGGTCGAAATCGGTACCCGCTTGGAGATCTAGGAGCCGGTCTGAGTATTCCGCGGCCACGCGCAATGCTCAGCCCGGCTCCAAGGTTCGAACGCCCAAGTCCCCTGCGACGATCAGCACGTCGGCGCGGCGGCGTGCGAACAGGCCAACGGTCACCACGCCGGCGATTTGATTTATCGCGGATTCCAAGGCTTTGGGGTCGGTCGAGCGGCAGATCGTGCACGTCCAAGATCGGATTGCCGTTGTCGGTCAAAACCCCCTCGCGCCATACCGGCTGGCCGCCGAGCTTCACGAGCTGCCGCGCGACATAGGAGCGAGCCATGGGTATGACCTCGACGGGCAACGGGAAGGCGCCCAGCACCTCGCACCAGCTTGGAGTCGTCGATGATGCAGACGAAGCGCTTCGAGGCGGCGGCGATCACTTTTTCGCGCGTCAGCGCGGCACCCCCGCCCTTGATCAGCACGCCGTCGGCGGTGGCCTCATCGGCGCCGTCGATGTAGAGATCCAGATCGCCGGAAGCATTCAGATTCGAGTTCCGCGAAGCCCGCGGCGCGCAATTTTTCGGATGTTTGACGCGAGCTCGAGACCGCGCCGGAAAGCTGGATTTTGCGGTCTTTCAGCACTTCGATGAGTTGATTGACCGTGGATCCGGTGCCGATACCCAGCACCATGCCGCTTTCGATGTAGCGGACCGCGGCTTCTGCGGCGCGGCGTTTCTTTTGCGTTGACGGTCCGATGACACGCGAATTTCCTGACCTCAGAAACAACTGTGCCCGCTTACGCGGGCACAGTTGATTACTTTCGAAGGCTTACTTTTTCTTAGCGGCCTTTTTCTTAGCTACCTTCTTCTTCGCCTTCTTTGCTTTCGCTGCCATGATAGAAACTCCGTTATCGGGTTAGTCCGGGGTCCGAGTATATACACGAATAATTAATTTACAAGCAATAGCTCGCGCGCGCACACCACAATGTGCTAGCGATGTGAGCGGCGTCACTCAAGGGCGAGGACGAAATCCCAATCCTTTTTCGTCACCGGCATGACCGAGAGACGATTCCCACGGCGCAGCAGAACAAAATCCTTGAGCGCACCGGAGGCGTGCATTCGCAACTCGTCGAGCGTGATGATGCGCTTGAACTTGCGCTCGAACTTCACGTCGACGACGTACCAAGAAGGTGCATCCTTTTTGGAATCGGGATCATAGTGGTGATTCTTCGGGTCAAAGGCGGTCACATCGGGATAACCCGCGCGGGCGATGCTGACGATGCCGGCAATGCCCGGTACATCGCAGCTGGAATAATAGAAAAATGCTAAATCAGCCTTTTTTATCGAGTCGCGCAGCATGTTGCGCGCCTGGTAGTTGCGTACGCCGTCCCACGCCGTGGTTTGTTTGGGAGCCTTGCCAAGATCATCGATGCTGAAGGTGGCGGGTTCCGATTTGAACAGCCAATAATTCATAGGAAATGCTCCATTCCCGATTCTGTTGCCAATGAATCCAAACGCAGGTCCCAAGCATGCGCGAACTTCACAGTTGTACGCTGGCAGTCGAAAGCTAGCCGGACCAACTGCGGACCCTTCCAATAGCGCCGGCGCCGGCGGAACGCCAGGGCCCGATCGTAGTATCCGCCCCCATGCCCAGCCGCCGTCCCTTGGCATCGACGCCGACCAAGGGGATGACGATGAGATCCAGCCATTGGGGCAGGATGGGGCCTGAGCGCAGCCGTGGAACTGAAATCCCAAACTCGCCCGGTACTGTCGAAGGGCAGGTACAACGCAACGCGAGAGCCGGCGCGCAACGATCGCAGGCGCGCAACACGTAATTGTTTACGCAGAGTTGCCTTCATTGAAGTGGAGATGGCGCTACCCGCAAATGCCGTTTTGGACCGTTGCTCCCGACCTGAGCAACAGGTGGGGCCGACTGCGGCACTTAAGGCTTTCCGCTCGGGGCGGACTTGCACAATGTTGCCAGCAAGCATTGGCCCCTGGGGTTTACAAAATTAGGGTCAGGAGGTAACCCGATCCGCATCGAACACCGCAGGCAGCGCCAAAATTAAATGTCGAGAAAGGCCGCTCAGAGCTCGAGCTGTTGACCCTTCTCCAAGGCCGACTCTACGCGCTCACGCAGGATACGCAAGCGCCCGCCGACGTCGGAATCGAGATTAGTGTCACGATTGCGGAATCGAATGAGTTCATTTGCCATGTTGAGTGCCGCTATCACGGCGATGCGATCCAAGCCGACGACCTTGCCGCTGTCGCGGATTTCGCGCATTTTCAGGTTCAAGAACTCGGCGGAATCGAGCAGGTCGGAGCGCTCCTCGATGGGACAGGTGATGTGATACTCCTTTTCGAGTATTCGCACGCTGACTCGCGCTTGATTGTCGCTCACGCCTGTTCCATGGATTTCAGACGGCCGATCATGGCCTCGACCCGCGCCCGCACTTGTTCATTTTTTTGCAGCAGCGTCGCGCGCTCGGACGTCAAGGTGTCTTGACGTTGCCGCAACGCCCGATTCTCTTCCTTGATGTGACTGACGGTTACGATGAGATCTTCAAGACGCTTTTCCAAGCGCTTCAGCTCGAGTTCGACCGCTGACTTCGGGTTGGCTTCATTCATAGGCTCTCAATATAGAGCGGACAAAAGCGCAATGCAAAGGGCGGTTTGCGCCCGCACTGCGCTATCATTCGCTTCAAGATGATGTCCGATATTCGGTTCCAGGATTTCGAGGATGTACTGGCCACCGCCGGCGGCCTGGCGGATGCCGCTGAGGCGCACGGGTCTCTGTGCGGCGCCCTGTGCTCGGTCGCGCCTTACAGAATGCAGGACTGGGTCAACGAAATCCTCCCGGACGGCGCCGCGCTCAGCGAGGAGTCCGCGGCGATGCTCGAACGGGTCTTTACGGCCACGGCGACATCCTTCGGAGAACAGGGAATGGAGTTCGAGCCCCTGCTGCCCGACGATGAACAGCCGCTCAATGGGCGCGCCAACGCACTTGCATTATGGTGCACCGGATTTCTCTATGGACTGGGTACCGGGTCCATCTCCGATCTAGAAGCCTTGGGCGGCGACGTCGGTGAAATCGTCCGGGACTTCACCGAAATCTCTCGCGCGACGGGCGATGATGCGGAGGGGGACGAGTCCAACGAGCAAGCCTATGCGGAACTGGTTGAGTTCATCCGGGTTGCGGCGCAGGTCGTCTTCGAAGAACTCCTGCCGCTGCGCAGACAGGTCTACCCGGCGCAGCAGCGGCTGCACTGAATTCGAATGGATCGCAAGGAGTTCGCTCGCCGACGGCGCCAATTCATGCGCATGATCGGCAAGGACGCGATCGCGATTCTGCCTGCCGCACCGGTGCGTCACCGCAATGGCGATATTGAATACGCCTATCGTCAGGACAGTCATTTTTACTACTTGAGCGGCTTCCCGGAGCCGGATGCGGTCGCCGTTTTGGTGCCTGGCCGTCCGCAGGCCGAATATCTTCTGTTCGTGCGCGAGCACGATGCCCTGCGGGAGTCGTGGGATGGCGCACGCGCCGGAACCGAAGGGGCGGTCGAGCACTATGGTGCGGACGATGCCTTTCCGATCGAGGACATCGATGAAATTCTGCCCGGACTGATGGAGCAGCGCTCGCAGATCTTTTACTCCATGGGGACGCATCTGGATTTCGATCCGCGCATTTTGAGCTGGGTCAATGGACTCAAGGTGCAGTCCCGCCAGGGCGCGGGCGGCCTACAGGAATTCGTGGCGCTGAACCATGTTCTCGATGATATGCGTTTGTACAAGAGCCGGCCGGAACAGGCCAGTCTGCGGCGCGCGGCGCAAATCACGGTCGGCGCCCATCGTCGAGCCATTCGCTTCGCGCGTCCGGGCCGCATGGAGTACGAGGTGATGGCGGAGGTGCTGCACGAATTCCGCTCGCACAACGCCGACATCTCCTACCAACCCATTGTCGGCGGCGGCGCCAATGCCTGCGTCATGCACTATCGGGACAACAATCAGCCCTTGTGCGAGGGCGATCTTTTGCTGCTCGATGCAGGCTGTGAACACGACTACTACGCGTCGGATATCACACGCACCTTCCCGGTCAGCGGCAAATTCACTGCAGTGCAACGTGCCGTGTACGAGGTGGTGCTGGAAGCGCAATTGGCGGCCATCGACAAGGTGCGTGCGGGCAACCACTGGAATCAGCCCCATGAAGCCGCGGTGCGCGTCGTCACGCAGGGCCTCGCCAAGCTCGGATTGCTCAAGGGATCCATACCTAAATTGATCAAGGAGCAAGCCTACCTGCCGTTTTTCAATCATCGAACCGGCCACTGGCTGGGCTTGGATGTGCACGACGTGGGCGATTACAAAGTGGGCGGCGAGTGGCGTGTGCTGGAACCCGGCATGGCGCTCACGGTCGAACCGGGAATCTACATCAGACCCTCGGCCAAAATACCCAAGGAGTTCTGGAACATCGGAATTCGCATCGAAGATGAGGTGCTGGTGACCCAGGGTGCGCCGGAGGTGCTGACCGGCGCGCTGGAGAAGACCCCCGATGCCATCGAGTCGCTGCGGTGAGTTATGACGTTGCCATCGTCGGAGGCGGCATGGTGGGCGCCACCTTGGGCGTGGCTCTCGCCCCCTTGAATTTGCGCGTTGCCCTGATTGAGGCGATTCCACATAACGCGGCGGCGCAACCCAGCTTTGACGAACGCACCACGGCGCTCTCGAACGGCAGCCGCCGAATCCTGCGAGAGCATCGGCGTGTGGTCGGCGCTCGATGCGCTCGCGACGCCTATCGCCAAGATTCATGTGTCGGACCAGGGGCGGTTTGGCTTTGCGCGAATCGACGCACGCGAGCAAGGCCTCAATGCGATGGGTTACGTGATACCCAACCGGGCGCTCGGCAGCGCCCTTTGGTCGCGGCTCTCGAGGCCGGGAATGAAGATATTTTGTCCCGCGGCGGTTTCTCTCATAACGCCGGGCGACGAGCTGGTCAAAATCGAGATCGACCAGGGAGGCGCCCAGAGCGTAATCCACGCCAAGCTCATTGTGGCCGCGGATGGGGCGCAGTCCGTCGTGCGCAGCGCATTCGGCGTTGCCGCGGAGGTACGCGACTATGGCCAAACGGCGGTGATCACCACCGTGTTGCCGCAGCGCTTTCACGACAACGTGGCCTATGAGCGCTTCACGCCGAGCGGTCCCTTGGCATTGCTGCCCTTGGATGGGGGACGCTGCACCTTGGTATTGACGTTGACCAAGGACGCCGCAGCATCGGCGCTGGCGTGGTCGGATCCAGAGTTCCTCGCCGAAGTACAACGTCGCTTCGGGTTTCGCTTGGGCCGATTCCTCAAAGCAGGACGCCGCGTGCCGTATCCGCTGGCATTGACTCAATCGGACCACACCAGCGCGCCGCGTTGCGTCATCATCGGCAACGCCGCGCAAGGCCTGCACCCGGTAGCGGGCATGGGATTCAATTTAGGCCTGCGCGACGTGGCCAGCCTCGCCGAACTCATTGCTGAGAACGCGCGCACGGCTCAAGCGGCGGGCAAAAATGCCGATCCGGGCTGCCTTGAGCTGCTGCGCGAGTACGATGCCTGGCGCAGCGCGGACCGCGGCGGCGTCATCCGTTTCACGGACGGATTGGTGCGGCTATTTTCCAATCCCTCAAGTTTGGCGGCGCGCGTGCGCAACTTGGGACTGCTCGCGTTCGATCTGCTGCCCCCGGCAAAATCCGCGCTGTCGCGCCTCAGCACCGGCGGCGGCGGCCGCGTTCCCAAGCTCGCCCGCGGCGTGGCGCTTTAGATGAACCCGCGGCGCGCGCCTGCGTTCGATGTGATCATTGTCGGTGCCGGCGTGACCGGTGCGGTGATGGCAAGCCTGCTGCTGGCGCGAAAACTGAGCACGGCGGACAGGGTGGCGCTGGTTGCCGAACGGTTCGCGGCCGAGCCCGTAAGCGGCGCCGATTGGGACCTGCGTGTATTTGCTTTGAGCCGCGCCTCGGAACGGGTGCTCAAAGTGTGCGGCATTTGGAAGTCGCTGCCCGCAACGCGGGTGTTTCCGTATGAACGCATGTGCGTCTTCGATGCCGGCGGGACGCCGGCGGACCCCAGCTCGTTGAGCTTTGACTGCGCGGAACTCGCCGAGCCGAATCTCGGCCACATCGTCGATGGCAAAGTATTGCAATGGCAATGCCTGCAAGCCGCGCGAGCCGCGGGCGTCGTACTGATCGAGGGTACGGTGGAGGCGATCCGCGCGGACGAAGACGATGTGACGCTGCTTCTTGGCGATGGTCGAGAATTGCGCGGCACGCTGCTTGCGGCAGCGGACGGAACGGATTCCAAGACGCGGCAACTGCTTAAGATCGACACCGCCGGCCATGCCTATCACCAGGATGCCTTGGTGGCGCACGTGCAAACCGCGCAAAATCACGCCAACACCGCTTGGCAACGCTTCTTGAGTACCGGGCCTGTTGCCTTTCTGCCGCTCAACGACGCAAGGTGCTCCATCGTGTGGAGCGTCGCGCGGCCCAAGGCGGATCTTTTGCGAGCCTTGGATCCTTTGGCCTTTGGCAATGCCCTGACCGAGGCCAGCGGCGCACTGCTGGGTCAGTGCACGCTCACGAGCAAACTGGCGAGCTTCCCGCTGAAGCTGCAATACGCCGTGGACTACGCGCGGCCGCGGGCGGTATTGCTCGGCGATGCCGCGCACGTGGTGCATCCGCTCGCCGGCCAGGGATTGAACTTAGGGCTCCTGGATTGCGCGGCGCTCGCGCAAGTCTTAGGAGAAGCGGGGGGCGCCGGAAACTTCGGCGACTACAAACACCTGCGCCGCTATGAGCGCTGGCGGCGCAGCGAGAACGTCATCGCTGCAACCGCACTGGACGGCTTGGAGCGTCTGTTCGCCAATTCCGGTGCGTTCAGTACGGGATTGCGCACCGCGGGTTTGAGCGCCGTGGCCAGGATGCCCTTCGTCAAACGCGCATTTGCCGAGCGCGCCTTAGGGATAGCGGGGGACGTACCGGAGTTTCTAAAGGCGGTCTAGCTTTGCCGCGCAAATAAAATCATTCACCGACAGTCCGCCGATCGAATGCGTGGAGTAGGTGACATGGCAGTAGTCATAGCCCACGCCCAGGTCGGGATGATGGTCTTCGCTGTTGGCGATATACGCCAGCGCATTGACGAAGCTCATCGTCCGATAGAAATCCTTGAACTTCAGGGATCGCTTCAGACTCTTGGAGTCCGGGGCGATCTTCCAGTCCTGGTGCAGCTGCTTGGCGAGCAGTTTCACCTTGGCGGGCGTCAGCGGTTTGACGCCGCCTTCGCAGGGCGCGCATTTCTTTTCCGATAGATTTTTCATGTTTGAATTCTGGCGTAGGTGCGCTCGATATAGCGCTCGACCAGATCCTGAAATTCCTCGGCGATTCGATCGCCCTTGAGCGTCACGGTCTTCGCGCCGTCCTCATACACCGGCGCCACCGGGTGTTCGCCGGTGCCCGGAAGGCTGATGCCGATGTTGGCATGCTTGCTCTCGCCGGGGCCGTTGACGACGCATCCCATGACCGCAACCGTCATGTCGGCCACACCCACGCGCTGCTTGCGCCACTCCGGCATGCGATGCCGGATATGGCTTTGGATCTTCTGTGCCAGTTCCTGGAAATAGGTGCTGGTGGTGCGGCCGCACCCGGGGCAGGCGATCACCATCGGCGTGAATGCGCGCAAGCCCATGGTCTGAAGTATTTCCTGGGCGACGATGACCTCCTGCGTGCGGTCGCCGTTGGGTTCGGGAGTCAAAGAGACGCGGATGGTGTCGCCGATGCCCTCCTGCAGCAGCACGCCCATGGCCGCAGTAGAGGCCACGATGCCCTTGCTGCCCATGCCGGCCTCGGTGAGCCCTAGGTGCAAGGGGTAGGCGCAACGGCCCGCCAGATTGCGGTATACGGCGATTAAATCCTGTACGCCGCTCACCTTGGCGCTGATGACGATCATGTCGGACCCCAACCCCAAGGATTCGGCGCGTTTCGCACTGTCCAACGCCGAGACGACAATGGCCTCGCGCATGACGTCGATTGCGGCCTTAGGTTCCGCCAGCTTCGAATTTTCATCCATCATGCGGGTCAGCAAATCCTGATCGAGGCTGCCCCAATTCACGCCTATGCGCACCGGCTTCTTGAACTTGACAGCCGTCTCGATCATTTCCGCAAATTGCGGATCGCGCTTGCTGCCGCGACCGACATTGCCCGGATTGATGCGCAGCTTGCCCAGTGCTTCCGCGCAGGCCGGATGCGCCTTGAGCAGCTTATGGCCATTGAAATGAAAATCGCCCACCAAAGGTGTAGCGATGCCCTGCGCATCCAGGCGCTCGCGGATGTGCGGAACCGCGGCGGCCGATTCGTCGTTGTTGACCGTGACGCGCACCAATTCGGATCCGGCACGCGCCAACGCTTTGACCTGCGCCACTGTGCCGTCAATGTCGGCCGTGTCGGTGTTGGTCATCGATTGCACCACGATGGGGAAGGTGCCGCCAATGGAAACCGAACCAACTTTTACAGCCAGGGAATGTCGACGTGATCTCATCGCGCTATTATACCTGACCCAACTCTTACGGTTTTCCCTCGGCCGCCACGTACTTTGTGCGCGGGTCTCTCGCTTGAGGTATTGAGCGGGTATTGTTACATAGCGATCATGAGCTCGAGAATCGTCTACTCCACCGGCATCGGCAGCCTGTGTCCGAACTGCCGGCGTGCGGTGCGCGAGTGCGTGTGCCCCAAGGGCGCTCCCGGTGCGGCCAAACCCGCCGCGGTGCGGGTCGCGCGTGAAACTCAAGGCAGGGCAGGCAAGGGTGTCACGATCATCACGGGGTTGCCCTTGTCCCCCGCCGATATTGAAGCGTTGGCGACTAAACTCAAAAAACGCTGCGGATCCGGCGGCACCGTGCGCGGCGGCGTCATTGAAATCCAGGGCGATCATCGCGATTCCATCGTCGCGGAGCTGATCAAACTGGGATGGCCGGCGAAGCGGTCCGGCGGCTGAGAGCCTGCGGCACACCGAGGCACACAGCACACTGCGGCACGCCGCGGCACTTTGGAGAGTCACCGACGAGGTGTCACGCGAAGTCTCGCAACTGGAAGAGGAGCGCCAAAAGCGGTGGCACCGGAAGATATATGAGGCCTTCCCGCTTCAATCCCCACGGGCTCTTCTGTATCATGCCGGGCCACTCGCGATAAGAGCTGTCTGGAGAGAGTCCTTTTACTAGGGCCGCCGAAGGCGCAACCGCCCGGAAACGCTCAGGCACATGAACGGCAGACTCTCGCGATCTCTGGAGAGCGGTCGCATCAGGCGATCCACCGAAGGGGAGCAGCGCTTGAATTCAAGCGCGCAATCTCTCAGGTCTTAAGGACAGAGGGGCGAAGCACGAAAGTGCTTGGCGTCTCTGTATTGGTTCGCAGCGAGGTTGCGATGGGCCTTAAGACTCCTTTATACGACACCCACGTCGGGCAAGGCGCCAAGATCGTCGACTTCGGCGGTTGGGACATGCCGTTGCACTATGGCTCGCAAATCGAGGAGCATCACGCGGTGCGCCGCGATGCGGGCATGTTCGATGTATCTCACATGTGCATCGTCGACTTGACCGGCGGACGGGTCCGCGAATTTTTGCGGCTGCTCTTGGCCAACGATGTGGGCCGTCTGAAAACCTTCGGCAAGGCGCTCTATTCCTGCATGCTGCTGCCGAACGGCGGCGTGATCGACGATCTGATCGTCTACTTCATGTCGGAAACCTGGTATCGCATGGTGGTCAATGCCGGCACGCGCGACAAGGATCTGGCCTGGATACTTAGGCACGCCGCGGATTTCGGCGTCACGGTCGTAGAGCGCAAAGATTTGGCGATGATCGCGGTTCAAGGTCCCAACGCACGGCGCAAAGCGGCGTTGCTGCTCCTGCCCGAACAGCAAGCGGCGGTGCTCGAATTGAAGCCTTTCTTCGGCGCGGCATTCGGCTCGTGGTTCGTGGCCCGCACCGGCTACACCGGCGAGGACGGCTTCGAGATCATGATCCCGGCCGTGGATGCCGCGGATGCCTGGCAGCGGCTGCGCGAGCTGGGCATCGCGCCGGCAGGCCTGGGCGCGCGCGACACGCTGCGCTTGGAAGCGGGCATGAACCTGTACGGCAACGACATGGATGAGAATTTCCATCCGCTGGAATCCGGCCTCGCCTGGACCGTCGCCTTCGAACCCAAGGACCGGGAGTTCATCGGCCGCGAAGCGTTGGAGCGCGCGCAGCGCGAGGGCGGACGCGAGCTGGTGGGTCTCGTGCTGGAGGATCGCGGCGTGCTGCGCAGCCATCAGAAAGTTCTGGTCGGCGGCGGCGGCACCGCCGGCATCCCGGGCGAGGTAACCAGTGGAACTTTTTCGCCGACTTTGAATCGTTCCATTGCGCTGGCGCGCGTGCCGAAAACATCGCAGCCGAGCGTGCAGGTGGACATTCGCGGCAAATTGCACGCGGCGCGGATCGTCAAGCCGCCGTTCGTGCGCCATGGCAAGCCATTGATCGATATAGTTTAGGGGGTTTTAAACGTGAGCAACAACATACCGAGCGACCTGAAGTACACCAAGAGTCACGAGTGGGTCCGCCAAGCGCACGGCGAGGCTTCTTCCGGCACCGTGGAAATCGGCATCACCGATCATGCGCAAAGCGCGCTCGGCGATTTGGTGTTCGTTGAAGTTCCCGACGTCGGCCGCGCCCTGAAGGCGGGCGAGGCTTGCGCGGTGGTCGAGTCGGTCAAGGCGGCATCGGATGTCTACAGTCCGTTGGCTGGAAAGGTCATCGCCAATAACGGCGCGCTCACGACCAAGCCAGAACTTCTCAACGAGGATCCTTATGGCGCCGGATGGCTGTTTCGCCTCGAAACCGGCAGCCCCGTCGATGCCGCGTCGCTCATGAGCGCAAGCGCCTACGAGAGTTTCTTGGCGGAAGAATCGAAGTAAGGGGGGCGCATGGCATTCATTCCTCACACGCCTGACGACATCGCTCGCATGCTGGAGGTCATCGGCGCGCGCTCGATCGACGACCTGTTCGATGAAATCCCCAAGGATCTTCGTGCCGGTGCCCTGAACGTACCCGCGCCGCTGTCCGAAATGGAAATCGCACGGCTGATGACCGAGCGGGCCGCGATCGATGGACGTCCTTTGAATTTCATCGGCGCCGGCGCCTACGAGCATCACATTCCCGCGCCCGTATGGGCCATCGCCACACGCGGCGAATTCTATTCTGCCTATACGCCTTACCAGGCGGAAGCGAGTCAGGGCACGCTGCAGCTCATCTATGAATACCAATCCATGATGTGCGCGCTCACGGGCATGGAAGTGTCGAATGCCTCTTTGTATGACGGCGCCTCGGCGCTGGCGGAAGCGTGCCTCATGGCCGTCCGCGCCAATCGCGCCTCGATCTCACGGCGCATTTTGATGCCGCGCGCGGTCAATCCCACCTATGCGCAAGTTGCGCAGGCAATTGCCGGCAATCAAGACATCACTTTCGTGCCGGTGGATTTCGACCGGTCGGCCGGACGTACGCCGCTGCAAGCGCTCGAGCCCTTCAGCGGCCAGGATTTCACGGCGCTGGTGCTGCAGCAGCCGAATTTTTTCGGCAGCCTGGAAGAGGTGGATGCGCTCACCGACTGGGCGCACGACAACAAGGTCTTGTTAATAGCGGTTGTGAATCCCACCTCGCTGGCACTGCTCAAACCGCCGGGCGAATGGGGCAGGGTCTTGGATGGCGCGCGCGGCGCCGACATCGTTTGCGGCGAGGGGCAGGCGCTAGGTGTACCGCTGTCGTCCGGCGGTCCCTATTTCGGTTTCATGACGACCCGCATGCAGTATGTGCGGCAGATGCCGGGGCGAATCGTCGGCGGCACCGTGGATGTGGAGGGCAGACCCGGGTTCACCCTGACGCTG
The DNA here is from genome assembly GCA_963782865.1 of uncultured Gammaproteobacteria bacterium. Taxonomy (GTDB): domain Bacteria; phylum Pseudomonadota; class Gammaproteobacteria; order Steroidobacterales; family Steroidobacteraceae; genus Bog-1198. Next base: position 7,910 of record CAWALS010000029.1, on the reverse strand, counting down.
CAGGCGCGCGAACAGCACATACGCCGCAGCAAAGCCACCTCCAACATTTGCACCAATCAAGGCCTGATGGTGACGGCGGCGACAATTTACATGAGTCTCTTGGGGCCGCGCGGCCTGGAAGCGGTTGCGCAAGCCAGCATGCAGCGAACTGAACATCTGGTCAGCGCCTTGAGCCAAATCCCGGGCGTCAAACGCGCTTTCACGGCGCCGCACTTTCATGAGGCGGTGCTGCTTTTGGATCGCCCGCCTGCGGCGATTCTGGCGGCGTTGTCGCGGCGTGGAATCCTGGGCGGTCTGGATCTGAGCGAGCGTTACCCGGAATTGGGCCATGCGATGTTGGTGTGCGCCACCGAGACCAAACTCGATGCCGACATCGCCGCGTATACATCCGCGTTGGCGGACGTGATGAGCGCGTCGCGAGCGGCGGCTTAGGAGAGAGATGATGCAACTCAAGCAGCGCGAACCGTTGATATTCGAATTGAGCAAAGCGGGGCGCGGGGCGGTCACGCAATTCCCGCCGCCGGTCGCCGGCGCGGCCCGCGTGCCCGCCAATTTAAGCCGCAAAACCCCGCCGGCCCTGCCCGAGGTGTCGGAATTGCAGGCGGTGCGGCATTTCACGCGTCTGTCGCAAATGAACTTCTCGATCGACACGCATTTCTATCCATTGGGTTCTTGCACCATGAAGTACAACCCGAAGGCCTGCAACAGCTATGCGATGCTGCCGGAATTCTTGGGCAGGCATCCCCTCGGACCGGAACCGCAAGGGTTTCTGGCGTGCATGTTCGAGCTGCAGGAAATGCTGCAAGAGATCACCGGGATGCCGGCGGTCAGTCTCACGCCGATGGCCGGCGCCCAGGGCGAGTTCGCCGGCGTGGCGATGATCCGCGCCTACCACCGAGCGCGCAATGATACGGCGCGCACCGAAATCATCGTGCCGCAGGCGGCGCACGGCACCAATCCCGCAACCGCGACCATGTGCGGATTCATCGTCAAGGAAGTTCCCTGCGACGCCAACGGCGACGTCGACATCGAGGCGCTGCAGGCGGCGGTGGGCCCGGCAACCGCCGGCATCATGCTGACGAATCCTTCCACGCTCGGTGTGTTCGAACGCAAGATCGTGCAGATCGCACACATCGTGCACGAGGGCGGCGGCCTTCTGTATTACGACGGCGCAAATTTGAATGCCATCTTGGGCAAGGTGCGGCCCGGCGACATGGGCTTCGATGTGATCCACATGAACCTGCACAAAACCTTCTCGACGCCGCACGGCGGCGGCGGACCGGGATCGGGTGCGGTCGGCGTCAGCGCGCGCCTGAAGCCGTTCCTGCCGCTGCCCATCGTCGGCAAGGAGGGTGCGCGCTACCGCTGGCTGACGGAGCGCGACCTGCCGCATTCCATCGGGCGCTTATCCGGCTTCATGGGAAATGCCGGCGTGAATTTGCGCGCCTACATTTACATGCGCCTGTTGGGCCGCGAAGGCATGGTACGCGTGGCGGAATTCGCGGCGCTGAATGCCAACTATTTGATGAAGCGGCTGCAGGCGCTGGGCTTCGAAGCGGCATACCCCAAGCGGCGCGCCAGCCACGAGTTCATCATTACCTTGAAGCAGGAGCAGAAGGCGTACCACGTCTCCGCGATGGACGTGGCGAAGCGCCTGCTGGACCATGGCTTTCACGCGCCCACGACTTATTTCCCGCTGCTGGTGCCCGAATGCCTGCTGATCGAGCCCACCGAGACCGAGGCCAAGGAGGATCTGGACCGGTTTTGCGATGCGCTGGCATCGATCCGCGAGGAAATGCAGCATGATCCTGAGAAACTGGCCTCCGCGCCGCATACAATGCCGGTGCGGCGATTGGATGATGTGCGCGCGGCGAAGCAACTCGACCTGATCTTTAAGGGTGCGGTTGCTTGATAGGAACGGCCGGCGCCGGGCGATGTCCGATCCGAAGGCACTGTAGTAATCAATGGCGCGCGCGCCCCTAGGATCGGCATGTCTCGTATTTCGCTGTTTTTGTCCCTGCTGGCATTTTCGGCCGCTCCCGCGTTCACCGCCCCGACCGCCCCGACCGCCCCGAGCTCGCCGCCCAGGCCCCGCCGCGACCCGGGCGCCCGGCATTCCCAATACGCCCGCCAATTGGGCGCAGACGCTGGAGCGTATCGCCACCGGCGTCGTCACCATTCAAATCGACAGCACGCGTGCGTTCGATACCGAATGGAACACCACCGCACAGGCGACCGGCTTCGTCATCGATGCGAAGCGCGGGTATATCCTGACGAACCGGCACGTGGTGACGCCCGGACCTGTGACCGCGCAAGCGATTTTTCTGAACCGGGAAGAAGTGCAGCTCTATCCGATCTATCGCGATCCCATCCACGACTTCGGCATCTATCACTACGACCCGGCAAAGCTGCACTTCATTCAGCCGGCGGAGCTGCCGCTGTATCCGCAGGGCGCGGTCATCGGCCGCGAGATCCGCGTGGTCGGCAATGATGCCGGCGAGCAGTTGTCGATTCTCGCGGGCACGCTGGCGCGCCTGGATCGCGAGGCGCCGGAATACGGCTACGGCAAGTACAACGACTTCAATACCTTTTATTACCAAGCGGCATCCAGCACCTCGGGTGGTTCGTCCGGCTCGCCGGTGATCGATATCGAGGGCCGGGTCGTGGCGCTGAACGCGGGCGGCGCCACGGGCGCTGCCTCGAGTTTCTACCTGCCGCTGACGGCGGTGGTGCGCGCGCTGAAGTATCTGGAGGTCGGCAAACCGGTACCGCGCGGCACGCTCGAAACCGTTTTCAAGTACACGCCCGTACGATGAGCTGAAGCGGCTCGGCCTCGACGCCGGCACTGAAGCCAGCATGCGCAAGGCGTATCCCAAGTTGACCGGCATGTTGGTGGTCGATGACGTGCAGCCCGGTTCCGGCGCCGATGGGATTTTGGCGCCGGGCGATATCCTGGTGGCGATCGACGGCAAGCCCATCCCGGAGTTCTTCGCGCTCGAGGACGTGCTCGACAATCGCGTGGGCCGGCGCGTCAAAGTGGAAGTGCGGCGCGGCAGCCAAACGCTGCAGCACGATCTGGATGTGCTGTCCTTGAGCGCCATCACCCCGGACGAATTCATCGAATTCGGCGAGGCGGTGGTGCACACCCTGTCCTATCAGCAGGCGCGGCATTTCAACGTGCCGATCAAGGGCGTGTACGTCGCCAACCCCGGCTATGTGTTTGGCGCCGCCGGCATTCCGCGCGCCGCGCTGATCTCTTCGTTCAATGGCAAGAAGGTCGAAACTCTCGCGGACTTTGCCGCGGCCTTGTCCGAGCTGGCCGACGGGGCGAAGGCGCCGGTGCGCTACGTCACCATCGAGGATCCCCGCGCGGTGCAGCTCAAGGTGATTCGCATGGATCGGCGCTGGTTTCCGGCGCGAGAATGCAAGCGCGACGACACGCTCGGCACCTGGCCCTGCATCAGCATCGCCCCGGGACCCGCCCTCGGTCGTGCAGCCCGCCTCGACGCAGTTCGCCAAGACCGGCGATCCGCGCATCGACCGCATGGCGCCCTCCCTGGTGCTGGTCAATTTCGACATGCCTTATTCGGTCTCGGGCGTCACCGAGAAGAATTATCATGGCACCGGCGTGATCGTGGACGCGCAGCGCGGCTTGGTGGCGATCGACCGCAATACCGTGCCGGTGGCGATGGGCGATGTGCGCATCACCTTCGCCGGCACCGTCGAAGTACCGGGCAAGGTCGTATTCATCCATCCTTTGCACAATCTTGCCCTCATCTCCTACGATCCGAAGTCGATCGGCAGCACGCCGGTGCGTGCCGCGACGCTGGTGACGCGCCCGTTGAGTCCCGGCGAGGATGTGTGGGTAGTGGGCCAGCGCGCGGACGCAAAAATTCAATCGCAGAAGACCCAGATCTCGAGCGTCGATGTGGTCTCATTTCCGCTGTCGCGCACGCTGCGATTCCGCGACAGCAACCTGGAAGTGATCAGCCTCATCAACGCGCCCACCGATTACGACGGCGTGCTGACGGACGAGAAGGGCGATGTACTCGCGATGTGGTCGAGCTTCGCATTCGAGTCGCAGCGCGAATTGGAGCAGATCAATCCTTTCGTTTGACTCATCGAGAGGCACACTGATACTGTAGCCCTTGGCAGGATAAATATTAAGAAAGATGCCCAGTCTTTGAGCTATCAGAGGTGAATACGGCCCCATGCAAAGGATAAAATCTCTGGCCTGCGATCGACCCTTCGATCCATCACCCGATCCCGTGAGGTCTACCTGCTTTACTTCACCGCCGCTTGGAACAAGATCATCTATATTGGTTCCGTAGCGAAAATTGACGCCGTCTTTCGTCTCCAGACCCTGGCCAGGGCCGACGAAAAACGCGGGCGTCTCCGGATTCGTCATCCTCGGTGAAGGTGCCCCCTATTATGTCCACTTGAGGGGCAAGGGCCGGCTCGAGTCTATCGATCTCCACCTTTGTAACGGGCTGTCGCCGGCAGCCGTACCTGGTCATAAGCTTCGCCACGCGGCACGCATTGTGGAACTCTTCCCTGCTACGGTAAAAGTGAAGTATCCCGAGGGATTTGAGGCCGTATTCGATTCCTTCGGCTTCGCGCACCAACCTATAGAGTTCCCGCGAGCGAAGAGCAGTGTTTACGATCTGGATCGTATTTCGATCAGCGGCCGATCTGCGGCATTGCCAGAGCCACCCGGCGAGCCACACCCATTGCCTCCAGTCCAGATGAGGCGAGAAGTACAGGGGACTTTCCTTCTCGGCCAGCCACTTCAGGACCTGCAGGGGCGCGCCGGGGTGGGCCCACGGTTCGGCATGCGACACCGAGATCTGGCCGCCGTTGGCGTAGGTAGTCTCCAGAGCCGCATCGGAGCGGCGATCTATCACCTGGACCTTCCTGCCGTTTTTTTGCCAGAAGATATGCGATCGTAACCCCGGCGATGCCCGCACCTTGAGCGGCAAGTTCAAAGCGGCCCGGCTCCGGCCTCAGACGCTGGACAGAGGCAGGCTTCACCGGGTCGGTCTTTATATGGTTTCCCGCCATTATTTACGTCTCCCGCCGATCCAATGCGTTCACCACAGAGACACAGAGAAGAACAATGAACCACGGATGGACACGGATATGGATATACGCAAATAAATGCAGAAGTGAGGAAAACATTGAAAGTCTGGCCTAGCTATTCTCTTTCTCTTTTTTCCGGTCGGCGGAAACCCACCGCCCCGGGCTCCCCCAATCCATGGTTCATTTTTTTTCTCTGCGTCTCTGTAGCGAACTATAGCCGCCCTGGCTGGCTGTCACGCCGCCGCCCTCAATTCAGTCCGTAGTCACTTTTCAATTCTTCTATGACTTCATCGGCTTCCTCGTCGCTATCCACTGGAATAAGCATTTGCTCACCCACGACATAAAGTCCGTCAGGAAGCCGGATTTTTCTTAAGCGGGCCGGTCGAATCAATAATGAGATCGCCCACATATTTCAAGGTAGCCATCTCTTGTGCTCCTCTTCTAATTTCACCACCCGCATCAAAAATAAACATGGGGCGAAGATTACAGAAGGGGTAGCCTGCAGTATTGATAAACTGGAATGGCCGGCGGGATATGCTCGTGTGAAAGTTAAGGAAAAAACGGGGTAGCAGAGTCAGCGGTTACGCAGGCAAGCAGAGGAGATGAACAGGGCGAAATATCCGCGGGTCAGCGATCAGTTAACGGAAAAAGACCCCACGCTCCGCGCGCGGGGACCGCTAAACAAAGAGGCACAGAGAAAAACGGTGAACCACTAATGGACACAGATATACACGTATAAATGCAGAAGCAGTATCCGTGTGAATCCACCGCTCTACGCCCCTCCATCCGTGGTTAGCGCCTTTCTGCGCCCCCGGTGTCACGGTGGGGGCTATTTCGGACCCCGATCAGGCTCTGATCCTGAGGCCAAAGGCGGCGCGTAACCCGGTCCGGTTCCCGCGCAACTTTACCGACCGCTATACCGTCCTTTACAGACCGATGAAGTTACTCGTTTTCATCTCCCATTCACCGCCTCTCCAGACATAGCAGTACTCGTCATCGCAAACATCCGCGCCCGAGGAATACGAAATTTCACCAAGCTGACATTTGTCTTTGTCCCGTTCCATGGAAGTCCTCCCACGCATTTCACCGCCCTTTTCAGGCATCTGAAATGCTCGTCCGTGATTGTCTCCGTATGGCCGCTCAAAAAGAGTCGACCTTCCCTAAATATAAGAATTATCATGCTGTTTACAACTTCATCCATAAGCCTTGCTTTCGGGAAACCGGTAACCTTTTCGCCCTCCAGTTCAAGCGCACACACGAATTCCAATGCGGGAGGCCTGATGTATTCAAGGGCTCCAATCTAGCCCCCGTAATTTACTGCAAAGTCGTAACGAGCAAACTCGTCCTCTGGGCCTGAGAATTCGGTTTGGATGCATGGCGTACACATGATCCAAATGGAGCGGATTTAGTCACATCGGTGACAAACTTTGTCACTCACGCAAAGAAACTCTTAAGATCTCTGTGTCCCGGCTATTCACATCAATGGCGCAAAATCACTGCGTTTGGCTCCCAGACTGAAAAGAGAGCCCGCATTGGTATTGTTTCCTTGCCACGTGCCGGCCAAATCAGCCGGCAAATACGAAGCGGCTTGCTTCCGCGGAACTATGGATATGTTTCTTCAGGACAATGTAAATATGAAGGAATTTGAGGATAACATCCACTACCGAGTATGCCCGTCACGCCTGACCTCCTGTTGTGCTTTTCGGAATGCGCTCCATTCCTTTAATCGAATCAGGGTAGTATTTTGGCGAGAAAATTTTGGCAATTGGATTGCCACCCAGACGAGAAAAATGCCTAGCACACAGACGATCAAAATAGAGCGTATTTAGTCGCATTATTGACAAACTTTGTCATTTCCGTAGAGAAACTCTTGAATTCCTGTGTCCCGGCTATCCCCTTCAATCAGGAATTTAAGAGAATAACTCGTGTAAAATATCGTGAAAAACCAGTCAAAACATAATATTAGAGCGCAACTAAGTGTAAGACCCCACTGAGGTATTCCAATGAATCCCAATGAAGTCGGCCTGTTATGGGCACTTTTACGGGTAAGCCTATGTAATCGTAGCGTAAATTGTCAATAGAAATTTTACCCAGTGGGGTCTGACGCTTTTTACTGAACTATCTATGCGAATATATTTAATATTTTGGTTTAGAGGGGCGCTATTCCTTAAACTCTTGTCAATGGCGCGAAATAACAAGAGTTCGGATCACTGAAGGAACAAATGCCGTATTGGTATATTCATTGCTTCTTCGCGAAAACGGCGCGCTGCCTGATCGATCAAAAGCAGGGGTGCGGATCTCTATCTACGTGGTTTTACCAAGGATCAGTAACACCGGGTTCCAGAGTGCATTATTCACGCCGGAATGGAAGGTGCGAAAACGTGAGAATAGAAAAGGGATTCGCGCTCGGATTGGTTATCGGCATAGCGTTTTGGAACGCATGTTCTAAAAGGTTTCCTGCCATGCTGCGGACTTTTACGCGATTGGCTCTTGCAATTTCTTTGGCGGCGGGCGTGTTAGCCCTGGCGACTGCGGCGCAAGCGAGCCCGTCCAGTCTGAGGGACCTGCCGCAAGAGATGCAGGGAGCTGTTTCCGGTGCGCTAGGGCTGGACGACCGGTCGTACCATGTGCAGCAGGCGGGCGAAAACTGCCGTGGAGTGAACGCCGCGCAGCAGTTCGAGGCCAACTGGAGCGAGGGCGGCCTTGCCATTGAAGCGGGAAAACTGACCTGGGGATTACGGCTGGAAGCCTGGGGCTACGGCGACGAGCTGGCGCCTGCGGGACGTGCGCTCCCACAGACGAACGAGCACCGCGTGGAATACCACCGGAGC
>CAWALS010000028.1:0-54771 GCA_963782865.1 uncultured Gammaproteobacteria bacterium | reverse complement strand
CTCACGCGGGATACTCAGACAGGCTCCTTCTTGACCGTGAAAAACCAAACCCCGAAGATAGCGCAGGTAAACACAATGGCAGTTGGCGCAGGGGCGCTGTAACGTGCCTGCCATCTTAACAGGACACGTGGGTGAGTGGGCATTTCTATGACGCAACAATCGCCGTTCGAAGATATCGATCCGACTGAAACTCAGGAGTGGCTTGAGTCGATCGATTCGGTCATGCGCGCTCAAGGTGCGCAGCGCGCGCATTTTTTGCTTGAAAAGCTGGTGGATTTCACGCGCCGGTCGGGCGCGTACCTGCCGTTCAAGCCGAACACCGCATATCTGAATACGATTTCCAAGGCGCAGGAACCGGAATATCCCGGCGATCGCTCGTTGGAGCGGCGCAATGAAGCCTACATTCGCTGGAATGCGCTCGCCATGGTGGTGCAGGCGAACCGGACGAATTCCGAGTACGGCGGCCACATCGCGACTTACGCCTCGGCGGCGACGCTGTATGAGGTGGGCTTCAATCATTTCTGGCGTGCGCGCAGCGCGGCCAATCTTGGCGATATGATTTTCATGCAGGGGCATTCCAGTCCCGGCATCTACGCCCGCGCTTACCTGGAAGGCCGGCTTGGATGAGAGCCAATTGCAGCGTTTTCGCCAGGAGGTGCGCGGCGGCGGCTTATCGTCCTATCCGCATCCATGGCTGATGCCGGATTTTTGGCAGTTTCCCACCGTGTCGATGGGATTGGGCCCGATGATGGCGATTTTTCAGGCGCGATTTCTGCGCTACCTGGAGCATCGCGGCATTGTCGCGCCCTCCGATCGCAAGATCTGGGCTTTTTTGGGCGATGGGGAAATGGATGAACCCGAGTCGATGGGGGCGCTCACCATGCCGGTGCGCGAAAAACTCGACAATCTCATTTTCGTCATCAATTGCAATCTGCAGCGGCTCGACGGGCCGGTGCGCGGCAATGGCAAGATCATTCAAGAACTCGAAGCGGCTTTCCTGGGCGCGGGCTGGAACGTCATCAAAGTTTTGTGGGGCGGGCGATGGGACCCGCTGCTGGCGCGCGACCAGAAAGGCTTCTTGAAGCGCGTCATGGAAGAGTGCGTGGACGGCGAGTATCAAAACTTCAAATCCAAGGGCGGCGCCTACACGCGCGAGCATTTCTTTGGCAAGTACCCGGAACTCAAGGAAATGGTCGCCAACATGTCGGATGAGGAGATTTGGCACCTCAATCGCGGCGGCCATGATCCGGAAAAAGTGTATGCAGCCTATGCATCCGCGGTCGCCCATGTGGGTGCGCCCACGGTGATTTTGGCGAAGACCGTCAAAGGCTTCGGCATGGGAAAGGCGGGCGAGGGTCTGAACGCGACCCATCAACAGAAAAAGCTGACCGACGAGAATCTCAAGGAAGTACGCGACCGCTTCAACATTCAAATCACCGACGAGGAAATCGCCGGTCTGTCGTTCAGAAAGCCGGCCGAGGACAGCGAAGAGATGCGCTACCTGCAGGAACGACGTGCAGCGCTCGGCGGCTATCTGCCGGCGCGCAGTTCCTTGGCGGAGCCCTTGGCGGTTCCGCCGCTCGAAGTCTTCAGCACGCTGCTCGAGGGCACGGGGGATCGGGAGATTTCAACGACCATGGCCCTGGTGCGAATGATGACCACCCTGGTCAAGGACAAGAACATCGGCAGGCACGTCGTGCCCATCGTGCCCGACGAGGCGCGCACCTTCGGCATGGAAGGAATGTTTCGGCAAGTGGGGATTTATTCTTCGGTCGGACAGCTGTACACGCCGCAGGACGCCGATCAGCTCATGTTCTACCGTGAGGATAAACAGGGACAGATTCTCGAAGAGGGCATCAACGAGGCCGGCAGCCTGTGCTCGTGGATCGCCGCGGCCACGGCGTATTCGAACCACGGCGTGAGCATGATCCCGTTCTATATTTACTACTCCATGTTCGGTTTTCAGCGCGTCGGCGATTTTATTTGGGCCGCGGGCGACAGCCAGGCGCGCGGCTTTCTGGTGGGCGGCACTGCCGGGCGAACCACGCTCGCGGGCGAGGGCCTGCAGCACCAAGATGGGCACAGCCAGTTGGTGGCGACCACGGTGCCGAACTGCGTTGCCTACGATCCGGCATATGCGTACGAATTGGCGGTCATCGTGCATGACGGCCTGCGCCGCATGTATCAGGAGCAGGAAAACGTCTTTTACTACATCACCGTGATGAACGAAAATTACGCGCATCCGGCGCTGCCCGCCGGCGCGGCGGAGGGAATTTTGCGCGGCATGTACCTGCTGAAAGCCGGCGGCCGCGGCAAGGTGCGGGTGACGCTGTTCGGCGCGGGCACGATTTTGCGCGAGGTGCTCGGCGCAGCGGATCTGCTCGAGCAAAGTTATGGCGTGCCGGCGGATGTCTATTCGGTGACGAGCTTCAGCGAGCTGCGCAGAAGCGCTCTCGCGGTGGAGCGCTGGAACATGCTGCATGCCGGCGAGCCGCGTAAAAAAACCTACATCGAGCAAATTCTGGCGGAGCGAGAGGGCCCCTTCATCGCCGCCACCGACTACATGAAGACGGTGGCGGACCAGATTCGGCAATGGGTGCCCGGACCCTACACCGTGCTCGGAACCGACGGCTTCGGCCGCAGCGACTCGCGCGCGGAGCTGCGCCGATTCTTTGAAGTCGACCGCCATTACGTGGTGGTTGCCGCGCTCAAAGCGCTATCCGATGAGGGCAAGATCGACGCACAAACGGTGAACAAGGCTATGCAGAATTTCGGCATCGATCCGGAAAAATCCAATCCCGTGTCGGTCTAGGCGATCATGGCAAGCCCAATTGAAGTTCGAGTGCCGGATATCGGCGGCTTTAAGGACGTCAGCGTCATCGATGTACTGGTCAAGGAAGGCCAGCAAATCGATAAGGAAACGCCGCTGGTCACCATCGAAACCGAAAAGGCAGCAATGGATGTGCCGGCTCCCCTCGCAGGCAAGATCGCGCAGGTCAAACTCAAGACCGGCGATAAGGTTTCCGAAGGATCCGTGATCCTGCTGCTCGAGGCCGCTGCGGCGGATGCGGCGCCGGCGGAAAAGACCGCGGCGCCGGCTGACAAGGCCGCGGCGCCGGCTGAGAAAACTCCCGCGCCCAGTGTCACCCAATCGACGCCGGCTGCCGCACCCCCTCCCGCGCCGGCCGGCGCATCGCGCGAGGTGCGAGCGGTCGTGATCGACGAGCAAGCATTCTCGATGGCTCACGCCAGCCCGTCGGTGCGCAAATTCGCGCGTGAGTTGGGCGCGGATCTGGGCAAGGTGCAAGGAAGCGGCGTCAAAGGCCGCATCACACAGGACGACGTCAAGGCTTACGTCAAAGGGTTGCTCATGGCGGCCGCGACCGCCGCACCCGTATCGCCGCTGCCGCGAGTGCCGGCGGTCGATTTCGCGCACTTTGGGGCGGTCGAGATCAAACCGCTGTCGCGCATTCAGAAAATCTCCGGCGCGCGACTGCAGGCAAGCTGGCTGAACCTGCCGCACGTGACGCAGCACGAGGATGCTGATATCACCGATCTGGAGGCGGCACGCGGTGCGCTCAAGGGCAAGGCGGCACAGGAGCAAGTGCGCTTAACCCCCTTGGTCTTCATCATCAAGGCTTGCATTTTGGCGCTGCGCGAATTTCCTCGATTCAATGCCTCGCTGGATGAAGGCGGGGAAAATCTGGTCTTCAAGAAGTACTTCAATATCGGCTTCGCGGCCGACACGCCGAATGGACTGGTTGTTCCGGTCATCGCCAATGCGGATCAGCTGAGCATCTATGAGACCGCGCGCGCGTTGAGCGCGCTTTCAGAGAAGGCGCGGGCCGGAAAACTCAAGGCCGCGGAAATGCAGGGCGGCAGTTTTACGATTTCGAGTCTCGGCGGAATCGGCGGCACCTATTTCACGCCCATCATCAACGCTCCGGAGGTGGCCATCCTCGGCGTATCGCGGTCGGCCCAAAAGCCGGTTTACGAACGCGGCGCTTTTGTGCCGCGGCTGATGCTGCCGCTGTCCCTGTCCTATGATCATCGCGTCATCGACGGCGCCGAAGCGGCTCGTTTCGTGGTGTTTCTCGCCAAAATGCTCGGCGATGTGAAGGCGTTGCTATGAGCACCCTGGAGGTGCGAGTTCCTGATCTCGGCGAGGTCAAAGGGGTCACAGTTCTCGACGTGCTGATCAAGAAGGGCGACAAGGTCGCCGTCGAAGATCCGCTGATTTCGCTCGAATCCGATAAGGCGGCGATGGATGTGCCCTCGCCCGTCAGCGGCGTGATCAATTCCGTTGAGATCAAGAAGGGCGATGCGGTCACGTCGGGAACATTGATTGCGATCGTCGAAGCGGATGCCGCAGCCGCGAAGTCGGTCAGCCCCGCGCCCGCGCCCGCGCCCGCACCCGCGCCCGCACCCGCACGCCCCCGCACCCGCGCCCGAGCCGGCGCCGGCGAAAGCGGCCGCGAGTTCTGCGCCGGCTGCCCCGAGTCCCGCGCCTGCGGCGGCCGGTTCCCCTAAGCCCGCCGCCAAGCCCGGCAGCGCTGCGCCCGCCGGAGCGGTCGACCTGGTGGTGCTGGGCGCCGGTGTCGGCGGATACACGGCCGCATTTCGCGCGGCTGACTTAGGGCTGAAGGTGACCTTGATCGAACGCTGGCCGGTACTGGGCGGGGTGTGTTTGAACGTGGGGTGCATCCCTTCCAAGGCCTTGTTGCACGCGGCGAAGGTCATCGAAGAGGCGGCCGACATGGCGGCCAATGGAATCGTGTTTCCTCCTCCAAAGATCGACCGCGATTTGCTGCGTGCGTGGAAAAACAAAGTCGTCACGAGATTGACCAATGGACTGATGCTGCTGGCGAAGCAACGCAAGGTCACCCTGATCCAGGGCGACGCGAAGTTCGTGGGGCCTTATTCTTTCGAGGTGAAGGGCGCCGATGGCGTGCGCCGGGTGGATTTCAAGCAATGCATCATCGCGGCGGGATCCGAATCGGCCCTGTTGCCCGGATTGCCGCAGGATCCCCGCGTCATCGATTCGAGCGGCGCTCTGGAGTTGCCGCCGGATTGCAAACGGTTGTTGGTCATCGGCGGCGGAATCATCGGCCTGGAGATGGCCTGCGTCTACGACGCGCTCGGCGTCGAAGTGACGGTGGTGGAGCTCTTGGACGGCTTGATGCCGGGAACCGATCGCGATCTGGTGCGTCCGCTGCAAAAACGCATTGAAAAGCGCTACGAAAGGATTTTGTTGAAGACCAAGGTGACGAAACTCGAGGCGCTTGCGCAAGGCCTGCGGGCCAGCTATGAGGGCCCGGACTCCCCCGAACCGCAGCTGTTCGATCGCGTCTTGGTCGCGGTCGGCCGCACGGCCAACGGAAATGCCATCAACGCCGGCGCGGCGGGCGTCGAGGTGAGCGCTCGCGGCCTCATCGACGTCGATAAGCAAATGCGTACCAATGTGCCGCATATTTTCGCGATCGGCGATATCGTGGGTGCGCCCATGCTGGCGCACAAGGCCAGCCATCAGGGCAAAGTCGCGGCAGAGGTCGCGGCCGGACACAAAGCCGCGTTCGATGCGCGCTGCATTCCCTCGGTTGCCTACACCGACCCTGAAATTGCCTGGGCCGGCCTCACCGAGACCGAGGCGAAGGCACGCGGCGTCGAATACGGCAAGGGAACATTTCCGTGGGCCGCCAGCGGACGATCGCTGGCGCTCAACCGCGATGACGGCTTCACCAAGCTGCTGTTCGATAAACAGAGCCACCGCGTACTCGGCGCCGGCATCGTCGGCACCAGCGCCGGCGATTTGATCGCCGAAGTGGCGTTGGCCATCGAAATGGGCGCCGACGCGTCCGATATCGGTCTGACGATTCATCCGCACCCGACCCTGTCGGAAACCGTCGCATTCGCCGCGGAGGCCTTTGATGGCACGCTCACGGATCTATACATACCGAAGCGAAATGCTTAAGAGTGTTTATTGTTCGATGGTCCTGGCAACGGCGTTTGCCGCCGCGGCGCCCGCGTTGGCGGATGAATCTTGCGTGGATTTCAAATGGGACGTGACGCAGGAGCGCGCGTTGTTCGCAGGCGCGGCGACCCCTCTGGCCGCGGGTGCGGATCCAAAGTCGGCCCCGGCGCTGCTCTTGAATCATTTGTACGAGCTCAGGCTCTCGAAGCAGGAACAGGTGAACTTTGCGGCCGCACCCGGCAAGCGAAGCGCGCGCGCGGGATCCTACGCCGGCTTGGTGGCTTTCAAAATTCCGGCGAGCGGAAGCTACCGAGTTGCGGTCGATATGCCCTTCTGGATCGATGTGGTGTCAAACGGCGCGCTCGTCCCGGCCGACGATTTTCAAGGTCAACGCGGCTGCAGCTCGCCGCACAAGATCGTTCAGTTCGAATTGTTGGGAACGCGGCCATTCTTTCTGCAGTTGAGCAATGCCGCACCGGAGAGTGTCAGGCTCACCATTACCGCAACTCCCGCGCGAAAGTTATAGCCTCACGGGCGGTCGGGCGGAATTTGCCGGCTTGCTGAGATGGGCGCCTGCGCCTCGATGCAACTCTTTAGGAATGCGGTCTTTTCCGCGCCAAGCAGCTTTTTCGTTTTAGCCTGTTTGAGGCAGGCGGTACGCTTCACGTGCCTGGCGGCGGCATCGCTCGCGGCCGGCCCGGTGCTTGGCGCGACGGCGGCTGTCGCGGTGGCGCCGGTGCGTGTCGCGGTGGCGCCGCTGTGTGTCGCGGTGGCGCTGGCGGGTGTCGCGGTGGCACCGGCGGCCTGCGGCTCGAGCGGCTGAGCTGCCTGTGTCAGAAAGCTGAGACCCAGAGCGCTGAGGCACAAGGCGCTCGCGGCAAATGCAAGACGCATGACGACTTCCTCAAACGGCTGATTGATTTACGGGCACCAGAATAGCGGCGCTCTACAGCCGTCCCGATGAAGCGCGCATGAAGCTTCCTTAACCTTCCTTGGGAGCCTCCAGCCGATGGCGCGCCAAAAGCAGATATTGCCGTTCGTCGGGTGCCCGGCGGTCGCGCTGGGCCATCCACAATTCCTCGCCGAGGGCTTCCATCAGCGCGTGCTCGGCGCGATGCGCATCGCCAAAGCGCGCCTGCAACTGGCGCTTAAGGTCGCGGATTCCGGGGGGGCGGTCGACGGAGAGCTGCTCGCGAACCGCCAGATGCAGGCCCATGTGTAAAAACGGATTTTCCGCGGCTTGGCCGGCCGTTGGCTCAAAACCGAGCGCGGCGTCGGCATCGGCGACGAAGCGCTGGTACTCCGGGTGCGCTTCGATCACATCGGCGATCTGCGCCTCGAGCGGCGCCAAGGCTGAGCGCGCGAGATGCTTGGCCCAGGCCTCTGCGTAGGCGAGGCGCAATTGGTCGCGGGAATAGCCGTCGAATAGGCTCATGCGGTTGTCTTGCGACGATACTCGCACAGATCCGCGATGATGCAGACCGGGCAGGCAGGATGACGGGCTTTGCAAACGTAGCGGCCGTGCAAGATCAGCCAGTGATGCGCATCCAGGCGGAACTCCGGCGGCACGAACTTCATGAGCTTCTCCTCGACTGCGCGCGGGGTTTTGCCGGGCGCGATTCCGGTGCGATTTGCGACGCGGAAGATGTGCGTGTCGACCGCAATCGTTGCCTGGCCAAATGCCGTGTTGAGAATGACATTGGCGGTTTTTCGCCCGACTCCGGGCAGTTCCTCGAGCGCTTCGCGAGTCCTCGGCACCTCGCCGGCATGGCGCTCCAGTAGCATTCGGCTCATGGCAATGATGTTTTTGGCCTTGGTGTTGTAAAGCCCGATGGACTTGATGTACTTCGAGAGGCCCTTGGCGCCGAGCGCCAGCATGGCAGCGGGCGAATTCGCGGCGCTGAACAATTGCGCCGTTGCCTTGTTCACGCTCTTGTCGGTTGCCTGCGCGGAGAGGATGACGGCCACCAGCAGCTCGAATGCGTTTTCATAGATGAGCTCGGTCCGCGGCCGCGGGTTCGCGGCGCGAAAGCGGGCAAAGATCTCCCGGCGCTTGCGCGGATTCACGGCGGCCCTGCGCGGCGCGCAGCGCTCGCCTTCTTGGCGTCGAGTTGCCGCTGCCGTTCCGCGGCTTGAGCTGCGAGCCGGCCGGTATGTGCGGCGTAGCGCGCCTTGTTCAGCGCGGCGTCGTTGACGGCGGCCTGCGGGGCCGCGCGCATTTCGATGCAATCAACGGGGCAGGGCGGCAGGCACAGTTCGCACCCGGTGCAGCGATCCGCCAGCACGGTGTGCAGGTACTTCTGCGCGCCGACGATGGCATCCACCGGACAGGGCGCAAGGCAGCGCGCGCAGCCGATGCAGCGAGCCTCGTCGATCCACGCGACGCGTGGCGGGGACTCGGCGCCGTTCGCGGGATTCAAGGGCAGCGCCGGGCGGCTCAGCAGGCGCGCCAGGGCATCGATGGTCGCCGCGCCGCCGGGCGGGCACTGATT
Organism: uncultured Gammaproteobacteria bacterium; assembly: GCA_963782865.1. Lineage (GTDB taxonomy): Bacteria > Pseudomonadota > Gammaproteobacteria > Steroidobacterales > Steroidobacteraceae > Bog-1198. Next base: position 46,308 of record CAWALS010000028.1, on the reverse strand, counting down.
GATTTGCGCCTCGCCAGCGGCGATCGCCGCAGCGTACGGGCTGCAACCGGCATAACCGCACCGGGTGCATTGGGTCTGCGGCAGCAATGCATCGATGCGCGCCGCGATCTGATCCGCGGTCTCGCCCATATTATTTTACGCGCATGCCGGGGGCCGCTCCCGAATCGGGCGATAGCGCGAAAATCTCCTTACCGCCGGGACCCGCGGCCAGCATCATGCCCTCCGAGACGCCAAAGCGCATGGTGCGCGGTTCCAAGTTGGCGACGACGACGATCAACCTGCCCACCAGCGCAGCCGGGTCGTAGGCGGCGCGGATTCCGGCAAAAATCTCGCGCTCCCCCAACTCGCCCACATCGACTCGCAGCTTGAGCAGCTTGTCCGCGCCCACGATGAATTCGGCGGCCAAGATTTTGGCCACGCGCAGATCGATGCGCAAAAAGTCATCGATTGAAATCAAATTGCCCTCGACCGACGCTGCCGCCGCCAAGGTCGCGGCATCCGAAGCGCCGCCGCTGCCAGGTCTCGCCGCGGTTGGCGCGGTCGGCGCGGTCGACGCGGCCGGCGCGGTCGGCGCGGTCGGCGCGGTCGATGCGGTCAGCGCGGAGGCCGCCGGCGCAGGCGCCTCGGGCTCGACCAGCCGGGCGACCGCCTTGGGATCAAGCCGAACCGCCAACGCCTCATAGGCATTGATCGAGGTGGCGAGCAGCGGCGTCGCCGCCGCGGCCCACGTCCAATCGGGCTCCTGGAGGAAAGCGCGCGCGCGCGCCGCCATGTTCGGCAGCACCGGCTCGAGATAAATCATCAATACTCGAAACAGGTTCAACGCCTGGGTGCAGACGCTCTGCACTTCGACGGCATTCTTCGGATCCTTGGCGAGCAGCCAAGGCTTGCGTGAATCGACGTATTGATTGGCGCGATCGCACAGCGCCATGATGTCGCGGATCGCGGCGGCCGTATCGCGGCTGTCGTAGCTCTTCGCGATCGCTGCCGCCGGCGCTGACGAATGCCGCATGCAGGTCGGGATCGGCGAGCGCTTTCGCCAGCTTGCCCGCCGAGGTGCGCGTAATGAAGCCGGCACAGCGGCTGGCGATATTCACGAGCTTGCCCACGATCTCGGAATTCAGGCGCGTGGCGAACTCGCCCAAATTCATGTCCATATCGTCGATGCCGGGGCCCAATTTGGCCGCGAAGTAGTAGCGCAGATATTCCGGCCGGAAAATGCTCCAGGTACTTGCGCGCGGTGATGAACGTGCCGCGCGATTTCGACATCTTCTGGCCATTGATGGTGAGAAAACCATGCGCATGCACGGCAGTGGGGCGGCGCATATCCGATGCCTGCAATACCGCCGGCCAGAACAGCGTGTGAAAGTACAATATGTCCTTGCCGATGAAATGATGCAGTTCGGCGCTCGAATCGGCCGCGAAAAAGTCATCGAAGCGCAAGCCGCTGCGCGCGCATAGCTGCGTGAAGCTCGCGAGATAGCCGATCGGGGCGTCGAACCAAACGTAAAAATACTTGCCCGGGGCATCGGGGATTTCGAAGCCGAAATAGGGCGCGTCGCGCGAAATGTCCCAGTCCCTCAGGCCCTGGGAAAACCATTCATTGAGCTTGCGCGAGACGCTATCCTGCAGCGCTCCGCTGCCGACCCAGGCGCTCAAAGATTTCTCGAAGGCGCTCAAGCGGAAGAAATAATGCTCCGATTCCCGCCACACCGGCGTGGTTCCGCTCACCACCGAAACCGGATCCTTTAAATCCGCGGGGGTGTAGGTGGAGCCGCAATTCTCACAGGAGTCGCCGTACTGGTCGGGTGTCGCGCAGACCGGGCAAATCGCCCTTTACATACCGATCCGGCAGGAACATGTTGGCGGCCTCATCGTACGCTTGGCGGACGCTGCGCTTGTCGATGTAGCCGGCCTCACGGTGCATCAAGTACATGCGGTCGCAGAGTTCCTTGTTCTCCTTCGAGTGGGTCGAGCCGAAATTGTCCATGCCGATCAGCATGTCGGCGAGATCGCTCTGGTGTTCGGTGTTGATCTGCGCGATCAGCCGCTCCGGCGTAATGCCCTCGGCCTGCGCCTTGAGCATGATGGGCGTTCCATGCGTGTCATCCGCGCAAACGTAGTAGCACTCATGGCCGCGCAACTTCTGAAATCGAACCCAGATGTCGGTTTGAATGGTTTCGAGGATGTGGCCCAGATGCAAGGGCCCGTTGGCGTAGGGCAGGGCGCTGGTGACAAGGATACGGCGTCGTTGGGTCATGCCAAATTATGCCACGACGCGCACGGCCAGGAACGGCGAGAAGACACAAGGACCGAAGGCAGCAGGGCCTTGTGCTTCTCACCCTTCCTGACGAGTGCTCGAGCCGATCAATGTCGCCGAGGCGCTAAGAAGCTTCGCGGAACTGCTCGAATTTGGATTTGTTGATGGCCTTTTTATAGGCTTCTTTGCCGGAGATTTGCCGCTGATCGAGCAGCGCCTGGATTGCCGTATCCATCAGCCGCATGCCGGTGGCAGCGCCGCTTTGCATGGCGTTTTCCAGCTGATCCATCTTGCCCTGACGGATCAGGTTGGCGATCGCGGGGGTATTGATCAGGATCTCCAGCGCCGCGACGCGGCCCTGCTTGTCGGCCTTTGGAATGAGCTGCTGCGAGACGACGCCGCGCAGGCTGGTGGACAGCATGGTGCGCACGTGCGGCTGCTTGTCCGCGGGAAAGGCGTTCACCAAGCGATCCACCGTGGCCGCGGCGCCGTTGGTATGCAGCGTCGCCATGACCAGAATGCCCATCTCCGCGGCGGTGACGGCGATGCCCATGGTCTCCAGATCGCGAAGCTCGCCGACCAGGATCACGTCCGGATCTTCGCGCAACGCGGACAGCAAAGCGCAGGCGAAGGAGGCCGCGTGCACGCCGATTTCGCGCTGGCTGATGAGGCAGTTCTTGCGTCCATGGACGAACTCGATCGGATCCTCGATGGTGAGGATATGGCCCTTTTCCCGCGTATTGATGTCATCGATCATGGCGGCCAGCGTCGTGGACTTGCCGGATCCGGTTTTGCCGGTCACGAGGATCAGCCCGCTGTTGATCTTGCACATATCCATGACGGCCGTCGGCAGCTTCAGCTCCTCGGCGGTTTTGGCGTTGGAGGGGATCGCGCGGAACACCGCGCCCATGCCGTTCAGCTGCCGCATGACGTTGACGCGAAAGCGCGCAACGCCCGGAATGGCTGTACGCGAAGTCGGTGCCGTCCTTTGCTTCGAAGCGCTCGACCGCGAGCTTGGGCATGATTTCGTACAGCGTGTTCTTCACGCTTCTCCGCGCTCGAGGGCTGGTCGCGCAGCGCCTTGAGTTCGCCGTACTGGCGGATGCGCGGCAGGTCGCCCGCCAGAAAATGCAGATCCGAGCCGTTGCGCTGGAGAACCTGAGTCAAGAATTCGTCGATGGCGGCCATGGCAGTCAGGCTCTAGGGCGGTGTTGCCGTCTCGGCGACCGGCACGCGCCGACATGTCGGTGACGAAGCGCTGGAACTGGCGCTTGTCGGTGCGTAGGTGTAGGCCTGCTCGGGATCCACTTCCTTGGCGTTGATGGCGGCGAGCAGGGCCTGGTCGAGGAGCTGCATGCCGTATTCCTTGCCCATCTGCAGCTGGCTGGGAATCTGGTGCGACTGATCGGTCATGATGAGCTTGCCGATGGCCTTGGTGAGCACCATCACCTCGCACACGGCCTGCGCGCGCGCTGGTCGGGGGTCTTGAGCAGGATCTGAGTGATGACCGCGATGAGGCTGAGGCAAGAAACTCTTGGTCTGCTCGCGCTCATCGTTCGGCAGCGCATCGATGATGCGGTCGATGGTCTTGGTGGCGCTGGTGGTGTGCAGGGTGCCGAGCACCAGATGTCCGGTCTCGGCGGCCGTCATGGCCATGGAAATGGTTTCGGCGTCGCGCATTTCGCCGACCAGGATCACGTCGGGATCCTCGCGCATGGCGGCGCGCACGCCTTCGGCGAACGACGGCAGGTGCGTGCCCAGCTCGCGCTGGATGACCTGGCTGGACTTGCTGCGATGGACGAACTCGATCGGGTCCTCCAGGCTGATGATGTTGAGGGTCCGGGTCGAATTGAGGTAATCGATCATCGAGGCCAGCGTCGTGGTCTTGCCGGTACCCGTGGAGCCCGTCACCAGGATCATGCCCTGATGGTAGTCGCACAGCTTCTTCACGATCGGCGGCAGCCCCAGCTGATCGATGGTCGGCATCGTGGTCGGAATGGACGCGGAACGCCGCGCCGATGCCGGTTTCCTTGCGGAACACGTTGACCCGAAAGCGGCCGCCCTCGGTCGATACGTAGGAGAAGTCCAGATCGTGGCCTTCGCGCAGGACCTTCAGCTGCGATTGGGTCAGCATCTCGGTGATGTAGCCCTCGAGCTCGGCCTCGCCCAGATCGCGGAATTTGATGGGCATCAGATCGCCGTGCATTCGCAGCATCGGCGGCACGCCGACCGCCAGATGCAGATCCGAGCAGCCCTGGGCGACACCCAACTTGAGGAAGGCGTCGATTCTTGCCATAACGCGTAAGGCTACCCGTAAGCGATTGGATTTTCGAGTGTTTAGCGGCGTGATTCGCCATAAACGTGAGGTACGTCTATAGCAGCGTGCCGGAAGCGAGGCCGACAGGCGCCGACGGCGCTCGGCGCCTCGCTAAAGGAACTTCTCCAGGGCCAGACGCAGTTCGTCCATCGTCTGGGCCCGCTTTGCCTTGTCCAGCGACATGCACTTCATGACCAGATTGTTCAGTTCCACCGGCAACGCCTTGTTGATCTCGATGGGCGGCCGCGCCTTGCCCTGGACGTGCTGGTACATCACGGACATGTGATCGCCGCGCGAATAGGGCGGCACGCCGGCGAACATCTCGTACAGGATGACGCCCAGACTGTAGATGTCCGCCCGCTCGTCGACTTTCTTGCCGAGAATCTGTTCGGGCGCCATGTACTTGGGCGAGCCGATGACATAGCCGGTCTTGGTGAGCTGGGTGTCGCCTTGGCTCTGCGCCGCGGCGACGCCGAAGTCGACGATCTTCAGCAGCCCGTCGTTGTCGATCAGCACGTTCGCCGGCTTCAAATCGCGATGCACGATGCCGGCCTGATGCGCCACCGCCATGCCGGTCGCGATGTCGATGCCGAATTTGACCGCGCGCTTGAGCTCGACCGGCTTCTCGTTGACGATCTCTCCGCCCAAGGTGTGCGAGGGGAAATATTCCATCGAGATCGCGTAATTGCCGCGGATGTACAGGAAGTCGTAGATGCGGATGACGTTCTTGTGCGTGATCTTGCGGCTGTAGCGCAGCTCGTGCACGAAGCGCTTCATCATCTCCTCGTCGGAGGAAACGTTGGGGTTCAAGAACTTGAGAATCAAGCGCTCCTCGACGACGGTGTCTTCCATCAGCAATACCGTGCCGAAGGCGCCCTTGCCGATCTTTTCGATGAACTTGTAGCGGCCCTCGATGACGTCTCCCGGCTTCAAGGTGGCGATGTCGAGCTTGGCCGAAGCCGCCGATTCCTCCGCCTGCTTGACGACGCTGGCCAGCGCCACGTTGTCGATGAGCAGCGTCTTGGCGGGCTCCTGCATCTTTTCCGGCGCGCTTGTTCGCGGCGATTTGCTGCGTCGAGAAACGGTTGTCGAGTTCCTGCATGGCGCGGGCGACCGCCTGGCTCAAGGTGCCATCCGCCGTCGGCCGGTCGTGACCGCCTGCAAGCGCACGCGGATGGTCTCCGCGCGGCGCTCGTCGGCGAGTTTCGCCAGCGCCGCGATGGCCTCGACCTTGATCTCGTTCTCCGGCCGCGACAGCATCGGCAGCAGGGGCTCGATGCTCTTCTGATCGCCGATTTTGCCGATCGCGCGGATGACCGTGGGCAGCGACTTGGCCTCACCCTGCAGCATTTCGATGAAGCGCGGCAGCGCCTTGGTGCTGCCGATCTCCGCGAGCGCGTCGACCGCGCGCTCGCTCACCCACCAATCCGGATCCCGGGTGGCTTCGATCAGTTGCGCGACTGCGCGCTCATCCTTGGTTTGATTCAGGATCTCGATGGCGGCGCGGCGAATGTCCTGATTTTCGTCCTTGATCAGGGCGAGCACCGCGTCGACCACGCGCGGGCCGCCGATCTTGCCGAGGGCATCGGCCGCCCGCGTGCGAACCCACCAATCGCTGTCGGCGATCACCTCGAGCAGGTACTTGACGGATTTCGAGGTGCCGACGACGTTCAGTACCTCCACCGCCGCGCGCCGGGCGTATTCGTTCTCGTCCTTGAGCACGTCCACCAGGTACTTGATGGTTTCCGGGATGGTTGGCCTTGACCACCACGTCGACCGCCTTGTTCTGCACCTCGATTTCAGGATCGCGCAGCATGCCGGCAGATCAGCGGCATGTCGAACGGGCCATCCATTTTGGCGAGCGCGGACAAGGCGGCCGAGCGAATGAACTTGCTGTTGTCCTTGAGCTGCTTCTGCACCGCCTGCTGGACCTTGGGCAGGTTGAAGCGGGCCAGGACATTGATGATGTGCAGCCGCGCCACCGGATCCTTGCCCTCGATCCTGCGCGAGCAGATCATCCACCGACGATTCGTCGGCGATTTCGGCGATGATCTTGAACAGCCCGGTTCGTTCACTGGGCTCCTGCGTGTAGGCCGAGTTCAACAGTTCGCGCACCGTATAGCGGGATTTTTGCGCGGCGATCACGTCGAGCAGCGCCTGCTTCGGCATCCCTGCTTAGCCAAGGCATCCAGCAGCGCGTGCGGCGGGATAGTTCTTGCTGGACGACAGCGCCCAGGCGATTCCGGACATGGCCCGGCCGTTGGCTTCCGACATGGTCTTGAGCAGATCGGCAGGGTTTTGGAGTCGATCAGGCTGGACAGTGCCTCGACGTACGCCGCGTCTCCTTCTTCTCCGACGTGGCGAGCGCATCGACGATGGGGTCGATGGCGTCGGATCCCAGCGCGACCAGTTTCTCCAATGCCTTTTGCGCCAGCGGGCTGGCCGGATTGCCGCTGGATTTGACTTCGGCAATAAGCCGATCGGCACGATAGTTGGCGAATAAGACTCATTCGGCGCCTAAGCTAAACATTCCCCGGAGGTCACCCATTCTCACCTTAATTCAGGCGCCCTCCGTGGTCTTGATTCTCAATTCTGGAATTATGCCATACGTCACGCTTTTAGCCGCCTGCGGTACAATACGACGCCCTTATGAATCAACCCGCCGCCGCCGATGCCGCTCCGCGCGAAACTAAGCACCTATACGGATCCCTATCTGGGTCAGACCCTGGGCGAGGCGCAAGGCGATCGAGGCGGTCGCGTCCGCAGCGATGGCGTGGTCGACGATCGAACTCGTCTTGGGCTTCCCCTGCGCGGATTATGGTGCCGAATTGGAGTCGGCGCTGCAGTCGCTATCTGGAACCCGCTCTTGGGGGTGCCCGCTTGGAGCTCACGCTGAGTGCGCAAATTACCGCGCACGCCGTACAGCGGACGCTCAAACCGCTAGCAAATGTCAAGAACGTGGTGGCGGTGGCTTCGGGCAAGGGCGGCGTGGGAAAATCCACGACCGCCGCGAATCTGGCGCTCGCCTGGGCGGCGCAAGGCGCGCGAGGTGGGACTGTTGGATGCGGATATTTACGGCCCCAGCCAGCCGCTGATGATGGGACTGCGCGGCGCCGAAGCCGCGTCAGCACCGATGGCAAGCACATGACGCCGCTGCGCGTCTCATGGCGTCGAAGTCATGTCGATCGGCTTCATGATCGATCCAAGAGCAGCCCATGGCCTGGCGCGGACCGATGGTGACCCAGGCGCTGACCCAGCTGCTCGGCGACACCAACTGGGGCGATTTGGATTACTTGGTGGTCGACATGCCGCCCGGCACCGGCGACATCCAGCTGACCTTGGCGCAGCGCGTCCCGGTTAGCGGCGCCATCATCGTGACCACGCCGCAGGACATCGCCCTGCTGGACGCTCGCAAGGGACTCAAGATGTTCGAGAAGGTCGAGGTGCGGGTGCTCGGCGTGGTGGAGAATATGAGCGTGCACGTCTGCAGTCAATGCGGCCACGTAGAACATGTGTTCGGCAGCGGCGGCGGCGCGCGCATGGCGGCGCAGTACGGGGTGCAGCTGCTGGGTGAATTGCCGCTCGATATCCGCATTCGCGAGGATGCCGACGGCGGCGCACCGACCGTGGTGGCGGAGCCGGGCAGCGAACGCGCGCGCGCGTATTTCTTGATGGCGCGCCGCACGGCCGCGCGCCTGTCGACATTGAACAAGGACTATAGCCGGGCGTTCCCGAAAATCACCGTTGAAGCAACTTAATGAGCATCAAGAGCGACCGCTGGATCAGGCGCATGGCCGCCGAACACGGCATGATCGAGCCGTTTTCTTCGCAGCAGGTGCGTGTCGCGGACGGCCACAGAATCGTCTCCTATGGCACCTCGAGCTACGGCTACGACGTGCGCTGCGCCGAAGACTTCAAGATATTCACCAACATCAATTCGACCATCGTCGATCCGAAGAGCTTCGACGAGAAATCGTTCGTGGATTTCAAGGGGCCGGTGTGCATCATTCCGCCGAACTCCTTTGCGCTGGCGAGCACGGTGGAATATTTTCGGATTCCGCGCAGCGTTTTGACTGTATGCCTGGGAAAATGCGTCACGGGCGATACCCGGGTCGTTGACGCCGATACCGGAGCCTATGTGCCGATCACGGAGATGCGCTGGGGCAAATCGCACAGTTGGCCTCGACGCCTGGCGGCTCAAAGCCGCCGAAAGTGTCGGCCTTCATGCCGCAGGGCAAAAAAGAGTCTTCGAGATGCGCACCCGGAGCCGGGTTGCGGATTCGCGCCACCGCGAATCACCCCTTCTCGAAGCTCAATGGTGGGTGCCGCTCAGCGATCTGCGGCCCGGTGATCGCATCGCCGTTGCCCGCGAGATTCCGGTTTTCGGTAAGACTCCCATCCCCGATTGGGAAGCGACTCTGCTGGGATTGATGATCTCGGAAGGGCAGTGCGACACGCCCGGTCACAGCCCGACCTACACGACTGCGGATCCAGCATGGTCGCGCTGCTCCGTCCAATGGCGGCCTCCAGCCTGGGAGAGATCACCTTACAAGGTCGCTACGGGTATCGGCTGGTCAATCAAAGGGCAGAGGCGGAATTGCGGGATATCGCGCCACGGCTGGCTGAAAAATCTCGACGTTGGAGCGGCGGAAATTTCGTGCCGCAGATCGTCTTCACGCGCCCGAGCCCGCGGTTCGCTGTTTCTTCAGGCGCTTTTTAGCGGCGACGGCAGCGTGTACAGCTCGAAAGCGGGGTGTTCGTCGAGTACTACTCGAAATCTCGACGACTGATCGAGGATGTGCACCATCTGCTGCTGCGATTCGGCGTGTTCTCACTGATTCGCGAAAAGACTACAGCCATCGGCACGCGTGCTTGCAAAATCCAAATCACCGATAAGGATCAGATCCTGCGCTTTGCGGAGAGGATCGGCTTCACTCCGGGCTCGCTGAAACAACGCGGCTTGATGATGAAGTGCTGCCGATGATTCGCGCGCAACCGCGGCGCAAGAGCAACTTCGACACCCTGCCCGCGGAGGCCTGGCCGCATGCTAGGCATGGCGGCCCGCGTGGGCGGTGTGGCTTTGAACTCGCTCAATATTCATACCGCAACGAATCAATCGGTGCCGTTCCGCGCGGCGCAGGTGGCGCTGGCAACGGGCGATCCGTATGTCAGCCCTCTCATCGACGGACCGATGTGGGACGTGGTCGAAGGCATTGAGCCTGCAGGGAAGAGGAAGTGTTCGATATCACGTGCCGACACTGCATAACTTCGTGGCCAACGATTTCATTGTGCATAATTCGACGTATGCACGTTGCGGAATCATTGTCAACGTAACGCCTTTAGAGCCCGAGTGGGAAGGCCACGTGACGCTGGAATTCTCCAACACCACGCCGCTGCCTGCGAAAATCTACGCCAACGAGGGCGTGGCGCAAATGCTGTTCTTCGAATCCGATGAGGTCTGCGAGACTTCGTACAAGGATCGCGGCGGCAAGTATCAAGGCCAGCGCGGAGTGACGCTGCCCAAGACTTGAGGCTCGGGGTTCAAGCCCTCAAGGCTCGAGGTGCGGCGGTTCGAGCGCGACCAGATGATCGACACTCTTGATTCGCATGGCGATTTCCAGCTTGCCGTCGCGGCTGCGCTCCGCCTGCACCGGAACGAATCCCAAGGAGGGCGCAAACCACATGCGCAAGATGCGGTTATTGCCCGCTTGTTGGCTGGTAACGATGACGGTGTCGAGTTCGCCGATGGCGGTGCGGATCTTTGCGTTGCCTTCCTGGGTGTAGTTGAATTCCTTCAAGCGATCCTTGTCGATGATGGGAAAGGTCTTGGGTAAGTTGCCGTGCTTCAGGTCGAGCATGACTTCGACCTGGATGGACATGACGTCCTGAGTCCCTTCCTTGAGCTTGATAGTCCACCGGCTTGGTTTCCGACACGCCGGTAGCGCGCTTATCGTGCCAGTCGAAATTCAGGCTCCACCGTTTGCGCACCCTGCTTGCCGAAGTACTTTTCCGGGCGGACGTGTTCGCCGGTCATATTCAACCAGCTCCTCTGCACCAGATCGTCGCGATAGACGATGCGAAAGATCCCGCGCGCCGTGATGGTCCAGCTGTAGAGGTATTGTCCGGGTTCGTTGCCCCGGGTCAGCTCGATCTCGCTGGTGCCCACGCGTGATGCCTTTCCAGTAAGCTTCGTAGTGCGCGATGAACGGCTCGATACCGCTTTCAGCCGGCGTTTGCGCCGCGGCAGCGGCGGCTGCCATCGCGGCGAGGCAAAGCGCACCTTCGATCATCTTCATGAAGGTTTCTCCGGCTCAAGGTCGCCAATATTGCACCGGCTCGCGCAACGCCGGCCGTCCAGCCGCGCTTGCCCGGCCTCGCATGCGCAATCGTCCCTGCAAAACCAGCGTACCGCCAGCGGATATATGCGGTGTTCCTGAGTCAGCACGCGTTGGCCAACGTCGATTGCGTATCGCCCGGTCGAAATGGCACACGCGCTTGAATGTACCGGCGGGCCGCCATCGAGTTGCTCGGTGACGAAATGCACCGTGACGCCATGCTCGGCCTCGCGCGCTTCGAGGACGCGCCGATGCGTATGCAGGCCTGGGTACTTGGGCAGCAAGGAGGGGTGAATGTTCAGTATCCTTCCCGCAAACCGCTGCGACGAAATGCAGCGCTCAGGATGCGCATGAATCCCGCCAAGCACGATCAGCGACGGCGAGTACTCGGCGACCGCCTCGGCCAAGAGCGCGATCATAGTCGGTGCGCTCGATGCTCGTCGGCCGCGGCAGCGCCCGCGCAGGCAACGCCCAGCTGCCGCGCGACCTCGAGGCCTGCGGCATCGGCTCGGTCGGAGATCACCGCCACCACGGTATAGGCCGCGTCCGCGCTGCGCGGCTGCGATCGATCAGCGCACGCATGTTGCTGCCGCGTCCTGATATCAGGATGACGATCGGCTGCCGCGGTGTCGTGGCTCAAGCGATGACGACGCCGCGAGTCCCTGCGCGCACCTCGCCGATCACCAGCGCCTCCTGGCCGCGCGGCGCGCAATATGCCGATCGCGCGGTCGCGCATCGCCCGCCGAGACATGCACGGTCATGCCGATGCCGCAATTGAACACGCGATACATTTCCGCATTGGCGATTTTGCCCTGCTGCTGCAGCCACTCGAATACCGCTTCGCGGGGCCACGCACTGCGCTCCAGTACCGACTTCCAGCCCTCCGGCAACACGCGCGGGATGTTGTCGAGGAGGCCGCCGCCGGTGATGTGCGACAGGCCATGCAGCGGCACCTCGCGCATCAGCTCAAGCAGCGGTTTGACGTAGATTCGCGTCGGCGCCATGAGACGATCGATGAGGCTGACGCCTTGCAATTCGCTCTGCAGATCCGCGCCGCTGAGCTGCAGGATTTTGCGGATCAAGGAAAAGCCGTTGGAATGCGGGCCGGAGGAGGGCAGTCCGAGCACGATGTCGCCGGCGCGCGTCTTGGAGCCGTCAATGATGGCGTCCTTCTCGACCACGCCGACGCAGAAGCCCGCGAGATCGTAATCGGCGCCGTGGTACATGCCGGGCATCTCGGCGGTTTCTCCGCCCACCAGTGCACACCCGGCTTGCACGCACCCCTCGACGATACCGGCAATGACGCGTTCGCCGACGTCGACGTCGAGTTTGCCGCTGGCGAAGTAATCCAAGAAGAACAACGGCTCGGCGCCCTGCACGATAACGTCGTTGACGCACATCGCGACCAGATCGATGCCCACGCCGTCGTGCCGGCTGCGTGTCGATCGCCAGGCGCAGTTTGGTGCCGACGCCATCCGTGCCGGATACCAGCACCGGCTTGCGGTAGCGGTCCAACGGCACCTCGACCAGTGCGCCGAAGCCGCCGATGCCGCCGAGAACCTCGGGCCGCATCGAACGCTTCACCCGCGGCTTGATTCGCTCGACAAGTTCGTCGCCGGCGTCGATATCGACCCCGGCTTCGCGATAGGTCACGGGCGCTCGTTCGGTCATTAAAGGTTCCTTCATGTAAGCCTCAGGCCGAAGCGGCCGGCGCTTCAGCTGTGGTATTTTACAACACCATGGAGCAGTACTTACGCCGCATTTCTATCGTGTGGATGTGCATCGCCGGCCTTTTTGCTTGAGCCAGACAGCTTCTGCGGAGCGATCTACGCTGACGCGCGAGACTGTATCAGGCGACCGCACCGGTCGCCGACCGCTCGGACGCGGCGTACAGCGGCCGCCTTCCAGGACGCAATGAAGACGGTGCTGGTTCGCGTCACCGGGCGTCGCAATGCCGATGAGGATCCCGCCTTGAGTCATTGGTCAGCAATGCGCGGCGCTACGTCCAACAGTATCGAGGCGCGCCCGACAGCCAAGTCTGGGTGGCCTTCGACGGTCCAGCCATCGAGAGGTGGCTGACGCAGAACGGGCAGCCCTTGTGGGGACACGAGCGGCCGACGACCTTGGTGCTGCTGGGCGTGCAAACCGGCGCACAGAGCGGCAGCGTCGTGACCACCGATGATAGTTCCGATCTCAAGGCGGCGATCGATGCCGCGGCCGCCGCGCGCGGATTACCGCTGATGTGGCCCAGCGGCGCGGAACTGCAGAAGTTCCACGTCGATTACTCGGCCGTGAGCACCGGTTCGCCGTCCACCTTGGCGGAAGTCGGCCGGCGCATGGGCAGCGATGGGGTGCTCATCGGACGCGCGAGCAGCGCCAGTGCCAACGCCAATGTGCGTTGGACGCATTTGTTTCAGGATCGCAGCAGCGAGTACTCCGGCACCTTGGAAGGCGTGAATCGCGCCGCTGATTTATACGCGGGACTGTTCGCCGCGAGCGGCGCGGTGGTGCCGGTGGACATTGAAGTCAGCGGGCTCAACGATCTGCGCGACTATGCGAGTCTCGAAAGCTACCTCGAATCGCTCACTTTCATATCGCATGTGAGCGTCGAGTCCCTGTCCGGCGATACGGTCAGATTCCGGCTCGCGACGCGCGGCGGCCTTGACTCATTGCAGCGTGCGCTGTCGTTGAATGGACGGTTGCAGCCGGTTGCCGCCGGCGAGAATGGGATTCAGCGCTTCCAACTGCATCGCTAGCCGGCAGCTGGTCTGAACGGTCCGTGCGCCACATACCGAACATCATCACCGTGTTCCGAATATTGCTGGTCGTGCCCATTGCGGTGGCGCTGGCCCACCAGCGGCTGGAACTCTCCATCCTATTGTTCGCCGTCGCTGCCCTCTCGGATGCCGCGGATGGCTTTCTCGCGAAGCGCTTCGGCTGGCAAAGCGAGCTGGGCGCGGTGCTGGATCCGATCGCCGACAAGGCGCTGTTGGCCACGGTGTTCATCACCTTGAGCCTGATGAAACTCGTGCCGCTGTGGCTGATGGTGGCCGCCGTCGCACGCGATGTCATCATCGTGTCGGGAGCGGCTGCCTACCGTATCATCATCGGACCCCTGACGGCGCATCCGTCGCTCATCAGCAAGATCAATACGCTGTGTCAGGCAGGGTTCATCTTGCTGGTCGTGAGCCGCGCAAAATTTTCGCTGCCCCCCGAATGGGTGATCACCTGGCTGGGGGCGCTGGTGTTCGCGACCGTCGCGGTCAGCGGCATCGACTATGTACTGGTTTATGGCCGGCGGGCGGCGGTAGCGGCGGCGGCGGCCATGAAACAACTCGCCTTAGGCATGCGGCTGCGAGCAGGCGCGGTTTACGAGAACTTTGCGCCGGGCCGGAATTTGGAACTGTTGACGGCGTTGCGATTGCCGAGTGCGCTGCCGATGTGGCTGTGGGGCGCTCATGGAGCCGGCAAAACCCACTTGCTGCAGGCCGCTTGCGCCGCGGCGGGCGAGGCGGCCGCTTATTTTCCGCTGGACCGCTCGCTTTCATTGCCGCCCGAAGCACTTGGCCGGGTACGAACGCAGCCACGTGCTGTGCATCGACGACGTCGAGAAGGTCGCGGGCGACCCGGACTGGGAGCGGGCGCTGTTCCGTCTTTTCAACGAGGCCGCAGAATTACATAGCCGTCTGATATTCGCGGCCTCCGTGGCGCCGCGCCAGGCGCCCTGGATTCTCGATGACTGGCGCTCCCGGGCCGCGGCGTGCGTCGTGTACCAGCTTCACGAGCTCGACGATGAGGGACGCATCGAGGCCCTGCGGCTGCGCGCGGCGCAGCGTGGACTGCAATTGCCGGTCGAAACGTCGGTGTACTTGTTGAAGCGGATGCCGCGGGATCTGCCCTCGCTTTTCGAGGTTCTCGATGCCCTGGACGAGGCCTCCATGGTCGAACAGCGCCGCCTGACCATTCCTTTTATTCGCGATGAACTCGAGAAGCACGCAAAAAGAAAATCATAGTGCAGAACCAGGCGAAGACCAGCAGCAGGCTCATCGCCGCGACCCAGCGCGCCTGCGGATTGACCAACAGTTCGGTGACGACAAACGCCAAGTAGGGAATGGCGAACAGGGTTGCCCAGGCGTAGGTGTAGCGCCGGCCGCGCACCAGCCCGTTTAAAGGCAAGAGCAAGGGCAGGACGCCAATGACGCATAGCAGCTTGGGATAGCCGACCAGGGTCCACGCCAGCAGACTCAAGCTGACCGCAGCCCAAAGCCAGATGGTGAGCGCGCGCGCGGTCGACGAGGCGCTCATGCGCGCGTCGCGAGTCGATCGGCGAGATGCGCGACGCGGCGGCCCAATGCGCGTGCCAGGGCGCTCTCGTGGTCGGAGAGTTCGCCGTGGGACCCTGAGCGCTGCGACATGACTCGCGCCATAGGGCGTACCGCCGCTGCGTGTGTCCGACAAGCCGGCTTCCGTGAAGGGCAATCCCACCAAGTACATGCCGTGGTGAAGCAGCGGCACCATCATCGACAGCAACGTCGACTCCTGCCCGCCGTGCAGGGTCTGACTCGAGGTAAAGACGCCGGCGGGCTTGCCCGCCAAGGCCCCGGAAATCCACAGCGCGCCGGTGCCGTCCAAAAAATGTTTGACGGGCGCCGCCATGTTTCCAAATCGCGTCGGGCTGCCGAGAATGAGGCCGCAGCATTGCACGAGATCGTCATGCGTGGCGTAGGGCGGACCCTCTTCCGGCACCGCCGGATCAAGCGGCTGCGTGGTGGCAGTGACGGGCGCGACCGTGCGCAATCGCGCCTGCATTCCCGGAACCGCCTCGACGCCGCGGCAGATTTGCCGCGCCAGGGCAGCGGTGCTTCCTTGGCGCGTATAATACAAAACCAGTACTTCATTCATCGACGCTCTTCCGTGGAAATCAGGCTGGATTGCGCGCGTGCTGCGCCGGCGCAACGCATTAAGTCAGGCTAAAACAGATATTGTATAACGGCGCTTGTTTGACGGCTTTGGTTGCTATTGCTAGTGTCGCGCAACTCTATGTCGCGGCTCATGGTTGTTCTGGTCGGTGTCGTCTGTCTGCTCGGCTGCAGCACGGCACCGCCCGTGCAGGAAATGAGCGACGCACGGCAAGCCATCGTGGCCGCCGCCGCCGCGGGCGCGACCCGCGGCAGCTCGCCGGAATACGCTGCGGCGCAGGCGGCAATTGCCAGGGCGGAAGCGCATTTGCAGGCGCAAGAATATGCGCGCGCCCGGCTGGCCGCGTTGCAGGCCAAGCATCATGCCGCCGCCGCGCTCGCCAACGCCCAGCACGCCGATACACCCGCCCCCGTTCCCCCATTAGTCTGCGATTCGGCATGGGTGAGCTCATCCGGCGCTTTTTAGTGACTGGCAGGGTGCAGGGTGTGTTTTTCCGTCACAGCGCGCGGCTCGAGGCCCAGCGTCTGGACATCCGCGGCGTGGCGCGCAACCTCCCCGACGGATCCGTCGAAGTTCTGGCGCAGGGCAGCATTTCCGCTTTGGAAGCGATGCACGTCTGGCTGCGGCGAGGCCCTGTGCAGGCGCGGGTCGAGGCGGTGCATGAAAGCGACGCAGCCGAGCGAAAAAGCGAGATACCCGCGGGCTTCGAGGTCGTTTAGAAGCGCCAGCCACGCTGCCAGCGCTGCATCACCAGGGCGGGATACCTGTTATGGCCGACGCTGCCGTTATAGCGCGCGAGGGCCAGGGACCAATTGTGATGCTCGGCGCGCAGGTAATAGCGAAGAATCTCGCAGCCCATGCGAATGTTGGGCGCGATTTTCACCAGTTGATTCGACACGCCCAACTCGCGCGGCCAAAACGGCATCACTTGCATCAGGCCGACCGCCCCGGCCGGCGAGACGGCCCAGCGGTCGAATCGGCTTTCCACTTCCATGAGTGCGAGCACCAAATCCGGCGGGATCTGCAAACTCGGATCCCGCTTCGCCTCGCAGTACACGTGATTTAAGATCTCGACGCGTTCATCGTGCGTGGGCACGAATTGTGCGAGCCGCGGTTCCATGGACTTGTACCAGACTTCTGATTCGTACTTGTCGGTGAAACAGTCCGTGCTGCCGATGATTCTCTGCAGCAGTTCCTTGAGCTCAGGATCGCGCTGCTGATCGGCGCGCGATGCGCCGGGCAGGGCAAACGAGACGATTAACGCGAGCAGGACCGCCTGCGCATATCGCATGGGGCATCCTCAGCCATTTAACTTATGTCGGATATAGCCTACAGGATCGGCGGCGGAGATTTCCGCCGATTCGGTCTCGCGGCGATCACGATATTCGAGATTTCCGGCGGCCAAGGAGCGTTCACCGATCACGATGCGGTGGGGAATGCCCAAAAGTTCGGAGTCGGCGAATTTGACCCCGGGCCGTGCATCGCGGTCATCCAGCAACACATCGATGCCTGCGGCGTTGAAGTCGCGATACAGCGCGTCCGCCGTCTCTTGAACCTTGGCGGATTTTTGGTAGTTGATGGGCACCAGCACGACTTGAAAAGGCGCGATCGCTGCGGGCCATAAAATGCCATTGGCATCGTGGTTCTGCTCGATCGCCGCGGCCACCACCCGGGTTACACCGATGCCGTAACAACCCATGAACATCGTCACCGCCTTGCCCTGTTCATCGAGCACGCTGGCGTTCATGGCGGCGCTGTACAGCTGCCCCAGCTGGAATATGTGTCCGACCTCGATGCCGCGGGCGATTTGCAGCGTGCCGCGGCCTGTCGGGCTGGGATCGCCGGCTTGGGCATTGCGGATGTCGACGGACGGCCGATCGGGCAGATCGCGGCCCCAATTCACGCCGCGGTAGTGCATGTCCTTTTCATTGGCGCCGCACACGAAGTCCGTCAAGTGCGCCGCGGCGTGGTCCACGTAGATCCGGCCCGCAAAGCCTACCGGGCCGATGAATCCCGGCTCCGCGCCTGCGGCAGCCCGGATCCGATCCGCACCCGCCATCTTGAGCGGGCTTGCCACGCCGTCGAGTTTCTGGGACTTCACCGCATTGAGTTCATGGTCGCCGCGGATCACGAGCGCCACGAGACCGCCGTCGGCGCCGTCCACCAGCAGCGTTTTGACGCATTGCGCCGGCCTCACACCCAGCAGGGCACAGACCTCGGCAATGGTGCGCGCATTCGGTGTCGCGATCTTGGCTCAAGGCTTCAGCGGCCGGCGCGCGGGGCGCCGACGGGGCGAGTGCGGCGGCGGTTTCCAGATTGGCGGCGTAAGCGTCGCCGTCGGAGAACGCGATGGCGTCCTCGCCCGAGTCTGCGAGGACGTGAAATTCCTGCGAGGTATCGCCGCCGATGCTGCCGCCGTCGGCCTGCACGGCGCGAAACTTCAATCCCATGCGGGTGAAAATGCGCGAGTACGCGTCGTACATCAGCCGATAACTCTCGGCCAGCCCCGCCTCGTTGGTGTGAAACGAATAAGCATCCTTCATCAAGAATTCGCGCGCGCGCATGACGCCGAAGCGCGGCCGGATCTCGTCGCGGAATTTGGATTGAATCTGATAAAAATTGACGGGCAGTTGCTTGTAGCTGCGCAGCTCGCGGCGTGCGATGTCGGTGATGACTTCCTCGTGGGTCGGGCCGTACAGAAACTCACGGTCATGACGGTCCTTCAAACGCAGCAACTCCGGTCCGTACTTGCTCCAGCGGCCCGACTCTATCCACAACTCGGCCGGTTGGATCGTGGGCATGCACATTTCCAACGCACCGGCGCGATTCATTTCTTCGCGCACGATTTGCTCGACCTTCTTCAAGGTGCGCAGCCCCATTGGCAGCCAAACATACAGGCCGGCTGCCAGGCGGCGGATCAGCCCGGCGCGCAGCATGAGTTGATGGCTTACGACCTCCGCGTCGCCGGGCACCTCTTTGAGGGTGGAAATGGGGTATTGGGATAAGCGCATAGCCGCATATCTTACATGAGCCCCCCTGGTATTATGGCGGCCAATGGGCGACGACGACGACTCACCAGCACGGCGGCGCGGAGTTTATTGGCTCCCGAATCTTCTCACCACCGGCGCGCTTTTCGCCGGGTTTTATGCCATCGTGGCCGCGATCGACCTTCGATTCGAGTACGCCGGCATCGCGGTGTTCGTCGCGATGACTTTCGACTTCTTGGATGGCCGCGTGGCGCGATGGACCCATACCGCCAGCGCATTCGGCAAGGAATACGACAGCCTCTCCGACATGGTGTCCTTCGGCGTCGCGCCTGCCATCGTCACTTACCAATGGGGTGTCGCGCGCATCGCCGAGTACGGTCCGCTGTGGCGCCGAGTCGGGTGGCTGGTTTGCTTCTTTTATGCGGCGGCGGCGGCGCTGCGCCTGGCGCGGTTCAATTCGCGTGCCGCCACCCAGGACAAACATTACTTCGAAGGATTGCCGAGCCCCGCCGCAGCGGCCATCGTCGCGGCGTTGGTCTGGCTGGTCAGCGATCAAATCAATATCGGACTGCCAGGTTTGATCCTGGCGTTCTTTGTCATCGCGACCGCCGGCGCGCTGATGATCAGCCGTTTCGCATTCAACAGCTTCAAATACGTGAATCCCGGCGGCAAAGTTCGCTTCACGTACATCGTGCTGGTGCCTCTGGCGTTTATTTTCATTTTCCTGCACCTGCCGATCAGCTTGCTGGCGGTCTTCGGCCTCTATGCCCTGTCCGCCCCTTGCCTTTGGGTTTACCGCAAGCTGCGGCGCAGAAGCAGGCCGGCCGCTGCCACGCATGAATAGCCAGCTGCGCCGAGAATACCTGGCTGCACTGGGCCTCGAGGCGTGGACATTGCGGGGCAAGAGGGCTCGCCGGCCCCTCGCTGGGTAGCGCCGCCGTGGCCGCTGCGTCAACCGCGCGTGCGCCCGCGCCCGCGCGTCGGTGTGCGCCCGCCGCGCGCGAGGTGTCTGGCGCGCGCGAGGCGGGAGCGGATTGGCATGAGTTGCGGGCGCGGGTAGCCGCCTGCACCCGGTGCAGCTTGAGCGCGACGCGCACGCAAACCGTGTTCGGCGTGGGCAACCGGCAGGCTGACTGGCTCATTGTGGGCGAGGCGCCCGGCGCCGAGGAGGATCGCAGGGGCGAGCCGTTCGTAGGCCGCGCCGGACAACTCCTGAATTCCATGCTGCACGCCATAGGATTGGCGCGCGAACAGGTATACATTGCGAATGTTTTGAAGTGCCGGCCGCCCGGCAACCGAGATCCGAACCCAACCGAAGCCACCGAGTGCCTGCCCTATCTGGAACAACAGATAGCGCTATTGAAACCTAAGATCATGCTGGCGGTGGGTCGCATCGCCGCACAGAATCTGCTTCGCAGCGATAAGACACTGGGCGCTCTGCGCCAGCAAGTGCATCGCTTCGGCCTCTCCGATGTGCCGCTGGTGGTCACCTATCACCCAGCCTATCTTTTGCGCACGCCGACGGAAAAGCGCAAGGCCTGGGAAGATCTGAAATTTGCGCGCGAGGTGTGCGCGCGTGTCTAGCGTCAAAATCGAAGAGGCGTTTGCGCGCGTCGACGTACGGCCCATGCACGAACTGGACATTCCCGTGGTCGCGGCCATTGAAAAGGCGGCCTATCAATTTCCCTGGAGCGAGGGGATATTTCGCGACTGCCTGCGCGTAGGCTATGTCTGCCGCATCATCGATGTCGCGGGCGATGTGGGGGGCTACGGCATCATGTCGGTGGGGGCAGGCGAGGCGCATATTTTGAATGTGTGCATTCGCGATGAGTATCGCGCGCGCGGCTTCGCCCGCAAGATGATGCTGTACCTGCTCGACCGGGCACGCACCGCAGGCATGAGCGAGGCGTTTCTCGAAGTGAGGCCATCGAACGTGGCCGCCGCGCGTCTGTACCATTCACTGGGCTTCGAGCAGGTCGGCATTCGGCGCGGCTACTACCAAGCGAGCATCGGCCGCGAGGACGCCGCGGTCCTGCGCCGCTTGCTCAACGTCTCCCACCAATAAGCTACTTCTTGCTGGGCGCTTGTCGTGCCTCGGCGCGACGTATTGTTATTGATAATCATGATATTGCACGACATTATTAAGCTAATTAAACATCTGGAGGTTTCCTCTACAATGCGCACGCCCTGACGATCGCAGCTGGAAGAGGACGCCGAAGAATCATGCCGAGTGGCTCATTAGCCGAGGAAATCCGCAGAAGAAGAACTTTTGCCATCATCTCCCACCCCGACGCGGGCAAGACCACGCTGACGGAAAAGCTGCTGCTGTTCGGCGGTGCGATTCAAATGGCCGGCACGGTCAAAGGACGTAAGGCGACCCGTCACGCCACTTCCGATTGGATGCGCCTGGAACAGCAGCGCGGCATCTCCGTCACCTCGTCGGTGATGCAGTTTCCCTTCGAGGGTTGCGTCGTCAATCTGCTGGATACGCCGGGGCACGAAGACTTCTCCGAGGACACCTACCGCACCTTGACCGCGGTCGACTCCGCGCTTGATGGTCATCGACTGCGCCAAGGGCGTGGAGGAGCGCACCATCAAGCTCATGGAGGTGACCCGCCTGCGCGACACGCCCATCATGACTTTCGTCAACAAGCTGGATCGCGACGGCCGCGCGCCGATCGAATTGCTGGACGAGATCGAAAGCGTGTTGAAGATCCAATGCGCGCCGATCACCTGGCCGATCGGCATGGGCCGCGATCTGCTCGGCGTCTATCACTTGATCGAGGATCAAATCTACGTATACGTGCCGGTGGAAAAGGGCCGGGTCGGCACGCACGAGACCATCGACGGCATCGCGAGCGATGAGGCGCGCGAATTCCTAGGCGATCGCTACCAGCACTTCCTCGAGGAGGTCGAGCTGGTGCGCGGCGCGAGCCCGCAGTTCGATCTGGCACGCTATCTCGCGGCGCAACAGACTCCCGTGTTCTTCGGTTCGGCCGTCAACAATTTCGGCGTCCGCGAACTGCTGTCCGTCATTTGTCGCGCACTCGCCGCCGCCGCAGCCGCGGCCGACGCTGCAACGCCCCGTCAGCGCGGAAGAGGACAAGCTCAGCGGTTTCGTGTTCAAGATTCAGGCCAATATGGATCCCGGGCACCGCGACCGAATTGCGTTCATGCGCCTTTGTTCAGGGCGCTATGCGCGCGGCATGCGCTTGCATCATGTGCGCCTCGACAAGGACGTGCGCATTGCGGATGCGCTCACCTTCCTCGCCGCCGATCGCAGCCAAGCCGAGGAGGCCTATGCAGGCGATATCATCGGCTTGCACAATCACGGCAGCATCAACATCGGCGACAGCTTCAGCGAAGGCGAGAACCTCACCTTCACCGGCGTCCCCAACTTTGCGCCGGAAATCTTCAGGCGCGCAGTGCTCAAGGATCCGTTGCGCATGAAGGCCCTGCAAAAAGGCTTGTCGCAATTATGCGAGGAGGGCGCCACGCAGCTGTTCAAGCCGCTGCGCAACAACGATCTGATCCTCGGCGCCATCGGCCAGCTGCAGTTCGAGGTCGTGGCATTTCGGCTGCAGGATGAATACAGCGTGCAATGCGTATTTGAACCGATCAACGTGGCGGTGGCGCGCTGGGTCAGCACTCAGGACGAGAAGCGTTTGGCCGAGTTTCGCGTCAAAGGCTACGACAACCTGGCGATCGATCATGCCGGGGAGCTGGTGTACCTCGCGCCCACCCGCGTGAACATGGGATTGACCGAAGAGCGCTGGCCGGAAATCAAATTCTTGAAGACGCGCGAGAACCTGGCTGCCTAATTCTCCGGACTCTCCCTGCTCGGCCGGAACGCGCGCACTGCCGCTTGGAATTGGGTCAAGGTGACGCTCGTGGTGGGCGCTGCATAGCGCAGGAACGAGTAGTGCCGGCAAAGACTGGTAACCCTGCCGGCCAAATCCGGCCGCAGCCGCGCCACTCTTTGCGCGTAGGCTTCCGCCCCTTCATACGGCATGCGCGCAATCCCGGCGGCGGCGAGTTTCGCGCACAGACGCGCGTAGGCGCGGCCCGTCTCGTCCTTGGCGCGCGGCTTAAGTTCGCGGCGCACTTGCCAGGTCAACCACCCCAACACCAGCGACATGGCGGCGGCCAACACCATGACGAGTTTCTGACCGTCAGGCTCGGGAATCTTCAGGAACTCGAGCAATTTGCGCTGCGAGTCCTGATCGAAATCCAGGATACGCTCCCGCCATATCTCCTTGACCGCGTCGAAACGCAGCTGCAAGCCGGAAAACCAGCGGCGTTCTGCGCTGCCAGACGCTGGCCGTCGATTCGTCGGCACTGGCGACGTCGGCCAAGCCGCGCTCGACGCGTTCGGGTGCAATCGCCGCCGTCGGATCGATGCGCACCCAGCCCCGTCCCTCGATCCAGACCTCGGTCCAAGCGTGCGCATCGCTCTGCCGCAATATCCAGTAGTCGCCGTAGGGATTCAGCGTTCCGCCTTGATATCCGGTGACCACTCGCGCCGGTATGCCTGCCGCTCTCGCCAGGGCGGCGAAGGCCGAAGCATAGTGGCCGCAAAATCCGCGCTTGGTGTCGAACAGAAATTCATCGACTGAATCGTTGGCTAGCTTCGGCGGATTCAGGGTGTAAAAAAAGGGCTGTTGCCTGAACATCGCCAGCACTGCCTGCAGGAACTCCATATCGTCCGCGTGCGTGCTGCGCAGCTCGCGCGCCAATGCTTTGGTGCGCGGGTTGCTCTGGCCGGGGAGCCTAAGATCGCGGCTTCGCATCCTTGCGCCCAAGGGCTCGATGGATTCAACCTGAGTATACGAGGCGCCCAACACATCGACGGGGCGCGACAAAGGCTCGTTCTGCATCAGGGTGTAGTCGCCATCGAGCTGCGCGCGCGGCAGGTTCCAACTGCTCGGCCAATCGAGCATGAATATCCATCGATGCCGGTGCGGCTCCATCATGACGGTATATTTGTAGCTCGGTCCGACCGGCTTCAGGGCAGGCGGCCCCTGGGATGTCGGCGATCGCGACCAGGTGTGGCCGTCGAAGACATCGAGCACGGGCCCGCGCCAATAGCGCTCGCGGTTGGGGGGTGTCGCGGCTTCAAAACGTACGCGAAACGCCACTTCATCGGACAGCGCCAATTGCGTGATGTCGCCGGGACTCATGGTGTCGCTCAAACCCGATGCCGCGGTCTGCGAATCATTGGGTATGCGCCACAAGGGACCCGCGAATCGCGGGAACAGCAGCCAGAACACCAGCGCGAGCGGTAAGGCTTGCGCCAGGACGCGTCCGCCGTAGCGCAAACTGCGCCGCCAACCCGGGGCGGGTCCGCTGCTGGTCAGGCGCAGCAAGGTGGCGGTGGTCAGCCAACACACCCCGATCAAATAGGCCAGCAGCCAGAAAGAGTCGCCTTCCAGGAGCGCGGCCAGGCTGACGAAATAGATGATCAACGTGATGATGTAGATGTCGCGCCGTGTTCGCGTCTCCAGCAATTTGAGGCCGGCGGTCACGGAGAGCAGCGCGGTTCCGCCGACCAAACCGTTGAAGGTATGGAAGCGCACGAGCAACAGCGGCACCACCAGCACCGCGACGAGCAACGAGCACACGGCCGGAGGGCGCGCCGCGTCCGCCGCGCGCCAACCCCAAGCGAATGAGGCCGCAGGCCACGACGATGGCCGGCACCCACAGCGGCAGCGTCGTGATGTGCGCGAGCAAGGCCAGGCCTAAGCAGCCGGAAATCCCCAAGAGTTGCTCATAGGTGACGCGCTCGGTGATCATGTTTCACCGGCACCGGCACCGGCACCGGCACCGGCCCGGCGCCGGCATCGGCACCGGCGCCCGCGCCGGCATCGGCACCGAAACAGGCGAGGGCCCGCAGGCACGCGAATCGATGCGCCGCGCCGCCGGAGGGCGCCAGCTCCCGGCCGGGAAGTCGCAGCCCATAGGGCCGCTGCGCGGCATCGCTCTCCAGCACCCAGAGGCAGAGTTGCGAGAGCCGCGCCTCCGTGTCCAAGCCTTCCAGCAGCGACCAGTCCAGCCACTCCGGTTGAGCAGCCAGGCTCGAATAGCTGCGCACCACCGGTTCACCGCCGCGCGCCAGCACCTTCCATGCCATGTGCTTCAGCGGCACCCCCGGCTGGTAGGCGCGCAGGCCCGAGAAATCCTCATCGCCGCGCGCATCCGAGTGCGAGCCCGTGCCCTGTGCGGACCCTGACGGCAGGCTGCGGTGGCCGATGGGTGCCGGGGCGACGAAGACCCTGATGGCGCCTTGCACATAGGTCCAGGAGTAAAACCAGCCGAAGGGATAGCGGCTGCGCAATTCGAATTGGCTGAGGCGCATCACGCCGCGCGTCGCCACCGGCGCGATCACTTCGACTGTCGCGCTTTCCCCGGCCGCAACGCTGCCCATGCCGGCGGCGCCCATGCAGCGAACTTCGATGTCGCGCCGATCGACCAGCGATCCATTGCGCAGCTCGAACTCGAGCATCGCCTCGCGCCCCGCAAAGGCGTCGACTTCGCTGGTCGCATCAACCGTCAGCCGCAGCATGTTGCGGTTGCAGTGATGCATGGTCACCAAGGCCATGCTGGACATAAGAAACGCAAACGCCAGCGCAAGATTGCTGTTGTAGTTGAGCCCCGCGACCAGCATCGCCGCAAGAATCGCGCCCAGCATGAAGCCAAAGCGGGTGGGAAGTATATAAATGCGGCGTCGATTGATGCTGATCGGCAGGCTGTCGCGGCCATGGCGGCGCGCCACCCGGGCCCGAAGTAGATTTACCGCCGCTTGGCGCAAGCTGACCAAGAATTTCGATCCTTAAGGCTAAGGAACCGGCACGGCCTCGAGCAGGCGGGTGACCGCGACAGCATCGCTGCCGCGTTGACGGACGCGATGTTCGACCACGGCCGCGAATATTGCCTGCACGTGCTCCGGAATAACCGCGCTACGGCCGTGGATCAAGGCCCAGGCGCGCGCGGCGCGCAATAAACCGATGGCGGCTCGCGGCGACAGCCCGGCGTTCAATCCCGGTGCACGGCGAGTGTGGGCCACGAGCGCCTGCACATAGTCGAGCAGCGCTGGCGAGACATGGATCTCGAGCACGCTCTGTTGCAGCTGGCGCAGGCTCTCAGGCGTCGTGATGGTTTGCAGTGCCTTGACCAGATCGCGCCGATCGACGCCGCTCAAGAGTTCGCGCTCGGCGGCGGCGGCGGGATACCCCAAGTGAACGCGCATCAGGAATCGATCCAATTGCGATTCCGGCAGGGGAAAGGTACCGACTTGATCCTGAGGGTTTTGCGTGGCGATGACGAAGAACGGCTCGGGCAGCGCCATCGATTGGCCGTCGAGCGTGACTTGGTGTTCCTCCATCGCCTCCAGCAGAGCGCTCTGCGCCTTGGGCGAGGCGCGGTTGATTTCATCCGCGAGCACCAGGTGCGCGAAGATCGGACCGCGCTGAAAACGGAATTTGCCGGTCTCGCGGTCGAATATGGACACTCCGAGCACATCCGCCGGCAGCAAGTCGCTGGTGAACTGAATGCGCTGAAAAGACAAACCCAGCGTCTGCGCAATGCCGTGCGCCAGCGTGGTCTTGCCCACCCCGGGGATATCCTCGATGAGCAAATGGCCGCGCGCCAGCAGGCAGGCGACGCACAGCCTGATCTGTGCGTCCTTGCCCAGGATCACACGGTTCAGTTGGGCGAGCACTGCCTCGATCTGCGAATGCAGCGCGTTCATTGGTTTTTTAGCTGGGTCACCCGGGCAGTTTGGGCTGATAGCTGGCCTATTTCCGTGCGCAATTCCTCAAGCCGCTGCTGGTCCTTGGCGACGATATCGGGCGGTGCATTCTTGGCGAACTGACTGTTGCCGAGTTTCGCCTCCAATTTGCTCAACTCGATTTCGGCTTTTCGCAGCCTTTTTGCCAGTCGATCAAGCTCCGCGGCCGGTTCGATCAGGCCCTTCATGGGCACCAATATTTCAAGATGCCCGAGCAATGCCACGGCGGAAATCGGCGCCGTCTCGCGGTCATTGAGCGCGCGCGGCGGTTCGACCCCGCCCAAGCGCATCAGGTAGTGCAGATTGCGGCCCAGATACTCCAAATCGCGGGGGGACGCGTTCTG
This sequence comes from uncultured Gammaproteobacteria bacterium, assembly GCA_963782865.1. GTDB lineage: Bacteria > Pseudomonadota > Gammaproteobacteria > Steroidobacterales > Steroidobacteraceae > Bog-1198. The sequence goes on along the minus strand of CAWALS010000028.1, from coordinate 19,359 downwards.
CAGCAGAACCTCGAGCTTGCGCGTCCAAGGGATGTCCATTTCGCCGCGGATTTGGCGCATACCTAAGATGAAATCCATGACCCAGCGCATTTCCGGCTCGGCTTGGACGTCAATGCTCATGGTTTCCGCCCGCGGAAACTGCGCGCGCATGATGGTTTCGCCGCTGATGCCGGCGGTGATGCGGACGCGCTGCCAGATTTCTTCCGAGATGAAGGGCGCGAGCGGATGCATGGCGCGCAACAGGACTTCCAGCGTATTGATGAGCGTGATGCGCGTGCCGCGCTTGGCGCCTTGCGTGGCAGAAGCGGATTGCAGCACCGCCTTGGAGAGTTCGACGTACCAGTCGCAGAATTCATGCCAGGTAAATTCGTAGACCGCGTTCGCAACCGCATCGAGCCGATACTCGGAGAATCCCGCCTCGATGCGTTCGAGCATGTCCTTGAGCCGCGAGCTGATCCAACGGTCCGCGAGGCTGAATTCCGCTCCCGCCGCCGCGAGATCCTGATTCTCTGCATTCATCAGCACGTAGCGCGACGCGTTCCACAGCTTGTTGCAGAAGTTGCGATACTCCTCGACCTTCGCCATGTCGAAGCGCAGGTCGCGGCTCTGCGTAGCGAGCCTCGAGAAGCACAGGCGCAGCGCATCGGTGCCGTACGCGGCGATGCCTTGCGGAAACTGCTTGCGGGTCGCTTTTTCGATGGCTGCCTTCATCTGCGGCTGCATCAGGCCGGCGGTGCGCTTCTCGAGCAGTGCGTCCAGGGAGATGCCGTCGACGATGTCGAGGGGGTCGATGACATTGCCCTTGGACTTGGACATTTTCTGGCCGTCTTGATCGCGGATCAGGCCGTGGATGTACACCTTGCGAAACGGCACCTCCCCCATGAACTTGAGCCCCATCATCATCATGCGGGCGACCCAGAAGAAGATGATGTCGAAGCCGGTCACCAACACGGAAGTCGGGTAGTAGGTCTTGAGCGCCGGGGTTTCTGCCGGCCAGCCCAAGGTCGAGAACGGCCATAGCGCCGAGGAGAACCAGGTGTCCAGCACATCATCGTCTTGGCGCAGCGGCACCTCAGGGGCAATGCCGTGCGTGCGCCTGACGTCCGCTTCGCTGCGGGCGACATAGCAGCGGCCATCCCCGTCATACCAGGCTGGAATGCGGTGGCCCCACCAGAGTTGGCGGCTGATGCACCAGTCGCGGATCTTGTGCATCCATTCGTAATAGACGCCGGTCCAGGTCTCGGGCACAAAACGCACCTGGCCTTCCTCAACCGCGCGGATGGCCGGTGCCGCCAGCGGCTTGATGTCGACGAACCATTGATCGGTCAGCAGCGGCTCGAGAATCGCGTTGCTGCGATCGCCGCGCGGTACGGTGAGCTTGTGCGGTTCGATGCGCTCGATGAGTCCCAGGGCGTCCAAATCGGCGAGAATTTTCTCTCTCGCCGCAAATCGATCCAGGGCGCGGTACGGGCGCGGCACGCTGTCGTTGAGCGCGGCATCCAGGGTCATGATGTTGATCATGGGCAGGTTATGCCGCTTTCCCAACTCATAGTCATTGAAGTCGTGCGCCGGCGTGATCTTGACGCAGCCGCTGCCGAAGGTCGGATCCACATAGGTATCGGCGATGATCGGCAATTCCCGATCCGTCAAAGGCAGCCGCACCTTGCGGCCGACCAAATGCCGGTACCGCTCATCGTCCGGATGCACGGCGACGGCGGCGTCGCCCAGCATCGTTTCCGGCCTCGTGGTCGCGACCACCAGATAGCCGGGACCTTCGCATAACGGGTAGCGCAGATGCCAAAGCGAGCCCGTCTCCTCGTCCGCAACCACTTCAAGGTCGGAGAGGGCCGTCTTTAAAATCGGATCCCAATTCACCAAACGCTTGCCGCGATAAATCAGACCGTCTTCGTACAAGCGCACGAACACCTCGGTCACCTTGAGCGACATGGCGGGGTCCAAAGTAAAGACGTCGCGCTGCCAATCGACCGAAGCGCCCAAACGGCGCATTTGCTTGGCGATGATTCCGCCCGAAGTTTCCTTCCACTGCCAGACCCGCGCCACGAAGGCATCGCGTCCCAATTCCAGGCGGCTTTGCCCCGCGGCATTGAGCTGACGCTCGACCACCATCTGCGTCGCAATACCGGCATGATCGGTACCCGGCTGCCACAAGGTGTCGAAGCCGCGCATGCGATGAAAACGCGTCAACGCATCCATGATGGTGTCTTGAAACGCATGCCCCATGTGCAGCGTGCCGGTGACATTCGGCGGGGGGATGACGATCGAATAAGCGGGCCCTGTGCCGCTCGGCGCGAAATATCCGCGCGACTTCCAGTGCTCGTAAATACGCGTTTCGATATCGGCGGGTGAGTAAGCCTTATCCATGAGGGTCCGCGCGCTCAGACATCCGCAGTTTCATCGATCTGGTGCGTCTCCAAGGGCAGCTTGAGATCGCGATACGCCTTGAAGCGTTCACGCCCCAGGCGCCTGCGCTCGTCGTCCGCGTCGATCACTTCGGCGATGCGCGCGTAGCGTTGAAATTGCGCCGGCAGACGCAGCGCCAGGTTGACCAGCAGGTCGGCCGGGGGCAGCGCCGTCATCCACGGTCAGATGAACTGCCGTCGCCGGATCCACCGATTGCTCATCGAGGCACACTTTGTGCGGGATGAAGGAACGCTCGTTGAATGTCCACAGCAATTCATCCAGGGCTTGAGCATCGGCCAGCGTGTCGCTGACGATGACAATCTTCAAATCCTTGAGATAGGCTTTTTCAGTCAGGCGGCAGGCAAAGACCAGCGTTGTCGGGCCGCGGCACTTTTGAGCACGTAGAAATCGACGCGCTCCGTCATGATGCCTTGGCGCGATGGATCAGGAAATCGACCAGCAGCGGCACCGGCCGCCCGGTGCTGCCCTTTTGCGCGCCGCCCAGCCACGCGGTTCCCGCCACGTCCAGGTGCGCCCACTTCAGATCCTTGGCGAACTTGCCAAGAAAGGAGGCGGCGGTGCAGGCGCCGCCTTCGCGGCCGCCGACGTTGGCGATGTCGGCGAAGTTGCTCTTCAGTTGATCGACATATTCTTCGCCGATCGGCAGCCGCCAAGCGCGATCGTCGGCGCGGATACCGGCCGACGCCAGTTCCTGCGCCAAGGCCGGCGTGTTGCTCATCAAGCCGCTGATGTGATTGCCGAGAGCAACGATGCAGGCGCCGGTCAGCGTCGCGACATCGACACGGCGGCCGGCTTGTAGCGGCGGCTGTAAGTGATGGCATCGCACAGGACCAATCGGCCTTCGGCGTCGGTATTGAGCATTTCGACCGTTTGTCCCGACATGGTCGTCACGATGTCGGCAGGTTTGACGGCGCTGCCGCTCGGCATGTTTTCGGCGGCCGCGACGATTGCCACCACATTGATCGGCAACTTCAGTTCCGCGACTGCGCGCACGGCGCCGAGCACCGCTGCGCCGCCGCTCATGTCGAACTTCATTTCGTCCATGGCAGGCGGCTCCTTGAGCGAGATGCCTCCGGAGTCAAAGGTGATGCCTTTGCCGATCAAGCAAATCGGCGCGGTGTCCTTGCGCGTGCCGCGATACTCGCACACGATAAGCCGCGGCGGTTGTTTGGAACCCTGCGCGACCGCCAGGAATGCGCCCATTTTGAGCGCCTTGATGCTGCTTTCGTCCAATACCTTGGTTTTAATGCTCGGGAACTCTTTGGCCATCTGCAGCGTGCGGGTTCCGAGATAGATCGGCGTGCAGACGTTGGGCGGCAAATTGGCAAGATCACGCGCGAAGCTCGATGCCGCTGCCGATGGCGGCGCCCATGCGCAACCCTTGTGCCGCAGTTTTTGCGGCGCGCGCATCGGCGGTCGCCACCCTGACCAGCTTCAGGCGGCGCGCTTTTGGCTTGGGACCGGTCTTCAGATCGGGAACTTTGTAGGCCTGAGGAGGAGAATAATTCCGCGACGATGCGTGCACGGTACTGAATGTCGAGCTCGGGCACCGTGCTCCATGGCGAGGTAAACCGCTGCGTCGCCGGCGCCGGTCTTGGCGAGGGCCTGCGAAGCTGGCCAGCACCGACTTGCGGTATGCTTCCGGCCGAATGCGGCGCGGGTGCCGAGTCCCACCAGCAGCAGTCGAGACGCAGCCGACCCGGAAGGCAGCGGCAACATCAGAGTAGTCGCCCAGCTTGGCGGCAAAATCACCGCTGCCCATGCAGGCGCGTGATCATTCCTTCCAATTGCTTGTCGATCTGACGGGCTGCGACGCCCAGATCGCCATTCTCATAGATGCCGACAGCGGCGCAGCCGGACGGCGCGCGCGCTTTCGCATCAACTATTGCCATGAATTCCATATCATTCAGCTCCGTTTTTATCGAGGTCGTTTGTAGGCAAATAGTTTACTAGATTATTGGGAAGGCTCTAAGCTGACCGCATGAAATGGACAGTGCAAAGATATGTGCTGCGCGAAGTCGTGCAGACATGGCTTGCCGTGACCGGCGTTTTGGTCGCGATTCTGGTGTCGAACCAGCTATCGCGGGTGCTGGGCCAGGCCGCCGACAATCAGTACGGCCGCGCGTCGTCTTCGATCTGATCGCGTTGGGTGCGGTCATGAACCTATCGGTCATCGTCCCGGTCGGATTGTTGCTGGCCGTGGTGCTGACGCTCGGCCGCATGTACCACGACAGCGAAATGGCCGCGCTGCAGGCCTGCGGCTTTGGCCCGTCGCGGCTGCTGGCGCCGCTGTTCTGTTTCGCCGTGATCATCGCATTGGGCTTGGCTGGCTGGCATTCTTTCAAGTCCCGCGCGCCGACAGTCAGGTGCAGTTGCTGCGCCAATCAGCGATCAAAGAGGCGCAATTTGGCCAGCTCGACGCCGGCCGGTTCCGCGCCTTCAGCGGCGGCGATGCCGTATTCTATGCCGAACGCGTCGATCAGGACGGCGTGCTGCATAATGTGTTCGTGCAGCGCGAGATCGCAAGGGCGATCGAAGTGGCGCTCGCCGACACCGCGACGTATTCGAAGGCCAATGTCAGCGGCATGCACCTTGTGACGCTGTTCAACGGCCGCCGCTATGAGGGCGTGCCCGGGCAAGACAATTTTCGGGTCATCGAATTTCGCGAACACGGCATCCCGATTGCGACGCCGCGAGGACGCGCGCGGACCCTTGGATCCCGGACACCAAGCCAACCGCGGCGCTGTTAGGTTCTCATGAGCCGTCCGACATCGCGCAACTGCAATTCAGGGCATCTACGCCGCTTATGGCGCTGGTGCTCACGTTGGTCGCTGTGCCCTTGAGCAAACTGCGGCCCAGGCAGGGCCGCTATGCCCGAGTGGGCTTTGCCATCGTGGTGTACTTCGTCTACTCGAATCTGCTGTCCGCGGCCGAAGTCTGGCTGGAGAAGAGCGAATTGCCGCCCAGCCATCGGCGTGTGGTGGGTGCATGCCGCGGCCTTGGCGCTCGGCTTGTACCTGGTGATGCGCGACGCGAGGAAGGCGTGAACACCCTTGACCGGTATCTGTATCGCACCGTGCTTGCTTACACGCTCATGGCGATGGCGGTGCTGTTGGCGTTGGGCGCGCTGGTGGTGTTCATCAGCCAGCAAGGCGACATCGGCGTCGGCAGCTACAGTGCGGGCGACGCGTTCTTGTTCACACTGCTGAATCTGCCGCAATCAGCCTTCGAGCTGCTGCCCATTGGCGCGATGATCGGGGCGCTGATGGGGCTGGGCATTTGCCTCGGGCAGCGAACTTGTCATCACGCGCGCCTCGGGCGTGTCGGTTTGGCGCATCGCGTGGCCGGTGGGTCTTGCCGGCATGACGCTCGCGGTCATCATGTACGGCATCGGCGAATACGCGGCGCCGCCGATGGCGCAATTCGCGAAGCGCGAAAAAACCACCGCCAAATTGGCCGGACGTCAGTTTCGCGGGCACGAGCAGCGCATGGGTCAAGGACGGCAATCGCATCTTGCGGGTGCATACCGGCGAAGTGGATCGGGCGTTCGGCGGAGTCTCGGTTTTCGAATTGGATGGCCCGACGCGCCTGCGCTCCATCCAAAGAGCGGCGCGCATCTCGGTTGCCGATCCCGGAAGCTGGAGCTTGCACAATGTCGCGACTTCCCGGTTCGACGAACGGACAAAGTCGAAGGCGATACGGTCGGCGAAGCTGACCTGCGTTCGACCGTGAATCCTGAGTTCCTGGGTCTCGCCGCCACCGATCCGCAGTTGCTGACCCTGCGCGGACTCGCCTCTTACATCGATCATTTGCGGCGCAATAGTCTCGACACCGCATCTTACGAAATTGGCTATTGGTCGCGCATCGCCCGGCTCTTCGCGGTGATCGTCGTGACGCTGCTGGCGCTGCCCTTTGTGTTCGGGCCCTTGCGCACCACCGGAGCCGGAACCCGCACCGTGATCGGCGTGATGCTGGGCGTGGTGTTTTTCCTCATCACCGGCACCGTCGAGAATGGCGGGCAGCTCTTCGACCTCAATCCGGTGATTGTCGGTTGGCTGCCCACCGCGCGTCGTCGGCCTGTGCACCTTGATCGCGATATCAAGAACGCGATAGGTGGATGACCCGCGTCTTCGACAGTCGATCGTGCAGCGCCAGGTGTTCGGGATCCAGATACAGCCACAGCACGCCCAGTGCCGCCGGCGCCCAGGCAAGCAAGCCAAAGACGAGCGCAGGACGCGGCGCTTCAGGTCAGCGGCTGCCCGAATCGCTCACCGCGCGCAGACGCCACGCACGCATGCCGAGAGTCTGCCCGCTGCGCAGCCAATTGAGCAGGTAGTAGCCTGCGATCACGCCGTACGAGACCTGCGCGGTAGACATAGACCCAGTTACCCGCGGTCGCCGGCTCCACCGCGGCGCCATGCGTGAAGAACAGCGCGCCGCCGGTAAATATCATCAACAGAGCAATCAACAGTAACGCGTCGTACACCAGCGCCGCCAGCCGGCGCCCGAAGCCGGCGGGCGGCGCCGCTGGTCACGATTTGGGCGCGGCGTCGGTTTCTTCGCGCTGGCAGGCGGTGAGTGCCCTGCGGAGCGGGTTTCGCGCCCGGCGCAGCGCGTTTCGCGTTCGCCGCCGCGGGTTTGGCGCTCGCGCCGGTTTCGGTACCAGCAGTTGTTCCAATGGCTTGAATATCTGGTCGTAGCGGTAAGCGGCAATCTCGAATGCGCGGCCGTTCGTCTTTGGCGCTCAAGCGCAGCGTCCTTCTGGCGCGCGACCTGGATCCAACGCTTATCGCCGATTGCCGCGCCGGTCAATGTGATCACATTGCCGTCGGACAGCGTCACAGTCACGATGGATGGTTTGCTGAAGTCGATGTCGCCGGCGGCGGCCACATCATCGCCGTCAAGAGCGCCGAAAGTGGTGGGCGAGGGCGCCAGCGGCTGTGAATCCGCCGCCTTTCGTCCGCTCGGCACGCCTTCCAGACAATTCGAATGCGCCGCGGCGGTGCAGCGGCCGCCGCGGTGGTGGCGCTGCCCTTGCCGCGGCGGTGGGGGCGCTGCCTTGCCCGCGGCGGGCGTGAGTTCGGAACGCGGCGCAGGGTATAGCCGGGTCCGCCGGCCGGTTTGAATTCGATGCTCTGTATCTTGTCGGCCGGACATGTCGAGCAAACGCGTATCGATCCAGATAGCGCGGCTCGGCTTCGAAGGAAATCGCCGGCTCGACGATGTAGCTGCTGTTTTCGCCCGACGCGCCTGACGAAGTTGCCTTCGTGCGACCGGCTTGCCGACTATGACGTCATGCTTGCCGTCTTGCGCAGATCAATCTCGATTTGCGCACCCGCTGCGCCCGGATTTGGTCGGGTCTTCAACGCCGATGATGGAGATAATTGGCGGGATTGGAGGTCTTCTCTTCGACGGATCTTGGCGTCGCTCAAGGCCAACAGCAATTTGCGCAGTTTCGACACGTCGGCGGGGTAATTCGCCGCGCTGGCCACCGTCCACTGCTCGCCCTGTTTGTGCACGGTGACGGAGGGCGTCGGCGCCGCCCTTGCGTACGCTCAACGCCGTCACGCTGTTCAGTTCGCTCGCCAGCGACGGCAGCAGCGGCAGGCCATGACGTTCGCCGGAGATTGCGCTGCGTGCTCAAATACAGCGCGCCCGGAGATCGCGACGAGCGCGGCGATCAACAGCACGGTGAATCGCTGCCGGCTCATGTCGGACCCGTAGGCGCAGCCGGCGAGGCGACGGTGCGACGGCGCCGTCGCATCCACAAAATCACGAAACCGGCCATCGCCACGAGGAGCGGCGCGATGGCGATGTTGATGATCTTCAAGCCAGCGCACCCAATCGATTGATGTCCACATCCAGGCCGCGCTGGGTCTCGCGCAACTCCTTGCGCACGCGGGTCTTTTCCGCGGTAAATCGCTTCAGCTCCGCTTCTTGTTCCGGCGAGAGCATGATCGAGCTCTGATCGTTTCGCTTGCTTTGCAGTTCGGTCAATTTGCTCTCGGTCTGCTGCAGCTCCGACTGCAATTCCAATGCCTTGGCGCGCAGCCGATCATCGGCTTGCCGCTTGAGGGCATCGATGCGTTCGAAGGGACGCGAGAAGGATGCGCGTCCGCGGATGCTGATCAAGGCGCTGCTGCCGCTCAAGTTGTCGAGGATGTTGGCGATCAAATCGCCGTTGTTGGCGAAGGGTTGCGCAATGCGCTGGCCGAACAGCTCGCGCGTGCTGCACCCACAAGTAGTCCATCAAAAAGTCGGTGTCGGCAATCACCACGATGTTGGCGGGCGCGCTCGACTTGGTCAGGTGCGCGATCGGCGGACCGGCGATGGGCTTCTGATCCGGCGGCGGTCCTTGGGATAGGCAGAATCCACCGGGCCAGTGATGCGTGCGGCAAGGGTGTAGCGGATGCCCGTCGACTTGAACCCGTCACGCAGGACCGAAGGATCGACCAATGCCTTGAATCGCTGCGCGGGTAGAGGCGCCGCGTTCGTGGAACTCATCAGCAAGGGCTCAAAGGTGGTCTTGGCACCGGCGCGCTGCGACAGGTAGCCAACTGTCGACATGTTGATGGACTCCAACGAAGCCGTCACCACATCCTTCGGATTCATGTCGGCGCGGCGCAAGCCCAGGATGCCGATGTGGCGAACGGGGCCCGAGGAAGCGTTGGTGCGAACCTCCAGCCCGAGATCTAAATCGCCGATCACCTTGGTGGGATCGTAATCAACGCCCCAGGTCGCGAGCAGCGGCTGCAGATCGGACGAATGATTGGCCATGGCGGCGGCGAGAGGATTGGAGGGGTCCTGCCCGCTCAAATCCGCGCCGGCATCGGGATCGACCAGCAACAGCACTCTGCCGCCGCGCATGACGAATTGATCGATGGCGTAAAGCGTCTTGGGCTGCAGTTGTTTCGGATGCACCAGCATCAGTACATCGACGTCTTTGTCGATGTGATCGAGATCCGAGGTCAAGGTGCGCAGGTTGAACAATTGCTGCAGCTGGGTGTAGATCGGCCAGGGCTCGCCCATTTGCCCGGTCTGCGGATTGAACTGACCTTGCAGGCCGATGGAACTCAACAGGCCGATCACCGGCTTTTTCGGCGTTCCGAGCTCTTGGATGAGCTTTGCGACGTCGTATTCCAGAAATTCTTCCCGATCGGGGGTGAAGCTCGGGATGGCTGAGCGGCCATCGGTCGAGTTGGTCCCTGCCAGACCAAAATACAGCGAGTCGCCGCCATTACCGGCGGGCAGCGGCTGCAGGCCAAATTCGGCGGCGCGATCCTCATCATCGGAGAAGGGCTGCGGATCGATGACGTGCAGATGAATCTTGCCGCCGGCGCGCGCCGAGATCTCCTCCAGAAACTCGCGCACGCGCGTTGCATAGGGCAGGATCAGCGGCGACTGTTTTGCTGCTGTGTTGCGCGAAAAATAAAAGTACAGATTGATCGGCTCTTTCAGATCGCGAAGCACCTGCTGCGTGCCGCTGCTCAAGGTGTAGAGCTTGTTTCTGCGTCAAATCCAGGCGCATGCCGCGCAAACCGACATTCGACAGCATGACGACGCCCAAAAACAGAACGGCCAGCAAAATCAGTCCGCCGATACCCATCCCAAATCTTTGCCAACGATTGCCGTTCACTCTTATTCCGCCTTCTTCATATCGAGTACCAGGGCCGTCGCGGCCAACCAAAAGCCGATCAGCGCCGCGAAGTACACGAGGTCACGCAAATCGATCACCCCCTTGGAGATCGCGTCAAAATGCGTGAAGAAGCTCAATGATGCGATCGCATCCACGATGGTTTGCGGGAGCACCCCGCGCACGAAGTCGAGCACCAGCGGAAAGCCTGCCAGCAGGAACACGAAGCCGACCAGGGCCGCGGTGATGAACGCCACCACTTGATTGCGCGTGGCTGCCGAAAGGCACATGCCGATGGCCAAAAATCCGCCCGCCATGAGGAAGCTGCCGATGTAGGCGGCGATGATGGCGCCGTTGTCGGGAGATCCCAAGTAATTGACGGTAATCCACACCGGGAAGGTCAGCGCCAGGGCAATCCCCGCAAAGCACCACGCTGCGAGAAATTTGCCGACGACCGCCTGCCACAAGGTGATCGGAAAGGTCATCAGCAACTCGATGCTGCCGCTGTTGCGTTCTTCCGCCCACAGCCTCATCGAGATCGCGGGGATGAGCACCAGATACAGCCACGGATGCCAACGAAAGAATGACTGCAGATCCGCCTGGTTGCGCTCCAAGAAGCCGCCCACCTGAAAGGTAAAGACCGCGGCGAGCACCAGGAAAATGACGATGAACACGTAGGCCAGAGGCGTCGCGAAATAGCTGCGCAATTCGCGCCGGAAAACCACCCAAACCTTGTTCATGCCGGTAGCTCCGCGGCGCCGGACACATCGATGCCCTTGGGATCCGTCAATGACCGGAACACCTCATCGAGGCGTCCGGATTCCAAGTGCAGTTCCGGCACATCCCAATCGTGCTGATCGACGAGCGCGCTCACCGCGGCCAACACATTGGCTTTTGGTTTGGGCAGGGCGGTAAGCCGGCGTTCGCGCGCATCCGACTCGACCGCCGCAACCTCCGGCAGCCGCGAGATTTCTCGCATCGCCGCCGCCAACTCGGCGTCCTTCTCAAAGCGCAAGCTCACCGCGTGGTGATAGCGTGAGCGCGCTTCGAGCGCCGTCGGGGTCTCGTCGGCGACGATGCGGCCATCGGCAATGATGATCGCCCGCGTGCACACCTCGTGCACTTCTTCCAAGATGTGGGTCGAGACGATCACCAGCTTGTCCTTGCTCAATTCGTTGATGAGGCGCCGCACTTCATGTTTTTGATTGGGGTCGAGTCCATCGGTGGGTTCATCCAGAATCAAGACCTGAGGATCGTGAATCAGGGCCTGCGCCAAGCCGACGCGGCGCCGAAAGCCCTTGGAGAGGGTTTCGATGACCTGCGTGAGCACGGGCGCAAGGCCAAGGCGATCAATCACGACGCTGCGCCGCGCGAGTCGCCGTTCACCGCTCAGGCCGCGGATATCCGCGACGAAGTCGAGAAATTCGCTTACCGTCATTTCCCCATAAGAGGGCGCGCCTTCGGGCAAATATCCCATGCAGGATTTCGCCTGTACCGGCGCTTTTTCAATATCGTGCCCGCAGACCGAAATTTGGCCGGTCGTGGGGGAGATGAAACCGGCGATCATGCGCATGGTCGTGGACTTGCCGGCGCCATTGGCGCCCAGGAAGCCGAGCACCTCGCCGGGCGCCACCGAGAATGTCAGATCAGCCACGGCCAGCTTGTCGCCGTACCGCTTGGACAGGTTTTTTATTGTAATCATTCGCGCCTTGGAGCCTAAATCGCCGCAGGAGGTTCCCTAAAGATTAATTCATGTAGCAGAGCGGCTCGCAGCTCGGCTGCGGCGGGCGAGGAGCCTATGGGTTGCCGGCCTTTTTTTCAATCGCCACTTTATTTTCCTTCAAAATACGCCGGACGTCGGGGAGGCTCGGACGGCCTGCCATGCGGGCGATCAGTTCCGGCAGTTCAAACCATTTCCGGCCCCATTGTACCAAGCGCGCCGCATCGGCGATCACCTGGTCTTGGGCCGCTTCGGCCGCTTCCGCCGCCTCGGCGCGTTCGGCCTGCGCGGCCGGCTTCTTGGGCGGTATCTTAGCGGGGGCCCTGGGCGCCGGTTTTACGGCGGCCGCGGTCTTGCGCTCGTTGCGAGCGACCTGGGCGGTTCCCGCCGGCGGCGGTGCGCGTTTGGTGCCTAAGAATTTGGGCATTTCGCGGGTGGCGGTGACCGTCGCGGTGGCGCTCGCTTGCTGAACCGTGCTATCGGAGGCGCGGTCAGCGGGTTTTGGCGACAGGTCACGCTCGTTGCGAGCGTCGGCGACGGGAATGAATCGTTCGATGTGTTCGGCGCCCACCAGATTGGCGAGGAACGCCATCAGCTCCAGCGCGTCCGAGAACTGGGTATCGCCCGCTTTGGCACGCTGCTCGACTTGGGCGCGCAAAGCCACGGTTTTTTGCCTGGCGAGATTGACGATCCATCGCGTCGGCCGCTGATGTTCAGACCAAGGCTGGACTTTCCAATAGCTGTCGTCATCCAGCGACGAATATTTGCTGTGCAGCTCGAGACTCTCGAGCCATCTTCCAAGCAGTTCCAGCAATCGTTGATCGGCGGGTGTTGCCATGTATTCGCAGCTCCAGCGCGCACCCTAAACGAACCTTTGCCTCGTGGCTAGCGCTAAGCGCGGTCCCATGCTCAACGGTACTTCATGTCGCGGCCGCGCTAGACTGCCGGGATGTGTGGCATCGCCGGAATTATTGGCTCGCAAGCGAGCGCAGCGCTCGCGCTCAAGATGGCGCAGCGCATAGCACACCGCGGCCCCGACGGTGACGGAGTGTGGACCGAGCCCGGCGTTGCCCTGTCGCATCGCCGGCTGGCGATTCAAGATCTCACGGACGCCGGCCGTCAACCGATGGTATTCGGATCCCATGTGCTGTCCTACAACGGCGAGCTCTACAATCACGAGCGTTTGCGCGCCGGATTGCCGGGGCCGTGGGCGTCGAGCGGCGACACCGAGGTGCTGCTGCGGCTGCTCGCGACCGAGGGAGCCTCTTGCCTTGCGCGCCTGGTCGGCATGTTCGCCTTTGCCAGTTGGGACAAGCGCTGCGAAACCTTATTGTTGGTGCGCGACCGGCTCGGGATCAAGCCGCTGTACTACCGTCTGCTGCCGCAGGGCATTGCGTTCGCATCGGAACTCAAATCGCTCCTCCTGCTCGGCACGCCCGACATTGACCAGAGCGCGCTGCGCGATTTCTTGTTCCACGGCTATATTCCGGCGCCCAAATCGATATACCGCGGAATCTACAAGTTGCCGGCGGCGCATACCCTGACGTGGCAGGCGGGCGAGGTGCGCATCGAGCGCTATTGGAACCCTTCGACCGAGATCGTCGAGCGCAGCGCCGAGGACACCGTTGCGCAACTCGACGCGTTGCTGCGCGAGGTCGTCCCACAGCACACGGTGTCGGATGTTCCGGTCGGTGTTTTTTTGAGCGGCGGCATCGACTCTGCGCTCACCGCCTACTATTTGGACGCGCCGCGCACCTATACGCTGGGCTTTGAGCAGGGCGGCCGCTCCGAGGCGGATGCGGCGCGGCGGGTCGCCGCCCATTTGGATACGGAACATCTGGAACTGACCGCGCCGCAAGCGGATTTTGCCGCGGCGCTCGATCGAATGGCTGCACTGTTCGATGAGCCATTCGGCGATAGCGCAGCCTGGTCGAACTATTTGATCGCGCAATTCGCGCGCCGCGAGGTCACGGTTGCGTTGAGCGGCGAGGGCGGCGATGAGATTTTTTGCGGCTATCCGCGCTATTGGTCGCGCGTCGGCGGCCGGTCGAATTTTCTGAATCGGTCATTGGCCCGCTATTTGCCGCCCCTGTCGCGCTTCGCCTCATCCATGCAGCGCCGCGGTTACGAAGGCCTGCCGGCCTATGCCGCGGCCTTGGGCGGGATGACGGCGCGGCAGATCGATTCGCTCTTGGCGCCCGCCTGGACGGCGCCGGATTACGACTACTTGTGGTTCTACCGCCAATATTGGCACGATGAATTGCGGCCGCTGGCGCAGCTGCGCTGGCTCGACCTTAATACGGACCTGGCGGAGGGTCTGCTGACCAAGGTCGACCGGACCAGCATGGCCCATTCGCTCGAGGTGCGCCCGCCGCTGCTCGATCATCGCCTGGTCGAATTCATGCTCAGCGTCGATCCGCTGCTCTTGGTCGATGAACGGCGAAGACGCGGCAAGCTCCTGGTGCGTCGTCTCATGGAACCCAGATTGCCGCCCGATCATTTGAATCGACCCAAATCAGGCTTTGGCCTGCCGGTGCATCGCTGGCTGAAGCGGAATCCGCAGTTGATGCAAGACGCGGTGCGGCGCCTCATGGAGCGCGGCATCTTGCGCCGCACGGTGGGCTCCGAATTCAGGCGAGCCTGGTATGTGTTGATCTTGGATCGCTGGTTCACGGCCTTTGCTTGAGGCGCCGCGAATCCTGTTCGTGCCGGTTTCCGGCGCCTTTGGCACCGGCGAATACGCGCGCAGTGCGGCCATCGCGCAGGCCGTGCGGCGCCGCTGGCCGCGCGCCGAGATTCATTTCCTCTTGAGCCGCCAGGCGCCGTATGCCGCGACCGTGCCATTCGCGGCGACGCTGCTGGATTCGTCGCCCACGTTTCACAGCGGCGCGGTGGCGCGCTTGATCAAAGAGTTCAAGCCGACCATCGTCGTTTTCGACAACGCCGGCCGTACCGCGCAGCTGCGCGCAGCGCACCGGCAGGGCGCGCGGATCGTGTTCATCAGCTCGCGGTCCCGACAGAGACGCAAGGCGTTCCGTTGGCGTTGGATGCGACTGCTCGATGAACACTGGATCGCCTATCCGCAGCTCATCGCCGGCGAGCTTAGCTGGTTGGAACGCTTCAAACAGAAACGGCTCGGCCGGCCCACGGTTCGATACCTGGATGTCATTTTATCGCGCAACACTTCGCAACAGGATTCGATCGTGGCGCGCGTGGGATTGAAGCAGGGGGGGTACCTGCTCATCGTGCCGGGCGGCGGGACCGGACACCCGGGTGCCAACGATGCGGCGGAGCAATTCTTGTCGGCCGCCAATGCGCTGGCGGAAACCGAAACGGTGGTGTTTGTGGGTCCGACGAGCGCGGCGGACGCCGCAGCGCCTTCGCGCCCGCGCTTGGCAAACGCAGTCGTCCCGAATTTGCGCCTGCGTTGCTTCGGTTCGCTGCCGCAAGCGGACCTTGCGGATCTGCTGAGCCATGCGCGGCTGGTGGTTACGAATGGCGGCTCCACGCTGTTGCAGGCGATAGCCTGCGGACGCGCCTGCATCGCGGTGCCCATCGCCAAGGACCAGCCGAAGCGCATTGAGCGGTGCGTCGCCGCCGGCGTCGCGGCGGCGGCCGGCTTGAGCGCCTCCAGCATCCAGCGAGCCGCCAGCAAATTGCTGCACGATGAATCCGCGCGCATCGCCTTGGGCCAGCGCGCCGCGAATCTCAAGCTTGGCGAATGGCGTCGAGATCGCGCTGAACGCGTTGTCGCACTTGGCTGAGATGGCGTAGGGGCAGACCCGCATGCCGACTGTCATGCTGCTGGGGTATGGTCTGGAGCAGCCCTCCTATCGGCACCGCATGCGCAGCCTGATCGAGCCCTTGCAGGCGGCGGGCTGGCAGGTACGCGTGGAGCAGTACCCGAGCGGGCGCTATGGGCTTCGCACCTGGGAGCGGCGCGCGCTGTTGCGATGGGCCGATGTCACGGTGCTGCATCAAATCAAGTTGAGCGCAATCGAGGCGCGCTTATTTGCGGCCTTCAGCCGGCGGCGGGTGTTCGACGTGGACGATGCCATCTATGTGCGCAAGCCGCGGCGGCTCGGGGATCTTCCCGATGAATCCGCCTGGCGCAAGCAGAAATTTGCCGCCACCTGCCGCTGGGTAGATGCGGTCGTCGCCGGCAATGAGGTGCTGGCGGCCGTCGCGCGTACCACGGCCAAGGAGATCGCGGTGCTCCCCACATCGATCGACACGGCGTGCTATGAGACGACTTTCGCCGGCGCAGCCGAGCCTCCGACGATCGCCTGGATCGGCAGTCCCGAGAATCTGATTTACCTGGATATGATACGTCCGGCGTTGGCGCGCCTCAGCAAGCGCCATCCGAGCTTGAAGATGCGCGTGATCTGCTCCGAGTTTCCCGACTGGAATGACGTGCACATTGAACGGGTGCCATGGAGTTCGGCCACCGAGGCGCACAGCTTGGCGGGCGCGCACATCGGCGTCATGCCGCTCACCGACGATGCCTGGTCGCGGGGGAAATGCGCGTTCAAACTGCTGCAGTACATGGCCGCCGCGCTGCCCTGCGTGGCCTCGCCGGTGGGCGCCAACACGGAAGCGGTGCATGGATGGAATCAACGGATATCACGCCAGCGGTATCGATGAGTGGGAGCGCAGCTTGGAGAAGTTGATCGTCTCGCCGGAGCTGCGCGCAAAGTTCGGCGCCAACGGGCGCCAACACGTGGAGCAGCGCTATGCGCTCAACCGCTACCGCGCGGAATACCTGAAGCTGCTGGGCCGATTGGCCGCGGCGTGATCTCGCCGCAACGCCATTAAGTCGGTATGCTTCGAAGCATGCATGCCGTGCATACCTACCAGATCCTCAATCACTACACATCCCGGCAAGATTTGGATCCTGGCTTCGATGTGCTGGACAACTCGACCAATGAGCGTCCCGATTGGTATGAATATTGGCCGATCCGGCAATTCCTGCTGCGCGAGTCCTTGGACGAAAACGCTTTCTACGGCTTTCTGTCGCCGAAATTCAAACTCAAGACCAATTTGGGCGCGGCGCGGACGTCGCCGACTTCATCAGAAGTTCGGACGCGGCGACGGATGTGGCGCTCTTCAGCCCCAGCATCCATAACAGCGCCTTTTATTTAAATGTGTTCGAACATGGCGATGCGGAGCACCCCGGGCTGCTGCGCATCGCCCAGGAATTTTTTGCGCGACTCAATCATCGTGAGCCGCTCGCGAGCCTGGTCTCGGACTCCAGAAATACCGTGCATTCCAATTACTTCATCGCCAAGCCGCGATTCTGGCGGGCGTGGCTCACGATCACCGAGCAGCTGTTCGCGATCGCGGAGAGCGCGCAAGATCCGCTCGGAATTCAATTGTGCACGGCGACGCGCTACCGCGGCCGGCGCGATGTGCAGATGAAGATCTTTCTCATGGAGCGCGTGGCCACCTGGATTCTGCTCACCGATGGCAGCTTCGTGGCGCGCGCACGCGATCCGTTTGTTGCGCGCTCGCGCATTTACAAATTGCCGGTCGCGATCATTTGCGACGCCTTGAAGATCGCCTATTCGACGCAAGGCCGCCGCCAATACCTCGACGTCTTTTTGCTGTTGCGCAGCTTTGCGAAATTCTGGACCTTTCAGGTTCGCAGCAGCAACGCATTGGGTGTCGGCGGCGCGCGGCCTTACCTGCAAATACTCAAGTCCTATTGGGACAAGAAGGCGGGATAAGTCATCGCACAGTCCATGGCGGCGTTTTGGCGGAATCGGCGCGTGTTCCTGACCGGGCACACCGGCTTCAAGGGCGCGTGGCTGAATCTGTGGCTGCGGTCCCTCGGCGCGAAGGTGACAGGCTATGCGCTGGCGCCGCACACCGAGCCAAGCATGTTTGCGCTCGTCGCCGGTCACTGCGCATCGCACATCGCGGACATCCGCGACGAGCGCATGTTTCACGACGCCTTGAGCGGCGCCGATCCGCAGATCGTCATTCACATGGCCGCGCAAGCGCTGGTGCGCGCATCGTATCGCGACCCGCTCGCAACCTACGCTACCAACGTGCTCGGCACCGGCAACGTATTGCAGGCCTGCCGGGCGCTTCGGCACTTGGAATGCGTGCTGGTGGTGACGAGCGACAAGGTCTACGAAAATCACGGCGAAGGCCGGCCTTTTGCCGAAGGCGATCGGCTGGGCGGTCATGATCCTTACAGCAACAGCAAGGCTTGCGCCGAGCTATTGACGGCGAGCTTTCGCGACAGTTTCTTTCGCGACGGCGCGCCGATCGCGACCGCGCGCGCCGGCAATGTCATCGGCGGCGGCGATTGGTCGCAAGAGCGTCTGATCCCGGACTGCGTTCGGGCGCTCGAGGCGGGCGAGCCGGTTGCTTTGAGATATCCCGAAGCGATTCGGCCCTGGCAGCATGTGCTGGAACCGCTGTCGGGCTACCTGGCCTTCGCGCAGGCTCTGGTGCAGGCGCCGGCCGCGATCCCACGCGCTGTCAATTTTGGCCCAGACCCGTCATCCTTTTGCACGGTTCGAGAAGTCGTAGAATTGTTCGGCGCGAGTTTTTCGGGCCGCCCGGGTTGGCGGCGCGATGATGCGGGCACCAGCTTCAAGGAGGCGAACGCCCTGACGTTGTCCTCGGCGCTGGCGGAGAATTGCTTGGGCTGGCGCCTCGACTGGCGGTGAACGAATCGCTGGCTTGGACCGCGGACTGGTACCGGGCGCATGCGGCGGGAGAATGAGGCCACCGCAGGAACCCGGCTCGCGCAGAACAGCTTGCTGAGCGAACTGCCCGGTATCGTGTTCGGCTTGATCACGCTCGGAGACGCGTCATCAGCTCGCTGGTGGCATTGTCCTAGGGTCGTCCAAAGAATTTACGGGATAATTGGTAACGAGCGACATCAACCACAGAAGCAAGGTTCGCGGGAATCGCGTCGGTCGTCGAAGCTCCGGTCAGCGAAGAGATCCGGTTCGCGCAGTACAGCATGCTGAACGAACCTCCGCCCGTATCTTGGGTGTTGCACATCACACCACCGTCGGAACGGCCCGCTCGGCTGGTCGGCGTCCGGCATTAAGTTATGACGGTTGTTGCCATCTCTCGGATGACGATCGCGCGCTTCACCACCCGGCGCGCCCCACCGCCACGCTCCCACGCGCGGAATACGCCGACGGGTGGTGGTCTCGTCGACTGCGCGCGCGACCATGGTGAGTGATACCCAGATGACGGCGAAGGCCAGCACGATCGGCAACCACGCCATCGCGCGGATGCGCCGCAGCATCGAGTTGCAGTTGTTCGACGGTGAACGGATTACCGTTACCATGCGCAGCCACTCTTCCTGGCGGCCCATTCTGAATGCCAGTCCGAACTCGTGACGCAGGTCTGGATGAAGATGAGCAGAAACGCCAGCAGCAGCTTCAGTTCCAGCGCCGCAACCATTTGTGCGAAACAGTCCTACTTTTTCATCCACGCTTTCAAGTCCGTCAGCCGCATAGCCCCGCTAATCACAATAATTCCCAGCACGCCGATCGTGAAGGGGTTTATACAGTTGAAGCCCGCGATCAGGCTCGCG
>CAWALS010000027.1:0-23836 GCA_963782865.1 uncultured Gammaproteobacteria bacterium | reverse complement strand
CCCCGCGCCAGCCGCCACCGATTCGATCGACGTCGATCCGTAGCCCTCTTCCAAAAAGAGCGCCGTCGCAACCTGAAGAATCCGCTCGCGCAACTTAGGCGCATCCGCCCGCAGCGGGCGGCCGCTTCTTTTGACTACCTTGAGCTGTCGGGCGGGCGCTTTGCTAGCGGCGCGGATACGAGTTGCCACCCGAACGATAATACCCGCGCCCAGCGTAACCTGGGCGGGCGTTGTAATACGGGCGCGCATTGTAATAGGCGCGCGGTCCATACGCGACACGTGGGGCATAGTATCCGGGATACGGCGCGTAGTACGGCCGCGGCGCGTAAGCGACCGGAGGCGCATAGCCATAGGCAGGACCTGCGTATCCGGATGACGGATACGGCGCGACCGAGTCGCTCACGCCCGCCACGACATTGGAGGCCAGCACCAGCGGCAACGTGGCGAGCGCCACGGCGGCGCCCAACAGTCCATGCCCCACCCCAAACGCATGGAACGGCCGGAATCCGTGACCGCCGGCCAGCGCAGGAGCCATGGGCAAAAGCGCGATTGCCGACGCCGCAGCGACCCCTAAGATTGCCTGTCTGACTTTGACCATGGCCCGCTCCTTCATAGTACTGATTGAGCGCAACGGTACTCTTGTGTGTAATGCAACGCAACCGTACCGTTCCATAAAGACGCGGCTGTATACGCGGTCAGGGTGCTCGCGCCGCAGCATGTGGAGACGCAGCGTTTCATGCGCCGCGCCATGAGGTCCTTAAGATCCCGGCTATTTCGGCACGAAGTCCTTCGGTTTTTCCGAGCCGCTGCCGAACAGGAATTTCTCCATTTCCGCCACCAAGAAGGCCCGCGCCTTGGGTTCGATCGGGGTGAGGCGATTCTCGTTGATCAGCATGGTTTGATGCGCCACCCATTGGCCCCAAGCTTCCTTGGAAATGTGAGCGTAAATTCGTTTGCCGAGTTCCCCGGGGTACGGCAGATAGTCGAGACCTTCTGCCTCGCGCTTTAAAAATACACATTGAACCTTGCGCGCCATGAAGGGAATCTTATCCTAAGCGGTGCCCGCGCGCAGACGCTCGAACAGCTGCCGTATGGGCTGCGGCAGGCCGACGCGAGGCGGAGCATCAAGTCGATACCAAAGACGATTGTCGCCGTCCAGAACCTCAAGCTGCTGCCGGCCTCGCACCAGCAGTGGTTTCAGCCGCAAATCGAAGTGCGTAAACGCATGCTCGATCGGCGCCAGCGCTTGCGCGTCGGCGTCACCAAATTCCCGGGCGCACCATGCCAACGCGTCGCTGTCGTTGGCAAATTGCGGCGGCGACCAAAGACCTCCCCACAGACCGGAAACCGGGCGGCGTTCCACCAATATCGCGGTGCAACCCGGGCCGCCGGTTTGCGCAATCAGCAAGGTCGCCTCGCGCGAGGGGCGGCTGCGCTGCAATTTTTTGCCCGGCAATTCCCGCTGGCGTCCTTGCAGCGCGGCGACACAATGCGTATTCATGGGACAGCGTGTGCATGCCGGCCGTGCGCGAGTGCAGACGGTGGCACCCAGATCCATGATGCCTTGAGTGTAGGCTGCCGCCTCGCGGCGCGGTGTACAGGCATCGGCCTGGCTCCACAGCGCCGCGAGCACCGTGTTCGAATTGGGGTCCCCCGCAATCCCAAATACGCGGGCCATGACGCGCTTGGCATTGCCGTCGAGGATCGCATGACGTTGGCCGCACGACAGCGCCAGAATGGCTCCCGCCGTCGAGCGGCCGATGCCGGGCAGCGCCACCACCTCGTCGATCCGCTGCGGAAAGACCCCGCGGTGCTGCGCGGCCAGAACTTTCGCGCAGGCCGAAAGGTTGCGCGCGCGTGCGTAATAGCCCAATCCAGTCCAAAGATGCAGCACCTCATCGAGCGGCGCGGCGGCCAGCGCGTCGATATCCGGAAAGCGCGCCATGAAGCGCGCGTAGTACGGGATCACCGTCGCCACCTGCGTCTGCTGCAGCATCACCTCGGAAATCCACACGCGATAAGGCGTTGGATTGATTTGCCACGGCAGGTTGTGCCGACCGTGCTCGCGGAACCACGCGAGCAGCCGCGGCGCGAACGATTCGTGTCCCCAACTCATTTCGTGAATAGCCCCTGCAGGCCATTTTTTTTCAGAATGTCCTGAAGCTTTTGCTTCAGTTGATCCTTGGCGAGGCCCCCGATGTCCGGCCTGACCTTGGGCGCCGCCCAGGTACCGGTGACTTTCAGCGGGATATCGGTAGTGCGGGCCGGTGCGGTGACCAGGCTGGCCAAGAGCTTTAAATCAATCCCTTTGGTCGAAAGGTTGGCACTCCCCTGCCCCGCCACCTTGAGTGCCTGCGAAGCGATGCTCAGATCGTGCGTTTCCGCGACGCCGTTGCTGATCTGCGCGGACAGCTTGAACGCCTGAAAGGGCGTGCGGCCGGTGCTGTCGCGCGGAGGAGCGGAAGATTTATCGATCAAGGCTTGCGCGACGCTAATTTCATAGCCGACGTCGATACCTTCCAGCGCACCGTCCGCAAGATCCGCGTCCAGGTGTCCGGTCAGCGTTTTCAGCATGGCGTCCATGCCGGCGCCCTGCGCGGTGGCGTTCAGATTGAGTGTGGCGCGGCCGGACAAGCGCCCTTTGCCCGCGGTGTTCGCCAACAAGCGCAGCATGTCGATCCTGGTCAGCTGCGTATCGATGCTCAAGGTGGGGGTCGGGCCCTGACGGTCCACGGTGATGTCGCCGGACAAGCGGCCGGCGTCAAGCTGCGCATCGATGGGCGACAGATGCAGGACGTGGTTCTTGGCAGCGACGCCGACGCGTACGTCGGACAGAGCCAGGCGCGCGAACTTTGCGGACCGGATGCGCAAGGTGCCGCTCGCATTCCACGCCTGCGCCGATTTGGCCGAGTCGGCGGGCGATTCAGCTTGCCGCGCGACCGCCCCGCCTTGCGGCGCGCGATAGCGATCCAGGTCGATCTGATCGACGTCCAGATCGAATTGCAGCGCCGGCGCTTCGCCCGCGAGCAGTTTGAGATTGCCTTGAATTTGCGTGTCATCCAAGCGCAGCTGCAGGTGCGTGAGCGCCAAGGTCTGCGAGTCGTAGGTGAAATCCGCCGTCGCGGAAAGCTGCGCTAATGCCTTCGGATCACGCGTCTGGGGTAAAGAGAATCCGAGCCGCGGTTCGATCTCGCGCAGCAGCAGGGGCGCCAAGCTCGCCGAGCCGGTCACGCTCAAGTCAGCGATGATGCGGGTAGCTTGCGCACGGCCCGTGAAGTGCGCGCCCGAATAACTCAAGTTGAAAGCCGGTGCGGCGAGGGTCTGCTGCGGCACATCGAGGTCAATTTCCGGCGCGGTCAGATCCCAATGCGCCGGCCGGCGATCATCCGCACGGACGAGCGTGCCGCTCATATTGACGGCGCTGAAGCGCAGCGGTTTCTGCGCCGCCTCTTGGCTCAAGTCAAACTTGGCGTTCAGCGACAGCTGCTCACCTGCCGGAGCGCGGCGGGCGTCGAATGTCAGGTTGACGGGGATGTGTCGATCCGCGGCGAGCGAACCGGTTTCCAGATTGAAGTTCTCGACGCTGATTCCCTCGCCGGTCACGCGGCCGTTGACGATGCGGATATTCGCAAGCAACGGCAAGGCGGAGGCTCCCTCAGTGTGAGCCGCGCCTGACTTGGCTGGTGCCGGCCCCAGTTCGACGCGCTGCCAATTGCCTCGGCCGGCGGCATTCTTCTGCAGGCGCAGGTCCAGACCCTCGAGCTGCACGCGAGCGATTTCAAGGCGCCGCAGCAGCAGCGGCAGCAGCCTGACGCGCGCGCTGGCATGGGTGAAGGACAGGAACGGCTCGGCGCTGAAGCCCGGCGGATTGGCGAGACTGCCAGGACCGAACTTGAGCGCCACCCAGGGAATCACCGAGAGGGTGATATCGCCGGGCAGCTCAAGTTCGCACCCCGTGGACTCTTTGACGGCCGCGGCGATCGTGTCCTTGTAGGCGTTGGGATTCACGAGCAGCCACACGCCGAGGAGCACGGCGCCGAGCAGTGCAACGATTGCTCCTGCGAAAACGCCTAAAACCTTGAGATTACGCATGCCTTTCACTCGGGATTGAGAGGTCGATCATAGCTCAAGCGCTGACCCTGCCCGCCGATAGCCTTAAGATGATGGGCCAAGGGCCCATCCGGGTATGGAAGCCGCATGCGAAGCTGGTCGAGTCCGAACAAATTACTCAACAAATTGCGCCGTCGCACCGACACGCAGAGGCCTTCGGCTGCGCCGAGCGAAGTGGTGCGCAACGCATCGCCCTCCGGGGCGTGGCAGGCGGACTCGCAGGGGCGCCGTTCGGCCGAGTTTTTGGAGTTCGCACAATCCGCGGGCGGCTTTGGCGTCTTCGAACTGAACTTGGCGACGGGGATCATCAAGGGCACCTCGCTGTTTTTCGAACTCATCGGCCTGGAATGCCGCGACATGTCCCTGACGCGCGAGGAGTGGCTGGCCTCCATCCATCCGCAAGATCTCGAGGGGGTCGTGCACGCCTTGAGCCAGGCGGTGGCCAGCGGCAGCGGCTATGAAACCGAATACCGCACGCTCAACGCGAGCGGCGAGATTCGCTGGCTCGCCGGCCGCGGCCAGGTGCTGCTGGGGAACGAGGGCCACGATTCGCGCGCCATCGGCACCATCACCGATATCACCGAACGCAAGGAGTTGGAAGATAAACTTCACTATGCCACCGAGTCGCTGAACATTGCGCAGACCGCAGCCGGCGTCGCCACCTTCGATTTCGACTTTCGCCGCAACACCCGCATCTGCTCTGACAACTTCCGCGAGCTGCTCGGCATCCCGGCCGCCACCTCGCTCGAGGATTTGAATCGGACCTTGTCCCGGGTTCACCCGGATGATTTTGCCCGCGTGCGCAGCGCGCCGCTGGAGACCACGGCCGCGGAGCCCTACTATCGCTGCGAATATCGCATACTGCTCGACAACGGCAGCGAGCGCTGGCTGGGCGAAAAAGCCCGGGTCGCACGCGCCGCCTCCGGGGATGTGGAGCGCATCACCGGGGCTTTGATTGACATCAGCGACTTGAAGCGCACCAAGGCGGCGCTCGGCTCGGTGGAAATTCGCCTGGAACGGGCCCTGCGCGGCACCCAGGACGGTCTGTGGGAAATCGATCTGCTGACCAACGTCTCCTGGTATGGGCTGCGCTTCGGCGAGCTGCTGGGCTACAGCGTCGAGGAGCTGGGTTCCTCGCACGAACAGTTCGCAATCTTGATACACCCGGACGACCGGGAAAGCGTCGCGCTGGCGCTCGACAATCATCTCGAGCATCGCGCCGTGTACGATTTGGAATTTCGCGTGCGGCACAAGACGGGGCATTACGAATGGATGCGGGCGCGCGGCCAAGCCGAGCGCGCTGCGGATGGCACACCGCTGCGATTGGCCGGCGCGATGCAACTCGTCACCGACCGCAAACTCGCCGAACAGGCCTCGCTCGACGCCATGCTGGCGGCGGAAGCGGCGAATCGGGCGAAGAGCAGTTTTCTGGCGAACTTGAGCCACGAAATCCGCACCCCCATGAATGGGGTTCTCGGCATGTCGCAAATCCTCGGGGAAACCGCCCTCGACAGTACACAGCGCGAATACCTGGACATCATCCGCGCCAGCGCCAAGGCATTGCTGTCGTTGATCAACGGCGTGCTCGATCTCTCGAAGATCGAAGCGGACCGGCTGGAGCTCGAAAATGTCGAATTCGATCTCATCCACATGCTCTACGAGACGGTCGCCGCGACCGCGTTGCAAACCGCCGCCAAGGGCATCGAACTCATCATCACGATCGAGCCGCAAGTTCCCGTGATGGTGCGCGCCGATCCGGGGCGTTTGCGCCAAGTGGTACTCAATCTGCTCAGCAACGCGGTCAAATTCACCCACGAAGGCCACATCAGCATCCGCGTTGCGAATCGCGCCGCGAGCAACGAGCGTGCCTCTTTGATCCTGGAGGTGACCGACACGGGGATTGGGATTCCGGCGGATCGCCTCGACCGGTTGTTCAAGTCCTTCTCGCAAGTCGACTCCTCCACCACCCGCCATTACGGCGGCACGGGCTTGGGGTTGTCCATCGTCAAGCGCCTGGCCGAACTCATGGGCGGCGAAGTCGGGGTGCGCAGCGAAGCGGGTCTGGGCTCGACCTTCTGGGTGCGCGTCGAGCTCGATGTCGTGAAGGAACAGCCCGCGCGTCAGCCGATCGGCCTGCATCGAAGGATTTTGATCGTCGACGACATCCCGGCCGCGCGCGACAGCTTGGTCTCGAAACTCAATCTCTACCACTACACCAGCGTCGCCGTCGGCGGCGTGGATGAGGCGCTGCAACGTCTGGCGCAGGAGCCGTTCGATCTGGTGTTGGCCGACGAGTTGATGCCGATGCGCGGCGGACTGGATCTGTTAACGGCGCTGCGCACCGATGCGCGTTATGCCCGGCTGCCCTTGATATTGATGTCGCTGTTCGGCGCCGAGCATGACACGGCAGATCGCGAATACCGGCCCGATGCCATCGGCCTCAAGCCGATTCGCGCCGCGCTGCTCGCGAATCTGGTGGATCAGGTCCTGACCGGCAAGACGCCGCACGCGCCCAGCACCAAGTCCTCGCCGCAGTCGCTGCCGACGTTCAAAGGCAACAAGATCCTCCTGGTCGAGGACAATCCGGTCAATCAGCGCGTGGCGCAGCGAATGCTGCAGAATCTGGCCGCCGAGGTCACCATTGCCAACCACGGCGCCGAGGCGCTGGAGCGCCTTGCCGCAGCGAATTTCGATGCCGTGTTGATGGACTGTCAGATGCCGGTCATGGACGGCTTCAGCGCGACGCGGCGGATTCGCGAACTGGAAGCAAGCCGCGGCGCCAAGCGGCTGCCGATCATCGCGCTGACCGCGAATGTCATGAGCGAAGACCGCGAGAAATGCCTGGCCGCAGGCATGGATGCACACCTCGGCAAACCGATCGAGGTTGCCCAGGTGATCGAGGCGTTGAGCCGCTTCTTGAAGGCTGCGCCCAGCGCGCCGGCGATCGATCGCGGCGCGCTCAAGGAACTCACCGGCGGCGATGTCGAATTCGAGCGGGAGCTGGCGCAGACCTTCGTCAGCAGCGGGGATCAATGCCTGGCGGAGATCATCGCGGCACTCAAAGCCAGCGACTTTGATACCGTGCGCAAACGTGCGCATTCGCTGAAGGGCGCGAGCGCCAACATTCATGCGCGGGAGCTCAGTCAGGCGGCGTCCAGCCTCGAGAACGCGGTGCGCGAGAACGCCCTGCCCGCCATCAGCGGCTTGGTGACGGAACTTTCCGAAAAACTCGCGGCCGTCAACGCGGAATTACGCCAGGTCGGCTGAGCGCGCGGAGCGTGTCTTAAGTATTCCGCGTAAGCCGCCACGCGGAATACTCAGACAGGCTCCTAACCATGCGCCGCCAGCGCCAGGTCCATCTTAAGTTCCTGGCCACTCGAACAATTGCGTCCCGCCAGTTTGCTTTTGTACAGGCTTTCATCGGCCGCGCGAATCAGCGTTTCCACGTTGAGCGACAAATCCGGCCCGCTCGGGCCGGTCGAGGCAATCCCGAAGCTCGCGGTCACGGCGGCATCGCCGCTGCGCGTGGAGAACGGCGCGGCGGCGACCAATTGACGGATTTTCTCGGCGACCAAGACTGCGCCGGTGTGTCCGGTTTCCGGCAGCACGATCAGAAATTCCTCGCCGCCATAGCGAGCAATCCAATCGCTGTTGGTGCGGATGACCTTCTGCGCCCGGCAGGCAAACTGCTGCAGCACATCATCGCCCGCCGCGTGCCCGCGCTGGTCGTTGACCTGTTTGAAGTGATCCAGATCGCACATGAGCACCGACAAGGGATAGGCGTAGCGGCGGCAACGTTCGAACTCGCGCGGCAGCTGCTCCATCATGTAGCGGCGGTTGTATGCACCTGTCAGGGCATCGGTAATCGAGAGGATGCGGTTGCGTTGATTGGCGACGCGCAGCGAGTGTTCGAGCGCCAGAATTCGGCGTCCGGCATTCAGGCGGGCGATGAGTTCGGCCTCATGCACCGGTTTGACCAGGTAGTCATCGGCGCCGGCTTCGAGCCCCGCGATGATGTGTTCCTTGGCATCCTTCGCGGTCAAGAGCAGCGCATAGACGTAGCCGTCGAGCTGCATGTTGCGTACCGCGTTGCACAAGGCGATGCCGTCCATTTCCGGCATCTCCCAATCGGTGACCAGCATGGGGTAGTAGCGCTTGGTCATCTTGTCGAGCGCCTCGGAACCATTGGCCACGGCATCGACCTCGTAACCCGCGTTCTTGAGAAAGCGGCTCATGAGCATGCGCGTAACCGGGTCATCCTCGGCCAGCAAAATCGCCGGTGATGAGTCGACTGTGATCGGCGTCACAGATTCCGTCTCAGACACTTTTCTTCAACCCCGCATGCCTTGAGCTTCTGGTGCTATTTACGCTATCGGCGCAAGTCCTCATGACTTAATCATGCGTTAGAAGCGTGTAGCAAATCTCGGCACTGGCACTCATTGACGCTAGGAGAATGCCTGATTTACACCGTATTCGCGACTTTGACACGAGGTGTTGCGTTCAGAGCGCAGCATAGCCGACCGATACCAGGAGATGTGCGATTCGCGTCCCCTTAACCGCAAATCACCCGTGCCCGGCGCGCGCGCCATGCAGGCGAGCGGCGATGGCTTTTGGGAATTGGATCTCGCGGACGGCTCCGCGTGGTTCAGCGACTGGTTTTGCGCGCGTCTGCAATGGTGCGATGCGCCCGGGCGCCCCGCCTTCGGCGACTTGCGCCCCCTTATGTCCTCCGAGACCTGGGACGATCTGCTGCGCAAGCTGCGTTCGCATCTGGAGGAGCAATCGCCTTTGGATGCCGAGATTAAAGTGCAGCTCGCGAGCGGTGCGGTCGAGTGGTGGCACATCCGAGGCAGGGCACAGCGCAATACTGCCGGCCACCCCACTCATTTCGCCGGTTGCGTGCGCGATGTCACGGCGACGCGGACCGCCAGTTAAATACCACGATATTAATCGATCACAAAGTGCTCGTTCCCACTCAATCGGATGGGTCGCGGAAGAGGAACCAATGTGACGGCGCCGTCCACGGCGTGCACGATATCGAAAAAGGCATGGTCCGGTTCTAAGTGAAGATTGATATCACCGATGACGCCATCGCACGCGGCGCAATGGTTGGCGAAATCGCCAAATGCGTCCCCCTCTGTCGTGCGGCGAAAGCGCGGCCAGCGCCTCAGTTCTTTAAGCAGCACTGCATCAACCGCTCGAATATCCGAAACGGTGAACCGCTCGAGCGGTTCCTCTAACACCGTGCCGCTCGAGCAATGGATGGCAATAACCTCTGTTTCTTGGCCGCAGTGGGGACATGGAATTTCGGTGCTCGCCACATAGGCGTCATTCGAAATGACGCTGTATTCGTCCTCCTGAGGCATGGAAGACCAGCGTGCGACACTCGGCGACGGTGTGCCTTCGACGTACCAACGCTTTTGAGTCGAGTCCCAGTGGGCGCCAAGCGCCTCGACATCCGCAGCCTCCTCGGGCGGCACAAAAAGATACGTGCGGTGCATAAGTAGCAATGATTTTAGCGCGGATTGGACGTATCGGAATCCTCAGACACGGGCGTGACGCGATGCGACAATGGCTGGGGTTTTCGACCGACTGAGGCGCCTTTTGTACGCGCGGGGGGTTTGCGCTTTGGCCCTTGGATCGTGCGCGCCTTACGGGAGGTCGATTCAATCGTGGGTGCAGCAGAAGGTGCGTTCGGCGTGATCGCGGGAACTTGTCGGGCCGAAGCGCGGGGCATGTTGAGATCAGGCTGAACAGTTAGCGTTGCCATCTGCCAGTCGGGCACAGAGGCAATTTTCAGAAATCCGCCAAGGTCCGGCAACCGCTCGATCTCCGAGGCCATGATTGCCGGTTCAATCCTGAGCTGTTCACTCTTGGAGGTAACCGAACGCCACTCTCCCGAGCGACGGGCGGTCGATATCGTGGTGTGCAGCACTTCGCGCTGACCGATGAGCTTGGAGGCGAATTCCGACGTGCCACCGCGTTCGCTGGCCGAACAGCGCAAGATCAGCGTATTACCGCAATTCTCCACGATGGTCTCTGCGCTGCCCTTGCCGTAAAGCCCCGATACCTGGGCGATGGACTGAAAACCCAAAACACAGCGCCCACCGAATTTTCGCAGGCGCGCGAGGGCATCCTTGAGACCGTCTATTTCTCCGAGCGCATCGAGCTCATCGACGATAAACCACAGACGTTGATCACCTTCCTCGCAATTCATAGCCTCAATGATGCTGAGACGCATCCAGGTCGAGATGAGACCCCGTAGCGCCGCAATTTCACCCGCCTTGTACGGCAGAAACAACACCCCGCCGCGACCACCGGCGGAGCCCGCACGCCCCTCGCGCACCCACGCCCGCACCGACAGCGGTGATGCCTCATGCTTCGTGGTGTATTCGAACACACGCACGGCCGAGGTCAGCGTCGCTTGAGTTGCTGCCAGCATCTTCTCATTGCCCTCTTTAAAGAAACGCGCAGCAGCGGTGCCCTCCAGCATCGCGCGCAACTCGTCATCGTCGGCCTTATTTAGAATTCTCGAGAGCTTTCGGTCATCGCAGATCTTGGTGTCCTTCATCTGCCGCACGACCTCGGAAAATACAGTGCGGGCATACTCGGTCCAGACCCGATCCTCCCCGCCCGAGTCCGGGATGAGCGCGCGCGCCAACTGCTCGATGTCGTAGTCTTCGCCAATTTCGCCAAAGAGGTCCCATCGGTGTGCCTTCGGATCGAAAGGATTCAATATCACGTCGCCACGTTGAGGATCGTAGTAGCGATTTAGATAGCCCGCGTCCGGATCCGCAATGACCATACGATCGCCGCGTGCCAGTGCGGCATTCAAGATCTCGCGGATCGCCGTGCTTTTTCCCGTGCCCGTCGTACCAATGACTTTAAAGTGCTTGGTCTCATCGGAGAGTGCGATTGAGACGCCGGCCAGCGTGATAGGCGCCGCAGGGTGCACAGCGCGGATGTTCTTAGCGGCCGCCTTTGCGACGATCGCACCGCGCCGATACTGTGGTTCGCGCGGAGCCCTGTGCAAGGCAAGGACGCGCCCTCCAACAAATCCAATGGCCACCGTTACCAAGAAGCCGGTCGAGAGCTGGGTCCATGCACCGCTCGAACCGATCGTGTCTAGTACCGCGCGAAGCAGCGAGACGCACAGTGCCGCGGGCAACAAGAGTGGCGCGGCCAACAGCGGCGCAAGCAGATATTTAGCGGCGGCCGCGCGCCCCTGAGCGAGACCGCCCAGTAGCGCGATGAGCACGAATACGTAAGCGATTGCCAGACCCGAGGCTCCGTGCGTTAGAACTTGAAGTTGTGCTGTCATTCCGCTCCCCTAGCGTTCAAGATCCTGCTCCCGCCGACGTGGGCGTGGACTCGTTGAATCAGCCTCCTCGCGTTGCCGCCGGTTCTGACGCGGCTCGGCGGCGACTTTGCGGTCCTTCGGATCGTCGTAAATTTCTTTCCAGCGTTGTGCCGCTTCGCCGGCAGTGCGCCCCGTTTCACGCTGCCCGTAAAGCGACTTCCAGCGTTGTGCCGCTTCGCTGGCAGTGCGCCCCGTTTCGCGCTGCCCGTAGAGTGACTTCCAGCGCTGTGCCGCTTCGCTGGCACTGCGGCCCGTCTCGTGCTGCGCGTAGCGTGCCTTCCAACGCATGGCCGCGGCGTGTGCATCGTTGTCCGATGCTTTCGCGATTCGAGACTGAGTGGAACGCTGTATATCGATCGCGTTCGACTTGCGTTGCTCGCGTCGCTTCGCGTTCAGCGCCGCGGCATTTTGGCGACGGTACTCTCGTTGTTTGCGGTTCACTTCCTCGGCGTTTTCGGCGCGGTAACGGCGTTGCGCTTCGCGAATAGCCTCGGGATTCTTCTGCCTGCGAAGATAATAGCTGCGCAGCCCCGCAGCACGGCGTTTCTCCGCTGCCGCCGGGTTTTCCGCTTCGAGTTCACGGCGCTTGCGGCAGTATTCTCGGCGATATGCATTGCGCTCCTCGCGGGTCAATGATCCGTAGGGAGTCTTTTTCGACTGCGGGCTTTCTCGTTCGCGCTCGATGCGTGCCTTGAGTTGTGCATGTTGTTTCTCGATCACACTCGCGAGCGCTTCCGGGCCGAGCCGCCGTGCCTCGAGGCGTTCGCGATGACGGGCGCGGATTTCGTTGCCGGCGGCGCTAAAACGGCCGGCACGCTCCGCGCACCAGACTTTCTCAGGGATAGTGAGTGTGGGTTCTCGGTCAACGCCCCTATCCTTCAAACTGCGGTGGTCGATGCGCTGTGACAATCCCGCGCGTTCAAGCGCTTTGTTGGTGAGCTCTGCCCAGCGCGCTCGGCAGGACAGATATTCATCGCGCGAGGAACCGGGGATGCCCATCAGGTACCGCTGCCGGCCGCTGACTTCCAGTCCGGTGCGCGCACCAAGACCGTCCGGCGTCACTTCTCGCGTCGTCATCAGGAGGTGGGCATGATGATTCCGAGGATCCGCACCGGCGCGCGGTTGATGCACGCAGACATCCACCGCCGCTCGATAGCGATTCGCCAACTCGCGAGCGAAGCTTTGCACCAATTGGTGGCGGTGATCGGGGGTGAGCTCTGCGGGCAGAAACACCAACCATTCACGTGCCAGACGAGAATTGCACCGCAGCCCGGCGTGCTCGGCTGCATTCCAGAGAATGCTGCGATCCTGTGTCCATGCCATATCTGCCCGGTCAGCCAGATCGGCAGGTAGCACTATTTCCTTGTATGAGACGTCGCGTCGGGATGAGTAGTCAAAGACCTCGCTGGTCCCTTCGTTGCGAATACGTTCACCCGCCCGATACGCTGAAGCCCGGGTTACGCGCGAGCCATTGCTTCGAGATATGTGTTTGCTGCGGAGAAAGTAGACGGCCATTCACGCATCGTCCTTGGCGCCATGGCAACAACCCTCATAATTGCGCAGGCAGGTGGCTTGCGCAAGTAAATCAAGGGCAAAGATCAGCTCGCGAACACGCGGGCAGGGTCGTTACCGATCATGTGCGGCTGACATGGGGGCGGCCGGGCGAGCTTGTTACATCTGAAGCGCGTTCCCTGTCCCTACCAAGCAGGATCCCACGCCTTTATTGCAGCGCGCAACCGCCCGACGTCGCGACGCGTCGGGCGGCTTCGATCTTCGTCAATCCGTGCCTGCCATACAGCAATTCAACCGCGTATTCCTTGGCGCACAGGAGCCCAATCTTATTTTCCTGCTCTGCGGCACATCTCACCTATTGATAGTTTCACTCCGCAACAATCTCTCGGTCATGTTCTGGATCCTTCTCGAATCTGCGTCGCAACCGATCAAGGTAGACGTAGATGACCGGCGTAGTAAAGAGCGTCAGCGCCTGCGAGACGATCAAGCCGCCAACGATTGCAATGCCCAGGGGTTGGCGGAACTCCGAACCAGTGCCGAGACTGAAGATCATAGGCATGCCGCCTAAGAAGGCGCAGGCAGTGGTCATCAATATGGGCCGCAGCCGCCGATGCGACGCCTGTACGACTGCAACTTCCGGAGTTAAACCCTCCTCACGCTCGAGCTTCAGCGCCACATCGACGATCATGATGCCGTTCTTTTTGACTATGCCGATCAGCAGGATCAAGGCGATGATGCCAATGACGTTGAGGTCCTGACCCGCAACGATCATCGCGATCAAAGCGCCCAGTCCCGCCGATGGCAGCGTCGACAAGATGGTTAATGGATGGATGTAGCTCTCATAGAGCACTCCCAGGATGACGTACACGGACAACAGCGCCGCCAGGATCAATATGGGTTCGTCCGCCAGGGATTGTTGGAATGCTTGCGCGGTGCCCTGAAATGCGCCGCTAAGCGTGGCCGGTGCCCCCAGCTTCTCCCGGGCCTGCTCAATCAAGCGCGTAACCTCGCCGAGGGCTACCCCGGGACTCAAGTTAAACGACAGCGTGACCGCAGGCAGCTGCCCCTGATGACCGATGGACAGGCTGCTCTGGGCAGTCGGGTCCACTTTGACAAATAGCGACAGCGGTACACGCTTACCGGTGATCGGCGAGAGCAAATAGATAGAATCGAACAATGCCGAAGTGGCCTGTAAATCGGGCGGCGCTTCGACTACCACGTGATAGGCGTTGAGTTGTGTGAAATACTGCGCCACCTGATGTTGACCGATCTGATCGTATATCGCGGCGTCAATGTCGGCGGGCGATAGACCGAAGCGTCCGGCCGCATCCCGATCGATGGTCAGATTTACGGCAGCGGCCTGCGATTGCTGGTCGGTGCTCACATCTTTCAGCTGTCGCATCTTCTGCATCGCGTCCTGCATTTTAGGCGCCCAAACGTTGAGCTCATCCAAATTCGCATCGGAGAGCGTGTATTGATACTGGGCTTTTGCCTGACGAGCGCCAATATTGATGTCCTGGGAGGCTTGCAGGATGGTTTGAGCGCCTACCACGCGAGCCAACTGCGGCCGCAATCGCGCAATAACTTGGTCCGCGCTGGCTGACCGGCCGCCGTCTATGGGCGTCAAGGCGACATTGAAATTGGCTTGATTGACGCCAGCGCCGCCAATGCCGAAGTGCACTTCCTCGATATCGGGATCGTTGCTCAAAATGCGTCCGACTTCTTGTACCTTCTCGCTGGTCTTGGCAAACGAGGCATCCTGGGAGGTGACCGTCACGCCGTTGAGGAATGCCGTATCTTGCTGAGGGAAGAAGCCAGTGGGTATCTGGGTGTAGAGAACGATCGTTAGCGTCGCAGTGGCGAGAAAGCCCGCCAGCGTCAAACGCATGTGCCGCATGACCCGGTCGAGCCCACGCGCGTAGCCTGCCTCGAGCGCTTTGAAGCCGCGCTCGAGCGCGAGCATGACTCTGTTGGTGGCCGGCTGCGGCGGCTTAAGATATTGCGCGCACAGCATGGGTGTCAGGGTCAGAGAAAAAACGGCCGACATGATGACGGCGGCGCTCAAGGTGACCGCGAATTCGCGCATGAATCGGCCCGACGACACCGCCCATGAACATCACCGGCGTAAAAACGGCGATCAACGAGATCGAGATCGACAAAATAGTGAAATTGACATCGCGCGCGCCGTTCAGCGCCGCGTTGAAGGGCGTTTCGCCATGTTCGATGCGCCGCCAGATCACATCCAACATGACGATGGCATCGTCGACCACGAAGCCAGCGGCGATGGAGAGCGCCATCAGCGATAGGTTATCGAGACTGAAGCCCAGCGGCAGCACCAAGGCGGCCGCGCTCAGTAACGACAGCGGCAATACGGCGCTTGGTATCAACGTGGCACGCCCGTTGCGCAGGAACAAGAAGATCACGGCGATCACCAGCGCGATGGTGATCAGCAACGCGATCTCCACGTCCCGGACCGAGGCGCGGATGGTTTGAGTACGATCGGCAACCAGGTGCACCGTGATCGCGGGAGGCATGCTGGCCTGGAGGATCGGCAGCGCGGCTTTGACCCGCTCGGCGGTCTGGATGACGTTGGCCCCCGGTTGTTTAAACACCACCAGGAAAATGCATTCTCCGGCATGCAAGGTGGGATCGAGGCTCGCCTTGCCTGGAAAAGTCCAGCCCGCCGATTGATTGTTTTCGACATCTGCAATGGCGCGGCCGAGGTCGCTGACCCGAACCGGCGCGCCATTGCGATAGCCGACGATCATTCGATTCCAGACTCCGGCATCGAGCACCTGATCGTTGGCATAGATCGTGAAACTCTGTAGCGGCCCGCTCAACGCACCCTTGGGCAGATTGACGGTGTTGGCGGTAATTTGCGCCCGCACCGCATCGAGTTGCAGCCCCAGTGCGGCAACCTTTCGCGGATCGATCTGGATTCGTATCGCGGGCTTCTGTGCGCCACCGATAGTGACCTGCCCGATGCCGTCGATGCGTGAGAGTTGCTGCGCCAATAGATTGTCGGCGTAGTCGCTGATCTTGCTGAGCGGCAGGGTGTCGGAGGTTAAAACCAGAATCATGATGGGCGCATCGGCCGGATTGACCTTGCGCACAGTCGGCGGTGCCGGCAAGTTGGTCGGCAATTGGCCGGCAGCGGCGTTGATGGCCGCCTGCACATCCTGCGCGGCGCCATCGAGATCTCGCGTCAGTTCGAACTGCAACAGGATCGAGGTCTGGCCCAGCGTGTTGGCCGAGGTCATTTGAGTGATGCCCGCGATCAGCGAGAACTGGCGTTCAAGCGGCGTTGCCACGTTGGAGGCCATGGTTTCCGGGCTAGCGCCCGGCAGCGAAGCGCTCACTTGCAGTGTCGGAAAATCCACCTCCGGCAAGGCAGCCACCGGCAGTCGGTTGAAGGCCACAATACCCACCACCAGCAGCGCGGCGGCCAGTAGCCAGGTGGCGACGGGGCGTCTGATGAATGGACTTGAGATACTCACGGCGTCGCGACCGTTGCCGACGCGCCGAGGCGGGATTCTACGTGGTCTGCGGCGGACGGTGGCGCAGCCGGCTCGCGTATCATAACCGTCAGCCCCGGCCTCAAGGACATCTGCCCGTCAGTGACGACGATGTCGCCGATATGCAAACCCGAGGCTATTATCGCGTTTGAGTCCTGAACCAATGTGACCGTCACCGGGCGCACGACGGCTATGCGATCCGGCCCCACGAGGTAAACGAAAGTCTGTTGAGGTCCGCGATTGATGGCAGTACTCGGAATAATCATCGCACCGTGCAGTATCTTAAGCGTCAAGCGTACGTTAACGAATTGACCGGGCCATAGCTTCCGATCCAGGTTGGGAAATCGGGCTTTCATCTGCACGGTTCCCGTGGATGGGTCCACGTGGTTGTCGGCAATGCTGACTTCTCCTGAACCTAAGGGCTCATCCGTGTCCTGGCTAAATGCTTCGATTGCCAGCGAGCGGCGAAAGCCGTTCGAGGCATCCGATACACGCCGCAGCTCGGCTTGCGGTATTGAAAATGTGACCGCCATCGGTACCAGCTGATTGATGATAATGATTCCACCGCTGTCGGTGGTCGCAACCAGGTTTCCCGCATCCACGAGACGAACGCCGACGCGGCCGGTAACGGGGGAGCGGATCGTGCAATAGTCGAGATTGACTTGAGCCGAAGCGACTGCGCCCTTATCGATCAGGACGGTGCCCTGCAGTTCCTTCACCAGACCTTTCTGCGTATCGACTTGCTGATGTGCGATCGAGTCTTCCGCCGCTAAGTGCGTATAGCGATCCAGGTCCAGGCGGGCGATCTCCAATTGAGCCTGATCCCGAGCAAGAGCTCCCTGCGCCTGCGTCAACACGGCTTTGTAGGGGGCGGGGTCGATCTCGGCGATCAGATCCCCAGCTTTGACGTCTGCTCCTTCGTGAACGGCGACCCTCCGCAGGCGGCCATTGACTTGCGTGCGGATGGTGACGCCTTGCCAGGCCTGAGCTGCACCAAGTTCGGTAATGGAAATGGATACGTCGGAAAGACGTACCCGAGCCGTTGAGACGGCTACTGGAAGGTCAGCGGTCGCCGCACCTGCGTTGTGCCGCTTTGTCAGCCAATAAATGAGACCAATCGCTACCAGGGCAACGGCCAGCATCCACCAGTGATTGCGCTTAACAGTCATTATGTAGGAACCCGTTCCATAGATCGATTAACCCCGCTAACTGGCAGCGCACTGCGCCGGCAACGACTGGAGAATGCACCCGCCATCATTCGGGCTGCGAACCGCATGATAGTCAGTTCGAGGCCATCTGGGCGCTGCAAGTCGGCACGTTGTATTAAGTGTCCGCGAGTGCGCTGAGGCTCGTGTTGCTATCTCACTGCCCCCGGGCCGAATTTTTCACCTATTTCAGCACTAAGTTCTCGAAGCATAAAGCAGCATGAAAGCTGCTGGACATCAATTTGACTCCACCGCGCCATGATTCACCTTCACGGTGTCCAAAACCCTCGGAGCATAAGCGCTGCCATTCTTGGCCTATGGCCCTAAAAACGTGCGCTTGAACCGGCCCAAGCGCCAGCTACTGGAGAGCGGTTCGCGATGCCGGTGTCGCTCTGATCGAGCGAGCGCTTAGCAACAGCACCGTCAAGGATTTAGTTCCATTTCAGATGATGACTGGCATGTCATATCGATAGCGAAGATGTTCGGCGCAATGGATCGTCAATCTGCCGGCAGCCTAGCAAATACCCAAAGGCTCAGTTGCCGGGCGTAAACGGTGGCAGGCCGCGCGAATGATTGGTGGTGATCGGGACTGATATTGTTTCGTTTACGTTTTCGGGACGGTCGGCGATGGGTTGGTCCGTTCCTTTCCTTGAGGAAAACACACACGGGGTGGCCAGCTTTGCATCAAGGGCGCGGCGCGACTTCGCTTTGAAAGTGTGTATCGCTCGGGCCGGTTCCAGTGATGAACACCGTCGCAGGTTTGTCGCCTGTGAAAGCGAAATGCGGCGCATCCGCGGGCTCGGTATAGAACGCACCCTGAGTGAGCAACCTCGTTTGGTTGTCGTCGGCTTTGGTGCCGTACCCAAAATGCCATTCTCCCGACACGACCGTAGCGAACCGATTATCGCGGTGGGTATGTGCGGCGATATGAGTTCGTGCCGGGACTTTGAGCTCAATAGCATACGGACCTGCCTTGGCGGGATCCCCAGGGGCTCTTCCTAAAGGCGCTGGATCTCTACGAGTCGCGTGCTGGTTACCGGGAGGCCGCGCTCAAGACCCCAACCGCAGCTGCCTACGCGCGCGCGCTGTTGGAAGGTGCCGCCGATTTGCACGGGGATAAAAGGAATCCGCCGGGCTGCCTTGGTGTCCAGGGTGCTCTTGTATGCGCGCCGCAGTCGGAGTCGATACGCAATGAGCTCATACGGCGCCGTAAGGTTGGCGAGAGCATCATTTTGGAACGGCTGCGACGGGCGAAAACTGAGGGTGATCTACCAGCGGAAGCGGACCCTGCGGACCTAGCGCGATATCTATCGATTATTATCTATGGCATCACCGTGCAGGCGGCAGGCGGTGCGACCCGCAAGGAGCTGCGACGCGTCGCGCAGTTGGCGTTGCGTCACTGGCCGATGCCTATCATCTCCCCGCAGAAGGAGACGTGA
Organism: uncultured Gammaproteobacteria bacterium; assembly: GCA_963782865.1. Taxonomy (GTDB): domain Bacteria; phylum Pseudomonadota; class Gammaproteobacteria; order Steroidobacterales; family Steroidobacteraceae; genus Bog-1198. Next base: position 4,695 of record CAWALS010000027.1, on the reverse strand, counting down.
GAATGAGTCGCCTTCCATCCAGACGTCTCGTTGCGACCACACGAGCGCCAGCCGCCAAACTTGTCGAGCGAATAGCGCCTTCCCCAGCCAATCTGAGCAGCAAGCGCCCGCTCAATCTGGTTGGAGGCGCGGACTGGCGTAAGTTCCGCGCCGTATGAAGGGTGATCGCGTAGCCATCGGGATCACCGGCAACGAAAAAGCGACCGAAGCGACCGTCGGCAGGCGGGCTGAGGATTGCGCCGCCCCGCTTGACCATGAAGTCGTGCAGCGCGTTAGCGTCGCCGCTGCGGCAGAGAGATCGTGACCCGGGGGTTGGAACTAGGAACGGTAGCTCGGCAATAAACCGTTTGGCACGTTCTGCAAGCGCATTGGCGTCTTTTGCTAGTTACGCTGATCATCTTTCGAGCCACACTGAAATCGTGACCTCGAGTCCTAGAGACAGCGACCTCGGCAAACCCAACCTCATGAACGGTGAGACCAATGAATACGCACCAAACTACGCACCGCAACGCCGAATCGGCCCAGCTGGCCAATTGCTTAAACGGTGGGCTGTGTATGCAGTGCCGGACTGCCGCTGAGATTGAGTCGTGGGCGGCCAGGCTCCGATTGAGGCTTTGTGGATCGTGTATCCTCAAGGCCCGGCGACCGGCACGGCCGGGCAACGGCAAGAGGGCGGCTTTTCTCTAATGGTTTGCGTCCGCGCCTAAGTCCAAGATACTCCGCTCGAGCGGTCATGCCCGAGAGCACGAATCCAAGAAGGATAATGCCAAACATTACATCACTAGAGTCCATCTCTTCTCATTCCTCGCAATAATGTTCGTTGATTTTCGCATCGGTCCTGTCAGACCGCGGTGATCCCGCCGTCCATCAAAAGCTACATTCCAGAAATAAAGCCGCCGGCATCCTCAGTCGGAATGAGTGCCGAGCGGCAACAAAGGATTGGCGCAGAGGCTTACGGAAGAAGTGTTGCGGGAACATCTCTCGATTGAAGTCTTTGAGAATCGAGTGAGGGTCATAGGCACTTATACTCAGCTGATCCCGCGGATGCAGGCGAGTCGTCATTCCGTGCGCTCACCGACGGTCCCCGAACCACGGGGTCTCGCGGTGCCGGCGCATGGAAAACCGCCTCTTCTAGCAGCCTCAGCCGGGAGTGGACGTCTTCGTGCGGATCGGCGTCCATGGTTACCACAATCGTCTGCCAGAATTGCCGCCAACGCTTAGCCACTGATTCAGCCATCTCAACCCTCCTAAGTGCGCCTGTAATACTCCGATGAATTGCCTTCAGAGTTGCGACCAACCCCCATCGACCGGAAGTTCGGCGCCGGTCGTGAAGGTCGCGTCGAACGCGAGGAAGAGGACGGCCTTGGCGATCTCGTCCGAGGTCCCGAAGCGCTTCATGGGAACCATGCCGCTCATCTTCTCTCTGATCTGGTCGGCCTCGCCTTTACCGGTAAACACCTTGCCGAGGATCGGCGTGTCGATGGGACCGGGCGTCACCGCGTTGACGCGAATCTCGCGAGGAAGCAACTCGGCGGCGAGCGTTCGAGCGAATGATCGCACCGAGGCCTTGGCCGCTCCGTATGCGACATTGCCGGGCATTCCCTTGACGTTTGCGATCGAGGTCGTGAAGACGATAGAGCCTCCCCGGTTGATCAGCGGCGCGAGCTTCTGCACCGCGAAAAGCGGTCCCTTGGCGTTCAAATTGAACATCTCGTCGTAAACAGCCTCGGTGATGCTCTCTAGAGGCGCTCGGATACTGAACCCGGCGCTGACGGAGAGCAGATCGAAGGTGTCGAACTCGGCCTTCACCCGGGAGGCGAGAGCGTCGATGTCCGTCAACGAGCGCGCGTCGCTCGAAAGCACGAGGGCGCCCTTTCCGAGCTCTCTCTGCGCCGATTCCAGTCCGGCCTCCGAACGACCCGTCACCAGAACGCGTGCACCCCCATCGAGGAGCATCTTCGCCGTTGCGAGCCCCATGCCGCTCGTGCCGCCGACAATCACCACCTTTTTATCTTGGTACCGTTCCATGTGTATTCTCCTCGCGAGGTTGGGGTTGCTTTGATGATTTAGAACTGTTTGGTACGATAATAGTCACGATGGCCGTGGTCAATACAGTTTCGAACTATTTATTTCAAAATACCGCAAGACCCCTGGATGATCGTGTAAGTCCGCAATGGCCTGCTGATTCGGGTTATCGCAACCATTTCGCCGCGACCGGCGCTCCTTCAGGACACCGCGCTCAAGAATGCTGGCTAAGACAAGTCGACGCCGGAGACCTTGACGACGGCCTGCCACGCGGCTTCCTGGCTGGCGCGATCGTGGAGGTGTGGGTGGCGCTGCGCCTCAATTGGGCCTGAGAACTTCCCTTGAGCCGAGGCGAAGAATTGCCCCGAGACGTCGGTTCCGAACTCCGACGCCTGGAGGTATCGACGGGCCGCGGTCTCCGGCGTCTGATTCATGCCGGGAATGCGGTTCACGATTGGGATAAACAGATACTTCAACAACGGGCCAGCGTTTCGCACCACCTTGGTGGCGGTCGCCCCACCGGGCGAGACAGCGTACACGGCCATGCCGGTGGGTAGCCTGCGCGCCAGCGCCGCGACCCACCAAGCGATAATGAGCTTCGCGTCGGCATACGCATTGTTGGGCACGTACTTCACGTTCGGCCCGTTGCGAATCAGGGCTTCAACAGTGGCGGTTCGGTCACCATGGTATATCTTGGCCGCGAAGGCAGGCACGTCGGTGTATCTGAACATGGGAACGCCCCCTCGGGCTGGCTCCGCGCCGGCGATAACAATCCGCGCGTTGGGGCTCAGCTGGTTGGCGCGAAGCAAGCCGACAGTCAGTTGATGATGGCCGATCAGCGGAGCCTCGGAAGCCTCGACGCCTGCCGCAGTGAGCACGCGCTTCTTACCTGGGACCATCCCTGCATTGAGCAGCAGGAAATCGATCTGCCCACCTCGCTTGACGAGTTCGGCGAGCGCGGACTGAACGCTGGACGGCTTGTCCAGATCCAGCTCCAACGCCGTGAAAACCTGTTTCTTGGTCTCAGCCGCGAGTTGAGCGGCCGTTTGTTGAACTGTGGACATTTTGCGCCCGGTGACGATGATCTCGCGCCAGCCCTCTCCGGCAAGAGTGCGGGCTGCCGCATAGCCGAGCCCGGACGTGGTGCCGGTGACGAGCGCGATCGAATGTTCCATAGGCGTCTCCGTGGTGAAGGGTGAAGGCCGAGGCGTGATGCCCCGCGAGGCCAGGGCCAACTTGCTAATATCGAACTATTCAGTTATATATTGGTGCGATGACGATTGTCAATGAGTTTTGAACTAAATGATTCACAATACCGCTAGGCCGCGGGGTAGACCGCGCAGCTTCGACGAGACGGGGGCGCTGCAAAAGGCGACTCAGGTGTTTCGGTCGAAGGGCTACGACGGAGTGACGATTGACGATCTCGTCGCCGGGATGGGTGTGGGACGGCCGAGCCTGTATGCGATCTTTGGGGACAAGCGGGCGATATTCTTGCGTGCCCTCAAGGCGTATGCAGAGAGGAAGGGCGCTCTCGCAGCCAAAGCACTCCTTTCGCCGGGGGCTCTTCGCGACTCGCTCGCCAGCTTCCTGAGGCAGGCCGTAGAAAGTGCGACCGAGAAAGGTTCTGCCCCAGGCTGTCTTCTCGTGTGCGTCGCGCCGCTTGTGGACGACGCTGAGGTCCGGAAATTCCTACAGAACGCCGCCGTTGGCGGCGTGGCGCTGGTGGAAGGTCGTTTCCGGGACGGGATCAGCGCGGGAGAAATTCCAGCTGACTTTCCCGTAGCCGTGCGCGCGATCCAAGTCACGGATTTAGCGCGTGGGCTGACCATGCGTGCGCAGATGGGCACGCCGCGCAAGACGCTCCTCAAAGATGCTGAGGAAGCGGCCGACTTGGTGCTCCTGCCGCGGCGCGTCTGACGGGTTATCGGAAATAATTCACTGAGGAAATGACCATGACAGCTGACATGAGCGGCGGGACCCGGGACGTTTCATCGTCTGATGAACTAGGTGGCGACGTGGTCAGAAGCACTGGATTACAGTGTCTACTATCGAGCGGAGAATCCAGTGCGTCACTTTGATGGGATTATTCTGTTGGCAGCGAAGCGCCATGGGTCCGATGCTCTTAAGAGATCCCTGCAAGAGACCCGGCCTCTCTCGCCGTCGGAAATCGCGGCAACTCCTGACCATCGAATCCTGGCTGCGATGACGCGATGTGTCTTTTGTGCTGGATTCTCCTCTTCCTCGCGAACCCCGATTGCCCACGCGCCTAAGTCGCCGCGGACCGTTGAACATACCCGACACCAAGAGCTTCTACGGCGGCGACGAGCGCGGTAATACCGACTATCCGGACTGGGCGAAGAGCGGAACCTGATTGAGGTTTACGCGAACTGCACGGCTGAACAACAGTGGCGCGAGCATTTGCCGGCGCGCTGCTGACATCACGACAGCCTAACGTTAAGGAACACGGAAATGGACACGCCTCAAATATTCTGGATGCAGCTTCTTACGAGCGTTGTCGTCTTCGGCATCGTCGCGGTGTGGTACGTTGGGCCGTACCTCACCAAGGTTTCTCGCAATTCTGCGCTAATTCTGCTGCTCTTCGTTCATGTGCCCCGCTATGTGGGAATGACGCTATTAGTCGCAGGTATGGTCGATCCGAACCTGCCTATA
>CAWALS010000026.1:0-54960 GCA_963782865.1 uncultured Gammaproteobacteria bacterium | reverse complement strand
ATAAGGGAATGATGCCATCGCGGCTCGTCAGGCCGATGGTCGGGCGAATTCCCACCAAAGCGTTGTGCGATGAGGGCCCGCGGATCGAATTGCCCGTATCCGTGCCCAAGCCCACGGCCCCGAGGTTTGCCGCAACCGCGGCCGCGGTTCCGCCGCTTGATCCGGCGGGCACGTAGTCGAGATTGTAGGGATTGCGCGTAATGCCGGCGATCGAGCTCACCGTCTCATACGGGCTGAAGGCCCACTCCGCCATGTTCGATTTTGCCAGGATGATGGCGCCGGCCGCGCGGATCCGCTGCACCATGAACGCGTCGGTGGCGGGAACGAACCATTTCATCGCCAGTGAGCCGCCGGTCGTCTGCAAATCCTTCGTGTCGTAATTGTCCTTGACGATGACCCCGATGCATTGCAGATCCTGGATTTTTTGCGTGAGCTTGAATTCGGCGTCGAACTTGTCCGCCTCAGCCAGCGCATGGGGATTGACCAGAATCAGGGAATTCAAGCGCGTGCTTTGATCGTAGGCGCGAATGCGTTCAAGGTATTGCCCGATAACTTGGTGACAGCTGATTCGATGTTCACCGATGGCGCGTTGCGTTTCCGCGATCGTGGTTTCGGTGATGTCGAAGCCGGCAGCGGCATGAGCCGAAATCGAGCACGTCGCGGCGCAGATCAAAAGAGCGGATCGTCGGTAACTTGTCATCGCAACCCTTGGTCAAACGTTGAACTACGACACGGCGGGGCTGGTCCTATCTTGCAAGGATACGCCGCCGATTGCGGGAGTTTATGGCGCTTCATCCTTATCAGACATGCTTTTTAATGATTTAAAGGGGTGAAATATCAGCATGTTATACACACTTATTCGTGTTAATTATCTTTCTGCGGCGCTCGCCTTGTGCGCACTGCTCGCAAGCTGCGGCGACTATCATAACGGCTGTTACGGCTGTGGAAATTTTACACCCACTGAATTCTCAAACGGCGTTGTCAGCGCCGATTTCAATGGGGACGGCTTTGCCGATGTGGTCGCGTTGAGTACCGTGCGGCCGCCGGTATCTGCGGTCGCTTCCAACATCGATGCCTACCTGTCGACCGCGGCGGGAGTATTTGCCGCGCCTGTGGCGACCGCCGACGGATTCAATCCCCTATACATAGCCAGCGCCGATCTCAACGGCGACGGCCTGCAGGATGTGGTCACAGCCAGCTACGATGATGGCGCGCTCGATGTCTTCTTCAACAACAAGACCAGCCCCGGCAGCTTCAACCCCGCCCTGGTATTGAACTCTGCGGGCGCCTCCCAGGTTGCGATCGCCGACATGAACGGCGATGGCATGCCGGATTTGGTCTCCGCTGATTTCAACGTGTCGCTGTTCGTACAGACCTCGCCGGGGACTTTTGCCGCGCCGATTAGCCTCTACGCGGGCGGCGCCAACTGGGTTGCGTTGGGAGACCTCAATGGCGATGGCGCTGCGGACGTGGCTCTCACCGACAACGCCGGCATCAAAGTTCTCATGCACACCGGCGCGGCTTCCAGTACCACCTTTGCGGCGCCGGTATCGGTCTTTACCCAAACTGCCAATGCCAATGTCGTTGGCGGCAATGTCATCGCGATCGGCGATGTCGATGGCGACGGTCTCAATGACCTCGTGATTACCGATCCGGGCCCGACGGGCGGCATGGCCACCGCCGTCTACGTGCTGATCCAGAATCCTGCCAGTCACGGTACCTTCCTCGCGCCGGTCGGTTACGCCATCGCGACCCAGGATCGGCCGCAGTCCATCCAGCTGCGCGATCTGCAGGGAACGGGCAAGCTCGACATCGTCATCGGCGGACAGAACTTCGTCACTGTGCTGCTGCACGATCCTGCAAGTCCCGGCAAATTTCTGGCGGCGAGCATTTATCCGGCGGCGGGCGCCAACGAAATCGCGGTCGCCGACGTCAACGGCGATGGCAAGCTCGACATCGTGGTGAGCAACGGCGTCACCTTTCCGATGCAAGGGGGCGTATCGACGACGCATCCTGGGGTGCTGCTGCAAAGCGCTACCGCGCCGGGCACGTTCGAAGCGCTGCAGGATCTGCCCTGAACCACTGCTAGGAGTAATGGCACTTACTTAAGCGCATAACGGATGACGACGTTTACGTATCTGTCGACGCGCCACGGCCCTGGGCACTTTGAGCCAGGGGAAAGATTTGGGGCGGCGTTTGCGAACTCTGGGCTCGCTGCGACCGGGACGGTTGCCGACCGGGCGCTGCGCGATGAGCCTAAAGAGTTCGCTGGGCTCGGCGCTGCGGGGCCAGCTGCTCCACATCTGCACGGTGTGTTTGAAGGACAGTTCGCGCGGGTACACACCCGCCGTGTGCGCCGCCTGAGCCATGAGCAGACGGATCAGGTTGTAGGCCAACAAGGACACCCACAGCTCTTTCTCGACCATCGCTGGCGTCAAGCAGCGCAGCACCTCCATCCCCAAGGTGGTCTTGATGTTGCGAATGTCGAGCTCAATGTGCCAGCGACGCGCGTAGAGCGCCGCGAGTTCGCCCTTGGGCAGCGCACGGGCATTTTGCATCGTGGTCACGAGCACTTGACCATCGACCTTCGCTTCACGCACCAGGATCTGCTTAGGGAAGGCTCGGTATTGCTCCAGACTCATCCACTCGGGCCGCGTCTCGGGCTTGCTCCAGTGCACCAGATGATCGCGCTTGGCGAGCGAACGGCCACGGCGAAAATCCGTGAGGCGCGAACCGTGCTGCTCAAAGAGCACATCGACACCGGCTGCTTGCAGAGTGGCGATCTGAAAATAGCTACAGTAGAGAGCGTCGGCCAGCAATATATCCCCCGCACGCAACGTGCCGTGCAGGCTGCGAAACAGGTCTTGCTCGCTCTGCCCCTTGCTCGCGTGCGCTCCGATCGCCGCTTCCAAGATAGCCCCGGTCGACAAACACACGATCCCGACAAGGCCTGCCATCGGAAAGCCCACCCCAGGGGCCTGACTGCGCGGCTGCGGATAGCGCGCCTGGTTCTCGGCGGTGTCGGGCATCGAGATACCTGTGCCGTCGGCGAGCTTCACGCATCGACCGCGCCAGCGCCAGCCGCGCGGCGCTTGGGCACTGAGCAAGCGGCCTGTCTCGCGCGTCAGAGCGACGATCATCTGCAGCGGCAACCGGGCGCGCGCTCGGCAATAGCCGCCCGTGGCGATGCTCTGCACGCTCAAGCCCGCGGCGGCGCGCTGCCCCGCCCAGGCATCGACCGCTCGTTGACACGAGCGATCCAGCGCGAGCGACTGCTTCATGAACATCGAGAGGGTCACGGTGGGCGGGTAGAGCCGCTCGCGATGCTCGGGCAGGTGCTCCTCGGTCATCTCCAGCAGCTCCGGCCCGGTCAGCAAGTTAAAGAAATCCACCGCACCGGCTTGGCGAATCTGCCGACCGATACGATATTGGTGTTGCTCAGAACGAAATCCGACATTACGATCCCTCAAGGCTGGTCTCCGGGTTGGCGGTTTGGGTGTGTGGTAACAACCATCCTACCAATCTGGGCCAGCCTTCCTCCTCTCTTTCAATCGCTTAGCTCCGCGAATCAATCCCGCTGGGGCTTAAGTAAGTACCATTACTCCTAGCCCCTCCTAGCCCCCCTGGCTTGAGCGGCCGATCACTCGGCGCGCTCAGTCAGCGGCTGCGCGCTCTCGATCTGCGCGTTATCAGCGCGGCATAGTGCCGCGCAAGGCGCGCGCGCGCCGCGATTGCTGTCGATCGCTCCACCGATTGCTCGCGATTGCTCCAGCGATTGTAAAAAATTCAGCGCTCCGTAGGAAAAATCCGTCATCGGGCCTAGCGAAAAATTTTTCGGCTCTTCGATAAAATCCGCTCGACGAAACACTTCGCCACAACAAAATAATTTTTCCGCAAAGAAAAACGAAGGACGCCAACCCATGAATGCAAAAGATGTACCGAGTGAGGTTGAGTTCTCGCACGCGTCTACCACCACGACCCGGCGTGAAATCTTAATCGCGTTAGGAATAGGCATGACCGCGCCGCTATTTGGATGCGGCGGCGGCGGCGGCTCTGGTTCTGTAGCGTCGGATCCATCCGCGCCGACACCTCCGGCGCCGCCGGCTCCCCCGCCGCCGACCCTGGACATCACGCCGACGGCTACCTTCGATGCCAATGCGACATCCGGCTTGACGACCAATTACGCTTACTTGACCGGCTCCTCCGCCGTCAATCCTGCATTTACCTTCAGCGGCGCCGCGCCCTCGTTGATCACACAGTTGGGCCCGGCGGCACCGCGCCTCAACATGGTCAGCGCGGCCAATTCAAATGCGGATACCTTCGCGATGGGCACGGTGTACACGACCTTCTACCACACCGGCACGATGCTCGATGTCATGCAATACGGATTCAGCGACAACGTAATGCTGTACATCAACGACAGCTTCATCGCCCGTTACGGCTATGCACTCGTGTCGGGAACCGCGCAGGGCGGCGATGCGAGCACGATCACCTTGGCCTCGACCGCATCGACCGTCTCCGGCTATTACAACGAGTTCTATGTGCGCATCGCGGGCGGGACAGGCACGCTCAATGAGGTAAAGCAGGTGACCGGATATGACGGCACGACGTTCATAGCCACCATGGACTCCGCGTGGACGACGCCGCCGGACAGCACCACGCAATACGTCATTCAGGAGGGCACTCAGCCCTTTGTGCTGGACGCCTCCACCGGCGAGGTCAAGTATCTGCATTTGCGATGGAATGTTTCCGGACAACGCAAAATCACCATTGAACAAGGCATCTTTGCCGGCGTCAGCTCGGATGGAACCATTGCGCCGGCGCCGGTTCTGGCAACGACACCGTTCATGGCGATCGGCGACAGCTTCTGGGAGGGAGATGCCGCGCCGAACAACGCTCCGAACATGATCGATACCCTTGCAGCGGCACTCGACTGGCAGACCATCAATCTCGGTGACGGTGGAACCGGCTTCATCGGCACCGTTCCTGCGCGCTTGAATTTTCAGGACCGGATTGCGCCTCCCGCAGAAGCTTGGCGCCTAGCGCTTACGGCCACCGGCGGCACCTTCACGATCAGCGTTCTCTACAATGGTGTTGCCGCTACGACCGCGCCGCTCGCCTCGAGTGCAGCCCAAACTGAGATCCAAGCGGCGTTGAATGCTCTCGCCAATGTAGTCTCGGCCGGCGGATCGTTCAGCGTGGCGCGCGGCGATCTCTCGACGCCGCTGATACTCGTCGGTCACGGAATATCGGCTGCGACCTTGAACGTCGACAGCAGCCAATTGACCGGCGGCAGCATCAGCATCCAGGGCCAATACCTGGGAGACGTGGCGGAAAATGTGCCTGTGGACTCGAGCGGCAAGGCGTTGCCGTTTTACCTGCTGGTATCGGGATCCGGAAACGATACCTCGGACACCGATGCCGAAGTGCAAGCGGCGGCGACTTACGTGGCGCAACAGATTGTCGCGCGCTTCCCTACCGCCAGCGCGATATTTATCGGCGTATTGGGCGATTGCAACGCGAACTCGAATTTGATCGGCCCAACCGATGTCTCGCGCAACGCCGCCATCAGTGCGGGGGCGGCCCTGCTGCCGATGATCAATGGGAAAGTGCCTTTTGTCGACACCTACGCGGCCGGCGTCGGCCAACCCAAGATCATCAATGGGCTGGGTACGGTGGCCGATCCCCAAGCAGGCACTAATTCGAATCTGAAGAGCATCGTTTTGGCGGGACACCCAACCGGCGCGGGCGCGCAATTCCTCGCGAATTGGCTGGCTCCGCAGGTGAAGAGCATCGTGAGCCCCGCTTAAAGCGCCTGAGCGCGTCAGGGCGCCGCTGCCGCCGGCGCGCCCGGGGCGATTCGACGAGCCGGGCGAACCTGTGTATACTGCGCGCAGCTTTATAGGGCTGGTACTCGGTCATTACCGCCTTTCTGCTCGCAGTTCGTCAAGGACGCACTTCGTTTTTTCACCCTCCTCGCTGCTGACCGCTGCGGACGCTAGCGCCCGTCGTGCGAGTCTATTTTCATAAGGTTTTATAATGTCATTTACAGATCTCGGGCTATTGCCCGAATTGCTGCGTGCTGTCGCCGATAAGGGTTACGACACGCCTTCTCCCATTCAAATTCAAGCGATCCCTGCGGTACTCGCGGGGCGCGATGTCCTCGCGGGTGCGCAGACCGGCACCGGCAAGACCGCGGGCTTTGTGCTGCCCATCTTGCAGCGGCTCGCGGCCGATGCGGCCAACGCCGCCTGTCGCGCGCCGCGCGCGCTGGTACTCACTCCGACGCGCGAACTCGCCGCGCAAGTTGCGCAAAGCGCGCGCGACTACGGCAAATATATGCCGCTGCGCACCTATCAGGTGTTCGGCGGCGTCAGCATCAATCCGCAGATCAGCGCCTTGCGCAGCGGTTGCGACATCTTGGTCGCAACCCCCGGCCGATTGCTCGATCTTGCCCAGCAGCGCGCCTTGGATCTGTCCAAAATTCAGGTTCTGGTCCTCGATGAGGCCGACCGCATGCTCGACATGGGATTCATCCACGACATTCGCCGCATCATCAAGTTGCTGCCGCAGCAGCGCCAGAATCTTCTGTTCTCTGCGACCTATTCGGACGATATCCGCGGCTTGGCTGAACGGCTGCTGCATAACCCGCTGTCGGTGCAAGTCGCTGCGCGCAACGCCCCGATCGAGCTGGTCGAACAGCGTGCGTATCGGGTGCAGAAAGAGCAGAAGCGCCATCTGCTGGTGCATCTGATTCAGGAAGGTCAGTGGCGCCAGGTTTTGATCTTCACACGCACCAAACACGGCGCCAATCGTCTTGCCCAACAGTTGGAAGGCGCCGGCATCCAGGCCGCCGCCATCCATGGCAACAAGAGTCAGGCCGCGCGCGTCAAGGCGCTCGACATGTTCAAGCGCGGCCAAGTCACCTGTTTGGTCGCCACAGAAGTGGCGGCGCGGGGCCTCGACATCAAGGAACTACCGCAAGTCGTGAATTACGAACTGCCCAACGTGCCGGAAGACTACGTGCATCGCATCGGCCGCACCGGACGCGCGGGCTCCGCGGGAGAAGCGATTTCGCTGGTGTCCTCCGATGAGTCGGGCTTGTTGCGCGACATCGAGCGCGTCTTACGCCGCAGCATTCCGACGCTGCCGACTCCGGCATTCAAGATCGTCGAATCCGCCTCGCCTGCGCCCTCGCGCGAAGGCCGCCCGCCGCAATCGCAACATCGGCATGGCGGTCAAAGCCACCATGGCGGTGGGGCACGCCGGGACGGAAATTCTGAGCGCCGCGACTCGCGCCGCCCTCACGCTTCAGGCGCGCGCTCGAATAGCGGCGGCGGAGCGGGCGGCGGAACGAGGAGCTTCGGCCAGCCGCAGCGAGGGCGATTTCGCTAACTCGGCGCGGTGAACTTGATCGGGTTGGATGACCCCCGGGCCTCTCAGGCAGACGCTCAAAATCACAGTGGCAGACCACCATCGGTTAGCCTGCGGCATTGATCGGTTCGAGTTTTCGTTCAGGAAGGGTGAGAAGACTCAAGGCACTGCGGTCTTCGTTCCTTGAGTCTTCTCACCTTTCCTGCCGAACCATACCGCGCAGGTAATTGGCGAACTCGGTCCCTAAGCTCGGATGCTTCAGACCGTATTCCACGGTCGCTTGTAAGTAGCCGAGCTTGCTGCCGCAATCGTAGCGCTTGCCTTCGAATTCGAAGCAATACACCGGTTCGCGCTGCATCAGGCGCGCGATGGCGTCGGTGAGCTGGATCTCGCCGCCGGCGCCCTTGCCGATTTTCGCGAGGTCCTCGAAGATCGCGCCGGTGAGCAGGTAGCGGCCCACCACGGCCAGGGTTGAAGGAGCTGTGTCCGGCTTCGGCTTCTCGACGATGTGCGACATCTTGCCGACACGCGGGGCGATCGATTTCTCCAGCGTCACGATTCCATATTTGTCGGTGTCCTGCTTGGGAACATTCTGCACGCCCAGCACGCTGACCTGATGCTCATCGAAAACCTCGGCCATTTGCTTGAGGCAGGGAATCTTCGCATCGATGAGATCGTCTGCGAGATGCACCATGAACGGCGCATTGCCGACAACGGGGCGCGCGCAAAGTACGGCGTGGCCCAGACCCAACGGTGCCGGCTGACGGATATACACGCACGAGGCCCAGCTCGGCAGAATGCCGCGCAAGGTAGCGAGCAGATCCTGTTTGCCTTGCGCTTGCAATACCGCCTCGAGCTCCGGATTCGAATCGAAGTGATCCTCGATCGCGCGCTTCGAACTGCCGGTGATGAATATCAGCGTGTCGGCGCCCGCGGACAGCGCTTCATCGACTGCGTACTGGATCAACGGCTTGTCGACGATAGGCAGCATTTCCTTCGGACTCGCCTTGGTGACGGGCAGAAATCTCGTGCCGCGTCCGGCAACCGGAAAAACGGCTGCTTTAACTGACTGTCTCATGGCGAAAGCATAACGGATTTCGCGCGGCAACGCCGTCGGAGATTTCTCACACAGAGTGTCTGTGCGAGCGTTGCGCGCGGCCGCGAGCTCCTCAGCGCAGCTTGACTATGGCGTATGCCCCAAAGCTGTCCCACGAATGGCACGCGGGACAGTGCCAATAAAAATTCCGACCCGAAAAGCCGCATTCATTGCAGCGATATTTCTCCGCTTGCGCCAGCAACGCGCCGATTTCTTGCGCGATGCGCGCCGACTGCGTCGGACCTTCCTGCCAAACGGCCTGCAGCGTGGGATCCTGCGAGAAAACCTTTTCAATCGAGGTCCGCAACGGCGCGGCGGCGCCTAAGTCGGCCGCGATGGCGGCAAACACCAAGCGCTTGAGCTCGTCGAAATCGCGCCCCTCCGTTTGCGCTACCAGCTCGGCAAGCATGGCATCCCGCTTCGCGACCCCCACGAGCCTCAGCAGGTGCGGCAGCTCTTCCTGCAGCAACTTGGGCGAATCGGCGAGAGCCTGTCTGACGAGCTGCACCGCAAGATCCGGGTGCTGTTCCTGCTCCGCGATGTGCGCGCTCAACAGAGCGGCGCGCGGGAACGGCGCCGCCTCCGTCTGCGCATCGCGCAGCCAATGGTGCGCGCTTTCAAAATCGCCGCGCTCGATGGAGACGCTGGCGAGCTCGCACAGATAGTGCGCGGCAACGCTGCGCGCCGGTGCGGCCTTGATGCGTGCCAGTTGCCGATACGTGGCGAGCGCCTGCTGCCAATCATGCTGGCGTTCGTAGACGCCGCGCAGGGCATCCAGCGCGCTTGCGCGCAGCCGCGGCACTTCGCTTACCTGCTGAAACAGCCCTTCGGCCCGATCCAGAACGCCGGCGCGCAAATAGTCCTGCGCCAGTGCCAGCAGCGCCTGTTCGCGATGCTCAGAGGCAAGTTCCTTGCGTGCCAATAGATTCTGGTGAATGCGGATCGCCCGCTCCACTTCGCCGCGCCGTCGATACAGCGAGCCCAAGGCAAAATGCGTCTCGATGGTCTCCGCATTGGCATCCATCAACTTGAGGAACATGTCGAGCGCCCGATCGGGCTGCTCGGTCACCAAATAATCGAGACCCGTCAGATAGTCAGGGTGGAGCTTGCTCAAAGAGGCCGGCCAGCGTTTGCCCCAGCCGAAGTGGCCGGCAAGTATCCCGATCACCAGCGCCGCCAGCACCAAGCCCCAACTCAGCAGCGGTAAATCGAGCACGTGCCGCGGCCTGGCTCGAGGCTAGGAGCCTGTCCCAAGGAGCGTGCCGCTCCTAGTCGCGGATCGGTTGATCCGCACCGTCGTTGACGCGTTCGCGCAGGTCTTTGCCCGGCTTGAAATGCGGCACATGTTTGCCGGCAAGCGCAACGGCCTCGCCGGTCTTCGGATTGCGACCCTGCCGCGGCGGGCGAAAATGCAGCGAGAAGCTTCCGAAACCGCGTATCTCGATGCGCTCGCCCGTCGCCAACGCGTCGCTCATGATTTCCAGAAGCTGCTTGACGGCCAGCTCGACGTCCTTCGCCGGCAAATGCTTCTGCTTCGCCGATATGATCTCAATGAGTTCCGATTTCGTCATTATCGATCCGTGGGCATCAGACATACTTAACTAAAGAGCGGTTGCCGCGAATTCGCAGCAACCGCTCTTAGGTCCTCTCAATCTTGGCCGGAGATTTGCTCTTTCAGTAGATCTCCCAAGCTCGTTCCGGTCGGCGAATCGGTCCGATAATTCTGCATGGCCTCCTGCTCCTCGTGGATATCCTTCGCCTTGATCGACAGCGAAATGCTGCGGCCCTTGCGATCCACACCGGTAAATCTGGCCTCGACTTCGTCGCCGACTTTCAGCACCAGGCGGGCATCTTCCACGCGATCGCGCGAAATATCGGAAGCACGCAACTGACCATCGACTCCGTTGCCGAGATCGATAATCGCGCCCTTCGCATCGACTTCACGCACCACGCCTTTGACGACGCTGTTTTTCGGATGTTCCGCGATGTAAGCCGAGAAAGGATCCTTGGCGAGCTGCTTGATGCCCAGGCTGATGCGCTCGCGTTCCGGATCGATCGATAGCACCATGGCGTCGACCTGCTGCGCCTTTTGATAGCTGCGCACCGCTTCTTCGCCCGGCAAGTCCCAGGAAATATCCGACAGGTGCACCAGGCCGTCGATGCCGCCGGCCAACCCGATGAAGATGCCGAAATCGGTAATCGATTTGATTTGCCCGCTGACCTTGTCGCCGCGATTGTAGTTATCCGCGAATTCCTTCCAGGGATTGGCCTTGCACTGCTTGACGCCCAAGCTGATGCGCCGACGCTCCTCGTCGATGTCGAGCACCATGACCTCGACTTCCTGTCCGACATGCACGACCTTGGCGGGATTGACGTTCTTGTTGGTCCAATCCATTTCGGAGACGTGCACCAAGCCCTCGACGCCTTCTTCGATTTCAACGAAGCAGCCGTAATCCGCGATATTCGTGACCTTGCCGAATAGGCGCGTGTTGGCCGGGTAGCGGCGCGCGATATTCTGCCAGGGATCGGCGCCGAGTTGCTTCAACCCCAACGACACGCGCTGCCGTTCGCGGTCGAACTTCAGGATGCGTACATCGATTTCCTCGCCGACCTTGACCACTTCGGACGGATGCTTGACGCGCTTCCAGGCCATGTCGGTGATGTGCAGCAGGCCATCGATGCCGCCCAGATCGACGAATGCGCCGTAGTCGGTGAGATTCTTGACCACGCCCTTGACGGCTGCGCCCTCCTGCAGGTTGTCCAGCAGCGCAGAGCGTTCGGCGCTGTATTCCTGCTCGACGACCGCGCGCCGGGACACCACCACGTTGTTGCGCTTCTGATCGAGCTTGATGACCTTGAATTCGAGCGGCTTGTTCTCCAAATACGAAGGATCGCGGACCGGACGTACGTCGACCAGCGAGCCGGGCAGGAACGCGCGTACATTGTCGATCTCGACGGTGAAGCCGCCTTTGACGCGGCCCGTGATGATGCCGATGACCACCTCTTGCTTCTCAAATGCGGTCTCGAGCCGAGTCCAGGTGCGCGCGCGCTTCGCTTTCTCGCGCGAAAGCCGTGTCTCGCCTGAGCCGTCCTCGACGCTGTCCAGGGCGACTTCGACGGTCTCGCCGACGGCGACTTCGATTTCACCTTTTTCATTCTTGAACTGATCGGAGGGGATGACCGCTTCGGACTTCAGTCCGACATTGACGATCACATAGTCCTGGCCAACTTCGACGATCAATCCATTAAGGATGGTGCCAGGACGAATGCGCTGGCTCGCTATGCTCTGTTCAAACAGTTCCGCAAAACTTTCTGTCATGTTCTCTCTTGACTAAAATCCTGGGCACGATCCTAAGTGTCCGAGGGTTGCCACTAAAAACGGCCATCGATCCTTGAAAGCCGCAGCCTAAATCAAAGCACGAGCAATCCGTAGCACGCGCTCTATTACGTCATCGACGGACATACCCGTTGTATCCAACATGGTGGCGTCGGCGCTTGCCACAAGAGGCGAAGCGGAACGCGTAGAATCGCGCTCATCACGCTCCGCTATCTCCAGCGAAAGGGCGGCAAGGTTAGCAGTAACCCCCTTTTCTTTCAACTGCTTATAGCGTCTTTGGGCCCTTTCGGCCGGGCTGGCGGTGAGAAAAATCTTAAGCAGGGCGTCAGGAAACACCACGGTGCCCATATCGCGCCCATCGGCCACCAAACCGGGGGGAACCGCGAAGCGCCGTTGGCGCTCCAGGAGGGCCGCCCGCACCGGAGCCAATGCGGCGACCTTGGAGGCATCATTTCCCGCCCCTTCGGTCCGAATCGCCTGGGTAACGTCCTCCCCGTCCAGCCAAACGACTTCCTCGCCCGACTCATTGGAGCCGAACCGTATGTTAAATCGCTGCGCCAAGCTTCCCAGGCGCTCGGCGTCCTCCAATCCGATGGAGGCTCGCCGGGCAGCGAGCGCCACCAATCGATACAGGGCGCCGCTATCGAGAAGCGCCCAACCCAAGGATCGGGCCAGCGCGCGGCTGATGGTCCCCTTGCCGGAGCCGGAGGGGCCGTCAATGGTTATTACGGAAACATCTTTCATGGCAACCCTTAAGAACCGCTCTCGCTGATCGCCAGCCCAACCGATTGCGCCAGCGGCACGAACCCGGGAAAGGAGGTGGCGACGTTGGCCACGTCGCGGATGCCGATGACGCCGGCGGCCCGCAGGCTCGCGATGGCAAATGACATGGCGATGCGGTGATCGCCAAAGCTGTCGATCTCGCCGCTCGCAAAGGCGCTGCCTTGCCCGCGGCCCGTGATCCGCATGCCGTCCGGCAACGCTGTATGCGTCACGCCGAGCGCCGTCAAGCCGGCGCTCATGGCGGCGATTCGATCGCTCTCCTTGACGCGCAATTCTTCCGCGCCGGTGACCCAGGTCTCTCCTGCGGCGCAGGCGGCGGCAATGAACAGCACCGGCAGTTCATCGATCGCCAGGGATACCAATTCCTTTGGCACCGCGATTCCGTGCAGCGGCGAGGCAAAGACGCGCAAATCCGCCACCGGCTCGGCGCCGCTTTCGCGCGGCTTTATAATCGCCACATTTGCGCCCATGCGCCGCAAGATCGCCAGCAGCCCGATGCGCGTTGGGTTCATTCCCACATTTTGGATCAGCAGCCCCTCAGCCGGCGCCGCTAGAAGCCCGGCGACGATGAAGAAGGCGGCGGATGAAAAATCGCCGGGAACCTCGATATTTTGACTGTGAAGATGCCGCGGCGGATGCAAGGTGACGCGCAGAGCATCGATGTCCACCTGCACCCCGCAGCTCTTCAGCATCCGCTCGCTGTGATCGCGGCTCTCGGCCGGCGCCGTGATCGTGGTCGGCTCTGCGGCATACAATGCGGCCAACAGGATCGCCGACTTCACTTGAGCGCTGGCGATCGGCATTTGATAGTCGATGCCGTGCAGACTGCGGACCGCGCCGATATCGACCGGCGGAGTCCCATGATGCGTGCGTACATCGGCTCCCATTGCGCGCAAGGGTTTGGCCACGCGCTCCATGGGCCGCTTCATCAGGGACGCGTCGCCGATCAGCTGCGAGTCAAATTTCTGCGCGGACAGCAACCCGGTGAACAGGCGCATCGCGGTGCCCGCGTTACCCATGTCGAGTGCCCGCGCCGCGCCCTTGAGGCCATGCATGCCGACGCCGTGAATCAGCACGCGAGTCGCGCTGCTCTGCTCGATGCGCACGCCCAGGGCGCGCATCGCGGCGAGGCTCGCCAGACAATCCTCACTGGCAAGAAACCCGCTCACTTCGCTGACGCCCTCGGCGATGCCGGAAAGCATCAAGGCACGATGTGAAATGGATTTATCGCCGGGCACGGTCATCGCGCCGAAAACGCGCATCGCCGGATGCGCTTTGAATCCCGGCATCAGAGCACGGCCCGCGGATACGAACCCAAAACCTTGAATAGCGAAGCGCGCGATTCCAAGGCGGCCAGTGCCTGCGCTACCGCGGGTTCCGTGACATGACCTTCAATGTCGATGAAGAAAACGTAGTCCCATTTGCGCTTGCGCGAGGGCCGCGACTCGATTCGCGTCATATTGACCTTGTGCTGCGCCAGCGGCTGCAGCAATTGGAACAGTGCCCCTGAATCGTCGGTGTCGCTGGTCGAAACCAACAGGGTCGTGCGGTCCGCGCCGCTCGCGCCAAAGAGTTTTCGGCCGACTACCAGAAATCGCGTGGTGTTATCGGGCCGATCCTCGATCTCGTTGGCGAGCACGCTCAGCGCATAGATTTCCGCCGCGGCGCGCCCCGCAATGGCCGCCGTGCCGCGCTCGTCGCGCGCGCGCCGCGCTCCTTCGGCGTTGCTGGAGACGCCCACGCGTTCGACTTCCGGAAGCTGGCCGTCCAGCCAACCGCGGCACTGGGCCAAGGCTTGCGGATGAGCGCAGACACGCTTGATGGATTCGAAACCGCTCATCTTGCCCATCAAAAAGTGACTGACGCGCAGTTCCACTTCGCCGCAGATTTTCAAGCCCGAGGTCAGGAACATATCCAGCGTGTGATTCACGGTCCCCTCGCTGGAATTTTCGATGGGCACGACACCAAAGTCGGCGACGCCGCCCTCCACCTCGTGGAATATCTCGTCGATCGCCGTCAGCGGCAGGGACCTAACGGAGGAACCGAAATGCTTGAGAACCGCTGCCTGGGTAAATGTGCCTTCCGGACCCAAGTAGGCCACCTTCAGCGGTTCTTGCTGCGCCAGGCATGCGGACATGATTTCGCGAAACAAACGCACGATTTCTTCGTCGCGCAAGGGTCCCTGGTTGCGCTTGAGCGCCATGCGCAGCACCTCGGCCTCGCGCTCCGGCCGATAATAATCCACGGCCTTGCCCGCAGCCGACTTGGAAATCCCCACCAACTGTGCGAATCGGGCGCGCTCATTGAGCAAGGCATGGATGCGCGCATCGATGGCATCGATGCTGTCGCGAATGTTGCCCAAGCCCGCTCCGGCCGGTGTCGCCGGCGCAATCGTGATCAGCGGCTTGCCCTTGAGGCGTCCTTTGCGCTTCAGCGGACCGTTGCTCTTGAGGCGTTCCTTGCCCTTGAGGCGCTTCATGGGTGGCGGCGCTCGAAATCATGCATGAACGCGCACAACTTTTCGACGCCGGCGATCGGCATGGCGTTATAGATGCTGGCGCGCATGCCGCCGACGAGCCGATGGCCCTTGAGTCCTTTCAAGCCCGCCGCGGCCGCCGCCGCCAGGAACTCGGAATCGAGGGCGGGTTCGCTCAAGGTAAAGGTGACATTCATCCAAGATCGGGCATCGCTTGCGACGGCATTGCGGTACATGCGCGACGCATCGATGCAGGCATACAGCATCGCGGCCTTGGCCTGGTTGCGTTTGCCGATCTCGGTCAAACCGCCTGCGGCTTTCAGCCATTGAAACACCAGCCCGGCCATGTACCAGGCAAAGGTCGGCGGCGTATTCAACATCGATTGATTGTCCGCGATCGCCGTGTAGTCAAACACGTGGGGCGTCTCGCGGCGCGCGCGCCCGAGCAGATCCTCGCGCACGATGACGACGGTCAGGCCCGAAGGGCCGATATTTTTCTGCGCACCCGCGTAGATCATGCCGAACTTGGCCACCTCGATCGGGCGGGACAGAATGCTCGACGACATATCCGCCACCAACGGTACCGCGCCGGTCTCAGGCACGTAGCGAAACTCGACGCCGCTGATGGTTTCATTGGGGGTGTAGTGAACATAGGCCGCGCGGCCGCTGAAGCGCAGTTCGGTTTGCGGCGGCACGCGGCTGTAGTTGCCTCCGGCGTCGCCGGCCACGTGGACCGTGCAATATCGCGCCGCCTCGGTGATGCCGCGCTGCGACCAGTGGCCGGTATTGATATAGTCCACGGTGGCGCCGGGCGGCGCAAGATTCATGGGTACCAAGGAAAACTGCGCAGATGCGCCGCCCTGCATGAACAGAACTTTGTAGTGCGGCGGTATCGACATCAGCTCGCGCAGATCCGCTTCCGCTTGCACAGCGGCCTCGACAAAGCTTGCGCTGCGATGGCTGATCTCCATCACCGACATGCCGCTGCCGCCCCAATCGAGCAGCTCATCGCGCGCCTTCTCTAGAACCTCGAGCGGTAAAACGGCGGGTCCTGGCGAGAAATTGTAGGCGCGCACGGCGGGGGTTCTTATGAGTCGCCGATGGCCGGGTCGGCGGGTTCGGCGTCGTCGCCTTCACCCGCCAATCCTTCGATGCGCTCGAGCCCCGACAGCTGATCGCCCTCTTCCAAGCGGATCAATCGCACGCCCTGGGTGTTGCGTCCGACCACCGAGATGTCCTTGACCGGTGTGCGCACCAGCACGCCATTTTGGCTCATGAGCATGATCTCATCGTCCAGGCTTACCTGCAGCGCTCCCACCATGATCCCGTTGCGGTCGGTGATCTGCAGAGCGATCACGCCCTGGCCTCCTCGTCCATGCTTCGGAAAGTCCTCGAGCGGGGTCAACTTGCCGAAGCCGTTCTGCGATGCCGTGAGAATGAAGCCGTCCTGCGCGACGATCAAAGAATTGACTCGTTGCTCATCGCTGAGCTTCACGCCGCGCACGCCGGCCGCCTCGCGGCCCATCGCACGCACTTCTTCCTCGACGAATCGTATCGCCTTGCCGCCCGTGGTGAACAGCAGGATGTCCTTGGTGCCGTCCGTAATGGCCACGCCCACCAGCTTGTCGCCCGGATCGAGCGCCACGGCAATGATGCCGCTGGCGCGCGGCCGCGAGAACAAGGCGAGCGAGGTCTTTTTCACCGTCCCAAGACTCGTCGCCATGAAGACGAACTTGCCTTCCTCGAACTCCTTGATCGACAGCATGGCGCTGATGCGCTCGCCTTCCTGCAGCGGCAACAGATTCACGATGGGCTTGCCGCGCGATCCACGGCTGGCCTGGGGCAGCTGATAGACCTTGAGCCAATAAAGCTTGCCGCGGTCCGAAAAGCACAACAGCGTGTCGTGAGTATTGGCCACGAACAACTTGTCGACGAAATCCTCATCCTTGACGGTGGTGGCGGCCTTGCCGCGGCCGCCGCGGCGCTGTGCCTGATAGTCGGAAACCGGCTGCGCCTTGGCGTAGCCGCCGTGCGACAGCGTTACGACCACGTCCTCGGGTGAAATCAAATCTTCGGTTGTCAGGTCCTCATGGTTGACGAGGATCTCGGTGCGGCGTTTGTCGCCGAAGGTATCGCGGATGAACTCCAATTCCTGACGTATCACTTCGAGAAGCCGCTGCGGGCGCGCCAGGATGTCCGCCAGATCGCGGATCTGTCCCAGCAGTTCCTGGTATTCGCCGATGATCTTGTCTTGTTCCAGCCCCGTGAGCCGATTGAGGCGCATCTCCAGAATCGCCTGCGCCTGCGTATCCGTCAGCCGATAACCGCCTGCAACGATGCCGAGCGCCGCAATTTCGCCATCGGGGCGGGTGCTGATGGCGCCGGCGCGCGCCAGCATTTCAGGCACGGCGCCCGACTTCCAGACGCACCCCATCAGCGCGATCTTGGCTTCGGCGGGCGACGGCGAGGCCTTGATGGCGGCGATGATTTCATCGATGTTGGCGAGCGCAATCGCCAGTCCTTCCAAGACATGTCCGCGTTCGCGCGCCTTGCGCAGCTCGTACACGGTGCGTCGCGTAACCACTTCGCGGCGATGGCGCAGGAACGCATCCAGCATCTCTTTGAGGCTGAGCAGGCGCGGCTGGCCGTCGACCAGGGCCACCATGTTGATGCCGAACACCTGTTCCATGGGGGTCTGCGCATAGAGATTGTTCAGCAGGATCTCCGGCACCTCGCCGCGCTTCAATTCGATCACGACGCGCATGCCGTCCTTGTCGGACTCATCGCGCAAGCCGTCGGAGGCGATGCCATCGATCAGCTTGTCGCGCACCAGATCCGCGATGCGTTCGATCAGGCGCGCCTTGTTAACCTGGTAAGGCAGTTCGGTGATGATGATGGCTTGGCGCTCGCCCTTGCCGACATCCTCGAAGTGAGTCCGCGCGCGCAGGTGCAAACGGCCGCGGCCGGTCTTGTAGGCGGCGACAATCTCCATGGCGCCGTTGATGAATCCGGCGGTCGGAAAATCCGGGCCCGGGACGATCTGCATCAACTGGCCGAGAGTAATGTCCGGATTTTCGATCAGCGCGATGCACGCGGTGATGATCTCGGTCAAATTGTGCGGCGGGATGTTGGTCGCCATGCCCACCGCGATCCCCGAGGATCCATTGATGAGCAGGTTCGGGATTCGCGCCGGCAGTACCGCCGGTTCGCTCTCGGATTCGTCGTAGTTGGGGTTGAAATCGACCGTTTCCTTGTCGATATCAGCCAGCAGTTCGCCCGCCAATCTCGACATGCGCACTTCGGTGTAGCGCATGGCCGCCGGCGGATCGCCGTCCACTGAGCCGAAATTACCCTGCCCGTCGACCAATAAATAGCGCATCGAAAATTCTTGCGCCATGCGCACGATCGCGTCGTACACCGATGCATCGCCGTGCGGATGATATTTGCCGATGACGTCGCCGACCACGCGCGCCGATTTCTTGTAGGCCTTGTTCCAGTCGTTGCTGAGCTCGCGCATGGCGAATAGCACGCGCCGATGCACCGGCTTCAGCCCATCGCGAACGTCGGGCAAGGCACGGCCGACGATCACGCTCATCGCGTAATCGAGATAGGATTTGCGCATCTCGTCTTCGAGATTTACGGGCAATATTTCGCGTGCGATCTCGGCCATTTGCGCGAGTCCGGTGACTTATCGGACTTTATTTAGTGGGTTTAAAGGAGGCAAGGCAGGTCTGAAACATGGCGTAATTCTAGCACATATCCACGGGGGTCTTGAGCTTAAGCCGGCGGGAGTCGGCGGGTGCATTTGCCGATATACTTGCGCCATGCCGATTGCCCCCGCTGATTTACGCATCGAGGCCCGCTGGATCGCCCCGCTGACCGCGCGCAGCGCCATCCATAAGGACCGCGACACGGTCCTCGAGGATCATTCCTTGCTGCTGCGGGATGGACGCATCCTCGATATCATGCCGAGCGCGCTTGCGGCGCAGCGTTATTCCGCCACGGCGGTGCTGTCGCGAAATTCCCATCTTTTGATGCCCGGCATGATCAATGTGCAGTCCGGCGCCGCCGCGCTGTTGTCGCGCGCCGCAAATGGCGAGGCGGCGCGGGCGGAACGCTCGCCCAGCGTCCGGTCGATGATGACCAATGCTGAATTCGCGCGCGATGGGACCTTGGCGGCGATCGCCGCGATGCTCAAATCCGGAATCACCTGTTTCTGCGATCGCCCCTATTTCCCGGAAGAAACGGCAAGAACGGCGAATGAGCAGGGCATGCGCGCCATGATCGGCATGCCCGTGGCCGAGGGTGCCACGCCTTGGGCCAAGGATGGCGCCCAATCGCTGACGCGTGCGCTCGAGCTGCGCGACAGGCATAAAGGCGATCCGCTGGTTTCAACCGCCTTTGCGCCGCTCGCGCCGAACCGCTTGAGTGATGCGACCTTCTCGCGTCTTGCGACACTGGCCGACGAACTGGATGCCGGCATCATGGTCGACCTGCATCAATCTACCCGCGAAATCGACGAGTGCGTCGCGGCGCATGGAATGCGCCCGCTCGAGCGTCTATGGAATCTGGGATTGCTGACCCCCGCGCTCAATGCCGCGCACATGGTCCATCTCAACTCCGCGGATATGGCCCTCGCACAACGCACCGGCATCTCGGTCACGGTGTGTCCTGAAGGCGACCTGAAGTGCGGGAATGGTTTGGCCCCCATCGCGGCATTCTGCGCCGCCGGCGTTCGACTCGGAATCGGCAGCGCGGGCCCTCAAGCGTTGAGTCATGACATTTGGGGCAACATGAAAATCGTCGCGCTATTGAGCAACGCCTGCGATGCGCTGCGCGCCGCCACGCACGGCGGCGCAACGGTTTTGGGGCTTGAGAACGAGGTCGGCAGTCTGGAAACGGGGAAATGGGCAGACCTGTGCTGCGTCGACCTATCGGGTCCCGGGACGCAGCCCATAGGCGATCCGCTCGCGCAAATGGTTTTCGGCGGCGCTCGTGACATCGTCAGCGATGTTTGGGTCGCAGGGCGCCAGCTGCTCTCGGGCGGGGAACTGACGCGTCTCGATTGGCCGGATGTCGCCGCGCGCTCCCAAGCCTGGGCCGCTCGAATGGCCGCGCACGGTTGACCAATGAAGGCTTCGACGCAAAACGCCGATCCTGCTGAACTGGCCAAGTTCAGCGCGCTGGCGATGAGCTGGTGGGATCCTGCCGGACCATCGAGGCCGCTGCACCAACTCAATCCGCTGCGCCTGCGCTACATCGAGCAGGCGGCGGCCTTGAGCGGCGCGCGCGTGCTCGACGTGGGTTGCGGCGGGGGGATCTTGAGCGAGGCCATGGCGAATCGCGGCGCCCGTGTGCTCGGAATCGATCTGTCGCGGGCCGTGCTGGATGTCGCGGAACTGCACGCGCTGGAAGGCAAGGTCGAGATTCAATATCGGGCCGTGGCGGCCGAAGAGTTGGCGGCCGCGCAGCCGTCGGACTTCGATTTGGTCACTTGCATGGAAATGCTCGAGCATGTGCCGGATCCGGCCGCAATTTTGCGCGCCTTGGCAACGCTCGTGCGGCCCGGCGGCGATGTCATCGTCTCCACGCTCAACCGCAAGCCGCTGGCATTTGCCGTGGCGATTATCGGCGCTGAATACATCGCACGCGCGCTGCCGCGAGGCACGCACGAATATTTGAAATTCATCCGCCCTTCCGAGCTGGCTCGATGGGGCCGCGAAGCGGGCCTGACGCTGCTCGATCTGACGGGCATCACCTACAACCCGTTGACGCGGGCTTTTCGGCTCTCGCCGAATACCGACATCAACTATCTTGCACACTTCAAGCGTCTCGCCTGACATGGCGCTCGCCGCGGTGTTATTTGATTTGGACGGCACCTTGCTCGACACCGCGCCGGATATGGTCGGCGCATTGAATGCGCTGCGCCGCGAGCAATCGCTCGCTCCCCTGCCCTACGATACGGTTCGCAGCGCGGTAAGTCACGGCAGCGCGCGCGTCGTGAAGGCCGGATTCCCGGATGCGAACCCGGAGCTCTTCACCACGCTTCAGCAGCGCTTCTTGGAGATTTATCGCGGCGCGCTCAGCCGCGAGACGCGTCTCTTTCCGGGGATGGACGAGGTTCTGGAGGCACTGGCAAAATGGCGCATCAAGAGCGGCATCGTCACCAACAAGCCGGCGTGGCTCACCGAGCCGCTGCTTGGCGAGCTCGGTCTGCGCGCGCGCTTCGTCTGCGTCGTCAGCGGCGACACGCTGGCGCAGCGCAAGCCCCACCCGTTGCCGCTGCTGCACGCCGCGGCGCTTGCCGAGGCCGCCCCCAGCGACTGCATTTACGTGGGTGACGCCGAGCGCGATGTGCAGGCCGCACATGCGGCGGCGATGCCCGCATTGGTGGCCAATTACGGCTATTTGCGTGCCGACGAGGATTCGACCCGCTGGGGCGGCGATGGCTACTTGACTCAGCCTCTGGACCTTTTGGACTGGCTCAAGGCGAACGGGCGCTTATGAATGACTTGCGGCTCTGGCTGACGCTGATCTTGGGTGCGGCATTGGGCGCGATGGCGGCGCTGGTTTGGCGCGGGCGCCGCGAGCACGCCCTGCGCGTCGAGCTGGAGGTGCTGCGCGCGCGGCTCAAGAGCGAGGAAATTTTGAGCGCGGAACGCGAACAGGCGGCGGCCCGTGCCCGCGAGCAATTGCAAGCGGTATTCGGCGAATTGGCGCGCGAGAGCCTGCAAAGCAACAGCGAAGTGTTCCTGCAGCTGGCCCGCGAACGCATGAACCGTCAGCAGCAGGATGCCTCGCAGCTGTTGAAGGAACGTGAATCCGCCATCGAATCCCTGGTAAAACCCATCCGCGAGGCCTTGGCCAAGACCGAAGCGCAAATTCAGGCCATCGAGCGCGAGCGCATCGATTCCTTTGCCACCATGAAGACGCAGATGGAGGTGCTGGCGACCGGCCAAAATTTGCTGTCGCGCGAGACGCGCAATCTGGTCACGGCCTTGCGTCGCCCGGGCGTGCGCGGCCAATGGGGCGAGATCACATTGCGGCGCGTGGTTGAACTGTCCGGCATGACCTTGCACGTCGACTTCACCGAACAGCAGCACCTCAATACGGATTCCGGAGCCATTCGGCCCGACATGGTCGTGCACATGCCGGAGCAGCGCGACATCGTGGTCGACGTCAAAACGCCACTGGATGCCTATCTGGCCGCGGTCGAGGCGCAAAGCGATGAGGAGCGCAACACCCAGTTGCGCCGGCATGCCCAAATCGTCGGCGCGCGGGTGCGCGAGCTGGCCTCCAAGCAGTACTGGTCGCAGTTCGAGCGCAGTCCCGATTTTGTCGTACTGTTTCTCCCGGGAGATCAGTTTCTGTCAGCGGCGCTGCAGGAAAATCCGGGCCTGATCGATGACTCGATGCGCCAGAACATCATGCTGGCCACGCCCACCAGTTTGATCGCCCTGCTCAAGGTGATCTCCTACGGATGGAAACAGACGGTCTTGGCTGAAAACGCCCGGGAAGTGCGGCAACTCGGGGAGGAGTTGTATAAGCGCCTGGCGGTATTCGGCGAACACCTCGGCAGGCTCGGTAAATCACTGGGCAGCAGCGTTGAGTCCTTTAATCGGGCCGTGGGCTCGTTGGAGCAACAAGTATTGCCCGCCGCCCGTCGTTTCGAATCCTTGGGATTGCGCGTGACGCGCGAAATCGAGCCCATCGAACCGATCGAAAGCTTGGCTCGTACGCCGCGCACGAGCTTGAGCGAACCCGAGGACTCCGGTGAGCCCGGCGCTCAAGACCCTTGATGCGACCTATCGAGCGCGCGCTATTCCATTGGGATCGGTGCGCTATTGGAGCTGGCTGTTCGCCGCCGCGCCCAACCGCGCGCCGCTGCTCGGCGTCTATGCCCTGCTCGCCGAGTGGAGCGCGCTGATGGATCCTGCAACTGAAGCGAGCGCCTCGCGCATCAAATTCGCCTGGTGGCGCGAAGAGATTGCGCGCCTCATCGCGCGCGCGCCGATTCATCCGATCTGCCGCTATTTGGCGGCACTGCCGCGCGCAGGAGAGGTCGATTTCACCCCCTTGAACCAAGCCATTGATGCCTCGGTTGCGGAGTTGAGCGGCGTGCCGCTGGAGCGAGGCGCGGAACTCGAGGGGCATGCCTGCGCGCTGCGCGCGGGGCCGCTGGGGCTGGCATCCCGGCTCGCCTCAGACGCTCTGGATGAAGCGGCCCTGGGAAACTGTCTGCGGGCATTGGCGGTGGCGGATCACCTGGTGCGCCTGACTCGCGACTACCGGCGCCAGGCGCGCCATGGGCGCATACCGTTCGCGGTGGAAGAGCTGCTGGCGGCGGGATTGGACAACGCCGACCTCTGCGCCGATCAGCCGCCGGCCAAGCTCGAGCTCTATCTGGCGCAGCAACGCGCGCGCGCGGCCCAAGGCTATGCGAGCGCCGCGCTGGCCCTCTCCGAGGCTTGCCGTGCGCGGCAGCGGCACCTGCTGATTTTGGCGGCGCTCGGGCTGAAACACCTGCAACGGCATACCTCAAGCCTTGAGTCCGCGCGATTGCAGGATATGCTGCTGGCGTGGTCGACGGCGCGCCGCGCCCTTAGGTAGAGTGATGTCGCAATTGATCCCCGCCGATTTCCTTGCCGACGGCGCGCTGCTCAAGGGGCGCACGATCTTGATTACCGGCGCCAGCAGCGGACTCGGGCGCGCGCTTGCCGTCGAATGCGCGCGCGCCGGCGCCACCGTCATCCTGTCGGGCCGCAATAGCGCCAAGCTGGACCGGGTCTATGACGAAATTGAGAGCCTCGGGGCACCGCAACCGGCCATCGCCGCCTTGGATCTGGCGCTGGCGACCGCGGTCGAATACGACGCACTCGCGCGCACCATCGGCTCGGAATTCGGCAAGCTCGACGGCTTGGTCCACGCCGCGGGCCTGCTGGGCGATCGCTCCCCCTCGAGCAGTATGACGTACCGACCTGGTGCAAGGTCTTGCACGTGAATCTCACCGCACCATTTATTTTGACGCAGGTCTTGCTGCCGGATTTGCGTAGATCCGCCGACGCCTCGGTCATCTTTGTCAGCAGCGGCGTGGTTAAGCAGGCGCGGCCGTTTTGGGGCGCCTACGCGGTGTCGAAGGCCGGACTGGAATCCGTCCGCGCGATGCTGTTCGAGGAGCTGGAGGGCGAGGCGAACATCCGCATCAACAGCGTGAATCCGGGCCGGATGCGCACCGCGATGCGCGCCGCCGCCTATCCTGCGGAGGACCCCAACACCGTGCCCACGCCCAAATCGGTGACGGGGCCTTTTTTGTACTTGCTCAGTGAACGCGGCCGCGGTATTGATGGTCAGTTCATTGACGCGCAATAGCAATTTGAGGAACACACGGATGGATTTACGCAAACTGTGCTCGGGCGCCCTGCTGGCGTCGTTCTGTTTGGGCGCCGGCGCCGCCGGCCATGCCGCCGACCTGGATTCGCGGCCGCTGGAGGGCGACTTCGTCATCCACGACTTCCATTTCGCCTCCGGAGAAACGCTGCCCGAGCTGCGCATTCACTATACGTATTTCGGCAAGCCCAGAAGGGATGTCCTCGGGCACGTCACCAACGCAGTGCTGATCATGCACGGCACCGGGGGGTCGGGCCGCAGCCTCATCAACGACCGGTTTTCCGGCGTGCTGTTCAAGAAAGGACAGCTTTTGGACGCGGACAAGTACTACATCATTCTTCCGGACGCCATCGGTCACGGCAATTCCAGCCGGCCGAGCGACGGCTTGCGGATGAGATTCCCGCAATACACCTATCAAGACATGGTGCTCGCGCAATACCTCTTGGTCACCAAGGGCCTCAATGTCGACCATCTGCGCCTGGTCATGGGTACCTCCATGGGCTGCATGCACACCTTCGTGTGGGGCGAAACCTATCCGGATTTCATGGACGCGCTCATGCCGCTGGCCTGTCTGCCGGTGCAGATCGCGGGGCGCAACCGCCTCTGGCGCGATCTGGCGATGGATGCCATTCGCAACGATCCACAGTGGCTGAAGGGCGACTATACGACTGAGCCGATGAGCGCCCTGCGCACGGATGCAGGATTGCTCTTGATCGCGGGCAGCGCACCCATTCAGATGCAGATGACCCTGCCGACCCGGGATGCGGCGGATGAATTCTTGGCGAAATTCATGCCGCGGGAAATGGAAAATCTGGACGCCAACGACTTTCTGTACCAGGTCAATGCCTCGCGGGACTATGACCCTGCACCGGGCCTGGAGAAGATCAAGGCGCCGCTGCTCCTGATCAACTCGGCCGATGATTTCATCAACCCGCCGGAACTGGGCATCGCCGAGCGCGAAATCAAGCGGGTCAAGAACGGCCGCTTCATCTTGCTGCCCGCTTCGGAGCAAACCCACGGCCATGGAACCCATACATGGGCCGCGGTTTGGCAGCAATACCTGGCGCAATTGCTGGAGGCCTCAAGGGCGCCGCATAACTAACCTCAGGGCCGGCGAATACCCTGGATCAATCCCGCGAGATTCAAATCCCGGCGGAACGCCGGCACACGCGGCAAATTCAAAGCCCCGTTATTGAAGAATAGCGGAATAGAAATCGCCAATCAACGCCGCGAATAGAACCGCCGACGCCACACCAGGCCCTTGAAAATAATAACCGAGCAAGGGACCGAACAGCAACATGACAATCAGCGCCGCAGATATTCCGGCAACATTATACCGCAATAGGCCCATGGAGATCGCCGTGAGCTCCGACGGAGACGCCACTATGTAAGCCATTGTGCCCAACGCTGTGAGGCCTGAGAACAATAGGAAGATCCCAGTCGACTCGACCCAACATGATCAAGCTCGTAAGCGGCGAGAAAACAATGATAGCGATAGCCGCCAATGCGGCGAAGAGAGCATAGCGAGCGTATATCTGGCGGTAAAAGGCCAGCAATCCTTGTTTGTCGCTCGCACCGAGACTCGCAAACATGGGCGCAAGCGGCTGGCTGACGTAAAAGGCCAGTACGCGCGCCTGGCCGGATATCTTGTACGCGATTTCATAGGTGCCGACCTGTTCGATGCCACCGAACCGCGACATGATGAAACGAATGGATGTTTCGAACGCGCCCCATGCCAACGAGGATGCCTGAATCCCGATTCCAAACGACATGATCCTACGGATCATCTGCCAATCGAAACGCAACAGTCCTTTCAATCGGACGCCCACGCTCATTCTCAAAACGAGAACCGACGTGAAGGTCGTGAACGAATAGTTTGTGATCTGCGCAATAGCGAGTCCCGGCAGCCCGTAGCGCCTGATAAGAGTCAAAGATAAAATCGCTTGAATTGCGATCGCCGATATTGCTATTTGGCTCTTGCGATAGCCGAGATGAAGTCCCGTGAGAGAAGAGGCGAACGCGCCGGACAGGACTTGCGCGACATAAGAGCACAGAGCATAGATCAATAAATGACGGCCTTCGATCAGCGCCTGACCCTTCAATACGAGCCTTAAGACTCCGTGGACAGGGAAAAACAACAGCGCCGATAGCGACAGATACATCGGTATGGTTATATAAATGATCGTCGCTAGGATATTTTCGATCTGACCGATATTGCGGTCCAAACTCGCTATTGCCAAGAACCGACCCGTTCCGGCTGATGCCCCAAGATCAAAAAAACGCGCGAGTTGCGCCGCGGACATGAGCACCGACCAGATGCCGAGCGCGCCGACTCCGAGCACAAGCACGATATAACGCATGACGAACAATTGGATCACGACCACCGCAGCGAACTCGGCGACCGACCAAAGAGTGCTCTTTCTTAGGTTTGCCATTCCTGCGTCACGATAGCGGCAACACCTCCACTTATCTACTCTGCGCGCATTTTGCGACGCACGCGATGCGATGTATGCAGGGTAATTCTTACAATCGCACCGGAGTGCCGTCCTATGGTAAAAACCGCACCATCGGAGCAAACAGTCGTGCCAGTGAAAGAACAAATTTATCGTTACATGGACGCTGCGGACTATATTTTATGCCGCTACGGACCGCTCTCTTTCCCCTCGTGGCAGGATTTCCTGGCACGCAGATCGCGCAAGCTCTATGCGGGCAAACTACGCCGCGCCATACCGCAATTTGCCACGCATTTAGGAATTACTCCCTTCTATGCATCGACGCGCAACATCCACCATGATGTCACCGCGCCGTTCCCGATTCCCGATGGTTCAGTTGAAGTATTCCAGTCCGAAGATGTTTTCGAGCACATTGAATTGAGCAAGGTGCTGCCGATGTTCAACGAAATACACCGCGTGCTGGCGCCCGCCGGCTTATTTCGCCTGAGTCTCCCTGACTACCACTGCGATCAAAATTTCCAGCGATGCCAGCGAGGACCTCGCGGGGAGATTGTGTTCGATCCGGGCGGCGGCGGTAAATTCGTCGACGGTCGCGTTATTGGAGGCGGGCATGTGTGGTTTCCCACAATCGAGATTGTCCGTGAGCTCTTCAATCAAAGTGCGTTTGCGGCGCACGGCGCCATAAAGTACGTGCAGTACAGCAACGCGGACGGCACTTTCAAATTGGATCCGATTGACTACGGCTTCGGGTACATACAGCGAACTCCGGATCACGATGCTCGCGTGGCGGATCGCCCGCGCCCTATTTCCATCGTGGTCGATGCGCGAAAGTCCTAGGAGCCTGTCGCCGGGACGCCGTTCGCGTCGCAGAAAGCAATCCGCCGGCGCCGCTTTTGGCGCGCAAATCCCCGGGGAAGTCTAAACAGGCGGCGGCGTCGGCAGCGCCGGCTTGGCGGCATCGATCTCATTGATCAGCGCATTGCGTTCGCTTGGCAGCAGGGCGCGGGAGTGACCGCGCGGCAAATCGTGCGCAAGATGCACCGGGCCGAAGCGTACCCGCATCAGACGGCTCACGATGATGCCCCGAGCCGCAAACCAGTGCCGCACCTGCGCCGAACGGGTCGCGCGCACCGTGACGTTGAGCCAATGATTGAAGCCTTCGCCATATTTTGCATCGGCCTGCAATATGCTCATCGCCTCACCCTCGCAATCCGTGGCGGAGCGGAATTCATCAATGAGCGCCTCGTTCAACGGGCCGCGCATTCGTAAGACATAGTCGACGGTCAGGGCGTGCGCACCGCGAGACACCCGATGCGCCCACGTTCCATCATCGGTAAGTATTTCCAAACCGCCGTCGACGGGCGGCATCGGCTGAATCGCGAGCCACCGGCCCGGCGAGCGCGGCAGGTTCAAATGCTCGGCGGCACGCGAGGTTGCGGCCTTGAGGTCAAGGGTCTCGCCAGGGGAGCGGTGAAACAGCAGGACCCGCGATTGTTTCACCGCGGGCGTATGCAATCGTACCGGCCGGCCATCCAAGGTGATGCGGTCCCGCCCGGTCAGCTTCGCGCCCAGCTGGGGAACCTCGCCGTTAACTTTCAGCCGCGACTCGCGGATCCAGCGCTCCACTTCACGGCGTGAGCCGATGCCCGCCGCCGACAAAAGCTTCTGCACGCGTTCGCCGCCCGGCAAATCCTTGGGCGAAGCGGCCGTCTTGCGGGCAATAGCGCCCTTTCGGACGCGCGCCGCCTTGGCTCGCGCGGCCATCAAATTAAATCGTCTATGGCACCACGTGCAACCAGGCCGTGCGATCGCGGCGCGGCGCTCTCCGCACCCGTTTCTTCATCATCGTCCGCCGCAGGATCGATATCCGCAGCAGCATCGACATCCGCAGGGCCATCGAGCGGCTCCGCCAGGACCTGCGGCTCGGCCCCCGGCAGCGTCAACTGCACGCGTAAATCCTCCAGCTCCTTGAGCTGCGCCAGAGTCGGCAAGTCATCGAGCTTCTTCAAGCTGAAGTAGTCGAGAAATTCGCGCGTGGTGCCGAGCAGTTCCGGCTTGCCCGGCACGTCGCGGTGTCCGACGACCCGGATCCAATTCCGCTCATGCAAGGTTTTGATGATGTTCGGGTTCACGGCGACGCCGCGAATTTGTTCGATCTCGCCGCGCGTGATGGGCTGGCGATACGCAATCAACGCCAACGTCTCGAGCAGCGCGCGCGAGTATTTGGCCGGCCGCTCCTGCCACAGGCGCGCCACGGGTTGGGCAACCGCCGCTCTGATCTGGATGCGAAAGCCGCTCGCCACTTCCACGAGCTCCAGCCCGCGCGTTTGGTACTCCTCGGTCAGCGTCGCGATCGCGCCTTTGATCTCCTCGGCGATCGATCCGTCGCGCTCGTCGAACACGCTCATCAGCTCCTCCAGCGTCAGGGGCCGGCCCGCGGCGAGCAGCGCTGCTTCAACTACATTCTTGACGTATTGATGGTTCATTGAGTTCTCGCAAGATCATCGTTGGCGGCGCCGTCGTCGGCGACCAGCGACAGGTTCCGGGCTGGATTGCCCAGGCGCACATGCAGGGGTGCGTATGCTTCGGATTGGACTATTTCGATCAACCCTTCCCGCAATAGTTCCAGAATGGCCACAAAGGTCACGGTGACGCCGCGGCGTCCCTCTTCCGGGGTAAACAAGCGCACGAAATCGACGAAGGCGCTGGTCTGCAGCGAGGTCAGGACATCCGCCATGCGCTGGCGTACCGACAAGGGTTCACGTTGCACGTGATGGTGGGCAAACATGTCGCTGCGCGACAACACGTCTTGAAAAGCAATCAGCATTTCTTGCAATGTTACTTGCGGGGCGATGCGCACCACCTTTCGATCGACCAATTCGGCCGACGCAACCCACGTATCGCGCTCCAAGCGCGGCATCCGCTCGATGCCCTCTGCCGCGCGCTTGAAGCGTTCGTACTCCTGCAGGCGGCGCACCAGTTCCGCGCGCGGGTCGGCCTCTTCGGCGGCCTGGTCCGTGCCGACGCGCGGCAGCAGCATGCGTGACTTCACTTCGGCCAGCGTTGCCGCCATCAGCAAATACTCGCCCGCCAATTCGAGCTGCAGCACTTGCATCAATTCGATGTAGCGCATGTATTGGCGGGTGATTTCAGCGATCGGAATGTCGAGAATATCCAGATTCTGCCGCCGAATCAGATACAGCAGCATGTCGAGCGGTCCCTCGAACGCTTCGAGAAACACCTCGAGCGCCTGCGGCGGAATGTATAGATCTCGCGGCATCTCGATAATGGGCTGGCCCTCCACGACCGCAAACGGCATTTCACCCTGTGCCGGCGCGCTCTCGCTCGCCGGCGGCGGCGCCGGCGCGTTTTGAACCAGCGTCAATTCAGGTTTCATCTGTAGTTCATGGCCATAGCTTGTCGGACAGCATCCATGGTGTCGCGCGCCACGGTCCGCGCCCGCTCGCACCCCTCGGCGATGATACCGCGTACCAGCTCGGGATTCTCCTCGAACTCTTGCGCCCGCTTGGCGATGCCCGACACCTCCTCCACGATCTTCTCGATCAGCGGCGCCTTGCACTCCAAACAGCCGATACCCGCGGAACGGCAGCCTTTTTGTACCCACTCTTGGGTCTCGGGCGTCGAATATATTTTGTGCAGATCCCAGACCGGACACTTGTCAGGATCGCCGGGATCGGTGCGGCGCACGCGCGCCGGGTCGGTCTGCATGGCTTTGAGCTTTTTGACGATCGAGTCCGTATCCTCGCGAAGACCGATCGTGTTGCCGTAGGACTTGGACATTTTGCGTCCATCGAGACCCGGCACCTTGGGCGTCGCGGTCAACAACACGTCGGGCTCCGGCAAAATCGCGATTCCCGCGCCTTCCAGAAAGCCGAGCAGGCGGTCGCGATCCGCCACGGTGAGCCGCGCATTCGCCTCCACCAAAGCCTGTGCTTTGGCGAGCGCCTCGGCGTCGCCTTTTTCTTGGAACGCCTTGCGCAGCGAGCGGTACATGGCGGAGTTTCGCGAGCCCAAGCTCTTGATGGCTTTCTCCACCTTCTGCTCAAATTCGGGCTCGCGGCCATAAATGTGATTGAAGCGCCGCGCCACCTCGCGGGTGATCTCGACGTGAGCCACCTGGTCTTCGCCAACCGGCACGTATTGCGAGCGGTACAGCAGAATATCCGCGCTCTGCAGCAACGGATAGCCGAGAAAACCGTAGGTGCTCAGGTCATGATCGGTGAGCTGCGCCTGCTGATCCTTGTAGGACGGAACGCGCTCCAGCCAGCCCAACGGCGTGATCATCGACAGCAACAGATGCAATTCCGCATGCTCAGGCACTTTCGATTGAATGAAGAGCGTGGCGACGCCCGGGTTCAAGCCCGCAGCCAACCAGTCGATCACCATGCTCCAGGTGTTTTCCTCGAGTTTCGAGGTGTCCTCATATCCGGTGGTCAGTGCGTGCCAGTCGGCGACGAAGAAATAGCATTCGTACTGATACTGCAGCTCGATCCAATTCTTCAGGGCCCCATGATAATTGCCCAGGTGCAATTGCCCCGTGGGACGCATGCCCGACAATACGCGCCGGTTTTGTGCGGGGACGCTCATGCCGAAAGCCCTATACCCAGTACGTGTATGAGCTGGCCGGCGGCGCGGTACGCGGGACGGAAAAGCCATCCGAGCAGTCCCAGCACCGATAAGCCCACCACGATGAACGTGCCGGCGGGCGCGATTTTCTGCAAGCCTGCGCCTAAACGCGCCGGCAGCAGACCGACCAGCACACGGCCTCCGTCCAAAGGCGGTATCGGCAGCAGGTTGAACACGGCCAGAACGGCGTTGAG
This sequence comes from uncultured Gammaproteobacteria bacterium, assembly GCA_963782865.1. Taxonomy (GTDB): domain Bacteria; phylum Pseudomonadota; class Gammaproteobacteria; order Steroidobacterales; family Steroidobacteraceae; genus Bog-1198. The sequence goes on along the minus strand of CAWALS010000026.1, from coordinate 23,213 downwards.
CTTGATGCCGGCCTGGGCCATGAGCAGCACCCAGTTGTCCAAGGTTTGACCCCGCCTGATCTGCAGTACCAGGGTCAACACCCCGCCCCAAAGAATCGCCATCAATATATTTGCGGCGGGACCGGCCAGCGCGACCATGATCGACATGCGGCGCGGATGACGCAAGCCGCTGGTTTCCACCGGCACCGGTTTCGCCCAACCGAACAGCGGAAATCCGAATGCCAGCAGGAGCGCTCCGGGAACCATCACGGTGCCGAGCGGATCGATGTGGCGCAGCGGGTTCAAGCTCAGGCGGCCGAGCAATTGCGCCGTGTGATCGCCGAAATAACGCGCAGTCCAGCCGTGCGCTACCTCGTGCAGGGTAATGGCAAATAAAACCGGAATGGCCCAGACCGAAATGGCGGCAAGCCCGACCGAAACTGCGCCAAGAAACTCAGATAAATCCAATGCTTGCACTCATTATTTAGATTAATTTTGAGCATCGCTGCCCGCATGACAGGCATTATACGGTGGCTGTTGATGCAAAGGGGCTGACATCACCGCGCCCTTCGCGAACCACGACGGCACGATCGCCCGACAGATCAATGACCGAAGTCGGAGTCATGCCGCAATTGCCGCCGTCCAAAACCAAGTCGACGCTGCGATCGAGCCGCTCGTAGATTTCCTTGGCATCGGTGCGCGGGTGTTCCTCGCCGGGCAACAGCAGGGTCGAACTCATCACCGGCTCGCCCAGTTCACTCAACAGCATCGCGGTGACCGGATGATCGGGAACCCGCAAGCCAATGGTGCCGCGCCGTTCGTGCTTCAAACGCCGCGGCGTTTCGCGCGACGCCTTGAGCAGAAACGTATAAGGCCCCGGCGTATGCGCGCGCAGCAATCGATATTGCCAGTTCTCGACCAGGGCGTATTTGCCGACGTCCGCGAGATCGCGGCACACCAGCGTAAAATGATGATTGCGATCCGTTTGGCGAATCTCGCGGATGCGCTCGAGCGCGGCCTTGTCGCCGATATGACAGCCGAGCGCATAGCAGGAATCCGTCGGATAAACGATCACCGCGCCGCGCCGCAGCGCCTCCACCGCTTGCCTGATATAGCGGCGTTGCGGCGTCACCGGATGCAGTTGCAGATAGATGCTCATTGCGTCGGCTATGATACGCGGATGAATCAACTGCTCGAATGGACGCCTCTGATTGTTTTTTTCGCCACCTTCAAACTGAAGGACATCTACTGGGCCACAGCAGCCTTGATGCTTGCCTGCGTTTTGCAACTGGCAATCCATCGGCTGCGCGCCGGCAGCTTCAAGACCATGCACATCATCACGACGTCGGTGGTGTTGATCCTGGGCACTGCCACCCTGATTCTGCGCGATCAACGCTTCATCCAGTGGAAATTCACGGTATTGATGGGCTTAAGTTCAGCCCTGCTCGTCGGCAGCTTGGTTGTCGGCAAACAGCCTCTGATGCGCCGCCTGCTGGAAGCCGTATTTCCCGAACCGTTGGCCGTTTCCGCGCGCGCCTGGCTGTCGATCAACATTCTCTGGGCGGCTTACTTTGCCGCGTTCGCGTTCCTGAATCTGTATGTGGCGAAAAACTATACCGTCAGCCAGTGGATCAATTTCCATACGTTTGCATTTCCCATTGCGACCCTGATCTTCATGCTGCCGCAAGTATTCTGGCTTGCCGGCAAAGCCTCGCCGCCGACGGTTTCGCGCGCACAGCGTTTGCGCGAGCGCTTGCAGAGCCGTTTTGCGCCGGCGCAGCTGACGGTCGAGGATGAAAGCCATTTGCACGAGGGCCATGCCGGTGCGGCCTCGGGGCTAGGTCACTTTCGAATTCGTATCGTCGCCGAGGCGTTTCGCGGAATATCATCGGTGGCTCGGCATCGACTGATTTACGCGGCGGTCGATGATTTGATGAAGAGCGATATTCACGCGCTGGCGATCGAGGCGCTGCCGCCCGACAAATCTTGACAGAGATCCATGTTGCGCCGCGGCAATGACGGTTTATGCAGCGCTAAAACGCATCAAATATTGGTGAGATCGCGCCATTGAGGCTAAACTGCCGCCCCCGGGCGCGCTGGCCAAAGTATGGCCGTAGTCGCTTTTTTTTTGCGTAGAGGAACAAATGAGCCAATTTTTGAGTACTCCGTGGATCCGTATCGCCGCCGTGATCGCATTCGCCGTGAGTGTGACGGCCTGCGGAAAGGGCCAACAGACCTCGCCCGCGGCGCCCGAGAAGGCGGCGGCGCCTGCCACCCCGCCGGTCGCCACGATCGATGGCACGCCGATCTCGCGGGTGGAATACGACACGTATATGAAGAGCCTGCTGCGCGGCCGGCCCGCCGGCGACCTCACGAGCGAACAGCGGAATCAGGTTCTCGATGAATTGATCAACATGCAGCTGCTTGCCCTGCAGGGCGAGAAACAAGCCGTGGACAAGGACCCCGATGTCGCCGCGCAACTGGCAGTGGTGCGCATGCGCGTTCTGGCGGACGCGGAATCCGCGAAGTACTTGAAGGACAAGGAACCGACGGATGCGGAATTGCACGCCGAGTATGATTCGGCCGTCGCCGCCATGGATAAGACGGAATACCACGCGCGCCATATTCTGGTGGCCAGCAAGGAAGCGGCCGAAGCCGCCATCAAGAAGATCAAAGGCGGCGCGAAGTTTGAAGATGTCGCCAAGGCGGTATCCACCGACAGTTCCAAGGCAAACGGCGGGGATCTCGGGTGGTTCACCCTGGCGCGCATGGCCAAGCCGTTCGGCGACGCGGTGAAGGGACTGAAGAAGGGCGAGATGACCGCAACGCCGGTCCAAACTCAATTTGGCTGGCATGTGATCAAGCTGGAAGATACGCGCGAAACGACGCCGCCGCCGTTCGAGCAGGTCAAGCAGCAGGTCAGCAATGGCGTCATGCAGAAGAAGCTTCAGGCTTATGTGGAAACTTTGAAGAAGACCGCGAAAATCGACAAGATCGCTGTAAATCGAGTATCGAGCGATCGAGGCAACGTAGCGGACTGTCGACAGTCCGCTACGTTTTCAACAGCTTCAAGAAAGCAGCCTCGTCGAGAATCTTGATGCCGAGCTGCTCGGCTTTCGTGAGTTTGGATCCCGCCTCCGTACCGGCCACCACATAATCGGTTTTTTTCGAGACGCTGCCGCTCACCTTTCCGCCCAACCGTTGGATCGCCTCGCTGGCCGCCTCGCGCGTCAGCGAGATCAGCGTCCCGGTCAGCACGAAGCTCTTATCGCTCAGGGTCCCGCCGCGGCTCATGGGCGCGATGCGCGGCCAGCTGATTCCAGCGGCCAGCAGACGATCGACGGCGGCGGCATTGTCCGGGTCGCGAAAATACGCCGCGACCTGCTTTGCAACCACCGGTCCCACATCCGGCACGCGTTGTATTTCCTCCTCGCCGGCCCGCCGCAGGTCTGCGATCTCGGGGAAATGCTGCGCCAGCGCCAAGGCGGTGGCTTCGCCCACATCGCGAATGCCGAGCGCATATAGGAAGCGCGGCAGAGTCGTGTGCTTGGCCGCGTCGATCGCCGACTGCAATTTCAGCGCCGATTTCTCGCCCATGCGCTCCAGCGTCGCCAGCCGATCCGCCTGCAGGGAAAACAAATCCGCCGGCGTTTTCACCCAATCGCTGTCGATGAGCTGCTCGACCAACTTGTCGCCGAGACCTTGGATGTCCATGGCGCGGCGCGAGGCGAAATGCTGCAGCTCGCCCTTGCGCTGCGCCGCGCAGAGGCGCCCCCCCGTGCAGCGCGCCACCGCCTGATCGCCCTCGCGCACGACCGGATTGCCGCATACCGGGCAGTGCGCTGGGCAGAGACACGAGCTGCGCCCCGGCCACGCGGCGTTCCGGCAGCACGCGGGCCACCTCAGGAATCACATCGCCGGCGCGGCGGATGACGACGGTATCGCCCACGCGCACGTCCTTGCGCGTCAATTCATCCATGTTGTGCAGCGTTGCATTGCTCACCGTGACGCCGCCGACGAATGTCGGCTCCAGGCGCGCGACGGGCGTCAGCGCACCGGTGCGGCCCACTTGAAATTCGATGCCGCGGATCACGCGTGAGCGCCTCTTCGGCGGGGAATTTATGCGCGATCGCCCAGCGCGGCGCGCGCGAAATGAACCCGAGTTTGCGCTGCAGGGTCAGATCGTCCACCTTGTAGACCACGCCATCGATTTGATAGGGCAGCGCCGCGCGCGCCGCGCCCGATTTCGCGATAGTACGCAAGGCACCCCTCGATCGACTCGACCACCGCGGACTGCGGGCAGATCTTGAAACCCAGCGCCGCAGTTGCTTGCAGGTCTCGCTGTGGTGCGCCGGCAGCTCGGCGCCCTCGATCACGCCGACGCCATAGATGAAGAGGTCGAGCGGCCGCGCCGCGGTCATGCGCGGATCGAGCTGGCGCAGGCTGCCGGCGGCGGCGTTGCGCGGATTGATGAAGGGTTTTTCGCCGCGCGCCGCCGCCTCCTCGTTGAAGCGGCGAAATCCGGCGTATGGCATGAAGACTTCGCCGCGCACCTCGAGCACTTCGGGAAACTTCGTGCCGCGCAAGGTTAGCGGCAGCGCCTTGATGGTCCGCAAGTTCTGCGTGATGTCTTCGCCTGTTTCCCCGTCGCCGCGGGTCGCGCCCTGCACGAAACTGCCATTTTCGTAGCGTGCGCTGACCGCCAAACCGTCGAGTTTCGGCTCCGCCGAATAGCGAATGGGACCGCTCGCCGCCAGCCGTTCTTGAATGCGGCGGTCGAAATCACGCACCTCCTGCTCGCTGAAGGCGTTGTCCAGGGACAACATGGCCACGCGGTGCCTGACCGCGCCGAACGCGGACAGGGCCGTGGCGCCGACGCGCTGGGTCGGAGAGTTCGGGGTCAGCAGCTGCGGAAACTGGCCCTCCAGCGTCCGCAGTTCAACCATCAGCTTGTCGTACTCGGCATCCGGAACTTCCGGATCATCGAGCGCGTGATAGCGGTAGTTATAGCGCTCCAGCAATTCCCGCAATTGCGCCGCGCGCGCCGCCGCCCTCGTGGGCGGCGCGGTTGATTTCTCGGCGCACACGAGAGGTCAGCCTCGCGGCAGCGAGGCCTGAAAGCGCGCCACATCATCGCGCAGCGCCGCCGCACGCTGCGGCGAGAGCGGCATGCCCTTATTGTCTTGCACCATGCCGGAAAGCTCCTGCGCCAGGCCGCGCGCGGCGCCCAGCAACTCATCCACCGTCAGCAGCGGCTCGACCGGCCCCGGCAGCACCGCGAACAGCGTGATGCCGCGAAACTCTTCGCTCGACATGCGTGCCACATCGAAAGTACCCGGTTCGATCAAGCTGGCGACGCAAAACAAGCTGCGGCCATCCACATGCCGGCGATGAAAAACCTGGTAGCGTCCGTAGGCGAGGCCATGCAGCTCCAGGGCGGACAGCAGCGTCGCACCGGACCAGCGCGCCTCACCGGGCGCGCAAACGCGCAACGTCACGATCTTCTGTTGCTCGCTGGCATTGGGCGTCTGCGCGGGCGCCGCGCCGCCGCGATCGGCGGGTTCGGGCAGCAGCGTCGGAACGCGGCCGTGAAGCGGCGCTGCGGCGGCAGCGGCTGGCGCGCTCATCGACGGCGTTGCCGCACTCATCGACGGCACTGCCGCCGCGGCCGAGAGGCGCGGCGCGGGATCCGCGCTCACCATCATCGGCCCGTCGAGCACCGGAACGTGCTCATAGTCCTGCGTCCGAATGCTGAGCGGCTCGAACGGTGGTACGCCCCACTTGGTCTCGGACTCGATCTCGATCTCGATCTCGGACTCGGACTCAGTCCCAGGCTCGGAGCCAGTCTCGGGCTCGGGCTCGGACGCAGACTCGGGCTGGGACGCAGACTCGGATAGCCTCTCGCGCGGCGCTGCGGCGGCGCGCTGCGGCTCGATGCCCGGGATTGTCTCGCGCATTCGCGCATCGCCCGGAGCCTGCGATGAGCGGCGCCTGCCCCACCACCAAATGCCGGCGAGCAACGCCAGACTCAAGGCCAACAAAATCCAACGCAGCTCGGCAGCCATGACCTTCGCGCGCTACATCGCTGCCATGCGCACAGCCTCATCGACATCCACCGACACCAGCCGCGACACGCCGGGCTCGTTCATGGTGACGCCGACGAGTTGCGAGGCCATCTCCATGGTGCTCTTGTTATGGGTGATGAAAATGAACTGCACGCTGCGCGACATGTCGCGCACGATGTCGCAGAAGCGTCCGACATTGTTTTCATCCAACGGCGCGTCGACTTCGTCCAGCAGACAGAACGGCGCCGGGTTCAAGTCAAAAATGGCGAACACCAGCGCAACGGCGGTCAGCGCCTTCTCGCCGCCCGACAATTGACTGATGGTGCTGTTGCGTTTGCCCGGCGGACGCGCCATGACCGAGACGCCCGCGGCATTCGACTCCTCGCCGGTCAATTCAAGATACGCATGGCCGCCGCCGAACAGACGCGGGAATTTCTCCTTCAAACCCGCGTTGACGCGATCGAAGGTATCTTGAAATCGCGTCCGGGTCTCGCGATCAATTTTGCGCATCGCCGACTCGAGCGTCTCCAATGCATCGGTCAAGTCCTTGCACTGCCGATCCAAGTACTCCTTGCGTTCGGATTGCTCCTTGAATTCGCCGATCGCCGCCAGATTGACCTGGCCCAAGCGTTCGATCTTGCCCTTGGTGTCCTCGAGTTGCGCCTCCCATGCCGCCACGCTGGCGTGCGCCGCGATTTGCGCGGCCAACGCCGCGAATTCGTAGTTCGTTGCGGTGAGTTGCTCCGCCACCCCTTCGCGGCGGATCCGCACCTGCTGCGCGGCCAGGCGTGCTTCATCGAGGCTGGCGCGCGCCGCCTCCAGGCGCTGATCCACCGCATAGCGCGCGGCATCGTGTTCGCGCAACAAGCCATCCAGCTCATCGCTGGCGATGCGCGCGGCCCGCAGCTCCGCCTCGACTTGCGCACGCTGCCGCAATTCGCGTTCGAGCTGCGCCTGAGCCTCGGCAATCGGCGCTTCGCCCTCGGCGATTTGCCCGAGCAACTCCAGACGGCGCGCGTGCAGATCCTCCAGCTGCTTCTCCAATCGGCCCACCGTCGTGATCAGCGCGGTGTGCGAAGAGCGCCGCGATTCCACCTGAACCGCGAGATCGCGCGCCCGCTGTTGCGCCGCCGTGGCCGCATTGCGGGCCTCCGCCAATCCCAAGCGCAGCCGCTCGCGGTCCTGCTCGAGATCCACGCGCTGCGGCTCGAGCGCCGCAAGGGCGTCGATTGCGGTCTCCATCCGCGCGCGCGAAGCGCGCAGCTCGGTTTCGCTGCGAGCCAACTCCACGCGCACATCGGCAAGCTCGGACTCGAGCTGTTGCAAGCGGCGCGCCGCATCGTCGGTGCGAGATTGGGCGGAGCTCAGTTCGGCGCGGCGGTCGACATGATCCCGGTGCAGCCGGTTCACCTCCGTTTGACAGCGCTCGCGGCGGTCTTCGTGCTCGCGAACCTGTTCGCGGGTGCTTTCCAAACGAATTTCCGATTCTTTGACTTGCGCGCTGAGCGAATTGACCTGCACGCCGATGTCGCGCAGGATTTCCTCACGCTCGATCACTCCGGCACGCGGATCCGCGTCGCGCGACACACGCAGCCAGTCGTTGCCCAGCCAAATTCCATCGCGGGTCACCACGGATTCGCCGGACTTGAGCTGCGGCCGCAGGTTGAGCGCCTCGCCCAAGCTGTCAGCGGTCAACACCGCCGACAGCACGGAGCCGAGTACGGTTGCACCTTGCACCTTGGCCTGCAGCGAGGCGGCGGCGCGGGCGCCGCGCGCGCCCCCGCCCGTGCTCACGATCGCCAGATAGCCGCCGTCGAAACTCGCCAACAGATCCGTGACGCTGTCCAGGCCCTCGACGCATACCGCCTCGAGGTAGGAACCCAGCACGGTCTCGACTGCGCGCTCCCAACCCTTGTCGACGCGCAACTGCTGCGCGAGGCGCGGATGCCGATCGAGGGACTGAGACTTGAGCCATTGCGTGACCCGGCCGGAGGCTTTGCCGAGCGCAGCTTGCTGCAGCGCTTCGGTCGAGACCTGCTCTCCCTGCGCCTGCTGCAGACGCGCACGCAGCGCGTTGAGCGCCTGACTCTGTTCGCGCTCGCGTTCCCGGGTTGCAGAGATCTCGGACAAGAGTTCCTGCAGCTCGGCCGCGGCGCTCTCGCCCGCTGCGCGCGCCGCGTCGGCGTGCGCAGCCAGGGCTTCCAACGCGGCCGGCGGCTTGAGCTGCGCAAACGACTCGCGCTCCAATTCTTGCCGCTCGCGCTGCTGCAGCAGCCGCCGCTGCTGGCTCTCCAGTTGCTCGATGCGCGCCCGTTCCACCTGCGTCTCGCGCTGACCGAGCGCCACGGCCTGAGCGTGGTTGTCCCAGGAGTATTGCCACGAGGTCAGCGCCTGCTCGCAGCGCTCGAGCGCTCGGGATGCAACCCGCTCGCGATCGTGGGCCTCGTCGAGTCCGGGCACCATGGTCGACAGCTCCATGGACAGCGCCTCCAGCTGCACCCGGTCAAGCTGCACCACGCGGTCGAGTTCGGCGGTCTGCGCATCGATCTGTTCCAGGTCGGCGCGCTGGCGCTGCCGCAGTTCGCGCGAGATATTCGATGCCCTGCTCGATCCGCGTGACCTCGGCGCCGGCCTGGTAAAAGCGGGCCTGAATCGCGCTCAACGCCTCCGCGCCGGCGGATTGGTCGGCGCGAACCCGCTCGATCTGCGCCTCGGCTTCACGTAAATCCGCGAGCACCGCCTGCATCGCGGTCTCGCACGCCGATGTCGGCCGCATCGCGAACTCCGGCTTCCAAATCCAGACTCTGCAGCCGCAGTGCCAGCAGTTCCGCGGACAGCTTACGTTCCTCTTCTTTGAGCGTCTGATAGCGGCGCGCAGTGGCGGCTTGTCGCTGCAGGTGGCGAATTTGCTTTTCCACCTCTTCGCGCAAGTCGTTCAGCCGATCCAGATTCTCGCGCGTGTGGCCGATGCGGCTTTCGGTCTCGCGGCGCCGCTCCTTGTAGCGCGAGATGCCTGCGGCCTCTTCCAGGAACGCGCGCAAATCGTCGGGCCGCGCCTCGATCACGCGCGAGATCATGCCCTGTTCGATGATGGCGTAGCTGCGCGTGCCCAGGCCGGTGCCGAGAAACAGCTGCGTGATGTCTTTGCGGCGCACCTTGAGGCCATTGATGAAATAATCGGAGGTACCGTCGCGGCTCACCGCGCGCTTGCAGCGCCACTTCGTTGTAGCTCGCGTACGGCGCCGCCGATCTTGCCGTCGGAATTGTCGAACACCAATTCGACCGACGCGGCGCCCAACGGCTTGCGCGAGGCGGAGCCGTTGAAAATCACATCCGCCATCGACTCGCCGCGCAAATGCTTCGCGGAGATTTCGCCCATCACCCAGCGCACCGCATCGATGATGTTGGACTTTCCGCAACCGTTGGGACCCACCACCCCGGTCAGGCTGCTGGGAAAGGTGATGGTCGTCGGATCGACGAATGATTTGAAGCCGGCAATTTTGAGTTTCGTCAGGCGCATTGTTCACGCGGTGTCGTGGGCCACTTGTGGCGCGTAGTGTAAAGTAAACGTCACACTGGTAAACCCCTCAAGAGCGCCCCGACTTTCGATGACCGCACCCACCTCGCGTCTTGAAGTCTTTGACAATCCCGCGCCCGAGCGGGACTACACCATCCGCATGAGCATCCCGGAATTTAGCTGCCTGTGCCCGAAGACCGGCCAGCCCGACTTTGCCACGCTGGAGCTCGAGTACGTGCCAAACGAGCGATGCGTCGAATTGAAGTCGCTGAAACTCTACATCTGGTCCTTCCGCAGCCGCGGCGCGTTCCATGAGGCCGTGACCAACGAAATCTTGCGCGATCTGGTGGCCGCGACCGCCCCGCGTTTCATGCGGATTTTGGCCAAATTCAACGTGCGCGGGGGCATTTACACCACCGTCGTAGCGGAACACCGCGCCGCCGGCTGGGTCCGCCGCCGCGCCGGTGGTAACTGCCCTGGAATCCGCAGCGCCGCCGTCGGTTCCTCGGCGCCCCTGCGGACCTGCAGAATTTTGCTTTGCAATCATGGGCTTAAGTTCACACAAATATGTTTTGCCGCCGCTCTGTACACGCCTGAATGCGTCGGTATAATCGCGCGCTCTTTCGTTAGGAGGCGGAAAATCCAAATGCCCTCGAAGAAACCCAATAAAGCGGCTAAGCGGCCAGGTAAGGCGACACCCAAAAAAGCGACTCGCAAAGCAGCCGCTCCTAAGAAGGTGGCGCGGCCGCCGCCGAAAGCAAAGCCAATCGCCACATCGAAGGTAACAGTGAAACCGACCAAACCCGCCCCTAAACCCGGTGAGCGCAAAGCCTGCGTTCACAAAGCCCGCACGCAAAACCCGCGGCGCTCAAGACCCGGTGCCGACGCCGGCGCCGAAAGTCGCAGCCGAAAAAATTGCACCCGTGAAGTTCGATACCGCGCCCGCTCGTGATGCCGCCGCGCATGCAGCGCCATCGACGACGACGGCGATGGCGAGGGTCCGGCGTCCGCCAGCTTGTTGGCGGGCCCGCGCAATGTGAAGCCGTATATTGCACGCCGCGGCGAGCAATACATGAACAAGGAACAGTTGGAGCACTTCGCCCGCATACTGCAGACCTGGAAACGAGACCTGATGGTGGAGGTCGATCGCACCGTGCTGCATATGAAGGATGAGGCTGCCAACTTCCCCGATCCCAACGACCGCGCCACCCAAGAGGAAGAGTTCAGCCTCGAGCTGCGCACGCGCGACCGCGAGCGCAAGTTGATCCGCAAAATCGACGAAGCGCTCAAGCGCATCGAAGACGGCTCGTACGGCTATTGCTTGGAAACCGGCGAAGAGATCGGCATCAAGCGGCTGGAAGCCCGTCCGGTCGCCACTCTCTCGGTCGAAGCCCAGGAGCGGCGCGAGCGCCGCGAAAAGCAGTACGGCGACCGCGACGACCGGTACCGATAATAGAAGCCTGTCCGAGCAGGCTCCTAAGCCGCCGCCCTATGTAGGTCGGTTTGCCCCGACCCCTCGGGCGATCTGCACTTAGGCTCCCTCTACGCGGCAGCCGCCAGCTTCCTGGATGCTCGCGCGCATGGCGGGCGTTGGCTGCTGCGCATTGAGGATCTCGATCGGCCCAGAGAGATGGCAGGGTCGGCCGGACGGGATTCTGCGCACCTTGGAGCTATTCGGCTTCGAGTGGGACGGAGCCGTGACTCGCCAGCATGACCGCGCTGAGCGCTACGAAGAGGCGCTGCTAGCCTTGCACGCGCAACGACGAACCTTCGCCTGCGTGTGCAGCCGGGCGCAATTGGAGGATGAGCTGCGCTATCCCGGGACTTGCCGCAGCCGTCAGCTCGAGCAGGGTACGCCGGCTGCAATCCGCCTGCGGGTCGAGGCCGGGCAGGTCCTGTTCACGGATCGCATCCAAGGTACATATCGGCAAAACGTCGCGGACGCCGTCGGGGATTTCATTTTGAAGCGCCGCGATCGGATCTATGCCTACGTGCTTGCCGTGACCGTTGATGATGCCGCGCAGGGCATCACCCACATCGTCCGCGGTGCCGATCTTTTGGACAACACGCCGCGTCAGATCTATCTGCAACGGCTCTTGGGACTGGCCGAACCCCGCTATGCGCATGTTCCGGTCCTGACGGAAGCCGACGGCGGCAAGCTCGCCAAATCGCGCCGCAGTGTGCGCCTGAGCGCGGATTCTCCCCTGCCGCAGCTCTGCTCCGTCCTCTCGCTGCTGGGGCTGGCGCCGCCGCGATCTCTCGGCTCTGCCGCAATCTCCGATGCATGGCGCTGGGCGATTGCGCAATGGCACCCCAACAAGGTCCCAAGACGCCTCGATTTGCCTGTAAAGGGCTAATAACCTATGAGAAAAAATGCAGATTTGCCTTAGCGCTGCATTGCGCTATTCTTTGACTGGTAGTCCTTAAGATAGATCAGACGTGGACTGGCACCGAACCGGCATCCTCCGGTGGTACCGGCCAACACGAGCGAGGAGCCCCATGAGCGAACCGCGAGTGATTAAGAAATATCCGAATCGCCGCCTCTATGACACGGTCGAAAGCCGGTACATCACGCTGGCTGACGTCAGACGCTTGGTGGTCGAGAGGATAGAATTCGTCGTTGTCGACAAAAAAAACAGCGCCGACATTACGCGCAGCATTCTGCTGCAAGTCATTGCTGAACAGGAGCATTTGGCCGAGCCCATCCTGAGCCAGGAATTCATGGTGAGCGTGATCCGCTCCTACGGCACCAGTCTGCAAGGCCAGGTGAGCGCGCATTTGGAACAGAGCCTGAAGCAGTTCCTGAACCAACAGCCAGCAGCGCAACTTCGGGATCGCGTAAAGACTGTGGCCGGCGCCGAAACGCCGCGTCCGCGAGTCGCGTCGAATTTGGGTAGAGACGGGTAGTACTTCGGCGCTGTGAATTTGCGCGGGTCCGCCCGGATGGCCTGAGGGGATAGGGAGCTGCAAGGCCCGGAAGACGCAGGCCTTGCAGCTCCCTATCCCCTCAGGCCTTCACACAGGGACGCGCAAACTCACAGCGGCGGAGGATGAGTTTCGTACTACGCTGCGTCGACGTTGCGCATCGAGAGGCGCACGCGGCCCTGCCGGTCAACCTCCAGCACCTTGACGCGCACCACATCGCCTTCCTTGAGCTTATCTCCGACGCGCTCAACGCGCTCCTCGGAAATCTGCGAGATATGCACCAGGCCATCGCGGCCCGGCAGAATCGTCACGAACGCGCCGAAATCCATCAGTCGCGCGACTTTGCCTTCATATACGCGGCCGACTTCCACGTCCGCGGTGATCAATTCGATGCGCCGCTGCGCCTCGCGGCCCGCCGCACCCTGCACCGAGGCAATTTTCACGGTGCCGTCGTTCTCGATATCGATGGAGGTGCCGGTCTCTTCGGTGATCTGCCGGATGACCGCGCCGCCCTTGCCGATCACATCGCGGATCTTCTCCGGATCGATCTTCAGGGTGATGATGGTCGGCGCCCATTCCGACATGTTCTCGCGCGGCTTGGAGAGGACCTTGTTCATCTCTCCCAAGATGTGCAGGCGGCCGTCGCGCGCCTGATCCAGCGCGACCTTCATGATCTCGCGCGTAATGCTCGTGATCTTGATGTCCATCTGCAGCGCCGTGACGCCATCTTTGGTGCCCGCCACCTTGAAATCCATGTCGCCGAGATGATCCTCGTCGCCCAAAATATCGGTCAGCACTTGGAAGCGCGCGCCTTCCTTGACCAATCCCATCGCGACGCCCGCAACCGGCGCCTTGATCGGCACGCCCGCGTCCATGAGCGCGAGGCTGGTGCCGCACACGGAAGCCATGGAGCTCGAGCCATTCGACTCCAGAATCTCGGAGACGACGCGGATGACATACGGAAATTTATCGACGCCCGGCATGACGGCCTTCACGCCGCGCTTCGCCAGATTGCCGTGGCCAATTTCGCGCCGCTTCGGCGAGCCCATCATGCCGGTCTCACCGACGCTGAAGGGAGGGAAATTGTAGTGCAGCATGAACGGTTCTTTGCGTTCGCCGGTCAAGCCGTCGATGATCTGCGCATCGCGTCCCGTGCCCAACGTAGTCACGACCAGGGCCTGGGTTTCCCCGCGGGTGAACAGCGCCGAGCCGTGGGTTCGCGCCAGCACGCCGGTTCGAATATTGATGGCGCGCACCGTCTTGGTGTCGCGTCCATCGATGCGCGGCTGTCCGTCGAGAATCTTCGCACGCACCAGCCGGTATTCCAGGTTGGAAAACTCGGCGCCGACCTGCTCGGCGGTAAACTTCGGCTTTTCGCCGCCGCTCAAGGCCTCGACCGCAGCGCTCTTGATCTCCTTGATCTTGGCATAACGCTGCATCTTCTCCGTGAGCGTGTACGCGGCCGCGACCGCCGACTCGGCGTATGCGCCGACCGCTGACTGCAGCTCCTTGTTCGGTTCCGGCGCGACCCAGCTCCACTTCGGCTTGCCGGCTTCCGCCGCCAACTCGTTGATGGCGTTGATGGCGATCTGCATTTGCTCGTGGCCAAAGGTCACCGCGCCGAGCATCACCTCTTCGTTGAGACCGTCGGCCTCCGATTCCACCATCAACACGCCTTCGCTCGTGCCGGCCACAACCAGATCCAGCTTCGAGGCCGTCAATTGCGTGGCGGTCGGATTCAAGACGTACCTGCCGTCGATGTATCCGACGCGCGCCGCGCCGATCGGACCCATGAACGGCATGCCGGAAATGGCCAGCGCCGCGGAGGCGCCGATCAAGGAGGCAATATCCGGATCCACTTCGGAATTCACCGAAATCACCGAGGCGACGACTTGCACGTCGTTGATGAATCCTTCCGGGAACAGCGGCCGAATGGGCCGGTCGATGAGCCGCGAGGTAAGCGTTTCCTTTTCCGTGGGGCGGCCCTCACGTTTGAAAAATCCTCCGGGGATGCGGCCCGCGGCGTAGGTTTTTTCTTGATAATTCACCGTAAGCGGGAAGAAATCGCGGCCGGGTGTGGCCTTCTTCAAACCCACCGCGGTCACCAGCACCACCGTTTCGCTCATGGAGACCAGAACGGCACCATCGGCCTGGCGAGCGAGTTCGCCCGTCTCGAGGGTTACCGTGTGATCCCCGTATTTAAAACTTTTTTTGATAGCGCTCACTTAGAGCCCCTTTGCGTAATCCGACGTGAAAGACGCAGACGCTCGAGCGCCTGCAGCGGCGCCTGTTAGCGGCGTAACCCTAAGCGTTCGACCAATTGCGTGTACTTGTCCGGCGTTTTGCTCTTCAAATAATCGAGCAGCTTGCGGCGCTGATTGACCATCTTGAGCAGTCCGCGACGCGATGCATGGTCGGCTTTGTGCGTGGTGAAATGCTGGCTCAAGCCGTTAATGCGCTCGGACAACAAGGCAATTTGAACTTCGGGAGATCCGGTATCTTGCGCGCTGCGCTGAAATTTACCGACGACGCCCGTCTTTTCTTCACGAGTAAGTGGCATTGAAATCGAACCCTCAATCAATAACTTAGGACCTTTTAAGAAGCCGCGCATTGTACGCGTCGCGCCAGCCTCTCTCAAGCACGATTCGTCGCGGACGAAATCAGCCGCAAAGGCCGAAGACGGCCCGCCGCCTCGATTTCACCTAAGCCCAAAAACCCCAGGTCGGCCGTGTAGATACGCACCATTCCGGGGAGTTCGACGGCCACATTGAGCGACTGGCCCTGCCGCAGGGCGCCGACCCCCCCGGCAGGCAGGTCAAATCGCCGCCAGGCCCCTAAAGCCGCGTCCACCGGCAGCAGGACCTGGCGGCGCGCTTCCGGGCTCAAGGCTTCCAAAGCCTCGAACGGCCATTGGGTTTCCGCAACAAACGGGGCCACGGCAGTTCGGCGCAGCGCCGCCAAATGCCCAAGGGTGCCTAGTTGCGCCGCCAAATCCTCGGCGAGGACGCGGATGTAGGCTCCTTTCGTGCAGCGCACCTCAAATGACAGATCGGGCGTCCGCCAATCGAGCAGCCTCAGCTCGTGAACGGTGATGGCGCGCGCTGCCCGCTCCCGGGTGATGCCGGCGCGCGCATATTCATACAATGGTTTGCCGTCTTGCTTCAGCGCGGACTGCATGGGCGGAACCTGCCGGTAGTCGCGCGGAAAATCGGCCAGCGCACGCTCCAAGTGCTCACGCGAGAATTCAGGCAGCACACGCGTCTCGATCACCTCGGACTCGCGATCCGCACTCGGCGTGCGTTCGCCCAGCCGCACCGTGACGCGATAGGTCTTGTCCGCTTCCAGCAGTTGCGTGCCGAACTTCGTGGCTTCGCCAAAGCAAATCGGCAAGAGCCCCGATGCCAGCGGATCCAGCGATCCGGTATGCCCAGCCTTGCGCGCGTCGAAAAGACGTTTCACACGCGCAACCGCTCCTGCCGAACTCACTCCCAAGGGCTTGTCCAGCAGCAGAATGCCATGAATATCGACGGGCATTTAGGCTCCTATCCTATCCCTCGTCAATAATATGGTCGTGCTCATCCGCGGCACCGCTCGGCGGTGCGGGATCGGACGGCTTCTTCAATGAGTCGATCAACTGAGTCAAGCGCACGCCATGTTCGATCGTGGTGTCGAGTTCGAAGGTCAAGGTAGGGGTATGGCGGATCATCAGCGCCTTCGATAAGGCGTTGCGCAGAAAGCCCGCCGCGCTGGTCAGGCCCTCGCTGCACCTTCGGGTCGGCCCCTCCTTTCCGAACACCAGGTAGTAAACCCGCGCCGTGCGTAAATCCCCGCTGACGTTGACGGCGGTGATCGTGACATTGCCGATGCGCTCGTCCTTGACCTCGCGCCGCAACAGCTCGGTGAGCTCGCGCTGGATCTGCTCGCCGAGGCGCTTCGCCCTCGGATTGTCTTTGGCCATTACGTTCGCACGTTTAAACGGGGTCGCTTCGACCCCGTTACGGCGCGCCGCGCCATTACAGAGTTCTCGCCACTTCGACACGTGAATAGCACTCGATCTGATCCTTTTCCTGGACGTCGTTGTAATTCTTCACGCCGATGCCGCACTCGGTACCCGCGCGCACTTCGGTGACATCGTCTTTGAAGCGCTTCAAGGATTCCAATGCGCCTTCGAAAATCACCACGTTGTTGCGCAGCACGCGGATCGGAAAGTTGCGCCGCACGTAGCCGTCGATGACCATGCAACCGGCCACGGTGCCGAATTTGCTCGAGCGGAACACGCTCCTGACCTCGGCCAACCCCACGATCTGCTCCTTGACCTCCGGCGACAACATGCCGGTCAGCACGGCTTTGATGTCATCGATGGCTTCGTAGATGATGCTGTAGTAGCGCACATCCACGCCGTGCTCCTTGATGGCGGCGCGCGCCGCCGCGTCGCCGCGCACGTTGAACGCGATGATGCGGGCCTTCGAGGCAGCGGCCAGGGTCACGTCCGACTCGGTCAGTCCGCCGACCCCGGAGGCAACGATATTCACCGCGACCTCGGGCGTCGATAAGCCATTTAGAGAATCGCGCAACGCTTCGGCGCTGCCCTGGACATCGGCTTTCACCAGGATCTGCACCAGGTCCGCCTTGCTCTCGCCCATGGTCGAGAACACGTCCTGCATGTTGGTGGCTTTTTGCGCAAGCTTGACGTCGCGCGACTTTGACTGGCGGTGCGTCGCCACTTCGCGCGCCTTGCGCTCGCTCTCCACCACCAGCAGTTCATCGCCCGCGTTCGGCGCGCCGGAGAGGCCCAACACGACCACGGGAATCGAGGGCCCGGCCGCATCGACCGGATGCCCGGCCTCGTCGAACAATGCGCGCACGCGCCCGAATTCCTGGCCGATCAGCAGCGGGTCGCCCAATTTGAGGGTACCGCGCAAAACCAAAACCGTTGCCACCGCGCCGCGGCCCTTCTCCAGGCTCGACTCGATCACGTAGCCGGCGGCAAGCCCGGCGGTCGGCGCCTTGAGTTCCAGCACTTCCGCCTGCAGCAAAATGCTGTCGAGCAGCTGATCGACGCCTTGGCCGGTGCGCGCCGATACCGGCACGAAAATATTTTCCCCGCCCCACTCTTCGGGAATGACGCCGTACTTGGTGAGCTCCTGCTTGACCTTTTCCGCGTCCGCCTCGGGCTTGTCCATTTTATTGAGCGCCACGACGATGGGCACTTTCGCCGCCTGCGCGTGCTGAATGGCTTCCACGGTCTGCGGCATGACGCCGTCGTCGGCGCCGACCACGAGAATGACGATGTCGGTGACCTGTGCACCGCGGGCGCGCATCGAGGTGAATGCGGCGTGGCCGGGCGTATCCAGGAAGGTCACCATGCCCTTGGCGGTTTCAACGTGATAGGCGCCGATGTGCTGCGTGATGCCGCCGGCTTCGCCCGCGGCCACCTTGCTGCGCCGGATGTAATCGAGCAACGAGGTCTTGCCGTGATCGACGTGTCCCATGACCGTCACGACCGGCGGCCGCGGCAACACCTCGAGAGAGGCATCGGTTTCGCCTTGCAGATCATCCTCGATGACATTTTCCTTGCGCAGCACGGCCGTGTGGCCCATTTCCTCGACCACCAGCACGGCGGTGTCCTGCTCGATCATCTGATTGATGGTCGCCATCACGCCCATGTTCATCATGACCTTGATGACTTCGGTGGCCTTGACGGCCATCTTTTGCGCCAACTCGCCCACCGTCATCGCCTCGCCGATCGCCACTTCGCGCACCACGCGGGCGGTGGGCATCTCAAAGCCATGCTTGGTGTCGGTTTCGCCGCCCATCGAGCGCCGCCGCCCGTCGCGCGATTTCTTCTTTTTATGCCGCGAACTGACATCGCCGACGATGTGCAATTCCTGCCGCCCGTAGCGCGTCGACTTGTCGTCCACCACCTCGCGCGATGCCTTGCCGGGCTTCGCCGCCGCCGCCTTGCGTTCGCGCTCCGCCACCTCGCGCGCCTGAATTTCGGCGGCGCGCCGTGCCTCTTCTTCGGCGGTGCGCTTGCGGTTCTCTTCATCGCTGCGCCGCCGGCTTTCTTCTTCCTGCCGCTCGCGGTCCAAACGCTCCTTCTCGAGGCGCTCATTTTCCGCACGCTCCAGGGCGGCCTTGGCCTGCTCCTCGGTCTCGCGTTGCTTGTCGATCTCTTCCTGTTGGTGACGTGCCTGGTCCTCGAGCACTTCACGCTTGACGTAGGTGCGCTTGCTGCGCACTTCGACATTGACCGTGCGCGCCCGGCCTTGCGGGCTCGCCAGTTTCAGCTCGGACTGCGACTTGCGGCGCAGCGTGATTTTGCGCGGCGCGGCGTCCCCTTGGGATTCATCATGCCCGTGGCTGCGGCGCAGATGCGTCAGCAGCTCATGCTTGGCATCCTCGCTGATCATGTCCTCGGCGCCGTCGACTTTGATGCCGGCCTGATCGAGCTGCTGCAGCAGCCGATCGACCGGAACCTTCAAAACCTCCGCGAATTGAGCGACGGTTACGTCTGCCATACTTGACTCCTAGACCTTAGCTTCTTCCGCGAACCAGTGCTTGCGGGCATTCATGATCAGTTCGCCGGCCTTCTTCTCATCGATACCGCCCATCTCAACCAGTTCATCGACCGCCAGGTCCGCCAAATCATCGCGCGTACGCACGCCCTTGCGCGCCAACGCCTTCCCCAAGGTCTCGCCGGTGATCTCGACCAAATCCGCGCCGGGCTCGGCGCCGTCCATCGATTCCTCGCTCGCGATCGCCTGAGTCAACAGCACATCGCGCGCCCGGGTGCGCAGTTCCTTGACGATTTCTTCGTCGAATTCTTCGATGCCGTTCAACTCGCTGGCCGGCACATAGGCGATCTCCTCGATGGTCGAGAAGCCCTCTTGCACCAGGATGCTGGCGACGTCGGCATCGACGTCGAGCTGCTTCATGAATGTTTCGCGCAGCGCCAGCGACTCGGTTTCGCTCTTGGCTTCGGCCTGCGATTCGCTCATCACATTCAATTCCCAACCCGTCAGCTCGCTCGCCAAGCGAATATTCTGTCCGCCGCGGCCAATGGCCTGCGAGAGCTTGTCCTCGGAGACGGCAATGTCCATCGAGTGCGAATCTTCATCGACCACGATGGAGGTCACCTCGGCGGGCGCCATGGCATTGATGACGAACTGCGCATTGTTCTCGTCGAACGGAATGATATCGACGCGCTCGCCGGCAATCTCATTGGAAACCGCCTGCACGCGCGAGCCGCGCATGCCGACGCACGCGCCGACCGGATCGACGCGCGGATCGTTGCTGCGCACCGCGATTTTGGCGCGCACGCCGGCATCGCGGGCGGCCGCCAGGATGTTGATCAGGCCCTGGCCGACTTCGGGAACCTCCAGCTTGAACAGCTCGATCAGGAACTCCGGGGCCGTGCGCGACAGGAACAATTGCGGGCCGCGCGGCTCGGTGCGCACCTCTTTCAGGTAGGCCTTGATGCGGTCCTGCGAGCGCACCGGTTCGCGCGGGATCATCTCCTCGCGCGCAATGAACCCTTCGGCATTCGCGCCGAGATCGACATACACGCCATTGCGGTCGACGCGCTTGACGATGCCGCTGACCAGCGTCCCGGCCCGGTCCTTGTAGGCGTCGACGACTTGCGCGCGCTCGGCCTCGCGAACCTTCTGCACGATCACTTGCTTGGCGGTTTGCGCAAGAATGCGGCCGAAGGGCACCGATTCCATCGGCTCCTCGACGTAGCCGCCCGGCTCGACGTCCTTGTCGATGTCGCGGGCATCGTCGAGGCGCAATTCGCGCTCCGGCACTTCGAGTTCGGTCGAGTCGTCCGCAAACACCTTCCAGCGGCGAAACGTGTCGTAGCCGCCGGTCTTGCGATTGATCGAGACGCGCACGTCCAGCTCCTCGCCGTGCTTTTTGCGAGTCGCGGATGCCAGCGCGGCTTCGAGCGCGTCGAATATAATTTCCTTGTCGACGCCCTTCTCGTTGGAAACCGCGTCGACGGCCATCAGTATTTCTTTGTTCATAACCCTTACGACTCCTGGCTCACTCCGGCCGCAATCTCGCCTTCTGTATTCGATCGAGCGGCAGCTCGTGGGCCTTGCCGTCGACTTCTACTACAATCGTGCCGCCCGACCCCGACTTCAATAGCCCGATAAACCGCCGCCGCCCGCTCCATGGGAGCTTCAACTCCGCGATATATCCTCGCGCCGACGAATCGCTCAAAATGCGCGGGCTTGCGCAAGATCCGATCAAAGCCCGGCGAGGACACCTCCAGCGTGTAATGCCCCTTGATCGGATCATGCGATCTCGAGCACTTCGCCCACGGCATGACTGACCGTGCACAGTCGTCCACCGTGACGCCGGCCGCGGCATCCTGCACGCGCCGATCGATGATAAATCCGCAGCACGCCGCCGCGCCCTTCCCGCGCGATCTCGACGTCGACCAATTCAAAACCCAGCGCCTCGATCGGCGGCTCCAGCAAGCGGATCAAGGCGTCACGCATTTCGAAACCCTTCGCAAAGGCGCTTCGCCAAGCCTCAAAAACAAAAAGGGGACCATCGGCCCCCTTTTCGCTTAAGAAAAAGCCCCTAACGAGGGGCCAAACCTAAAAAATTCTCGTGCCGTCGCCTCGAGGACCTGGTTCAACCAAAGCCAATGCGCACCGTTCAAGCCCCGCCGAGGGCCGCGATTATAGGCAATTCCGTTCGGGCGTAAACCCTGATTGCGCAATTGCCTTAAACGAAATGACTAGGGCCGCATCGCTGCGGCCCCAGTTATCGCTCAAATCCTAATCCCCTGTTACCAGCGCTTCGGACCGCGAGATCCACCGCCACCGCCGCCGCCACCGCCACCGGTGCGCTCCTGAGCCTCGTTCACCTTCAGCGCTCGCCCGTCGACATCGTGGCCATTCAAGGCCTGCATGGCGCGCGCAGCATCTGCGCTGGCCATTTCAACGAAGCCGAAGCCGCGGGGCCGACCGGTGTCGCGATCATTGATCAACGCCACCGACTGTACGGCGCCATGCTTTTCGAACAGCGCGCGCACCGCGGACTCGTCCATTGAGAACGGGAGATTGCCAACATACATTTTCGTCATGTGAAGAATACCTACTACAAAAGAAACTATCGGCCGGTCACGCGTGCCTGGAAATTATGAGCGGAATGCCAGCCACCTGGATCGAAGAAACCTGCTTTGTGGGTTGTGGCCAAGGTGACGCCGGAGCGGCGCGGTGACCAGAAACGGACCAAGTAGAAATTCACGAACCGGCGCGAATACTACAGCAATTCACTGATTAGTACGAATATTCCAACGGGTTGGGCCGAATGCTGCATCGCGTCAATCCTGGCAACCGGTCTTTAAGACGGCTATCCTCACACCTCTCGCATCGGCCAAGACTACGATTCCAATGACTTCATTCGGATGGCACTAGCGTACCTTCTACCCAAGTATTGGATCACCTGGGTGGGTTTGGGGGTGATGCGCACCGTCGAACGGCTGCCCTTTGCGGCGCAAATCCAGGTGGGCAATGCCATCGGGGCGTTGCTGAAGACTCTGCCCTTGAGCTATCTGCGGATCGCGCGCCGCAATATTGCCCTGTGCCTGCCGGAACTATCAGCGGCCGAGCGCGAAGCGCTGCTGGGCCGGCATTGCCGCAGCCTTGGCATGGCGTTGTGCGAAACCGCCGATACCTGGTGGAGCAGCGACAAGCGCCTCAATCGACTCGCCGAGGTGCAGGGTCTGCAGCACCTCGAGGCCGCGCTCGCCAAGGGCCGCGGTGCCATTTTAGTCGGAGGCCACTTCACGACCATCGAGATCTCCACGCGTATATTGGGAACCGTGGTACCGCTCAATGTCGTCTACCGACCGCTGAAAAACGGCCTGCTGTCGCACATTATGTTCGAAAGCTTTTGCCGTCACGGCAAGCCGATACCGAAGGACGATATCCGCAGCATGGTGCGCGCGCTGAAAAAGAACGAGGCCGTGTGGTTCGCGCCGGACCAGAGCTACCGCAACAAGGGCGCGGCGATGGTCAATTTCTTCGGCATTCCGGCGGCCAGCAATCCGGCGACCTCGCGCCTGGCGCGCATCTCGGGTGCGGCGGTCATGACGTATTTTGGCGAGCGGCTGCCCGGCAATGCCGGCTACCGGGTGGTGATCGGACCTGCGTTCGAGAATTTCCCCGGCCCCGATCCGGTGGACGACGTAGAACGCTACAACCGACTGCTCGAGGCCCAGGTTCGCCGGGTGCCTGATCAGTACCTGTGGGTCCATCGGCGCTTTAAAGGCTCAAGCAGCGACTATCCGGATTATTACGGCCGCGATTCCCGCAATCCCACCCCCTCCCATGATGGATGATCAGTTAAGCGTCCAGAGCGTTACCGGCGTCGACCTCACGCTCAAAATCGCCGGTCCCGGAAGCCGCAGCTACGCCTTCGTGATCGACTGGCACATTCGTCTGCTCCTGGCCTGCGCGTGGCTGCTGGTGGCGGCTGTCGCGCTGCAAGCCAAAATCACCTGGCGCTCGCACGACGGACTGCTCAGCGTGCTGCCGGCCGCAGTCATTTATTTTCTGTACCATCCCGTGGTGGAAGTAATGACGGGCGGCCAAACCCCCGGTAAACGCATGGCCGGCGTGCGTCTTCTTGCACGCGATGGGAGCCAACCGAGCACCACGGCGCTGCTGTTGCGCAATGTCTTTCGGCTGATCGACAGCCTGCCGGCG
>CAWALS010000025.1:0-14715 GCA_963782865.1 uncultured Gammaproteobacteria bacterium | reverse complement strand
AACTCAATGGACGAGCCGTAGGGACCCGCAGTTATCGGGCCATTGGCTGGAGAGGCGGCGTTGTAGATCGTGACAACACGATATCGCGTCCATTTTGATCGGCCCGCAGCCCGAGAGCCGCCGACACAATCCTGACGAATTCGTCCGAGTCGCCGGCATGAAAAACGCCTCCGATGCGCAATCGAGCAACCTCGGTATCCGGAACCGAGATACCAATGGTGCTGTACCGATTCATTTCGATGGTTGCATCCTTGAGTGGCGTCTCCTCGAACTCCACTCGCCCCCGCTCCCAGGCGGTGATGCGACTCAGCTCCGGCCGATCCATGGCCGGTGCCTGATGCCGCGAGACGACGAGCCGTTCTCCGGCGCCAGGAATTGCGGGGCTTGCGACGGCACCGCGTCATTTTGGACGATTGGCGCGACACTGATGCGTCCGTCGACCAGAGTGACGGAGAGGTCCTGGACCTCATCGTGGCGCACGATGAAAGAAGTGCCCAGCGCACGGATTTCTCGGTCGCCTGCGCTGACGATGAAGGGCCAGGTCGGACGCCTCGAGACCTCGAACCAGCACCTTTTACCGCGTATGAGCCGCACCCGGCGCGCGTGCTCATCGTAGTTCACTTCGATACGTGTGTCCGTGTTCAGCACGATACGCGTGCCGTCGCGCAACAGCCGCGTTTTTTCCTGCCCGACCCTGGTTTCGAAGCGCCGTCGCGCCAAAAGTACACGCGCCAGCGGCCACGAGAATCAAGGCTGCGGCCAAGCGGGCGCCCAACGGTTGGACTGTGAGCTTCGTCCCTTGCGGACAGCGGAAATGGCGCCGCGCGCTCGCATGCGGATATTGCCCGCCGCTTCCCACACCTGCGACATTCGAGCGAATGCAAGCCGATGTTCCTCGCTTTCGTCGAGCCAACCGCGGAACTTGCGCCTCCAGGGCAGGACCGCGTTGCTCGTCGCACAGCCGGGCGAGCCAGGTGGCCGCTTCGGCTCGCAGCTCGTTGGAGGGACCGGACCATCCCGGTTCTTGCCGCGTCGTGCTCATTCGCGCAAAAGCTCGTTGTCGATGAGAATCAGGGCTTTCGCGATATGGTTCGTGACCGCCCGAGTGGAAATGCTGAACCGTTTGGCGATTTCTACATAGCTCATTCCAGCGAAGCGGTGCAGCAAGAAGGCTTCACGCGTTCGCGGATTGGCGGTCGCCAGGCTTTTCTCGATGCGCGCGATCAACTGGTACGCTTCGGCGTCCTGCTCAGGCAAGCTCGCCACATCCACGCAGTCGACCTCCTCCAAGGGCCGATCAGAGAAGATGCGCCGGGTAAGCGTGGCGCGACGCAGACGATCGATGTGCACTTTCTCCACCACATCCACGAGAAATGCGACCGGATCGCGGACTGGCGCTTTCCGCTCTTGTTCATAAAGACAGAGTCGCAGACATCCTTCTTGAATCAAGTCATCGAATCCGCACCACGCGATCGTCCGCGCCGAATCAATCGGCGCCGCAGAGCAGCAAGTTGCTCCAAGAGTCCACTGCCGAATCCTTCGTCCTTGCGTTCATCCGCAATCGGTTCCCATTTTGACGATGACAAAACTGCCGGGGCAGATAGGACATTTCACGGGAACAACGTCCTTGTGGCTCTTGTAGGTCGACATTTGCCCACAATCTTATATGAAGCTTAGTATCGCGTCAACGCCAAAACTAAGACTCTCTTAGCTCCGTGGGACCGGGGCAAATGGTGGGATCTCGATCATTGCGAAGCGGCTGAGGCAGCAGCGCGACGTCGGCCGATTTATCCCAGGCGCGGCTGGCACCCGCGCGGGAATCGTATCTGGTGCCGGAACACGGATGTGCCAATATGAAAACGGCAAGCACAATCCCAATCCGCTGTTGGTGAAGCGTATAGGCGAAGTGCTGCACATCCACCTGCGGCTTATTTTTATTGCGAGGACGACGAACTTGCCGATCTATCCTCAAGTTTGCAGCCCTCGGAATGGCGCAAAGAAAACGATTGATCGGCTTCCTGAACGAGCTATAGAGACGCGGCAGCTCGCTCGCCAATCGTCAAATCGACCTTGTGAGCGCCTAAACCGACTGGGCCAAGACCGGGGCGACCACAGGCACCCGGGGATATGGAACAATTGACTGCATGTCCATCCAACCCGCCACCGACACCATCGACAGGGACGGATTCCGCGCCAATGTGGGCATAGTCTTGACGCGCGGCTCGGGAGAGGTGTTCTTGGGCGGCCGCGTCGGCGGCCGCGGCTGGCAATTTCCGCAAGGCGGCGTCAATCGCGGCGAGCCGGTCGAGGGCGCACTGTATCGCGAACTCCGCGAGGAGATTGGTTTGGAGCGCCAGGATGTGGAGATTCTAGGGTCAACCCCAGGTTGGCTGCGTTATCGGCTGCCGCGCCAGTACGTGCGCGACCGCTGCATAGGCCAGAAGCAGCGCTGGTATTTGCTGAGGCTCATCGGCGAGGAATCAAAACTGCGCTTCGACCTCACCAATCAGCCGGAATTCGATCGCTGGCGCTGGACCGATTATTGGACGCCGGTTCGCGAGGTGGTGTATTTCAAGCGGCGGGTTTACGTGCGGGCGCTGCAGACTCTCGGCAAGTACATGTTTTCCGAGGGCCTGCCGCCGTATCCGGACTGGTGGCCGGAAGTTTCGCGAAGCGCCTAACCACGTGTCGCGCTCGGCTTGACCACCGCGAGAATGACGATGACTATCAAGAGCAGCGAGGGCAGTTCGTTGAAGCCGCGAAACCACTTGGCGCTGCGAGTGTTGCGCTGCGCGGCAAAATCCCGCATCAGCTTGTAGCAGTACACGTGATAGGCGACGACCAGGGCCACGAACAGCAGTTTGACCTTGAGCCACGTCATCTGCAGGTACGCTGGAGACTCGATCAGCATCAGGCCGCCGAAAAACATGCTGGCCGCGGCGCCGATGGTCATGATGGCGAACAAGCGCCGCTCCATGATTTCGAAGCGCTGCGTGCTGATCGAATCCGACGCCTGCGCGTGATAGACGTAGAAGTCGCGGCAAGTAGAACAGGCCGGCGAACCAGGTGACCACGGCGACGACGTGGAATGCTTTGAGCCACAGCATGGCTTCAGAATAGATGATAACTGGAGCGCTGTCTTAGGGGTCGAGGCCTCGTATAATGAGCTTGAGCTTCCATCGGAGCGAAGTAGCGAAGAATGGCCGATTCCTTCAGCAAATTGGTGGTCCGGCCGCACGCGCCAAAGCGCCTTGCGGCAATGTGGACGCTCGGCCTGCTGCTCGCCGGGACCATCCTTTACTCGGTGTTCGAATTGGGGCGCTACGATGCCGGGTTTCGCGTGGTCGACTCGGTGCGCGGCGCATTATCGGCGAGCCGGCGCATTCGAACGCTCGAGTCGGAAAACGAAGATCAACGACGCCGGCTGGAGGCGGCGGAAACCGCGAGGCGCGTGGATCGCGAAGGCTATGCGCAAGTCGAACGAAGTCTCGGCGACATGCAGAGTCAAATCGCGCGCCTCAATCAAGATCTATCGTTCTACCGCGGGCTGGTGCAGCCTGACTCGCTCATCCACGTAAAAGTGCAGCAGATGCAGATCGTACCGGACGGACCTGCCGGCCAGTACCATTTGAAGTTCGTGCTGATGCAGACCGGCAAGCCGGACAAAGAGGTCGTGGGCAACGCCGCCGTCACGCTCGACGGATTGCTGGGCGGCAAGCCGCTGACCTTGAGCTACGCGCAAGTCTCGCCTAACCATCGCGTCAGCCTGGCATACTCGTTCAAGTACTTTCAGGAATACAACGAGGCCGTGGATTTACCGGCGGGCTTCGAGCCGACGCGCGTGGGCGTCGAGATTCATAGCGGCAAAGATGCCAATCATAGTTTCCGGCAGGCCTTCGTCTGGAAGGCGCAAGGAATGTCGGTGGAAACGGAAGCGAACGGCGATATTCCGGGCAAAGGTGAAGCAGATGTTCAAACCGAAACCGAATAAGAAGGCAGAAATCGACACGCTGATCGGCGCGAAGACTCGGATCAACGGCGACGTCGAGTTCGTGGGCGGATTTCATCTCGACGGCCATATCAACGGCAATGTTAAGAGCGAGGTGGGCAGCGGCGCCACGCTGTCGGTGAGCGAACAGGGATGCATCGAGGGCTCGGTCGTCGTCACGAATATTGTGCTGAACGGCATCGTGAAAGGCGATATCGAGGCCGGCGATCGCGTCGAAATGGGCCCGAAAGCACGCGTTCTCGGCAGCGTTCACTACACGACCATTGAAACCGCCGTGGGCGCCCAAATCAATGGGAAATTGATCCATCGAAGCAAGGCGGGGCCCGGGTCGGGCGATTCGGCCGACGCTGCGGCGAACGCAAGTCGCAAAGAGGGTTCATAGCTTTGATTGGCCGCAGATCGACCTGTAGAATATCCTCATGAGCACAACTTCCGAATCGACACTGTCCGCCGATCTTGAGCCTGCGGCGCCGCAAGTGCTCATCTTCACCGACGCGGCGGCCGGCAAGGTCGGCGAGCTGATCCGCGAAGAGGCGAACCCCAACTTGAAATTGCGCGTGTTCGTCTCGGGCGGCGGCTGTTCGGGTTTTCAATACGGTTTCACGTTCGACGAGAAAATCGAAGACGGCGATTTTTGCGTCGAGAAGCATGGCGTGCAGCTGCTGGTTGATCCGATGAGCGCGCAATATCTGATGGGCGCGGAAATCGACTACAAAGAGGATCTGCAGGGCGCCCAGTTCGTGATTCGCAATCCAAACGCGAAAACCACCTGCGGCTGCGGGTCTTCATTCGCGGCTTAAGAATGAACGTGTAGATGAGCGGCGGTAGGGTCGTGCCCGACGTGCTCGCCGCCGTCGATTTGGGCTCCAACAGCTTCCACATGGTCGTCGCGCGCTATTCGCACGGCCAGCTCGTCATCCTCGATCGATTGCGCGAAATGGTTCGTTTGGCCGCCGGCATGGGCGACAGCGGCCGGCTCGACGACACGGCGACCGAGCGTGCACTTGCGCTGCCTCGAAAGATTCGGCCAGCGATTACGCGCCATGCGCGCGGACAGCGTGCGCGTGGTGGGCACGAACGCGTTGCGCCGCGCCAGGCGCAAGCGCTGGTTTCTCGAGCACGCCCGCGCGGCGCTGGGCCACCCCATTGAAATCATCTCTGGGTTGGAAGAGGCGCGTCTGATTTACTCCGGCGTCGCACACACGAGCCCAATGAGCCCGGACAAGCGGCTGGTGATCGACATCGGCGGCGGTTCGACTGAAGTCGTCATCGGCGAAGGCTTCGATCCGCTGTTGCTCGAGAGCTTGTCGGTGGGCTGCGTGGGCCTGAGCGCCAGCTTTTTCGACGATGGCCGGATCTCCGCGAAGCGCCTGGAACGGGCGCGCACGGCGGTAAGGCTGGAACTCGAGCCGGTGCAGGAGGCCTATCGGAAAATGGGATGGCTGCAGGTATTCGGCAGTTCCGGCACCGTGCGGGTCATCAGCGACGTGCTGCATCGAATCAACCCTGATTCGCCGCACATCACCCTCGACAACCTGAATGCCCTGGCGGAGCGCGTCATAGCCGCGGGGCATGTGGACGAGCTCGATTTGCCCGATGTAGATGCGGAGCGCGCGCCGGTGTTTCCCGCGGGGCTGGCGATACTGTTGGAAGTGGTCGAGAACTTCGGCATCGACCGCGTCCGCGTGGCTGAGGGCGCGATGCGCGAGGGGTTGCTCTACGATCTGATGGGCCGCTTCACCAACGAAGATGCGCGCGTGCGCAGCGTGCGCGCGATGGAAAAGCGCTACCACATCGATGAGCTGCAAGCGGACCGGGTCGAGGCCACGGCCGTGGGCCTGCTCGAGCAAGTTGAAAACGACTGGGGACTGGAAGATCCGCTGGCGGAGTCGGTGCTGCGCTGGGCCGCGCGGCTGCACGAAACGGGTCTCGACATCGCGCATTCCAAATATCACCGCCACAGCGCCTACCTGCTCGAGCACGCCGACATGCCGGGGTTTCCGCGCGAAGAACAGCTGCTGCTCGCGGCGCTGGTGGGCGGGCACCGCCGCCAATTGTCCGTCGAATCGCTGGAGGACCTGTTGCCGCCTTGGGATCGGCTGGCTGAGTTCTTGATCGTGATCCTGCGCCTCGCGGTTCTCCTGCACCGCGGGCGAAGTCCGCAGCCGCTGCCGGAAGTGCATTTGATGGTCAAGAGCCGCAACATTACGCTGGAATTGCCGCAGCGCTGGATCAAGGAACACCCGCTCACGCTCGAGGATCTCGAGCAAGAACGCGCCTATTTGAAAGAGGCGGGCTTTCGCCTCAACATCGTCTAGCCTGAAGTTACCCTGCGGTTTTTATGGCTGAGTAGTCAGCAGATCCCTGTTTTTTCCGTGTTTGGAGGGAGAGGGAGTGTATTTTATGGGTGCATATTGTAGTCACTAAATCGTTGACTATATTGTGTTATTGTGCTAAGTTTCGCTGCATGTCAGAACGTGGGGGCGCCGTACATGTCGTCACCACACGGCGCACCTACAAAGGCCGTGTGTACGAGACGCATCTGCTTCGGCGCAGCTACCGCGATGGCGATCGGGTCAAGAACGAAACCCTCGGCAATCTTTCGCACTTGCCCGCCCCGGTAATCGATCTGGTGCGCCGAGCGTTGCGCGGCGAGACCTTCGTGCCGGTGGCCGAGCGGCTCGAGGTCTTAGGCTCGCGCCCCCATGGACACGTGCAAGCGGTACGCCTAGCGATGCAGCGGCTCGGGATCGAGTCACTCATCGGCACACGGGCGAGCCCGGAACGCGATCGGATCTTGGCACTCATCGCCGCGCGCGTGCTCGCTCCGCATACCAAGCTCGCCACCACCCGCTGGTGGCAAACGAGCACGCTCGCTGAGGAGTTTGGCGTGAGCTCGGCCGATGAGGATGATCTTTATGCGGCGATGGACTGGCTGCTCGAACGGCAGGGTCAGATCGAGAAGAAGCTCGCCGCGCGCCACTTGGGCGAAGGGAGCCTCGCGCTCTACGATTTATCCTCCAGCTACTTCGAGGGCACGCACTGTCCATTGGGCAAAATCGGCTATAGCCGCGATGGCAAGAAGAACAAGCTCCAGGTCAACTATGGACTGATGACCACGCGGCAAGGCTGCCCGATCTCGGTGTCCGTGTACGAGGGCAACACCTCGGACACCAAGACCCTGATGCCCCAGGTGATGAAACTCAAGGAGTCCTTCGGTCTTGAGCGCGTGGTGCTCGTTGGGGATCGCGGCATGATCTCGCACAAGGCGATCGGTGAGCTCAAGGAAATCGACGGGCTGGCCTGGATCACCGCCCTGAAGAGCGGTCAAATCCGCGGCCTCG
The DNA here is from genome assembly GCA_963782865.1 of uncultured Gammaproteobacteria bacterium. Classification (GTDB taxonomy): domain Bacteria; phylum Pseudomonadota; class Gammaproteobacteria; order Steroidobacterales; family Steroidobacteraceae; genus Bog-1198. Next base: position 7,362 of record CAWALS010000025.1, on the reverse strand, counting down.
TCGAGGCCGGCGCGCTGCAGCTGGGGCTCTTCGATGAACGCAATCTCTTTGAGTTCTCGGACCCAAAGTATCCCGAGGAGCGGCTCATCGCGTGCCGTAATCCGCAGCTCGCGAAGCTTCGAGCACATAAACGCCAAGCGCTGTTGGAGGCGACCAGGCTCGAACTTGATAAGATCCGCGACCGCGTCGCGCGCGGCGCACTCGTGGGAGCGGCGACGATCGGCGTGAGGCTTGGGCGAGTGCTCGACAAATACAAAGTCGGCAAGCACTTCGAGTTGAGCATCACGGATACCGCCGTGAAGTATCAGATCCTCGAGCCCCAAGTTGCCGCGGAAGCCGCGCTCGACGGCATCTATGTCATCCGTACTGGATTACCCAAAAAGCAGATGTCGGCGCCCGACGCCGTGCGCAGTTACAAGGCGCTCACCCAAGTCGAACGGGCGTTCCGTTCCTTGAAAACCGTGGACCTCAAGATCCGTCCGATCCATCACCGACTCGAGAGCCGTGTCCGTGCGCACATCTTCCTGTGCATGCTGAGCTATTACGTCGAGTGGCATCTGATCGAAGCGTGGCGAGCGCTCCTGTTCGCCGATGAAGATCAGGCGGCCAAGGTCACGCGTGATCCGGTCGCACCGGCCAAGCGCTCAAGCTCCGCGCTCGAGAAAGTCCACACCCACTCGATCGACGACGGCACGCCAGCGCACAGTCTGCGCACCCTCATCGCCGAACTCGCCACCCTCGTGCGCAACACCTGCCGCACGCCCGGCGACCTCGCACATCCGGCTACCTTCGACTTGCTCACCACGCCGACCGACTTGCAGCGCCGCGCCTTCGCGCTTGTCGATCAAATCACCGTGTAGTCAGAACCAGAACACCCGAAATCCATGCAGGTATCTGTCACACATGGGTTTTATCTTGCGGCGCGGGTAGGAACTTCAGTCTAGCGGCGGCTGCCGCGGAACATCCGCAGCGGCTCCTAAGCTTCGGTCAGGGCCACCCGCTCATCGTACAAATTCATCAATCGGGCCTGCGCGGAGATTTTCTTCTCGGCCGGGACGCGCGAATAATGCCCGTCAGTATCCAGCGTCCAAGCCTGCATGTCGTCTTCCAAGTACAGTTTCAGATCATCCGCGACCCGCGCGCTCAAGATCGGGTCTTCGATCGGAAATGCGATTTCGATACGGCGGAATAGATTGCGGTCCATCCAATCGGCGCTGCCGCAATAAACTTCCTGCGCTCCCGCATTCGCAAAATAATAAACCCGCGAATGCTCGAGGAAGCGGCCCACGATGGAACGCACCTTGATGCGCTCGGAAACGCCGCGAACGCCGGGCTTGAGGCAGCACACGCCGCGGATGATGAGGTCGATGTTTACGCCGGCGCGCGATGCGCGGTACAGGGCTTGAATGATGGTCGGCTCGGTAAGGGCGTTGAGCTTGGCGATGATTCGCGCCGGCTTGCCGGCCAGCGCGTGCTCGGCCTCGCGGTCGATTTTCGCCAACAGCGCCTGGTGCAGGCTGAACGGGGCGTGCAACAGCTTGCGCAGCTTGGGCACCTGCGTGAGCCCGGTGAGCTGCAGGAAAATCTCGTGAATATCCTCGCCGATGGGTTCATCGGTGGTCATGAGGCCGTAGTCGGTGTAAAGCCGCGCAGTCTTGGTATGGTAATTGCCGGTACCCAGGTGGCAGTAGCGGCGCAGACCTTTTTCCTCGCGCCGCACCACCATGACCAGCTTTGCATGGGTCTTGAAGCCGAATACCCCGTACATGACGTGCGCACCGGCTTCCTGCAGCTTGGTGGCCAACTCGATATTCGCCTCTTCGTCGAAACGCGCCCGCAGCTCGATGATGACCGTGACGTCCTTGCCGGCCGCGGCGGCTTCGACCAGCGCGGCGACAATGGCGGAGTCGTCGCCCACCCGATATAGGGTTTGCTTGATCGCCAGTACCTGGGGATCGTTCGCCGCCTGCCGGATGAAATCGGTGACCGGCCCGAAACCTTGAAACGGGTGATGCAGCAGCACATCGCCGGCACGCAAGGTAGAGAATGGGTCGCCGGCCGCCTTCAGCCGCTCCGGGATGCTGGGCGTGAAAGCTGAATACTTCAGCTCCGCGCGATCCACCAGATCATAAAGCGCCATCAGCCGATTCATGTTCACAGGTCCGGAGACCTTGTACAGATCGTCCGACGTGAGGGCGAATTGTTCGAGTAAATAGGCGAGAATCTCTTGCGGACAATCGTGCGCGGTTTCCAGGCGCACGGCATCGCCGTAGCGCCGCGAAGCCAGTTCGCCCTCGACCGCGCGCAGCAAGTCATCGACTTCCTCCTGCTCGACGAACAGATCGCTGTTGCGGGTGACGCGGAATTGATAGCAGCCGCGCATTTGCATGCCGGCGAACAGCGTCGATACAAAGGCTCCGACAATCGTACTTAGGAAAACGAAATTGCGGCTGCCAAGCTCATCGGGCAGACGGATCAAGCGCGGCAGCGAGCGCGGCGCCTGCACCACGGCGAGGCCGCTGTTGCGTCCGAAACCATCTTCGCCCTCCACCACGATCGCGAAATTCAAGCTCTTGTTGAGAATTTTCGGAAAGGGCCGCGCGGGATCGAGTGCCAGCGGGCTCAACACGGGTTCCACTTCGCGAGTGAAATAATCCTTGATCCAGGCGGCTTGCGCCGGCGTCCAGGTTTCCGGTTCGACGAAAATGATGCCGTTCTTCGCGAGCTCCGGCATGAGCACATCGTTCAAGATTTCATATTGCTCGTCGACCAGGCGCACGGCGTTCAGGCGGATGGCCTTCAATTGCTCCGGCACGGACAACCCGTCGGCACCCGCTTGCACCGCACCGGCTTCCAATAGCTCCTTGAGGCTGGCGACGCGAATTTCGAAGAACTCGTCGAGAATGGCGCAGGAGATGCATAAGAATCGGACCCGCTCGAGTATCGGAATGCTGGAATCCTTGGCCTGCTCCAGCACGCGCTGATTGAATTCCAGAAACGACAGTTCGCGGTTGAAATACAGCTGTGGAATTTGTAGGTCGATGTCGTTCATGGTTTCTTCAAGCGTAGCGATACACGCCGCCCAGGATGCGCGCGCCCTTGGCGCCGGTAACGCTGCCGGCGCTCGAAGTCAGACCCTCGAGCGTGCGCTTGGCGAACCAGGCGAAGGCGACCGCTTCGACATAGTCCGGATCCAGCCCAAGCGCGGCGGTGCTGGCGACGCGGTTGGGCGCAATCAACGCCGCGATGGCATTGAGCAATCCTAAGTTGTGCGCTCCGCCTCCGCAAACATAGAGCGCGGCGCCGGGCGCATATTGGCGCACCGCCGCGGCGAGCGTGCATGCCGTGAACTGCTGCAGGGTCGCCTGAACATCGGGCGGCCGACGCGAGAACAAGCCGAGCCTGTCTTGCAGCCACGGCAGATTGAACAGCTCGCGTCCGGTGCTCTTGGGCGGCGCCAGGCGCAGGTACGGCTCGTCCAGCAAGTCGCGCAGCAGCGTGTCATCAACCTGGCCGGATGCCGCCCAAGCCCCCTCCGCATCGAAATCCTTGCCCAGATGCTGCCCAATCCAGGCATCGAGCAGACGGTTCGCCGGGCCGGTATCAAAGCCGGTGACGCTGCGGCCCCGGCTGAGAATGGTGATATTCGCAATGCCGCCTAAATTGGCAATGACACGGTCTTCGTCGTCGCTGCGAAACACCTGATCGTGAAACACGGGCAACAGCGGCGCGCCTTGGCCGCCCGCCGCCACATCGCGCCGCCGGAAATCCGCCACCACCGATACGCCGGTCATCTCGGTGAGGCTATTGGGATCGCCGATCTGCCAGGTAAAAGGCGCCGCCAAGTCCGGTCGGTGGCGCAGCGTCTGTCCATGACTGCCGATAGCCGCTACACGGTCGGCACTGATGCCGGCATTTTGCATGAGCGCGAGGGCTGCCCGCGCGAATGACCTGCCGAGCTCCACGTCGATTTGCCCCACCTCATCGAGCGCAACCTGGTCGGTGTGATCGATGAGCGCCGAGATTCGGCGCTTGAGGCGAGGTTCAAATGGCGTCGCACTGGTGGCAATGATGCGCAAAGGCGCGGCGTCGAAATCGACCAAGGCCGCATCGATCGCGTCCATGCTGGTGCCGGAAATCAAACCGAGGTAAATCCCCCTTGGCGTCGGTTTCAATTGACGCTCGCCTTGGAGCGCGGCTCGGCTGCAACCGCAAGGGCGCTCGCGGAGCTTGCCGGGGCCGCGGGTGTCGCGGAGCCGGCGGCCGGCACCGCTCCAGGCGAAGGCGCAGCGGCTGCCACCGCGGCGGGCGGCTGCGGCGGCGACAGACTGCTAAGCAGCGGTGCGGCCATGTCGCGGAATCTCTGCAAATCCAGAGCGCGCAGCGGTTCGGCTCCCGGCAACGGCACTGTCTGCGGATTTCGATGCACCCCGCCCGTCAGATATTCATAGTGCAAGTGAGGGCCCGTGGCCAAGCCGGTCATGCCCACATAGCCGATGACTTCGCCCTGCTGTACGCGCAACCCGACATGAATGTTTCGCGCGAAGCGCGACAGGTGCCCGTAGAGAGTCGAGATATTGGCTCCGTGGGAAAGCACGATGGCGTTGCCGTAGCCGCCGCGCGGGCCCGCGAAACTGACATGGCCGTCGCCGGCTGCGTGCACCGGCGTGCCGATGGGCGCCGCATAGTCGGTGCCCATGTGTCCTCGAATCAGATTCAAGATTGGGTGATGCCGGTGTGGGTTGAAAGCGGAACTGACGCGGGTGAAATCCAGCGGCGCGCGCAGGAACGCCTTGCGCATCGCCAAACCGGCCGGCGTGTAGTAGCCGGCGCGGCCGTTATCCGCAACGAAACGCACGGCGCGATACACTTTGCCGTTGTTCACGAACTCGGCCGCCAGCACCTCGCCATCGCGCAGATATTTTCCATCTTGAAAAACTTGCTGGTACACAACGGTGAAGCGGTCGCCTTCGCGGATGTCGAGCACGAAGTCGATATCCCAGGCAAAGACATTGGCAAGTTTCAGAGCCACGGTGTCCGAGATGTCGGCCGCGCCTGCCGCCTGAAACAGCGATGAATCGATGATGGCGCGCGCGGTGCGCACCCGGATCTGCACCGGATTGTCGATCATCTTCGCCTCGAAGCCGCTGTCCTTGAGCACCACGTCGAGAGTCTGGGTCTCGCTCACCTTGCGGCTAAGTTCCTTGATGTCGCCGTCGGTATGCGTGAGCTTGATCGAATCGCCGGGCTTCAAGAAGTCCAGGCTTTGACGGATGCCGGGCAGGTTGCGGATCGCCGCCAGGTCGGATTTGTTGAGCGCCATGCGCCGAAAAATTGCGTCGAGCGTGTCGTTCCTGCCGACCACCACTTCGATGATGGAGGCGACGCTCGCTTGTTGAACGATGACGGGGGGCGATGCGGCCTTAGGGACGGCCGTCGCGGCGGACGCGTCGGCGCCGTTCGGCTGCGCGGCAGCAGCGGCGGTCGGCGCAGGGGAGCGGCTCAAGCGCCATCCTAGGAAAGCCGCGGCGGCTAGGGCACTGCCAACCACCGCGCATGCCGCTAATACCTTGATTCGCGAAGAATTTTTCCAGAATCCGAGAATGTTGCGTGGCACCATCAATTCCTAGCGAGAGGACTTCCGGTAGGCTATCCGTCGCCTCCCATGGGGTCAATCGCGGATCCTTCGCGATTGCCGGTTCAGGCGCCGCGAATCACGCCGTGGCGCTTTTTCCCGACACTGAGACGTGCGGTGCCGCCGCTTCCTAAGTCCGCATCGGTCACGCTGGCGGTCGCGGCGGTCACCGTTTGATCGTTCAGACGCACGCCGCCTTGAGCGATCAGGCGCCGCGCTTCGCCCTTGGAAGCCGCCATGCCGAGGGCAATCGCGACGTCGATGATCAGCACCTGTTCGCCGCGGTTCAGCAGGAAAGTAGGCAAGCCTTCAGCCGCGCCGCCCGCAAAGGCGCGCGACGCAGTGGCCGCGGCCTCGCGGGCATGGGACTCCCCATGGCAGAGGCGCGTGGCTTCAGTGGCGAGAATTTCTTTTGCGGCATTGATATCCGCATCCTTGAGCTTCTCGAGGCGCGAGATTTCCGGAAGCGGCAGATCGGTAAACATGCGCAGAAACCGGCCGACATCGCCGTCTTCGGTATTGCGCCAAAACTGCCAGTAGTCATAGGGCGATAAGCGATTGGGATTGAGCCACACGGCGCCGCTCGCGCTCTTGCCCATTTTTGCGCCTGAGGAAGTCGTGATCAGCGGCGAGGTCAGCCCGAACAAGTGCGCTTCGTTCATGCGCCGCCCAAGTTCCACGCCTTGTACGATGTTGCCCCACTGATCGGACCCGCCCATTTGCAAAGTGCAGCCGTAGCGCTTGTTGAGCTCCACGAAATCGTAGCCCTGCATGATCATGTAATTGAATTCCAGAAATGTCAGCGGTTGCTCGCGTTCCAGCCGTAGCTTGACGCTGTCCATGGTCAGCATGCGATTGATCGTGAAATGCCGGCCGACGTCGCGCAGAAAGTCGATGTACTGCAGCCCTTTGAGCCAATCGTCGTTATTGGCCATGATGGCGCCCGAAGGTCCTGCTGCGAAGTCCAGAAACTGCGCGAAAGTCGCGCGGATCCCGGTGATGTTGGCGTCGATCTGCTCCTCGGTGAGCAATTGGCGCGTTTCATCGCGCCCTGATGGATCCCCTACCTTGGTGGTGCCGCCGCCCATCAGCACGATAGGGCGATGGCCGGCCTGCTGCAGGCGGCGCAGCAGCATGATCTGCACGAGGCTGCCGATGTGCAGGCTATCGGCCGTCGCATCGAAGCCGATGTAGGCGGAAATCACGCTGGATTGCGCACGCGCATCGAGGCCTGCGGCATCGGTTATTTGGTGGATGAAGCCGCGTTCGCTCAAAGAGCGCAGAAAGTCGGACTTGAATGGATCCATTACTTGAAAACCCTTAAGCGTTGCAGCGCGATCAAAAATGGCATTTTGCACTGGATCACCCGCAACCTGTCTGACTATTCCGTTTTAGCCGCTTTGGCGGCCGCGGGTTCCAAAGCTCAGGAAGAAGCGCGTTGCACTGCGTAGGAATCTTGTCAATCCCGGGCGAGGCAGCGGCACATGCGGCGGGCGGTGTCGCGGGCGGTTGACAGGCTCAAGCGCACGGCTATACTGCGCGCCCTCCCACCTAAAACGCGTTTTTCGAGACTTACCGGCGATTGACGGGGTCCAAAAACGCGCTATACTTGGAAGTTCGCCCGAGACCTTTGTCGTCCCGGGTTATTCTTTAAAAATTCGAATAGGTAACTTGTGCAGGGACTCGCGTCGATGCGCCTTTGGTGCAATTCGATGATTCGAGTTCCA
>CAWALS010000024.1:0-74278 GCA_963782865.1 uncultured Gammaproteobacteria bacterium | reverse complement strand
CCCGATGGCCACCCAAAATCCCCCACTCTGTGGCTACTTCAAATTCCTCCACTTGACGAGATGGCGATGATGTGAGTCGCGGTATTCAAGGCGTTGACGACAGGACATGATCCGCCCCCTCTGCAATCGAGGGGAAACGAGGTGAATGTCTTGAAGCCGCATCTGAAAAGTACTGTATTTACGCTGATTGCGCAGGGGATCTCGCAGAGAGAGATCCATCGTCTGACCGGCATCGACCGCAAGACGGTGCGTTCTACGCCAAGTCGGTGCCGACCGAGGCGGCCGCCGGGGATTCAAATTCCTCCACCCTGGCCACCGGCTCGAGCCTGGCGCCGGAAGTTCAAAATCCCCCACCCCGGCCACCGGCTTTTCCCAGCGGAAAAGGCGCTGGTGCCGCCGGCCATCGCCCGCTCGGCCTGCGAACCGCACCGCGAGTGGATCGAGGCGCAGGTGCGGCTCGGTCGCAACGCCATGGCGATCTACCAGGAGCTGGTGGACACGCGCGGATTTACCCAGGCGCTACAACAGCGTGAAGCGCTTTTGCCGCGGTCTGCGGCATCAGGAGCCGGAGCAGTTTGACCGACTCGAATTTGCTCCGGCCGAAGAATGTCAGGTTGACTACGGCGAAGGGCGCTCCGACCCGCCACCCCGTCACCGGCAAGTATCGCAAGCCGCGGCTGTTCGTGATGACGCTGTGCTACTCACGCCGCTCGTTCCGCCAAGTCGTGTGGAAATCGAGCAGCGAGACCTGGGCGCGGTTGCACGAGCAGGCGTTTCGCTATTTTGCGGGCAGCACACAAATACGTCTGCCTCGACAATCTCAAGGAAGGAGTGATCAAGCCGGACATCTACGAGCCGGAGCTGAACCCGGTGTATGCCGCGATGCTCGCGCACTATAGTTGTGTTGCCGATCCTGCGCGGGTTCGCGACCCCGATCGAAAGGGCGCGTCGAGAATGCGATCCAGCATACCCAGTCCACGGCGCTGAAGGGCAAGCGCTTCGAATCGATCGAGGCGCAAAACGCGTACCTGCATGGACTGGGAGGAGCGCTGGGCGGCGCCGCGCATCCACGGCCGCGCCAAACGCCAGGTCGAGGCGATGTTCCAGGAAGAGAAGCCGCTATCTGACGCGCATTGCCGCTGGAGCAGCTTCCGCTACTTCAAGGAAGAAACCCGCACCGTGCACGACGACTCGCACGGTGCAAGTCAACGACTCCTGGTACGCCGCCCGGCCGGCGCGCATCGGCAGCGAGGTTATTGTGCGCATCTTCGAGCGTGAACTCGAAATCCGCGACATGACCACGCTGGCGTTGATGCGGCGCCATCCACGCGCCACAGAAAGGGCGAAGTCCAGTTGCCCGATGCGGAGCGCATCTTCAACCCCTCGCGCCAGACCCGACAGATCCTCGTCAAGCCGAGAATATCGGCCCCAATGCCCACGCTCTGTGCCAGCGGTTGTTCGACAAACGCGGTCGGGAGGCGCAAAAAAGCATGTGGGGCATCGTCGGCTGTGCCGCGCTATCCGGCCTGCATCGTCGAGCAGGCCGCCACGGTGGCGCTCGCGCGGCAGATCAGCTCCTCGAAGGCCGTGCGGCTCATCGCCGAGCAGTTGCTCGCACAGGCGCTCATACGCCTCGAGCGCCGACACCGCGCCGCGCCGCTCACCCAGCAGCACGAGCTCATCCGCGAGCCGGACCGAATACGCCGAGTTCTTCCGACATGCGCAGCGATGCGCTCAACCCTTGATCCCAACACCCAACAGGTGACACCATGACGATGTCAGATCCTGGAAATTGAAAAAGACTTTGAAACAACTGCGCCTCTCCGGCGTACTCGCCACGCTGGAAACCCGCCTGATCGAGGCGCAGGCCAGCAACCTTCCCCCTTGATGTAATCTCCGATCGCTGCAAGACGAACTCGACCGGCGGCACACACGGCTACTCGACCAACGCCTCCAGCTCTCCGGGCTCGGAACGCACCTCACTTGGCCGAGTTCGACTGGACGCTACAACCCACAAATACCGAAACGCACCTGCTTCGAGCTGAACACGCTGAAGTTCATCGCCGAGGGCAGCAACGCGCTCTTCGTCGGCAAGGCCGGCACCGGCAAGAGCCACGTCGCGAAGGCCATCGCGTATTCCGCCGTGCGCTCCGGACTTCACGTCACCTATGTCGAAGCCGACGAGCTGCTCAATCAATCTCGCGCATCGCCGCCGCCGACCCTTACGCAAGAAGCAAACTCATGAAGCCGCTGATCGACGCCGACCTGCTGGTGCTCGACGATCTGTTCCTGCGCCGAAAAATCGCCACTGAATCCGCCGACGAACTGCAGGCGATCCTGCACCGACGCTACTCGCTAGCGACGCAGCTGCATCATCACCACAAATCGCATCATTGACGACTGGAGCAAATGCCTTGGCGACGCCGCACTCACCACCGCGATCCTCGATCGTCTCTTGCATCGAAGCATCCCCGTCGAGTTCCGGGGCCGCAGCTATCGACTCAAAGAGGCCTCCACCCGACTTGTCAATGCCGAGGAATCTGCGTAACACTCCAACCGATCTTGTTGTCACCGTTTAGAGCCAGCAACTCACGCTATCATGACGAGTCAAGTGGGGGATTTTGGGGTGGCCACAGGTGGGGGAATTTGAAGTGGCCATCGGGGACATAGAATTTCGTTTGCCATTGAACGCGTTGATTACCCAGGTGCGGTTCTTTAAACCGGCAAACACAAATAGTGGGGCGTTTCAGTACACGCTGGAGACGACAGAAACGACGCCGACTGTTCTCGCTGGCGGCGCAGCAACTCCAATGGCTGGTACAAACGCAGGCGCCAACATCCCCATTTACACCACGACACCGAATTTTTTTGCTACGTCGGATGTCCAGCGAACAATCAAATTAGTCGATACGCTGGCAGGGGGACGGGAGCGGTGTGTTCACGGGGCTATATTGTTTGGTGGATTATATCGGTTAGCAACACGAGCCTGGAGTATCGGCAAGCGTTTCGAGCGGCCGTCTCCGAGTCACATCCGCGCAGCATCAAGATTCACGAAAAGCAGCTGCGTTTGCCTGTCGCGTGTGCACTCATCATGCCACGCGACCGGCTTGGACCACGGCATGTTCCCGTGTCGCACGATCCATCTGGCGTCTGCCTAGGGAGAAACTTGTTCGTGAGTAGGCCGCGGGCACTGCCCCCGCGGCCGCTCGCAGAACCGTCGGTCAACCTCTCGATTCATTTATGCATTTGATACGAGTCCCAGTGGACGAACAGCTGTGGCTCACGACGCGCCATGTTATCGACCGACCGATGGCTACGACCACGTTGAGAACGCAGCAACTTGAACTTCCGGCGAACCCAATAGGCAAGCGCCTGATCGAAGTGCCAAAAGACCGTTCGCATTGCGGACCCACAGAAGCTGCCGTAGTAGTTCCACCAGCCAGTCAATGTCGCATCGCAGTCCACCGCGATTTCACTTAGCGTGGCCGGAGTACGGCGCGGCAAGTGCCACCAGCGGATTTGTCGGCGCATACGTCTGGCCGCATCTGCACTACGGCTGGCAGAAAGCTCGTAAACCGAACCCCCGCCGCCGAACGCGCATATCGCGGCCTGAACGTAAAGCCCAAGAAGGTAAATTGCACCAATGGATGTTGTTCCTTTCGATTGGCATCCTTGCAATAGACGATCCGTGTCTTCTCTGGATGAAGTTCAAGACCACACGCCGCGAAGCGTTTGGCTATTTTCTCCTTCACAGAGTTTGCGTGCCTCTCGGATAAGCAATGCACGACTGCATCATCGGCGTAACGCACAAACGGTGCAGCTCGCACAGCCTGGCGCATCCACCGATCGAACGCGTAGTGCATGAAGAGATTCATGAGCAATGGGCTGATCACCCCTCCCTGCGGAGTTCCTCGCGTACGCTCATGAAGCTCACCGTTCCTTCCCATCGATGGCGCCTTGAGCCACCGCTCGATGTACAACACCACCCATCGGCACTCCGTGTGCTTGCGCACAGCCTTCATCAGCAGATCATGGTCGAGGTTATCAAAGGCACGCTTGATATCGAACTCAAGCACCCAGTTATACCTCCAGCATCTCTGGCGCGTAACTTCAACCGCTTGCTTCGCCGAACGACCCGGACGGAACCCGTACGAGTCCTTGTCGAAGTGCGGCTCAAGCAGAGGCTCAAAATATGCCCTCACGACTGCCTGTGCGATACGGTCTGCCACTGTTGGCACCCCGAGCGTGCGGACTCCGCCCGTACGCTTGGGGATCTGGACTTCCCTGACCGGTGGCGGAAAGTAGCTGCCCGAGGCCATGCGGTTCCAGAGCTTGTAGAGATTGCGGCTGAGGTTCTCCTCAAACTGCGCAACACTCTCCCCGTCCACTCCCGCCGCTCCCCGGTTTGCTTTCACGCGCTTCCATGCCTCGTAGACCATACGCTTCGTTATCGCAAATGACTTGGTCGATTTCATCAACTCATCCCTCTCACGAGGTTGATCAACTCCATCTTCCAAACAACGCAGTCCCTTCGCTCCCCGGCCATTACAGCCGCTTCAGCACTACTACGGACTGCTCGGCCCCTGCAGCTTGCCTCGGTGTTCGCACTCGTGGCGCGGATCGCCACTCGTCGCTTTCCCTTCACATCAAGATGCAGGTTCCCATGTTCCATAACAAAGCCTGTGCCAAGTTCATGCCGCCTATATGCCGGTCGCCACCCACGCGGTAATCAGATTCCCCGTGGGCTTCATCCCGAGAGTCTTGGGCGCCCTCGGTTTCGGCAGCCTCTTCTCAATTTCGACACGTCTGCAGCGGTTCGTTTTGCTCATCTCCTTGACACTCACCAAACGTGGTATTTCCACGCTCTTACCCCACTCGCTCACTACCACGCCTTTTGGACGCAGCAGCAGTGGGCGGTTTGAAGCCCCCTTCTGAAAGACGGCTCCGAGGGGCCTACCCTCATCTTCGTTACAGCACCGACTATTTCAGCTTTAGTCGTTCATGGCACACCCCAGGACTTGAGATTCGCTAGGAGCACCCGCTTCAGGTCATTTCGAAGCGCTATGCAGACGCGTAGAAGAGATCCGATACTCCGAGCTCGCCAAGATCGCGAACGGCTACCAATGGTCGAAGAAAACCTACAACAATGCGATCAGCGTGGTTCGCTGCGCCTTTGACTACGGCTATCGGGATCACCCGGAGAAGCACAATCCGGCCTCCGGTCTCAGTTGTCTGCGAATGACCAAAAAAGACCGACCCCCTGTAGCCCCCTTCAGCATTCAGGAGGCCGAGCGGCTGATATCGAAGCTGCATGCCGACTGGGGCGATGCCATCGGCAACTACGACGAATTCCGCTTCTTCACCGGCTTACGCCCCTCGGAACAAATCGCTTTGCTTGTGACCGATTACGACGCCCGTAGAGCTGTGCTGTCGGTCACCAAGGCGCGTGTCCTGCGGCGGGATAAAGACCGCACCAAGACCCAGGAAGATCGCAACGTTGAGCTTTGCCCGCGCGCCCTGGAAGTTCTGAGGCGGCACTTGGCCCTGCGCTCGGAATACGTCGCGGCCGGCAAAATCCGCCATGAGCACCTGTTCTTCCTCGAAGATGGCCGCCCGATCAGCGACCCGGAAATCACCCGCTGGCGCTGGAGCGAGAGCATCAAGACGCTCAATGTTCGAAGGCGCGGACCCTACCACGCGCGGCATTCCTCCGTGACCTGGCAGCTCATGCTGGGAAAGAATCTGCTCTGGGTCGCGAAGCAGCACGGACATAGCGTCGAGGTGATGTTGCGCATGTACGCCGCGTGGCTCGAAGGCGCAACAGACGCAGATATTCACGCGATCAAAAAAGCGATGGAAAAAAGACCCGATGCGCGCGCTGCATTGTTGGATTCTCGAACCGCAATTTCCGCGGCAAATGCAGTGTCAAATCGCGTCACGCAAATCGTGATTCGTCGCCTGAAATCCCCGGAATTTGGCAGTAGTTTGGCAGTAGGGAAAGACCTGAGTGACTCAAGTCTCAGAAACGATTCAAAAATTAAGTGGCGGAGAGGGTGGGATTGCTGCGGCCATCCTGGCCGCAGCCCTTCGGGCCGACGCTACGCGTCGTCCCAATTCGCTCCAGGCGAATTGGTCGAACCCGGTGGGTTCGTCCACACATCCTGCACCGCCAATAAAAAAGGGCCTGAAAAGACAGGCCCTTTTTTATTGGCGGAGAGGGTGGGATTCGAACCCACGTGCCGGAATTACCCGACCATCCGATTTCGAGTCGGCGCCGTTGTGACCACTTCGGTACCTCTCCAGTTAACTTAAAATTCTCGTCGTTTACTTAAGTCTCTTCCGCATAACTTAAACAAAAATTAGTTTTGACGCGGTCATCAGCCAGGGGAAAATTGCTTTTGTCAAGGGTTCGCGGAAAGAAATAATCGTTTATTCTAGCGCATCGGAAAAGGGCTCGCCTCTCGAACAGGAACTTGCCCTGCACCACGGCACTCTAATGGATTATTAAACCGTGCGCAGAATGACCACACAAACAAACTGGCCGCGCTGGACTAAGCTCACGATCGCAATTTCCGCGATGGCGCTGCTAAGCAGCTATGCGCCGGTACCCGGCTTGATCCACCAGATCAAGTCGCTGGGAGAGTTGCGCGTGGTTACGCGCACCGGGCCGCTCGCCTTTTATCGCGGCCCGGACGGCGCCGCGCAAGGGCCGGAATATGACCTGGCGCGCCGCTTCGCCGATGAGTTGGGTGTGAAACTGAAGATCACGCCAATGCGAACTTATGCCGAAATCTATGCGGCACTGACCTCCGGGCAGGCGCACCTGGCAGCGGCAGGACTAAAGGTGCCCATGCAAGCCGTTCCCGGCGTGCATTTCGGGCCTGCCTATCAGCACGTGCGCGAACACCTGATCTATCGTCGCGGCGCGGCAAGACCAGGTTCCCTGTTCGAAATCGGCAATTCCGATCTCGAGATTGCAGCGGGCAGTTCGCATGCGAAAACCCTGGAAGATGCGCGCAACGCCTGTCCAGAGCTGGTCTGGGTCGAAAATGCCAGCACCAATTCCCAGGCATTGCTGGACGGCGTGGCCGACGGAACCATCGATTACACGATTGCCGATTCGACCGAGTTCGCATTGGCGCACGACGTGCACCCGGACCTGCGCATCGCCTTCGACTTCCCGGGAGACCGCCCGCTCGCGTGGGCGAGCAGCGACCGCGATCCGGGCTTTGCGCATGACATGCTGGAATATTTCACTCGACTGAAGCTCGATGGCGAACTCGCTACCATCGTGAACCGCTATTACGGGCGCTCCGAAGACGCGGAATTTGCCGGAGGTCCTGGCTTCATGCAGCATCTGCAAAGCCGCTTGCCGCTTTACAAGCAATGGTTCGTCGAAGCCGCGGAACAAAGCAGCCAGGACTGGCGCTTATTGGCCGCCATCGGATATCAGGAGTCGAAGTGGAATCCCAGCGCTTCCTCCTCGGCTGGCGCCCGAGGCCTGATGCAGTTGACGGTGGAGACCGCCAACGAAACACAAGGTAACGGACCTGTCGGACGCTCGGCAAAGTATTTTTGGCGGCGCCCGCTACTTCCGGCAGGTGTACGAGAAGATTCCCACCCATGTTCCTGAACCGGATCGCACCTGGTTCGCGCTCGCCGCATATAACATTGGTTATGGACACGTCGAGGATGCTCGCGTGCTGGCGCAAAAGGCCGGCCGCGATCCGGACTCCTGGCAGGACGTGCGGTCCTTTCTGCCATTGCTCGAACAGGAGCGCTGGTACACGCAGACTGAGAACGGTTATGCGCGAGGGTGGGAACCCGTGCGCTACGTCGACAACGTGCGGGGCTATCGAGATCTGCTGGAATGGGCCTGGGGGGGCGATGGCCCCCATGCGCCGATCTTGAACTAGCGGCGACTTTCGAAAAATTGCCGCAGCAGTGCTGCGGCCTCGTCGCTGCACACACCACCGAATACGTCCAAGCCATGCGCGAGCCGCGGCTCA
This sequence comes from uncultured Gammaproteobacteria bacterium, assembly GCA_963782865.1. Lineage (GTDB taxonomy): Bacteria > Pseudomonadota > Gammaproteobacteria > Steroidobacterales > Steroidobacteraceae > Bog-1198. Next base: position 66,269 of record CAWALS010000024.1, on the reverse strand, counting down.
CGCGGCAGATCGATGACGCTGCCGCAAGCGCCTGCTTTTGCATCCCATGCGCCGAATACAAGCCGCGCGACGCGCGCAGTGATCACTGCTCCCATGCACATGACGCAGGGTTCCAATGTCGCGTACAGCGTGGCCGCGCCGATCCGATAATTGCCGAGCGCCGCCGCGCCGGCGCGCAACGCGATGATTTCCGCATGAGCGGTCGGGTCATGGCTGGCGATGGGTCGATTCCATCCCTCGCCGATGACCTCATTGTCCAGCACCAATAACGCGCCGACCGGAACTTCGCCCTCGTCCGCTGCTCTTTGCGCGAGCAGCAACGCGCGCCGCATGAATTCGCTGTCGCTTGTTGCTTTCATGGCGACATCACCGCAGGCGATCGTCGAGTGACGGAGCGAGCCGCAAAGATCCCGATGTACAGCAATAGGAGCGCCGCGGCACTGTAGCTCAGCGAATTATGGATGCCGACGCTGGCCCCAAGCAGACCGACGCACAAGCCGCTGAAGGTCCGCATTCCGTTCGCGGACATGGAGAATACCCCGATTACTCGTCCGCGGATCTCCGCCGGCGCGTTCAGCTGCACCAAGGATTGCGCCATTGAATTAAAACCGAGTTCGACGAATCCCGCGACGAACAAGAGCGTGATGGCCACCACATAGGTATGCGATCGCGCAAATCCGGCCAGCGCACAGCACCAGAGCATGGCGAGGATGTAGGCGGTTCTGACCTTCGGCGAAAGCAGACCGCGGCTTTCCAGAATCAGACCGGCGGCGAGGCCCCCCGCGGCATCCGCCGCCAGTAAGATACTGTAGGAAAAGTCCGCCGCGCGCGCATGTCCCAGATCAAGGGCGAATCCCGGCATTTGCGCCTGGTAGGCATTGCCGATGAAAAAAGCGGATGCACCGACCAGCACCGTCATCGACAACAACACCGGGTTGCGCCGCACCACTTTCATCGTCAACCAGATATCCGCGAATCCGCTGATTCCCGGCAGCCGCGGCGCAGCTGCCGGATCGGGGCCCGTAGGGGGCCTTGATCAGCCACACGAGCATCGGAGCATATATGAGCGCATTCAAAAATATCCCGTACACCGGCCCAAACGCCAGCAATAGGCCGCCGCCGACCGCGGGACCCACCAGAAACGCCAGATAACGCCCGGTCGCATTGAGCCGCACCGCGCTCGGCACCTGCTGAGCCCCGACGATTCGGTGAATCAGCACTTGCGAGGCCGGCATCCAAATGACCCCCGCCAAGCCGTGGACGACCAACAGCGCCTCCGCCTTCCATTGCTGCGTCGAATCGGTCGCGAACATCAGCCCCCAGCCGATGGATACGCCCATAAACAGCAGCATTCCAATCTGAATCAGGCGGCGGATATCGAAGCGATCCGCCAAACCGCCCGTGTAGGCCGCAAACAAGAGGTACGGCGCCCAATGCGAGATCACTGCGAAGGCCCCGAGCGCAGGGGAGTGAAATTTCTGGAAAATCACCCAATAGGAAATCACATGCTCGATGTTGTCGGCCATCATCGCGGCGCTGCTGGCCAAAAAGTAGATCCGAAAATCTCGATTCGCGAACGAAGTAAACGCGGCTCGCGGAGGCGCGGGCGGTGGCGAGGCGTCGATTTGAGGTTCCAATTGAGTAGAATGTCGCGTTGGCTTCGGCGGATAACGATAACACGAGGATTCCATGCGTGGACTTCTGTTGCTTGCGGCATGCGCGGCATCTGTGCCGGCAATCGCCAATGAAGGTATGTGGACCTTCGATAATTTTCCAGTCCGACCGCGGTACGGCAGGGTTTCGGCGCCGATATCACGCCCCCCTGGCTGGATCACGTCAGGCTGTCGACGCTTCGATTGACCAATTGCACTGCATCCTTTGTCTCACGAGAGGGACTTATCCTCACCAATCACCATTGCATAGAATCATGCCTCGCGGAATTGTCCTCCAAAGAAAAGAGCCTGCTGGAACTCGGCTTCAGCGCAGCGGCGCGCAACGAGGAACAGCGCTGTCCGGCGCAGTATGCGGACGTACTGGTCGGCACGGAAAACATCACTGACGCCGTATTGAAAGCTGATTCCGGGCTGAGCGACGCGGCGGCCAACACGGCCCGCAAGAAGCTGTTGACCTCGCTTGAACAGGCCTGCGAGCAGGCCAGCGCCAAGGTCAAATCCGGCAAGCTCGTGTGCCAATCCGTGCGGCTCTACCAAGGCGGCCAGTATTTTCTTTATAAGTACAAGCGCTATTCGGACCTTCGCCTGGTCTTCGCGCCGGAATCAGACATCGCCGCCTTTGGCGGCGATCCGGATAACTTCCAATTTCCGCGCTGGTCATCTGGATTTCTCCTTTCTTCGAGCCTACGAGGATAATAAGCCGGCGCAGACGCCTAACTATCTGCAGATCGATTTTGCCGGTCCCAATGCCAACCAATTGGTATTTGTCTCCGGCGATCCGGGCACGACGGCGCGACTGCAAACGCGCTCGCAACTAGAGTTCGACCGCGATGTCGCCTTGCCCGTTGCCCTGCTGCGGGCATCCGAACTGCGCGGCCGCTATATTCAATTCGGCAAGAATAATCCGGCGACGAGCGCATAATCCTGGCGCCGCTGAATAGTCTTGCAGAATGGCATCAAAGTGCGCCGCAAGGAGCTTGATGCACTCAATGACGATGCATTCTTGGAACAGAAGTCCAGGGCGGAGCAGGCATTGCGCGCCGTCGCGGATATCAGCGGACCTGATCCCTGGCAGGAAATCGACGACGGCATCGAGCCGCGAACGGGTGCTCTACCTGCCCTACATTTTCATCGAAAATGCGGCGGGCTTCAGCAGTTCCTTGTTTCGCGATGCACGCCTCTTGCTCAGAGCGGCCGATGAACGCCTAAAGCCCAACAACGATCGCCTGCGGGAATTTACCGATGCCTAACTGCCGCGATGCAGCACGATCTGTATCGCGCAAGTTCCAGTTTATCCCGAATTTGAACAATTGACTTTGTCGTTCTCGCTCGAACGCATGCGCGAATGGCTGGGCCCGGATCACCCGGTGGTACGCAGATTGATGACCAAGGAATCGCCGGACGCCTTGGCGACGCGGCTCATCGCCGAAACCAAACTTGACGATGCCAATTTCCGCAAGCGACTCTGGCAAGGCGGCAAGAGCGCCGTGGATGCATCCCTCGATCCGATGATCGACTTGGCGCGCTCCATCGACGTCGATGCCCGCGCCATTCGCCAGCAATACGAAGATGAAGTGGAGGCGCCGATCGCAGCGGCCGCAGAAAAAATTGCGGCCGCGCGCTTCAAGGTGCTACGGCACCAATATCTATCCGGATGCAACGTTTACCCTGCGCCTGAACTACGGTACGGTGCAAGGATGGGTGGAAAACGGCACGAGTGTGGCGCCGTTCACCTATTTGGAGCGCGCATTCGAACGCGCCACCGGCGCCGCACCGTTCAAGATACCCGAGAGTTGGATGCAGCGTGAAAGCGCAACTGGATATGAGCACGCCATTTTGCATCTCCACCAGCAATGATATCGTTGGCGGAAACTCCGGAAGCCCGCTGATCGATGTCGACGGAAAAATCGTCGGCCTGATGTTCGATGGCAACATCCATTCCATTGCCGGCCGCTACTGGTTCAATCCCGAGAATAACCGAGCGATCGCTGTACATCCGGCGATCATCCGCGAGGCGCTCGAAAAGGTGTATGGCGCCAAGGAACTGCTGACGGAATTGCTGTTACCGTAACAGCGAGCCGCCTTCTCTAAACGGTCACCCGCTCAAAAATGCGCGACAACAACGCCCAGTAAGTGGCGGGTCTGAGCCGTTGAATAATGTCCAACACTCTTGCGTCGCCGCCGATGAGGATCCGCGGTTCATTGCGTTCAATCCCGCGAATTATGCGCAGCGCAGCCGCGGTTGGCGTAGTGCGCGCCACTCGCTCGAAGCGATCCCCAAGTTCGATCATGTTCACGCTTTCCCGCAGTTCGGTCCCGGTCCGCGCCTTGCGTGCGATGTTGGTCTTCACGCCGCCGGGGTGTACGACCGAGAGCCTCACGCTGCTCTTGTTCACGGCGAGCTCGTGCCGCAATGCTTCTGAGAACCCCCGCACCGCGAACTTTGATGCGGCATAGGCCGACTGCCCGGCGGGCGCGATAATCCCGAAGATGCTCGAAATATTCACGATATGCGCCTGAGGGCGGCTTCGCAGATGGGCAAGGAAGGCGCGCGTGCCGCGCACAACGCCCCAAAAATTGATGTCCATCAGCCACGCCATCTGGGTCTGATCGAATTCGTCGAATTGACCGAGCAATGCGACACCCGCGTTGTTGAAGAGCAGATTGAGCGACGGAAAAGCTGCAATCGCGGCAGCGGCGAAATCTTGAATCTGCTCAGGGTCGGCAACATCGACGGTGCGGATGGTAACCCGGCGCGGATGCGCCGCCGTTATTTCCTCTGCCACCGACTCAAGACCGGCCGGGTCCAAGTCGGCGAGCGCGACATCGCAGCCGCGAGCGGCCAACTCCAGCGCCAGGGCGCGCCCAATGCCGCTGGCGGCTCCCGTGATCGCCGCCGCAGAACCTTCGAATTGAAATCCTTGCACAGGTCACCTTGAGTTTGTTCTACAACCGCACTGCGGCCGACTTCGCGCTTCGGCGATCTTACTTGCACGGTGAGGTCGCGCAAAGGGGCGATTATCCAGCCATGCTTGGATTGAGCGGCGCCCGATGGGTAGAATGGCGCAGATGGAAACTCTCGTTCGACATTACAGGGAGATGCAGCATGGGTAGCGAAAAAGTCCACAAGGGAAGCTGTTTTTGCGGTGAGGTGCAGTTCGAGGTTTCGGGCGAACCTGCCGGAATGGGTTACTGCCATTGCGGGTCGTGCCGCCACTGGTCCGCAGGTCCGGTAAATGCCTTTACGCTATGGAACCCGCAATCGCTGAAGGTGACCCGGGGCGCGGATAGCATTGGGACCTACAACAAGACTCCCATCAGCTTCCGCAAGTGGTGCAAGAAGTGCGGGGGCCACCTGTTTACCGATCACCCCACGATGGGACTGGTGGACATCTACGCTGCGATGTTGCCGAAAATGAAATTCGAACCGGGAGTGCATGTGCACTACCAGGAGACCGTGTTGCCCATTCGCGATGGCAAGCCGAAGTTCAAGGACATGCCCAAGGAAATGGGTGGTTCGGGAGTGAATCTCGCGGAATAGCCGCAGCCTATTCGCATGCTTGCTCGGCCTAGGAGTGGATTTGCGTGGCAGTTACTATAAAGCGAATTTACGAGCCCGCCGTGCCTGCGGACGGCACTCGCATCCTGGTAGATCGGCTTTGGCCGCGGGGCGTCAGCAAGGCGCGGGCGAAACTTGCGTTTTGGATGAAGGACGTCGCGCCAAGTCCAAAATTGCGGGTATGGTTCGGCCATAGACCGGAGCGATTTGGGGAATTCAGCCGCCGCTACCAGAGGGAATTGGCCCGCAATCCGGCGCTTGGCGAGCTTCGCAAGCTTGTGCGGCGCAAACGCGCCACATTACTCTACGGCGCGCATGACCCGAAGATCAATCACGCCGTCGTGCTGCAGTCGATCCTGCGGGGCAAATCCACTCGCGCCGCGCCGAAGATTGCAACAAACCGCTAAGCGGCAGCGGGCAACGGCGCCAGCGCGATGAGATACCCTAGCGCAGCCAGCAGGATCAGATAGTACGCCGTTGCGGCATGGCTGGGCGCTTGCGGAATATCCTTGGTGAAAAGCCGATAAGCGGCGCCGGCTGCCACGAGAAGAAACAGCGGTTGCGAAAAATAGGCCGCCAGCAACACCGCGGCTCCCGACAAGACAATGCGTTCGGTCCTGTTGAGCGCGATAATCGCCTGTGATCCATCCAGGACCCAAACGGGAATCAGATTCAGCACATTGAGCATCGCGGACAGCGAGGCCAGCCCGATCCATAACGCGTCGCCTGTCTTTATCCATATGAGAGCGCACACCGCAGCGCCGAGGCAACCCGCCAGAGGACCGGCCAGGCTCACGAGGGCGCGCGTCTGCGTGGATACGCCAAGGGCCGTCCAGCGGACATAGGCACCGAGGCCAGGAAGAAAAACCGGCATTTCCGCGGGCAGACCGCGCCGTTTGATCTCGATGAAGTGGCCCATCTCGTGCACCAAAATCAGAAGCGCAAAGCCGACGCCGAAGCGCACGCCATAAAGCGCCCAATAGAACGCCACGAACGCCCCGAGGCTGAGCAAGAATTTCAACTTGAACAGCGCCAGCAGGAATTTGCTGTTGGCCAGCAGAATGATCAGCGGTGCGAATGGTCCGAATCTCCTGGCCCACGCATGCCGGTCACCGGCGGATGCAGCACCGGCGAGGGTGTCCAGCCGTTTGAGATTGCCGCTGATCCACCCCGCCTGCGACGATTCCGGCGGCAGCAGCGCGAGCGCTTTCAACCAATCGCTTCGGGCCTCGGCATATTCACGGCCTTCTTCATGCAGCCGCGCACTCGCCGCGAGTTGCTCGAGCGTCGCCGAGTGGACCAATGCATGGCAAGTCGCGCATACCAAGGCGGCGGGCGCCAAAACGCTCTTGCATCGAGGGCACTCCTGATTCAATTCAGGAGGCTGGGAAGCCATAAACCCGGCTAGTACTCTTCGGGCCTTTCACCCGGGCATCGCCGGAGCAGGGTCATTGATCGGACCTACAATGTTCACTGCGCGGCCCGCGGTGAGCCTCCAGGCGATCCGGATGCCAACGAACAAAATGATCAGACCGATGATACCGTGTGCAGGATCGGCAAGATCGAGAAACGGCGACGCCAACCCGATAACCGTCAGAACGCCGAGCGCTCTGAGCGGGCGCAATTTCGGCTGAGCTGCGGTTGCGGTGTCGCTCGCTTGCGCCTGCTGTTCAGCGCTTTTCTGCTGTGCCTGCTGTTGAGCACTTTTCTGCTTCATTTGCTGGGATATCGCAATGGGAACCGCAGCCATGGAGACAGCTGCGTATGTCAGCAGAACTGCGGCCACCTGATAGCGGCGACCGCCGACGCCGCCCGAGCCAAGTACGATCGCCTTTCCGACGATATAACCGACGGCGAGCGACACAAAGCCGACTATCCAACCGGTGGCGAGGGCGAACCCCACATACAGCGCCAGGCCCAAGATCGCGCCGCCCACGCCGAAGCAAACCCCGCGCACAAACGCCGAATGCGAGTCAACCGGCATCTGATCTTTGATGCGCTGGGCGCAGGTCCCACAGACGGGCACGCCATTCGCACGGTAATAGGCACCGGCTATCGATTTGCCGCATGACTTGCAGAGCGCTGCGCCGGGCTGGGCTCGAATATTCCGCGGTCGCGAACTGCGGCACTCCGTTGCTCGGCTTCTCCTCCATGGGGCCTCAGGCTTCAGTGCGGCTGCTTGACGATGCGTAGATAGGGTTTCGGCGCTTTCCAGCCGGCCGGATAGATCTTCTTAGCATCCTCATCCGTCACAGATCCGGATATGATCACATCCTCGCCTTGTTTCCAATTCGCCGGCGTTGCAACTTTGTGCTTCGCGGTCAATTGAATTGAGTCGAGAGCGCGCAGAATCTCATCGAAATTGCGCCCGGTGGTCATCGGATAGGTCAGCATGAGTTTGATCTTTTTGTCGGGACCGATGATGAACACCGAACGCACCGTGGCATTGGTCGCGGCCGTGCGGCCCGCCGCGCCGCCCGACTCCTCCGCCGGCAGCATGTTGTAAAGCTTCGCGACCGCCAGGTCGGTATCCGCGATCATCGGATATTTGACGGTGGCGCCTTGCGTCTCTTCAATGTCCTTAACCCAGCCCTTATGGCTCTCCACCGGATCGATGGACAGGCCGATGAGCTTGGCGTTGCGCTTCGTGAATTCCGGTTCGATCTTTGCCATGTAGCCCAACTCAGTCGTACACACAGGGGTGAAGTCTTTGGGATGCGAAAACAATATCGCCCATTTGTCGCCGATCCACTGGTGAAAATCGATGGGCCCTTGTGTAGTTTGCGCCTTGAAGTTCGGCGCCGTGTCATTGATTCGAAGCGACATACAGATCCTCATTTCTTAAGGTGAGCAAGACGGTCCGCGGCTGCGATGCCGTGGCTTTACAGCCGAAGACGGAATTATACGCTCGCTCGGCGCACCTGGCTGGCCGCAGCCCGGACCTTATTTCGTGGGCAAAAAGCGCGGCAACGTTGGCGGCAAATCGATGCTTTTGTAAAAAATCCCTACGATTGGCTATCTCGACGGTTGCGCGGCCAAATCCCAAACAAAGACCGAATGCGGCGCCAAGCGAAGATGAATGACCCGGTTTGCGTCAAGCGCCTGCGGCGGCGGGCGACCATACACGCCTTTTGCGCTGAATCTGCGGGCGGCGCCGGTCGGCAGTTCGAGTGCGGCACCGAGATCGAGAGCGTACGACTGCGGCCGCAACGAGGGATTGCGCAAGGCGATCACTGAGCGTTCAGGGCTCCACGCCGCCCAACCATAAACCTGATCACGCGCCGGGTCCCCGCCCTGCCAATGGCTGTCCTTGAGTACCGGCGCGCGCTTGCGCGCCCAGCGCGCGGCGCGGGCGACGAGGTCCCAATCCTGTGGGGTCAAAAGGTCGGGCGACACATACAGTTCTTGAAGGCCGGTGCCGCTCGCGAAATACGACCACACTTCGTCGGGCAGATCGCCGCCGGGGTCGCTGCTCAATCCGCGCGCATGGCGGGCGAAGATGATCCCGTGCAGCATGAGCGCGTTCAAGGGATAAAAAGGGCTCTGGCGCACGATGCCGCCGTAGGCATCTGCGTCGCGATAGGTGATCCAGCGCTGCCGGTCGGTACCCCGTCCGGCGAATTCGTGATCCTCGCCGCCGCGCCAGATCGAATCCACCGTCATAAGCCAGAACGGCGAGGGCCAGGTGCCTGTGGTCAGATTGATGAAAAGATCCGGGCGGACGACGCGCAGATCCTGTATCAGCGCCATCGCCGCCGCGAAATCGCTGTCGAAAGCGCTACCGGGAGTGACCTTGTCGGGACTTCCGGTGCCATCGAGCTTGAATTGATTGATGCCATATGTCTGCAGCAGCCCAACTGCCGCCGCGTGAAAGCGCGCATAGTATTTCGGTCCTGACAGTGCCAGCCCTTGCGTGTCGACTTCATACCCGGCCGCCTTTGCCGCCGCGAGACGCGCTTGGCGCGGCGGACCGTAGCCGCCCCAGGGGGAAAGCCACACGCCGGGTTCGGCGCCGAACTTTTCCGCTGCAGCGCGGATCCGGCTAAAACCCTCCGGAAAGCCATTGTTGAACTCCCACAGGTGCGCAGTGTCGTCCCATCCGTCGTCGAACAGAAACGAATCCACAACGACGTGCCGTTTCACCACGAGTTCTTTGCCGATGCGCTCGATGGCGCCGAGCGCATCTGCCTCGGTGTAGCGGCTGAAGTAGCCGATGTCGTACCACGAGTTGTAATGCAGGAAGGTCCGAAACGGATGCGCCCGTTCGGCCTCTAGATAGGCCGCAAACGAGCGCCGCATCTGCCCGGGCGCCGCGACGCCGATGACAGCGGTGTAGGTGATAGGGATGCCGGTGAGCAGCGGCAGCGCTCGTTTCAACGTGGAGGTCGCTTCCCCGTCGATCACCAATGCGCGTGCCATCGGGTGCTCGAAGGCGAAAAACGCACCGCCGCTTACAATTGGCGCGCCGTCGGCAGTGCCGGCGATGGAAGCGCCTGGCAGGTACAGACTGATCAGCGACACGCTCGCAATGTCTACATCCCTTGCCGTCGTCAATAAAAAGGATTCGCGCAGGTACGGCCCGTCAGCGCTCATCGATGCGCGCCACGCAATCGTGAGTCCCCCGCCATTCTGCGCAAGCGTAGCTTCCACAGCCTGTATGGGGCTTCGGGCGGATTCGCGCGCCGCTCCAGCGGTACCGGGTACGACAAGGCAGCGAATGGGAGCGTCCACGTGAAAATCGCTGGCGCGCAGGATGGCGCCGTCGCGCAGCTTCAGTTCAAACAGTTCGCCCCGAAGCTGCGAGTCGCCTCCGGTCAGCCGGTTTACCAGGCGCGCAGGCCGTAGGTGTCCGTCGGTGATGTCGAAGCCCACGGCCAGTGCGGCGTTCGACAACGTAACTGCTGCGCCGTCGGCGGCGCATCGAGCCAAGCGGGCATTCTGAGCTGCGGCAGGTGATGCCAGCATCAAAGCAAATAATCCCAGCGCCGCTGGCATTACCACTCTACAGTCCGGTTCCCGCACAACTCATCGTAGCACTTAAGAACAGTTGCTTCGCCTTCCTGATCGTGCTATTGAAAGCGCAAGGCTGAGAAGCACAAATTGGTTGGAGAAGTCGCATGAGACTGATTTCATCGTTGATTATCTGTTTCGGGTTGTCGGCATGCGCTACCGATTATGTGTCGCAGCTTTATGAGCCCAATCACGGTGTTCGAAGCTCGCATTACTACTCGGAAGAAACCTTGGACCCGACAATGATTGCGGACGGTGCTTATGCGTCAAAGCAGATGAACGGCTTTTATGTGTCGAAGCCTGTTTGCTTGACCGGCTATCGTTGTTCACAACCGGCGCAACAGTGGTCCGGATGGGATCCATAACGCGGCCATCGCCCTTGCCCTTGTACAGCTTCGAGCGGATTGCTTAGCCGTCTGCGGTCCCCCTTACCGATCCTCTAGAGCGCAAGCGCCGCTTTCCTCAGCGTGTACGCAATCAATATTTTGCAGGTCAATCAAGGTCGACTGCAAAACGCTTGAGGTCCGCGAGCGAGCAGTGGCTCAGCGCGCCTTCATGCGTAGCGCGCAGCACCACGCGCGGCGCCCGCCCCGATTGCAGCGCTTCCTGCCAGCGAGGTGCGCACAGGCACCAGCGATCGCCGGGCTTTAGCCCCGGAAAGCCGAATTCCGGCACCGGCGTCGAGAGATCATTGCCGCAGGACTTCGAAAATTCGAGAAAACCCGCGGACATGACGGCGCACACGGTGTGGCTGCCGGGATCGTCGCGGCTGGTGTCGCAGCAGCCGTCGCGAAAGAATCCCGTCATTGGGCTCAAGGAACAGACCTCGAGTCGATCGCCAAGCACATTCTTGGGCTCGTTGCGGCCGCCGCCGCCCTTGCCGGCGGCCTCTTTCAACATCGGGATTCCACGCATCGGTTACTCCGTCGTCACTCCCACTCGATCGTCGCGGGCGGTTTCCCGGATATGTCGTAGACCACGCGGGAAATACCCGGCACCTCGTTGATGATTCGGTGCGCGACGCGATCCAGGAAATCGTAGGGCAGACGCGCCCAGCGCGCAGTCATGAAATCAATGGTTTCCACCGCGCGCAAGGCGATCACATAGTCATAGCGCCGCCCGTCACCCATCACGCCGACCGACTTCACCGGCAAAAACACGGCGAACGCTTGGCTGACCTTGTCGTACAGATCGTGGGTGCGCAGCTCTTCGATGAATATCGCATCGGCGCGCCGCAATAGATCCGCATGGGATTTGTGAATCTCCCCCAAGATGCGCACACCGAGTCCGGGCCCCGGGAAAGGATGCCGATGCACCATTTCTCTCGGCAATCCCAATTCGGCACCCAGTTTTCGGACTTCGTCCTTGAACAGCTCGCGCAAGGGCTCAAGTAATTTTAATTTCATGTGTTTCGGCAAACCGCCCACGTTGTGATGCGATTTGATGACGTGCGCCTTGCCGGTCTTCGCGCCCGCGGATTCGATGACATCGGGATAAATCGTGCCCTGTGCCAGCCACTTCACGTCTTTGAGCTTTGCCGACTCTTCGTCGAACACCTCGACGAAGACTCGCCCGATGATTTTGCGCTTTTTTTCGGGATCTGCTTCGCCGGCCAACGCCTGCAAAAATCGCCGCTCGGCATCGACTCGAATGACGTGCACGCCCATGTGCTCGGCGAAGGTCGCCATGACCTGATCGCCCTCTCCCAAGCGCAGCAGGCCATGATCGACAAATACGCAAGTCAGCTGCGCACCGATGGCCTGATGCAACAGCGCGGCCAGCACCGAGGAATCGACGCCTCCCGACAACCCCAGCAGCACACGGTCGCTGCCCACTTGAGCGCGGATGCGCGCGACGCTGTCCTCGATGATATTGCGAGTGGCCCAGCCGGCACTGCAGCCGGCGATCTCGCGCACGAAGCGCCGCAAGATTTCGCCGCCCTGCAAACTCTGCGTGACTTCGGGATGAAATTGCAGGCCGTACAGATGCCGCGATTCGTCGGCCATGGCGGCGAGCGGCGCATTGTCGCTGGCGGCGATGGCCTTGAAGCCCGGCGGCAGCGCCGTCACGCGATCGCCATGACTCATCCACACGTCCAGCAAGCGCCGGCCTTGCGCGTCGCGGTTGTCCTCCAGGCCATCGAGCAACGGCGAGGCGTTCGTCGGCCTGACGTGAGCCGCGCCGAATTCCCGATGGGAGGAGCCTTCGACTTGACCGCCGAGTTGCGCGGCCATGGTCTGCATGCCGTAGCAAATGCCCAGCACCGGCACGCCCAGCGAATACACTTCGCGCGGCGCCTCGAGACCCTTCGCGTCATAGACCGATTCAGGTCCGCCTGACAATACTATCGCTTTTGGCGCAAAGCTCTTGATATCGCTGATCGGGACGTCGCAGGCATAGATCTCGGAGTACACCCCGATTTCGCGGATGCGGCGGGCGATCAACTGCGTGTACTGGGCACCAAAATCGAGAATCAGAACTCGGTCCGCGTGAATGTCGGGCATCAACCGATCCGATAGTTGGGCGCTTCTTTGGTGATGGTCACATCGTGAACGTGACTCTCGCGCACGCCGGCACTGGTAATGCGTACGAACTGCGGCCGCGTGCGCATCTCTTCGATGCTGCCGCTGCCGGTATAGCCCATGGCGGCGCGCAAACCGCCTGACAGCTGGTGCAGAATCGCGACCAGGCTGCCCTTGTACGGCACCCGGCCCTCAATACCCTCGGGCACGAGCTTCTCGAGTTCTGAGGTGGTGTCTTGAAAGTAGCGGTCGGAAGAGCCGTGCGCCTGCGCCATTGCGCCCAAAGATCCCATGCCTCGATACGCCTTGTACGAGCCGCCCTGGTAGAGCTCGACTTCGCCCGGGGATTCCTCGGTCCCGGCGAACATACCGCCGATCATCACGCAATGCGCGCCGGCGGCCAGCGCCTTGGCGATGTCGCCGGAATAGCGGATTCCGCCGTCGCCGATGACCGGAATGCCCGTGCCCTCCAGCGCCTTCGCCACGCGGGCAATGGCGCTGATTTGCGGCACGCCGACACCGGCGATGACGCGCGTGGTGCAAATCGAACCCGGACCGATGCCCACTTTGACCGCATCTACGCCGTGCTTGACCAGATCGAGCGCCGCCTCGGCGGTGACGATATTGCCGCCGATCACTTGGATATCCGGATATTTCGCTTTTATCCTCGATACCGTCTCCAGTACGCCGCGCGAATGACCGTGCGAGGTGTCCACCACCACGACGTCGACTCCGGCTTCGCGCAGTGCGGCCACCCGGTCGAGCGTGTCCGGGGATGTGCCGACCGCGGCCCCGACGCGCAAGCTGCCGACGCTGTCCTTGCAGGCATTGGGGAATTCCGTGGCCTTCTGAAAATCCTTGACGGTGATCATGCCCTTCAATTCGTGATCGTTGGCGACGACCAGCACCTTCTCGATTCGATGCTTGTGCAGCAGCGCCAAGACCTGCTCTTTGGGGGCATTCTCGCGCACGGTGATCAGCCGATCCTTCGGCGTCATCACCGACGAAACCGGCGCGTCCAGTTTGGTCTCGAATCGAAGATCGCGATGCGTGACGATTCCGACGACCTTGGTGCCGAGGACCACCGGCACGCCCGAGATGTTTTTCGCGCGTGTGAGTTCCAAAACCTGGCGAATGGTCATGTCCGGATTGACGGTTATCGGATCGCTGATCACGCCGCTTTCGAACTTCTTCACCCGATCGACCTGCCGCGCCTGCGCATCGATCGACATGTTCTTGTGAACGATGCCGATGCCCCCCTCTTGGGCAATGGTGATGGCGAGGCGCGCCTCGGTCACCGTGTCCATGGCGGCTGAAACAACCGGGAGATTGACCTGGATCTCGCGGGTCAGCTTGCTTGCAAGGGAGACATCGCGGGGCAGGACTTCGGAATATGCCGGCACCAGCAACACGTCATCGAATGTGAGTGCCTCTTCAAGAATGCGCATAGGGGTCGCGTTCACGTGGGTTCGTCTAAGAGGCGGCGCATTGTACCTTGCAGGTGCGGCGCGGTAAACCGCAGTATCATGGCCCCATGGAAAGCGCCGCAAATCGCGACATTTACAGCGTTTCGCGCCTCAATCGCGAGGTGCGCGTGCTGCTGGAGCGCGGTTTCGGCAGCGTTTGGCTGGAGGCGGAGATCTCCAACCTTGCCAAGCCCAGCTCCGGGCACTGGTACTTTTCGCTTAAGGACGCGACTGCGCAGGTCCGCTGCTGCATGTTCCGGCAACGAAATATGGTGTGTGCCTTCGCGCCGCGGGATGGCCAGAAGGTGCTGGTGCGCGCGCGAATCGGGCTCTATGAGCCGCGCGGCGAATATCAACTTGTCATCGATCACATGGAGGACTCGGGGCAAGGGGCCCTCAAGCGTCAGTTCGAGGAATTGTCGGCAAAACTCGCCGCGGAAGGTTTGTTTGCGCCGGAGCGCAAGCGCGCGCTGCCCATGGTCCCGAAGCGAATCGGGGTGATCACCTCGCCCACCGGCGCCGCCATTCGCGACATCCTGCATGTGCTTGCGCGGCGATTCGCCGCCGTTCCAGTGCTGATCTATCCGGTCGCGGTGCAAGGCGCGGCGGCCGCCGCGGAAATCACCGCGGCCGTTCGCACCGCCTGCCGGCGCGCCGAGTGCGATGTGCTGATTTTGGCGCGCGGCGGCGGCTCGCTCGAAGATCTGTGGGCCTTCAACGATGAGGCGCTGGCCCGCGCGATTGTCGCCTCGCCGATACCCATCGTCAGCGGCATTGGCCATGAAATCGACTTCACCATTGCGGATTTCGCCGCCGATGTACGTGCGCCGACCCCGTCCGCGGCGGCCGAAATCGCCGTGCCCGACGGCGAAGAATGGCTCGCCTCCCTTGCGCGTCTCGCGCAGCGCTTGCAGCGGGGCCTGCGGCGCCGGGTCGAGGCACAGCGCGAGCGATTGCGCTGGCTGATCGGCCGAGCAGCGCTGGTCAGTCCCACCGCCCGCCTGGCTCAGCAGACGCAACGCTTGGATGACTTGGAGCAGCGCCTGTTCCGTTCGATGCGCCAAATCCTCGCCGATCGCCGCTCCGCGTTGGGTGAGCGGCGCAGCCGGCTGTGGCAGCTGAGTCCGGTTGCCCGCCTACGCAATACGGCGGCCCGGCAAGCCGCACTGTACGCAAGACTGCGCGCCGCCGCCCTCGCCCGCCTGCATCTCGCGCGCGAGCGCCTCGCGCCTTTGGTGCGCACCTTAAATGCCGTGAGCCCTCTCGCCACCCTCGACCGCGGCTACGCCATCGTCAGCCGCATGGGCGGCACCATTGTGCGCAGCGCCGCGGAGGTGAGCCCCGGAACCCCGATCGAAGTGCGCCTCGCGGTCGGGAAAATTCGCGCGAAGGTGGAGGAGCCTTGAATCGCTGCGCCGCGAATCGCAGCGCCTTGATTCGCTGCGCCGCGCTGCTGCTCTGTGCGAGTCCTATGCTCGCTTTTTCGTTCGCCTTGCCGCGCGAGAGCGCGGTGCCGGGCGGAGTCAAAATCCTCAAGCTCGACGTTCACGGCAATGCCATGCCCTATGTCGACGTCGACGGTCACCGCGCGCTGGTCGTTCAGGACGATTCGAGTTGGTTCGCAATCATCGGCATCCCCTTGTCCGCCTCGCTCGGGCCGCGTCAGGTCATCGTCCGCAGCGGCGATACCAGGCAAGAGGTCCAATATACGATCGGGGAGAAGCAGTATGCGAGCCAGTCGCTCAAAGTGGCGCCAAGTCTGGTCAACCTGTCTCGGGCCGATCTGGAGCGCGTGAACCGAGAGAAGTCGATCATCGAGCACGCGCATGAGCCGCTGGACGGATGAGCCGCCGCAGACGCTGCGCATTGCCGCAGCCGGTCCCCGGGGTGCGCAGCAGCTCATTCGGCATGCGCCGCATTTTCAACGGTGAGTCGCGCAATCCGCACAGCGGCATGGACATTGCCGCGCCGGTCGGCACGCCGGTGCATGCGCCGCTCGCGGGCACTGTGATCGACACCGGCAAGTATTTTTTCAACGGCAATACCGTGTTCGTGGATCATGGCCGCGGCATGATCAGCATGTATTGCCACTTGAGCGCGATCGATGTGACAGCCGGGGCAGCACGTGGCGGCGGGAACCACGCTGGGCAAAGTGGGTATGACCGGCAGGGTGACGGGGCCACATTTGCATTGGGGCTTGAGCCTCAATCGCGCCTGGGTCGATCCGGAATTATTCGTCTCCAATTAGCCCGCGGTCTGAGACGTCTCGAAACTAGCGCCAGCCGCCTCGAAGCAGCGCGTCGCCCGTTAGATTTCGCTCTGCTCAGCCCTTCGTCGCGCTCAGCATTTGATCGACAGCGGCTCCTTCGATCGCGGGCAACAGTGCGGCCTGTCGCAGGCGCGCGCTATGTTCCTGGACCGCCGCACCGGAGGGTTGCATTTCGATCTGTCCTTGGAAAAATGCGCCCTCGCTGATGCCGACCCGCGGCGCAAAGACGTTGCCTTTGACCTTGGCCGTGGCCCGGATATTGACGGACTCGGTCGCATAAAGATCGCCCTCGACCTTGCCGTCGACGACGATGACGCGGGCTCGAATATCGCCCTTCATGGTGCCGTCAGTGCCGATGGTGAGGCTCTGAGTGTGCGTGATGGAGCCCTCAACGCCGCCCTGAACGATCAGGTCTTCCTGCGCCGACAGTTCACCGCGGAAACGCAGCGTGGGACCCAGCACCGAGGCTCGAGAAGCCGCTTCCGCGGCCTTAGGATCGGGCGCTCGCGCAGGCTCGGCGGCGCGGGGTGCGGGCGATCGCGGTTCGGCGCCGGGAACGCGCGGCTCCGGCCGCGTCAAGGAAGGTTCGGGCGCGCCTGGGCGGCTGGGATTGGCATGCATCATGAGATCATCTCCATCGAGAGGTTTTTTGAACCACGACATTGTTAGGCGGCGCCACCGGCGGTTTTGTGGGGACGGACCGGATCGAATTTAGCTGACTGCTGGCCGGCCTTCTTGCCGTCCATGTCAATGCTGCCGCTGAAATTCGCACCCTCCGTGATGCTCACGGTCGGCGCGAATATATTCCCGCAGACCTTCGCAGTCTCCTTCACGAATACGGACTTCTCGGCCTGCAGGTCGCCATCGACCGTGCCTTCCACAATGATGAGCTGCGCCTTGATATTGGCTTTGACCGTGCCCTGTGGGCCAACGGTCAAACGTTGTGTATGGGTGATCGAACCTTCCACGCGGCCCTGGATCAACAGATCTTCCTCAGCGGTCAAGTCGCCTTTGAAATACAGCGTCGGACCCAAGATCGAAGCTCGCTCGGTCGCGCTGTTATAGGGATTGCTCATGCGGTGTTCTCCGTGGGCTTGGTGGTCTTACAAGGCACGGGAGAGAGTACCTGGCATAATCGCTTCGAAAACGAGACCCGGATCACGAAACGTTTCGCTGCAAACTGGGTGCAACAGAATTTGTCGCAAAAAGCGGACGGCCTGCGCAGCGCCGTTCAGGTGATCTCCCAAGCGGGAGGGTGCGGCGCTCCTGCCGTCCGGCGCTCCTGCCGTCCGGCGCTACCGCGGTGCGCCGCTACTGCGCTGCGGGCGCAGGCGGCTTCGCGGACCGTTGCCGCGCCAGATAGTCATTCAGACTATGCGCGAGGGACACAAAGTCGGACGGAATCATCAGGACCGTGGTGCTGTTGTTCTCCGCTCCCACTTCGGAAATCATCTGCATGCGCCGCAGCTCCAGCGCGGCGGGATTCTGGGTGATCTGCGCTGCCGCGGCCGATAGCTTCACCGACGCCTCGAGTTCGGCTTCTGCCTTGATGATGCGCGCGCGCTTTTCGCGGATGGCCTCGGCCTGCATGGCCATGACTTGCTGCATGGCCTTGGGCAGTTCCACATCCTTCATTTCGAAGCGTTGAACCTCCAGCCCCCATGCCGCGGTCGAGCCGGCAATATTGTCCCCCAACAAGGTGTTGATCTTGTTGCGCTCCTGCAGGATTTCATCCAGATCGTGCTGGCCGATGATATTTCGCAATCCTGTCAGGGCCAGCTGGTATACCGCGGCCGGCGCATCGGCGACTTCGATGACGGCCTTGGCCGCATCGACGACCCGGTACCAGAGCACGGCGTTGACCTTGATGGTCACGCTGTCGCGGGTAATGGTTTCTTGCTGTTCCGCCGACACGGTGCGCGTGCGGATATCCACGCGCACCGACCGTTCCACACCAAGCGGGATGATCCAATACAGTCCCGGCCCCTTAAGTCCGATGTAGCGTCCCAATCTGAACACCACACCGCGTTCGTATTGTTGCGCAACACGCAGGCCGGACACGACAATCAATACCAGCGCGATCACCAAGATGTCGAGGATGGGCAAGCTGGCACTCCTTGGGGTTACCCCCAAAGTTTACGCCGATTACTCGATGCTTTCCCCATGCAGCGTGATGTCCAGGCCTTCGCGCTCTTGCTCTTCGGTGACGCGCAAGCCGATGGTCATGTCGATGATTTTCAAGATGATGTAGCTGGCTGCGAATCCATAGAAAACGGTGACCGCCACACCCTTGAGCTGAATCAGGAATTGCGTCATGACGCTGTTGTCCACGCCGCTGATCTCTTTGCTGAAAAAGACACCCGTCAACAGTGCGCCGACGATGCCGCCAATGCCATGCACCCCGAAGGCGTCCAGTGAATCGTCATACCCCAGCAGATGCTTGAGCGATGTCGCGGCGAAAAAGCAGATCACGCCCGCCGCCAAGCCGATGACCACGGCGGGCGTCGGGCCGACGAACCCGGATGCCGGCGTAATGGCAACCAGCCCGGCCACCGCGCCGGAGGCGATGCCGAGAACGCTCGGTTTACCCTTGGAAAACCACTCCGTGAACATCCAGCTCAAGGCGGCTGCTGCCGTCGCCATCTGCGTGGCCAGCATCGCCATGCCGGCGCGCCCGTCGGCGGCGCCTGCGGAGCCGGCATTGAAGCCAAACCAGCCCACCCACAGGAGCGATGCGCCAATGAGCGTCAGAGTCAAATTGTGGGGCGGCATCCGCTCGCGGCCGTAACCCAAGCGTTTGCCGAGCACGATACAGCTGGCCAGTCCCGCCATGCCGGCGTTGATGTGCACCACCGTGCCGCCGGCGTAGTCCAAAATGCCGCCGGCGTTCAGCCATCCGCTCGGCTCCCAAACCATATGCGCAATCGGTACATAGACCAACAGCGACCATGCGCCCATGAATACCAGCAGGGCCGAGAACTTCATACGGTCGGCAAACGCACCGGCGATCAGCGCGGGCGTAATAATCGCGAAAGTCAGCTGAAACATGGCGTAAACGGTTTCGGGAATCGTCAACGCCAGATGCGACACCGACAGCCGATTGACCGGATCGTGCATGAACGTCATGCCGCCAAACAATGCGCGGCTGAAGCCGCCGAGGAATTTGCTGCCGGGAGTAAATGCCCACGAATAGCCGACCAGCCACCACAGAAGGGTCACGACGCAGACGATCGCAAAGGTTTGCATCAGCGTGGCCAGGACGTTCTTCTTGCGCACCATGCCGCCGTAAAAAAGCGCCAGTCCCGGAATCGACATCATCAGCACCAGGGCGGTGGAGGTCAGCATCCAGGCGGTGTCGCCCGCGCTGATCTTGTCGGCGCTGATCAGCATGGGCGCGGTCGGCGCGCTATCGCCCCACGCGGCGGGCACTCCCAAGATCAATAGCGCGAGA
The DNA here is from genome assembly GCA_963782865.1 of uncultured Gammaproteobacteria bacterium. Lineage (GTDB taxonomy): Bacteria > Pseudomonadota > Gammaproteobacteria > Steroidobacterales > Steroidobacteraceae > Bog-1198. The sequence goes on along the minus strand of CAWALS010000024.1, from coordinate 46,319 downwards.
AACGCCAGCATCGGCAGTTTTTTCATATATCCCCTGTACTTTTAGATGGCGCTGGAGTCGCGCTCGCCTGTTCGGATGCGCACGACTTGTTCGAGATCAAATACAAATATTTTTCCGTCCCCAACCTTGCCCGTCTTGGCCGACCTCATGATCGCTTCGATCACCAGCTCCACCAGCCCATCATCGATGGCGATTTCAATCTTGGTCTTCGGCACGAACTCAACGACATACTCGGCGCCGCGATAAATCTCGGTGTGCCCGCGCTGCCTGCCAAAGCCCCGAACCTCCGTGACGGTCAGCCCCCGAACCCCGACATCGCTGACCGCCCCTCGAACCTCGTCGAGCTTGAACGGTTTGATGATCGCGGTAATGAGCTTCATGCCACTAAGGCTCCTTTGCGCAACGGGCTGCTGCGTGGCGGAAAGCACCGCTTGTGCCAGCAATGAAGTATTGAGTGCGATCAGCAGCTTAAAGCAACCGCAGTGCGCGAGACCCAGGATTCATGCACCAATTGGGGGCGCCGATCGGACCGCCACGTCTCATTGCGGTGCACGGCGCCCCGAGTACCGCTCATCGCAGCGACAATTCCAAGCGCACGCGACCGTCCTGGTCCTTCGCCTTGCCGTTGGCCACCAAAAACACCCGGTCCGGGGCGATCTGCGTGCCCGTCAGCAATGCTTGCTGCAAGCTCATCGCGCGCTGTTGCCCCAGTGCGGTGAGATCGGATTCGGCTACCGCAATGTGCTGGTGCAGCTCACTGCACGAGAAAATCATTTCGGGCCGCCGTCTTTTCCGGCTTAGGTTTGATGGCCTCTACCGAATCGGGGAACTTCGGTTCCCCGCCAAAATTACTGACGTACAGCCGCGTCAGCAGCTCAAGCTGAGCGGGCGCATCCAATTGGTCAAAGGCGGTTGCGGCAGCGGACGATTTTTTACGGGCAGCCGCCGCCGCCAGCGCCTCGCGGAGCTGCGCCTGATATTTCGCCTCGATGAGACTCGGGCGATCCAGTGCGCTGACCACGGCAATCGGAATCTCGATTTTCAGCTGCGGCCGCGCCTCCAATGCCTTGACGAGGCTTTGGGTTTTTGCGACCCCGACCGGGTCCAACGCGGCGGCGCCGGGTTGAAAGTCGACGAACTGCAGATCGGGTCCGCCGCCGAACAAGGACCCCAGGAGCGCGAACGGCGCGGTGACCGCCTTCTCCAAGATATTCACGAAGACCTTCCAGATGATCGGACCCAGCTTGAATTTCGGATCGTCGAGCGAGCCGGTAACCGGAAGATTGAGATCGATGACGCCATTGCGGTCTTTGAGCAGCGCGACTGCCAGCTTGACCGGCAGCGAGACCGCATCCTTGCTCTCGGTCTTGTCGCCGAATTCGAGTTGCTCAACGATGATGTGATGCTGTGCATCGAGCTTGCGGCCATCGACCTTGTAGTGCAGCTCGGTGGTCAACTTTCCCTTGCTGATGTTGTAGCCCGCAAATTTTCCCGAATAAGGGTTGAAGGTGCTAAGTTCTATATTGCGAAAGCTCATGGCCAAATCGGTGTACAACGCGGCGCTCAACACATTGACCTCGCCGGTGATGCTCACCGGCGCGAACTCATCCACGGATCCATGAATATCGATCTTGGCGCGGGAATTTTCCTTCGAGGAAAGCCCACGCACAGTTCCTTCGAGCTTCTTGATGCCGGTGGCGAAGTTGGGCATGACCGACAAGTCGGCAAAATTGGCCTGGCTGTCCTGCAACACGATTTTCTTGATCGACATCGGCATCGCGGGAACCGCCGCGGGCGCGGCGGGCCGACGGCGCCGCGGCGCTGGACGCCGCCGAGCGTTTGCGGCCCTTGTGCGCCAAGGGCGGTGCGGGTGCGGGCGACGCCGTCGCGGCGAGCGGGGGTCGCGCATCGCCGCTCGGCGCCACGATCGTGGCGCCCGGCGCCGCCAAGATGCGCTTTACATTCAGGCTCGTCCGGCTCGATAATGACGCGCGCGTACAGTTTGCGCGCGATGATTTGATCGATGTCGAGGCGGTCAGGATCATGCTGAAAATCCAGGCCCTGGATCTCCAGGCGATCCCAGTTGATGAAATCCTGATGCAATGCGTTGTCGACGGTGTGCAGACCGGCGACATTGATGTTCCCGCTGAACTGCAACGCGGGTTTCTTCGCGCCGTAGCGCACTTTCGCATCGCCGCCCAACCTCCCCGCGAGCAGCGTCATCGAGGTGTATTGCGCGATGTAGGGCTGAATGACGGCAAGCTCGATGCGGTCCAATTTCAGATTCAAATTCGCCGCCAACGGTTGTGGCGTAATGTCTCCCGCCACGCTGAATGTACCGATGTCGTTGATTTTGCTGTCGAGCGCCACGCTCACCGGCTTGGCGAGGTCGAGGCTGGCGCCGTCACCTTGATGGAGAGCGGCGCGATCAGCACTTTCGCGGCCGGTTTGGTGCGCCGATCCTCCGCGGATAGGCTGGCATCGCGCAGCGCAAATTCGCCGAGCTCAAACTTCCACGCAGCCGCCGCGCCGTTGGCCGGCGAAACGGGCGGCGCGGAAGGGGGCGGGCTCGTTGCTGCAAGCGGACTTGCCGTTGCAGGCGTGCTCGTTGCTGCAACTACGTTTGGCCCCGCAGGCGGGCTCGACGCGGGCGCCGGCGGCGCGGCGAGTTTGAGCAAATTCACCGATCCGTCCGGCTCCAGCCAGGTCAGAAGTTTCACGCCGGTGATGATCAGAGAATCGCTGTGCGCGCGCCGCGGCTTTAGATCCAATGTCGTGCCGCTCAACGTGAGCTGCGGCACGCTGATCCAATCGACATCCGAATTCCTTGGCCGCACCGCCAGGTTGGTCACGGCAACTTTGGAGACGTCAACCTTCAGATCGACATCGTCCTTCAGCGTGAACTGATAGGCCGCATTCACATCGATTTTTCCGGAATTGACCTGAAAATTCAGCTGATCTTCCAGGTATTCCCAAATCGTGTGCGCCTGCAGTCCCACGATCTGCAAGTCGCCGTCGGACTCGATCGGCTGAACGGCGAGGTGCCCATGCCACTCGATGCGCTCGCCGACCTTTGAGGCGCCGCTAAAGGTGAAGCGGCCGCCGTCAACTCCGGTGGTGAAATTCTGCAGCTCAAAATTGATCGGCTGCAAACGCGTGGCGAAATCGGAGGCTCGCCGCCGATCATCGAACGAGAAAAATCCTTCAGTCACTTTGAACGAACCGATGCGCAGTGCCGGGATGGGTTCATTGCCCTTGGGCTGAGGCTTGCCGCTTGGGCGGGGGCTTAGCTGTGCGAGATTCAAGCGGCCGTCCTTGAAGATCACCGCGTTGGCGAAAGGCGAGTCGATATCGATATCGCCGAAGGTATAAGCGCGGTGCCAGATTGAAGAAACCTCGAAGTCAACGAACAACCGTGAAAAGCCGACCAGCTTCGTGCCTTGCGCGCCGGTTAGATAGAAATCTTTGACCTGCACCTGCATCAGGAATGGATTGATGTGAATATCTCCGACGCTGGGCACGACGCCCGCCAGATTCTTTGGAATTTCGGTCATGAGCGCGTTGCGCACCAATCGCGGCGCCAATAAAAATCCGGCCGCCGCATACAAGCCGAGCAGAAGCGCGGCGAGCGCGCCGATTCGGAAAGTTTTGGTTTTGATGAACTGCAAAGAACCATCCCCCGTGGTACCGCAGTCCGATATTACCGCTTATTGCGTTGAATCAATCGTTTGCGTTTGCGAACCTGCCGGGGGGTCAAGGGGTTGCGTTTTCCGGCGTAGGGGTTCTCATCGCCGCGAAACGCCACTCTCACCGGGGTGCCCATCAAGTCGAACGCCTTGCGATAGACATTGACCAGATATCTGCGGTAGGCGTCGGGAACATGGTCGGTCTGGTTGCCGTGGATGACGACGACCGGCGGATTTCGTCCCCCTTGATGCGCATAGCGCAGCTTGATGCGGCGCCCGCTGACCACCGGCGGCTGGTGGCTTTCAATGGCCGCCTCCAGCACCCGCGTCAACTCCGGCGTGCTCATATCGCGCATCGCAGCGGCATAGACCTTGCGCACCGAGGCGAACAGCTCGCCGACGCCGCTGCCGTGGCGCGCCGAGATGAAATGCAGCGGCGCGAAATCAGCGAATTGCAGCCGTTGCTCGATTTGCTGGCGAATCAGGTCGCGCTGTTCCGCCGGGATGTTGTCCCATTTATTGACGGCGAGAACCAGAGCGCGGCCCTGCTCGATCACCGTGCCCAAGAGACTCGCGTCCTGCTCCGCGACCGTATCGTGCGCATCCATGACCACGACCACCACATGCGCGCTCTCAATGGCCTGCAGCGTTTTGATGACGCTGAATTTTTCGACCGCCTCCTCAACTCGGGAGCGGCGCCGCACGCCGGCGGTGTCGATCAAGGTATAGCGCTCACCGTCGCGCTCAAAGGGTACCAGCACGGCATCGCGCGTGGTTCCAGGCTGATCGAAGGCCACCATGCGATCCTCGCCCAGCAGCCGATTGATCAGCGTGCTCTTACCCACATTCGGCCGGCCGATCACCGCAACTTTGATGCCCTGTATCTCGGGGCCATCCTGCGGATCCGGCGTCAGCCCCGCGAGCGCCGTCTCCAACAGCGAAATCACGCCCTGGTCATGCGCGGCAGAAATAGGCAGCGGCTCACCCAAACCCAATTGAAAAAAATCGGCGACCGCCATGTCGCTGTCGAATCCTTCGGTCTTATTCACTGCGAGGAACACCGGCTTGCCGCTGCGGCGCGCCAGCTGCGCGACGAACTGATCCTGAGGCGTGACGCCGGCTCGGCCGTCCACCAGCACGATCAGGCGATCCGCTTCGCTGATTGCCCGTTCGGTCTGCGCAATCATCAGGCTCTCGATCACGTCCGCCTGTTCAACGAGCCCGCCGGTATCGACCACGATGCATGGCACGTCCGTGCGCCGGGCGAATCCGTATTGGCGATCGCGCGTCAGCCCGGGCAGATCGGCCACCAGCGCATCGCGGGTGCCGGTCATGGCATTGAATAGCGTCGACTTGCCCACATTCGGGCGGCCGATCAATGCGACTACCGGCAACATTGCCTTGCAGGTCTTAGGGCGGAGGCGCAGCGGGCGGCGGGGTCGCGGACGGAGCCGGCTTTTCGGCAGGCGGCGGCGTTGCCGCCGGCGGCGTCGCCGCAGTCGGCTCGCTGCCTGCTCGCGGAGTCGCTCGATACGCCGCCAGAGTGCCGGCGTCGGTCAACACGACCACGGTGTCGCCCGACCCGGCCGGCGGATTGGAAACACGCTGCTTCTTCGCGATGCGCTCTCGAGCCACGAGCTCGCCGGTATTCTTGTCCAACCAATGCAGATAGCCCTGAAAATCCGCAACCGCGATCGCGGTGCTGGTTACGACGGGCGTACTCAAACCGCGGCGCTTGAGCTTCTCATTGCGCCAAACTTCCGCGCCGTCACGCTGACGCATCGCCACCACGGTGCCGTCGGATTCGGTAACGTACAATTTGTCCGCATCGACCGATAGGCCTCGATAGCTCGACATATCGTGCGACCACCACAACTGCCCCGAGTCGAGCGCGAGCATCGCCGTGCGTCCCTGGAAGCCGGCGGCAAAGACATTGTCGCCGACCACACGAACGGCTGAATCGATGTCGACCAGGCGATCGAGTTCCGTGCGCCCGTGAGGCGATGCCAGGGCCGTATCCCAAATTGTGTCGCCGGTCGTGAGCGACACCGCCATCACCTTACCGTTGTCGAAGCCGCTGATCGCGATTTCCTTGGCGACGGTCGGGGTTGCCGTACCGCGCAAGCTCAGGCGCGGTACCTGCTGCTCAACCGACCACAGCACCTTGCCGGTATGCGTGTCAAAGCCGTTCAGGCGGCCGTCGACCGATCGCATGACGACGACCTTCGCGCTGATCGCCGGCGAGGACAGCAGCTCAGAATTGATTTGCGAGCGCCACAACTGGCGCCCGGTTGCGCCATCGAGCGCAATTACCGCACCCTTGCTGGTGCCGGCCACGACAATGCCAAAACCCGCCGCCGGTCCGGCGGAAATCGGCACTTTGAGCTTTTTGACCCATACATCGCGGCCGGTCTCGAGCGATACCGCCAGCACCTCGCCCTTGTGATTGGCGGCGAACACCACGCCATTGTCGATCGCCGGCCCTAAGCCCAGGCGCAGCTTGGTTTGCCTCTTGCCGCCGCCCACACCCTCGTCCCACAGCCTTTTGACCGGCAAGGTCTCCGGAAAATTCACCAGCGCGGCGGGCGGCTCGACATCCTTGTCCTTGCTGCACCCGGCGGCGATGAGCAGCGCCGCGAAGCTCAATGGAAGCAATAAGCGCATTACGGTTTAGCCTTTTCGTTCCGAGGCGAGGTCGGCGAGTTTCAATTGCAGCAGGGCGGCATCGGCGCCGCCGTCGCTGCTGCCCAACGCCTGGTTGTATTCGGCAATGGCGCCAGGAATGTCCTTCTTGGCATAAAGCGCGTCGCCGTGCACCTCGTGGTAACGGCCGGCGAATCTTCCGGGGGTGCCTTGCGCCAAGTCTTGATGGCATCGTCGGGCTTGCCTTGATCGATCAAAACACGCGCAAGCCGCAGGCGCGCGATTTGCTTGAGTTCCGCATCCTTGGAGTTGTTCATGACTTCAGTCAACGGGGCGACCGCTTCGGCGGCCTTACCGCTATCGACGTCGATACGCGCAATCGTCAGCTGCGCCTGGTCGGCATAGGGCGAACTCGGAAAGTTCTTGATGAGCCCGTTCGCAATCTGCAGGGACTTCGGCGCATCGTTCATTTGCAGCGCGGCGGCCATTTGGCTGAATTGCTCCGCCGCCTGCATCGCCCGCGCATTTTGATGCGAGCGATAGTACTGGATACCGAACCAGCCGCCCACGCCGAGCACCACGCCGCCCAATATCCAGGGGGCATATTCAGTAAAGGCGCGCTTTACGGCTTCCAGTTGTTCGTCGTCGGTTAAATATTCTTCAGCCATGGCCACTTCCACTCCCGCCTGTAAGACCCAATAAGACGCCGATCCGTTCACTGATTCGCTGCAGCGGGCACTCCTCTTGCTGCTGGTCGAGGCGCAACGCCTTGACGGCCACCACTCCGCGGGCCAGCTCATCATCCCCCAACACCAACGCGAACTCCGCGCCGCTCTTATCCGCGCGCTTGAACTGCGTCTTAAAGCTTCCGCCGCCCAAATTGATCTGCACGGCCAGGTCCGGCCAAGCATCGCGCAATCGCTCCGCCAGCTTGAACCCGGGGATTTCGGCTTGTTCCCCGGCCAACACCAGATAAATCTGCGGGCGGTCTTTAGGGAGCGCCAAGTTCTGCTTCTGCAGGAGCATGACGATGCGCTCCTGCCCCATGGCCCAACCGACCCCCGGGGTATCGGCGCCGCCTAATTGGGCCACCAGCCCATCGTAGCGGCCGCCGGCGCAAACCGTGCTTTGCGAGCCCAGGTCCTCGGTGGTCCATTCGAACACTGTGCGCGTGTAGTAGTCCAGACCGCGCACCAGGTGCGGCTCGATATGATACTCGATGCCGGCGCTTCGCAACTGAGCACACAGGGATTCGAAGTGCTGCCGGGACTGAAGGTCGAGCGATTCCAGCAATAACGGCGCACCGGCAATGATTCGCTGCATTTCCGGGTTCTTACTGTCGAGGATTCGCAATGGATTGCCGCTCAAGCGGCGTTGGCTGTCCTCATCCAAGGACGCGGCGTGGCCGCCGAAATAGGCGCTGAGCTTGTCACGATACGCCGCACGCGACGCCGGTGTGCCCAGTGAGTTCACCAGCAGCTTGACGTCGCCCAATCCCAGACGCCGCAGGAGTCTCGCGGACAGCAGGATCATCTCCGCATCGACATCCGGTCCCTCGAATCCGAACGCTTCGGCATCGATTTGATGAAACTGCCGAAAACGGCCTGCCTGCGGACGCTCGCGCCGGAACATCGGTCCCATGCACCAAACCCGCAAGCGTCCCTCGCGCAGCAGCCCGTTGGAAATGACCGCGCGCACGATGCCGGCGGTCGCCTCGGGTCTCAGCGTGATCTGATCCCCGCCCTGATCGAGGAAGCTGAACATCTCCTTTTCGACGATGTCCGTAAAATCGCCGATCGAGCGCTTGAACAGCTGCGTCTGTTCAATCACCGGGACGCGAAATTCTTCGTAGCCGTAGCTCGCAAAGACCTGGCGAGTGATGCGCTCCAAGTGCTGCCAGGCCGCAATTTGCGCGGGCAATACGTCATGCACACCACGCAAGGGCTCGATGATCTTACTCAAGAGTCCTCTCAGCCGGGCGGACGCGAGCTGCGCGGCGGCGCACCGTGCGTTTGATCGGGACGCGAATCGCGCCGCAGGACGCCATCCGCGCCAGCCTCGAAGCGCGCCACGTCACCGCTAAAAAACTGCGGCCCAATCGCGACGGCACGATCGTTGATTTCCAGCTGCACGCCGCTGCCGACACCTAGGTACACGCGCAGCGGCGCAGTTCCGGAGACGGTCTTTACGCTGTTGGCAAGCCCGTTGCCCGCAAAGGTGCGCTTTCCGGAAGCGTCATGGACATCCACCCACGAATCCGCCGAGAAGCTCAAGCGCAGCTGCGCGTGGCCGGCGCCCGGCACCGGCGCCGCGGGCGCATCCGAACCCGCCGCGCTGCCCGCATTGGCCGCATTGGCCGCAGCCGGCGGCGGGGAATCCTTCGGGGCCGGCGCGGCCGTGGCGCTGGCGACGATACCGGACTCGATGGGCTTGTCGGCCGGCGCCGCACGCACCGTTGCCGCCGGCGGCGGCGCACTCGCTGCCTTGGCGCGCACGTGCCAGGGCCGCCACCACAAGACCCCGAGCAGCAGCACAACGGCCACGGTTCCGCCGATCTGGATGAGGGATTGGCCGCCCGATGACGGCGTATCTTCGCGCGAACGCAGCAGCATGCTGGGACCGGCGGCCGGTGTGGCGGCCTGCGGGGGCGTAAGCGATTCGAAGGCTGCCAGGATCTCGCCTGCGGGTAGACCCAGCAGGGCCGCGTATTTCTTCAAATGACCCTTGGAGTAAACCGTCGGGCCGATGCGCTGGTAATCATCGGCCTCGAGCGCATCGATCACCCATCGATCCAAGTGCATTTCGTCGGCGGCCTTTTGGGCGCTCAAACCACGGCGTTCGCGTTCGGCCTTGAGCTTAGGTCCCGGTAGTGCCGCGGGCAGGCTCATCGATCGATGCCGTTGCGCATATTTTGCGCCTGGGTTGAGTTTGGAAATTCGGTCTGCACGCGCCGCGCGTAGAGCGCCGCGGCCGACCGCATCGCCGAGCTTGCGTTGCGCGCGAAAGCCCAGCCACAGCACTTCCGGGGTGGGCGGGTTGACGGCCAGATAGCGCTGCACGATATCGCGTGCCTGCGCCGCGTCGCCGCGGTCGAAGGCGACATTGCCCAATTGCAACAGACCCTCGGGCATGTTCGGGCGAATCGCCAGCGCGCGGGTGAAATAACGGTCGGCATCGACGAGATTTCCGGCGCTGCGCACGCAGTACACCGGCGTTGACCAGGGCCACTTCCGGAGTCTGATACAACGGGTTGTTCGCCACCTCGTTGAACATTTTCTCCCCGGCGGCCGTCTTGCCCGTGCGGCACAAGAACCCGGCAAAAGCATTTTGGAAATATTCGGATCGTTCTTGCCCAAGCGGGCCGCATTCTCGTAGGCGTGCTCCGCCTTGCTCATTTCATTGACGCGCTCATACACCAGACCCGCTGTTTCCTGGACGGAGGGGTTCGAAGCATCCTCCTTCAATGCCTTTTCGATGCATTCGCGGGAGGTTGCCAGCTTGCCGAGCTTCATATACTCCAGAGCCAGCTGCATATTGGCCACCGCCGCCTGCTCGGGCTGCTTCTTGTAGGTTAGAACCGGCTGCTGGTATGCCGGCGGATTGTGGTGGCAAGCCGTCAACACCAAGGACGCGGTCAGCGCCAGCGCCGCATTTAAGCGAAGGTGTTCTGCATTCAGCATCATTGAATCTCCGCCGGCGTGCGCGACGCCGCTCCGAGTTTCGTACCGAGGCGCACCAGCGTGCGATCCGTGACCTTGCCCGCCAACTGCCCGCACGCCGCGTCGATGTCATCGCCGCGAGTCTTGCGAATCGTCGCGATCACGCCGTGATCATTCAAGATGTCGCGGAATCCTACAATCGCCGCAGGCGCGGAGCGCCGGTAGCGCGTACCTGGAAACACATTGAAAGGAATGAGATTGAGCTTGGCCGGACGGCCGTGCATCAACCGCGCGAGCTGCCGCGCATGCTCGGGCTGGTCGTTGACGCCGTCGAGCATGACGTACTCGAAAGTGATGCTGCGTCCGTTTTGTTGCTCGATATAGTGCCAGCACGCTGCCAGCAATTCGGCGATTGGGTGCTTGCGGTTGATCGGGCACGAGTTCGTCGCGCAATGCATCGTTCGGCGCATGCAGCGAAACCGCCAGCGCTACATTGCATTCTTCCGCGAGCTTGTAGATCTGCGGCACCAACCCCGAGGTGCTTAAAGTGACCCGTCGCCGCGACAAATCGTAGCCCAAATCGTCCAGGAAAATCCGCATGGCCGGCACCACATTGCGGTAGTTGGCGAGCGGCTCGCCCATGCCCATGAACACAATGTTGGTGATCGCGATCGCCCTCGCCGACCGCCGTGCCGCTTGCTTGCGCCAGTTCGCGCTGCGCCAACCAGACCTGGCCGACGATTTCCGCCGACGCTCAAGTTGCGGTTGAAGCCCTGCTGAGCGGTGGCGCAAAAAGTGCAGTCCATCGCGCAGCCCACCTGGCTCGAAATGCACAGGGTGCCTCGATCGGGCTCAGGAATATAAACGGTCTCGATGCCCTGGACCTGTCCATGCGCAGCATCCACTTGCGGGTGCCGTCCGTGGAGCGCTGTTCGGTGACGATTTGCGGAACCGTGATCTCGGCAATCTCCTGGAGTTGCGCGCGAAAGTCCTTCGCCAAATCGCTCATGGCGGAGAAATCCGCGGCGCCGCGCCGGTAGATCCACTTCATGAGCTGCCGGGCGCGAAACGGCTTCGCGCCGAGACGCTGCGCAACGAATGCCTCGAGTTGCGCGCGCGGCAGCCCCAGCAGATTCACGCGTTCGCTCGGCCACCTAGATGCCTCCTTCAAGCCGCCGCTACGCTAGCGCGTACGCGGGCAGAGCTCAATTTCGCGGAAGAAGTAGCCGATTTCGCGCGCCGCCGTATCCGGCGCATCGGAACCATGGACGATGTTCTCATCGATGCTGGTGGCAAGATCGGCGCGAATGGTTCCCTTGGCCGCCTTCTTCGGATCCGTGGCGCCCATCACCTCGCGATTCTTCGCAATCGCGCCTTCGCCTTCGAGCACCTGCACCATCACCGGACCGGAGGTCATGAATCGCACCAGATCTTTGAAAAACGGCCGCTCGCGATGCACGGCGTAAAAGCCCTCGGCCTCGGCCTGCGACAAGCCGCATCATGCGCGCCGCCACCACTTTCAAGCCCGCCTGTTCAAAACGGCGATAAACCTCGCCGATCAGGTTACGGCCGACGCCGTCCGGCTTGACGATGGAAAGGGTACGCTCGATGGGCATGGTCGACCTCGCTGATGGAGAATCCGCCCTAGAGAGGGCCGACAAAGACCGCGAAGTGTACTGGAGCAGGGCCGCCCAAGCAATCAGCGATCAGTGACCGAAGTCCCTGTATTGCTTGGAAAAACCGGCCGCTGCGGGCGCGTCGAGCGGCCTTAAGGCGCTCGCAGACGTTGAAGCTCTCGCCGCAGCCGCATTCGCCCTTGGCTTTGGGATTTTGGAACTTGAACGCCTCGTTCAGGCCCTGTTTGACGAAATCAACCAGTGTTCCGTCGATCAACGGCAGGCTTAAGGGGTCGACCACGACTTTCACGCCGCGCGCCTCGAAAACCGCATCTTCCGGGTTGATTTCATCGGCGTAATTCACGACATAGGCGAAACCCGAACAACCTGTCTTCTTGATTCCGACCCGCAGACCGACGCCGATTCCGCGTTGCGCCAAATGAGTCCGCACCCGATCCGCCGCCGATTCCGTCAACATTATCGCCATCGCGCTGTCCTCGAAAGTTCAGCCAAACCGGGCAGCTATACATAACACGCCGGCGAGCCGTGCGCACGGAACCAAGGCGCGTTTTTTATTAATCCTCGTTCACTTCAAGATGTGGGTGCTCGAGCGCGATAGTCAAGCGCCGCAGCCGCGCAAGCCATGCATCCTCGATGATCAGCAGGCGGCCGAGTTTCTCGACCGGCACGCGCGAATCGGTCGCTCAACGCCGGCACGCTCTCGGGCAGGCGCCGGGTCAGCGGCTGCCCAGCCGCCTGCTCGGCCAGCCAAGCCGCCACGGCGATGGTGTGCGGGCAGCCAAAGGCCAGGAACCGCGCCGCCTTGACCGGATCCCCGACGTCGACCTGGACTTCGAATTGCACCCAGGTGCCGTGTTCGCGGTTTCCCGCGGCGCCGCGATAAACACACGGGACCGCCAAGCACGCCCGCGCGCAGCGGCCGTCTCGAAGTAGCGGCGCGTCAGTTCGTTGTAGTTCATGCGCCGGCAATGGCGCCGGCGCCGAAGCCGCTCGATGCTCGCGTCAACGACCGCAACCGCCGTGTCGATGTCCGCTCGGTGGTACTGCGGCCCAGGCCGAACCGCAGGCTGCTTTCGCTCAAGACGCTCGCCGCGGCCCAAGGCGCGCAGCACGTAGGAGGGTTCCGCCAGCGCCGATGTGCAGGCCGAACCGGTCGACACCGCCAGGTGCGGGCGCACCGCCGCGAGCAGGCTCTCGCCCTCCACCCCCTCGAAGGACACGTTGAGCAGATGCGGCACGGAGCGCTCCGCGTTGCCGTTGCGCAGCACGCCGCCGAGCGCGGCCAGCCCCTGCCACAGCCGCTGCTGCAGCTGCGCGATTCGCGCGGTCTCGCCGCGGCTGCCGCCGCGCGCCAGCTCGAATGCCATGCCCATGCCCACCACTTGGTGCGTGGCCACGCGTGCCCGCCCGCAAATCCCCGCTCCTGTCCGCCGCCGAATTGCAGAGGCGTAAGTGCACCCGCGCCCGCGCAGCGCCGCGCTGCGAACCACCAGGGCGCCCACCCCTTTGGGCCATACGCCTTGTGCGCCGACAGCGACATGCAGATCGGCGCCAAGAGCGGCAAAATCGACGGCGCATTTGCCGACGCTCTGCGCCGCATCGACATGCAGCCGCGCGCCGCCGTGCTCGGCGCAGATCGCGCCGATCGCCGCGATGTCTTGAACCACGCCGATCTCGTTGTTGACGTGCATGAGCGACACCAGCACGGTATCCGGACGCAGCGCCGCGGCGACTTGATCGGGATCCAGCACGCCGCCGCCATCGGGCGGCAGATAGGTGACGCGCCAGCCGCGCCGCTCGAGTTCGCGGCAGGGATCGAGCACCGCCTTGTGTTCGGTACGGGCCGTGATGATGTGCCGGCCGCTGCTCGCGGTAGTACTGCGCGACGCCGAAAATCGCCAGATTGTTCGCTTCCGTGGCGCCCGAGGTCCAAACGACTTCGCTCGCAGCGGCGCCCACGCGCCGCGGCCACCTGCGCGCGCGCCGCCTCGACCAGAGCGCCGGCGGCATCGCCGTAATCATGGCTCGACGAGCGGGTTGCCGAATTCCGCTCTCGGAGTTCAAGACCTCGGCCATGCGCGCCGCGACCCGCGGCATCGACCGGCGTGGTCGCCGCATGGTCCAGATACACCGGCATGGCTGCTGCGCTCATTTGCGCGAACGCTGCGCCGACTGGCCCCGCCGGCCCTGCACCGCGCTCAAGATGCCGCGCAGGATGTTGAGTTCGTTGCGGTCGAGTTGCGCGCGATTGAACAGGCGCCGCAGCCGCTCCATGAGGTGCCCGGTGCGGTCCTCGAAATCGATTTCATCGAGGACCTGGTGCAGGTGCGCGTAGAAATGCTCGACGTCGCCCGACGGCGGCCAGCGGCATTTCCAATTGCGTGTGCGACTGCGGCTGCTCGCGCGCCATGAAGATTTCGTACGCCAGCAGCTGCACCGACATCGCCAGATTCAGCGAGCAATATTCGGGATTGGCGGGAATGCGCACCAGCACATTGCAGTGATTCAAATCCTCGGTGGCGAGTCCGTAGCGCTCCGAACCGAACAGCAGCGCGGCGCGATTTTCCTGCCGGCAGAGCGACGATGCGGCCGGCGACGTCGCGCGGCGTGGTGAACTCCCAATAGTACGGAGCGCGGCCGCGAGGTCGTGCCCGCGATGAAGCCGCAGTCGCGCGATCGCCTCGGCGACGCTGTCGACGATGCGCGCGCCCGCCAGAATGTCGTCCGCGCCCGCCGCCAGCGCATTGGCTTCCGCATGCGGAAATGAGCGCGGCCGCACCAGCACCAGATCCGTCAAGCGCCATGTTCTTCATGGCGCGCGCCACCGAGCCGATATTGCCGGGATGGCTGGGATCGATGAGGACGATGCGAACGAGGGTGGTCATGCATCTGTTATTCTAGCGCCAGCCTATGCAACCCCTGCTCAATATCGCCATGCGCGCCGCGCGGCGCGCCGGCGATTTGATCGTGCGCAGCCTGTCGCGCCTCGATTCGCTGAAGATCGACAGCAAGGGCCGCAACGATTTCGTCACCGATATCGACCGCAAGGCCGAAGCGGACATCATCGCGACGATCCGCCGCAGCCACCCGCAGCACGCGGTGCTGGCCGAGGAATCGGGCCGCAGCGGCGACGATGAATTCGTGTGGATCATCGACCCGCTCGACGGCACCACCAATTTTCTGCACGGTTTCCCGACCTTCGCCGGTCTCGATAGCGCTTCGAGCAAAAGGGCCGCCTGCAGCACGCGGTGGTCTATGACCCGATGCGCCAGGAGTTCTTTACCGCCTCGCGCGGCGACGGCGCGCAGCTCGAAGGCAAGAAGATCCGCGTGAGCGGCCAGCGCACCTTGGAAGGCGCGCTGATCGGCACCGGCTTCCCGTTTCGCGCGGGCGCAACTATGTCGATGAATACCTCGCCATGCTCAAGGTGGTCATGTCCAGCGCCGCGGGCATTCGCCGGCCCGGCGCGGCATCCCTGGATCTGGCCTACGTGGCGGCGCGGACGAATCGACGGCTTCTGGGAATTCGGCTTATCGCCCTGGGACACCGCCGCCGGCACCCTGCTCATCCAGGAAGCCGGCGGACGCGTCGGCACGCGCGACCGGCGCGGAATATTCGCTGGGCGCGAATATCGTCGCGGGCAACCCGAAGGTCTATCAGGCGTTGCTTGAGGTTATCGGACCCCTGACGCCGGCATCCCTTCGCGTCTGAAGGCCGCGTCTGCCGCGTCTGGAGGCTACAACTTCGCGTCTGGAGGCTCGACGTAGGTCGCGCCCAAGGTGCTGCGCTTGTAGCCGTAGGTGGCGTAGACCACGAGTCCCAGCGCCGCCCAGCCGAAGAACACCATGATGGTGAAAAACGGCAGCAGCAGGAACAGGCTCAGGCAACCGATGAGCGCCAGCGGGCCCACGATCGCAATAGCGGGGGTTCGAAACGGCCTCTTCCGGTCCTTTGCCGTACGCCGCAGGATCATGACGCCCAAGGCCACCGAGAAAAAGGCGGCCAAGGTGCCGCCATTGGACAGATCCGCCAGCTTTCCGACCGGGAAGAAGGCGGCCGCGCACATCACCACCGTTCCCGTGATGATAGTCACGACGTAGGGCGTGTGGAATCGCGGGTGAATCTTGGTCAAAACGTCGGGCAACAAGCGATCCCGCGCCATACTGAAAAAGACCCGCGTTTGGCCGAACATCATCATCAAAATGACCGACGGCAGCGCCAGAAACGCGGCAAGACCGATGAGCCGCGCTACCTTCGGCCAGCCGATTTCCCGCAGTACATGCGCCAGGGGTTCATCGCTGCAGACCAACGTCGAGAGTTTCGCCGGATCCATGCAGGCGTGCAGCATCTCCGGACCGCCGGGCTCGATACCATGCCCTGCCGCGTCCAGCACCGGCTGCGCGCCGATGGAACCGATCGCGCCGCTCGCGACCAGCAGATAGAAAACCGTGCAAATCAGCAAACTGCCGATGAGACCGATGGGCATGTTGCGCTGTGGATTTTTGGTCTCCTCGGCGGCGGTCGACACGGCATCGAAGCCTACGTACGCAAAGAAGATCGAAGCGGCCGCGCCGCCGATGCCGAGCGCTCCCAAGGGCGCAAAGGGCTCAAAGTTCGACAACTTGATCACAGGCAGCGCCAGAGCGCAGAACAGCACCAGCGCGGCCACCTTGATGCAGACCAAAACCGCATTCACGGTGGCGCTTTCGCGGGTTCCCAGCGCGAGCAATGTCGTCACCAGCGCGGCAATGAATACCGCCGGCACATTGATCAAGCCGCCGGCGAAATAGCCCTTGGACAGATACAGCGGGATATGAATGTCGAAGCTATGCGATATCAGCGGCACGAAGTAATTCGACCAGCCCACCGAGACCGCGCTCGCCGCGATGGTGTATTCCAGGATGAGCGCCCAGCCGACGATCCAGGCGATCAACTCGCCCAAGACGGCATAGGAGTAGGTGTAAGCAGAACCAGATACCGGCACCATGGCCGCCAGTTCGGCATAACACAATGCGGTAACCGCGCATACGAAACCGGCTATGACGAAGGAGGCCATCATTCCCGGGCCGGCCTTTTGCGCCGCCTCGGCCGTCAACACGAAAATGCCGGTGCCGATGATGGCGCCGACCCCCAGCATCGTGAGCTGGAAGGCCCCCAGCGATCGGGTCAAAGATCGCTTCTCGGCACTCGCCAAAATGGCGTCAAGCGGTTTGATGCGCCAATTCATGTCATCTCCCGTTTTTGAATACTGCGCGGACTTTAGCGGCTTTTATGGCGCGCAAGCAAACTATTACTTAACGCGCCGGCGCAATCTTATGTTTATCCATTCCACGGCCGCTGCGAAGGCCATCGCGAAATACAAGTAGCCCTGCGGGATTTCCAGCTCCAACGACTCGGCGATCAGCGCGGCCCCGACCAGCACCAAAAACGCCAGCGCCAATACCTTGATCGTCGGATAGCGGTCGATGAAGCGGCTTACGGCTCCGGATACCGCCATCATCGCCAGCACCGAGATGACGATCGCGGCGACCATGACCTCGATGTGCTTCGCCAAGCCCACCGCGGTGAACACCGAATCGAGCGAAAAGACGATGTCGATGATGCCGATTTGCATGATGATCATCAAAAAGCTGTTCATCAGGCCGGGCTTGCGGCCGCGCACCCTACCCTCGAGCAGGTCGCGAAGTTCCATGACGGTTTTTACGATCAGGAACGCACCGCCGGCGAACAGAATCAGGTCGCGGCCGGAGACTGCGGTGCCGACCGCGCGAAATAGCGGATCCCGCAGCGTCGCCATCCAGGTAACGGAGAACAGCAGCGCGATACGCGTGAGCATCGCAAATCCCAGGCCGAGGATGCGTGCGCTGCCGCGTTGAATCTTCGGCAGCCGACCGACCAGTACGGACAGAAAAATGATGTTATCGATGCCGAGGACGATCTCGAGCACTACCAGGGTCAGGAATGACACCCAGACTTGCGGATCGGCGAGCAGATCCATCAGGCTTGAGGAGTCCTAGGGCAGGCCGTCGATCTCTTCCGGCCTGGTCGCCTTGCGCTCGAGCAGATCATCGACCCGCAATCCTAAGTCGAGCGACAGCGCCGAGGAAATGTAGATCGACGAATACGTACCGGCGATGATGCCGATCACCAGGGCAGCCGAAAATCCGCGCAAGGTCTCGCCGCCGAAGATCAGCAGCGCCACGACCACCAACAAGGTCACCAATTTGGTCATCAAGGTTCGCGACAAGGTCTGATTGATCGATTCGTCGATGACCTGGGCGATCGAGAGCTTGCGCGATATGCGGGCACGCTCGCGAATTCGATCGAACACGATCACCGTATCATTCAGGGAATAGCCGATCACCGCCAAAATCGCCGAAATGGCGGTCAAGTCGAAGGTCATCTGGCTCAAGGCGAAGAAGCCCACGACGCAAATCGGGTCATGCAATACCGCGAATATAGCGCCCAACGCGAGTTTCGGCGTGAAGCGAAACAAGACGTAAATCAAGATCAGCACCAAGGTCGCGGCCAACGCCACGCCGCCCTTGACGAATAATTCCTGTCCCACTTGCGGGCCGACGACTTCGGTTCGCTGCAGCTTTGCGCCGGCATCGGTCTTGCTGAAAATCTCCAGGATGTGCGCACCGATCTGGTCGCCTTTCGCGTTCGGATCGGGCGGCAGGCGTACCAGGATGTCGCGCGAGCTGCCGAAGGCTTGCACTTGGGCGTCCGCGACCCCGGCCGCGGCCAGCGCCGAGCGCAGCGCTTCGATATTCGGCGCCTGCGGAAAATTGGTCTCAACCACCACGCCGCCGGTGAAATCGACCCCTAAATTCAAGCCGCGAATCAGCACCAAGGCCAGCGACGCGACGATCAAGAAGGCCGACAGCCCGTACCACACCTTGCGGGTGTGCATGAACGGGAAGCGGGTGACCTTGTGGAAAAATTCCATGGCTTGATCCTCTTAGATCGACAGGCGTTCGAGCTTGCGCTTGCCGCCGTAAATGATCTGCACCAAGGCATGGCTGCCCATCACGGCAGTGAAAACCGAGGTGAAAATTCCGAGCACCAGCACCACGGCGAAGCCGCGGATCGCGCCGGCGCCGAAGGACCACAGCACCACGCCGGCGATCAAGGCCGTCACGTTCGAGTCGCCGATCGCCGACCAGGCGCGCTCAAACCCGGCCGCAATTGCCGCGCGCGGCGTGACGCCGTTGCGCAGCTCTTCACGGATGCGCTCGTAAATCAGGATGTTGGCGTCCACCGCCATACCGACGGTAAGCACCACCGCGGCAATGCCGGGCAAGGTCAGCGCCGCGCCGAACCAGGACAGCAGGGCCGTCAGCAATACCACATTGGCAGCGAGAGTCGCGTCGGCGATCAAGCCGAACACCTTGTAATACACCGCCATGAATACGAACGCGCCGAGCATGCCGAACACCATCGCTTTGACGCCCTTGTCGATGTTGTCCTGGCCGAGGCTGGGTCCGATCGCGCGTTCTTCCACCGGCGTGAGCGGCGCCGCCAGTCCGCCGGCGCGCAGCAGCAAGGCGAGTTCGCGGCCTTCGATCGGATTGACGCCCGTGATCTGGAAATTGTTGCTGAATACGCCGCGGATGGTCGCGCGGTTGATGACTTCTTCGGTGGTATGGTCGACTTCCACGCCCTGCGCATTCTTCTCGCGCGAGCGATCGATGAACACCACCGCCATCAAATGGCCGAGATTCTCCTGGGTGTTCTTCAGCATTTTCGCCGCGCCGCGGCTATCCAAGCCCACCGAGACGGCCGGGCCGTCCTGGGTATTGGGCTGGAAAGTGGCGTCGGTCAGCTGGTCGCCCGTCACCACGACGTCGCGTTTCAGCAGCACCGGCTGCTTATCGCGGGTGTAGTACAGCTTTGCGCCCAGGGGCACGTGCCCGGTGGCCGCCGCTTCCAGCGGATTGTCGGTCTCATCGACCATGCGAAATTCCAAGGTCGCCGTCTTGCCGAGGATCTTTTTCACCTCGGCGGAGTTTTGCAGACCCGGCAGCTGGATGGCGATGCGATCGACGCCCTCCTGCGCGACCTGCGGCTCGGACACTGCCAGTTCCGGGCTGTTGAGGCGATTGCGCAGAATGACGATGTTCTGCTGAACCGCGTAAGTCTGCCGTTCCTTGATCTCCTGCGGCGTGAGCTGCAATTCCAGCGCAGGCGAGCCGCCGACCGTTACGTCGGTAAAATTCAAATTGCGGCTGTCGGCGAGGATCGCGGCTTTTCCCTTGGCGAAACTATCCGCGTCGCGAAATAGCACGCGCACTCGATTGTCGGGGTAGTCGATCACGACGTCCTGGTACGCGACCTTGGCATTGCGCAAGGCTGCGCGAAAGTCCTGCTCGTGCCGATCGAGCAACTGCTTCACCGCGCCCTGGATATCGACTTGATAAACCAGATAGACGCCGCCGCGAAGGTCCAGACCGAGCTTGACCGGTCCCAAGCCCATGGCGCGCATCCACGAGGGTACGCGGGAAGCCTGCGAGAGCGCGATGGTGAATTGATTGGGGCGCGCTTCGGCGATGATATCTCGCGCCTTTAATTGATCAGAGGTGCTGCTGAAGCGCAGCGTCAGATCGTCCCTGCTCCAGAAACACGCCGGAGGGGGTGACACCCTTGTCCTTCAGCAACTGCACCACGGCTTTGCTATCGGCATCGGTGACCGCCGCGCGGTCGGCCGCCAATTGCAGCGCGCTCTCCTCGCCGAACACGTTGGGCAGCGCCAGGAAGATCCCGATGGCCATCACGACCGCCACCAGCACGATCTTCCAGCGCGGATAGCCGATCATGCGCTCTTGACCGTGCCCTTCGGCAGCACCTTGGCAACCTGAAATTTCTGCAACTTGATATTCACGCCATCGGCAATATCCACGCTCAAGAATTGATCGCCGACTTCGGTCACTTTGCCGAGAATTCCGCCGGCGGTTGCTATCTCATCGCCCACGGCCACTTTGGAGAGCATTTCCTGCTGCTCTTTGGCGCGCTTACTCTGCGGCCGAATGAGCAGGAAATAGAACACCACCAAGAGCAGCGCCGGCAGCGCCAAGGTGCTGATCAGGCTGGGACTGCTGGCAGCGCCGCCGGCGGCTTGCGCATATGCTGAATTAATGAGGAAATCCATAGTGTTACACTCTTTTCGAGCGGCGGACGCCGTTGCACAAAGCCGCGTAGTATACAGCAGGCAGGCAGAAACTTAACCCAAAGCTCTTGCCTGGAGGGAGTAGAAACCGCGCGCGTATTCCTCGAAGGTGCCCGCCACGATCGCGGCGCGAATTTCTCTCATAAGGCGTTGGTAGAAGAACAGGTTGTGGACGGTGTTGAGGTGCGAGCCGAGAATCTCGCCGCACTTGTCCAAATGCCGCAGATAGCTGCGGCTGTAGTGAAGGCAGGTATAGCAGCCGCATCCCGCCTCGATCGGCGCGGTGTCTTGGTTGTGCGCCGCATTTCGGATGTTGATGACCCCGTGCCGGGTGAACAAATGCGCATTGCGCGCATGGCGGGTCGGCATCACGCAGTCGAACATGTCGATGCCGCGGCGCACCGCTTCGAGGATGTCCTCCGGCCTTCCTACCCCCATGAGGTAGCGCGGCTTGAGCACCGGCATTTGCGGCACAAGCGCCTCGAGCACCTGTTCACGCTCCGCCTCCGTCTCGCCGACCGCCAGACCTCCGATGCCGAGTCCGGCGAAGCCAATCTCCTCCAAGGCCGCCAGCGATTCGAGCCGTAGGCCCGGGTGGACACCGCCCTGAACGATCCCGAACAAGGTTCCGGGCGGCTCGCTGCCGTAGTATTCGCGAAAGCCGCGCAACGCCCAGCGCATGGACATTTCCATCGAAGTGCGCGCCTGATCTTCCGTCGCCGGATACGGCGTGCACTCATCGAAACTCATGGCCACATCGGAGGCCAGCGCGCGCTGAATGCGCATGGACTCTTCAGGGGACAGAAAAACGGCGGCGCCATCGACCGGCGATCGAAAATGCGCACCCTCCTCCGTAATCTTGCGCATCTGCGCCAGGCTCCACACTTGAAACCCGCCCGAATCGGTGAGGATGGCCCGGCGCCAGTGCATGAAGCGGTGCAGCCCTTGGTGGGCCTGAATCACTTCCAGTCCGGGCCTCAAGAACAAATGAAACGTGTTGCCGAGCACGATTTCCGCGCCAATGGCTTCGAGATCCTCGGGCGTCATCGCCTTGACAGTTCCATAGGTCCCCACCGGCATGAATGCCGGCGTCTCGACGGTACCGCGCGCAAACGTCAGGCGGCCGCGCCGCGCCGCGCCGTCCTGTGCCAGCAAATTGAATTGCATCGAGCTCATGCAGTCCTAGCAAACCTCAAGCGATCCTAAGCGAGCGCCTCAAGCGAAGGCGTGAGAAACATCGCATCACCGTAGCTGAAAAACCGGTAGCGCGCGCGCACCGCGTGCGCATAGGCGGCCAGCAACGCCTCGCGCCCGACGAAGGCCGAGCACAGCATCAACAGGGTCGACTCCGGCAAGTGGAAATTGGTGATCAGAGCATCGACCGCGCGAAACCGGTAGCCGGGTTTGATGAAAATACCGGTGCTGCCCCGATAGGGCGCGATGCGCTTCGCGCCTTGCGCAGCGCCTGCCGCCGTCTCCAGGCTCCTGACCACGGTTGTGCCGACCGCAATCACCCGGCCGCCCGCGGCCCGCGCAGCCTCAATCGCCTCACAGGTGCGCAACGGCACTTCCAAGAATTCCGAGTGCATCCGGTGTTCGATCGATGTCCTCGCTGCGCATCGGCGCGAAGGTGCCCGCGCCGACGTGCAGCGTCACGAACGCGTGCCCAATCCGACGGCCCTGCAGGTCCGCGAATATTGCCTCATCGAAATGCAGTCCGGCCGTCGGCGCCGCCACGGCGCCAAGCTCGCGCGCGTAGACGGTCTGGTAGCGCTCGCGGTCGGTTTGCTCCGCGCGGCGATCGATATAAGGCGGCAGCGGGATTTGCCCATGCGCCTGGAAGAACGCGAGTGCATCGCAGGAGAACTTGAGCACAAAGAGTTCCTCCTGCCTGCCGAGCATGAGCGCGCTTTGCGCGCCTGCGAGCCGCACCGTGGCGCCGTCTCTCAAGCCCTTGCTGGCTCGAACATGAACCAGTGCGGTATCTGCCGTCAGCGTACGTTCCAGCAGCAATTCGACCCTGCCGCCGCTGTCCTTCACGCCGAAGGCCCGCGCCGGAATGACTCGGGTGTCGTTGAAGACCAGAAGATCCCGCGAGTCGAGCAAGGCGGGAAAGTCGCGGAACTGCCGGTCCGCGAACGCGCCGCTGGGACCATCGAGCGTCAATAGCCGGCTGCCGGAACGGATAGCGGCGGGCCTTTGCGCAATGAGTTCCTTGGGCAGCTCGAAGTGAAAGTCCGTACGCAACATGGTCTTAAGGATTCTACCAAGAGCGGCAATCGCATATACTGCGCGGCCTGGCATGCCCGAATGGCGGAACTGGTAGACGCGCCGGACTCAAAATCCGGTGGTGGTGACACCGTGTGGGTTCGATTCCCTCTTCGGGCACCAGATTTTTTTAGAGTGTAAATCTTGAATTTCTGCAGCAATTGCGGCTCACCCGTCGAATCCAAGATCCCCGCCGGGGATCACTTGCCGCGCTTTGTATGCACCCGTTGCAATATGGTGCATTACAAAAATCCGCTGCTGGTACTGGGCTGCGTGCCTGAGTGGCAGAACAAAATCCTGCTGTGCCGCCGCGCCATCGAGCCGCGTCTCGGATTTTGGACCGTGCCGGCGGGATTCATGGAGAACGGCGAAACCATGCAGCAAGCCGCAGCGCGCGAGTGTCGGGAAGAGGCGCTCGCCGAGGTGCAAGTGGGCTCGTTGCTGGCGGTCGTCAATGTGACGCGGGCCAACCAAGTGCACGTGATGTTTCGGGCGAAACTGCGCGAACCGAAATTTGCGGCAGGGTTAGAGAGCCTGGAAGTCGGCCTGTACGAAGAAGCGCAGATCCCCTGGACCGAATTGGCGTTCGCCAGCGGGGAATACGCCTTGCGGCAATACTTCGCCGACCGCAGCGCGGGCCGCGAGGACCATCATTTCACCGAATTGAAGAGCCGCTCCGCCCCGTGAAGCGGGCAGGCGCCGCCGCCAGCGGATTTGACGGCTGTGGCAGAATAGGATTCGTAATCAAATAGAAGGGTAAGTCATGGCGTTCGTGGTCACCGAAAGCTGCATCAAGTGCAAGTACATGGACTGTGTCGAGGTTTGTCCCGTCGACTGTTTCCACGAGGGCCCGAACTTTCTGGTCATCGATCCGGACGAGTGCATCGATTGCACGCTGTGCGAGCCCGAGTGTCCGGTCGAGGCCATCTACTCCGAGGAAGAAATCCCGACGGGTCAGGAAAACTTCAAAGAGCTCAATGCGGATCTTGCCAAGAAATGGCCGGTGATCAGCGAGAAGAAGGATGCACCGGCGGATGCCAAGCAGTGGGAAGCCGTGAAGGACAAGATCAAACTGCTGGAGCGCTGAGATTAGAACCGGTGGATGGGCGTGATCAGATGCCAGTGGATGGCGAACCAGGAAAAATACACGCAGGCGAGCGCGACCAGCGTGAATT
Organism: uncultured Gammaproteobacteria bacterium; assembly: GCA_963782865.1. Classification (GTDB taxonomy): domain Bacteria; phylum Pseudomonadota; class Gammaproteobacteria; order Steroidobacterales; family Steroidobacteraceae; genus Bog-1198. Next base: position 22,082 of record CAWALS010000024.1, on the reverse strand, counting down.
TGATCTGACTGATTCTGCTGGTTGCGGGGCGGCGCCAAATGCGCGCCGCCGACAGCACGGCGAACGCACTCAATATCACCGCGATCACGAATAGCCCATCGCCTAAAAGGAACCACTTGTCCCAAGAGGAGCTCGGCGGCAGGGAATCCTCATCGAAGCGGCTGAACAACACCGTGAGCGAGATCAGCAGAACCAGCCAGTAGACGATGGATACGATGGGCGGTGCGCTCAAGGCGATCCGCGCCGCCCGCGGCGCGGACCGCGCAATTGGCTGGGAGCTGCGAAACACATAACGCCGCGCCAATCGCAGTCCGAGGTTGAACAAGACGCAGATGCCGACAAGTAAACACACGCCAAGCGACAGATAGACAAATCTGTCGCGCTCGTACCAGGGGACGCGCTGCAATTGCGCGGCGGCAAACGAGCCCGCGAGCCGCACGATGGGTCCGGCCGCGCCATCTGCGCCGCCGACGGCGCGGATGGCAAACAACTTTCCTTGATCATCGACCTGCTGCCACAGATCCGGGCCAATCGGCTTCCAGCCGAAAGGATGACCACGCAGGTCCTTGCTCTTGTCGATATGCAGCACGCCATCCTTGTCGATCTTGGCGTGCGACTGCCCCACGAGCGCAAATAGCTTGAGTATGGTTGAATCAGAGCGGCGCGTAGCCTGATAGGTGCCCTCGATCTCCTGCAAGCGGCCTCTTGCTGTTTCGATGAACGGCTGATGCAGTTGCGATGGAAAATAACGATCGGAAAACGCGTCCAGCAACTCAGGCCGTGTCTTGCCCGCGGATCCGGCTGAGTTGTAGGAAATGAACAAGAGCAGCTTTTGTTGCGGCTCGACGAAAAACAAGCTGTGAAACGCCACCAGATCGCCTTGATGACCGATCCACTTGAGTTGATTGCGCCACACTTGATAGAAACCGAGGCCGATGGGCGGCAACTGATCACTGGCGCGAAATTGCGGTTTCCACATTTCAGCCAAACTGTCCTGCTTCAGGATGCGTTGGCCGTCGAGTTCGCCGCCGTTGAGCAGCATCTGGCCGAAGCGCCCCATATCGGCTGCGGTTGATGAAATCCCGCCCGCACCCGCGGGGCTGAAGATTTCAAATCCAATCGGCGGGTCACGCGTGCTGGAGGGGTAGCCTTGCGAGGGCAACTGCCGCAGCGCCTTCGGCGGCGGCTGAAAGAAAGTCGAATGCGTCATGCCGAGCGGCGCGAAGATGTGCGCTGTCACATAGTCCTCGAAGCGCTCGCCGCTGACACGCTGCACGATGTAGCTGCCGAGTCCAACGGCGTAGTTCGAATACTCCGGAATGGTGCCGGGAGCGAACAATCGGTGCGGCTGGTTCTGGACGAGAAATTCCCGGAGAGCCAGATACTTCTTGGGATCGGTGACGATGATATCGCGCACGACTTCTTCGAAACCGGTGGTGTGAGTCATCAAGTTGCGCAGCGTAATGGGCCCGGCACCACGGAGGGCAAAGTCGAGATACCGACCGACGTCGACATCGAGGTCGAGTTTGCCCTGCTCGACCAGCTGCATCGCCGCCGTCCAGGTAAACAATTTTGAGATGGAGGCGAGTCGAAACATCGTGGATTCAGGATCGACCGGCTGCTTCGCCTTAAGATCGCTGAAGCCGTAGCCTTTCTGCAGTAAGGTCTCGCCGCCGTGCATGACGAGCACCGTGGCGCCGGCGACATCGCTGCGCTCGAGTTGCAGGGGAATGATGCCGTCGAAGAATGCTTCGAGATCTTCCTTGACCAGGGCATGCGGAGCAGGCACCGGCGCTGGTGCGGCCGCAGGCGCTGGTGCGGCCGCAGGCACAGGCGCGGCCGCAGGCGCGGGCGCGGGCGCGGGTGCGGGGCGAACGTCAGGCGAAGCGGCGCCGCGGGCAAGCGGCGTCAGCGACACGGACAACCCCAAAACGGCGCACAACCGCAGGGTTTTGCCAAATTCAACCGCATGAAACATCCCGCCTCTCCCTCACGCTCAAGCTTTGCGCATTCAACCGCCTGCGCCATACTCGCGTCAATGCTGGACTCCAACAATCGATCATCGGAGCGCGTCGTGAAATCGCCATTCTTCAGTCTCGCCATGACGGCGCTTGTCATCAGTGCATCGATGGCTCGCGCGGACTCGGCGCCGGTCTCCGGCATTCAAACCGCCGACATGGACAAGACGGTGCGACCGCAGGACGATCTTTTCCAGTACGCCAACGGCACCTGGCTGAATAATGTGCCGATCCCGCCGGATCGCGCCTCCTACGGCGTCGATTCGATGATGGCCGAACGCTCGCTGCTCGAGCAGCGCGATCTGATCGAGGCGGGGCAGATTTCCAACGATCCCGAAGCGCGCAAGGTCAGCGACCTCTACTCGAGCTACATGAACGAGGCACGAGTTGAGCGGCTGGGAATAAAGCCGCTGCACGCCGAACTGCAGCTCGCCGCGGGCCTGAAGCATGCGCGCGACTTGGGGCCTCTGATGGGGCACCTGGATCGCGTCGGCATTGCCTCGCCGCTCGCCGGCTTCGTGCGGCCGGATTCCAAGCACTCCGCGCAATACGCGTTTTGGATCACGCAAAGCGGCTTGGGACTGCCCGACCGCGACTACTATTTGAGCGACGACGCGCGGCTGGCCGGGTTTCGAAGCAAGTATCGCGAGCACGTCGAAAAGATGCTGCGCTTGTTGGGCGACGTCGCCGCGGGGAAAGAGGCCGATAAAATCGTGGCCCTGGAGACGGCCCTGGCCAAGCTGCAGTGGACACGGGTGGCGAATCGCGACGCGCAGAAAACCTACAATCCGAAGACTTTGGCGCAGCTCGCGAAGGATGCGCCGGCGATCGACTGGAATGCCTACTTCGCCGAGGCCGGCCTCACGAGCGCCTTGCCGACGCTGGTGGTACGTCAGCCCGATTACTTGCAAGGCCTGTCGGGTCTGATTGAATCCACACCCATAGCAACATGGAGCTCATACTTTCGCTACCGGATCCTTTCGAGCCGCGCGCCATTTCTGCCGCGCGCCTTTGTCGAGGAAGACTTCGCATTCAACCAGGGTGTTTTGCAAGGGACACAGCAAGCTGCGGATCGCTGGAAACGCGGGACGCGGCTGGTCGACCGGCTGATGGGCGAGGCCTCGGGAAAAATGTACGTAGCGCAGTACTTTCCTCCGGCGACCAAAGCCCGTATCGACGAGCTGGTCCGCAACCTGCTCACGGCGTATGCGGCCAGCATCGATCAATTGCCGTGGATGAGCGCCGCCACCAAAGTGGAGGCGCAGGCCAAGCTGCGCAAGCTCAACGTGAAAATCGGCTACCCGGACCACTGGCGCGACTACAGCGCGTTGAAGATTTTGCCGGATGACCTGCTCGGCAATGTCCGGCGCGCGCAGGAGTTCGAAAGAAACCGCAAGCTCGCGCAGCTGAGCGGTCCGGTCGACCGCGCCGAGTGGAACATGAGCGCGCCGACCGTCAACGCCTATTACAACCCGTCGGTGAATGAGATCGTCTTTCCCGCCGGCATCCTCCAGCCGCCCGCATTCGATCCTGCCGCGGATGACGCTTTCAACTACGGATCAGCCGGCGCCACCATCGGACACGAAATCAGCCATGGTTTCGACGATCAGGGCAGCCAGTATGACAGCGACGGCAACTTGCGCGACTGGTGGACGCCCGAGGATCACGCCAAATTCAAGGCGAAGACCGAACTGCTGATCAAGGAGTACGACGCCTTCGAGCCAGTACCCGGCTTCCACGTCAACGGGGCATTGACCCTCGGCGAAAACATCGCGGACATCGCCGGCGTCGAAATTGCCCACAAGGCTTACCTTGCATCGCTCAACGGCCGCGCGCCTCCGCTCATCGATGGCATGACGGCGGAGCAACGCTTCTACATCGGATTCGCCCAAAGTTGGTTGGGCAAGCGGCGCGATGAGAGCACGATCGCACAGCTCAAATCCGATCCGCATTCGCCGGAAAAATACCGTACCAATGGCGTGGTCGTGCACATGCCGAGTTTCTACAGCGCGTTTTCTGTCCAGCCCGGCGATAAAATGTATCTGGCGCCGGAGCAGCGCGTGACGCTCTGGTAGCCCTCAGCGCTTCGCGACCTGCGATTCTTTGAGTTGATCGAGCAATTCGCGCGGCTCCATGTAGCCGGAAATATACTCGCCGCTTTCCGTGATGATCGCCGGCGTGCCGCGAACCCCGATGTTTTCGCCCAGCTCATATTCGCGCTTTACCGGCGTCGGCGCGCAGATCTTGTTCATGTCCAGCGTGGCGCCGGCCTTTGCCCGGGTCAGCGCTTCGTTGCGATCGGCCGAGCACCAAACCACTTCGGCCTTCTTCCAGCTTTCGGTCCCCGGACCGGTTCGCGGAAAAAACATGTAGCGAACGCGAATCCCCAAGCGATTGAGCTCCGCCATTTGGCTGTGCAGTTTGCGGCAATAGGCGCAATCGACGTCGGTAAACACCGTGATGGTGTATTTCGGATTCGGCGGCGAGAAGATCAACATCTCGCTTTCCGGCACGGCATTGATCAACGCGAGACGCGCATGCGTGCGCAGCGCTTCGGTCAGATTGTCGCGCGACTTCATGTCGTAGAGATTGCCGTCGATGAAATACTTGCCGTCAGCAGTCAGGTAGCTGATCTCGGCGCCCTGCATGAATTCGTAAATGCCGGCGATCGGCGAGGGCCGCAGGTCCTCGAGCTTCGATCCCGCAGGCAGCAGCTTGAGCAGCGCCACGCGCGGGTCGGCAGCGGCAGTCTGTTCGACAGCGGCTGCGCGCGCGCTCGAAACGGCGGCGCAAAACAGCAAGGTTACAACAGCGGCGGATCGCAGCATGCTAAAGCTCCAAGGACTTATCTGTACGACCCCTTGAGAGGCAAGGAGGTTCAAGGAAATTCTACCAGACCCAGGGGCCGGAGCCTCGGCTTGAGATCAGCCGCGCGGATGATGCTGGGAGTGCAGGTCCTTGAGGCGTTCGCGGGCGACGTGCGTGTAGATCTGGGTCGTCGACAGATCGCTATGACCCAGCAGCATCTGCACCACGCGCAGATCCGCGCCGTGATTGAGCAGATGCGTGGCGAAGGCATGGCGCAGGGTATGCGGTGATAATTCCTTCTCGACGCCGGCCTTTTTCGAATAGCGCTTGATGATGTGCCAAAACGCCTGGCGCGTCATGCGATCGCCGCGGCGCGTGGGAAACAAATAGTCCGTCTGGCGTTCCAATAGGATTTCAACGCGCGGGCCTTGCATGAACTGCTGCAGCCACTTCACGGCCTCCTCGCCCAACGGGATCAAGCGCTCGCGATTGCCCTTACCGACAACGCGCATCACGCCTTGATTCAGGTTCACCTGGTTGTGCTTGAGGCTCACGAGTTCGGAGACGCGCAGACCCGTGGCGTACAGCACTTCGAGCATGGTGCGATCGCGATGTCCCAGAGGCTCGGACACCGTGGGCGCTTCCAGCAGCGAATCGACCTCGGCCTCGGTCAGGGATTTCGGCAGCGAGCGGCCGATTTTCGGCATCGCAATCTGCGCCGTGGGATCCTGCGAAATCAATCCCTCGCGCATCATGAAGCGGAAAAATCGACGGAAACTCGACAACTGCCGGGCCGTCGATCGGGGCCGGGAGCCGCCTTCGACCCGGGCGGCAATGAACCCCAATAATTCAATGCGCGTGGCTTTGAGCAGCGCGCTATCGCGCTCTTCGAGCCATCGGGCCAAGGCAGTCAGGTCGGCGCGATACGCCGCCAACGTATTGGCTGATAGGCCGCGTTCCATCCACACCGCGTCGAGGAAGCGTTGCAGGGCCGGATCCGCCGCCTCGCGCACAGCGGGTACCGCTGCGCCTGAGGTGCGTGTATAAACCGTCCGTTTAAGAGCCGTCGCCATAGTTGCTCGCGAAGGTTACGCACGAAATAGTGCTGTCCGCGCTATCAGTCATCAGTATGCGAGGGGTGCTTGGGTGTCGGCGTGACCAGAATCACAGTACGGTTAAGTATTAACATAAGGAGAACCAGATCACAGAAGTGAAGCAATCAATGGCGCATTCAAGGGCGTCCGCAGTCTTGAATTTGCCTTACCTAGCTTACTGCCTGGTGTCCTTTACGGTCTTAGGATTGGCCGTTCTGGCAATCAATCTATTTCTTCCCAGCTTGCGCCGGCGCCGCGTGGTGGCCGGCACGGTCGGGCGCGCCTTTCTTTGGCTCACCGGCATTCCCTTTACGGTGGAGGGACTGGAGCGGCTGCCGAACACGCCCTGTGTGGTGGTGGCGAATCATGCCAGCTATATCGATGCCATCGCCATCGTCGCGGCGTTGCCGCCGGATTTTGCCTTTGTCATCAAGAAGGAGATGGTGAGGGTGCCCCTCGCCGGCCTGCTGTTGCGCCGCCTGGGTTCGCAGTTCGTCGAGCGATTTGACCGTCACAAGGGCGCGACGGATGCGCGGCGCGTGTTAAAGCTGGCAACCTCCGGTCAATCCTTGATGTTTTTCCCCGAGGGGACCTTTGATGAAACCCGCCAAATCGGCAAATTCCTCGGCGGCGCGTTCACGGTCGCGGCGCGGGCCGCGATGCCGGTGGTGGCAGTCGCGATCCACGGCACTCGCGCCGTCATGCCCCCGGGCGGCCTCTTCGTACAGCGGCGGCCCATTCGGGTCGAAGTCCTCGCCGTGTTGGCCGCCGACGAGGCGCGGCTCAAGAGCCGCGAACTCATCGCCCAGGCCGTAGGGGATCCGCTCGCGCCTTGAAGATGCCTTAGGCGGCTATAATATTGAGTTGGCATCATCACGGGCCCAATATCATGAAATCCGATCCTGTCGTCATTCTGAGCGCCCGGCGAACGCCGGTGGGCGCCTTTCAAGGCGCTTTTGCCACGGTGAGTGCGCCGCAGCTCGGCGCTGCCGCCATCAAGGCGGCTGTGGCAGACGCCGGCGTGAAGCCATCGGAAATCGACGAGGTGATCTTGGGCTGCGTGCTGTCGGCGGGTATTGGCCAGGCCCCTGCCCGCCAAGCGGCCTTGGCCGCGGGGCTTCCCATGAGCACGCCCAGCACCACGGTGAACAAAATGTGCGGCTCCGCGATGCGCGCCGTGATGCAGGGAGCGGATCAGATTCTTGCCGGCAATGCCCAGGTCGTCGTGGCGGGTGGCATCGAATCCATGACCAATGCCCCTTATTTGCTGCCCAAAGCACGCGCGGGCTATCGCATGGGCCACCAGGAGGTGCTGGATCACATGTTCTATGACGGCTTGCAGAGTCCCTGGGACGGGCAGCTCATGGGGTGCTTCGCGGAAGCGACCTCCGAGAAATATGCATTCACCCGGCAGGCCCAGGATGAGTTCGCGGCCGAATCGGTGCGGCGGGCGCTCGCCGCCGTCAACCAGGGCGACTTCAAAGCCGAGATTGCGCCGGTGAGCGCGAAGACTCGCCGGGGTGAGGTGCTCGTGGACAAGGACGAAACACCCTTCACGCTGGATGTCGCCAAGATTCCCACCCTCAAGCCCGCCTTTAAAAAAGACGGCACGGTGACGGCGGCGAGTTCCTCGTCGATCTCCGACGGCGCCGCGGCCGTGGTGTTGGCGCGGGAATCATTTGCCGCAGCCAGGAACTTAAAGCCCCTGGCGCGGATTCTGGGGTATGCCAGTTTTGCGCGCGAGCCGGAATGGTTCACCTTGGCGCCCGTCGGCGCGATTCAAAAATTGCTCGCGCAATTGAATTGGCAGGCCAAGGACGTCGACCTGTACGAAATCAACGAAGCCTTTGCCGCCGTGCCGATGGCGGCGATGAAAGATCTATCTCTGGATCACGCCGCGGTGAACGTCAATGGCGGCGCGTGCGCCCTCGGGCACCCCATCGGCGCGACCGGAGCGCGCATCCTGACCACCTTGCTCTATGCATTGAAAGCTCGCGGCAAGAAGCGCGGCATCGCCAGCCTGTGCATCGGCGGCGGTGAAGCGACGGCGATCGCCGTTGAGCTCATGTGATTGGCGGCTCGCCGAGCGGCTTGCCGAACGGCTCGCCGGTCACGATCGCGGTTTCCGGCGGCGTCGCGCACCTTGTGCTCAATCGTCCGGACAAACGCAACGCGCTCGATCGTGCGACCATCGGCGCGTTGGGCGAAGCGCTCGCGCAATGCGCCGCAGATGCCAAAGTGCGGCTGGTGCAGCTGACGGGCGCCGGCAATGTATTTTGCGCCGGCGCGGACCTCACCGAGATGCAGGCGCAAGCGCAGGCCTCCGAAGCCGAGAACCTGGCGCATGCGAGGACTTTGGCAACGGTCTTGAGCGCTCTGGACTCATTTCCGAAGCCCACGCTGGCGAGAGTCAATGGAGACGGCTACGGCGGCGCGCTCGGTTTGATCGCCGCTTGCGACATTGTCGTCGCGATCGACACTGCGAAATTCGCCTTTACCGAAGTGCGCCTGGGAATCATCCCGGCCGTCGTTTCCCCGTTCGTACTGGGCAAGATCGGTGAAGGCGCGGCGTTGCGCTACTTTCTGACTGCGGAAACCATGAGCGCGGCGACCTTGAAGGACATAGGTTTGGCGCACGAGACCGTTGCGGCCGATGAACTCGACGCGACCTGTGGCGGCATCGCGGAGGCAATTCTAAAGGGTGCCCCGGGGGCGCAGGCGGCGGCGAAGGCGCTCATCCGCGACGCCCGGGTGGCTCCAGGTGAGCGCGGCGTTGCCGCAATGGATATGGCAACCCGACTCGCCCGCTTGAGAGTGCAGGCGGAGGCGCAAGAAGGATTTGCGGCATTCTTCGCCAAGCGCAAAGCGAGCTGGCGGCAAGACTAACTCGTCGGTGGCTGGCCCGCCGTCAAAGTCGCTGGCCGGCCCGCCGTCAAAAAGGGGTGGGCGTCCTTGCCCGTGCCATGCCCAAATCCCTTGGCCATCCTGGAAGACGGCGTCCGTGGCCTGTCAACATGGTAGTCCCCGCTAACTAAGGCGACAGCCGACAGGAAATACCCTCATGGTCTGTCCACCTGGTGGACGGCTCCCCGGTTCTTTGGAGTTTGTGATCTACTGAGCCGCCGATTTTCAGGCGGGCTTTACATTACGTTATCGGGTTTAGGTGTCAGTTGATGAGCGAAAGCCGTGATGTCATGGAATATGAGGTCGCCATCGTGGGGGCCGGCCCGGCGGGTTTGACTTGCGCGATTCGGCTCAAACAGCTCAAGCCTGATCTTACGGTCTGTGTACTGGAAAAAGCCGCGAGTTTGGGGGCGCACTCCCTGTCCGGCGCGGTCATGGAACCTGGGCCCCTGGACGAGCTACTGCCGCGGTGGCGCGAAAATCCGCCCGATATCTGCGTTCCGGCGACTCGCGATGAATTCCTTTTCATGACGCGCCATAGGCGTTATCGCTCGCCGATTACACCGCCGCAGATGAACAATCACGGCAATTTGATCATCTCCCTGGGTCAATTGGTGCCCATTCTCGGTGCCGAGGCGGAGAAGCTCGGTGTTGACGTGTTCCCCGGATTCGCGGGGGCCGAGGCCCTGTTCGATGCAAACGGCGCAGTTTCGGGTGTGCGCATCGGCGACATGGGGATCGAAAAGAGCGGCGCGCGTGGCTCGAATTTTGCGCTGGGACCGGAAATCCACGCCAAGATCACCCTGTTCTGCGAGGGCTGCCGCGGCAACATCTCCAAGCAGTTGATCGCTCGATACCGGCTGGACGCGGGCAAGTCGCCGCAGACCTATGGTTTGGGAATCAAGGAAATGTGGCAATTGCCGCCCGGGCGTGTGGAGCCGGGCCTCATTCAACACACCGCGGGCTGGCCGCTCGACAGCAGTATTTACGGCGGCAGCTTTCTGTATCACCTGAACAAAGATCGGGTTTATGTCGGCTTCGTGGTCGGTTTGGATTATGCCGACCCGCGCTTCAAGCCCTTTGAAGCATTCCAGCAGTGGAAGAATCATCCGGAGATCAAGCGGCTGCTAGCGGGCGGGGAAATCATTGCCGCGGGCGCGCGCACCGTGATCGAAGGCGGCTATCAATCGATGCCGACGCTCGAGATGCCCGGCGCCATGCTCGTTGGAGATGCCGGCGGCACGCTCAACATGCCGAAGATCAAGGGCATTCACCAGGCGATCCGCTCCGGCATGACCGCGGCGGCCCACTATGTGGAACACGGCGTAAGTAAAGGATTCGATCAACGCTGGCGCGCATCGCCGGGGGGCCGCGAACTGCACAAGGTGCGCAATATTCGGCCCGGTTTCCGGCGCGGCCTTTGGCTGGGCACCGCGAACTTTGGATTGGAAACCGTCACCATGGGAAAATTGCCCTGGACGTTGGCCAATCATGCTGACGACACGGCGCTCAAGCGCCTCGATGAATACGCTTCCCCGGACCGGGGGTGGGGCGAACGGGAATTGCCGCCGCGCGATCGGGTCGCATTCGTATTCTTCGCCGCGACCACGCATGACGAAAACCAACCCGTGCACCTGCACGTGGCCGACACCAGCTTGTGCGCAACTCGCTGCGTCACCGATTTCGGCAATCCCTGTACCAATTTTTGTCCCGCCAATGTGTACGAAATGATCGCGGACGGTAAGGGCGGCCAAAAACTGCAAATCAACGCGTCGAATTGCGTTCACTGCAAGGCCTGCGACATCAAAGAACCCTACGCGGGGCAAATTACCTGGGTTACGCCGGAAGGCGGCTCCGGCCCGAATTATCAGAGCCTCTAAAAAAAGCATCGATTGCCTACAAAACGTCAGTCGATTGCATCGCGCCTACGCGAGGAGAGCGCGGCCCAAAGGCTTCAGGTCGATCCGTGTCAGCAAGATGCCGCCGCGCGCCTCGATGAATTGCGGGCGCGCCTCTTGGAACAATCCGCAATCCATCAGCCACAAGCTGCGCACGCAGCTGCGGCGTCTGTCGGTACAACCGCTCGAGACGCCGCTACGGGGACTGTATCTATGGGGCGGCGTCGGCCGGGGCAAGACCATGCTGATGGACTGGTTCTATGATTCGCTGCCGCCGCAGCTCGGCGAGCGCACGCACTTCTACCGCTTCATGCGTCAAATCCATGCGGAACTGCGCAAGATCAAAAGCCGCGCCGACCCGCTCGGCACGGTTGCCGAGCGTTTGGCGGCGCGCGAGCGCGTGCTGTGCCTGGATGAATTCTTTGTCGCGGATATTGCCGATGCAATGATCCTGGCGGGACTTTTCGACGGCTTGTTCCGCCGCGGCGTTACGCTGGTCGCCACTTCGAACATCGCACCGCAGGACTTGTACAAGGAGGGCCTGCAACGGCAGCGATTCTTGCCCGCCATCGATCTGATTCAGAGCCATGTCGATGTCCTGCATTTGGCCGGGGACGTCGATTACCGCTTGCGGCAGCTGGAGCAGGCGCCGACCTACCTGGACTCGAAGTTGCCTGACACCGCAGCGCAGCTCAAGCAGCGCTTCGCGGCGCTTGCCGGCGGCCCCGTCGGCGGGCCGACGACCTTGTCGGTGGAGAATCGGCACATCAAAGCCCAGGCCACCGGCCCCGGCATGGTGTGGTTCGAATTCAAGGACATCTGCGAAGGGCCGCGGAGTCAAAATGACTACATCGAGCTCGCGCGCCTCTATCACACCGTCTTCATTTCGAATGTTCCCGAATTCGCACGCGGCAACGACAACGCTGCGCGCCGCTTCATCATGCTGATCGACGAGTTCTACGATCGCAATGTGAACGTCGTAGTGTCGGCCGCCGCTCCTCCAGGCTCGCTGTATCACGGCGAGCGCTTGCAATTGGAATTTCTACGCGCGGCCAGCCGGCTCATCGAAATGCAGACGCAGCGGTATCTCGCGGGCCAACACCGTCCCTGAAATCATCGCGGACTGGCATAATTCGCGCCTGACAGGCGTTGAGCGGCTGCTAAGGATCAGGATATGTATCAAGTTTCCTCCGAACAACATCGCAGCGATCATTTCCGCGATTCTGCGCAGCCCGGTGCGTCCGCCGAAATCGATGCACGGCTTGGACTGGCGGCGATTTCTGCAGACCTACTATGCCAATGTGGACTCCAAGGATCTCGCCGATCGCGATCCCAAGGATCTGGCCGGCGCAGCCCTCGCACACCTGATGTTCGCGAAGCAGCGCGGCCGCGCCGCGCTGGTGCGGGTATTCAACCCGACATTGCGCGAGCATGGATTCGTCTCGGCGCACACCATCATCGATGTGGTGAATGACGACATGCCGTTCCTGGTGGATTCCATCAGCCTTGCGTTGACGGAACGTGCGCTCACGCTGCATTTCCTGGCGCATCCGGTTTTCGCGGTCGCGCGCGATCGCGCCGGAAATTTGCAGGCGCTGCAAGAACGGACTGAGGCGTCGCAGGGCACGAAGCAGCGGCTGGAGTCCTTTCAGCATGTCGAGGTCGATCGAATCGTCGATCCCGCGGCGCTGAAATCCTTGGCGGCGCAGATCGAGCGCAGCATGCGCGACGTGCGCGTGGCGTGCGCGGATTGGAGCCGCATGCGGGCCGCCGCCCGGACTGCGGCGCAGGATTTGAGCTTCGATGAGCGCGCGCGTCGATGCGGCTGAACTCAGCGAGACATGCGCGCTGCTCGAGTGGATGGAAAATCGCCACTTCACGTTCCTCGGCTTTCGCGAATACCGGCTGAAAGGCGGCAAAGGCCGCGAGAGGCTGGAAGCGGTCAACTCCAGCGGGCTTGGCATATTGCGGCCGGGACACAGAAAACCGGAGAGCACGACTCGCGTGCTGCACAGCGATATCCGCAGACAAAGCCGTTCGCGCAACTTAAGCTTGGTCACGAAGGCCAATTCTTTGTCCACCGTGCATCGGGCCGGCTATCTGGACTATGTCGGCATCAAGCAATTCGACGCCCGCGGACGTTTGATCGGCGAGCGGCGCTTCTTGGGCCTGTGGACCTCAGCCGCATACAACGCCAATCCGCGCGAGATCCCCTTGCTGCGCCAGAAAATTGCGCAGGTGGCTGAACATTTTGCCTTGGCTCCCGACAGCCATGATGGCAAGGCGCTGCAGCACGTTCTGGAATCCTTTCCCCGCGATGAATTATTTCAGGCGAGCGTTCCCGAACTCAACAGAATCGTGACCGGAATATTCGGCTTGCAGGAACGGCCGCGCGTGCGCGTGTTGTTGCGCCGCGATCTATTTCACCGCTTCTATTCGTGCTTGGTATTCGTGCCGCGCGAGAAATACAACACCCAAGTTCGCCAGCGAATCGAACGGGTGATACGCGAGGCGTTTTCCGCGTTCAGCATGGAGTCTCAGGTGCAAATCGCGGAATCGAATCTGGCCCGTCTGCACATCGTCGCTCGCACCGCGCCGACCGAGAGTGCGCACGTCGATGCGGACGCATTGGAGCGCCGCGTCGCCGCGGCGGTGCGCTCATGGCAGGATTCCTTCAAGGCTGCGTTGCTGGCGCGCTTCGATGAAGCTTATGCCCTGCAGCTGTTCGAGAAGTATGCCCAAGCATACCCCGCGGCGTACACCGACGACTTTTCCGGCGAGGCCGCGGCCCTGGACGTGTCCTTTCTCGAAGCGATGGACAAGGAACCCAAGCGCCTGCACCTGGATATCTACCGGCCGGATCCGAAGCGCAAGGATAAATTTTTCCTGAAGATCTTCCGCGGCCAGGATGCGATTCCGATTTCGGATTTGTTGCCGATGCTCGAAAACATGGGCCTGAAGGTCATCGCGGAGCGGCCTTATGTGCTGGAATTCGCCGCCGGCCGCCGCGGCTGGATTCAGGATTTGGAGCTCGTCATGCAGAGCCCTCCCGCGGTCGCGTTTGATGCGTTGGACCGCGAAATCAAGAGCGCATTCACTGCCGTTTGGACCGGCCGCATGGACAACGACAGCTTCAATCAGCTGACGCTTTCCGCCGGTATTCCCTGGCGCATGGTCACGGTGCTGCGGGCCTATTGCCGCTATTTGCTGCAAACCGGCCTGCCGTTCAGCCAGGGCTACATTGCTCAGGTGCTGGGTAACAATGCGTCGATTTCCCGGCTGCTCGCCGAACTCTTCACGGCGCGGTTCGATCCGCAGCTGTCGCCGGCAGTCCGCGCCCGCAGCCTCGCGCGGCTTGGCCGCGACATTCTGTCGGCGCTCGAGGAAGTCACGCGTTCGGACGAGGATCGAATCCTGCGGGCCCTGTGGAATGCGCTCTCCGCCACGGTAAGAACCAACGCCTATCAGCCGTATGCGTCGGGGCAGCTCAAGGAATATTTGTCCTTCAAGATCGAGAGCCGGCAGCTGCGTGAATTGCCGCTGCCCAAGCCGCTGTTCGAAGTATTTGTATTCTCGCCGCGCATGGAGGGCGTGCACTTGCGCATGGGCTACGTGGCTCGCGGCGGCATTCGCTGGTCGGATCGGCGCGAGGATTTCCGCACCGAAATATTGGGATTGATGAAGGCGCAGCAGGTCAAGAACACGGTCATCGTGCCGGTCGGCGCCAAGGGCGGCTTCGTCGTGAAACGCCTACCGGCCGAGCGCGAGGCGCAACAGACGGAGGTGATTGCCTGCTATCAAACGCTGATTCGCGGGCTGCTCGACATCACCGACAACATCGTCGCTGAAAAGATCGTCGCTCCGCGAATGGTCGTGCGGCACGACAAGGACGACGCCTATCTGGTGGTTGCGGCCGACAAGGGCACCGCCACGTTCTCCGATATCGCCAACGCCATTTCGCAGGAATACTCTTTTTGGCTCGGCGATGCATTTGCTTCCGGCGGTTCGGCCGGCTACGACCACAAAAAAATGGCGATCACCGCGCGCGGCGCCTGGGAATGCGTCAAGCGCCACTTCCGCGAGCTCGGCATGGACATCCAGGCACAGAACTTCTCGGTGTGCGGCATCGGCGATATGGCCGGCGACGTCTTCGGCAACGGTATGCTGCAATCGCCGCACATCCGTTTGATCGCCGCGTTCAATCACCAGCACATCTTCATTGATCCTGCGCCCGATGCGGCGAGTTCCTTCGCTGAGCGCGAGCGCATGTTCAAAATGCCGCGCTCCTCCTGGGAGGACTATTCGCGCAAGGCAATTTCCAAGGGCGGCGGCGTGTATTCAAGATCCGCCAAGTCCCTCTCGCTGTCGCGCGAGGCGCAAACGCTTCTGGAACTTCCGGCGCAGGTGACGCCGAACGAAGTGATCAAAGCCATTTTGAAAGCGCATGTCGATCTGCTCTGGAACGGCGGCATCGGCACCTATGTCAAAGCGAGCAGCGAAAGCCACAGCGATGTCGGCGACCGCAGCAACGATGCCTTGCGCATCGATGCGCGGGAATTGAATTGCAAGGTGATCGGCGAGGGCGGCAACCTGGGCGTGTCGCAGCTCGGGCGCATCGAGTACGCGCGGCGCGGCGGCCGTCTCAATACCGATTTCATCGATAATTCCGCGGGCGTGAATACTTCCGACGTCGAAGTCAATTTGAAGATTCTCCTCAATGGCGCGGTGCGCTCCCACGAAATCACCCAGGCGGCGCGCAATCGATTGCTGGTGCAGATGACGGACGAGGTGGCGGGCCTGGTGCTGCGCAACAACTATCTGCAAGGCCAAGCGATCAGCCTGGGTGAATTTCAGACCCGGCTGCTTCTGGCCGAGAATGCCTACGTCATCCGCGCCCTCGAGCGCTCCGGCGATTTGAACCGCAGCCTGGAATTCTTGCCGAGCGATGAGGACATCGCCGAGCGGCGCCAGGCGGGCGAGGGACTGACGCGTCCGGAACTCGCCATCATTTTGAGTTATGGAAAAATCTGGCTCTATGGGGCGCTGATTCATTCGGATGTACCCGAGGACCCGTATTTGTCCGCCGAGCTCAATCGCTATTTTCCGGCACCCGTTCAGAAGCGCTTTGCGCAGCGCATCCGGCGGCATCGTCTGCGCCGCGAGATCATCGCGACCGCAATCACCAACAGCCTGATCAATCGCATGGGGCCGGTCTTTCCGGTCCGCGCGCAGGACGATACCGGGGCGGATCCGGCGGCCATCGCGCGCGCCTATAGCATTGCGCGCGAGGTATTTGCGGTGCGCCACATCTGGGCCCAGATCGAGTCCTCGGACAATAAGATCGCAGCGTCCGTTCAGTACACGGCGATGATTCAAACGACGCGCCTGCTGCGGCACATGAGCTACTGGCTGCTGGAGAACCGGCGCAACGATCTGGATATCAAACGCGCAGTCTCGCGCTATGCCGGCAAGGTGAGCGAGCTGTTCCATGAATTGGGAGACGTTCTCGGCGTCACGCAACAGGCGCGCATGAGCGCGCTGCGCTCGCAATTGGTCGAACAGCGCGTGCCGGAACACCTGGCGGCGCGCATCGCGTCGCTCGAGGAGCTGCACAGCGCGTTGGACTTGGCCGAAGTCGCGGGAGCCGCGCGGGTACGGATAGAGCTACGCGGCCCGGGCCTATTTCGATCTGGGCGAGCGCATCGGGCTGACCTGGATCAAAGAGCAAATCGAATCCTGCCCGCCGACGGGCACTGGCAGGGGGTCGCGCGCGGCACGCTGCGTGAGAACTTGTATGCGTTGCAGGGCAGGATCACGCTGTGCGGTGCTGAAATCCAAAGGCCGGGAGCCGGCCGCGCGGGTCGACCAATGGCTCTCGCGGCATTCCGCGCCCGTCGATGCGCTGAAGCGGCTGGTCGCGGACCTGCGCACCGGCTCGCCGCCGGACTTTGCGACGATCTCGGTGGCGCTGCAGGCGGTCAGGCGGCTGGCGCACGAATATGGAGCTTGCGCACTGATATGCCTAAGACCAATGTATTCGGCGCGGAATATTTGCAGGAGCGGATCGATCGAGAAATCATCCTGGCAAAGCCCATGGGGATCATCGTTGAAGCGGCGAATGACGCGACGCTGGTGCTGCGCGCCCCGCTCGCGCCCAACGCGAATCACAAGGGCACGGCATTTGGCGGGAGCCTGTATTCGCTGGCGGTTTTGACCGGCTGGGCGTGGCTGACGCGCTATCTTGCCACGCGCAAGCTCGACGCCGAAGCGGTGATCCAAGAATCGAACATGCGGTTCCTGAAACCGGTACATGGCGAGTTGCGCGCCTGCCTGCAGATTCCTGCCGATGCCGAGATCGATAAATTTCAAAAGATGCTGGTGCGCGCCGATCGCGGGCGGATCCGACTGCAAGTGAAGATGCACGAGGGCGCCGCGCTGGCAACGGTTTTTGACGGCGTGTTTGCCGCCGCCATGCGTCGTCAGGGGTAGATAAGTGCCTGGTAAATTGATCTTGGTGCGCCACGGCCAGAGTACCTGGAATGTCGAGAATCTCTTCACGGGCTGGCATGATGTCGACTTGAGCGACCTGGGCCGCGCGGAGGCGGTTCAAGCGGGGCGCGAGCTGCAAGCCGAAAAACTCGAGCCGAATATCGCGTTCACCTCGGTTTTAAAGCGCGCGATCCGTACGCTGTGGATCATCCTCGATACCACCGATCGCATGTGGGTCCCGGTCGAGGGCAGCTGGCGCCTGAACGAGCGCCACTACGGGGCGCTGCAGGGGCTCAACAAGGCGCAGACCGTCGAGCAGCACGGCGAAGCGCAGGTGAAGATCTGGCGCCGCAGCTACGATATTCCGCCGCCGCCCCTCAAGCTGGGACGATCCGCGGCATCCGCGCTTCGACCCGCGCTACGCGCGACGTCGATCCCACCTGGCTGCCGGCAGCCGAGTCGCTGAAGGACACACTGTCGCGCGTGCTGCCCTTATTGGGAGTCCCGCATCGTTCCGGAGCTGCGGGCCAACAAAAACGTGCTCATCGTCGCGCACGGCAATTCGCTGCGCGCGCTGGTCAAGATGCTCGACATGATGTCCGAGAGCCGACATCGTGGAATTCAATATCCCGACGGGCATCCCGATCCTGTACGAGCTCGACGAGCATTTGCAGCCGATCAGCCGGCGCTTTCTCGGCGATCCCGCCGCGATCGCGGCGGCGCAGGAGGCCGTGCGCCGGCAAGCCGAGAAGAAGTGAGGGCGGGCTGCCGGGCTCATCAGGTGTCGGGCGCGATCGCCACTTTGAGCCGGACAGCGCTTCGGTGAAATCGACCTGGCAGGACAGGCGCGAAGTGCCTTCCCGATAGTCCGGCAAGTTCCTTGAGCAGCTCGAGCTCGTCGCTCTGCGGTTTGGGCAGCCGGCGAGCCACTCTCATCGACGTACATGTGGCAGGTGGCGCAGGAGCAAAGGCCTCCGCAGATCGCCGCGACACCGTAGTCGAGCTCGCGCAGGATCTCCATCACCTTCAAGCCGGGCTTTGCCTCGATCTCGTGCTCCTTGCCGTCGCGATCCACCACGATCATCCGCGCCATCAAAATCTCCGGGTTGCCTGGGAACTCAAGCTGGCTTAGTGTGCCGGAACTTGCGCAGCGCGACCACCGGTTCGAGCCAGCCGCTGCAGCCCGCCCGGCCGACGTCATCGCCGGCCGCGCCCCGTCGGGCTCGAGACTTGAGTAAAGTTCGCTCCACAGCAAGCAGACATAGTCGTACAGCCAGGCAGCGCTCGAGCGCGTGCCACTCGCCGCGAGTCGGCGCCCGCCGGAGGTACAGCGCCAGGAGGCTCGCGCCGCATTCGGCGCATCGAAATCGTTGTTGGCGCTCCAGCCCGCCAGATCCCACAGGATCGGTCGACGTGCGCATACTCCCAGTCGAGCAGGATCAGCGAGTCGCGCCGCGTCGGATCGAGGTTCATGCGCGTGCAGGTCGCTGTGGCACACGACGCGCCCGCGGCGCGGCAGCGCTCGAGCAGAGTCCGTGCGCGGCCAGGGCGGCCTCGCGCAGTGCGGATCGGCTCGAGAATGCGTAGCCGGCGCGACAGCGCCGGTAGTACGTCGATCCACTCCAGCGGGTTACCATCCGCGCGCGGCGTCGGCACCGGCAGGGCGTGGACTGCGGCGCAGCAGCTCGGCGATCCTGTCCGAATTGCCGGGCGCGCACCTCGCTCGACGCTCCAGAGCGCCCCTCGCGCCCACGCGGCAGTAAAACCCGCCCGCACGGGTCGCAGCACACCACGGCGCGGCGCCAGTCCGACAGCTCGCCGCGCGTTCGCAGCACCCGCACTTCCCAGTCGCGATCGACGCCGAGCGTCGGCGCGGTTCGCCGCCGCGACGCGTCAAGGTGATAAGCGCGCCGTCGCGCCGCACCCGGTAAGTCTCGTTGATCAAGCCCGCGCCCAAGCGGTCGACGGTCACGGCGTCCCGCGCCCGGGAACGCAGCGGCACCAGCCGAGGCGCTCGAGTTCAGTCCGGACTGCATGGGCCGGCAGGGCAGACTGCGGCGCCACTCGCGCATGCCGATCACGATCAGCACCAGGTACAGCGCGAACAGCAGCATGGTGAGATACAGCCGCCGCGTGAAGTACAGGTACACGCTGACCGAATCGATCAGCAGCCACCAATGCCAGTTCTCGTACACCTTGCGCGCGACCAGAAAGGTCGCAAAGACACTGGCCCACGTCGACCATCGAATCCACGAACGGCCATTGCGGCCGGCGTGATAGCGGCGCAGGAAATAGTAGCTCACGGCCGACAGTGCGACCATGCCGACAACGCCCGAGCGCGTGCCGCGCCAGGGGCCAGCGGCTCACGCGAAGGCCGTCGCCGTCCTTGCGCACCCGCCACTGCCAGAATCCGTACACGGCCATGGCGGCATAGAACGCATTCAGCACGGACTCCATGTACAGCCGGGCGCCGAATAGCACCCAGACGTACAGACAGGAGCTGACGAACGCCGCGAGCCAGCAGCCGATCGACTGCCGAATGGCGAGCAGCAGATAGGCCACCGCGAGCACGGCCGCGAGGATCTCGACCCAGCTCGTCGTGCGCCACGCACCCGCGAGCTGGACCGACAAGTGTCACTCGATCACGGTGGGTGCCAGGCCCGGCAGCACCTTCATGACGAACACCAATTGCGGCGCACCGGCCGGCGGAGCGCGTCATCTCCTCGGTCAACATCGCCATGACGCGATCGAGCGGGCCCCAGATCTGGGTGGCCAAGCGCATTGGTCCGCACGATCAGGCCGGGATGGGTATTCAGGCGATCGATGAAGGCTTGAATCGGCGGGCCGATACTCGCCGGTCAACGGATACATGCTGATTTCGACGGCGCTCGCATATGATTCACCTGCTCCCTACGCCGGTATTAACCGGGTCAGGTTCAACGGGTTCGCAGGTCCATCGAGGAGCCGATTTCCCGCATCTCAGGCCTTTCAAAAGACCACCCCAGGGTTGATGTAAGTGTAGCCTGCGGCGCCGATGCGTGCAAAACTCACGCCGATCGGCTAGCGGAGAGCATCGCCTTGCGCATTTTCCAGGTAGACGCATTTACGCACGACTCGTTTCAGCGGCAATCCGGCAACGGTCGTGCTGGATGCGGACGGTCAGAGCGATGCCACCCTGCTCGCCGTCGCGCGCGAGTTCCCGCACGCAGAAGTAGCGTTCATGTTCGCCGCGACGCACCGGACCATGACGTGCGGCTGCGTTTCTTCAACGCACGCAAGGAAGCGCCGTTCGTGGGACACGCCACCGTCGCCGCGCATGCGGTGCTGCTCGCCCTGGGGAGGCGCAGCGCCGGCGTCATGCCGCCAACAGTCCGGAACCGGCATCATCGAGGTCACCGCGCGGGTCGAGCAAGCCGACGCTCGGCACACGAACCCTCATGGAATTTCGCCAGACCGTGCCGGAACTCGACTCCCCGCTGCCATTCAAGACCACGCTGCGGGTCGCCGAGGCGCTGAAGCTGCCCGCGACCCATCTGCACGAAATCATGCCGGCGCGAATCGCCCGCAAGGGCAGCACCCGGCTGCTGGTGCCGATCGCCGATCCGCGCGCATCTGGACGCCCTGGCGCCGAACGCCGACACGCTTCTGCGCTCGGGACGAGCTGGGCACGGACGGTTTCTTCGTGTTTGCCGTGAATCGAGAATCGGCCGACGAGTTCGTCGACCGATCGCGCATGTTCTGCCCCGCGCTCGGCATCCCCGAGGATCCGGTCAGCGGCAACGCGCACGCCATGCTGGCGGCCTACCTCTGGGATTTCGGCCAGTTCGGCAAGAACTCGGCGGCCTTCATCGGCCGCCAGGGCCGCCACATGAAGCGGCCGGGACAGGTTAGATGTGCGGCTCGAGATCGACAAGGGCACGCTGGTCGCCGCGCACATCGGCGGCGCCGCGGTCATCGTCAGCGAAGGCACCCTGGCGCTTTGAGCCGTAAGTGCGGGCGGCCGGCGGGGGCGGAAAATCGAGCTTCAGCGGAGGCCGCTGCGGCTTCGATCTTCGCCTTGCACGTCCTTGCGCCGTGTTTACCGCCTCGTCCAGGTTGCCTGCGGCAAATGCCGCCTGCGCCTTGGACCACAGCGACATCGCATCGCTCAAGGCTGCCTTCGCGCATCCAGATCGATGCCCGCGGCACCTTTTTGTTGGGTTTCTTGGCGCAGAAATTCGATGCGGTTCTGGATGGCGGTCAGGTCCCCTGGCACGGTTGCCGCAAGTCCCGTCCATGTGTCATTGAGCGCCTTCAAGACCTCGTCCTTCTTTGCGGCCGCCGCGGTCGCGAGACACTGCGCGGCCTCAGCACCGCCGGCGCGCCGCTGACGACCGCGGCGTAATCCTGCTTATCGAAGGACGTCTTGAGGGCGGTCAATTGCGCCTGCACGCCGTCCAGCTGATCCGGAATGTACTTCGCAGCCTCCGACGACGCCGCGATCACCGTCGCCTGGATATCGCCGATCGATTTTCTGCGCGGGCTCCTTTTGGCCGGCGCACGCCGCGAGCATGATCGCCACGAGGGAAACATGCTTAAGAGGCCGATGCGATTGCTTCGCTGATGAAATCTCCGCTAAGCAAATTAAAGCGCGGGCCCAGGATTCTAGCTTAATTCGCGGCGCGCGCGCTCCAGCCACTCGGCTTGCGCCCTGCGATAGTGGGCCGGACCCAATTTGGCGCCGTCCAACAGGTCCTTCAGCACTCGCTGCGCCTCCTGCAGCTTGCCGCGCTTCTTGAGCAGCAATCCATAGCGCAGGCGCGCCTCGGCGCCAGGATATCCCGGTGCGATGCGCGCGTATTCGCGCTCGCCTCCTCCAAAGCGTTGCGCGC
>CAWALS010000023.1:0-10531 GCA_963782865.1 uncultured Gammaproteobacteria bacterium | reverse complement strand
GGGGCTGGGGACGGGCGCGCTGTTCTGGTACTTGCTGATCTCGGCGATCGTCGTTCACATCCTCATTGCGCTTTACGAAGTGCCGAGCGCAGCGCTGCTTGCGGAGCTGACCGAGGACTATGACCTGCGCACATCGCTGGTGGCGTATCGATTCTTCTTCGGTTACCTGGGCGCGGTGCTGATGGGCGTAACCGCATTGTCGGTGTTTCTGCGGCCGACCGCGCAGCAAGCAGTGGGGCTGCTGAATCGCGCCGGCTATCATGGTTATTCCATCGCGGCGGCGACGCTCATGTTCATCTCCATTGTGATCTCCACCGCCGGAACGCATCGCTACATTCCCTATCTACGCGCGCCGCCGCCGAAGCGCGCCATCAATTGGTCGCGAGATTCTCGCGAAATTCGCGCCGCGCTGGCCAACCGCCCGTTCTTGTCGATGATCGCCTGCGGCTTCTTTTCGGCGATGGCGCTCGGGCTCGTCGCCGCGCTGAGTATTTATTTCTATACATACTATTGGCAGCTCTCGGCCGATCAGGTCTCACAGCTGCTGCTCTCGGCGCTGGTGTCCGCGGCTGCGGCCTTGGCGCTGGCGCCGATCATCACCCAGCGGCTGGATAAAAAGCGCGGCGCCATCGTGGCCTCCGTCATTTCGCTGGTGCTGGCGCCGGCGCCGATCATCCTGCGCGAGTGCGGATTATTCGTCGATAACGCATCGCCCGCATTGATGCCCATTTTGCTGATTCTGACCCTCGTGCTCGGCACCATGAGCGTCGTGTCGGGCGCATTGGTGACCTCGATGTTGGCCGATACAGTGGAGGAAAATGAGATTCGGACGCATCAGCGCACCGAAGGCCTGTACTTCGCCGCCGCGTTCTTTGTACAGAAGTGCGTCTCCGGCCTCGGCATCTTCATGGGCGGCATGGTCCTCGGCTGGGTCAAATTTCCCGAGGGTGCGCGGCCGGGGCTTGTGCCGGCCGCCATTTTGCGCAATCTCGCGATGACTTACGTGCCGTTGATCGTCGTGCTGCTCGCGATCTCGATATTTTGCATCCGGTTTTATCGAATCGGCCGAGCCGGTCACAACTCCAATCTTGCGCTGCTGCACGCAGAGCGAAAACCTGGTAGCGCTTAGTGCTTGCGCAACCGGCGGTCGGCAAAAAGTTGCAGTCAGTCTCCGCGCGTGCCGTCTGCGGCCATGACTTGCGCCGCTGCGTGCGCGCCCGCCGCGAGTGCCGCGTGCACCGTGCCCCAGTGCCCCGCGACGTCAGTGTGCTCTCCGGCGAAGTACAAAGTCTCCGCGGCCGGAATGCGCATTTTCTCGGGTGCATCCAAAGCGCCCACTTGCACGTAGCTGTACGCGCCTCGGGCGTATTCGTCGCTCTGCCAGTCGTGCATGTGCCAGCTCGATAGATTTTCCCGGATGTCGGCCACGGGCCGGGCGAATATTTTCGCCAGCGTCGCAAGACTCAGATCGCGCAGCGTGCTCGCATCGCCGTCCGCGCCGATGAGCTCGAGGAGCCACTCGGCCTTCGAGCCGCCCGCCCACGCCGTAAGCAGCGGCGCATCTCGGGGCGCGGGCGTCCACCAGGTTGGCAAGGGTTCGTCGGGCGCAAGCAGAAAACTCAAGCGCGGCTCCCAGAATTTTTGCTTGAATGCCAATGTCAGGTGCACGACCGAACCCATCTTGAGGCGATTGGCCTGAAACAACACTTCTGCCGGCGGCGGCAGAAACTCGATCGTCCGCGCTTGCAGCACTCCCAGCGGAACCGTGATCACCGCTCGATTGGATTGATAATGACGCGCGCCGTCGGGGTGCATGGTCAGCACCGACACCGCACCCCGTTTCCAGGCAATTTTTTTCACCGGCGCCTCGAGAATCAGCTTGCCGCCCGCGGCGATGAATTTTTCGGCCAGGAAATTCGGCACGGCTGCATAGCCCGCCTCGAGTCGAAACAGCCGATCCGCGCCAATCGCTGCCTCCGCGGCTTGCTGCTTGGCGAGCGCCGCGACCGAGATGCAATGTTGATCGGCGGCGTTGAAGCCCTCGACATAGTTGCCGGCCGCGCGCGCCGCGAGCGGTTCCAGCGCCCGGGCCTCAAGGTACTCGGCGAAGCTCAGGTCGCAGCCGTTGGGTTGTTTTTGCATCCATTGCGTCATTTCTTCCAGCACGCGTTCTGCGGCCCCCTGCCTTTCGTCTGCCGCCATCAAGCGGCTGCCGTCGAACCAGAACGATGAACCGTCAATCTCGAAGGTGCTCAAGTCGGCCTGCTTGATGAGCGACCAAGTCTCGGCAGGCAAGCCGTGAATAAATTCGGCGCCCAACTCAACAGGTATCGGCTGTTGCGAATTATCGGCCGAAACGCGTCGGGTCCAAATGCGGCCGCCGATCCGACTGCGCGCCTCCACGATGGCGACGCGCCGCCCCGCCTCGGCTAGCAGACGTCCTGCATGCAGTCCCGCAACGCCCGCGCCGATGACGAGCACATCGTAATCGGCGGACATCAGCGATTTGTACGCACTGTTATTGCCCCTGCCCTCGTATGTGACGCAATCGTCCTTTTCGGCATCATCCTGCCTGTCAACCAATGGCTCGCGTCGGCGTTTTTTGAAGGCATATGGGGCTCAAATGAGCCGCCGCGCACCGAAAAAGGTGGCGCATTTGGTTAACTCGATTTTGCAAGTTTTAAAGGAGAGAAGACATGATAATCAAATCCAAGGCGCTGATCCTCGCCATCTTAAGCTGCACGGCATTAGGTACCTCGGTAGGCGTGGCGCAAACCGTTCCGGACCATCCTCGCGTCAACGAGGTCAATCAACGGCTCGACAATCAGCAGGCCCGCATCAATCAGGGTCTGGCCAATGGCACGATGAACGGCAAGCAGGCCGCGCGCGACGAGGCACACGATGCCAATATCGCAAAGCGCGAAAGCGTTGACGAGGCCAAGCACAACGGGCATTTGACCAAGGGCGAGCAAAACCGGCTGAACAAATCCGAGAACAAAAATAGCCGCCGCATTTATAAACAGAAACACTAGGCTTGAGTTTGAATTCGGCACGCGCCGCAGGGTTCATCGCCTGCGGCGCGCTTCCTTTGAAGACTTCCCGCTCGCTCGTGCGCGAGCCGGGGTCGGCCGGCCATTAGCGGCAAACTAGTGACCCAGCGACCTGCCAAATAACGCCGCGACGCCCATATTGATCGCAAAGCCGCCAAAAATCAGCCAAGCGAACAGCAGCGCCGCCAACCCGAGCGGTTTGACGCCGGCCGCGCGTATCGCGGAGACCTGAGTGCTGACCCCGAGCGCGGCCATGGCGGTTGCCAGGATCAGCGTGTCCACATCGATGGCGGCGCTGACGAAGGAATGCGGCAACACCGCCAGTGAATTGAATCCCGCCACCGCAATGAATCCCAGGGCAAACCAGGGAATGACGCCGCGCCAGGACTGAGAAACGGTTGTCGGTGCGTCAGCCTCCGCCGGCGCCGCACCCTCCTCGGAGTTGCGCGACAAATACGCCGACAAGAGTACCAAGAACGGCGCCAGCATCATGACGCGCACCAATTTGGTGATCACGGCTGTGTTCGCCGCGGTGTCGGCCACAGCCTTGCCGGCGGCGACCACCTGCGCGACCTCGTGAACCGTGGATCCGGTAAAAATGCCGTACGCAAAGGGCGTGATCGAAAGCCAGTGGGCGCGATCATTCAAATGATAAAGAGCCGGATAGATGAAGATGGCGAGCGTGCCAAAGGCGACCACGGTCGAGACCGCGACGCAAACTTCCTCTGCCCGGCCGCGCACCACCGGCTCCGTCGCCATCACCGCAGCGGCACCGCAAATTGAACTGCCGGCACCGATGAGCATTGCCGTGCGCAGATTCAAACCGAACAGCCGGGTGCCGGCCCAGTACGATAGAACAAAAGTACTGCTCAACACGATGGCGTCGATCATGACGCCGACCACGCCCACCTGGCCGATGTCCTGGAAGGTCAAACGCAAGCCGAACAAAATAATACCCAGGCGCAGCAGGATCTGTTTGGAGAACGCCACGCCGCGGGCACTGGCGCCTGAGATGCGCGGATAAATCGTGTTGCCGGCAATCATGCCGCCCACGATGGCGAGCGTCAGTGCGCTGATCCCGTTCGCCCGCATCCAGGCGCTCTTGGCGAGCTCGGTCGCGAGTATCGCGATGGCGCCCGTCAGCAAAATGCCCGGCAGCAAACTCATCAATTGCCGTCCTCGCGGGCTTCCCGGCCTCACCGCCAGCGCCAGGGGATTCGTTGCCGACTGCATAAAGGCCCTTAAGACCACGCCGGATCGCGCCGCGGCACTATGCGCGAATTCGATCTATTCGTAAAATGGATTATATGCTTATAATCAAGTGATTTTATTACTCAATTGAGAACCCACGATGCGTTTGAGCCTGCGTCAATTGCAGATATTTCGCGCCATCGCCCTGAACGGCAGCACCGCGGCCGCGGCCTTGGCGGTTCCTATTTCGCAATCTGCCGCGAGCGCCGCGCTCAAAGAGCTGGAACGCGCCCTGGGCGCGCGTTTTTTCGACCGGGTGGGAAAGCGGCTTCTGCTGAATGCCAACGGCCGGGCGTTGCTGCCGATGGCGCTCGCGCTACTGGACGGCGCGCGCAGCCTTGAAACCGCCTTCCTGTCGAATGCCCAAGCGCTGCCGGTCGAGCTGCATATTTTTGCCAGCACCACGATTGGCAACTACATTTTGCCGTCCCTGTTGGCGCGCTTCAAGCAACGAGTGCCCGCCGCGCGCCTCGAGCTGAAGATCGGCAATACGCTCGATGTAGTCACCGCGGTGCGAGATTTCGAAACCGATGTCGGTTTCATCGAGGGGCCCTGTCATGCGAAGGACATCAGCGTCGTTCCCTGGCTCGAAGACGAACTGGTGATTGTCGCCTCCCCCGCTCATCCGCTGGCCAAAGCCGCAAAGCGCCGCAAGCTGAACGTCAAGCAGCTCGCCGCGGCAGAGTGGCTGCTGCGGGAAGCCGGATCGGGCACGCGCGAGACCGTGGAACAGGCGCTGTTGCCGCATCTTCTCAACATTCCCGCCTCGATGACGCTCGGCAGCTCCGAAGCGATCAAGAACTCCGTGGCCGCGGGCTTAGGGATAAGCTGCTTGTCGCGCTCGGTGGTGCGCGATCTTCTCGCCGCCGGTCGCTTGAGCGTGCTGACAACCGCCCTGCCGCGCCTGACGCGAAGTTTTTTGATGATTCATCACGAGAGAAAGGTACTGTCGGAACCCCTGCGGCAATTTGTCGCGCATTGCCAGGTCGGCGATGCTCAATAGCCCAGGAGCCTCCTAGGGCTTCGTAGCGCAGCGAGACAGCGCAAACGCTGGCGTTCTCTCCTCGCTGCCCATCTCGATCGCCTCCTGGAGCAGCTTGAGCGCCGAGCTGGGATCATCGGCAAAGGCGAACAACTGCAGATCCGCGCGACTGATCACCTCGTGGCGGATCAAGGCTTCGAAGTTGATGATTTCGTTCCAATAACTGGAGCCGTACAAGACGATCGGCAACTTGCTGGCGAGCTTGCGCGTTTGCGCCAGCGTCAGCACCTCCATGAGCTCGTCCATGGTCCCGAAACCGCCGGGGAAAACCACCATGGCCCGGGCGAGATGAGCAAACCATAGTTTTCGCATGAAGAAATAGCGAAATTTGAACAGCAGCTCACGGGTGACGTACGGATTTGGCTCCTGTTCATGCGGCAGGTCGATGTTCAGGCCGATCGTGCGGCCCCCGGCATCCCGCGCTCCCCGGTTGGCCGCCTCCATGATGCCGCCGCCGCCGCCGGAACAGATGACAAAGCGATGGACATGCGAGGGCAAAGTCGATGACCACAACGTGATCAAGCGCGCCAGTTCGCGCGCCTCGGTGTAAAAGCGGCCGAGCGGCCCATCCGCCGACAGGCGCGCGGAACCGAAGAACACTATGGTGTCATGTACGCGCTGCAGACGCAGCCGGCGCAGCGGATTCAAATATTCGGCGATGATTCGCAGCGGCCGTGCGTCGTCGCTCTCGAGAAAGTCCGCATCAAGGTACGCCAGAGAATTTTCCGCATCGTGGTTTTTCATGTCTGGATTCTCGCAAAGTCGATGAAGCCGTGCGCGACGTCGGTTTTCAGCAGCACCACGCGCACTCGATCCCCGACATCCAGCCCTTCGAATCCCTTGACCACTTTCCCCTCGGTGGTGGGCGAGGAAATGCGCACCCAGGTGCCCTTATCCGATGCACCCGTGACCATGGCATCGAACTTCGCGCCGATGCGGCCAGCCAGCAATGAGGCGGCCGCCGATTTATTCACGCTGCGTTCCACTTTCGCGGCGTTGTGCTCCTGCAGGGTGCAATGCGCGGCCAGATCCTGAAGTTCCGCGTCGGTGTACGGCGCAGCGCGCTTGGTGAGCGCCGCCTTGAGCAGGCGCTGCGTGATGAGATCGGGAAAGCGCCGATTGGGCGCCGTGGAATGCGTGTAGTCGGCGACGGCGAGGCCGAAATGCCCCACGATGGCCTGTCCCTGCTTGTACAAAACGTATTCGCCCGACCCTAAGAGCTTGACGACCGAGAGCGACAAATCAGGGTAGAGATCAGGCGCGGTTTGGCGGCGCTTGCCGAGAAATGCATTCAGAGCCGGCGCACTCGGGTCGGGCGGCAATTTCTCTCCCAGGCGTGCCGCCAGCGCAACGATGCGATCCCAGCGCTCCGGTTCGCGCAGCACGCGGCGCAGCGCGCTGCAGCCACAGGCGCTGAGAAATTGCGCGGTGACGCCATTGGCGGCCACCATGAACTCTTCGATCAATTGCTTCGCTCGATTAGGTTCACCGGGAAGAAGATCGCTCAAGGCGCCGGCGCTGAATACCGGCTGCGTTTCGATCGTCTGCAAGTCGAGCGCGCCGCGCGCGCGGCGGACAGCGCGCAGCGACTGCGCCGCTTTGTCCTGGGTACGCAGCTGCTCATCCATGCCGGCTACGGCCGCGACGCCCGCAGGCATCGAACCGGTGCCCGCAAGCCACGCGCCCACGGCGTTGTAGGCCAGCTTGGCGCGGTTGACGACCCAGCCGCGATACAAATCCGACTGCATGACCGCACCCGCGGCGTTGATGGTCATGTCGATGACGAGAGCAAGGCGTTGCTGACTTTCGCCTAATGAGGTGAGGTCCGTGGAAAGCCTCTCCGGCAACATGGAAAAAATCACCGCCGGCGTATAAACCGAGGTCGTATTGGCGCGCGCATGATCGTCGATGGGCGAGCCTGGCTTGATCACGGCATCCACATCGGCAATCGCCACCAAGATTCTGATCGCGTCCGCGCCGGCGGTATCGGCGACGCTGAGCTGATCGAGATCGCGCGAGCTGTCATTGTCGATCGACGCCCACAAAAGATGGCGCAAATCGCGAATGTCGGGACTCGAATCGCGCGCCGGCGCGGTGATCGATGCCAATTGCTGCAAGGCTGCGTCGCCGAAATCCGGCAGCAGGCCATGGTCGGTCATGGCTTGACGCGCAACATTCAGAAGGAGGCTGCCCTGGGCGGCCGGCGCACTGTTCATCTAGAAATCCCTCAGGCGAACCAACAATTGGTGGCGACCGTGATGCGGGTGTCGCCACCGTAAAAAGGCGTGACTTCGTGAAATACATAGGAGGGAAAGATCACCAGCTGCCCGGCTTCGAGTTTCAATCCCAGCGGAGCCAGGGCATAGGCGCGCTGCAAGGTCGCGTTCGCAGGATCCAGATACGCGTTGGCGCCCTGCCTGACATCGAGGAATCGCAGCACACCGCTGTCCGGATGCTGCGCAACACTTTCGCCGGCGCGCACGCAATACACCGCCGACCACGAGGCCAAGGGGTGATTATGGGCGACGAAAGAACCTGCGTAGCGCGAGATATGGAACCAGGTGTGATTTTGGAAGCTGAGCTTGGCGATATCCTGCGGCTTCAGCGAGGTGGTCTCGATCACCATCTGCGCTACCGCATTCAGCATGAAGCTGCGCAGCTCCTGCACGCAGCTTTCAGGCCAGCGGAACAAATTGAAGCGGCTTTCGAATGTCTCGGATTGCGGCACATGGCTGGGCGTGGGATTTCGATGCTCGTCGGTTTCGCGCTGCAGAAACAGCGCGCTAAGCTCGCGGTTGAGGCGCTCGCAATCGGGCAGGCGCGCTTCGCCGAAGGGCGTCGCGAACAGCGGCCGTACCGTGACAGCGCCGGCTACCATCGAGAAAAGCCTTGCTGGCCGGGCGCAACGAAGCGGCAGCGCGCCGTGACCAGCACCAATTCGCCCGCGGCGCGCAGCAAGGCGACCTCGTGCGTGAGCGATGCGGGAAAAATCACCAGGCTCCCGGCCACCGGCCGCCACGAGTAGTGCGACTGGGAATAGGGAATCCGCAGCGTTGCGTTGCTCGCGTCTTGAAAGGTCGAACCCAAACGCGTTTCGTACAGGCGCACCACACCGCTGTCGGGCCGATCCTCGGCCGGCGGCGGCGCTGCCACGCAATAAATGACGCACCAGGCACTTAAGGGATAGTTCGCCGCGGGCACCGCGCCATTGGTGCGCACGATGGTAAACCACGCGCGCGCCTCCAATTTACAGGATCGCAGCTGAGCTTCACCCAAGTCGCTCACGCTGCTCACCAGCGAGTAAACCGCGCCCGCGATAGCTTCCGCCAGGCGCCGCGCCGGCGGTTCCGGCCATTCCATGAGGTCATCGGCGCTGGAAAAACGCAGCGGATTGGGCGCGGGCCGCCGATCGGCGGCGACGCGCTGCGCGAACAATTCGTGCAAGGCGGGATTCAGCTGCTGCGCATCCGCAATCGCGGCAACGCCAAGCGGCGTCGCGAGAATGGGCATGACGGTCGGAAGCGCGGCGCTCATAGGAGATCCGCAAGCTCCAGGCGCAACCCTTGCAGTTCATCGAGGTAGTGGCGCGAACGGCCCGACGAGGTGCCGTAGAGCGGTTGGCGCACCTGCCAGAGGCTCGCGGTCCTGATCGCGGAACTGCGCGCTGCAACCTTCGGCACCTGTCCCGGCCAGGCAACTCCCAGGAATTCGCACAAGCCTTTGAACTGCGGTTCCGGATCCTTCACCAGCGCATCGTAATTGAATTCATAGATATCACCGGCGAATTCAGCATTCCAATGCGTCATCAGACGCCGATACTCGCGGAAGAAGTGGCCGATATCCAGGATGTTCAAGGCATAACTCATCTGCTGTTCGAGGTGCAGAAAGAAAATGGACAGGCAATTGTCCAGCGGGTCGCGTGTCGTATGCACGATCTTCGCATCCGGAAACAGGCGCTTGATGAAACCGATGAACAGGAAATTATCGAGGCGCTTGTCGGTCACCAAGGCAGCGCCAGCCGCGACCCGCAGGAGCTCGGCGCGATACCGAGCCGCGATGCTGTCCAGCCGTTCGACGCTCATGGCCGCCATGGAGTCAAAAAATGGCATGAGCTCCGTGTTGATCAACTGCGGCAGGAAATTGATCTCCCCTCCGGCTGCGACCCCCGGAACCGCGGCGAGCAGCTGCTCGGCGAGGGTGGACCCTGAGCGGAACATCCCGACAATGAAAATGGGGCGCGGCGTCAGCTCCAGCGTATGCGCGCGGGCGCGCGGTGTACCGTCGGCGATCAATCGATCGACAAATGCCGTGTGTTGCGAGCGGTCATAGGCAACGGCCTGCGGTCCGACGCTGGCCAAGCTCGCCTGATTGGCCGCGGTATAGGCGGCGAATGCGTCGTGGTAATGCCCCCTGGCATCGAGCAGCCGGCCCAGCGCAAAGCCCAAGCTGGCGCGATCGCTCGGGGCCGGGGCTGCGTTCAGCGCCTCTCGTAGCCGCTCGGTGAGTGCGGCATCGACGCTGTCGGCGGGTTGTAGATTGGCGAAACGCGCCAGCGCTTCGAAGGCAGCGGGTTCGATGGCGAGAATACGCGCGTACAACGAACTGGCCTCGGCGCGTTTGCCCAAGTCTTCGTATAGGATCGCGAGATTCAGCAATGCCGGCGTATACGCGGGATTGAGCGTGAGGGCCTGCTGAAGTTCCGCCGCCGCAGCAACGTGATCGCGCAGAAAGTCGCTGAAGATGACGCTGCGATTCAACAGCACTTCTTCAGGCCGCGCGATGCCGCAAGCCAGCGCGCGCTCGTAAGACTTGAGCGCTTCTTCGAATCGAAGGGCGTTGCGCTGAAGGATCGCGAGGTTGTACCAGGCGTCGGCGAGCTTCGGCCAACGACTAAGAATCGCCCCGTACGCAGCCATCGCCTCCACGACCTGATTCTGGCGACGCAACTGCGCGGCCTTGCCCATCGCTTCGGAAACTTCGCTCAAGATCACCTCGGCTGCGAGTAATGCGTAATTTTCCCATATCCGGCTGATTCCGGTAGCCTTGAGCACAAACAAAACCCGGCGTGATATGGCTCGAAATCTTGAATCTGACCTGGAAACCCTGCGCACGGTGCTGCGTCTGGCGCAGAACCGCGATTTTGCGGCTGCCTCAGCCCTGGCTGAGGAAACGCTCGCTGCCGGGTTTG
>CAWALS010000022.1:0-69438 GCA_963782865.1 uncultured Gammaproteobacteria bacterium | reverse complement strand
GTCTTCGTTCTCATTCAGCGAGGTGATTCCTTCAGAAAGCTCGGCCGGCAGCATGGGAAAAACCTTCACGCCAGTGTATACAGATGTTGTCTCGCTCCGGGCATGGCCATCAATGACCGTGCCCAGCGCACGCGCGCGTCCACGTCGGCCACGCCAATCAGCACGCGGATACGGCCATCAGGCAACTGTTCTGCCCATTCAATCTGGTCAAGATCCTTCGATGTGTCGTTGTCGATCGAGGACCAGAGCAGGCTGCGGAGGTCCTGTGCGCCGGGCGCGGCCGGCATTGCGGGTTGGGCTTCGATGGCGGCCAGTTCCGTGTCGGCCACAGCGGGAAAATCAGGCTGAAAGCCGTGTTCGATCATCGAGGCATGGGCCGCAGCGACAAGATCGAAATGCACAGGATTGCTGTTATTCACAGGAATTGGGCTCCTTGGACGCGAAAAGCCAGCCTAACACGCTGACATGCGGAGAAGCACGTGAATGAACAGCCCAAAGAGCGGCTGGAATCCCAGCCGCTCCTTGGTCCACCTTCCCCTGAATTCTGCTATTGAATGCCCAGATCGGCGAGGACCTTGGGCTTGGATTCGTCGACGGCCAGCAGGTTGTGGCAGGCCGCGCAGTCCTGGGTGATGGCTGTGCCGTCCTTGGCCGCGTGGTCGCCGTCGTGGCAGCGGAAGCAGCCCGGATAGCTCATGTGCCCGATGTGGTTGGGATGCGTTCCCCAGGTCACCTTCATGTAGGGAAACACATTCTGGCTGTAGAGGGTCACCAGTTCCTCGCCCGCCGCTTTCACCAGCGCGGCCTTGTGCGGCCAGGACCTCGGGATGCTGCTGCGATAGAAGGCTGCAAGCTGCGCGGGAATCTTGGCGCGCGCATCGTCCTCGGTGGCGTAGCTGGCCTTCAGCAGTTCCAGTCCCTTCTTTGTGGACCCAGGGCAGCTCGGGGCTGACCGCGCCGTCGGCCATGGCCCGGTTGATCGCTTCTTCCGCGGTCACGAAGGTGTGCGCCGCGCGGTTGTGGCAATCGATGCAATCCATCACGCGGCGTTCGCCCTCGGGACGGCGCCGCCTTCGCGGCGGAAGCGGCAAATACTGTCTCCGAGCCGTCGGCGTTGCGCTTCTGCACCCAGGGAATGGTGGTGCGGGTCGGATCGGTGGCGATGTATTCGATGTGGCCCAGGTGAACGCCGTGAATACCGGTCAGATGCGAGAGCGAATCCTCGCCGCCGAGGTGCAGCACCAGCACCGTCTGGGTCTCGGTGTTCTTTTCGTCGTCGGCAAAGCTGACTTGACCAGCAGCTTTTCACCGACGAACCGCGCCGGCGTGTGGCAGCCCTCGCAGATATACCCGCGCCGGGCGCAGATTCTGCGACCGGCGAAGGAATCGGCGTGGGATAGCGATCGAATGGACGACTTCAATGAAGCTGCTTGGTGCCGTTCACCTTGGCGGCGAAGTAGGCCTCCGCGCCCGAGCCGATGTGGCACTCCACGCAGGCCACGTGGGAGTGCGCGGAGATCTTGTAGGCCGTGTACTCGGGGTGCATCACGTGGCAGGACTGGCCGCAGAACTGCGGCGAATCCATGTAGGCCGCGCCGCGATAGCTGGCCACGGACACCACCAGCAGGTTGACGATCGTGGCCACCAGCACGATGTCGACGCCGTGGCGGAAGATGCGGTCGTTGAGATCGATCTTGGGGATACTGCGGCGGAATCTGCCCGGCCTTCTGCAGCTTTCTGCGGCGCACATAGACGCCCACCGGGATGAGCAGCAGCCCGGCACAAACAGAGCCGGCAGAATCAGGAAGAAGATGATGCCGAGATAAGGGTTGTCGTTGGGCCGGCCGAACATCTCCTCCAGCCAATAGCCGATCATGGTGACGCCGGAGGCGGTGGTGATGGCTCCGCCGGCAAGGCTGATGGGATTGTTGCCGAAGAACAGCGCCGGCCGCACCCAGTTTTCGCGGAATTTTTGAAACAGTGGCACATTGAATCTCCCGGTGTCGATTAAACGACCACGCACGAACAGAAACCAAGATCGCCTTGTCCCTGAAAGACCTCGCGCCAAGTTTCGATTCCCTTTTGAGTTCCACACCTTACCGACTGTCGCCTTCAAGTACACTGCCCGCGATTTGCACCGTGCCGGGTCGGTCGGCTCTCTGCTCGATTGCTAACCTCGCTGACGTCGGACTTACTTCAGCGATCGTAGAACGCCGCAACTGCCTTGACCTCGTCGTCGGTCAGGCCCGAGATCGGCTTCATCTTGTCTTTGCCGTTCTTGACGGCGGCAGTCATCCTGGTCGGCACCGAGAGCGCCTATGGCTGGATCGGTAGCCGCCTTGATGCCCATCATCTTGGCAATCCCAGGGTTGGGGGTGCCGGATGAAAATAGGCGGCCTCGGCAATCGCCCCATGAAGATCTTCACGGTAAGAAATTGCCGTCGCTATTGCGTAATAAGGAGACGGTGTACAAGACATCGAATCATGCGGCGTCCGCTCGGAATTCATGGTTATCTCCATTTTGCCGGCCTCGATGATGAATTTCCTCTCTTGGCAGGATGCATGCAATTGGGGGAAATCACGTTGTTCTACGCGGTCGTACTGATGCGATGTCGGGCAGCGCTAGAAACTACGTATTTCCTCGGATTCATTCTTGGCTCCCTATGCGTAGGCTTGTCGCTAATTTCAGCATAAGGATTCCCAATGAATACGGCCCCACAGGTTGGTCAGTGGTATCTGCAGTTGGACACAAAGGATGCCTTCTTTGTCACTGCGTATGACGACAAGTCGCACGCAATTGAGACCCAGGCGGTCAATGGCGATCTGGCTGAAATCGACGAGGAGGTATGGAACACCCTGCCGCTCGCTTTTGCAGAACCGCCGGAGGATTGGACAGAAGCGATCGACGATGCGAATGTCTTGGACGCAGACGCGTTGAATGCATCCAATGAGCCACTTCTGAGAATCTGAGCGCATCCCTCAAAAGCGCTCGTCAGCAGTAGCCCAGTACTCTGCCCGCATGCGCCGCGCCCAGCAAAGCTGCATCGGCGTTCAATATCAGTTGAGTGGGAATCGCCTGCACATAGGCTGCCAGCCGACCCTTACTTTCAAAACGCGCGCGAAATTCACTCTGCGCCAACAACTGCTGGATCTTTTGCGCGATGCCGCCGGCAATGTAGACTCCGCCCCGAGCACCATGCAGCAGAGCGATGTCGCCGGCAACCTCACCGAAGACTGCGCAGAATAACCGAAGAGCTTCGCGCGCGCCGGCCTCGCCGCGCGCTGCCTCAGCTGTGATCTGCGCCGCGGACAGGACCACGACTTCTCTTCCGCTTAGATCGGCCAATGCCTGATAAATGTTTTCAAGGCCGGGGCCCGATAGAATTCGTTCCACCGTCACACGCTCAAACGTCTTCCACAAATATCGGAGCACGGCGAGTTCAGTTTCATTGCTGGGCGCAAAGCCGATATGTCCGCCTTCGGTAGCGATCGGCACTACCCGATCACCATCGCGTGCAAGACAGGAGACGCCGAATCCCGTTCCCGGACCCAGGATGGAAATCGGTGCACCGTGCAATCCCCGAAGATCCGGTCCAATCGCGAGAAGATCAGGCTTACTCAGCACCTCTACGGCGAATGCCAGCGCAACAAAATCGTTGATCAAAAGAGCTTCACTGAAGCCGAAGTCCCTCAGCGCGTCTTCCGAGATCTCCCACTGCCGATTCGTGAAGCGCACCCGTCCGGCTGTCACGGGTCCGGCTACCGCAATGACTGCCGACGCCGGAACGCTCGACGGGCCGCAGCGCTCGATATAGGTGCGCAGCGCCGCGCTGAAGCTCGGGAACTCTTGCGTTAGATCGAGCCGATGTTCGATACGTAAGGCCGCCGGTCCGGATACGTCGACGAGCGCAAAACGAGCGTGCGTGCCGCCGACATTGCCGACGAGAATGGCGCTGTCCATAAGGTCCCTCCGATGCGCAGTTTTTATCAGCTGCGAATCTTGACCGCGAAAGCATTCGTGGTTCCAACAGAATATTGCGCCGATCCGAATGCGACATGGCTACGTATATTCCACTACTGCGCAAAGGGCTCACGCCGGATAATATTGGCGCGGCCAGTGAGGAATTATGGACCGTAAAGGCAATACGTGGGCCATCGTGCTAGCCGGAGGTGAAGGCAGGCGGTTGCACTCTCTGACGACGAACGCCTGGGGCGTTGCCATACCCAAACAGTTTTGCTCCCTTCAGGGCGGGCGCTCTTTGCTGCACGAGGCCCTCACACGTGCGGAATCCGTCGCATCGCCGGAGGGCATCTTGGCGGTCGTTTCGCAACAGCACCGGCGATGGTGGGGTCCAGGGCTATCGGCGCTACCCAAAGCCAATATTATTGTTCAGCCGAGGAACTGCGGGACGGCGAATGGAATTCTACTGCCGCTCTTGTACATTATGACGCGTGATCCGGAAGCTCGCGTCTTCGTGTTGCCATCGGATCATCATTTTCTAGATGAGCCGGTATTGGCTATCTCTCTTCAAAGAGCGGCACAGGAACTATCGACCCGGCGCGATGAAATTCTCCTCCTGGGAATCCTTCCTGAGGAAGTCGATCCCGATCTCGGCTACATTGTGCCGGGGCGGTTGGACGGCGCCGTGTCGACGATCGATCGATTTGTGGAAAAGCCGGACCGATCGGTTGCCCGCATTTTGGTCGGCGATGGCGCCCTGTGGAATGTCTTTATCATGGCCGCCCGCGTTCGAGCGCTATTGCAATTGTTCGTTCAGCGGTTTCCGCAGGTTGTCATCGAAATGCAGCGCGTGGTCGCTCAGAATCAATTCACGCCGGGTCTGTCGGCCGCGGCGCTGGATCTCTATCGCCATTTGCCAGACATCGATTTCTCGCGTCAAGTCTTGCAGGGAGCGGAGCCGATGCTGCGAGTATTACGTGTTCCGAGCTGCGGATGGAGCGATCTCGGGACCCCGAAGCGGCTCGCTGAAACTCTGCAAACTCTGCCGCGCCTGCGCGGGTGTCCGAGTGATCCATCCAGTGTGCAGTGGGGATACTTGAACCTTGCGGCGCAACATGCGCAGTTATTCAGCGCTGGAGCACCGGGCAAGGGCACATCCCCATAGGCTGATCGGCTGCCACTGCATCGATGTTGATCCCTAATAGCGAATTGCGATCCGCGGGTACACGTGAGGTTTAACCGCGAGGTTCACTTCGCGCGTCAGGTTCGCCACAGTGTGCTGCAATAAATGTACGTGTTGAATCGCGAACTCGCAACGCAGCCGCGAACGGCTGCAACTTGCTCGGCGCGAGTATCGGGGAGCCGACTTCCACAGCGACCCGCAGGCGCCGGGGAAACCATTCACCGTCCCGAAGCGCTGAGCGCGTGCCGCGAATCGCCATCGGCACGGTGGGCACACCTGCGGTGGCGGCCGCCAGGAATCCGCCCAGATGAAAGGGTAGAAGCCCGGGTGCGCGGGTAAACGTTCCCTCGGCAAACACGACCAGGGCTTCGCCAGCGCGAACCGCGGCGGTCATGGCGTCAGCGCCGGCAACGCTCTCAAGGCTCTCATCGCGAGCCACAAACAGCACGCCGACACGATTCAGGAACACGCGTGCAATGAACTGGCCGAATAATTCACGCTTAGCGACGAAACAAGCGACGCGCCGCAAGGTTCCAAAAACGACGAGGCCGTCCAGGTAGCTCGAGTGATTCGGCACAATGACGCACGGACCGGTTTTGGGAATGTTCTCTGCGCCGTGCACGCTCATCGGCAGATGGATCAGTCTGAGAATGGTTCGCACGCCAGCGCGTGCAATCGCCGCAGCCCACGACCGTCGTGGTAACGCAGCGACCAGAAGCCACGTGCATGCGCCGACGCTGAACAGTACGGTCCAGAAGTAGCCTGCGTACAGAAGTCCGGTGGTTGAGAGGTAGAGTCTGAAGGCCATCGGGCGTATCGAGCCGGCGATAACATTTAGGAACTGCTGCCAGAACGCGCTCCGGCCTTTGCGATAGGCTTGCGTTTCGTACGCCTCGCGACACGCCGCACGGCGGATCTTGCCGCTGGGCGTCTTGAGAACGGCGTTCGGCGGGACGAGCACGACTTCATCCGGCGGCTCGCCGAGGACTTCGACGACGCGGGTTGTAACCTTCGCGCTGAGCGCCGTCCGTGCCGCCGCATCCTGCACGCTCGTCTCGGCCATGATGATCAAGCGCTCGGTCGCGGCGGTGGTGCTGCGCACCCCGAAAGCAGCGACGCATCCCATGCGTATACCGTCCAGCGTTCCAACGGCCGCCTCGATCTCGTCTGGATGAATATGCCGGCCGCCGCGTATCACGATGTCCTTGATTCGACCGGTAATGAAGATTTCGCCG
This sequence comes from uncultured Gammaproteobacteria bacterium, assembly GCA_963782865.1. Lineage (GTDB taxonomy): Bacteria > Pseudomonadota > Gammaproteobacteria > Steroidobacterales > Steroidobacteraceae > Bog-1198. Next base: position 63,059 of record CAWALS010000022.1, on the reverse strand, counting down.
TTGGCCACATATGCACGATCGCCGCTGTCACGCCAGCCTTCATGGACGAGGCGCGCGGTCGCCGCCGGATTGTCGAAGTAACCTTCGGTCGCTGAAGGTCCCTTGAACTCGAGGCGTCCCTCTTGCCGCTCGCCAAGCTCGCGCTGGCTCGCGTCGACTATGCGGATCTCATAGCCCGGCAATGGCAAACCGCAGCTCACGAAGAGGAGCGGGCTCGTATCCTCTGAGCCCACCGGCCGCGCTTCTCCCTGGCTGGTAAATGGCTCGCGCGCGATTCGGTCAATGATGGGGCCGCGCGGAAGCGGCGGAAAGGACAGGCCCACTGCGCACTCGGCGAGCCCGTAGACAGGAGCCAGAGCCTCGCGCCGAAATCCGTAGGGCGCGAAGCGGCTGCAGAAGCGATCGAGCGTTTCCGGGAGCACGGCTTCGGAACCGCTGAAGGCCGCGCGCCAAGAACTCAAATCCAGTCCCGCGATATCGGCATCTCGAATGCTCCTAACGCACAGCTCATACGCAAAGTTAGGCCCTGCCGACAATGTCCCCCGGTATTGGTGTATCGCCCACAGCCAGCGCTCCGGGCGTGCCAAGAACGTCAGCGGCGACATGACGATCAGCGGGACGCCAAAGTAGAGCGTTCCGAGCCAAGCCCCGATGAGGCCCATGTCATGATAGAGAGGCAACCAGCTGACGAAAACGTCTGTGCTTTCGATGCGGGCTGCGCGACCCATCGCGCGAATGTTGGCGAGCAGTTGGGCATGCGTGAGCATGACGCCTTTGGGGTCGCCGGTGCTCCCAGAGGTATATTGCAGGAGCGCTAGCGAGTGGCCGGAAAGGGGTGCCGCCTTCCCGACGATGCCCTCGCGGACCAGGAGTGCGGTGGTTTCAACGCGACGCAAGCACGGTACATTCGCCTGGAGCAGCCGGCCAACGCGATGCACGGATTCATCGGTCAGCATGGCAACGACCTGCGCGTTCGTCAGTAGTTTTGCGTAGCGTCGAATGTGCTCCTCCAATTGCGTTGCCTCCGCCGGCGGGTAGATCGGTACGGGTACGCAACCGCAGATGAGCACGCCCATGAATGCCGCGAAATACTCTGTCCCCGTCGGCAGCATCAGGGCGATTGCATCACCGGCGAGGACGCCGCGGCCCTGCAGCGCCCCGCAGACAGCGAGCGCCGATTCCCACAGAGCTGCGTAGGAGATGGATTCTTTACCGTCTGCTGAGATCACGGTGATTGCGGCGGTGGTGGGGTGCCGTTCGACGTGCCACTGGAGCGCATCGATCAGCGTCGTCGCCATATCGGGTACCTGTAGGGAAGGCATGACGGGCAACTTATCCCTGGCGGCCCTATCGGCTAAGGCGGTTGGGCGGGCGCCCGCGCGCTCGACGGCGGACAGAAGATCCCGCAGCGTCAAAGCCGATGCAAAGGTGTCATCGGGCAGTCGAATTTGGAAGGTCTCTTCTACTCGATGCAGCAATTCGACGCGCGCGAGACTGTCGAGTCCGAGCTCGTTCTGAAGGCTGCTGTCAAGCGACAGCTTGAGACCGTATAGATCGCCACCGCGCAATTCCGTGACGGCCGATCGCGCGACGCCCATCAAGCGCGATGCAATATTACCAGCCAGCGTGGACGCCTCGGCCGCCATCAGCTCACGGATCCCGTAAGGTCCGCGCGGCGCTCCGGTCCACAGTCCTCAAGTTGCCGCTGCGCCGCGGGAAAGACGTCGCATACGGCGACATACCGATCTTCAATGGCCAGGCCTTCACGGGTGGTCCATGGTTGCGCACCTCGCCGAATGATTTGAGTTGGCAGCGGCATTTCTTTTGCTCTCAACGTGAACAGCTAATGCTGTTGGAAACTATTGCGCATTGAAGCATCGCAGACAATACGGACTTCCCACGATACCCAGGGGTTTACGAACGGTATGAAATTGCTTTGCACCATTGGCGCCTTCCTGCCGCAAGGTGGTTTGCCGAGGCACTCTGATGTAATGAGTGGAATTGCCTATTGGACAAAGGGCAGATTTGCCGCAGCATGTTGCGAATAGTGATGTTGGGCAAGGCGATTTTGCGCAAAGTGCGCTCCAAGGCGCAAGTTTTGAACAACAGATAGGAGAAGCATATGAAAACCGATGCAGATATTCGGCGTGACGTGGAATCAGAGTTGCAATGGGATCCCAGCGTAGATGACAAAAAGATCGGCGTCATCGTTAACAATGGCGTCTTGACATTGACCGGCGAGGTCGATCATTTTGCAGGAAAATGGGCGGCCGAGGACATTGCCAAGCGAGTCAGCGGCGTTCGGGCCATCGCGAACGAACTTCAAGTCCGAATCCCGCTATCCGGCATGCGCTCCGACGGCGACATTGCGGCGGCGGCGGCCAATGCGATGCAATGGCATGTCTCAATGGGCGGCACGCAGATCAAACCAGTTGTAAGAGACGGGTGGGTTACGTTGAGCGGAAAGGTGAATTGGGGCTTTCAAAGAACATCGGCCGAGAATGCCGTGCGAAACCTGATCGGCGTCAAAGGAGTCACCAACGACATAACGGTTGCCTCCAACATCAAGGTGACCGACGTGAAGCAAAAGATCCAGGACGCATTCAAGCGGCACGCTATTCTCGACGCCAAGGATATTGAAGTGAAAGTCGACAGTTCCACGGTCACCCTCAAAGGACATGTGCATACGTGGCAGGAACACGATGATGCCGCGCTCGCCGCGTGGGCGGCTCCAGGAGTCGCCAACGTGGAAAATCGTCTATCTGTTCAATAATGTCATGATGACTGTACCGTCGGGCGCCATTCCGTAGAGCCAGACTGCTGGTTCACGACCTCGGAATTCGCGCTCGGCGGCTTTTTTTCGCTCATACTAATCATGTCTGCCTCGCAGGCTGACAAGCTCTTTCCCATGCACAACAAGCAGCATTTTTCCCCTTGGTACTTGGTCGGCGCAATGCCCATCCCGTTCGGCGTAATGCAGCGTGTCTCGGGTGCCCAAACGTGAGCCCGGAAGTCGCATCATCGAGCGTCGATTCTGGAGCCGCGCAGTTGGGCCGGTTGGCATTGGACTTGCGCTGGTCTTGGAATCATGCCGCCGATGAGCTCTGGAGGCAGCTCGCGCCCGATCTGTGGGCGCGGACTCACAGTCCATGGGTGGTGCTGCGGACCGTATCGCCGCAGCGGCTCACGCAAATGCTGGCCGACGCGAAATTTCGCGAGAGCCTCGACCGACTCACGGATGCCGCTCCGGGCGCGGCGCAGGCACCGACATGGTTCCAGCAAACGCATTCGGATTCCGGTTTGGTTCGAGTCGCCTACTTCAGCATGGAATTCATGTTAAGCGAAGCGCTGCCGATCTATGCCGGCGGTCTGGGCAATGTGGCGGGCGATCAGCTCAAGGCAGCGAGCGACCTGGGCGTGCCGGTGGTCGGCGTGGGGCTCCTTTACAGCCAAGGTTACTTCCGCCAGCTGATCGGCCGTGACGGCGAGCAACAGGCGCTGTTCCCCTACAACGACCCCGGCCAACTTCCAATCACGCCGGTGCGCAGGCCCGACGGCGAATGGCTTCGGCTCGAGATTCGCACGCCAGGCTATCTTCTCTGGCTGCGGGTCTGGCAGGTAAAGGTGGGTCGCCTGCAGCTCTACTTGCTCGACAGCAATGACATTGCCAATTATCCGGCGCACCGTGGCATTACGAGCGAGCTGTATGGCGGCGGCCCTGAGCTGCGCTTCCAGCAAGAAATCGTGCTCGGTATCGGCGGTTGGCGGCTCCTCGATGCGTTGGGCCTCAGGCCCGAGGTGTGCCATTTGAATGAGGGGCATGCCGCGTTGGCCATTCTGGACCGGGCGCGCACCTTCATGGAGACGAGCGCTGTGCCGTTCGAAGCGGCGTTGACCGCGACGCGCGCCGGCAACATCTTCACCACGCATACGGCAGTACCGGCAGGGTTTGATCGTTTCGCTCCCGAATTGGTGGAGCAGTATCTGGCGCACTATGCCGCCGATGTGCTGCATATCTCCTTGCGGGAACTTCTGGCGCTGGGGCGCGAGAACGCAAGCGACGACTCGGAGCCTTTCAACATGGCTTATTTGGCTGTACGCGGCAGCGCCGCGATCAACGGCGTCAGCCGACTGCATGGCGAGGTCAGCCGCCGCATCTTTTCACCGCTGTTCGCCCGCTGGCCGGCCGCTGAAATACCCATTGGCCACGTGACCAACGGCGTTCACACCCCGAGCTGGGACAGTCCGGCGGCGGACCAGCTCTGGACCAGCTGTTGCGGTAAGGATCGTTGGCTGGGAGCGCTCGAGTCCGTGAGCGAACCCATTCGCGCCGCGGCCGACTCTGCGATCTGGCAATGCCGAACCGCCGCCCGCAAATCGCTCGTCGAGTACGCCCGTGAGCGATTGTCATCGCAGCTTGCCGCATCGGGGGGCACTGTCGAGGAAATCGAGGGTGCGAAGCATCTGTTCAATCCGGACGTGCTCACGTTGGGTTTTGCGCGCCGCTTCGCGACCTATAAGCGTCCGAATCTGCTGTTGCGCGATCCTGAACGATTGGCGCGCTTACTGACCAACCCACAGCGCCCGGTCCAGCTCATTCTCGCCGGCAAGGCTCATCCGGCCGACATTCCGGGCCAGGCACTGATTCGCGACTGGGTACGTTTCGTCCGCCGCTACGACGTACGGCCTCGCGCGATATTCCTGAGCGACTACGACATGCTGTTGACCGAACGGCTGGTCGAGGGCGTGGATGTCTGGATCAACACCCCGCAGCGGCCCTGGGAGGCATGCGGCACCAGCGGCATGAAAGTGCTGGTCAACGGTGGACTGAACTTGTCGGAGCTCGATGGCTGGTGGGCCGAAGCCTACGCGCCGAGCGTGGGCTGGGCGTTGGGCGATGGGCGTGAGCATGGCGAATGCGGCGCGGGACGATATCGAAGCCTCGCAGCTGTACAAGCTTCTGGAAAACCAGGTGATACCTGAGTTCTACGCCCGCGACGAGAACGACATCCCGCGAACCTGGGTGGCGCGCGTGCGTGAAAGCATGGCGCGCTTGACGCCGATTTACTCCGCAAACCGCAGCGTGCGCGAATATGCCGAGCGCTGTTATCTTCCCGCCGCCGCGGCCTACCATCAGCGATCGCAAAACAACGGCGCACTGGCGCTAGAAATGAGCGCCTGGCGCCGCGCGATCGATCTTGGCTGGGCCACGCTACGCTTCGGTCGCGTCGCGGTCGATACGCGCGGCGATCAACATTACATTACCGTCGAGGTCGAACTCGGCGCTCTGGATCCGCACGCAGTACGAGTCGAGCTATACGCGGATTCGTTGGATACAAGCCCGCCATTCCGACAGGAAATGATGCGTCTCGGCCGTTCCGGCGGTGCCCTGGTAGAGCACTACGTTGCGAGCGCGCCGGCGACACGCGCTGCCGGCGACTACACCGCACGTATACTGCCCACGTACCCGGGCATCAACACGCCGCTCGAGGCTCCGCACATCTTGTGGCAGCGATAGTTCTCTAGGCGCCTTGCACTCGTATTTTGTCTTTGCATCGCCATGGTCTCACCCGAACCTTAGAATTCGATGAGCGCTCGACTGCCCATCCCATTTGAGCTTGTGAAGCAGTGCTAATTGAGCGGGCGCATCCGTTAACGCTACGAAATACGTAACGAATTGCGAATAACCCTGAGTCATTTGCCCCGTCAAAGACGCCGAGCATGACGCTCTTAGCCAGAGACCGACCTCGTAACAGCGCCAATTGCAGCCGGCGTGCGGTCGAGCGGCGGCAGCTCGCGAGCGCGCTCTTCCAATACCGCAACCGCCGGCAACTTCTTGCCCTCCACGAATTCGAGAAACGCCCCGCCGCCCGTCGAGATATACGAAATAGCGCTGGCTACGCCATATTTCTCAATTGCCGCCAGTGTGTCGCCGCCCCCGGCCAGCGAGAAGGCCTCGCTGCCGGCAATCATGGTGGCAATGGCCTTGGTGCCTTCCCCGAATTGATTGAATTCAAATACGCCGACCGGCCCATTCCAAATGATGGTTTTGGCGGACGCCAGAATCCTGGAATATCGTTGGATGGTGGCGGGGCCGATGTCGAGAATCATCTCATCGGCAGCCACCTCCGCCGCCCAGCGTCCTTCGGCGGCGGCGCCGGCGGTGCGCTCGTGCGCCACGATGACATCTACCGGCAGCGCAATATCCGCGCCGCGCGCATGGGCCCGGTCGAGCAGACCGCGTGCGGTCGAGATCATATCCGTCTCGCACAACGAGCTGCCGATCTTGTAGCCGGCCGCCAAAAGAAAGGTGTTGGCGATGCCGCCTCCAAGAATGAGCTTGTCCACTTTGTCGAGCAACGCCTCGAGTACCAGCAGTTTGGTCGAAACTTTTGCACCGCCCACGACGGCAACCACGGGCCGCGCGGGATTCGCAAGCGCGCGTTCAAGCGCCTTGAGCTCGGTCGCCAGCAGCGGGCCAGCGCATGCCACCGGCGCCCATTCCGCCACACCATGCGTGCTGGCCTCGGCACGGTGAGCGGTCGCGAACGCGTCCATCACGAATACATCGCACAAGCCCGCGATCTGGCGCGCGAGCACCTCGTTGTCTTTCTTTTCGCCGCTGTTGAACCGTACGTTCTCGCACAACACGACGGCACCCGCCGCGCATTCGACGCCGCCGAGCCAATTCTTGCACAGCGTTACCGGTACTCCGAGCAGTTCCGAGAGCTTTGCAGCGACCGGCGAAAGCGACAATTCCGGATCGTACTTTCCTTCTTCAGGACGACCAAGGTGAGAGAGGACGATCACATGCGCGCCTTGCCGCAGCGCCGCGCGCAGCGTCGGCAACGCTGCGCGGATGCGCATGTCGCTGGTAATCCGTCCGTTCTGCATTGGCACGTTCAAATCTTCGCGGATCAACACCCGTTTGCCGGACAGGTTCAGATCCGACATGTGCAGCATTGTCATCGATACCTCCAATCTCACGCGGCCCGCGACCAGGCCAGCGCCGTGTCGAGCATGCGATTCGCAAATGCCCATTCATTGTCGTACCACCCGCAGACCTTGACCAGCGTGCCACCGATCACCTTCGTCATCGTGGCATCGTAAATCGAGGAGTGCGGATCGTGGTTATAATCGACCGAGACCAGCGGCGCATCCGCATAGGCAAGGATATCCTTCAGCGGTCCCCGCTCGGCCGCAGTCTTCATCAGCGTGTTGATTTCGTCGACGCTGGTGGCGCGAGCGGCAACGAAACTCAAGTCCACGAGCGATACATTGATTGTCGGAACCCGGATGGCGAAGCCGTCGAGCTTGCCCTTGAGTTCCGGTAAGACGAGTCCCAGCGCCGTAGCCGCACCCGTCTTTGTCGGAATCATGGAATGCGTTGCCGAGCGAGCTCGCCGCAAATCCTTGTGATAGACGTCCGTCAGCACCTGATCATTGGTGTAGGAATGTACGGTGGTCATGACTCCCGCAGTGATACCGATCGCATCGTTCAAGACCTTTGCGAGCGGCGCCAGACAATTGGTAGTGCAGGAGGCATTGGAGACTACGGATTGGTCTGACTTGAGCCTGCCATGATTCACGCCATAAACAACCGTGGCATCAACGTCGCTGCCGCCCGGCGCCGAGATCAGTACCTTCTTGGCCCCTGCCGTGAAGTGTGCCGTCGCCTTGGCCTTGCTGGTGAAAAGCCCGGTGCATTCAAGCACAATTTCCGCCCCCAATTCGCGCCATGGCAGTTTCGCCGGGTCGCGCTGCGCCAGCACACGGACACGATCTCCGTCGACAATCATTGCATCGCCGTCAACAGTCACCTCACCACCGAAGCGTCCGTGCACCGTGTCGAAGCGAGTCAAGTGGGCGTTGGTGTTGGCGTCGCCCAGATCATTGATCGCGACGATCTTGATTTCGTCCGCATGCACGCCCTCATAAAGCGCGCGAAGAACATTCCGGCCGATACGCCCATAGCCGTTGATTCCGATTTTTGTGGCCACTGTCTTGTCCTCGCGAGTCGTATTCAATGCTGTGTCAGCACGCCGTCGGCGGCCGCCCTATTGCACCGCGCCTGCATGGATTCCCACCGCGATGGTCGCGACTAATAGAAGAAGCCCAGCCACCGCAAGCGCGATCCACAAATGCCGAATGTGCCATTTCATTTTCCATTTTCTCCATTCGTCTAGCGGTGTAAATGCTGCTCGTTGCTTTGCCCCTTAGCCATGATGCCGAGCAGTCCGTTGGCATCCGCAACGAAAATCCTGAGCAAATCATCGAGCGTGATGATGCCAACCACCTCGCCTTCACGCGCCACCACCGGCAGCCTGCGCACACCGTGCGCCTTCATGCGCTCGATCACCTGAGTTGTATCCTCAGACTCATGAGCGATCACCACCGGCGTGCGCATCAAGCTGCCCACCGTCGTCTTCGCGGGATCTAGGCCGTTTCCCAGGACTTCGACCACGATATCGCGGTCAGTAACGATCCCGAGCGGGATTCCTTCGTCCTGCGGATCATCCACCACGACCAGATCGCCCACATGCCGACGACGCATGAGACTCGCCGCCTCGAGAGCGGTGGTCTGAGGCCCGCAACTGGCCACGTTGGTCGTGCAAAATTCTTTCAGTAACATCGTAAATTCCTCCAGATGAATATGCCTATGCCGCCTCACATCGCCAACACGCGCGCAAGCTCGAGCAAGCGCATGTCCGCAGGCTTCATCTTGCCGGCTACTTCCGCCAGCGGTGTGCTGGCCGCCTTGCCGTCGCGCATACCAATGAGCACTCCGTAACGACGCTCGACTGCAGCGTCCACGGCTGCCACTCCCAGCACTGTGCCGAGCATACGGTCAAACACCCCCGGTGCGCCGCCACGCTGTATATGACCCAGCTTCGTCACCCGCAATTCGAATCCGAGGCGGTCGCGGTGTTCGACAAAATATTGCATCAAAGAATCCGCGTTATATTTGGCGCCCTCGGAGATCACCGCGATCGCGTGACTTTTGCCGCGGTCATAGGCTGCGCACAATGCCTGCGCGATGTTCGCCGGCTCAATATCCACCTCCGGGAGTGCTATGGCTTCGGTACCTCCTGCGATTCCTGCCATGAGCGCAAGATAGCCGCAGTGGCGGCCCATCACTTCGACCAGGAATGCGCGCTTCATGGACGAGGCTGTGACCCGCAGATGATCGATCGCATGGAGCGCAACATCGACGGCTGTGGTCGCGCCAATGCTGATATCCGTGCCATACAAGTCGTTGTCAATAGTCGATGCAATGCCGATCACAGGCGCACCGGCCGCGTGCAGGGCAGCCGCGCCCGATTGGGAGCCGTTGCCACCGATCACCAGAAGCGCCGCTATTTCATGCTCGCGCAGTGCGTTGAGCGCCTGTTCGCGGCCCTGAGGGGTCTTCATCGGTTCATAGCGCATGGTGCCAAGCCTCGTGCCGCCCATTTGAATGATGCCGCCCACATCTCGCCGGCCCATGGGCCGAAAATCTGAGCAAGCCAATCCTTGATAGCCATCGTGCACCCCGACCACCGCGAACCCACGCGCGAGAGCACTGCGGACCACGGCGCGTATGGCGGCATTCATGCCCGGCGCGTCACCCCCGCTGGTCAAGACTGCTAGTCGCTGCACTAATTGGGCGCCGCCTGCTCAGTCCTTGGTCCTCTCGGTTTGCCGCGACGGTTCGAGTCGTTGCTATGAAGCTGTCCGGATTCAAAGAGATGGAATCGATGCCGGTCTCGACCAAAAACGCTGCGAAATCGGGATAATTGCTCGGCGCCTGGCCGCATATGCCGACTTTAGTGCCCGCGCGGTGTGCTCGCTCGATGACATCGACAATCATGCGTTTCACTGCCGCATCACGCTCATCAAACAGCTCGGCCAGCTCTGCGGAATCGCGATCCACGCCCAGCACCAGTTGCGTCAGATCATTGCTGCCGATGGAAAATCCGTCGAAGCGGCGCGCGAATTCTTCGGCGAGAATCACGTTGGACGGAATCTCGCACATTACATAGACTTGCAGCCCGTCCTGCCCACGCCGAAGATCATGTTCCGCCATCACCGACAGCACTCGATCAGCCTCCTGGGGTGTGCGGCAGAAGGGCACCATGACGATCAAATTGGTGAAGCCGATTTCCTCGCGTGCTTTGCGGATCGCCTGACACTCGAGAGCGAAGCCGTCCCTGTAATGCTCGCTGTAGTAGCGCGACGCACCGCGCAGACCGAGCATGGGATTTTCTTCAGAGATTTCAAATTGTGCGCCGCCGATCAAGTGAGCATATTCATTGCTCTTGAAATCGCTCAAACGGATGATGACGGGATTGCGGATAGTGCGGGGCGGCGATCTTGGCGATGCCGCGCGCCAAGGTGTCGACGAAGTAGGCCTCGCTTCGTGGCATAGCCGCGAGTCAGGGCCTCGATCTGGCGGCGTGCGCCCGGATCCTTCAAGTCCTCGAAATGCACCAGCGCCATCGGGTGGATCTTGATGATGTTGTTGATGATGAATTCCATGCGCGCGAGGCCGATTCCCTTGGCCGGCAGGCGCCACCAACGAAAGGCGGCCGCGGGGCTGGCGATGTTCACCATCATCGCGGTGTGCGTGGGAGGCACGTCGGCGAGGTCTACCTCGGTCGACTTGAAATCCAAAATGCCGTCGTACACGGACCCCTGCTCGCCCTCGGCGCAGCACAGCGTTATCGGCTGCTTGTCCTTGATCAGCTCGGTGCCGCGCAGGGTGCCGACGATCGCTGGCAGACCCAGCTCGCGGCTGACGATGGCCGCATGGCTGGTTGTGCCACCATAATTGGTGATCAGTCCGGCCGCCTTCCTCATGATCGGCACCCAGTCCGGATCGGTGGATTCGGTCACCAAGATTGAACCGTCGCGGAATCGATCGATGTCCTTTGCGCTGTGGATCAAGCAGGCGTTGCCGCTGGCAATGGCTTCGCCGATAGCGGCGCCGGTCACGATGGATTTGCCCTTTTTATTGAGACTATAGGATTTGAACAGCAGTGGCGGACCTGGCCGACTGCACCGTCTCCGGGCGCGCCTGCACGAGAAATAGCTCATTCGTATCGCCATCCTTCGCCCACTCCATATCCATCGGATGACCGTAGTGCTTCTCGACGGCAAGCGCCCACCGGCCAAGCTGCAGGATTTCCGCATCGCTCAGCACCATCGCATTCGCGTTCGCGGCGCGTCGTGTTGATGTTGCGAGTGCGGGCGTCTGCCGCCTTCGGCATAGATGAGCTTCTTCTCTTTGGTGCCGAGCGACTTCTCGATGATCGGACACCGATGCTCATCCGCCAACAGCTGCTTGAAGATGACGTACTTGTCGGGATTGACCGTGCCCTGCACGACATTCTCGCCCAGCCCCCACGCAGCGTTGATGACAACCACGCCGGGAAAGCCGGTTTCAGTATCAAGCGTGAACATCACGCCGGAGCCGGCGCGATCGGCGCGCACCATTTTTTGAATACCAATCGACAGAGCGACTTGCAGGTGATCGAAGCCGTTGGTCTCCCGATACACGATAGCCCGATCGGTAAACAGCGAGGCGTAGCATTTTCGGCAGGCGCGCAACAGCTCGGATTCACCGCGCACGTTGAGATAGGTTTCCTGCTGGCCTGCAAAGCTTGCCTGCGGCAAATCCTCGGCGGTGGCGCTGCTACGGACGGCCACTGCGAGGTCCGGTGTCCCGCAGCGCTTGGCCAGTTCCCTATAGGCGGCGCGAATCGATTCGGCAATCGGCGCCGGGAACTCTGCATCGATCATGAGCCGGCGAATAGCCGCGCCCGCAGCGGCAAGCGGTTCCTTGCCGCCGTGATAGTCGTCGAGCTGCTTGCGCATCCTCGGCGCAAGCGCGTTGCTTTCGATGTAGGCCCGGTAGGCAGCGGCGGTGACCGCAAAGCCCGGTGGTACGCGAATGCCGGCGCTCGTCAACGCGCGGGTCACCTCAGCGAGTCCGGCGTTTTTGCCTCCCACGCGGCTTACATCGCTGGATTCGGCTTGATCGAACCAGAGGATCGACTGAGCCGGCGCTGCGGATGAATGCTTGCTCGCTAAGGAGCCTGGTGCAATTTTTCTGGTGTGAACCGCCATTTGCATCTCCCGCGACTGTGACTGCGGCAAAGTATGTGACGCATTCCGGTCGGAGAGAATCGGGATATGTACGTAGCCTTCACCGATTCGCCCGGCCGCTTATCGGCCGCTCATGCAAAGTGCGTGCGGGCAGTCGCGAATCCGCGCCCTGCACCGATCCCCCGCAACGCGCGAGAGATTCGGCACGATTTGGTCGAAGTGCAGATGCTCGAGCAGCGTGAATCCGGTGGAACGCAGGATGTGAGTGTCTTGCAGCACCTGCAGCGCGTTCCAGTTGCCGCTTTGAACCAACAGCGGCAAGGGTGCGCCGCAATGTGCTGCCGTCTCAGGATCCACTCACTTCCGATTCGGCGGCTTGACGATCAATACATCGCATCGCAGGCTGTCGAGCACTTGCTCCGCCGTATTGCCGATGAAGATGCGCTTCAGGCCGGAGCGGGAGACCGCACCCATGACGACCAAGCCGGCGTGCACGGCGCGCGCAATCGTCGGGAGCTCGATGGCCGGATCGCCGCAGCGCAGGTGCCCGCGGCTCTTCGCAATTCCATATCGGCCGAGGGCCGCATAAAACTCCCTACGAACGGCAGCCTTGTAGGCCTTCTCCTGTGCAGGAATCGCGGCCACCGCCGCTGCGTCGATTTCCATGCCGGCGATGAGCCTCATCGGCGCGCGGTAGCTATGCGCAGCATGTACGCTGCCACCCACCAGCGCGGCGACGGTTTGCGCCGCGGCTGCAATTTCGGCGTCCAAATCGCTCGGCTTGTCGTTGGCATGAAATGGATCCAAGGCCGCCAGGATGCGCGGACGGCGCCATGCCACCCGTCCCTTGACGATCAATAGCGGAACGGGACAGTGCCGAATGAGCTCGAAATCGGTCTGAGTCAGCAGCAATCGAGAAAATGCATTGTGTTTTCGGGCTTCGACAATCAAGAGATCCGCCTTCGTCAGCCGGACTTGCCGAAGAATCGCTTCATGGGGCGGATAACCGGTCTCGACATGCGTGTTGACGATGATTTCTTCACGCCGCAACCGGTTTGCCGTGCGTTCTAGAAGACGGTGATTTTCCTGCGCTTCAGAGCGCGTAAAGCGCTCCGACTCGGCATGTGCAATGCCGGCAGAGACAACCGACGGTATTGCATTGAGCAATTCAATGCTGGCACCCGCATTGTGCGCTAATGCGCCCGCCCGCCGCACGGCCTTGCTCGGCGCAGCCGGGTCGGCGATGGCAACGAGAATCCGCTCGATTTTACGGCCCGGCATACCCTCCCCCTATTGCCCCATGTACGCGACGTGGACATAAGTCCCCAAGCGCACGTTGTAGGCGAGATACCAACCTATGTGATCCGGGTCGTCGTAGATCACGATGTCATCGTTGTCCCATAGCCAGTCTTCGCAAAAGCCATAATCAAAGGCCGCGACCGAGAAAAAGAATCCGCCGATGAAAAAGCGGCCGCGATCACCGCCGTGCAATCTCCACACATGCCCTGGACCGATGGCGCCGGGGAAGTGCCCATGCTCCCAGGGATGATCGAGATGATAGTGCGGATCGTTGCGGCCGGTGTCGTGACCGACCCATCGGTCACCATCGGGATGCACGTGGGGTGCGCTGGGATGCCCGGCCGGTTCAGCTCTTCCGGCCGGCAATCGTGGCTGTGCGCGCACTGGCGCGGGACCATGCGCCGGTATATGTCCGCCGCCCACAGCACGCGCTCCGCCTCCCGCACCGTGCCCTCCGCTGGATGGATGTTGCGCATATGCGCCGACGGACATCATCAATGTCCCCGCCACTAAACCGACAAGCAATTTCATGGGTGCTCCATGCGAGATATGGCACTTCGAATATCCTACGTCATGCAATGCCGTCCGCAAGACGTCAACAGCGCAATTACGCATAAGTCCCTAGCGATATGCGTAATCCCGCATTCGCTATTTCTCCACCCACTGCTCAGCAGACTTCTGGTAGCGCTTTTTGACGGCTGCCCACGCCACGCGAAAGGCAATTTCTTCGCGCCGTTGCGAAGCGCCGTATGCTTCCCAGGCATTATTGAAGGCCTCCCGAAAGATACTCTGCGCATGAGCGGGCAAGTGTGCCGTGACGGCCGGAGGCAAATCTTCATTCGTGATATAGGGCATAGCATGCTCACGCATTTACATCATACTGGCGCGGTTTGGCATCAGGTCAGGGTGGGATAGTCTGTGTAGCCCCGAGCCCCGCCGCCGAAAAACGTTGCGCGATCGGGGACATTCAAGGGTGCCGTTGTACGCAGCCGCTCGACCAGGTCCGGGTTGGCGATATAGAGCCTACCGAAGGCGATCAAGTCCGCAAACAGCAGTCGCCGAGCTTCAAGCGCGAGGTGCAGATCATAGCCATTGTTGGCGACGTAGAGGCCGTTGAAATCACGGCGCAGCAGTTGCATGTCGAATCCCGCCGGCATTTTGCGGGCGCCTTGAGTGATACCTTCTATCACGTGAAGATAGGCGAGCCCGAACGGTTTGAGACTCTCGGCGACATGCCGATAGGTGCCCACCGAATCGCTGTCCAGAGCCGCATCGTTGACTGGACTCACGGGCGAAAGCCGAATGCCTACCCGACCGGGACCGCATGCACTCACCACCGCCTGGACGACTTCGAGCAGGAAGCGCGCCCGCTTCTTTGCTGAGCCACCATAGGCATCCGCGCGATGGTTGGTGCTGTCGCGCAGGAATTGCTCGATCAGGTAGCCGTTCGCCGCGTGAATTTCGACGCCATCGAAGCCAGCGGCGAGCGCATTTCGGGCGGCCTGTCCATACTGCTCGACGATCACCGCGATTTCTGCCGTTTCGAGCGCGCGCGGCGTGACACAGGCTTGAAATCCAGTCTCAGTGAACGCAGTAGCGTTGGGGCATATCGCGGACGGCGCCACGGGGAGGTCATTGTTTGGCTGCAACGAGGGATGAGAGATGCGCCCGACGTGCCACAGTTGGACGAAGACACGGCCACCCTTATCGTGAATCGCTTTCGTCACCGGTCGCCATGCCTCGATCTGCGAGATGTTAAAGATGCCGGGCGTGAAGGCGTAGCCTCGCGCCTGTGCGGATATGTTCGTCCCTTCGGCGACAATTAATCCGGCGGTGGCGCGCTGCGCATAGTACTGCGCCATCAGTGCTGTTGGCGCACCGGCCGCCGTGGCACGACTTCGGGTCAACGGCGCCATGACGATGCGATTGGCTAGACGATACTCGCCCAGTTGCACGGGATCGAATAAATCCGTACGCGCGGATTCTGTCACTGTGTCGTGAGCGGTGGACATGCGACCTCCATTGATTAGAGGGTTCCAAGGCTACGCAGACGGTGGAATTCTGCGATCCGCGGATATACGTATCCCTTACGTCGAACACAGCGGTGAAAAGACCCCCAGAGCGAGGCTCACTTCGGCTGCGAGCTCATAGCCGGCGGCGGCTTGGCGGGCGGCTTCGGGTTGTCGATCGGCGCCTTGGGTGGTCTCACGTTGGCGATCGCCAATCGAACCCGATCGGGCGTCATCGGCAATCTTAAAAGACGCGCGCCGCTCGCATCGAAGACCGCGTTGGCAATGACGGCGCCCATGGTCGTGATCGGTGGTTCCCCGCCGCCCTGCGGTGCCAAGCCATCATTTTTGACGAATACGACCTCGATTCGGGGCACCTGCGAGAAACGCGGAATCTGGTACGTGCCGAAATTTCGGTCGCGGACCTCCCCGCCGAGGAAACGCAATTCCTCGGACAAGCTATACCCAAGACCCATGGTAACGCCGCCTTCGATTTGCATCCTGGCACCCTCGGGATTGACAACGATTCCCATGTCCTGGGCGCACACAATTCGGATCACCTTAACGTGACCGTTCACCGGATCGACGCGAACCTCCGCCATCGTCGCGACGTAGGTACCCGCGTCGATATTGCACGCCATTCCAAATCCGCGTCGGCTGGGCGCCGCAGCCGCCCGCCACCCGAAGGCATCGGCTGCCGCCTGCAGCACTCGGCGCATGCGCGGATCGGTCAGGTTGCGCAGTCGAAAGGCGAGCGGGTCCTCGCCGACGGCGGCGGCCATCGTGTCGATGTGTGATTCGATCGCAAAGGTGTTCATGTTGGCGCCCGGTCCCCTCCAAGGACCCACGGCAAATGGATGCAGTGAAACCGTTGACTCACTGGATCCGTATGACGTGCCGCCGGTCGACCGGAACAATGCGTTCGGGATGTCATAGCAAGCTACTGCGCCGCGCTCCCCGGCCGAATAAACGGAGCAGTCCCACAGAGAGACCTTGCCGTCCGCATCGATCCCAGACGCGATCTTGACCACCGAGGCGGGATCAAAGGTATCGTTGAAAAATTCCTCGGCACGACTCCAGGCGACTTGCACGGGCTTGCCGGTCATCTGTGCGAGCCGCGCCGCTTCAACGGCTTGCGCATCCGCGCTCTTGCCGCCGAATCCCCCGCCCAGGAACGGCGTGATGACTCGAACCCGCGTGGAATCCATTCCAAGCACATGGGCAATTCGATCGCGGGTGGGAAACGGTGTCTGTGTCGAGGCCCAAACGGTTGCTTGCCCTCCCTGTATCTCGGCCAGCGCCGCATGTGGCTCGAGCGCGGCGTGCGCGACATATCCTTTTTGGTAGGTGCTCTCGAAAATCCGAGCTGCCTTTTCCCGCGCTGCTGTCACATCGCCGCGCAATGCGAGGGTTTTGAATGGAGCCGCCTGGGATACGAGATGGGCATAAATGTTTTCAGGATCGAGCGTTCCTGTGGGCGACTGCCACTTGGCTTTGATCCGCCGTAATCCCTCCTCGGCAGCTTCAGGATCGGCATGCAACACGGCAATCAAGCCATCCCGATTGACAAGAGAAATCCCGGGGAGCTGTTCAGCCAGTGACGTATCGATGTGTTGCAATGTCGCGCCGTGGCTCGGCGAACGCAGTACTTTCGCGTACAACATTCCTGGAACTCGGATATCCGCAGCGTACTGAGCTGCTCCGGTGACTTTTTCGCGTCCATCGAGCCGTTGAGCGGAAGTTCCCATCACCTGAAACTGGGAAGCGCTGCGAAGAATGGCCTCGCCTTGCAGCGTGCGGACAATGCTTGCGCCTTTGGCGAGCTCGCCATAGGTTACCCGCCGGTGCGGCTGGCCGACGACCGAGACTACGCCGTGCACGACTTGTAGCCGGTCGGACCCGACTCTTAGCCTTTTTGCAGCCAGCGCCAGCAATTCGACGCGGGCCTGAGCCGCTGCCGCGCGCAGGACTGGACCAAACATCCGTGTGGTCAATGAACCAAATGTCCCCATATCCATCGGGCATCGATCGGTGTCCCCCAGCACCATGTCGATCGAAGCCAACGAGACTCCGAGCTCTTCGGCAATCAGCTGCGCCTGTGAAGTCAACACGCCTTGTCCCATCTCAATCTTACCGGAGAACACCGTAACCCGGCCGTTCCGGCCGATCACGAGATAGGCATTGAAGTCCTTGGGGTAGAAATGGCCGGTCTCCTCGGAAAGGACCGTCGCGCCGTTAAGTCCTATCAGTACAACAATGCCTCCGCCAACCATGTGCAGGAACTCACGGCGACTCATTTCCAGAGCAACTTCACGGTGATACGGTCGTCTTCCGGGAAGCGGTTTCGATGGCCGCGACGATTCTTTGATGTGCGCCGCAACGACAGAGGTTGCGTTCCATGCGCGAAAGGATGGCATCTCGCGGCGGATCGGGCTGTTCTCGCAAGAGTGCTACCGCCGATAGCAACATTCCTGACGTGCAGTAGCCGCACTGGAACGCGCCATGATCGATAAATGCGCGCTGCAAGGGGTGCAACTCGCCGCCGCGGGCGAGGCCCTCAATCGTCAGCACCTCCTTGTTCGCGACTTCCTTGAGCAGGGTCTGACAAGCATATACGGCGCTGCCGTCGACCATGACGGTGCAGGCACCGCAGAATCCTTCACCGCAGCCGTACTTCGTACCCGTGAGCGCCAAATCCGTGCGCAAAACCCACAATAGAGTGCGGTCATCCTCAGTGTTCACACTCACGCCGCGGCCGTTAAGAGTAAAGCTGATCGGACCCTTCATAACGATTAATCCCGCATTCGCTGCTGAGCGTGAATCATGCAACCAGCACTGGGCGCCTCGCGCCCCAAAAGCAAATCACCGCGAGAGGGATCGTTTCGATCGCTCTCGCGACGAGTACGAGCGTTAGTATTGCACTTGCGATCTTATTTTCGACTTTCGTCACTCCGGGCGCCGCCCATGCAGCGATAGCGGCATCGTCCTTTTCACGCCAGGAATGCACCGTCCCCTGAAGTACCACCGCCGAATCGTCCACGTTGACCTTGATGTCCTTGGCATCCAGGGAAGCTTGGCGCTGCAGCGCGCTTTGGATCTTCTGTTTCACATCCGTCGCTTTAACCTCAGAACGCACATCGATATTGTTGATGACGCCTTTCACGCCAAGCAAGTAGCGAACCGCGCCCTCGGCGACGCTCTTCTGATAGCCGTAGGACACATGGCCTGAGAGGGTGATCCAGCCTTGCTTGACTACTGCTTGGATGTCGCTCAACTCGAGGGCAAAATGCCATTTGAGCGCATTCACGGCCGCCGCTGCGATATCGGAATCCGAGCGCTCGCCCAAACTCGGAATTTTCACCTCAAGATCGTTGGCGATCGCACGAACGCCGGCCACCCTCTTGGTTACCTCTTCCGCTGCCCAGCGATCGGAAAAATGCGGCACTGATCCTTGCAGACTCACGACACCATCTTGCACCTTGATGAGAATGCCCTTTTCATCGACACTCGGATCCCAGCGGAGTTCGTTTTCCACATCGCTGCGAATATTTGCATCAGTTTTCATAACTGCTCCTTAAGTGAATCAATTCAACCAGCCATTATTGAGAAATCAATGGCACTTTCGTAGTTCCCCGAAGCGGCCTGCGCCATCCACCTGAATTCGGCACCGAATCAAGCCATGCCACGCGAAAGCGCTGCAAAAAGCAGTCGTGTCTTGGCCGACATTTGCCGATCAGTCATTTTATCCGCGGTTTCTACCGCGACGATCCGTGTGCCCAGCCCCTGTTTTTCGAGCCGCCTCTTTAGTTCACCTTTGGCCTCGCCAGGACCGCAGATGAGTAACGACGTGATGTTGCGCACAGCGCCAAACACCGCGTCATAGTAATCATTGAGTTCGCCGGTCAGCGCTCTCTGGCGTCGATCGTCTGCAGGTACCTGGCGCGCCTCGTAGCGCCCCCGCAGAGGCGAATCGCCAGCGCGCTCTGGATGTTTTTCGACCTTCGAGAGAATGACGGACGTATGTTCTTCGCCGGACGGCCCTATGGTCACAATCACGGCTTTACGATGGTCTATCCAGATGCCGGCATTAGTAGTCATTTGCATACTTCTCAAGAGTCCTTTATCCAGCGCGATTATGCGCGCCGATGATGGCCCGGGACACAGGACAGACCGGCACAACGCCGTGGAAACTACCTATGGCGCTGACCGAATAAGTTCTTGAGCATAACCGGGGATTCACGACATGCGGGTACCTTGGCGGCATTCGGTGAGATACTGCCGAGGAGCCGGCCGCGAATGGCGCGCAGCAGCACAGGAAGCACTCATGACTGACATCGTCCGTGACGAGATTACTCATTTGGCCGGGTCAATTCGTGCCCTCGAGCGCCAGCTCGAGTTGGCGCTTGCCAAGCGACGCATCGAGCTCAACTACAAGGTGCAGGACGGCGTCGTGCATTTCGAACAGGCCATAATTGCAAAGCATCGCCTGCTGAAGTCGCGAATGCTGAGCTACATCTTCGGCGCGCGCCCCGCGATGATTCTGACTGCCCCGGTGATTTATTCGCTCATCATTCCGCTGATACTGCTGGATCTGTTCGCGGCCCTATATCAGGCGGCGTGCTTCCCGGTGTACGGCATACCACGCGTGCGCCGGGCCGATTATCTGGCATTCGACCGAGGTCAACTCAATTATCTTAATGCCATTGAGAAGATCAATTGCGCGTACTGCGCCTATGCGAACGGTCTGATCGCTTACACGCGGGAAATTGCTTCCCGCACAGAGGAGTACTGGTGCCCAATCAAGCATGCGCGACGCGTGCTTGGGCTGCACGCACGATATGGCAGTTTTGTGGACTATGGTGACGGCGATGCTTATCGGCACGACCTGGAGCGTCTTCGAGCGGAGGCCCGAACCGCGGAGCCTAACTAAGCGGAGCCCAATTAAAGAGTTCGCGGCATTGTCGCTGCGGCCTCTTGCTAGCCTTTTTTTGAGTATCGCTAACCCCCTCGGGACGGTTCAACTGTCTTTGCGTCGGTTGCGCGCGCGCTGGCGCCAACCGCGGATGCCCAAGTTAAGCGCCACCCAGCCGGCCAACGCACCGAACGGCCATCCGATTACCGCCGGCCACAGCACCGCAACCACTGCGATCAGCGCGAACAGCATCGCGTTCGTCAGCCAGGGACCTCCCGCCTCCTCGCCGAGCACTCGACGATTGCCCAGCGCGGCACTCACGCTGTTTGCAATTCGCAATGCGCCTGCAGCCGCACGCCCAGAACTGCCTCCGGCGCGAGGTGTCCTGGGAACTCGTGGAGTACCGCTCAGAATCTGCTCGCCACTGCGAAATCGACGCGGCGCCAGCACGATTTCCGTGGCGTTTTGCAGGTCAAGTTCGTACTGGGCGGCGAGCAGGCCGGCGAACCCGGCATCTTCGACGGCAATATCAACCTCGCAATTGCCGAGCCAACTTGAGATGTTGAGATTGGAAGAGCCCACGCGCGCCCATTGGCCATCGGCCACCGCGGTTTTGGCGTGCAACATTGAGCCGTTCCACTCAAACACTCGAATGCCAACCTTCAGCAGCGGCCGATAGCCGCCACGGGATAGCCGGGCAACTGCCGGCATATCGCTGCTGCCTGGGACGAGCAGGCGCACGTCGACACCATCGCGCGCCGCTGCGACGAGTGCCTGCACATAGGGTGTCATGCCAACGAAATAGGCATCGGAAAGCCATAGGGTTCTGCGGGCCATCGAGGCAATCAGTTGATCGAGTCGATAGACGCTGCCCCGGGCGGGCTGCGTAGCAATGACCCGCAATGCCACAGAGCCTACCGGTCGGGCAGAATTTTGCGGAAAGGCATCGAGCGGAGCGCCGATAGTATTCCAGCTTTGTACGAAGGCGCCTTCGAGTTCGGCGACGGCAGGTCCGCGCAGTTCAACGCCAGTGTCGCGCCATGGTGGGATGGCGCGCGCCGGGTTGCCCAACCATTTGGCACTGATGCACACGCCGGACAAGGATCCATAGGTGCCGTCGACCACCAAAAGCTTGCGATGATCGCGGCTCATCCAGCCGAAAGGCTCTCCCAGCGTTGGCGGATTGAATACTCGTACCTGGCCGCCCGCGGCGCGCAACGGGCCCCAAAAGGCGCGGTTCGACTGACCAAGACAGCCGAGCCAATCGGCCACGACGAGGACCATGACTCCAGCTCGGGCCCGCTCCGCAAGCGCATCGCGAAACCGGCGGCCAATTTCATCATCGCGGATGATGTAGTTCTCCAGCAGCACCCGCTGTTGTGCACCCTGGATTGCCTTCAGCCACGCATCGAAATGCGCCGCGGCATCGATCAGCAGCTCCAAGGCATTGCCGCCGAGCAAAGGCGCACCGGCCGCGCGGCTTAAGGCCTGCTCGGCTAGTAGGCGAAGGGGTTTCGCGTCAGGTGCAATGGTCGCCGACATGCGGCCAGTGTATGACAACGCTCCTCAGGCACGAAAAATCACGCGCCGGGCTCATCGAATCCCGACATGAAGCGGCGGCAGCGCGATTGATTGCTGCCGCCGAGGATCGTCACAAATCAACCGTCTTCACACTCACTGTACGGTGATCTGTTTTGGCTTTTGCTTTATGGTTTCTGACTTCGGAATATGCACGGTCAGGATACCGTCCTTGCTCTCGCAGTGGATCGCCTCTGCGTTAACATTGTCAGGTAACGAGAAACTACGCTCGAAACTGCCGTAGAAGCTCTCTACACGATGAAACTTTTCGTTCTTCTCGTCCTTCTGCTGCTTGCGCTCGCCCTTGATGGCGATCACGCCCTCCTCGTAAGTGACTTGGACGTCTTCCTTCTTCACGGCCGGCAACTCCGCTCGTATGACGTACTCCTTGTCGGTTTCGCTGATATCTGCGGATGGCGACCAATCGAGCTTCCGGCCGTTTCCTGCGAGCGCTACACCCGCGAAGCTGGCTGGCATCAACCGATTGAACAACGTATCGACATCACCAAATGGCTCCCAACGTATCAAGCTCATGACACTCTCCTTTCACTCAAACGGTATACGAATTCCCTACTTGAGTAATTTTGAGCCGCTTCAGCCGATTCCACGATCCGTGGATATACGTATCCGGAGGCATTCAAATCTTGATCGATTCGTGGTGTGATCGGGGCGGTCAGTGCGAACACCAACAGAAAGAACTTCAGAGGCGATCTATTGGCCCAGGGCGCATCGCCGGTCGCTGTCATCTCGACGGCGCACGGTGGTAGACCAGCCCACGCAGGCCGGCAGCCACGTAGGGACCCAGTCGTTCCTTAAGCGCAGCGACATCATTCGAACGGCAAAGCCCATCCGAGAGCGCGTCAAGGCGGCCCGTTTCCGCGAGCGAAAGCGTCAATGCGCCGGTTAGAAAATTGTAACCCCAGAAGATATCCACGGGTGCGGAACCTGGGAGGGAATCCAGCAGCGTCCGGATAAACTCGCGCACTACGCCGTCGAAGGTCTTGCCCATCAGCTTGCTACCCCATTCCGGCGAGTTGTTTACATAGGCGATCAGCGCGAAGTAGTTATGCCAGCCTGGACCGGCGTGCGCCAACCGCTCCAGAATCGGGTCAAGGAACGCACCGACCACCGCCTCGGTGCTCGGCGCTCCCGGTGCTGCACCGAGCCGCGCGTCGGATAAGCGCCGCAAGCGCTCCTCATTCAGAACGGCGCCACGCCGCTCAATAACCGCGATAAACAGCTGCTTTTTGCTGCCGAAGTGGTAATTCACCAACGCCAGGTCGACTCCCGCCGCGCTCGTGATGTCGCGCAGCGATGATCCATAGAAACCCCTGCGAGCAAATAGCTTTTCCGCGGCGTCCATCAGCTTGTCTTTGGTAGTGCGCTTGGGGCGGCTCATTTTATTGCCAGGTACGAAAACCATCATTCTAGCTTGGCCCTGATTTCGCTGCGCGCCCGCGGCCTGCCAGGCAAATTGCTGGGGCGCGTCAAGCGGAAGCCACGCATATTGATATTAAACACTCGTTGAAATAAACTCCAACGATCGTTCAATGCGTGGATCTGAACGAGTGATTGATAACTATTTGAATTTCCGGGGAGATCAGCCATGATTCGCAGCTTCTGCATCGCATTGGGCCTGTTTGGATTGCTTGCCTCAGCCGCTTCTGTCGCAGCTGATGCCGGCACCGCAGCCCTGCCCCCTGGCGCCGATAGCGGCACCATTCAAGAGGTCGTAGTCACGGCGCGGCGCTTCCGGGAGGATTTGCAGAACGTGCCGATCGCCGTCACCGCACTGGGTGCCGCCACCATACAGACGCAAGACGTGACGAATCTTCAAGATTTGAACAGCTTCGTCCCGAATATGAAGATCGCCGCCGATCGCGCGACCAGCAGCACCATCAACGTCTATATCCGCGGAGTCGGTCAAAGCGACCCGCTGTGGGGATTCGAACCGGGCGTCGGCGTATACATCGATGATGTCTATCTGGCGCGGCCACAGGCTGCGCTGCTCGACGTGATTGATGTGCAGGACCTCGAGATATTGCGTGGCCCTCAAGGCACCCTGTATGGGAAAAACACGATCGCCGGCGCGATCAAGTACGTGACCCGTGAAATCGACGGCCCCGCGACCCTGCTCGTGTCGGCGACCGGCGGCAACTACGGCGAGCACGACGAGAAACTCAGTTTCTCCACGCCAGTAATCGATGATCACGTGTATTTCGGGCTCGCTCTGGCGGATCTGCAGCACAAGGGCTACGGCGAAGTCGTGGCCCAGCCTGGATTTCCGCCGAGCCCCTACAATTCCATCGGCGAGGCGGTCTCGAACAAAGATGTGCTATCGGGACGCGCTAATCTCACGATCAAATGGGGCGAGAGCTCGAAGCTCAAGATCATCGCCGAGGACACGCTCGACAACTCCAATGCGTCGGGCGGTCAGCGCCTCAATGACTACCTGGCGCCGCAACTCGGCAACCCGTTCGACACGCGCACCGACATGCCGGTCAACAACGACTATTCTCATCGCAGCGGCGAATCGGCAACCTTTACACAAAGCTTGACTGATCAGCTCACCTTGAAGATCGTCGGCGCTTACATCGAAGGGCGCAGCCAGCAGTTTATCGACTTCGAAGAACTCGACGAGAATCTGTTCCAAGTTCCCGGCTTATTCCACGATCAGCAGTCTTCGGGCGAAGCGCAGCTTGCCTTCACCAACGACCGGGTTAAGGCGGTCGGCGGGCTCTTTTATATGGACAGCACGGCGTGCGGTACCTACAACGCCTCGCTGGGCGTGCTGGCGGCGGCGCCGCCGTTCGGGGACGACATTTACCTTACTTCCATTGTCCAAGGTTGCGTGTTGACCAAGAGTTCGGCGGTGTACGGCGATGCCTCCTGGAAGCTGACCGATCAGCTGGATCTCGACACCGGCGTACGCTGGAACGACGATGACAAGACGGCACACGTATACCAGGCGCAGTACGCCAGTATCGCGCCGAATCAATTGCTGCCGAACCAACAATTCTTCAATGCCGCCGCCCCGCCGCCCGGATTTTTCCTGTTTCCGAGCGCCGCCGCCGGCGTGTTGACGGACTACACCAAGAGCCGATCGTTCGTGAATGTCTCGCCGCGCCTAGGACTGGACTATCACTTCACCCCGCAACTCATGACCTATGTAAGCTACAGCAAAGGATTCAAAAGCGGCGGCTTCGACATGCGCGGCAACGCGGCGCTGTATCCGCAGACCGAAAACGGCTATGGCTCGGAGACCGCGGATAACTATGAGGCGGGAATCAAGTCGACATTGCTCGATGACACGTTGCTGCTGAATTTCACCGTGTTCTACGATCCTTACAGCAATGCGCAGATTGGCGTGCAGCAATTCGTTGTCGCGGACGGCGTGCCGCAAAACGTCACCGCTGTGCTGAATGCCGGCAAGCAGATCAACCGGGGCGTCGAGATCGAGTCCGTGTGGCGGCCGATCAAACCGGCGACCTTCGCGCTCAACGTCGGCTATCTTGATTCTTACTACGAGAACTTCCTGATTGGCTGCTTCGCGGGCACGCCGGGCTGCACGCCGACATCACCACCCATCAACGTCGCCGATCAAAACCGACCGATCAATGCGCCGGCATGGACCGTATCCGGAAACGTCACCTACACCTGGGATGTTCCCGGAGGCTCATTGCTGGCGCGCACCGGTTACGACTGGCGCAGCTTCACCAAGGTCGCCAACACCACGCCGAGCGTCACTGATCAGCCGGCCTATGGGCTGCTCAACGCCGGCATTGCCTTCACCACCAACAGCAAAGCCTGGCGCTTTTCCATTGACGCCAAGAATCTGACCGACCGCTATTATCGGGTCGCCGGCTATGACTTCGGCAATGCGCCGATTTCAGCGGCCAATGCGCTTGGCGGGGTCAGCCAGATCGGCTTCTATGGTCCGCCCCGCACATATTCCGCAACGGTGAGCTACCACTTTTAAAGCGCGTCCATACATGCCGTGGTTCCAAGAACCCAGGGCACTGCTGCCGGACCTGATCGCGCAGAATGGCCGGTGGCTCGCGGATCGGCCGGCGCTCATCGACGGTGCCTGCAGCCTGTCGTGGCGGCAGTTCGCGGATGCGACTGCACGAGTCGCAAACGGCCTTGCGAGCTTAGGGATTCGACCGCGCGAGCGCGTCGCGGTGTTGATGGACAGCCGCCAGGAGACCGTACTGACGCTGTTCGGCATCGTGCGAGCGGGTGCGGTAGCCGTGCCGCTCAATATCTCGATCAACGATGCGGCAGTTGCAGCCATGTGCGCCGACTCCGGCTGCGTCGCCGTGTTCGCCTCGGGACCTCACTGCGCACGGATTGACGCGCTTCGCGCCTCTGGCACGCTGGCGGTCCGCCATTGCGTCGGCTGTGAGCCTCCTGGGCAAGGCTGGCAGGAATTCCACGCGTTCATGGCCGGTCAAGCCGCGCACGCTCCCGATGTGGCGATCGCACCGGACCATGAATGCAACCTGATTTATAGCTCCGGAACAACCGCGCTGCCCAAAGGCATCATTCATACGCACGCGTGCCGCATGCATTGGGCCTACGACGCGGCGCTGGCACTTCGCTATCGTAACGGCTGCCGCACCCTCATTAGCCTCGGGCTGTTTTCGAACATAACCTGGGTCACGATGCTCGCCACCATGCTGGTCGGAGGCACGTTAGTCTTGTTGCGGGCCTTTGGTGCTCAAGAGGCGCTCACGCTCATCGAGACCGAGCGGATCACCCACGGCGCCTTCGTTCCCGTGCAGCTCGAGCGGCTGCTCGCATGCCCGCAGCGCCATTCATTTCACACCGATGGCCTCGAGACCTTGATGTGCTGCGGCTCGGCGCTCAGAGCGGACGTGAAGCTTGGGTTTGCACGCGAGTTTCACTGCAACTTGATCGAACTGTACGGACTCACCGAGGGACTCATTACCATCCTCGAACCCGAGGATCTGGAGCGTAAAGTTCTTTCAGTCGGTAAACCGGTACTCGGCGCTGATATTCGTATCCTCGGCGAGGACGACCGCGAGGTCGAAAGCGGAGAGACAGGAGAGATCGTCGGCCGCGGACGATTGGTGATGGCCGGCTATCATGGGCGCGACGATGCGAACCGCGAAGCCACCTGGGTCGACTCGGCCGGCGCCCAATGGCTACGTACCGGCGATATCGGCCGGATCGACGCGGAGGGCTTTCTCTACATCGTCGATCGCAAAAAGGACATGATCCTCTCCGGCGGTCAGAACATTTATCCGACTGACATCGAAACTATGATGCGGCAGCATCCGGCGCTCGCGGACGTTGCGGTGATTGGCATTGCCAGCGAGCGCTGGGGCGAAACTCCCCTGGCCGTGGTCGTGCTGCATCCGGGACACACCCTGCATGCCAGCGAATTGCTCGACTGGACCAATGCCCGTCTCGGCAAGCAGCAGCGCATCAGCGCTGTGATCTGGCGCGACAGCTTGCCGCGAAATCCCAATGGCAAGGTGCTCAAGCGCGAGCTGCGGCGCCAATACTCCTCGCTGCAGGGCAACTCAGAAGACGCATTTTGAACCTGGTCCCACGGATTACTTCCGCGACCTGCCAAGGCGCAACGCATTCGAGACGACCGACACCGAGCTTAGACTCATGGCCAGCGCCGCGATCATCGGCGAGAGCAGCCAGCCTGTGAGGGGGTACAGGACACCGGCAGCCAAAGGGACGCCCAGGCAGTTATAAAGAAACGCAAACCCCAAGTTTTGCTTCATGTTTGCGACCGTCTCGATTGAAATGCGGCGCGCTTCGGCAATGCCGCGCAGATCCCCTTTCACCAGAGTAACCTGCGCGCTGTTCATGGCGACATCCGTGCCCGTGCCCATGGCCACGCCGATATCGGCTTTTGCGAGCGCGGGCGCATCATTGATGCCATCGCCGGCCATTGCAACAATGTGTCCCTCACGCTGCAGTTTGTCGACCAGCGCAAGCTTCTCGGCCGGGTTGATCTCGCCATACACATCGTCGATATGGAGTTTTGCTGCGACCGCCCTGGCGGTTGTGAGTCCATCGCCGCTGGCCATGATGACGTGCACCCCTGCGGCTTTCAAAGCCGCCAGCGCTTCAACGGTGTCCGCCTTGATTGGATCGGAGACGGCGAGAATTCCTGCAAGGGCGCCGTCGATGCTCAAGTACATGACGCTCGCCCCCTCGGCGCGCAGCACTTCGGCTTGCGATTTTGCCTCACCGGCAGGGCCGCCCTTCAGAGCCATCAAGGCATAATTGCCTAGCTTGAGCTCTCGCCCTCCGACGGTTCCGCGAACGCCAATACCGGCAAACGACTCAAAGCGCTCGGCTTTCTCGAGCACGAGATTGCGCGTTCGGGCCGCCGCTACCAACGCCTCGGCCAGCGGATGTTCGCTGCCCTGATCGAGGCTCGCCGCCAATCGCAGCACTTCGTCCTCCGCAACACCGAGCATCGCAATGCACCGCTCGAAGCGGGGTTTACCTTCCGTGAGCGTTCCCGTCTTGTCGACGATGAGGATGTCGACCCTGCGAAACTTCTCGATGGCCGCTGCGTCCCGAAATAGCACGCCTCGAGTGGCGGCGTTGCCGCTCGCGACCATGATTGACATCGGTGTGGCCAGTCCGAGCGCACAGGGACAGGCGATAATGAGCACGCACACCGCGTTAATCAATCCATAAGTCCAGCTCGGGGCAGGTCCCAGAAAGCCCCAGCCGAGCAGCGTCAGCACCGCGACGCTGATCACTGCCACGACGAAGTATTTTGCTACGTGGTCCGCCATCCGCTGCATCGGAGCCTTGGAGCGTTGCGCCTGTGCGACCATCTGTACGATGCCCGCCAGAACCGTCTGCGAACCCACGCGCTCTGAACGCATTATCAGAGCGCCTGTCGTATTGAGCGTCGCGCCAATCAATTTGTCGCTCGCTCGCTTCATGACCGGCAACGGCTCCCCTGTCAGCATCGATTCATTGACCGCGCTCACGCCTTCGAGCACGACGCCGTCGACCGGCACTTTCTCCCCGGGGCGCACGCGAAGCCGGTCGCCGATGTGAACGCTTGCAAGCACGACATCCTCTTCAGCGTTATCGAGGTTGATCCGTCGAGCGGTTTTCGGTGCCAGGCCCAATAGCGACTTGATCGCCGCGGAGGTCCGGGATCGTGCGCTCAATTCCAAGAGTTGACCGAGCAGGGTCAGAGAAATAATGACCGCCGCAGCCTCAAAATACACCGGTATTCGGCCCATCACGACGAAAGATGCGGGAAAAATGCCGGGGGCGAACGTTGCAATGAGGCTATAGAGAAAGGCAGCCGAGGTGCCCAGGCCAATGAGGGTCCACATGTTCGGGCTGCGATGCCTCAACGACTGCACCGCCCGCACGAAAAATGGCCTTCCCGCCCAGGTCACGATCGGGACGCACAATACGAATTCGATCCAGCTTTGCATCGCGCCATTCAGCCACGGCACGCGGCGGCCCATCATTGCCAGGGTAACGACAATAACCGTGAGCGGCAGGGTCCAAAAGAATCGACGTCGAAAATCCTCGAACTCGGAATCCTCATCGTCTTCCAATGCCGGCGTGTCGGGCTCCAATGCCATGCCGCAAATCGGACAGGGCCCCGGACCGACCTTGCGTATCTGCGGGTGCATCGGACACGTGTAAATTGCACTTGGAGCCGCCGAGCCGACGGCCGGCCCTGATGAATGATCGCTGCCGGAAGCAGGCATATAGTTGGCCGGCGCGGCCAGGAATTTGCTCTTACAGGCAGCGCTGCAAAAATGCACCGCGGTGCCGCCTTGCAGCGCCACGTGCGGCGATTGCCGGGTTACTGCCATTCCACAGACCGGATCTTTCAGTGAACGATTTGCTGCCATTGATGATCAAACCGTGAGGCGGCACCATTGCGGCAGGCGCCACTCAGCGTTATTTCGTATCCCGCCGAACCCTAGGCGCTGGACTTTGCCCGAATGCGCCCGACCAATCATGCTCAAGGGCGCGAATCCGCGCGACAATGGAGATAAAGAACGCAGTCGACCACCCCAGCAAGATGACGCCGTTGGCGCCCTCGATCGCCCCCAGGACTCGCCAGCTCTTCGACAGCGTCAGATCGCCATAGCCGATGGTCGCATAGGTTGCAGTCGAGAAGTAGAGCGCATCTTCGAACGAGCGAATGGCGCCCACCCAGCGATACAACGCCGCGTAGCTCCAAATCTCGACGCTGTGCAAAATGAACAGGCCGAAGGAGACTCCCACCAAAACAAGCATCTGCAGCACCAGATGCCGTTCGGTTTGCAGGCGGGTTGAATGACGGTTAGTAGCGGCAATTAGAACGCTCAGACCCAGAAGGTGCATTACTACGGTTAATGCGGCCATGGCAGTGGCGAAAATAAGCTGCGTTGCGAGGCTCTGTGTCATCGTCGGCCCTTTCGTTCGTCTTGCGATGAACAAGGCACATCACTCGACGATTGACAAAAGTAGTGCTAGAACAATATTGAACCCAGCAAGGCGCATTGCCTATACGTAGTATCCGAGTGCATTCGATGACTGGGCCACCGCCCGGTCGTGCGGCGCGTGAATCATGGAAAGCACGTAGTTCGAGCGCACATCCCCTCATACCATTCGCGTTCCCTGACCGATATCGTTCCTTCGCATTCGGCGATCACCGCGCGGGAGATGGCCTTGGATACTCGTGAAGTTTCTGCCTGGTACGCAGTCGAGGTGCTCAGCGCGCGCCTGATTTGCGCATCCTGCATGCGCTAATCATGGCGTCGCACGTTCATCGTACTCATCGATCCGGATGGCTGCGCGCAGGTGTGCTCGGTGCGAACGACGGGCTGCTGTCGATCTCCGGACTCATGCTCGGGGTCGCAGCGATGCGCGCGACGCCGTCAGGAGTTCTTGCAGCGGGAATTGCCGGGATCGTTGCCGGAGCGCTCTCAATGGGGGCCGGGGAATTCGTCTCCGTCAGCTCGCAGGCCGATACCGAACGCGCTGACCTCGATATTGAACAAAAGGCAATTCAGCATGACTCTGCCGCGGAAGCGGCGGAGCTTCGCGACATCTACATTGGACGAGGATTGAATCCGGAACTTGCCGCGCAGGTCTCGCAGCAGCTCATGGCTCACGATGCCCTTGGCGCCCACGCGCGAGATGACATAGGTATCACGGAAGCTCTGAGCGCACGGCCGCTGCAGGCCGCCTTAGCGTCGTCGCTGAGCTTTGCGTTGGGTGGCATCGCTCCTCTGGTGTCGGGTATTTTGTTTCCTCAGGAAGCAAGCCGCATCATCGCGCTCGTATCGTCGGTCTTCCTCGCGGGGCTAGGCGCACTCGGGGCGCATTTGGGCGGTGCGCCGATTATCCGCGGCGCGGCACGCGTTCTTATCTGGGGCATATTAGCAATGAGTATTACCGCCGCGGTGGGCACGTTGTTTAGTGCACCGCCATAGCGTCATCAACGACATCCTGCCACATGACTGGCTGAGGTCCAGAACGTATACACCTCGCAGTCATCGGCAGCGGGAACACGATCCTCGGGCACCTTAACGCTGACCGGCGGCAACGCGCGCAAGTAGGCGATCAGCGCTCGAATATCTTCTTCGTCCCAATTCGACGCGTGATCCCAGATCATTCCCTGCCAGTGCAGCTGATACCCGTTGCGGCTCACGCCGCTGCGAATTGCGCGGGCAATTTCGGAATCGGACCACTTGCCAAGCCCCGCCTCCGGGTCCGACGTAATGTTGCGCGACCAAAGCGTACCCATCGGCTTCCAACTCACTTTGTAGCCGCCTCGGCCGTCGTTGCCGTGACACAGCGCACAGGATGCAACGGTGTAGAGATACCGTCCGCGCTGGGCAAGTGCGGTCTGCTCGGGTGCCGTCAGCAGTGCTGCGTTGAGCTTCGGTATGCCGGCTGTCGCTCCGGCGACGATTTGATCGGGCGGTATCACGGACAAAAGCGGCAGCTCATAAAACACGTAGGCGAGCGTAACGAGTAAGGCCAACCCCGCGACGCCCCCAGCGGTGCCTAGCCGAGAGCGCGTCGCGCGCCGCTCGCGGCGAGCCGCGAGTCCATACGCGACGCCGCCGATCAGCAGGACAATCCATTGCGCATCGATCAACCAGGTCTGCGGCCATTCGCGCGACCAGCCCCGCTCTTGCCCGAACTGCTGGTCAGCAAACGTAAGACTCGTGGTCGGAACCGCAGGCAGAGGACGCCCGATCTTGGCCAAGATCGTCTCGAGCACGCCAAAACGCAGCGGCGCCGGAATGTGGTTGTGAACAGCGGGCAGCGATTTCAAATATCGAGCGATTGCCGTCGCGTCTTCGTCCCGTAAGCTGTGCAAGTAAATCCACGGCATGGCGAACATATTGAGCACTCGGCCCTCGGCACGTCCGTTGCGCAGCGCATCGATGATTTGAGACTCGCTCCAACGACCCAGGCCCGTTTCGCTATCGGAGGTCAGATTGCGGCTGACCAGGACGCCATGAGGATAGGCTCCAACTCTCATACCCCCCGCGAGGTAGTCGTCATCGGCCCGATAAATGCCGCTTCGATCGATCATTGTGTGGCACAGGCCGCACATTTCAGCGTGCACCAAATAAGCGCCGCGACGGGTCAGATCCGGCCGCTGACCGGGGCCTTCGAGCCGGCCGCCGCTGTCCCACGGCGCGGTTCGAGCAATGGAAAGTACGTAGTTGACAATGTCCCAACGCTCATCATCGGTCGTGTTGCCTGCGAACGCCGGCATCGCGCCGGCGACCATGCCCGTGGTCAGTCGCAGCCAAATCTGCTCAGGCTCGCTGCCGCCGCGAAAAGTCCATGGCGCCGTCAGGTCTCGAGCGATGACCGGATAACCCCTGAGGTCCCTGAGCGTTAGGCCCCCTCGACCATCGGCCCCATGGCAAGCCTGACAGCCGCGCGCATTGAACAGCGCCTTGCCGCGCGTGATGCTGTCGGCGGTCGCGGCGACCCGCCGAGATATCGCCAAGCTCGGCGAATCATTGGCGCCGAAGACGGGGGAGAAGCGCTTGATGTAATCAACGACCGAGCGAAGATCCGCGTCCGGCAGCAGATCATGAAAATACGGCATGGCGCTCGCGTTAAGGCCGCGGCTTACCACGCCGATCAGATCGGCATCGCTGGGCGGCTCGGCTGCCGGCGTGGACTTGTACTTGAACTGTCCACTGGTGAAATCGCGCGGGCGGGGAATCAGCGATGGCGCGGCCGGCCCGTTGCCGCGACCATCCGGCCCGTGGCACACCGCGCAGTGCTGCGCGTAGATGATCGCACCGCGCGATGCACCTGACGGCAGATCAGCGCCCGGCGGCCACGCAATATCGGCGTATAGCTTCGGAGCAGGCTGCCACAGTTCAAGCGGACGGGCATACCCGAGGTGCGCATAGATAGACCGGCCAAGATCCAACACTAGAAGCACGGCGAGCGTCACCAGCAGTACGCGGCGGCGCGAACCGAGCAGCCAGCCGGTGATGTCTTTCAATGCAGGTCAGCCGACGGAGTCTTGAGGTCCGCCACGAGTTGCTGGAACTTCCGATTATCGCGCATCCCTTGCAGCTCCGCGTCAATCGCGAGTTTATCGAGGTCACGATATCCGGCGCTGATTGCCTCGTGAAGGTAGCGCAGCGCGCTCTCGGTATCCTGTGCCGCCGCCGCTGTACAAGCGTAGGAATACCACATCCAGGAACGAAAGTCCGGCTCGCTGTGCTGCTCGAGCATCTCGCGAAACAGCTTGTCAGCCTCGGCATAGCGCTTGCCGTGTGCCAGCGAAATGCCAAGCGCGTGCATGGCATCGGCCGTGGCGAGGGGGTTTTTACTATGCGGTGCCTGCGCCAATGATTCCCTCGCCAAGGGTTCCGCTTCCGCCCACCGGCCCTCGCGGTTCAGGATTTCCGCCAAGGCGGTCTGCGCATCCACGGTATCGGTATTCGCGGCGCCCACCACGCGGCGCAGCCCCGCGACGGCTTCCCGTTCCAAGCGTTCGGCTGCGGCCAGCTCGCCTTCGAGCAGCAAATCACGCGCGACCGAAGATTCAGACCACAGGGTCCTCGAGTCGTCCGGCGCGAGGGTTCGGCCGCGGATGGTCCATGTCTCCCGGTCCAGCTTTTCAGCTTCGACGCCGCGGCCTTCGCTGCGCAATAGATACCCCAAATGAGCCCGGGTCATCAGCGTAACGTCGTGTTCCGGCCCGAACACCCGTTGTTCCAGCGACAGGGCCTCGCGAAATAGCGGCTCGGCTTCGGCGCGGCGGCCTTCGAAGTTGATCACGATGCCGAGATTGCTCATTGCCTTCAACGTGTCGGGATGGTCCGGACCCAGGACGCGGCGATCAGCGTCCAGCAATTGGCGAAATGCCTGCTCTGCATCGGGCATCCGCAATTGAATGAATAGCGATCCGGCCAGAAGACTCCTGGCCTGCAAGGTCAGCAGACTCTCCGGGGCCATTCGTCCCGTGGAAATTTGAATGACCTCGCGCGCCAACTCCTCCTCGCCGCGATAGTCATTCTGGCGTTGCAGCGTAGTTGCCAGGTGAATCATGGTATTGAGAGTCAAAGGATCCTCGCGGCCGAGGATGCGCTGCTCATCCGCCAATATCGCGCGCTCCGCTGATTCCGCTGCCGCCGGTTGTCCCAAGCGCGACTCGCTCCAGGCGAGCAACTCGCGCGAGGTCAGCGTCTCGCGGTTTTCAGGTCCCAGCAGTACCCGCTGTGCCTGCAGCGCGGCTTTCGCCAGGTCCTGGGCACGAGCGTACAGCCCCAAATTCATATAGGTGCTCGACATCACTTGCATCAACTGCGCTTGCACCTGAGGGTCCTGGCCCAGCCCGGTGCGAATCTCGTTCGACGCCTTGTCGAGGATTTCCCGCACCGTGACGCTGTTACCGCGTGCCTCGGAGGGGTCGGCCACTTTGAACATACCGGTCATGAATTCCGTGATGCGCGTGGCGCGGTCGCGTTGCTGCGCCGTGCGCCGCAACTCCAGTGCCTGCAATACCGAAAATGCGGCCAACAGCACCATCAGGCCGGCGCTCGCGCTGACGGCCACTCGATGGCGGCGAACATACTTGCGCGCCCGATAGAGCGTGCTCGGCGGCCGCGCCAGCACTGCTTCGTTATGCAGATAGCGCCGCAGGTCCGCCGCCAATTCGGCCGGCGTGCCGTAGCGGCGTTCGCGGTCGCGCTCCAGGGCCTTCATGGCAATCCAGTCCAGATCGCCGCGCAGCAGACTGGCCAATTCCGCGCGATGAGTACCGCGCGCCGCGGCCCTGGCGCTCGAAGTGTCGCGATCGCCGTTGACCTTGCCGCTGGGTTTCGGCGGGTCCTCGTCGCGCAGGCGACGCAGTAACTCATCGACCTGCGGCTGCTGGCGCGGCTTGTTTTCAAAAGGCTGCAATCCGGTCAGCAATACATATAGGACAACGCCCAGCGAATAGACGTCGGTGCGTGTGTCGACGTCCTGGGCGTCGCGGTTGACCTGCTCCGGGCTCATGTAGCCAGGCGTGCCGAGAAACTGGCCCCAGCGGGTGTACTGCAAAGGATCGTTGGTGGCCGCGATGGCGTTAACTTCGATCGCCCTAACTGCTATGGCCTTCGCCAGCCCGAAGTCGATGATGCGCGGCTGAGGGCGGCCGTCCACTTCCACCACCAAAATATTGGCCGGCTTTAGATCGCGATGAATGAAGGCCTTCTGATGTGCGTGCTGGACGCCGTCGCAGGCCTGGATGAAGAGTTCAAGCCGCTGGCGGACCGTGAGCTTGTTCTGATCACAGTATTCGCTGATGGGTAGCCCGGGCACATACTCCATGACGAAGTACGGCTGGCCCTGCGGCGTCGCGCCGGCGTCGAACACCTTGGCAATCGCCGGATGATCCATGAGGGCGAGTGATTGCCTTTCTGCCTGGAAGCGCAGCGCGACCGACTCATCGTACATGCCGGCGCGGATCAACTTGAGGGCCACCCGCCGCCAAACCGGGGCGATTTGCTCTGCGAGCCACACCTGCCCCATGCCGCCTTCGCCGAGCTTGGACACCAGCCTGAAGCGTTCGCAGAAAATTTGCCCTGGCGACAGGGCGCCGCTGGTCCTCCCCTGCACATCGGGCGCGGCGGCGGCCGAGAACGATTGCAGAAACCCCGAGCGCGTTCGGCCGCTTTCGTCGAGCAGCGAATCGAGCTCCGCGCGCAAATCCGGCTCGCCGGCACATTCGTCATCTAAAAATGAGGCGCGCTGCGCAGGCGCCAATTGCAGGGACTGGTGGAGGAGTTCCTTCAGCCGCCGCCAGCGCGCGTCGATCATGGCAATGCGGCTCGGCTCGACGAGTGTTCCGGCATCGGTTCCTCGTTATCCCTTTCTTATAACGTTTTCAGCATATTCGTGCCCTCCGAACCCGTCAATCGCCTCGGCTTTACATATCCGCGACTTTTTTTGGATGCAATGAGGCGATTGGGCGGCGCTTTGCGCATTGATCCTTCCGAAAACGGCTCAACACGAGCTCGGATGGTTGCTGTTGGTGGCCGCGCGCCTACGTCGTCGAGCGTCTCAATTCGACCAGCCCCCGCCGAGCGCGCGATACAGAGCCACCAAATCCGTGCTCACGGCCGTCGTGCTGTCGGCGAGGGCCAGTTCATTTTGCTGATGGGTGCGCTCGGCATCGAGAACATCGATAAAATTTATGAGACCGTTTGCATAGCGCTGCCGCGATAACGTCAGTGCCTCGAGACTCTGATCAACCGTAGCTGCGAGCCAAATGCGCCGCTGCTGATCGGCACGGTATTTGGCCAGAGAATTCTCAACCTCATGCAGGGCGTTGAGGACCGTGCGTTGATAACCGAGGGCCGCTTCTTGTGCACGCACGTCGTACAGATGCACGGCAGTCCAACGGCCACGATCGAAGATCGGCAAGTCGAGCGTGGGTCCAAGCGACCCAAAACGGCTGGCCCACTTCAGCAGATTGCCGGTGGTCTCGGATTGAAAGCCGCCGCCGGCCGCCAGCGTCAGGTGCGGAAACAAATTCGCAACGGCGACGCCGATCTGCGCGGTTGCGGCATGCACGTTGGCCTCTGCCTCGCGGATGTCCGGGCGCCTACGCGCGAGATCCGCGGGCAGACCGATCGGCACCTCGGGCGGTACGGCGGGCACCGCTGCCGCCGCATCCAATTCAGCACGCAGTGCTTCGGGTTCGCGGCCAATCAGCCGGCTGAGTTCGTTAATACTCTGGGTGATCTGCGCTTCCAACGTCGGCAGCGATGCGCGAGTCGAGTAAGCCTCCGCCGCCGCGTTGCTCACGTCAATATCAGTCGTCAAGCCCGCCGCCTGCCGCTGGCGCGTCAAATCAAGCAGTTCTTCGATCGTGGCAAGATTCTCTTTGGCCACTCGCAACCGTATTTGTGCGCCGCGCAGTTCGAGATAGGCCTGCGCGACATCGCCTAGTACAGAAACCAGTATGCCGCGCTGATCCTCCACTGACACCTGCACATTGGCGTCAGCGGCTTCCACCGAGCGGCGCACGCGCCCGAACAGATCGATCTCCCAGGATGCCGCGGCGCTCAACTGATACTGGTTGTAGGGATTCGGAATGCTGATGCCGGCGACTCCAGGCAGATGCAGGTTGCCCGCGGAAGTGAAAAGCGAGCCGGTCGGGGTGGTTTCACTGATGCGCTGGCGGGTAAACGAGGCATCGACTGCGACCGTCGGCCAATATGCGGCAGCGGAAATCGCGCGTTGCGCGCGGGCTTCGTCGATTCGAAGCAACGCTGCGCGCAGATCCAGATTCGACGGCACTGCGCGCTCGATCAACGAGCCCAACATCGCGTCGTTAAAGCCGTTCCACCAGCCGCGCAGTTCGGCCGATTGCTCAGTCGCTTCACTCACCGGCGCAGGCGCCGACTCTGGATGCGCGGGCCCTTGTTCGGTCGTGACGCTGCGGGCGATCGCCCGATCAGACCAATGCGCGGGGGTCTGCGGCGTCGGGCGCACGAAATTAGGTCCCACACTACAGGCAGCCGTGAGCGCCACAAGCGAGAAGGAGAGCGCGCCGGACAGTTTCCTCAAGATGGGTTTGCGGTCGTTCATGGGCGTCACTGCATCCGGTTACTAAACATCCAAGAAGCCGCCGTCAAGGTCAGTACCGCGATGAGTGCGAGGGGCCACAGGTCGGCCACCAACAAATGGAGTCCCGCGCCTTCGAGGTACACGCGGCGCGTAATGTCGATCGCATAGCTCAAGGGGTTGATTTCAGTCAGATAGCGAACCGCGGTCGGCATACTGCTTATCGGCGTCGTCAGGCCGGAGAGCAGCGAGAAGGGCATGATCAACAGCAAGGAATACAGCATCGCCTGCTGCATGGTCGCGGCCACCGCCGAAAGCAACAGGCCGATGCCCACCGCGGCTAACAAGAATA
This sequence comes from uncultured Gammaproteobacteria bacterium, assembly GCA_963782865.1. GTDB lineage: Bacteria > Pseudomonadota > Gammaproteobacteria > Steroidobacterales > Steroidobacteraceae > Bog-1198. Next base: position 24,751 of record CAWALS010000022.1, on the reverse strand, counting down.
ATAGAAGGCCTGAGTAGAGCGTGAAATACGAACCTGCAAAGGGAATGTGAAACCAGAGCTGCGCCACCAGCAGTACCCCGGTGGCCTGGATGGTGCCCACCAGCATGGAAGGCAGCGCCTTGCCGGCCATGATCTCGAAGGGGCGAAACGGGGTCACCAACAGTTGATCGAAGGTACCCTGTTCCCGTTCGCGCGCAACCGACATGGCCGTGAGCATCATGGTCTGGATCAGGGTCAAGGTGCCGATCATTCCAGGGATCATGAACCACCGGGTCTCGAGATTCGGGTTATACCAGGCGCGGGTTACGACTTGCACCGGGGCGCTGGGCAGGCCGTGATCGGCGGTCCACCGGGCGGTAAATTGCTGCACGATGCTGCCGACATAACCCATGGCGGTGCCCGCGGTGTTGGAGTTGCGGCCATCGGCGATGAGCTGAACGTTGGGACTCTGTCCCGATAACAAATCCCGCTCGAACCGCGGGTTGATCTGTACCACCAACAGCGCCGTCCGCGCATCGATCAGCGCAGCGACATCCGCTGCGCGTTGCAAGTCCGCGACGCGCTCGAACACGCCAGAACCATCCAGCCCCGCAAGCAATTGGCGCGACGCCGCGCTGTGATCCTGGTCCAGCGCCGCATAGGTCACGTGATTGAGATCATAGGTTGCCGCGTAACCGAATATCAGCGCCTGCACCACCGGCGGAATGAACAGGCTGAGGCGGGCGCGCGGATCTTTCAATACCGCGAGCAGTTCCTTGCGAGTCAAGGCCGCAATTCGCAGCAAAACGTCGAGCATGCCGCTCATTGCAGAGTCTTACGCATGACGACGCGGCTGGCCAGCGCCAAAATGGCGGCCATGGCCGCCAGCACCAGGGTATTCGGCACAATGACCGACCAGACATTGCCAGCCAGAAACACGCTTTGCAGCAATGCGACATAGTAACGCGCCGGCAGGACGTAGGTGATCAAACGCACTGCCGTGGGCATGCTGCGCAAATCGAACAAGAATCCGGACAGCATGAAGGCGGGCATGAAGGTCGCAAGCAATGCCAGCTGGCTGGCGACGAGCTGGTTCTTGACCCACGAGGAGATGAGCAAGCCAATGCCGAGGGCAATGAGCACATACAGAGTGGAGGCGCCCAGCAGTACCCAGAGTGAGCCGCGCAGCGGCACGTGGAACAAGAATTTTGCCGACAGCACGCAGAGCGAAAAGCCGAACAAGGCGAGCACGAAATACGGCAGCGTCTTGCCGAGCAAAATTTCTTCGACGCGCACCGGCGTGACCAGCAATGACTCCAGGGTGCCGCGTTCATACTCGCGCGCCATGACCATCGCTGTTAGAAGGGCTCCGATCAGCGTCATCACCAGCACCACCAGACCGGGCACGAGAAAATAGCTGCTATCGTTGGCCTCGTTGAACCACAAACGCGATTGCAGGTTGACGAGCGGCACTGCAGTCGCCTTTCCCTGGGCCGCAAGCCCTGCGGACCAGGTGGCGACCACTCCCTGAACGTAGCCTTCGATGATGCGCGCTCGATTGGCGTCGCCGCCGTGCACGATGAGCTGCAAGGAGGCATCGCCGGCCGCGACGCGCCGCGAGAAATCCGCCGGAATTCGCAAAATACCATCTACTTTATGTTCGAGCAGCAGGCGCTGTGCCGAGGGCATGCCGCGGGTAAACTCAGGGTGAAAGTACGGCGACAGCTGGAACGCGGTCTGCAGATCGATTGCCTCCGGCGTGGGATATTCAATCACGATGGCCATGGGAACATTTTTGACGTCCAACGAGAGCCCATAGCCGAACAGTAAAATCAGAATCAAAGGCAGTACCGCGCCGATTGCGATACTCGATGGATCGCGCACGATCTGATGCACTTCTTTCAGCACCAGGGCGCGAATTCGACGCCGCTTCGAAGTCCAGCGATTGGAACTCGACTTGGTGGCGGCGCTTTCCATGGATTCCCAGGTCTAGGCCGCGTCAGACGCGGCGCCGGCGGTCGAGTGTTGATGATTACGCGCCTGCTCGACCACCGCGATGAATGCATCCTCCATGTTGGGCTGCGGCCGGGCGTCGCTTCGAGCCAATGCTCTTACCGCCGCCGGCGAGCCCTGCGCCAGTATCCTACCGGCGTCCATGATGGCGACGTGATCGCAATACTCCGCCTCCTGCATGAAGTGGGTGGTGACAATAACCGTTACCCCCTGCTCGGCAAGCGCGGTAATGCGGCGCCAAAACGCGCGCCGCGCCAGCGGATCGGCGCCGCTGGTCGGCTCATCGAGGAACAGAATTTCCGGCTCGTGCAACAGCGCGGCCGCCATTGAAAGCCGCTGCTTATAGCCTCCGGGCAGTTGCACGCTAGGAATGCGCGCGTGTGCACCCAGATCGAATTGTTCGATTGCCCAATCCACGCGTGCGCGCTTGCGTTCGCCGCGCAGGCCATAGGCACTGGCGAAAAACTCGAGATTCTCAAGCACGCTCAACGGGCCGTAGAGCGAGAATTTCTGCGCCACATAGCCGAGCCGCGCGCGCGCCGACGCCGATGCCTGACGCACATTCGCACCCGCCACCAGCAACTCTCCATGGCTCGGCGCGAGCAATCCGCACAGCATGCGAAACGTGGTGGTCTTTCCCGCGCCATTGGGGCCGAGCAGCCCGAAAATCTCCCCCCGGCGAACTTCAAAACTGATGTGATCGACGGCCGTGAACGTTCCGAATTGTTTGACCAGATTCTGCACGCGCACCACCGTTGCATCATTGCGTTGTGCGAGCGGTTGCGCCATCGCAATGGCTTTGGGGTGCTCGTATTGGGCGTGAGCCTGCAGTTGGATCATGAACCCATCTTCGAAGCTGGGCGCCACAGGAGCAATACTTAAGACGCCCAACGCGCTGTCAGCGGGCGAAATTTGCCCGACGGCCAAATCGGTTGTTGCGGCGCCGCGCACCAAGCGCACCAGGCCGCCATCGGGCACCGCGTCGATGATGCCGGGCTGATCGAGCAGCCGTGCCTGCAGACTGCGTGGCGACTGGCCTGTGGCCGGCGTCACCAGGAAGCTGCGCCCCTGAGCTAGGTCGGCTATGTGCTGCGGCGAACTTTGCGACAGCACCTGCCCACGATGCAGCATGATGACGCGGCTGCAGCGCTGCGCCTCGTCCAAATACGCGGTGCTGAGCAGCACCGTCAAGCCTTTTTCGGACACCAGGCGATGGACGATCTCCCAAAGCTCGCGCCGCGATAAAGGATCAACGCCAACAGTCGGTTCATCGAGCAGCAAAAGTTCCGGTGAGCGCACCAAAGTGCACGCAAGGCCGAGTTTTTGCTTCATGCCACCGGATAACTGGCCCGCGAGGCGCGCCTTGAACGGCTCGAGAGCCGTCATCTCCATGAGTTCTGGATAACGTTCCGCCCGCTGCGCCGCGCCGACCCCATGGAGGTCCGCATACAAATTCAGATTCTCTGCAACCGTGAGATCCTCGTAAAGACCGAAGCGCTGCGGCATGTAGCTGATGCGGTCCTGCACTTGTTGTGGATCCGCGGCAACATCGACACCGAGTACGCGCAGAGAGCCAGAATCCGCCGGCAGCAAACCCGCGGCCAGCCGCATCAAAGTGGTTTTGCCGGCGCCGTCGGAACCGACCAGCGCGGTGAGCTCGCCGTGCAGCGCCTCCAGGGATACCCCATCGAGCGCGCAAATAGGCGCTTCACCTTTGCGGAAAAACCGCTTGACCAGCGAGCTGGCCACCAGCGCCGCAGTCAGGGGTTGGCGAACGCTCATGGGCTACCGTGCTGGGCGCCGGCAACCGGCCCGCTTGCCGGCGCGCTTGTAATAGTTGATTGCAGTGGCACATGCACCGTCGCCGGCATGCCTAAGCGCAGCTCATCATTTGGATCGGTTACGAACACTCGCACTTCGTAGACCAGGCTTGAGCGCAATTCTGTGGTTTCCACCGACTTGGGTGTGAATTCCGCGACCGAGGAGATGAAGCCGATTCGCCCGGGGAACGTGCGCTTGGGAAACGCGTCCACCGTGATCGTCGCGCCCTTGCCTTCGCGTATTGCGCCGAGATCTGTTTCCGCCACATAAACCCGCACCCATTTTGGATCGGTAATCGCGAGAGTGAAGGCCGATTTCTGCGGGGAGGCCATTTCGCCGGGCTCGACAATGCGCGAGCGCACCACGGCATTGAGCGGCGCGACGCAGTACGGCGTCATTGAATTGTTGCTGCACCAAAGCGAGTTGCGCTTGGTTCGCGCGCAACTGGGCCTCCGCTTGCGCGATGTCTTCCTTGCGAGGGCCTACCCGTTCGAGCTTCAGCGCCTTGCGATTGACTTCCAGTCGAGCCTCCGCCATGTCCAGTGCAGCCTTGGCGGAGTCCATCTCTTGGCGGCTGACGGCGCGGCCGGAGGAACTCTCCGACAGCGCGCGCACTCGCGCTAATTGCGCGCGCGAGTTGTCGGCATCAGCCGCCGCCGCAGCGACGTTTGCTTGCGCTTGCGCGATCTCTTCCGGCCGACTCCCATGATGCAACCGCGCCACGACCTCGGATTGTACGGCGACGTCGGCCTGCGCCTTGGCAAGCTGCGGCGCGAGGCGACTGCTATCGAGGCGTGCGAGAACCTGACCGCGCGACACCCGATCGCCTTCTTGAACCAACACTTGCGCGACGCGTTCGCTGCCATTGAAGGGAAGTTCAACCTGACGAAGATCCACGTTGCCGTACAAGAGAAGCTCGGTCGGACTTTGCGCCCGCCCCAGCCACCACCACAAGGCCAAACCGATGGCGATGATGCCGACGACTACAATGACGAATCTGGCTTTCTTTTGCATGCCGCCACCCGGGATGTGACCGGCAGTTAAGTGCAGTTACCGGTGGCAGTCAAGTTATTTCGAATTCTAATTTGAATTTGAATTACACTGATGTCAGATGAAGCGTTCCATCAGAACCGCGGCCGTGAAAACCGCAGCGCGCGCGCTGCGCCGTCCGGCGGCGCGCGGCCTCCGTACACGTGCACAATTGATCGAGGCGGCCGGACAAGTTTTCGCCGAATTGGGATTCGACGGCGCCAAAGGCCAGATGATCTGCCGGCGAGCACGGGTGCACTCCTCGGCGATTGTCTATCACTTCGATGGGATGATCGGCTTATACCGAGCGGTGATGGGCGAAGCGCGCCGGCGCCTCGTGACCACAGAAGCGCTCGTGAGCGCGGTCAGGGCGCAATCCGAACCGCGGCAGCAGCTCGAGGCGTTTCTCACCATGGTGGTTCAGGCAGTGACCAGCCCGGCCTCGCAGACTTGGGCCGGCCGATTGTTTGCAAGGGAATTCGTCACGCCGTCGACCGCCATGACTCGCGCCGAGGATCGCGATTTCGCGCTGCGGGTAAAGCTCCTGAAATCCATGATCAGCGCATTGACCGGGCTGCGGGCCGATGACCCCCGGGTTGCGCGCAGTTGCATCAGTACCATGGCGCCGTGCGCCATGTTGCTGTTGGTCAATCGGCGCAAATTAGGGCGGGTGTTCCCGGAGATGAAGGTGGACACCGATTCCGCCGCCGAAATCGCCCGACACCTGGTTGACTTTGCGCTGGCAGGATTGGCTGCGGTCTCGATGAGCCGCAGGGCACAGCTTGATCGCGCATCGGATGCTCATTGAATCTTGTATGATAAGACCTTCGAGAATCGCGCCACGCGTTTTCTCCAAACGTCCCGCAATGCCTGACTTCAAAAGTCTGACGGACTCCGCGCACCGCCAATCGGAGGTTATTCTTTCATCCGCCGCAGCCAGCTCGCGGCATTGCAGTGAGCTAACCGATGAAAGCCGCCATTCAACGCCTTGGTTGCGCCATGCTGCTGTTCTCCTTGAGCCATTCCAATCAGGCTGCCGCGGCCGAAACGGAGTCCGATGCGATCGCCCGAGCGGTGGCCGCCAACCGGGCGAAGGATTACGCGACCTCGATTTCCATTCTTCGCAAGCTCGTGGATCGGGGGAATGCGGCGGCACCGGCAATGTTGGGTCTCTTGTATGCGGCGGGTGCCGGGGTCGCGCCGGACCACATCGCCGCTTGTGATCTTTACGCCGCTGCGGAGCAAAAGGGCGATCCGAATGGCACCGAACTGCTTGCGGACTGTTACTTCAAGGGTACCGGGCGCGCGCAGGACTTCGCGCAGTCGGCGCTGCTTTATGAGCGCGCTGCGGCCCGCGGAGTCGCGATCGCGGATTGTGCACTCGGCAACCAGTATTTGCGCGGCCTTGGCGTCGTGAAAAATCAAGCCAAGGCCGTGGTGCTTTGCCGGCGCAGCGCGCAGCGCGGCGTAGCGGACGCGCAGACCGATTTGGGCCAAATGTATCTGCTCGGGGAAGGTGTCGAGCGGGACCTGCCGGAGGCCGCACACTGGTTTCAGCGGGCGGCACAGCAAGGTCAGGCCAACGCCGCGCTGGCGCTTGGAAAAATGTACTGGAACGGCGACGGCCTGGAGCGCGATCACGAACAGGCTGCGAAGATGTGGCGGATTTCGGCCGAACGCGGCAATCCGTCAGCTCCGGCGCTGTTGGCGAAATACTATTTCGCAGCCGCAATCATTCCCTCGGGCGAGCGGCCGTTGCAGGAACCCGGCTCAAAAGCGGCTTATTGGGGCATCATTGCCGCGCGCGAAGACCCGGATTCCGCCACGCGCGCGGCAACCCAGAGGCTGGTCGACATGTTGTATCGGGCCGCGCCCGATCTCAAGCCGAAGGTCGAATCGATGCTCGCTATGCCGCGTCCCCCGGCGTTCTGAGCCCCGGCCCGCACCTTACTCTTCGTCGGGGTCCTTGTATTCCTTGGGCAAGTGATGGGCGATGCCCTTATGGCAGTCGATGCAGGTTTGCCCGTCGGCCTTCGCCTTCATATGCTTGTTGTAGATCGTCTGCTTCTGAACGTCGGCGCTCATTGCGTCAAAGCTGTGGCAATTGCGGCATTCGCGCGAACCGCTGGCCTCCATCCGCGCCCACTCGTCGGTTGCCAGGCGCATTCTGTTGGCCTCGAATTTCTCCCGTGTGTCGATTCTGCCGGTGAGCTTCGCCCATATTTCCAGCGAAGCCTTGGCCTTGCGGACCAATTTGTGGGTCCAGTCGTGAGGCACATGACAGTCCGAACAGATCGCGCGCACGCCGGTGCGATTGCTGAAATGAATCGTCTTCTTATATTCCTGGTAGACGTTGTCGCGCATCTCATGGCAGGAAATGCAGAAGTCCAGCTTGTTGGTCGCTTCCATGCCGGTGTTGAATCCGCCCCAGAAAATGATGCCGAGCACGAAGAACACGGAGGCAATGCCGAGAAAGGAATATTTCACGCTAGGCTTGCGAAGCGCGCGCCAGCATCGCCTGATTACGCCCGGCGCCTTGGTTGCAGGGGCGTTTGGAGTCTGTTCAGTCATGTGTCTCGGTTCTCCCAGCAATTACGGGCAGTTAAGTCGATGCCTAACGGAAGCTGTAGCGCTTAGCGGAAGCTGTAGCGATAGGCGGCAAAAATCGCACTGACGTGGTAGCTCGGCGCCTGCTGATTGGTAGGCAGGAGCGTCGCAGGAGTGTAGCCGTACTGATAGGCGTTATAGAGGAAGTCGTCCGATGCAAGGTGCTGGTAGGTGTAGCCCATGAGGATCTTGCCGCCGAGGCCGGACTTACCGAGGTCGTAGCTGCCATTGAGCCGCAGCCGCACCGAGCTATTCTTGATCGTCGGCGGCCCACCGCAGGTCTCGTAGTAGATCGCGCTGCAGGAGTTGCCCTCGAGATCGGCACCCGCAAAGGTCGCGGTGTTGTATGAAGTATTCCCGATCGAATAACTGACGTCGGCCGCGAGATGCAGCTTCCCGCCCAACAGCCCGTCCCGGCGCGCACTGGCGCCGACCGTCGTATCCGATTCCTCAAGCTCGTTGGTCCAGGTTTCGCCGGCGACTCCGTTGAGCGCGGTTGAGGATGCATTGCTGCTCGTAACCTTGTAGAGATTCGTGAGGTTGCGTAATGAGCGCTGAATGGTTGCAAATAGCGATACGGAGCTGCGCTCGCTGAAGATGTACGTAGAGTCGAAGTTGGCGCTGGCCAAGTGGCTATCCTGAACCCCATAAGTCAGGTCGGCGTATTGGTCGTCCGTATAACGGCCATTGAGGCTGAGCGACACCTTGTCGCCGGGCTGCCAATTCACGCCTGCCTTGACGATCTGTTCGTGACGGGAAGCTTCGAAGAAGCTCATGAAGCCGAGAACCTCGTAGCCCTCGGCGCCTGCGCCGGAGCCGGCCGGGTTATCGACAGCCTGCATCGGGTTGTAGAAAGTCGGGCTGACATCCGCCTTGCGCCATGAATAGACGTAGGCGGCATTGAAATTGACGCTGTCGCTGGCATGGAGTCGATACGCCAAGGTCATCTTGTCTTCCTTGGTGTCGGGCACTTGAGCACAGGTCGCAGCCGTGTAGGCAGCCCAGCCGCCGGTCGCCGCGGCATTGAGGCTGCCTTGGGCATCGTTCGCGGCGGCGTTGTTGCACCAGCGCTTGGTATCGGCAAATTCGTAGGTCGCACTCAAATGTTGGCGGCTGGTGATGCGATAATCCGCGCTGATATCCGCCTGGGTCTTCTTGTTGCTCATCGGTGCGTTGATCGATGTCTCGGTCTGCGCCGCGGACTCGTTGATCGTGTTGAAAGTATACGGGTTCGATGGCGTGCGATTGTCCCGCTCGTTGAATTTCACACCCGCCGCCAGCACCAGAGACTTCCAAGACTGATTGGTCAGCTTGAGATCCAAGTGCTTGATATCGACCACGCCGTGCAACGAGTATTCGGGCACCCCCAGCGGATTCAGGCCGATATTGCCGGTGGTCGCATAGCCTGCGTCTTGGGTGCTGCGTCCATACGAGAGTCCGCCGGTCAGATGGGTGCTCGAAGAGAACTCGTGTCCGGCGGTCAAGTTGACCTGATTGAACAAATTCGTCGGAAAGGTGCTGATCGAGTCGGTCGGGAACGCGGATATCGTCCCCGTCGCCACGGTGGTCGGCGACTTGATGAATGGATTGTTCCACGACAGGCTATCGTTCGCGTCATGGAAGTACGATAGATAGTAGTTCGCGGTCGCATAGGATCTGCCACTGCGCCAGTTCACCGCCGCCTTGGCGGTGTCGGTTGCATATTCGGTGGGATTGGCGAGCACCAGCGGGGTCTGGCCGGCCCAAGTGTAGGTCGATCCGGCGGGGCTGTTGACCTGATCGCCGGCGACTCCGAGGAGCTTCGCCCCGTCCTGCGTCAAATGGTTGTAGTCGAGCCTCACATCCCACTGGGATGTTATGTGATAACCGGCCGTCAGGGACGTGTTCTTCCGATCCGAGTAAATATCTTGCGAATGAAAATCACTCAACTGCTGCGCGGTGAGATTATTGGTCCCGGGGGCGGTAATGAAGCCGGCCGGCTTATAACCCGTGTTGATCACGCCGAAATTCGTTGGCAGCGAAAAGACATTGCCGCCGATAGCGCCCAGCGAATGGCGTCTGATAGCTGCTGGCGAGTTGGTGACGCAGCTCGTCATAGCCGACACCCAGGTTCCACGGCCCTGATCGCTGGCCGAGGCATTGATTGATCCGGACGCCGTTCCGAGATCCGCGCCGCTCAGGCTGTAGCGCATCGTTCCCGTGCCCGCCCATAGCCGTCGCCGCCCGCAATGCTCAAGTCACCCAGGAACGTGGGTCCCTTCTTGTAGAGCCCGCTGTACTCGCCGAATTTGTCCGAGGCCTTTGAATTGTATTCGCCGCCGGCTTGAACGAAATTCGTCGGCATGGTCAGCGCCTTGACGTCGTCGTCGCTGTTGTCCTGCGCCAGCACGATTGACGGCGCAGCAATGCTGGCAACCAAGACGCCGCGCACAGCCAGTGATACGAGATTCATGCATAACCTACGGTCTCGGGCCTTCATTTTCATCTCCTTCGCTCAACGGTGCAGGAATGCGCCGGCAGGATCATTCGAACCGTGAACCATCGCATGGCAGTTCATGCACCCGCGCGCCGTTGCTTGGGTACTCGGGAAAATCAGTGCCGAGTCGGCAGCGTTCCTCGACGACAGGCCCCCCTGAAATCCGGCGCCATTGCCGCCCGACGGCATTCTTGGAGTTGTGCGGACCATCGTGACATTCCTGGCACAGGAACGGAGCGCGCGTCTTCAGCAATGGCCGGTTGACCGGATCCATGCGGCGTATGGCAGTTGGTGCAGTCTTCGATGACCGGGCTATGCTCCCACAGGAACGGACCGCGTTTTTCGGCATGGCACTGGTAGCAGGTCTCGTTGACGGTGTTCATTTGACCAGCATTTCGGCCCGGCCGCGCCGTGCGGATTATGGCAGTCCGAGCACGCCATCTTGCCGGCGTCGATCGGGTGCGTCGAAATCTTGATGCGTTTCCGCCCGTCGGTTTTGTGGCAGGTGAAGCACACTTCCGCCTGCGTCCGCCTCGCCAGAATAGGGTCGGCGGGAACGTGAATCGTATGACAGTTGTTGCAGGCCATCCCATTGACTGATGCTGGCCGCCGTCCCAGCGCGTCCGATTGGTGCCCTTGTGACAGGTCAAGCATTGCGCCAGCACGGGTCTTCTCGTCGGTCACGGTATATGCGCCTTTGTCATACACGACATCCGGCGGCGCGCGGCCCTTGAAATTCGGATCGCCGTGCAGATGCTTCTCGCTTTCCCCGTGACACGATTGGCAGGTCGGCGTACGTGCATCGCCGCGCACGCCGTGCTTGGTCTGATAGATCGAAAGGATCGGTTTGGTTTCGCTCTCGTCGTGGCAGCGAGTGCAGATCTGGTCGCTTTTTAGCGCTTCATCCGCTGAACCTGGCGCTGCTCCCGGCGGAGCGGCGGCGGCCGGCCCTGCGGCGGCGCCGTGTCGGCCCGACCGGCCTGGGCGGCGCCAAGGCCAATCACCAGAAACCCCGCCATCAACCAAGCACCCATTTTTCTCACGATGCCCATCCCTCGATGGAACCGGCCGCCCGGCTGTTACGCTGCGATCTATATTGGGCCAATATCCAATCGACGAGGTTTTTGATCTGCGCCATGTCATTGGGCGGATCCGTCTTGACGATCTTGTGATCCTCTTCATGCCCGTCCGGGAATTTGGCTTTTTCCCCGGAAGTAATATGATGGATCAGCTTCGCTTCGGCATCGGCTTTGCCCTTGAGATCCTCCTGCGACCTTGCTGATACGCGGGACCGTCCTTGTCCTTGGTGATCGCGTGACATTTGAAGCAGTTATTGGCGCGAGCAAGTTCACGCGCAGCGGTTTCGTCCGCCGCCTTCCCCGATAAAGAGAACAACAGTGCCGCGATTCCCATCGCCGCTGTGAACGCTGAGGCGCGAAAAATTGGGGACATTATCTGGTCTCCTTGACTTGCCAACATGGAAAAATACCTGCGCGGAAACATGGGTGAATGCTTACATGCGAGGCGGCCTTCGAAAAGCGAGAGAATGTACGTAAGCGCGCCCGGGTAATACCTACTGGCACTCTGACCGCGCTAAGCCTTTTTTGGCCGGCCGCCGAACTCTACATATAAGTACCTGTTTCAAACGGCATTTATTTTCTCGGCAGAACTCGGCGACCTGCTGCAGAATGCAATTAACGAATCCTGCAAGCACCTAACATTCGGTGGGTCGTGGCGACTGAGGGCGAACCGAGCCTGGGCTCCTCGCGAGCCGCTCGCCATTCTCGATGGATCGGCTGCCGGGCCGCGTCGCGGCAATCGCGCGCCGACATCTTGCACGCCTGCGGCGTGCGCGTATTCTCGGCGCGAACGTGGGAATGGCGCGAGAACGCCACGTTCGGGCCCGTAAATTGGTTCATTCGTGCAGTAGTACTACCACCTAGAAAGATTGGATTTTCCGCTATAGCTTGGATCCGGCGAACCGAGGACAGTGAATAACCGGCGACTAATCAGATACCTATGGCAAGCAAACCCGCAGTAGCGAATCTCGGCGTAATCGTCTCGGTGCGCGGCAGTGTGGTTGATGTCCGGTTCGATGCACATCTGCCGCCCATCTACTCTGTGCTGCGCACGGGCGCGGAAAGGCAGATCGTCATCGAGGTGCTGGCGCAACTCGATGCGCACCACGTCCGGGGCATCGCGCTGACACCCACGCAAGGTCTCGCGCGCGGCATGGCGGTCGAAGACACCGGCGAGCCGTTGAAAGCGCCGGTCGGCAAAGCGATTCTCTCACGGATGTTCGATGTTTTCGGCAACACCATCGACCGCGAGCCGGCGTTGTCGGATGTCCAATGGCGCTCGGTGCATCGAGCTCCGCCGCCGCTGGCGCGTCGCTCCACGAAATCGGAAGTCTTTGAGACCGGCATCAAGATCATCGACGTGCTCGTGCCGCTGGAGCGGGCGGCAAAGCGGGACTGTTTGGCGGAGCCGGCGTAGGCAAGACCGTGCTGCTCACCGAGATGATTCACAACATGATCGGACATCATGAAGGAGTGAGCATTTTTTGCGGCATCGGCGAGCGCTGTCGTGAAGGCGAGGAGCTCTACCGACGCAATGAAGGAAGCCGGCGTTCTGCCGAACATGGCGATGGTCTTCGGGCAAATGAATGAGCCGCCCGGCGAGCCGTTTCCGGGTGGGACATGCCGCGCTGACGATGGCCGAGTATTTCCGCGACGATGAGCACCGCGATGTGCTGCTGCTCATCGACAATATTTTTCGCTTCATCCAAGCCGGCATGGAGGTGTCGGGCTTGATGGGCCAGATGCCGTCGCGGCTCGGCTATCAGCCGACCATGGGCACCGAGCTCTCGGGGCTGGAAGAGCGCATCGCCAACACCGATACCGGCGCCATCACCTCGATCCAGGCGGTATATGTGCCGGCGGACGATTTCACCGATCCGGCGGCGGTGCATACTTTCTCGCATCTCTCAGCCTCGATCGTGCTCTCGCGCAAGCGCGCCAGCGAAGGACTCTTTCCGGCCATCGATCCTCTGCAATCCAGCTCCAAGATGGCCACGCCCGGCATCGTCGGCCAGCGGCACTACGCCGTGGCGCAAGAAATCCGGCGCACGCTCGCGCAATACGCGGAACTCAAGGACATCATCGCCATGCTGGGCCTGGAGCAGCTATCGCCCGAGGATCGCAGCGTGGTCAATCGAGCGCGCCGCTTGGAGCGGTTTCTGACGCAGCCGTTTTTCACGACGGAACAGTTTACGGGCCTCAAGGGCAAGCTCGTCAGTCTCGCCAACGCCCTGGATGGTTGTGAGCGCATCCTGCGGGATGAATTCAAGGACTATCCGGAAAGCGCGCTCTACATGATTGGCGCGATCGACGAGGCAAAAGCTAAAACCAAGCTATCGCATGCCGCAGAAATTCATGAATCTTAAAGTTCTCCTACCGTATCAAATTTTCGCCGAGAAAACCGGCGTCTCCCGTATCGTCGCCGAGACCCATCAGGGTTCGTTTGGACTCCTGCCGCATCGACTCGATTGCGTGGCACCGCTGGTACCCGGGATTCTGACTTACGAAACAGCTTCAGATGGCGAGATTTTCTTGGCTGTGGATGCAGGCCTTCTGGTAAAAACCGGTCAGGAGGTACTGGTGTCCGTGCGCCGGGCTCTCGCTGGAGCGGACCTCGGCCAATTGCGCGAAGCGGTGGAGCAAGAGTTTTTGACCTTGAACGAGCGCGAGCAAAACGTGCGCTCGGTGTTGGCGAAGGTGGAAAGCGATCTCATACGGCGCATGGCGAGCCTTCACAGTGATTGATGGACCGCAAAACAAACTTGCCAGGCCGACCCTGTCGCTCAGCGAGAAGGTCGGCGCGAAGGCGGCCCTCAAGCTCAAGGCACGGCGTAGCTCCGCGCAAGGCGTGTGGTTCGGCCTCGGGATGATGGGGCTGATCGGCTGGTCGGTGGTGGTTCCCACGCTGCTCGGGGCGGCGCTCGGCATCTGGATTGATAAACACCATCCCGGCAGGCATGCCTGGACGTTGGCGCTACTGGCCGCCGGCCTCGCCATCGGTTGCTGGAACGCGTGGCATTGGATGGCTAAAGAGGACAAAGAGATTCACGACGGGCAGGCGGATAAAGATGAGTAATTTTCTTTTCTCAGCACCACCGTTGGCAGCGGGCCTGATTCTGGGCGCGTTGTTCTTCGGCGGCCTTTGGTGGACTGTCATCAGGGGCATCTCGTCACAACGGCCGGCGCTGTGGTTTTTCGGCAGTATGGTGCTACGGATGAGCATTACATTGAGTGGATTTTATTTTATTGCGCGCGAGGACTGGGAGCGGTGGCTGTGGTGCACCCTCGGCTTTGTTTTGACGCGCCCCGCCATATATTGGTTGAGCCGATCGGCAGAGGCTTCGCATGCGCCTTAGTACCGATGAGATGATCTTTTGGCATTATGGATTTCTCAAGCTCAACGGTACGATCGTGTTCACGTGGGGCTTGATGTTTGTGCTCGCGGCCGGCTCGAAGCTGATCACGCGCAAATTATCCAACGATCTGCAGCGATCGCGCTGGCAGAACATGCTTGAAATCGTGGTCACCGGCATCGAAAAACAAATCCGAGATGTCGGACTGCGCCACCCGACCAAATATATAGGCTTTTTGGGCTCACTATTTCTATTTATCGCCTCGGCCAGCCTCTGCACCATCATCCCCGGCTACGAGCCGCCGACAGGATCGCTCTCTACGACTGCGGCGCTGGCACTGTGCGTAATGGCGGCCGTTCCGTTTTTCGGCATCGAAGAGGACGGACTGTATGCCTACCTGAAATCCTATGTGGAGCCGACTGTCATCATGTTGCCATTCAACATCATCAGTGAACTGTCGCGCACGCTGGCTTTGGCAGTCCGGCTGTTCGGCAATATGATGAGCGGGACGATGATTCTCGCTATTTTGCTGACCATCACGCCATTCATTTTCCCGATCGCCATGAGCGCGCTCGGTCTGCTCACCGGCATGGTGCAAGCATACATCTTCAGCATCCTGGCGGCGGTCTACATTGCGGCGGCTACGCGCGGTCGCAGAGCCCATTCCGAAACCGACCAAACACTCAACGCGTGAAAATTGACATGCTTAGGAGACACTGTGGATAACATGACCCTGATTGCCATCGCTTCGATCGTCACCGCCGGCCTGACGATGGCGCTTGGAAGCATTGGGCCGGCACTCGGCGAAGGCCGGGCGGTCGCCACTGCATTGAGTTCTCTGGCGCAGCAGCCCGATGCCGCAACCACAATCACGCGCACGCTGTTCGTTGGATTGGCGATGATCGAGTCCATAGCCATTTATTGCTTCGTCATCTCGATTATCCTCATTTTCGCCAATCCGTTCTGGAATCACCTCATTGTCCACGCCGCAGGGAAATAGTCCGTGCTCATCGATTGGTTCACCGTCGGTGCACAGGCGCTCAACTTCATCATCCTGGTGTGGTTGCTGAAGCGCCTTCTCTACAAGCCGATTCTCAACGCCATTGATGCTCGCGAGAAGCGTATCGCCGCGGAACTCGCGGACGCAAACGCCAAAGCGATTGAGGCGCAGAAAGAGCGCGATATGTTTCAGCATAAGAACGAAGAATTCGACCGGCAGCGCTCCGAACTATTGGCAAAGGCGATCGATCAGGCAAACGCCGAACGCCAACGCCTGCTTGAAGATGCTCGCAAGTCTGTTGACGCCTTCAGCAGCAAGCGTCAGGAAGAACTGCGCGGCGACGCCAAAAACCTCGGACAGGCGATGCGCCGCCGGGTCCAACAGGAAGTGTTCGCTATCGCGCGAAAGGCGTTGGCCGACCTCGCCGCCACTAGTCTGGAGGAGCGCATGAGCGAAGTCTTCATCGGCAAGCTGCGTGCGATGGATGGCAAGGCAAAAGAGCTCTTCGGCAAGGCTCTAAAAACAGCATGCAAGCCCGTGGTCGTGCGCAGCGCATTTGCCATGCCGGCGCAGCAACGCGATGGGATGCAGCGGGCGCTCAATGAGATCTTCTCGATCGACATTCATACCCGCTTCGAAACGGCGCCGGAACTGGTCAGTGGCATCGAGCTCACCAGCGATGGGCATAAAGTGGCTTGGAGTGTTGCGGATTACCTCTCCTCCCTCGAAACGAGCGTCACTGAGCTTTTGAAGGAAAAAGACAATCCTGCGTATCAGTCCGAAGCGCCCAGACTCAAATCGAAGGACCAATGATCACCAACGAAGACGGCTTGGGGACCATCTTCGAGGCCGCGTTTACGGAGATGGCCCAGGCAAGGAAAGCATTCACGCCGCAATTGACCCCGCGAGAGTTCGGCACGATCACCAGCATCGCCACGGGCATCGCCAAAGTGTCCGGGCTCCCAACTGTAGGTTTCGAGGAGTTGGTGAAATTTCCCGGCGATTTGCTCGGTATGGCTTTCAATCTGGACGAAGGTGAAATCGGTGTCGTCCTGCTGGGAGAGTACTGGCATCTGAATGCCGGCGATGAGGTAGAGCGAACTGGCCGGGTCATGGATGTTGCAGTGGGCAACGGTTTGCTCGGGCGGGTCATCGACCCGCTCGGCCGGCCTGTCGACGGCAACGGACCGGTGACCAGCAGCGGGCGCCTGCCCATCGAGCGCACGGCGCCGCACATCATGGATCGCGCGCCGGTAACGGTCCCTCTCCAGACCGGCTTGAAGGTCATCGATGCCCTCATCCCCGTCGGGCGTGGGCAGCGCGAGTTGATATTGGGCGACCGGCAAATAGGTAAGACGGCCATCGCGATCGACACCATTCTCAACCAGCGCGACCAGAATGTGCTGTGCGTTTATTGCGCCATCGGTCAGCGCGCGTCCGCCGTCGCAAAGGCCGTGGCAAGCCTACGGGAGCGCGGTGCGATGGATTACACCGTCGTCGTCGTGACCGAGGGAAACGACCCGCCGGGTCTTGCTTTCATCGCCCCGTATGCGGCAACCAGCATCGCGGAGCATTTCATGGAGCAAGGCCGCGACGTCCTGATCGTCTATGACGACCTGACACATCACGCGCGCGCCTATCGCGAACTGTCACTGTTACTGCGCCGACCGCCCGGTCGTGAGGCATTTCCGGGCGACATCTTTTACATTCACGCACGGCTGCTCGAGCGTGCCACGCATCTGCGACCGGAGCTTGGCGGCGGCTCTCTCACCGCGCTGCCGATCATCGAAACCGAAGCGCAGAATATTTCAGCCTACATTCCTACGAATCTGATATCCATCACCGATGGCCAGATCTATCTCTCACCGTCGTTGTTCGAATTAGGCGTGCTGCCGGCAGTCGATGTCGGCAAGTCTGTATCGCGTGTGGGCGGAAAAGCGCAGCGTGCGGTCTACCGTGCCGTCGCAGGCGATCTCAAACTTGCGTACGCACAATTTGAGGAATTGGAAACATTTGCGCGGTTCGGCGCCCGCTTAGACGAAAATACCCGCAAGATCATCGAGCATGGACGGCGCATCCGCGCCTGCCTCAAACAGGCGGAGTGCGCGCCGGTGTCCGTGCCCGCACAAATCGCCATTCTGCTGGCATTCACCGCGGAACTGCTTGACGGCGTGGCGCTCGATCAGATACCGGACGCGGAGGACGCGATCCTAAGGGCCGCCGCGAGCATTCCGGCGGAGGTGTGTGGACGTTTTGAAGGCGCCAACCAGTTGAGCGATGCCGATCGCGATGCGATCATCGGAATCGCCCGCCGCGCACTTGCCTCTTTCCAACCCAGGCCGAAGAGTGATGCCAAGTCATGAGCGATAGCACGGAAACTTTGCACCGCAAGATCCGCAGTGCCGGCGATCTCCAAGCGGTGGTGCGCACGATGAAAGCCCTGGCTGCATCGAGCATCGGACAATACGAAAAATCGGTGCGTGCCTTGGGGGACTATTATCGGACGGTGGAGCTGGGCTTTTCCGCGTGTTTTAGGGACAGGGCACTGGCCGCGACCGCGGGCCGAGGACGGCCCCCAAGCCAAGGGGGCGCGGTGCGCGCAATCGTTTTCGGTTCCGATCAGGGACTCGTGGGGCAGTTCAACGATGTTGTGGCCGATTTCGCGATTCGGACCCTGGCGGCTCTACCCGGGAAATGTCGGGTCTGGGCAGTCGGCGAGCGTGTTCATACGCGACTGGCGGACGCCGGCGTGCCGCTTGTCGGTCTGTTTACGGTACCAAACTCCGTGCAGGCAATCACCCCGCTCGTCGGACAGATTCAATTTGAAAGCGAAGCACATCGGGACACAAGCCAGCATGAGCCTCTATGGGTGTTTCATAACCGGCCGCTCTCCGGAGCGATCTATGAACCAGCTAGCCAGCGGTTGCTGCCGTTCGACGCGCAATGGCGGCGCAATATGGCCGCGATCCACTGGCCGACGGTCAACCTGCCCGAGATCGTAGTCGATGGCATCGAGACTCTGCGCGCGCTTATCCGTGAATATCTTTTCATCTCGCTGTTCAGGGCATGCGCCGAATCCCTGGCGAGCGAAAACGCGAGCCGTCTGGCGGCAATGCAGCGCGCCGACAAGAACATCAACGACCTCCTGGAGCAACTTACCGGCACTTACCACCAGGTGCGGCAAAGTGGAATTGACGAAGAGCTGTTTGACGTGATCTCTGGATTCGAAGCATTGTCGGGTGGAGTGCGACCCGGGTCATCGAATTGACTATTCGAGCGGCGAGGCTCGGCGGCAGATCAAGGACGGCGTAAGATCAGCAACGTTGCGGCAATCGTCAAGAGTAACTTCGCGACGGTCAACGTACGGCTAACAATACTGTGGGAACGATAACAGTCACTGCCCGCGCAAGTTCTGGGCGGCTTGATCGATGAAGTGCAAAGACGGCCGGAACTCTTTCCCATTCTGAGGGTATTGATCGATAGGCCGCGATCGCCTGCCAGGTTCCTCTTGCTCGGTAGCGCCTCACCTGCGCTGCTGCGTCAGTCATCTGAGTCTCTGGCGGGGCGTATCGAGGTCATCGAGATGGCGGGGTTCTCCGTCGAGGAAGTCGGTCAGGGCCACTCCGCTAAGCTTTGGTCGCGCGGCGGATTTCCGCGGTCGTTTGTTGCAACCTCGGAGTCGCGCAGCTTCACGTGGCGTGAGGAATTCATACGCACGTTTCTCGAACAAGATCTGCCGCAGCTTGGTGTGCGGATACCTAGTCCGCAACTCCACCGCTTCTGGACTATGCTTGCGCACTACCACGGCCAGATCTGGAACGCTGCCGAACCAGCCAGATCGCTCGGACTTTCGCAGCCCACAGTACGCAGCTACCTTGATCTGATGACCAACACATACATGATCAGACAGCTGCAGCCCTGGCATGAGAATCTTTCGAAGCGTCAAGTGAAGGCACCCAAAATATACGTTCGCGATACCGGTCTGCTGCATGCGCTCTTGGGACTACGATCGAGGCGCGATTTGCTCGAGCACCCAAAATTGGGTGCATCCTGGGAAGGTTATCCGGCTGAGCAGCGATTTGACCTGACCAAAAGAGTAACAGCCATTCCCTTTGACAAGGCGGTTGCCATGAAGCGCACCGAGCTTCTCTAGGACAGGGTGGCGGCGAGCCGGACTCGAACCAGAGGCGGTTTTCGGCCCTTCCAGTCGGTTTGCCGCCCATTTTTCGCGAATCTTCACGACCACGGGGGCATCGCGTTTCGATTTTCTCGGGATGCCCCCAGAAATGCCCCACCCTCGACCGGCTGGCTATGAATCACCCAGGACGTTGCTGGACGACAAAACCTTGCTTAGTAAGGGTTTTCTCCGGATTTTTGACAAATCCGAGACGTCACTGGACGTCGGCGGAGGTCCATGGAGTTGGACGGCTGGCCACCGAACTTCCGGTCTAAGCGTCTATTTTCAAAGGCATTAGTTTCTCGGTTCTCGCGAGGGCCACATATTCATATCCACCTAGTACAGCCTGTACGGTATAATACCGTACAGTGTTCTCGTTGGAGCTTTTCAATGACTGCCACCGCGCGCCTTGACCTGCGCCTATCGACCAAGGACCGAGAACGGATTGACCGCGCTGCCGCGCTGGCGGGACTACCGCTGGCCGCGTTCGTCCGATCGGCGGTATTGCGTGAGGCGGATAGAACGGTTGCGGCCGAATCTGTGGCGACCCTATCGCTCACCGAGTCAAAGCGATTTCTAGCTGCACTCGGAAAGCCGTTTGCGCCAAATGCCGCGCTACGACGAGCGCTGAAGCGCGGTAACGAGCTCGGCATTTGAAGTGGCATTCTCGGTCGAGGAACTGGAGGCCAAGCGCCACGATCGCACCGGTTTCGACTGTGGCGACGAGCTGCTCAATCGGTACCTCAGGACGCTAGCAGGACAGCATCGCGCCAGAGGGATCGCAACCACTTTCGTGCTGGTCGACTCCGGGCGGCCGTCCCGAATTCTGGGGTTTTACAGCCTGAGCGCCGCCTCCCTTGCCTTCGAGCGGCTGATTGAGGCGGACCGTCAAGGCCTGCCTGCGTACCCGATACCCGCTGTTCGAATCGGTCGCCTGGCAACTTCCCTCTCGGTGCGCGGACAGGGACTCGGCGAACTGCTGCTGCAGAATGCAATCAAACGCGCCTTGCAGGCTCGCAACACGCTTGGGGTGCATGCAGTGCTAGTGGAAGCTAAAAATTCGGCAGCCGAAGGGTTCTATCGGAAGTATGGTTTCCGGCTGTGCGATCCGAAGAGTAAGCAGCTATATCTGCCGCTTGGAGCAGAATAGCTCGATTCCAGGCGGCAAACGCCTCGCTTGAGAGTTGCGCGATTCACCGGCCGCTTTGTGGAAGCCGCTACCGCCGCTTCCGGGGCCAATAGCGGCCTCACGGGCTTCCCTAATGCAGACAATCGTAATAGATATAGCGGACGATGATGTGGCTCCCTCAACCTATCCAAACGCGATCTGCTGCCATGCGAATCACTGTTCTCAATTTTAGATTTCGGGTACGTCTCGGATCTCGAAATCAAAAAAAATGGGTTCCCTAGCCGACCGCGTTTTCGTCAAGCCAACGGAGATGAAAGCGGTGCTTCAGGAAATCGACTCACTCCTGGGCACGCGAATCTGACCACCGTTCCGCGGCAGCTTTGGTACCTGGCAGTCTCGCATTAAGACGCTCGCGCCCTGAGAATTGGCACATCCACCGGCGCTTTATGGAAGGAGCCACCGCCACTTTCGCCAAAAGCGGTGATGAAATCACCGGGATAAAGCAGCTGCTCGGCTGCTCGTCTCGGTCCGAAATCGAACATCGAATGTCCCTAGGATTCGCAGCTCAGTGATGCGCAAGGTGCGGCGCCGGCGCGAAGCGCGCGAGGCAAATTGTGATCTTGTGTAAATTATACTTTGTCGCTGTAATATATTGATATTACAATATAAATTGAGTTGGGACGGCTGGGACTCGAACCCAGGACCAAAGCCTTAAAAGCGCACCCAAGGCCTATTTTTAGTTCATCATTCATCATCATTAGTCATCGTAACTAATTGAATCCGATAGTGCTGCGTCCCAGCGCGTCCTCGCGCGTCCACGGATGGTTTTCCGTATGGCGTCCGTACGGAATCGGCTAACATTGCCTTCCGACTCTCGCCAACGCGACCAAAGTTACCGTGAACGGCGTAAGGAAAATCGGAGGAGCTCATGGCCGCAAATCCGCCAGTCATCAAAACGACCAGGTTGAACTCACCATCTCATCAACTCCAGAAGGCCAATATCGTACGGGCGCTCATCCCTCGCAGGGAGCCGTATTGGGCCGCCCCGCTCTCTCGCGGCCGCTTCGTGGGCCTCCGCAAGATCGACATGTTGCGGGCGACGTGGATCGCCAGGTTCAGGGACGAGACCGGCCAACAGAGATACAAATCCATCGGGATCGTCACGAGTGAATTCGATTTTGATCGTGCGAAGCTGGTGGCAGCGGAATGGTTCAAACTCCAAGAATCGGGGGTCAAAACGACCGAAGTTCGAACCGTGGCCGATGCGTGCAAAGCGTACGTTAAAAGCCTCACGCTCACGAATGGCGCGGCCAGCGGCCGCGATGCGGAATTGCGCCTGCGGCGAACTGTTTACCAGAGTGATCTTGGCAAGAAGTCGCTTACCTCCCTCCGCATCACTCACGTCAAAAGCTGGCGCAATGGACTGAACTCAAGGCGGCAAACTCGAATCGCACGCTCACATCGCTTAAAGCCGCACTCAATATGGCCGTCAGCAATCGGCAATGCATCGCCGCCTTAGCCATCGAATGGAACGAAGTGCAGCCGCTGCCGGGCGATAGAAGCGTCGGACTCTATTTCTGGACTTGGACCAGCGGCGAAATCTGCTGGCGCATTGCGGGAATGGTTCATTTCATGATTTTATGGAAGCGGCCGCGCTTACGGGCGCTCGCGGCGGCGAATTGGCGGGCGCGGCGGTTTCTCAGTTCGACGCTCGCACTGCGTCGATGACGTTTATCGGCAACACACGTTTGAAGGTCGAGCCGCGAACGGTTCCGCTCTTGCCGAAGGCTGTAACTCTATTCAAGCGCATGGCGGAAGGAAAGAAACCGGAAGATCTGCTCTTCGTGAGAGACGAAAGCGTCATGGGTGCGCAGTATTGCGACGTTGCTACTCGACGATATTGCGGCTTCGCAAAAATTGATCACCCCGTCCGCTGGCGCTCGTACGATTGGGGTGGGATGGTACGGGCGGCGGTGACAGCTGCTGATTTACCTGCGAGAACCGTGCTCTACACTCTGCGGCATTCTTGGATTACTACAGCGCTCACTAGTGGCATGAGCACGCTTGACGTGACTCGCCTCGTAGGAACAAGCCTATTGATGATCGAAAAATACTACGGTCATCTCGTAGCCGATGCCGCACGCTTGCGCCTCGCGAACGTGGAAATTCTGTAGGGACTTCACTGCTTGGAACTTGGAACTAAATAGACATGCTTTTGCATTTTCCCGGCGGCTGCATTCTTATAATCACGATCGCGGCCCGCAGGATTTGAAACCACGACCTTCGGTTTATGAGATAGCGGTCATACCCGAATTGGACTTTTTGCGGACTTTTTTAATTCGCAAGTACTTGATTTTTAATAAACTGCTCGCGGGATGTCCGTTGCAAATCGACCCCAGAAAGCACAACAAAGCACGACTGAGTTCCGCAAAACTCCCGCAATCTCATGGTGCCCCATTTCGACCTACCGGGACCCTTTTTGAAAAATCGATCTCCTGGTTTTTCCTCGGCACACACCAGGAGGTCGGAGCAACCCTCAACAGAACATCAGGCTACAGAATGTCTTTTGCGACATAGACCGTACCGAACCGCGAAGGCGGGGTTTCTCTCGACTTCCGCGAGTCACGCAAAACTCACGTGTGCTCGTGCCGCTGCACTCGCCCTACTCGTTGGCGGTCACCGACTTTCCATCCCAAACCGCCCAATTATCATCCGCAATGCTCCCGAGAATCCGCGAAAGCCTTGGTGTTAGGGGCTCCTCGGTAGCCACTGATTTGCTCTATGTAAATCCGAAAGCACATCAGGAGGGGCGAACGATGATGATCGCCCTGTTCGCCCCTGCCGATTCGGTTGCTCCGGCGTCCTATTTGGCTGAATGCCTCAAGTCCTGCTTGATATCACCAACCTTCGCTTCAACCTTGCCGAGGTTTTTTTTTCAATGTTGCCCTTTGCTTCCAGCGTAGCATCGCCGACGACTTTGCCCGTCGCTTCTTTGATGCTTCCTTTTACCTCTTCGACGCGGCCTTTAACCTGGTCTTTGTTGATGTTGATCACATGCTCCTGATTACTAACTCCGGCAAGCGGCCGGCGCGCGACATAAAAAGCCGAGCACCCGCAGTGTGAGTGTACGGAATGCCCTTTCGGTCCCAACTCTAGGCCAGCTTGCCTGCAAAGTCTGTACGTGGTGATACGGATGCACTGGACGGGAAAGCGCAGCCTGCTGGGCCATGCCGCCGCGAACACTGCAATTGCATGGTGAGGAAGACCGCGCGGTGCAAGAGAGCGTTCTGCCGCTTTTCCGGAATCGTCGCCGTTGGCGCGCGGTCTTGCCTCCCCGGGCGCGTGACCGTTGCTATGTGTCCGGGACGGTTGATAGCGGTTTATGCGGATGGACGTTGGACAGTCGGTGAGTATTCAATAAGCATGTTGGAGATACGATTGAGTCTCCGTATAAGTGGTGCCACGTGGTTCGAATAATTCAAAGCAAAGGCTCTATCCGGGGCCGGAGGGAAGGTGACATGGGTACAATTTTGATCATTGTCGTGCTCATCCTGTTGTTCGGCGGCGGCGGTGGCTATTACGGGTACCGCCGGTATGGTGGGCCGGGCCTCGGTGGCGCGTTGGGTTTGGTGTTGATCATTCTGTTGGCGCTCTGGTTCTTCGGCGGTCTGCGATTCAATGGTCCGTGACTCGGGTCGCGGGCGTTGTCCTAGGCCGCGCATCGCCTCTTTGCTCAGATCCATTTGCGGTGAGCACCACATCTTGGCGCCCTGCGTCAGCAGCACGTAGCACAGCAACGTCACTGCCAGAAGAGGCCAGTAGAGCATCGGCAACTTGGAGAATCCCAGGTAGGGGCCCAAGGGCGAGAACGGGATGGCAAATCCGATCGCGATGATGACCAGGCTCATCACCAGCACCGGCCAGGATGACCGACTCTGCAGCAGCGGAATCTTGTTGGTTCGGATGACGTGAATGATCAGCGTCTGGGTCAACAGACTCTCGACGAACCAGCCGGTCTGGAGAGACTCGCGCTGTGGGCCGCGGCGGCGCGTGGAGATGTTCCAGCAATGGAAGATGTACAGCATCAT
>CAWALS010000021.1:0-46584 GCA_963782865.1 uncultured Gammaproteobacteria bacterium | reverse complement strand
ACATTCCCATTTGGTCGCCGGCCAGCAGCTCGCGCTGCTGCGCCGGCACCTGCGCTGCAGCGAAAGCGATCTGGAAATGGCGCTGGCACTGGTGCGCTCCTGCCACCCGCGGCCCGGCGCGGCCGTCAATCCGACGCAGGCGCAATACGTCATCCCCGATGTCTTCGTGCGCCGCACCGATCACGGCTGGACCGTCGAGATCAACCAAGCCACCGTACCCCGGGTGCGCGTCAATCAGAGCTACGCCAATTTGATATCGCGGGCGCCCGATCACGCCATGCTGCGCACCCAATTGCAGGAAGCGCGCTGGTTGATGCGCAGCTTGGAAATTCGCAATGAAACTTTGGTGAAGGTGGCGCGCTGTATCGTGCAGCGCCAGACGAGCTTTTTCGAAATCGGCGAAGAGGCGATGGAACCGCTGATCTTGAAGATGTGGCCGAGGCGGTCGAAATGCACGAATCGACCATCTCCCGGGTCACCACCGCCAAGTACATGCATACGCCGCGCGGTGTGTTCGAGTTCCGCTATTTTTTCTCGAGCCATGTCGAAGCGGCTGACGGCACCGAGATGTCATCGATCGCCATTCGAGCCAAGATCAGGAAACTGATTTCTCAAGAGAATCCGGAAAATCCGTTGAGCGATGCCAAGTTGGCGGAAATTCTGTCGCAAGAGGGCATACCGGTGGCCAGACGCACCGTTGCCAAGTACCGCGAGGGCATGCAGATCGCGCCGTCCAACGAGCGCAAGAGAGGCTGCCCGCGCGTCTTAAAGTGAAAGGAGGAAACATGCAATTGGATCTCAGCGGTCATCATGTGGAAGTCACCGCCGCGTTGCGCGGCTACGTTGTAAGAAATTTAAGCGAATCTCCCGGCATTTCGAACAACTCATTGACGTCCACTGCGTACTCACGGTCGAAAAAAATGACCCATAAGGCCGAGGCCACCTTGATGGTGCGCGGAAACAAGATCTACGCAGATGCAACCGAAGAGAATATGTATGCCTCCATCGATGCGCTGGCCGACAAGCTCGACCGCTGCGTCAAGAAGCACAAGGAAAAGAACTGCGACCACCGCGCCGAGGATGTCCTCAAAGCTCGCTAGGGAGCCCATGCGACACACTTGGGATAGCTGCTCATGTCAATGCGGCTGATCATCGTGAGCGGGCTTTCCGGCTCCGGCAAGAGCGTTGCTCTGCACATGCTGGAAGACATCGACTTTTACTGTGTCGACAACATTCCCGCCGCATTGCTCAAGTCCTTCATTTCCCACACGGTCCGCGGCATGGGCGACACCTACCCGCGGACCGCCGTGGGTCTGGACGCGCGCAATCGCGCCAGCGAAATTGAAACCATCCCCGCCCTGGTCGCAGAACTGCGCCGCAGCAACATCAATTGCGAGGTCCTGTACCTGCACGCCGCCGATGAGGTGCTGCTCAAGCGCTACGCCGAGACCCGCCGCAAGCATCCTCTGGTTACCGGCGAGATCGGCTTGCGCGAAGCCATCGCCTTGGAGCGCAAACTGCTCGAGCCCATCACCATCGCTGCGGACTGGGTGATCGATACCTCGAACATGGGCGTGCACGCGCTGCGCGAGCTCATTCGCGAGCGTATCGAACACAGGCGCGAGGGCCAGCTGTCGCTGATGTTCGAGTCCTTCGGCTACAAGCATGGCATTCCGGGCGATGCGGACTTCGTATTCGATGTGCGCAGCTTGCCGAACCCGCATTGGGAAACCGCCCTGCGCAAATTGAACGGACGCGACCCGGCCGTGATGGAGTACCTTGCCGGCTTCGCCAGCGTGCGCAGCATGATTGCGGATCTGACCGCTTTTCTGGAGAAGCGCCTCAGCGAGTTCTCGCAGGCGAATCGCAGTTATTTGACCATCGCCATCGGTTGCACCGGCGGCCAGCATCGTTCCGTGTATATCGCCGAGCAGCTCGCCGAACATTTCCGCAAATCACACCCGCAGGTGCTGACGCGGCACGACTCGCTGCAAAAGGCTTAAGGGTGGGTCCAAGGAATGGATCCGCTGACGCCGTGCGTGGAGCAATGCGCGCCGGCCTTGCGGCGCTCATTCTGATGCTCGGCATCGCAACCGAACCCAGCGTTGCGCAGGTCAGGGACGCGGGGGTCGCGCGCGCGCCGGCGGCGAACGAGTACGCGGCCCAGGTCCTCGCCGGCATCAGCAATCAGGGGCGAAACCAGCAGCAGCCGTACGTGACCGCAGGCGACAGGACCTATCTGATCGGAACGCAGGATGGAAATTTCCCTGCCATGGGCCATCACGTACCGGGGGAAATGGCTGGGTTGTGGCTGCCCCCGATCAAGCTGATCGATGGCTTCCAGGCACGGATCGCTGAGCTCGGAACCGATAAGCAAGTTCTGCTGGCGGACAGTGCGGAGATGGTCACCTATCCTTATGGCACCCGGTTCAGGTATGGCCAGGTGCTCAATGACCTGCAAGTCGATCGCTTTCAGTTCAGTCCGGATCACCGGCAGGGCATGATTGTCCAGTACCGCTTCAAAAATGACTCAGCTCATGCACGAAGGCTGCGCTTTCAATGGTCGGTCAAGACAGATCTGCGCCCCGGTTGGTATGCGGACCGTCTGGGAATCCGCGATGCACAGGATGCCGTTGAGTGGCGTGCCAACGATGGCATCTTCATCGCCCGGGACGCAGATAACCCCTGGTTTTGCGTCTGGGGCGCGCTGCCTGCCGCGCAGGCTCGGCGAATCGAGCATCCCGATCCGATCCCCACGAACGGCCTCGGCGTCACGGCCGCGAGCAGCTACGCGGTCACAGTCGGCCCGCATGCGGACTCTACCCTGACCTTCGTTGTCTCGGGCTCGACGACCGACCAGAACGACGCCCTTGCCGATTTTGAGTATCTGGCCAAGCACCATGCCGCGCTGCTGACGCAAAAGGTGGCGCACTATGCCTCCATCATCAAACGGGCCCGCATAAGGATCCCGGACCAGCGCCTGCAGGACGTCTACAACTGGACCCGAATCAACATGCAGTGGTTGGTCCGAGATGTTCCCGGCATCGGCCGCGGCTTGAGCGCCGGCTTCATGGAATATCCGTGGTGGTTCGGAACCGAGACGTATTCCCTGCAAGCGCTCATGCGGAGCGGCGATTTCGAGCTGGTCAAACAGACGCTCAGGTTGCTTCGCAGCCAATCAAGCAAGGTGAATGCCAACGGCCGGATCGCGCATGAGATCACGACCGACGGAGCGGTGGCGAATCCCGGAAATACCCAGGAGACGGCGCAGTTCGTCATGACGGTGGGTCAGCTATTCCAGTGGACAGGCGACCTGGATTTTGCGCGAGAAATGTATCCTGCCATGAGGATGGGTATCGATTGGCTCCTGGGCGAGATGGACCGAAACAAGGACCTGTTCCCGGAAGGTTACGGGATCATGGAAGTTTACGGGTTGAACGCAGCGCTGATTGATGTCGCGGTATATACGCAGCAGGCTCTGGAGGCTGCGGCGCGCGTCGCCGCAGCATTGCACGACGCGGATGCGAAAGAGCGCTACCGCCGGCTGGCCTCCGACTTGAAAGAAAGGATCAATCAGCGATTCTGGATTGAACACGACCATACTTATGGGGATTTCTACGGCAGCCGTTCGCAGGCGATCAGCGCCGCCGAGGGGGCGATCAAGCAGCTTGGTCTCAAGAGCGCGGATCCGACGCAAAGGGACAAGGACTTGATAGCGCACTACGAACAGCTGAAGGCAGAGTTCTCAAGGATGCCGGAGGGAAACAGGGCTTGGATCACCAACAAGAACTGGGTCATCGCAACGCCGATGGAAACCGGCATCGCTCCGCGAGCGCTGGCGATCCCGCTTCTCGACAAGATCCGGCGCGAAGACACTGGCGAGTACGGTCCCTACCTCTCTGCCATCGACCGGCGGTCGATGATGACGATCTCGACCGGGGTGCAGGCCGTTGCTGAAGCCAAATATGGCCGCACCGACCAAGCGATGTGGTATGTGAACCGGATCGTCCAAACCTTCAACCGCGTAACACCGGGCTCGATATCCGAAATGATGCCTGATCATGGCTGCTTCACCATCGCATGGACCAGCTACGGCATCGTGCTGCCATTGATCGAGCATGTCTTTGGCGTCCAACCCGACGCGGCGAATAAAAGCATCGTGCTCGAACCCCACCTGCCGAGCGGCTGGGAGGACATCAGTATCGAAGATCTTCCGATCGGGACGAATCTCGTATCCTTTTCGCGCAGCAGAACCGGGAAAGGAGTCATCTACGATATTGACTCCAAAGAGAACGGCTGGAGCTTCGTTCTCAAAGAACCCGCTTTGCCCGACAGCCGGTATTTCCTCAACGGCCGGCCAATCCCTGCTCCGTCTTCCGGCATCCATATGGAGGGGTCCAAGAACCGCGTGCTGATCACTTCAACGCGCTGATGCTCGGCACTGTCGCCTTCGTGACTTGAGTCTTCTCACCCTTCCTGCCGCAGTGCTCGAAACTGGCGGGCATTCTCCAACTGCAGAAAATCGCGAATCTCCTCCGAACGCGCTTTGGCATCCGCGTAGCCCAGCTCGATCATTTCGCGCGTGAAGCCGCGCTCGAACAGCAGGTAGCTGAGCAGCAGCGAGTTAGGTGCGTTGTGAGCGCCGAGGGCGCGCAACAGCGTCTTCAGGGCACGCGGCAGTTCATCCACATGGCGCCGTGCGATCTCGTTCACGTCGCGTGTCGGCGTAATCAACAACGTATCGATCGGCTGCATGCCGGCGCTTTCGTTGTAGCGATTGACGCGCTCGAGATTGGCATTCAATGAATCCATGAACAGCGAATCCAGCATGAAGCCGAACATTTGGCTGAAGGTCGGCTCGACCGGCGGCCGGCGCGGGCGCGCGCCCGTGGGCACCGGATCATTGACGCCGATGATCAGTAGACGCGTGGCGCCGAGCAGAATCGCCGGACTCAAGGGCGATGACTGGCGCATGGCGCCATCGCCATAGTAGGCGTTGTTGAGCAGCACGGGGCGGAATAGAAAGGGGATGGCAAGGCTGGCCATCAAGTGATCCAGCGTCAAGGTGGCGCGCACGCCCTTGCGATAGACGCGCGTCCACGGCTCCGCCGTGGGCTCAGCGGCAAAGAACGTCACCGAGTCGGCATCGGCGTAACAAGTTGCGCTGATGCCCACGGCATGCAAGTGCGTCTTGTACAAACTGCGCGGAATGCCCTCGAAGTGCAAATGCGCGCGCAGCAGTTCCCACAACGGCGCGTTGTCGAACAAGGAATGCGGCGGCTGCACCAGCCAGCCGCCGGTGAGAAACGCCAGGAACCAATGCAGCCCGGATCTCACCATGCTCAGCGCGTCCGCCTTGAACACATGATGCACCCTGAATTCGCGCCACACCCTTTCGATCGCAAAGATCGAGCGCCGGAAATGCGCCGCATCCGATGCCAGCGCAACCGCGCTCACGGCGCCCGCCGAGGTGCCGGTAATGATGGGAAACGGACAGGCCGAGCCGCGCCGCAGCAGGTCCGCGATACCCTTGAGCACGCCGACCTGATAGGCCGAGCGGGCACCGCCGCCCGTCAATACCAAGCCGAGTTGTCGGGGCTCTGGAATCACGTCAGCGCATCGATGAGATCATCAAGTCCGGCCAACGTCAGCGGATACATGCGGCCTTCGAGGAGTTCGCGCGTCATATCGATCGAGGCAGTCTGGCGCCAACGCGACTGCGGTTGGGGATTGATCCAGGCGAATTTCGGATACTGCTTCATCAAGCGCTCGAGCCAGACGCTTCCCGGTTCGGGATTCCAATGCTCGACGCTGCCGCCGGCATGCGTGATCTCATACGGACTCATGGTCGCATCGCCCACCAAGATCAGCTTGTAGTCCGCTCCGTAGGTGCGGATGATTTCCGTGGTGCCGATGTGCTCATTGAAGCGCCGCCGATTGTCCTTCCACAACGACTCGTACACGAAGTTGTGAAAGTAATAATGCTCGAGATGCTTGAACTCGCTGCGCGCGGCGGAGAACAATTCCTCGCAGGTCTTGACGTGATCGTCCATCGATCCGCCGATATCCAAGAGCAGCAAAATCTTGATGACGTTCTTGCGCTCGGCCTGCATTTTGATGTCGAGCCAGCCGCCCGCGCGCGCCGTGGCGTCGATGGTATCGGCCAACGCCAACTCGTCGGGCACGCCGCGCCGCGCAAAGCGGCGCAGACGCCGCAGCGCGATCTTGATGTTGCGCGTGCCCAGTTCCACCTTGTCGTCGAGGTTGGCGAATTCGCGTTTATCCCAGACCTTGACCGCGCTGCGATTGCGCCCGCCGTCCTGCCCGATGCGCACGCCCTCAGGATTGAAGCCGTAGGCCCCGTACGGCGAGGTGCCCGCCGTGCCGATCCACTTACTGCCGCCCTGATGGCGCTCCTTCTGTTCTTCAAGACGCTTCTTGAGCGTTTCCATCAACTTGTCCCAGCCGCCGAGGGCCTCGATCTCGGCCTTCTCCGCCTCGCTAAATTCGCGCACCGTCAGTTTTTCCAGCCAATCAGGCGGCAGCTGGCGCTGCAACAGCGCGAAGACGTCTTCGACGCCCTTGAAGTGCGCCGCAAAAGCGCGATCGTAGCGGTCGTAGAACTTCTCGTCCTTGACCAGACAGGTCCGGGCCAAATAGTAAAAGCGCTCGGCGCTCAGGTCGCCCAAACCGGCCTTGAGGGCCTCGAGCAGAGTCAATAATTCGATGATCGAGACCGGGACGCCGGTCTTGCGCAACAGAAAAAAGAACTTAACGAGCATTCCGGCGGTGAAGGAAGACGAGCTGCTCGAACAAATGCACGTCCTGCTCGTTCTTCAGGAGCGCGCCATACAGCGGCGGAATGAGCTTTTTGGCGTCATCGCTGCGCAATGCTTCCGGGGAAATGTCCTCGGTGACCAGCAGCTTGATCCAATCGAGCAATTCCGAGGTGGTCGGCTTTTTCTTGAGGCCCGGCGTTTCGCGAATCTTGAAAAAGGTCGTCAGCGCCTCGTGCAGCAGCTCGCGCTTGAGGTCCGGAAAGTGCACGTCGATGATCTGGGTCATCGTCGCTGTATCCGGGAAACGGATGTAGTGAAAAAAACAGCGCCTCAGGAAAGCGTCGGGTAATTCTTTTTCGTTGTTGCTGGTAATGACGATGATCGGCCGATGCTTGGCACGCACCGTCTCATGCGTTTCATAAACATAGAATTCCATCCGGTCGAGCTCGCGCAGCAGGTCGTTCGGAAATTCGATGTCCGCCTTGTCGATTTCATCGATGAGCAGCACCGGCTGCACCTCGCAATCGAAGGCCTCCCACAAATCGCCCTTGAGGATGTAGTTGCGGATGTCCTTGACCTTGGGATCGCCAAGCTGTGAATCGCGCAGACGCGACACCGCGTCATATTCGTACAAGCCCTGCTGCGCCTTGGTGGTCGACTTGATGTGCCATTCGAAAAATGGCTTGTCCAGTGCGCGCGCGATTTCATTCGCCAGCAGCGTTTTCCCCGTCCCAGGCTCGCCCTTGATGAGCAGGGGCCGCGACAGAACCACCGCGGCGTTCACCGCGGCCATCAATTCTTCGGTGGCGATATATCGATCGGTACCGCGAAATTCATTGGGCATGTAGCTACTTTCGGGTGACGCGCAGGATCTGCATGGAGTTGGTGCCGCCGGAGATGCCGCTGAGTTCGCCCTTGGTGAGAATGATGTGATCGTTCTCGAGCACCAGTTTCTGGCCCAGCAGGAGGCGGAAAATCGAGAAGTACACGGCTTCGCCGCGATCCTCGACATCGTAAGCGATGGGATAAACGCCGCGATACAAGGTCACCCGGCGGCGCGTGGTCTCATGCCGGGTAAAGGCGTAGATGGGAATATCCGAGCGCACCCGCGACATCCACAGCGCCGTCGAGCCGGATTCGGTCAAGGCGACGATGGCCTTCACATGCAGATGATTCGCGGTGTACATCACCGCCGAGGCGATGGCCTCATCGGTGTGCGCGAAGATTCCGCTCTGGCGCTGGCGCGCGCGGGCATGCTCCACTTCGTACTTTTCCGCGCCGACGACGATCTGCGCCATGGCTTCCACGACCTTGGCCGGATGCCGGCCGGAAGCGGTCTCCGCGGACAACATGACGGCATCGGTTCCGTCCATGACGGCATTGGCGACATCGGATACCTCGGCCCGCGTGGGAATTGTGGCGGTAATCATGGACTCCATCATCTGCGTGGCCATGATCACGACTTTGTTTTGATGCCGGGTTTCCTGAATGATCAGTTTCTGCAAGCCGGCGAGCTCAGCGAAGCCCATTTCCACGCCCAGATCGCCGCGCGCCACCATCACGCCATCGCTGGCCTTGACGACAGCGGGCAGATTCTTGATCGCCTCGGCGCGCTCGATTTTCGCGACCAGCAGGCCGTGTCCGCCGGCCTGACGCAGCAAGCCGCGCGCCTCGTCCATGTCCGCCGCGTCGCGCGGAAAGGAGATCCCCAGGTAGTCCACCTTCAGTCGCGCCGCAGTAATGATGTCCTCGCGATCCTTGTCGGTCAGCGCGCCGGCGGATAGTCCGCCGCCTTGGCGGTTGATGCCCTTGTTGTTGCCGAGTTCGCCGCCCACCAGCACGCGGGTCTTGATGCGCGGGCCCTCTATCCCGACGACTCGCAAGCTGATTTGACCATCGTTCAAAAGCAGCACGTCGCCGGCGAAGACATCGGTCGGTAATTTTTTGTAGGCGATTCCCACCGAGTGTTCGGTGCCCGCGTCGACGGCCAGCGCGGCGTCCAAGGTGAACTCGGCGCCGTCTTGCAGTTCGATCTTGCCGGCCGCGAAGCGATCGATGCGGATTTTTGGTCCCTGAAGATCGCCGAGCACACCCACGTAACGGCCCGCTTGCCGCGCCGCCTCGCGTACCAGTTCGACCCGGCGCGCATGATCGGCGACGACGCCGTGCGAGAAATTCAACCGCACCACGTCCACGCCGGCGCGCACCATCTCCTCGAGCACCGCCGGATCGTCCGTGGCGGGACCCAAGGTTGCGACGATTTTGGTGCGCCGGAGGCCCGAACTCATGCCGCGCGCTGCTCGAGAATCTCAACCGCGGGAAGCTTCTTGCCTTCGACGAATTCCAGGAAAGCGCCGCCGCCGGTGGATATGTAGGAAATGCTGTCCTCGATGCCGTATTTCTCGATGGCGGCCAAGGTGTCGCCGCCGCCTGCCAGAGAAAACGCCTTGCTGCGGGCAATGGCCGTGGCCAGCGTGCGCGTGCCCTCGCCGAATTGCGCGAATTCGAACACCCCCACGGGACCATTCCAAAGAATCGTGCCGGCGCAGGCCACCAGCTCCGCGATGGCTTCGGCGGAATCCGGGCCGATGTCGAGAATCATGTCCTCCGCGGACACCTGCCGCACGTCCTTGACGTCGGCTTCCGCTTTTGCCGAGAACTCCTTCGCCACCACCACATCCGTCGGCATGGGAATGACGATGCCGCGCTTTTTTGACTGCTCGAGCAGCCGCCTGCAGATGTCCAGCATGTTGGGCTCGTACAGCGACTTGCCCACGTTTAGCCCTAAGGCTGCGAGAAAGGTATTGGTAATGCCGCCGCCGACGATGAGCTGATCCACCTTGCTCAGCAAGGATTCGAGCACCGTAAGTTTGGTCGATACCTTGGACCCGGCGACGATGGCCAACAGCGGCCGCGCGGGTTTCTCGAGTGCGGTCTCGAGTGCCGACAGCTCGCTGACGAGCAAGGGACCCGCGCAAACGACGGGCGCGAACTTCGCGACCCCGTGCGTGCTGGCCTCGGCGCGATGCGCGGTGCCGAACGCGTCCATGACGTAGATGTCGCACAAGGCCGCCATGCGCCGCGACAGGTCATCGGCATCCTTCTTTTCACCCTTGTTGAAGCGCACGTTTTCCAGCAGCACGATTTCGCCGGGAGCAACTTCGACGCCGTCCAGCCAGTCCTTCTTGAAGCGCACGGGCACACCGAGCAGCTGCGCCAGGCGTTTGGCTACCGGCGCCAAGGAAAACTCCTCTGCGTACTTGCCCTCTTCGGGTCGCCCGAGGTGCGACATGACGAGCACGCGCGCCTTCGCGGTCAGGGCCGCCTGGATGGTGGGCAACGCGGCGCGGATGCGCGCATCGCTGCTCACCGCTCCGCCTTGGATCGGCACGTTCAGATCCTCGCGAATCAGTACCCGCTTGCCGCGCAGATCCAGGCTGGACATTTTGGTGATGTTCAAGCGGGAAACTCTTACTTGGCCATCGACCAGGCCAGCGTCGTATCGAGCATGCGGTTGGAAAATCCCCACTCATTGTCGTACCACGAGCACGCCTTCACAAGCGTTCCCTCGATGACCTTGGTCAGCGTCGCATCGTAGGTGGACGAGGCGGGATCGTGATTGAAGTCCACCGATACCAGCGGCTGATCGTTGTAGGCCAGAATGCCCTTGAGCGGACCGCTCGCCGCCGCCTTGATGGCATCGTGAATTTCCTGCACGCTGGTTTTGCGCGCCGCGGTAAAGCTCAAATCCACCAAGGACACGTTGATGGTCGGCACGCGTATCGCGAAGCCGTCGATCTTGCCTTTCAGCTCCGGCAACACCAGGCCGACCGCCGCCGCGGCACCGGTCTTGGTCGGAATCATGGACATGGTGGCCGAGCGTGCGCGGCGCAGGTCGGAATGATAGACATCCGTCAGCACCTGATCGTTGGTGTAGGAGTGGATGGTATTCATCACGCCCGCGACCACGCCCACCTTATCGTGCAGCACCTTTACCAGGGGTGCCAGGCAATTGGTGGTGCAGGAGGCATTCGAAATGACCGTCATGCTCGATTTCAAAATGTCGTGATTCACGCCGTAAACGATGGTGGCGTCCACATCCTCGCCGCCCGGCGCGGAAATCACGACCTTCTTGGCGCCCGCGGCGAGATGCGCCGCCGCTTTGGCTTTACTCGTGAATAGGCCGGTGCACTCGAGCACATAGTCGATCCCGAGTTCCGCCCAAGGCAATTTGGTCGGATCGCGCTGCGCGACGACGCGGATGCGATCGCCGTTGACCACCATGGAATCGCCGTCGACATGAACCTCGCCGCGAAATCGGCCGTGTGCGGTATCGAAGCGGGTCAGATGAGCATTCGTATTGGCATCGCCCAGGTCGTTGATGGCAACAATCTTGAGATT
This sequence comes from uncultured Gammaproteobacteria bacterium, assembly GCA_963782865.1. Taxonomy (GTDB): domain Bacteria; phylum Pseudomonadota; class Gammaproteobacteria; order Steroidobacterales; family Steroidobacteraceae; genus Bog-1198. The sequence continues at coordinate 35,404 of CAWALS010000021.1, read as the reverse complement.
GCCGCCGTGCTTGCCTTCGTATAGGGCGCGCAGAATATTGCGGCCGATTCGCCCGTAACCATTGATGCCAACTTTGATCGCCATGTCTTCCTCATGCGCTTCGCGCAACTAAAACCCCCAAATCCGCCTCAGCTCGCGGCCAGTACTTTCTGGACCGCTTCGGTAACCTTCTCGGCGGTAAAGCCGAATTGCTGAAACAGCACTTTCGCCGGCGCCGACGCACCGAAGTGATCGATGCCCAGCACCTCGCCCTTTAGACCCACATAGCGCCACCAGTCCGCGCGCACGCCGGCTTCGACCGCCACGCGCCGCGCGACGGCGGCGGGCAGCACGCTTTCCTTGTAGGCCTCGTCCTGCGCATCGAAGCGGTTGGTGCTCGGCATGGACACCAGCCGAATCTTACGGCCCGCGGCGTTCATGCTGCGGACCGCCTCGGCCGCGATTCCCACCTCGGATCCGGTGGCGATCACGATGGCCTCGGGAGCGCCGGACGACTCGATGAGCACGTAGCCGCCCCGAGTGATGTTCGCCACCTGCTCAAGGCCGCGCGCTTGATGAGCACAGGCCTGGCGCGTCAATACCAGCAGCGTCGGTCCGTTCCGATTATCCAGGGCCACGCCCCACGCCGCGGCGGTTTCCACCGCATCGCACGGCCGCCATAGATCCATATGTGGGATGACCCGCAGACTTGCAAGATGCTCGATCGGCTGGTGCGTGGGCCCGTCCTCACCCAGTCCGATCGAATCGTGGGTATAGACGAATATCACACGAATCCGCATCAAACAGGCCATGCGCACGGCATTGCGCGCATAGTCGGAGAAGGTCAGGAAAGTGCCGCCGTAGGGAATGAAGCCGCCGTGCGCGGTGATGCCGTTCATGACGGCCGACATGCCGAACTCACGCACGCCGTAGTGAATGTAGTTTCCCGCGGGTGCGACTGGGCTCAAGGTCACCGAGTCCTTGCGCCAGGTGCCGTTCGAGGGCGTCAAGTCCGCCGATCCCCCCAACAGCTCCGGCAACGAGGGGCCGATGGCGTTCAGCGTCGCCTGCGAGGATTGCCGCGTGGCCAGGGACTTGCCCTCCGACTGCGCCGCGCCGGCGAATGCCCGCAGCAAATCATCGAAACCGGCCGGCAGGTCGCCCGCCATGCGCCGCTCCAATTCGGCTGCCAACGCGGGAAATTCTTGAGCGTAGGCCGTGAAACGCGTGCGCCACTCGCGCTCGGCCGCGGCACCCTTCTCGCGCCGATCCCACGCGGCGCGAATCTCGGCGGGTATTTCAAACGGCGGCGAACTCCAGCCCAGCTCCCTGCGTGCGACCGCGATATCGGCATCACCCATGGCTTCGCCGTGCATGGTTTGGGTGCCCTGCTTGGGTGCGCCAAAACCAATGAGAGTCTTCGCGCAAATGAATGAGGGCTTGTCGGTAACGGCACGCGCGGCTGCCAGCGCCGCGGCGACGTCCTCGCTGCTTTGGCCATCGATATGCGGTATGACGTGCCAGCCGTAGGCCTCGAAGCGGTGCGCGGTGTCGTCATCGAACCAGCCCACGACCCGGCCGTCGATTGAAATGCCGTTGTCGTCGTAGACCGCGATGAGCTTGCCGAGTTGCTGCATCCCGGCCAGCGATGCCGCCTCATGCGAGATGCCTTCCATCATGCAGCCGTCGCCCACGAATACATAGGTGTGATGATCGATGATGGCGTGGCCCGGCCGGTTGAAGGTGGCCGCCAGCGAGCGCTCGGCCAGCGCCATGCCGACTGCATTGGCAAAGCCTTGGCCCAATGGCCCCGTGGTGGTCTCGATGCCGAGATGCACTTCGCGCTCCGGGTGCCCCGGCGTCTTCGAGCCCCACTGCCGAAAATTCTTGATTTCGTCCATCGACAAGGGATAGCCGGTGAGATGCAATACCGAGTAGAGCAACATCGACGCATGGCCGTTGGAGAGCACGAATCGGTCACGGTCCATCCAAGTCGGATTGCCCGGATTGAACTTAAGCACGTCTCGCCACAGCACTTCTGCGATGTCCGCCATCCCCATGGGCGCGCCCGGATGGCCCGAATTCGCCTTTTGGACCGCGTCCATGGACAGAGCTCGAATGGCGTTTGCAAGATCGCGGCGGGTAGGCATGAAGAGCTTCTTAATTTAACGAGACAAGCCGCCTATTGTCTCCGATGAGCCTCCTGCCAGCAATGCCGCGTGATATCGGTCGCATTACGTGCGGAAGTTGCCGATTTGCGACGGAACGCGGTCACATAACCGTAGTCTTCTAATCTAGCGGTCACGCAACCGTAGTCTCTTATGTATAAGACGAGAGACGCGCGGCGTCATGACCCAGTTCACCGTCGCCACGGCCCTGCTTTGTTACCATTTATCGGATGCAAATTCTACAAGTCACGGACACGCATTTATATGGCAGCGCGAGCGGTAGATTGCGCGGCGTCGAGACCGATTCGAGCCTGCATGCCGCGCTCGATGATGCGCTTTTGCGCGCGCCAAACTACCAGGCCATGCTGGTCACGGGCGACTTGGTGCAGGACGACAAGTCCGGTTATCTGCGGTTTCGCAGCTGTTTCGGCAACCTCAAAAAGCCGGTGTTATGCATTCCCGGCAACCACGATGAACCGGAAACCATGCGCGCCGAACTTCAAGGCGATCCGTTCAAAATCTGCGGTGCGCACGCGATCGGCGACTGGACCTTCGTGATGCTCGACAGCTACGATCCGGGCCATGTCGGCGGACGCCTGACGAAGAACGAACTGGCACGCCTCGATGCGGCGCTGAAGGCGGCATCCAAGCACGTCATGGTCTGCCTGCATCATCATCCGATTGAGATGGGCAGCCGCTGGTTGGACAGCGTGGGACTCGCCCAGCCCGAGGATTTTTGGCGCGTCATTGATGCGCATACGAATGTACGCGCGGTGGTGTGGGGCCACGTTCACCAAGCGTACGACGGCAATCGCGGCGCGGTGCGCTTGTTTGCGACGCCCTCCACGGGCGCCCAGTTTCTGCCGAAGAGCGACCGCTACGCGGTTGATTCCGCGCCGCCGGCCTATCGTAGTTTCGAATTACATGCCGATGGACGTATCGACTCTCAGGTGCACTGGGTAGAATCGGCGCAGTTGCGGCAGACCGCAAGTTAGGAACCCAGCCTCCCAGGCCACATCCTCGATGCGACGATTCTTGATCCGCTGGCGATTGCTGGGACTGGCGCTGTCGTGCGTCGCGCTCTCGGCCCCGGTACGCGCCGATGGCCCGCTGCATGCCTTGTGGGAATTGCACGGCAAGCACAACACCGTTTACCTCTTAGGCTCCATTCACGTGCTGCGGCCGAGCGACTATCCGCTTGCGGCGGCGGTGCTGCATGCCTATAGCAGCGCCGACTCGATATTCATGGAAGTCAATTTGGCGCAGATCGACCCGCAGCGCATGCAGACGGAACTGCTCGCCAGCGCACGGCTGCCGGAAGGCGAAACGCTGCCGGGCATCATGGGCGATGCGCGCTATAAGCGTGCGCAAGTCTTGGCCCAAGAGGTGGGCATCGACATCGGTATTTTCGATGCCTTCGCGCCTTGGTTCGCGGCGGAAGCGATTTCGCAGCTGCAGCTGCAGCAGCTCGGTTTTCAGCCAAAGTCCGGCGTCGAAATGTTCTTCTTGGAGCGCGCCCGCGCCGACGGCAAGTCCGTGGCGGGGCTGGAGACCGTGCACGATCAAATCGCTCTGTTCGACGCGCTGACCATGGATGAACAAGCCGATTACTTGGTCTCGAGCCTCGAGGAGGCGCATGACCTGCCGAAGGAGGTCGACGCCATGGTGCGTGCCTGGGCCAGCGGCGATTCGCAATGGTTCGCCGATCAGATGAAATCCGAGATCGGCCGCGATCCGGTGCTATACGACTCGGTGCTGGTGGCCCGCAACCGCAAGTGGGTGCCGAAAATCGAGGCGCTGCTCAACGACGACAAAAATTACCTGGTGATCGTCGGCACCGCGCATCTGGTGGGCCCGGGCAGCGTCATAGCGCTGCTCAAAAAAGACGGGATCGCAGCCGCCCAAAGATGAGCGTCAGAACGGCAGCGATCCTAAAGGCTGCCAAGACAAAGACCTCAACAACAAGACCTCGACAACAAGACGTTCGATCAAATCTGCGCGAGCCTATTGCGCCGCAGGCGGCGCGGCCGCTGCGCGCCCTGCCCACCCGGCGCGGCGTGCTTGCATGCGAGCTTGCATCTGCGCCTGCAGCGCGGCGAGCTGCGTTTGCTGGGCCGGCGTCAACACCTGGAAGATCTGTGCACGCACTGCTTCGCGCTGCGTGATCATCTGTGAGTGCAGCGAGCCGTTGGCCTGGGTGACTTGCGCCACAACGCTGGGGTAGTTCGCGTCGGTCGGCTGCGTTTGGCTCAGTTTCAGCGAGTTGGCGCGCATCTCCTGGTGAATGCTCTTCATCTGCGGAGCGGCATTCGCCATGATGGTCTTGATGGATGCCTGCTGCTCCGCGCTCAAGTTAAGCTGCGACAACAGGCGAAAGGCGCCGTGGTGGTGATGCCATCCATGCGGGCCCGGCGCGGACGGCGCCGCAGTTGTCGCTTCGTCGGCCGCAGCCGCGATCGAAATGCCCGCAGCGGTTGTGGTCAGCGCCGCGGCCGCCATGAGAATGCCAGCCGGCAATTTGCGATTCGATTTCATATTCAATGCTCCAATACGGTAAAAAGATAATACGGCTCTATCCTAGACTGGCGCGGTGTAAACATGTGTCAGAGGCAAGACGGGGTTCTGTTAAGAATTGCAAATTCGAGCGCGCTTAGAGCTCGAGGAGCGCAGGCTATGCCAGAGTATGCGGTATGACAACTGATCCAACGGCAACTCGCGCGCCCCGCGTGCTCTTGGTCGATGATGATCGCGAGCTTTGTCAGATGCTGTCCGAATACTTGGATGCCGAACACTTCGATGTGAAAAGCGTGCACGACGGCGGCGAGGCCCTGGCGGAACTGCAGGCCGGCGAATTTGAGATCGTGATTCTCGATGTGATGCTGCCCAGCGTCGGCGGTCTTGACGTCATGCGCAAGCTGGGCGCGTCCTATTCCACCCCCATCCTGATGCTGACCGCGCGCGGCGACGATGTGGACCGCATCGTCGGGCTGGAGCTCGGCGCGGACGATTACTTGAGCAAGCCCTTCAATCCGCGCGAGTTGGTGGCGCGAATCCGCGCGATTCTGCGCCGCGCCAGCAGCCGTTCGGCGCGCGGCGCGGCACCCGATGAATTGAGCGTCGGACCCATCACCTTGAACTCGGGAACGCGCCAGGTGCACGTCGCGGAAAAACCGGTGGCGCTCACCGGCGCGGAGTTCCGCGTGCTCGAATTGCTCATGCGCTCCGCGGGCCAGGTGATCTCGCGCGATTCGATGACCGAGCAGGCGCTCGGCCGCAAGCTGGCCGCCTACGATCGCAGCATCGACACGCACATCAGCAACTTGCGCCGCAAGCTCGAGCTCGAGGCCGGCAAGAATCCGGAAATCAAGAACGTCCGCGGATCGGGCTATACCCTGACCTGGAGCCTGTCCGAGCATTCCGCGTGAGCCGTGCATAGCCTCTTCCTTAGGATCTTCCTGTTGTTCTGGCTCGCGATGACGCTCATCGTCGGCAGCAGCATCGCCACCACCTATACCATCACTTCCCGCGAAAACGAGCCGTTCGAGTACCAGCGTCGTCCCTCGGTGGCCATCCAGGCATCGGAAATTCTGGCGCGCGGAGGCTTGAGCGCATTGAAGAACTGGCTGGAAACGAGCAAGAGCGCAATGGGCGATCGCGAATTATTCGTGGTCGGCCCCGACGGCAAGGACATTCTCGGTCGCCGGCTGCCCGAAAGCGCGTCGCGGCGCCTTGAATTCATCAATCGCGAGCCGGTTCCCGGCAATTTCCGTCCATCGCGTGCAGTGCCGCAAATCATCGCCCCGGACGGATCGACCTACACGGTGGTGATGACGCCGCGGCGCCCCAGCATCTTCGGCGCGCTGAGCTTGCCCGCCATTTCACTGACCATCTTAGGCATTGCGCTGGTCGTGAGCGCACTGACGAGTTGGTGGCTGGCGGAGCACCTCACCGCCCCCATTCGCCGCATTCAGGCCGGCGCGCGGGCGCTCGCCTCGGAAAATCTCGAACGTGCGGGTGAGTGCGGGCCTCGAAGGCCGCAAGGATGAGCTCGCGGTCCTGGCGCGCGATTTCGACGCCATGGCCGATCAGCTGCGGGCGAATCGCGCCGCGACGACTCGGCTGTTGCGCGATATATCCCACGAACTGCGCTCGCCTCTGGCCAGAATGCGCGTGGCGCTGGGCCTGGCGCGCCAGCCCCCCGCCGACCTCGCGCGTCAATTGGATCGGCTGGAACGCGAGATCGAACGTCTCGATTCGATGATCAGCCAGGTGCTGAAGCTTGCGCGGCTGCATGGCACCGATGCCCTGCTGGCGCGGGAGCGCTTCGAAATCGACGATGTCATCGAGGAGGTGGTGCGCGACGCCAATTTCGAGGGCGCCGTGAAGAATTGCAAGATTGCCCTGCGAGGCGCGGCGAATAGCGCTGTGCTCGGCAGCCGCGAACTGCTGCGCAGCGCGATCGAGAACGTGCTGCGCAACGCGGTGCGCTACAGCCCGCAGGACACGCCGGTGGAAATGCAAATCGCGCGCGCGAGCAGCGGCTTGGAAATTGTCATTCGCGATCACGGACCGGGCGTGCCGGCGGCCGATTTGGAGCGAATCTTCGAGCCCTTTTATCGGGTGGCCGAATCACGCGACCGCGACAGCGGTGGCGAGGGCATCGGCCTCGCCATCACCTCTCAGGTGATGAGGGCCCACGGCGGCTCCGCCAGGGCCGTCAACGCGAACAGCGGCGGACTGGAGGTGCGACTTAGCTTGCCCGAGACCGCCATCGCCATCTAAAGTGCTTACGAAGTGAGCCTGTTTCAAGAAGCCTGTAAGTACATTCCGGGGGGCGTCAACTCGCCGGTTCGAGCCTTTCGCGGCGTGGGCGGCGAGCCCATTTTCTTCAAGAAGGCCCAAGGCGCCTACGTGGTAGCGGCGGATGGCCGCCGCTACCTCGACTTCGTCGGTTCCTGGGGACCGATGATCTTGGGCCACGCGCACCCCGAGGTCATCGAAGCCGTGCAGCGAGTCGCCGCCGACGGCTTGAGCTTCGGCGCCCCGACCGAACTCGAGACGCGGCTCGCGCGGCGCGTCGTGGAACTCATGCCGTCCATCGAACTGGTGCGCTTCGTCAGTTCCGGCACCGAGGCGACCATGAGCGCCATTCGCCTGGCCCGCGGCTTTACCGGCCGCGACACGATCGTGAAATTCGAGGGCTGCTATCACGGCCATTCCGATTCCTTGCTGATCAAGGCCGGCTCGGGTGCATTGACGCTCGGCGTGCCCACCTCGCCGGGCGTGCCGAAAGCGCTCGCCGGCCATACGGTGACGCTCAACTACAACGACGCCGATCAAGTCGAACGCGTGCTGCGGCAGATCGGCGCGCAGGTCGCCTGCGTCATCGTCGAGCCCGTAGCCGGCAACATGAACTGCATCCCGCCGGCGCCGGATTTTCTGCAGACATTGCGGCGCGAGTGCGACCGCGTGCGGTGCGCTGCTGATATTCGACGAAGTCATGACGGGCTTTCGCGTCGCGTTGGGCGGCGCGCAGGCTCTTTACGCCGTGCGTCCGGACTTGACCACGCTCGGCAAAATCATCGGCGGCGGCATGCCGGTCGGCGCATTCGGCGGGCGGCGCGATGTCATGGAGCAACTCGCCCCCTTGGGTCCGGTCTATCAGGCGGGAACGCTGTCGGGGAATCCGGTCGCGATGATTGCCGGCATCACCACCCTCGAACTTCTCAGCACCCCCGGGTTCCATCAGCGTTTGGGAGCCATGACCGACATTTTGGCGGAGAAACTGACGACTGCGGCGGCGGCGGCAGGGATCGCGCTCACGACCAACCACGTCTGCGGCATGTTCGGATTTTTCTTCACGGCCGAGCGCCATGTCGATCGCTACGAGAAGGTCATGGCGTGCGATGTCGAACGCTTCAAACGATTTTTCCACGGCATGCTGAACGAAGGCGTGTATTTCGCGCCGTCCGCGTTCGAAGCCGGATTTTTGTCGGCGGCGCATTCGGCAGCCGACATCGAAGCAACCGCCGCCGCCGCCGCGCGCGTTTTCGCTGCGATGCAGTCCGAGGAGCCTGTCTGAGCATTCCTCGTGGCCGCGGCCGTGGCGCTTTCTAGTGCGCGCCTTTGCCTGGTTCGTCGGCGCCATCGTGCTCGCGGGCGCGATTGGCGCGGCGCTTGCCTACCCCGCCTATGAACTGACGTCCACCTTCGCCAGTTGGGCCTTTCATCGCGTTGCCAGCCGAGTCGCGATGCTGGTGTTGATCGGCGAACTCGTGTGGCTGTGCCGGCACTTGAATCTGACACGCGCACGCGATTTTGGCTACGGTCTGCCTTGGCGCAGATTTCTCAAAGTGAGCTGCGCCTGGGGAGCGATCGGCATCGCCACCGCCGCGCTGGGCGCGGTATTTTTGCTGGCGACTCACCTGCGCGTCTTGAGCCCCAGTTTCGCGCCGACGCTGCTGAATTTGGCGCGCATTTTCCTCATCGGCTTGAGTTCCGGAGTCGCCGTCGCGCTGCTGGAAGAAACCGTGATTCGCGGCGCGATGCATACGGCGATCGAACGTGAATCAGGGCCGTGGATCGCCGCCCTGCTGACCGCCCCCTTGTTCGCCGTCCTGCACTTTTTCGCAAAAACCCGGATCGCGCCCGAAGATGTCGGCTGGGGCAGCGGCTTCGATCTGTTGCTGCGCTCATTCTGCGCCGCTGTCGCAGCCCGCCTTGGTGTTCGATTCATTTCTTTCGTGGCTGATCGTGGGCTTGATCTTGAGTCTCACGCGCGTGCTGAGCGGCAACATCGCCGTGGCGATCGGGCTGCACGCCGGATGGGTGGTCGTGCTGCGCATGCTGCAGGAAGGGACCACCAGCGGCGCGGCGCCGCAATATTCCTTTTGGGTGGGCCGATTCGACGGTCTATTGGGATATTGGATGCTGCCGTGGGGTATCTGTATCGCGAGCGCGCTTTGGCTCACCCGCGCCCATGTGGTTGCCGCAGGCACGCTGCGACTCGCCGGCGCCTTCCTAGCTTGCCGCGCCCTGCGCCAGGGGGCGAAGCACGTCCAGCCGCTGAATCGGGTCGTCGAGTTCCAGGCAGAATTGCTTTTCCGCGGCGGCGATCGGCAGAATTTCCGCGAGACGATATCCGACCCAGACCGCATCGTCCAAGCGCATCTCAATGCCCGCATACACTTCGCCCAATTGCGGCAGCACGGTTTTCAGGAATTCGGCCAGGCGCGCGTGACGCGAAGGCACGGCGATCTTTGCCTCGCGCGCCAATGCTTCGATGCCGGCCAAGTTCAGCCCGTCGCTTTGACGGCTGCGGCTCAAGATGCGAAAGCGTTGTTCGCCGACGCAGGACAGCCCCAGGAAGCCATCCGACAATTGGTGAAAATCGACGATCTTCGCCATCGTACCGACATCGAACGTGTTCGGCCGGTCCCACCTCGCTGCCCTCCCTGATCAAGGCCACGCCGAAGCGCTGATCTTCGCGCATGCAGCGGCGAACCATGTCGAGGTAGCGGGTTTCAAAGATTCGCAGCGGCAACGGACCCTCGGGAAATAGCACGACGTTGAGCGGAAACAGCGCAATCGATTGCGGCGCCGGCATCAGCGCGCCCGCAACGCGGCCAATAATTTTTCGTGCAGACCGCCGAAGCCGCCGTTGCTCATGATCAAGACCTGATCGCCCGAGCGCGCCTGCTGCGTCAGGTCCCGCACCAATTCATCGATGCTGCCCGCCAGGCTCACTCGATCTCCCATGCTCGAGACCGCGCCCTTCAAGTCCCAGCCCAGATCCTGCGGCGCAAAGAACCAGCTCTTGTCGGCTACGGCCAGCGAAGGCGCCAGTTGCTCGCGGTGCACGCCCGATTTCATGGTGTTGGAACGCGGCTCGAGCACGGCGAGGATTCGCTGCGCTCCGACCCGCGCGCGCAAGCCCTTGAGCGTGGTCTCGATGGCGGTTGGGTGATGCGCGAAGTCATCGTACACCGTGACGCCATCGACCACGCCGCGCACTTCCATGCGCCGCTTGACGCCGCGAAACGAATTCAAGGCTTGCGCGGCGCGCTCCGGTGCTCACGCCGGACATGACGCGGCCGCGCCGATCGCCGCCAGCGCATTCAGCACATTGTGTTCGCCGATCAAGTCCCAAGCGACTTCGGCGGCGGCCTGTCCCTTGAAGAGCACGGCGAAACGGCTCGCGGCGGAAGTCTTCTCGATTCGCGCGGTCCAGTCGCACGGCGGTGCTCCCGCCAAACCAAAAGATTCGCACGGCGTCCAACAGCCCTCGGCCAAGGTGAGCTTAAGTTCAGGATCATGGCCGTTCACGATGAGCCGCCCGGACCTAGGCACCGTGCGCAGCAGCTGATTGAACTGACGGCGGATCGAGGCCACATCGGGATAGATATCCGCGTGATCATATTCCAGATTATTCAGGATGGCGGTGCGCGGGCGGTAGTGCACGAATTTGGCGCGCTTGTCGAAAAACGCCGTATCGTATTCGTCGGCTTCGATCACGAAGAACGGCGCCCTCCCTAAACGCGCGCTGGATTCGAAATTGCTGGGCACGCCGCCCACCAAGTATCCCGGGCCAAGACCCGCATGCTCCAGGATCCAAGTCAGCATGGCCGTGGTGGTGGTCTTACCGTGGGTGCCGGTCACCGCGATCACATGGCGCGCGTGCAATACCTCCTCGGCAAGCCAGAGCGGCCCCGAGGTGTACGGCATGCCGCGGTCGAGCATCGCTTCGATTACCGGCATCCCGCGGCTCAGCGCGTTTCCGACCACCACGACATCGGGCCTGAGGTCCAACTGATCGGCGCCATAGCCTTGCACCAATTCGATACCGAGCGCTTGCAGCTGCGTGCTCATGGGCGGATACACATTCAGATCCGAGCCGGTGACGCGAAAGCCGGCCGCCTTGGCGATGGCGGCCACGCCGCCCATGAAGGTCCCGGCGATGCCTAAGATATGAATGTGCCGCGTCATGCTTGCGCCAGCAGCCGATGCTCGATCAAACTCGACAACAGCAAGTAGCCGAGACTGATGCCGACTCCCAGCAGCAGGCCGGAGTCCAGCGCGGAGCGCCAAATATGCGCGCAAGCCAACAGATATCCGATGAAAACCGCGGTCCAGATCACCCCGATCGGCAGCGCCAGCAACTGGTCCTCGCCCAGCATGCGTATTGCCGAGTCCAAAGGATAGAGAATCAATAGCGCGAGGGCTCCCACGCCCAAGAGCGCGGTGGCGGTCTGTAGAAAGCGCCCGCGGCGGCGCGCGAGCGCCAACAAGACCCAGGTAAACGCCAGCGGCATTCCGACTTCCAAAGCGATGCGCAGCAGGATCTGACCGTTGGGAGGCGGGGGCAGCAGCGCGCCCAACACTTCCGTCAGCGCCGCGGCGCACGCCGCCAGCGCCAGCAACAGCAGCGAAGCGGGCAAATATGCCGGCGTCTGGCGCCGAAGCGCGATATCCAAAAATGCTTTTGCGAGTTGCAGCATACTGATTAGAGTTTACTTCGCGGCAAATTGTACACGTGGTGGGATAATGCCTGACGCGATTTGGATCGATCGCAGCGAGGAGCTTGAATCGCTTGCACGCGCCTTAGCGTCGCAGCCTGCGATCGGCCTTGACACCGAATTTTTGCGCGAGCGCACTTTTTTTCCAAAATTGTGCCTCCTGCAGCTGCGCGCTGCGGGACAGATCTGGTGCGTCGATACGCTGCGGATCGAGAGCCTCGATGCATTGATGCCGGTCTTGACCGCGCCCAAGGTGCGCAAGCTCATCCATGCCGCGCGCCAGGATCTCGAGGCTATCTATCTAACGGCGAAGCAGGTGGTCTCGCCGGTATTCGATACGCAGATTGCCGCGGCATGCATCGGCATGAAACCCCAGGTCGGCTACGCGGAACTGGTAAAAACATTGCTCGATGTCAGCATCCCCAAGGGACAAACCCGCACCGACTGGTCGAAGCGGCCGCTCACGCGCGCGCAGCTGGAATATGCGGCGGACGACGTGTTGTATCTGGACGCCATCGCCATAGAGCTTGGCGGGCGTTTGCAGCGGCTAGGACGCGAACACTGGGTCCGCGAGGATTGCCTGGAGCTCGAGGAGCGCCGGCTGTATGAACCGGATGCGGCGCAGGCTTGGGAGCGGCTGCGCGGCATCGGCCAGCTCGCACCCGAGCCGCGCGCCCGCGCCAAAGCCGTCGCTGTGTGGCGCGAGAAGCTGGCGCGCGTGCGCGACCTGCCGCGAGCCTGGATTCTGTCGGACGCCGCGCTGTTTTCCATTGCGCAGGCCAATCCTGCCACGCCTGCCGCGCTCGATGCGGTGCAGCCCATGAACGAGAAGTTTGCGGCGACGCTGCTCGAGGCGCTCGCCATGGGCGCCGCGGACGGCTTGCAGGATTTGGCTCCGGTTCAGGATTCGCGCCCGACACCCGAACAAAAAGCGCTGCTCGATGTCTTGAGCAGAACGGTGGATGCGCGCGCGGCGGAGCTTCAGGTGAGCGCCGAGGTGCTCGCGCCGCGCGGCGAGCTGAAGGCGCTCGCGATGGGCAGGCGCGACAGCCACGCGCTCACGGGGTGGAGATTGCAGGAGATCGGCACTCGCCTGCTGGCGGCGATCGGCGAAACAAGCAGCCTGCGGCGCGCGAGCGTTCTTTAAGCGCGCGCCGGCGTGCCGAGAGCCTGCTGAATGTTTTTGAACACGGTATTCATGTCGGCGTCGGCATCGACCACACGCAGCAGTCCCGCTTCCCGGTAATGGTTGATCAACGGCTTGGTCTGCGCCTCGTAGACGTCGAGCCGCTTGCCGATCACCTCTTCCTTGTCATCCTCCCGCTGTATCAATCGGTGCGGTTTGTCGCCGCACTGCTCGGTCAACATGCCCGGCGGCGAGGTGTAGATGTTGAACACCTGATTGCAGGTTTCACAAATCCTGCGTCCCGTAAGCCGCTTGAACAGAATCTTTAGATCAAGATTCAGGAGCACCACGGCCTCGAGCGGCGTGCCCATGTCCACAAGCATTTTCTCCAACGCCTCGGCCTGCGCCAGATTTCTCGGAAAGCCATCCAGGATGAAGCCATTGGCGGCGTCCGGCCGGCTGAGGCGCTCGCGGATCATGCCGAGGACGGTGGCATCATCCACCAGCTTGCCGGCCTCCATGGCCGCCTTCGCGCGCCGGCCTAATTCGGTGCCCTTGGCGCGCGCCTCGCGCAGCAAATCGCCGGTCGATATTTGCGGTACGCCATAGGCTTTGACCAGCAGCTGGGACTGCGTGCCTTTACCGGATCCCGGGGCGCCAAGTAAGACTATTCTCATGCTTTCTTTTGATGGTAAAAGCGCGCTACCGTACCAGAGGTCGCGCCGATCGGCTATTCTGCGCGGCTTAAATCTTGGGGGGCAGTGTGGCCAGAAAGAACGCGTTTTATGCACAGTCCGGCGGCGTTACCGCGGTCATCAATGCCTCCGCCTGCGGGCTGATCGAGGCGGCGCGCCGGCACTCCGACAAAATCGGCAAGGTCTACGCCGGCAGGCACGGCATCATCGGCGCGCTGACCGAGGACATGATCGATGTCAGCAAGGAAAGCCGCGCCGCCATCGGCGCTCTGCGCCATACCCCGGGCGGCGCCTTCGGTTCGGCACGCTACAAGCTGGCCGGAATCGACAAGAATCGCGCGCAATACGCACGGCTCATCGACATATTCCGCGCCCACGACATCGGCTACTTTTTCTACAACGGCGGCAACGATTCCATGGACACGGCGCAAAAGGTGTCCGAGATTGCCGTGCAGATGGACTTTCCCCTGATCTGCGTTGGGATCCCGAAGACCGTGGACAATGATTTACCGATCACCGACTGTTGCCCTGGATTCGGCTCCGTCGCCAAGTACATCGCCGTCTCGACGCGCGAAGCGGCCCTCGATGTGGCCTCGATGGCGCGAACCTCGACCAAGGTCTTTGTGCTCGAAGTGATGGGGCGGCACGCTGGCTGGATCGCGGCCGCAGGCGGTTTGGCCGCGCAAAAGACCGGCGATGCGCCGCACATCATCCTGTTTCCCGAAATCCCGTTCGATCGCGAGGCCTTTTTGCAGAAAGTGAAGGCCACGGTCGAGAAGCGGGGTTACTGCGTCATCGTGGTCTCCGAAGGCGTTCAGGACGCCGCCGGCAAATTCCTCGCCGAAGCGGGAACCAAGGACGCGTTCGGTCACGCCCAATTGGGCGGCGTCGGTCCGGTGGTCGCGCAAATGACGCAGCAGGCCTTTGGCTACAAATTCCATTGGGCGGTGGCGGATTACCTGCAGCGCTCGGCGCGCCACATTGCATCCAAAGTGGATGTCGAGCAGGCCTATGCCGTGGGCAAGGCCGCGGTCGAACTGGCGCTCAAGGGCAAGAACGCCGTCATGCCCGTTATCGTCAGAAAGTCCTCCAAGCCCTATCGCTGGAGCATCGGCGAAGCGCCGCTTGTCCGCCATTGCCAATCAAGAAAAGAAGCTGCCGCGCGGCTTCATCACGGCCGATGGATTTGGCATCACGGCCGCCTGCCGCCGCTACCTATTGCCGCTGATTGGCGGCGAAGGGTACCCTCCGTACCGCAACGGCTTGCCGGCTTATGTCACATTGAAAGGCGCCCGTGTTGCGAAGCGCTTGCGGACCCCGTTTGTGATATAGTCGCGTCGCTTTTTTTGACGTTAAATTCTTATATTTCAATAACATAAGGTCGAAGGGAACCCCACATGACTCTTGACAATGCGCTATGGCTTGCGATTGCGGCCGGTGTTGTTGCAATCCTCTACGGCGTCATTTCGGTACGCTGGATTTTGAAGCAGCCTGCCGGCAATGACCGCATGCAAGAAATCGCAGCGGCCATTCAGGCCGGCGCCCGCGCCTACCTGAACCGCCAGTACTCCACCATCGCGATCGTCGGCGTCATTCTGTTTTTGGCGATTGGTCTCGCGCTCGATTGGGCCACCGCCGGCGGCTTCGCGGTTGGCGCGATCCTGTCCGGATTGGCAGGCTACATCGGCATGTTCATCTCGGTCCGCGCCAATGTGCGCACCGCGCAGGCCGCGCACAACGGCATCAATGCGGCGCTGAAAGTCGCGTTCCGCGGCGGCGCCATCACCGGCATGCTGGTCGTGGGCTTAGGGCTGCTTGGCGTCGCCGGCTACTACTTCGTCATGCGCAGCGTGCTGGGCGATGCCGATACGGCATTGCGTTCGCTGGTGGGCTTGGCCTTCGGCGGCTCCCTCATTTCAATTTTCGCCCGCTTGGGCGGCGGCATTTTCACCAAAGGCGCCGACGTCGGCGCGGACCTCGTGGGCAAGGTCGAAGCCGGTATTCCTGAAGATGATCCGCGCAACCCCGCGGTCATTGCGGATAACGTCGGCGACAATGTCGGCGATTGCGCCGGCATGGCGGCTGACCTGTTCGAGACCTATGCCGTGACCTTGGTCGCGACCATGCTGCTCGGCGGGCTGGTGATGACTGATCTGGGCGCGCGCGCGATTTTATTTCCGTTGGTGCTCGGCGCGATTTCCATCGTCTCTTCCATCATTGGCACCTTCTTCGTGTCCACTCGCGAAGGCGGCAAAATCATGAACGCGCTGTACAAGGGCGTGATCGTGTCGGCGGTGATTTCCGCAATCGCCTTTTACTTCGTGTCGCAAAACATCATGGGCGATCATGCGATGAGAATGTGGCTGTGCACACTGGTCGGATTGGCGCTCACGGCTGCCATGATCGTGATCACCGAGTATTACACCGCGACGGAGTACAAACCGGTGCAGCACGTGGCGGCAGCCTCGCAAACCGGACATGCCACCAACATCATCGCCGGGCTCGGCGTGTCGATGAAGGCCTGCGCCCTGCCCGTCATTGCCGTGGCCTTGAGCATTTGGGCCTCGTATCAGCTCGAGGGTTTGTATGGCATCGCGATCGCAGCCACTGCGATGCTCTCCATGACCGGTATGATCGTCGCCCTCGATGCATACGGACCGATCACCGACAATGCCGGCGGCATCGCCGAGATGGCGCACCTGGATAAAAAAGTGCGCGATGTCACCGATCCTTTGGATGCCGTGGGCAACACCACCAAGGCCGTGACCAAAGGTTACGCCATCGGCTCGGCGGGATTGGCGGCGCTGGTGCTGTTTGCCGATTACACCCACAAATTGGGCGAAGTCCTGGGCCATCCCACCACCTTCGATCTATCGAATCCCGCGGTGATCATCGGTTTGTTCATCGGCGGACTCGTGCCGTATCTGTTCGCGGCCATGGCGATGGAAGCGGTGGGCCGTGCCGCCGGCGCAGTGGTCAACGAGGTACGCCGTCAATTCAAGGAGATCGCGGGAATCATGGAGGGCACCGCCAAGCCTGACTACTCGCGCGCGGTGGACATGCTGACCAAGGCGGCCATCAAGGAAATGATCGTGCCTTCGCTCCTGCCCATTCTCGTACCCATCGTACTGGTCGTGATCATGAATTTCTTGATGGGGCCCGGCTCCGGCGTTCAGGCCCTGGGCGGGCTGCTGATCGGCACGATTGTCACGGGTCTGTTCGTCGCCATCTCGATGACGACGGGCGGCGGCGCCTGGGACAATGCCAAGAAATACATCGAGGAAGGTCACTTCGGCGGCAAGGGATCGGATGCGCACAAAGCGGCGGTGACCGGCGATACGGTCGGCGATCCCTACAAAGATACCGCCGGACCCGCGATCAACCCGTTGATCAAGATCATCAACATCGTCGCGCTGCTGCTGGTGCCTGTGCTCGGCAAGCTGATGTAGGTCGGCTCTAAATATCGAAGTAGATCGCGTCAGGCTCCGCGGCGCCATCGCGCGTCGCGACCCGCAGCTCGGGCTCCTTCAAGGAAACGCGTGAACGCGGCGGCACGCTGCGCGTCAGAAACACCGAACCGCCGATGACGCTGCCGGCGCCTACCACGGTCTGGCCGCCGAGCACCGTCGCATTGGCGTAAAGCGTCGAGCCGTCCTCAACCGTGGGATGACGCTTCTTGCCGCGGATGATTTGCCCGCTGGCATCCCGCGGCAGCGATAGGGCACCCAGAGTTACGCCCTGGTAGATTTTCACGCCGTCGCCGATGTGGGTGGTCTCGCCGATCACGACGCCGGTGGCGTGATCGATGAAGAACGCGGCGCCGATGGTCGCGCCGGGATGAATGTCGCAGCCGGTCTTGGAATGCGCCCATTCGGTCATGATGCGCGCCATCATCGGCACGCCCAAATCGTAGAGCGCATGGGCGATGCGATAGACGCTGACCGCCAGCACGCCCGGGTACGCCAGGATGATCTCGTCCAGATTCAGCGCCGCAGGATCGCCATCGAAAGCCGCCTGCACATCGCGGATCAGCAAGGCCCTGATCTGCGGCAGCCGATGCAAAAAAATCTGCGCCAGTTCATGCGCGCGCGGCGCGCATTCGCCGAAGTTCGGCAGGACCGCATCGCGCTCGCGTCCGTAACACAGGCATTGTTCTATTTCGTGTTCAAGCCGCGGCACCAACGCAGCCAGCATGTGCGCGACGTGCGCACTCAAGTTGTCCGCATTCAGGTCCTGGCGGCCAAAGTAGCCGGGATACATCAGGTCGAGCACCGAGGTCAGGATCTCGACGATGGCCTCGCGCGAGGGGAGATAACCGTGCGAAATGCGCCGCCCGCGCTCATCGCCCAAGTAGCTGGCAAGCAACTCCTGCGGAGGTCCTGAGTGCCGGGGCTTCGGGCATCGATTCGGGCTTTGCGTTCATTGGTCTCGCGCTACGCGACCGCCTGCATCTTTTCGACCTCCTCGAACAGGCCCTCGAATAAGGCACCTGACAAGTAGCGCTCGCCGGCATCCGGCAAAATCACCACGATGGTCTTGCCTTTGTTCGCGGTTTCGCGCGCCAGACGCAACGCCGCCGCCAGCGCCGCGCCGCAGGAAATGCCCGACAAAATGCCCTCCTCGCGCGCCAGACGGCGCGCCATCTCAATGGCCTCCTCATTGCTCACCTGTTCGACCCGGTCGATCAGAGACATGTCCAAGTTTTGCGGGATGAAACCCGCGCCGATGCCTTGGATCTTGTGCGGCGTCGGCGTCAGCGCCTCGCCGGCGCGAGTCTGCGAAATGACCGGCGAGTTGGTCGGCTCCACGGCCACGGTCGTGATCGGCCTGCCGCGCGTTTTTTTGATGTAGCGGGATACGCCCGTCAAGGTGCCGCCGGTGCCGACTCCACTGACAAAGATGTCCACCTTGCCCTCGGTGTCATCCCAAATTTCCGGCCCTGTGGTTTTCTCATGGATGGCCGGATTGGCCGGATTGTCGAATTGCCTGACCCACAGATACTTCTTGGGATCGGCGGTAGCCAGTTCCTCGGCCTTGGCGATGGCGCCTTTCATGCCCTTGGCGCCCGGGGTCAATACGAGCTTTGCGCCCAACGCCGCCACCACCTTGCGCCGCTCCATGGTCATGGTGTCGGGCATGGTGAGCACGCAGCCGTAACCGCGTGCGGCGGCGGCGTAGGCCAGCGCAATGCCGGTGTTGCCGCTGGTTGCCTCGACAATCGACATGCCCGGTTTCAGCAATCCGCGCTCTTCGGCGTCCCATACCATTGCCGCGCCGATACGGCACTTCACCGAATAAGCGGGATTGCGGCCCTCGATCTTGGCAAGAAGGATTGCGCCGCCGCCGGCGTTAAGGCGGTTGATGCGTACCAACGGCGTGCGGCCAATGGACTTGGTGTTGTCCTCATAAACCGGCATATGAACCTCGGGCAAGTTCTAAGATTTAAGGGGGGATTTTCCTCCTATGCGCGGCCGAAATGCCATAGAAGTTTGTTATGAAGGACTGCCCGCGCGTTATAAGCATCAAGGAGTGAAATAGACTCAAGCTTCCCATCCCTCCAGGCCCGAATTACGTGCTGGGAACCATCGACAAGGGCTGGGGCCGACCGACCATGAACCCCTGTACGAAATCGATGCCCATGCCCGTCACCGTATCCAGCGCCCACTGATCCTCGACGTGCTCCGCCACCACGCGGAAATTCAAACTGCGCGAAAGCTCTATCATGGCCGCCACCATGGCCTGGTTAACCGCGTCCCCGGCGAGATTCTTGATGAAGGAGCCGTCGATTTTCAAATAGTCCATGGGCAGGGTTTTCAGTGTTGAGAATGAACTCAGGCCTCGGCCGAAATTATCCAAGGCAAACTCGCAACCCATCCCATGCAGCACGCCGATGAAGCGCTGCGCATGCTCCAGATTCGCGACTACCGAGGCTTCGGTGACCTCGAAGCAGATATCGCCGGGATTCGCGCCGGTGTGATCGAAACAGTCGACCACGAATTCCAGAAATTCCGCGTCGCCGAGAGTCTGGCCGGCCACGTTGATCGCGACGCTGCGGCCCGGCGGCAATTTCATACCGCCGCGCCCGAGCGCCGCCAACACCGCTTGCACCACCCAGCGATCGACGTGCGGCATCAAACGATAGCGCTCGGCCGCACGGATGAATTCCGCCGGCGGCGCTGCCGGTTGCCCGTGCTCGCCCGCCAGGCGCACGAAAACCTCGAGCGCCGGTCCGCTCAATCCGCCCGCGCGTGCATGCACGATGGGCTGGTAATACAGTTCGAACTTGTTGTCGCGCAGTGCGCCTTGCAGTTTCAGCAGCCAATGGATTTCGCCGCTATGGCGCGCGTTCGCCTCCTCGCGCGCCGAATAGACGTGCACATGCAGGCCGCCCTGTTTCTTCGCGACGTAGCAGGCGGAATCCGCCGAATTCATGATGTCTTCAATGGTGCCGCTGTCGCGCCCGATTTCAACCAGACCGATGCTGACGCCGACATTGAAGATCTTGTCCCTCCAGACGAAGCGATAGTCGTTGACCGAACGCACCACGTTGTCGGCTATTTGCCGCGCCTTCTCCAGCGGGCAGCCGACCAGCAGCAGCGCGAACTCATCGCCGCCGATGCGCCCCACCGTATCCGAATCGCGCACCGTTTCTTTGATGAGCGATGCGATCTCGCGCAGCATGTTGTCGCCGGCGGTATGTCCGCAGGTATCGTTGACCACTTTGAAGTGATCCAAGTCGAGGTAGCATAGCGCGTGGCCGGTATCGCCGCTCTGTGCGGAATCCAATGCTTCCTGCAGCCGGTGCTCGAACTCGCGCCGGTTCACGAGCCCGGTGAGCGGATCGTGGCTCGCCTGATAGGTCATCTGCCGGGTCAGGCCCCGAAGTTCGCTGGTGTCGTGCAGCACCAGCACGAATCCGGACGCATCCTTACCTTCGAGCTGCAGCGGCGTCACGCTGATCTCGACGAACCGCTCGTTGCTGCCGTTCGCGGGAAGCAGAACCGCGCGCCGCGGGGCGGACACTCGACCGCCGCTGCTGGAGGCTTTCTGCACAGGATCGCCGAGCTGCCGGCGGTCGTTTTCATCCACCAACGACGCAACCTCCGCAAAGGTCTTGCCTACGACCTGATTAACCTGCTGGCCAAGCATCAGTTCCGCGGAGTGATTGATGTAATCGATGCGCCCTTCCGCGTCCACCGTCATCACGCTCTCGCCCATGGCGTCGAGCGTCGCCATGGCGCGCGGCTTCTGCGAGACTTCGGTCGGGATGGCGCCCGGCATCATTTCCAGTGCGGTCAGGAGCAGCGCCGCCTCGCCTGAACTGTCGATCACCGTGCTGGAGAGTTCCACGCGCGTAACTTGACCTTGTGGATCCATGAGCTCGATTTCGTAGCGCTCCGCGGCGGATTCCCCTGCCAACCGCCGCCGCAGATTGTTGTCCACCAGCTCAACATATTCCGGCGCCACGAACTCGGTCAGCGGCCGCCCGACGACTTCCGCGGACTTCATGCCGAGCAGCGACAGAAAGCGCGCGTTGGCAAATAGAATCACTTTGCGGTGCACGAGCACGGCATCGTGCACAGTCTCGACCAGGCGTTGGAACAGCTGCTCGCGGTCCTGCAGCTGTGCTCCGCGATGCTCGAGATCCTCGAGCAGCTTATTGACCGCGGCGCCCAACCTGCTCAGCGCGCCCGGCTCCGCGCCCGGCGCAATCCGGCCGGCTGCGCCGCCTTCGTCGATGAGATATTGAATTTGGCTGGAGAAATCGTTGACCGCGCGCTCTTGGCGGCGCTTCCACACGAAAAGCACGACGACGCCCACTGCCAGAATAGCCGCGGTGACTAACCACAACGCTAGGGAAGAGAAGACCAACGCTGACCTCAGTAACGACGAGTCTTAGCGACGCTTAGTAGTTGGGCGCCCTTCATGAGCTGGACACGTCGCGAACCATCGTGATGCAGAGAATAGCGCAAGGGGCTCGCGTAGCCTGTGGAAATTGACCATAATCAGCGGCCTTAATCGCGCGCGAGAAATCATGGATACATTGGCCGCTCGGCAGCAAATGGTGGACCAGCAGATACGCACCTGGGAAGTTCTCGACCCTCGAGTGCTCGATGTCTTCGCCAGCGTGCCGCGCGAAGCATTTGTGCCGCCGGAATACCGCGAATTGGCGTTTGCCGACACGCCCATACCTATTGGATTGGGCCAATCGATGCTCGCCCCAAAAATTCAGGGCCGCATTCTGCAAGCCTTGAGCGTCGCCGCCGGCGACGACGTGCTCGAGGTCGGCAGCGGCAATGGCTACCTGGCCGCTTGCCTGAGTCTGCTGGGATCCTCGACGCGATCCATCGAAATTCACCCGCAATTTACCGCTGCCGCGAAAGCCAACCTGCGCGCCGTGCCGCGCGCGATCGTGGAATTCGAGACCCGCGATGCGTTTGCCTCGGCCCCTTTGGGCGAGTACGACGCCATCGCCGTGACCGGCTCGCTGCCGGTCTACGACGCGCGCTTCGAACGATCGTTGCGCCTGGGCGGGCGCCTATTCGCCATCGTCGGCGAAGCGCCCGTGATGGACGCCATCCTGGTGCGCAGGGTCGATAACGCCGAATGGATCCGCGAAAGCCTGTTCGAAACCGTTGTTGAACCGCTGATCAACGCCACCGCGGCGCAGAGGTTCGTGTTTTAAGATGCCTCAGGAACTGACGCCGCGAGAGTTCCTGGATCGGCGCGAAGCCGGCGAGGATATGACCCTTCTCGATGTGCGCGAGGATTGGGAAGTCAAGTTGGCGCCGGTCCCCACCCATACCGTGCATATCCCCATGGGCGAGATTTCCGATCGCGTGGCGGAGTTGGATCCCAAAAAGGAAATCGTCGTGATCTGCCGCTCCGGCGGCCGCAGCGCGCAGGTGGCCCAATACCTAGAGCGCCAGGGTTTCGGAAAAGTATTTAATCTCTCCGGCGGAATTTTGGCCT
Source organism: uncultured Gammaproteobacteria bacterium (assembly GCA_963782865.1). GTDB lineage: Bacteria > Pseudomonadota > Gammaproteobacteria > Steroidobacterales > Steroidobacteraceae > Bog-1198. The sequence goes on along the minus strand of CAWALS010000021.1, from coordinate 12,948 downwards.
GGTCCCGGGTTATAGACCCTAGGATTCCGCAGTATTGACCCGTCTCGCGTAGGTGATATAGTAGTATATAACACTATACTACCGGCCTGGGGACGCCCCAAAATGGGTAATTCATGAAGCGACTTGCGATCGGTTTGGCCTTCTACCTGCTGATGAACGCAGTTCCGGCGGCGGATCTGCTGGCCGTGTATCAGCGGGCCCTGCAAAACGACCCGCAGCTGCGCGAGGCCGAAGCCACGCGTCTGGCCGCCCTGGAGGCCAAGCCGCAGGCTCTGTCGACGCTGCTGCCGCAGCTGGCCGGCAACGGCAAAATCTCGCGCGAACGCGACTCGGGATCGATCAACCAGACCCAGACGCTGTCCCTGCCACCCTGCACTCCCACGACACCGCCCGGCACGCCCTGCGCCGCGCCGGGCGGACCCTCGTCGATTACCGAAGCCTTCCCATTTAGCGGCAAGATCGACACCACCGTTCACCAGTACACCATTGACCTCAAGCAAAGTCTGTTCCGCTGGGAGAACTGGCAGGCGCTGAAGCGCGCGGATTCTCAAGTGGCGCAGGCCGAGGCGGACTATCAGGCCGCGCAACAGGACCTGATGGAGCGCGTCGCGCAGCGCTACTTCGATGTGCTCGGCGCGCAAGATGATCTCGAGGCCCAACAGGTCGCGTTGGTCTCGGTGAACCGCCAACTGGCCCAGGCTGAGGCGCGCTACCAAATCGGGCTCATTGCCGTTACCGACGTGGAGGAGGCGCGCGCCTCCCATGACAGCACCGCCGCGGCCGTCATCGCCGCCAAACGCGCGCTGGCGTCCACGCAGGAGCTGCTGCGGGAAATCATCGGCGACCCGTTTGACTTCCTGGCGCGCCCGGTCGAGCCCTTCGAGATGGCGAATCCGGATCCCATCAGCGAGGAGCGCTGGGTCGAAATGGCCCTGCAGCAGAACCTATCGCTGGTATCGAGCCGCCTGGCCGCCGACATTGCGCGCGAAAATGTCTCGATCCAGCGCGGCGGACATTACCCGTCGCTGGATTTGGTCGGCAGCGCCGGCAAGCTCACGAACAACCAGCTCGACGTGTACCCGGATGGCAGTCCTGCGGGAGGCACGTTCTTGGACGAACGGCAGCGCTCGATCGGCCTTCAATTGACCTTTCCCATTTACTCGGGAGGCTTGGTCTCTTCGCAGGTGCGCCAGGCGGTTTATCAGCATCGAGCGGCCAAAGAGCGCCTCGAGCGGGTCGCACGACAGACCGAGCATGATGCGCGCGATGCCTATCTCGGCGTGCTTTCGGAGATATCGCGGGTCAAGGCGCTGCATCGCGCGGTCGAGTCCAATCTCACGGCGTTGCGCGCCACCGAATCGGGCTACGAAGCGGGCACGCGCACAGCCGTAGACGTGCTGCAGTCCCGGCAGCAGTGGGTGCAAGCGCAAACCGACTATTCGCACAGCCGCTATGACTACATGCTGAACGTGATCAAGCTGCAGCAAGCCGCCGGCATTTTGTCCGAACAAAGCTTGCAGCGAATCAATGCATTGCTCAAGGATGCGCCCGCACCGCCGCCGCCGACTGACGTCCCGCCGCCGGCAGCCAAGGCTCGATAAGCGCAATAAGGCGCGCGACGCTGCCGCGGTTCGCCGCGATGATCTCCTGGCCGATGATGCCGATCTGCTCGCGTGCCTCAGGCTGCGCCAGCAGCCGCTGCAGCGTTGCCGCAAGATCTTGGACGCTGTTGACCTGCAGCGCCGCGCCACGCGCCAGCAACAATTGCGCGATTTCCTGGCCGTTGAAATAGGACGGTCCCGTCAGCACCGGAAGCCCCAGCGCCGCGGGCTCGAGCAGATTGTGCCCGCCAATCGGCACCAGGCTGCCGCCGACAAACGCCGCATCAGCCGACGCATACAGCAGGGTCAGTTCTCCGACCGTATCAACCAGCAGTACCGGCGTATCGCCCGGTAGCTGCTGCGCCTCCGCGCCGCTCGCCATGCGGCTGCGGCGTGCATACTTCACGCCGCGGCGCGCCAGCAATTCGCCGACCGCGGCGAAACGATCTTTGTGCCTGGGCACCAACAGCAAGACCGCGTTCGGGATCGACTTGAGCAGCAAGTCGTGGGCATCGAGCAGTTGTTCTTCCTCGCCCGCGTGCGTGCTGCCGGCGATCCACACCGGCCGCGCGGCCGCGAAGGCCGCGCGCAGGGCCCTGCCCGCCTGGACGATGCCGGCATCTACCCCGACGTCGAATTTCACATTGCCCACCACGACGGTCCGCTCGGCAGAGGCGCCAATCGATTTGAACCGCTGCGCATCCTCGGCGGACTGGGCTGCCACCAGCAGGTTGTTGCCGAACACGCCGGCGAACAAAGCGGCGAAGCGCCGATAGCGCGATACGGATCTTAAGGAGAGCCGGGCGCTCGCCAGCAACACCGGAATGCCGCCGCGCGCGCATTCGCGCAGCAGATTCGGCCACAGTTCCGTTTCCATGATGATCGCGGCACGCGGGCGGGCGCGCGCCAAGAAGCGCCTGACGGCGCCGGGAGTGTCGTAAGGTAGATAGCGAATATCGGCAGCACCTTCGAACAATGCGGCGGCGCGCGCCCTTCCCGCCGGTGTCGCGCTAGTCACCACCAGCGGAAGATCTGGAAAGCGCAAACGCAGCGCGCGTGCCAAGGGCGCGGCGGCCGACATTTCGCCGAGCGAAACCGCGTGCAGCCAGATGCTCGGGGTCAAGAGCGCCCGGCCAAACCCCAGGCGTTCCGCCAGTCCCTGCCGATAGTGGCGATCGCTCAAAGCCCGCCACAGGATCGCCGCGTAGGCGAACGGCACCGCGCATCGGATCAACCAAGAGTAGAGCAAGCGCATCTCAATCCGCCTGATATCCGGCCAACAGTTGCGCCCAGGATGCCGGCGTGAACCGATCGGACGGTAGCGCGGCCGCGATCTTGTGCAGCGAGCGCTCAAGCCTTGCCAGATTCCTCAAGGTCCACGCGCCCGGCGCCCGCAATTGGCCGCGGTCGAAATCGATCACGCTGACGACCCTTGCGGAATCGAGCAAAATGTTATGCGCGTTCAAATCTGCGTGATCGACGCCGTGGCGGTGCAGGCGCGCGACCGCCGCGCCGACAGCGCGCCAGACAGCTTCTGCGAGCGGCGCTGCCTGCAATGCTGCGCTTAAAGTTTGTGCCTGCGAAATGCATTCCGTGATCAGGTCGCAGCGATAGGTCCAGCTTTCGCGCCGGTAAAAGGCCGCGACCGGCTTCGCCACGGGCAAGCCGCGCTCTGATAGATAAAGGAGCAGGCGCCACTCGCTAAAAGAGCGTACTCGATCCTCCCCCGACCATAAATACCGATCATTCCATATTCGCGCCATGAGGCCGCCGCGGCGATAGTGCCGCAACACCCACGGATGCTCCGACGATCCAACGAACCACGCCGAACCTCGGCCGCCGGAAACTGCCGCCAGTTCGCCGCGTGCCGCCCAGAAATCCGGATCGAACAGCGCTTCGCAAGCGCCTTGCTGCGCATTGCCAAGGCTATGAGGATCAGCCAGCATGACGCCCGTTGCAGTGGCAAAGCGTTGGCCGCCGCCCTTTATCATTCTTATGACTACCTTAAGCTTCAAACCACCGCTGCAACGGGTATGCCTGCTGCGCCTCTCGGCGATCGGCGATACCTGCCATGCGCTGGCGGCGCTTCGAGCCTTCCAAGCGGCGTGGCCGGAAACGCGGTTCACCTGGATCATCGGCAAAGTCGAAGCCAAGCTGATGAGGGAGATCCTTCCGGAAATCGAGTTTATCACCTTCGATAAGGCCGCAACCCTCCGGGAGTTATGGCGCCTGCGCGCGCTGCTGCACGGGCGGCGTTTTGAGCTGCTGCTCGATATGCAATTATCCATTCGGGCGAGCCTGGTCAGCCGTCTCATCCACTCTCCGATCAAGCTCGGGTTCGATCGGCAGCGGGCCCGTGAGCTGCAATGGCTGTTCACGAACGCGCAAATTGAACCCAAGGCATCCGAGCACGTGCTGGACTCCTTCATGGGCTTCGCTCGCGCCTGCGGCATCGAGCCTGGAGCCCCACACTGGAATATCTCCTTGCCGCCGAGCGCGCTCGACTACGCACGAGGCGTCATCGTCTTAGGGAGACCTACGCTGCTCATCAGTCCCTGTTCCAGCCACGCCGTGCGCAATTGGTCGGCGGCGAGATATGCCGCGCTCGCCGATCACGCTGCCTTGGTTCATCGCATGAGCGTCGTGCTGGTGGGAGGCCGCAGCAGCGCGGAGGCGCGGATGGGCGCGGCGATTGTCGCCGCGGCGCGCACGCCGCTCGTCAATCAAATCGGCAAGGACACGCTGCCGCAGTTGCTGGGCCTGATGTCGCAGAGCACGGCGCTGTTGTCGCCCGATTCGGGTCCCGCGCACATGGCAAGCATGGTCGGATTACCCGTCTTGGGCCTGTATGCCGCCACCAATCCGCAGCGCGCTGGACCCTACTACAGCCGTCAATGGTGCGTCGATAAGTACGATGCCGCGGCACGCAAATACTTGGGCAGGCCGGCGGCGCAAATCCCCTGGACGACGAAGATCGAACGGCCCGGCGTGATGGATTTGATCGAGGTGGGCGACGCCGCCGAAAAGCTCGACGCGCTCATGCTCACGAGGAATTTTCGCTAAGATGCGCACATGAGCGAAATCAACGTTCCGGTCTCGCCCGGCGAATTGCTGGACAAGATCACTATCTTGAGGATCAAATCCAGCCGGATGAGCGATGCTCAAAAGCTCGCCAACGTACGCATTGAACTCAAGGTGCTCGAGGAGACTTGGGGCGCCTCGCCCTACGCCAAGTCGGATATCGCAGCCGATGTGAATGCGCTGCTGCAAGTCAACGAGCGGCTGTGGGTGATCGAGGACGATATTCGCGACAAGGAGCGGGAGCAGGCTTTCGATGGCGATTTTATCCGCCTCGCCAGGGCAGTCTACTTCGAGAACGATGAGCGGGCTGCGATCAAGCGGCGCATCAACCTAAAGCTCGGATCGACGATCGTCGAGGAAAAATCCTACGCCGACTATAAGTCCTGAATGGTGAATTCAGCCGCGACTGCATTGGCGCTGCAGTCAAGCCGGATCGGTTTCCGACGCAATGTCCGCATGCCCCGGCGCGTTTCGATTGAGGGTGTATTCGGCGCCGCAGTACGAACACTTGGCCCATCCCGTCGCTTCGACCGCCAGATAAACTTTGGGGTGCGAATTCCACAGCATCATGCCCGGCATCGGACAGGATAGCGGCAAATCTCCCATGTCAACGCTGTAGTGATGCAGCGCGTTCGGCAAGATCAGCCGATGTTTGGAATCGTCTTGTACCATCGCCGACATGATCGTCACTCCGCTTGAGATACTTGCGCTTGCACGGACTTTGCCGCGGCCGCAAAACCGCGCGCCCGCAACAAGCCATCGATTTTGGGATCAGCACCGCGAAAATTTCGATACGCCTGGGCCGGATCCACGCCGTTACCGACGGCCATGATGTCATCGTGCAGGCGCTTTGCAACCCCCGTGTCGTACGGGCCGCCGGCCTCGAGGAACGCCTCGAAGGCATCATGATCCAGCACTTCCGCCCAGAGATAGCTATAGTAGCCGGCCGAATACGCGTCGCTCGAAAAAATGTGCGCGAACTGCGGCGTGCGATGGCGCATGACCACCTCGGCGGGCATGCCAAGGGATGCCAAGGTCGTACGCTCGAATCCGTCCACATCGACGGCACGCTCCCCGGCCAAGTGCAGTTTCATGTCCACCAGCGCGGAGGCCAGGTATTCGAGCGTCGCGAAGCCTTGATTGAACGTGCTCGCCCTTTTGATCTTGGCGACCAGCCGCGGAGGAATCGGCCGGCCGGTTTGGTGATGCACGGCAAATCGCGACAGCACCTCCGGAGTCGACAGCCAATTTTCATTGAGCTGCGAAGGGAACTCGACGAAGTCGCGAACTACGTTGGTACCGGCAAAGGAGGGATAGGTGACATCGGAGTTCAAGCCGTGCAGCGCATGGCCAAATTCGTGAAACAGCGTGACCGCGTCGTCCCAGCTGATCAGGAGCGGCCCGCCGCTCTCGTCCTTCACGAAATTCGTATTGTTGGACACGATCGGTGAGACACGCCGGTCCAGGTTTTGCTGGCCGCGGTATTCGCTCATCCAGGCGCCGGAATTCTTGCCGGGACGGGCGAACGGGTCGAAATACCAGAATCCCACATGGGCGTTGGCCGCGCCGTTGACTTCCCAGACGCGCACGTCGGGATTGGCGGTGGGCAGACCGTTCACTGGCGTAAATGTGAAGCCGTACAGTTGTCCGGCCGCCCAGAACATGCCCTCGCGCAACTTCTCCAGCTGCAGGTAGGGTTTGACCTCATTCATGTCCAGCGCGTACTTCCCCTTGCGCACTTTTTCGGCGTAGTAACGGTAGTCCCAGCCCGCAATCTTGATCCCGGCATGCTCACGATCGGCGATCGCCTGCATGTCCGCCACTTCCTCGTGCGTGCGGCTCAGCGCTGCCGGCCAGACCTGCATCATCAGATCCATGGCCGCTTCCGGAGTCTTGGCCATGCTGTCGGCCACGCGCCAATGCGCGTGCGTCGGATATCCCAGGAGCTTTGCGCGCTGCGCGCGCAGAGCCAATATCTCGCTGATGATCTTCTTATTGTCGTTCGCGTTGCCGTTGTCGCCGCGGCTGTAGTAGGCCCGCCAGACTTTCTCGCGCAAGTCGCGCCGCTCCGCGTAGGTCAGAAAGGGATCCATGGAGGAACGGGTATTGAGAATTGCCCACTCTCCCGCGTGGCCGCGGGCCGCGGCGGCGGAACGCGCGGCCGCGCGCAGCGGCTGCGGCAATCCCGCCAGATCGGTTTCGCTTTTTAGATACAGCGTATGGCCGGCCTCGTCGGCCAACAAATTCTGGCTGAAGGCCGCGAAAAGTGCGGCAAGCCGCTCATTGATCTGCGCCACCCGCCGTTTGGCCGGTGCATCCAGATTCGCGCCTGCCCGCACAAAATTCGTATGGTAGAACCAGCACAATCGCTGCTGAACCGGCGAGAGCTCTGCCGTGTCGCGGTAAACCGCCGCGATGCGCGCGAACAGCGCCACGTTTTGGTGGATCTTGTCGGAAAATGCGGCCAGCCTCGGCTGCATGTCGCGTTCGACCGCCTGAAATTCCGCGGTGCTCATGGTCGTGGACCAGACGCCGTAAATGGCATTCACCCGGTTGAAGGTGCGGCCGCAGCGCTCCAGCGCCGCGATGGTATTTTCAAAGTCGGGCGCGGCCGGATTTCGCGCGATTTGCTCGATCTCGGCCAGATTCTCAAGGATGGCCGCTTCGAGCGCCGGCTTGAAATCAGCGACCCGCACCCGATCGAACGGCGGAACGCCGCCGGCCGGCCCTTGCCACGGTGCGAGCAAGAGATTGCCTGCCCACGGCGGCAGGCGCTCGTCCGGCTGCGTGTTGCTCAACGGTGTGGCTCTCGAGGATTCATCGGCAGTACCCAAGGGTCGCGATTTTGACAGGTCACGGCGCCGATTCAAGCGTCGCATGCCATATCGCGCGCAGCCGATCGCGAGTTTCCTGATACGGCTTGCCCGGCACGACGCGTTCGCCTTCGCCCTCGAGCGACAAATGGTGCAGCACAGTGCGGTAGCTGATATAGGTCTCCTTCAGCCAAAGCGCGCTGGCGGCATCGATCGCGCCGACCGCGGCCAAACCCTCGAGCTGCCGAATATTGTCGGTGTAGGTGAGCAGCTGCGGATGAGCCCGGGCGCCGGCCAACACCAAGTACTGCACCAGAAACTCGATGTCGCCGATGCCGCCCGCGTCTTGCTTGATGTCAAATTCGCTCGGGCCCGAGCGCGATAACTCTTTGCGCATTCGCAGCCGCATCTCCAGCACATCGTTGCGCAATGTCTCGCGGCGCACTGCCTGCCGGTCAGCGTGCGGCGGCGCACGGCCTCGAAGGCGGCGCAAGAGCTTGGCATCGCCCGCCACCGCGCGGGCGCGCAGCAGCGCTTGATGCTCCCAGGTCCACGCGTCGCTCAACTGATAGCGCTCAAAGGCATCGATGCCCGTCATCAGGAAGCCGCCCTTGCCATTGGGGCGCAGACGCATGTCGACCTCGTAGAGGCGGCCGGCCGCGGAATGCATGGTCAGCAAATGTACGATGCGCTGTCCCAGCCGCAGGAAGAAAATGCCGTTGTCGAGCGGCTTCTCGCCATCGGTCAGCTGGACGCCGCCGGCCGAATCGTGCAGAAAAACCAGATCGAGATCCGACGCGTAGCCCAGCTCCAGACCGCCGAGCTTGCCGTAACCCGCGACTGCCACGGCGACCGGGCGCAGACTTGCCGGATCTTCGCCGCAATGCGGCGTGCCGTAGATCTCAGTCATTTGCTGCCAGGCAAGATCCATGCAGCATGCGACGATGAGCTCGGCGATATCGGTGAGCCGATCGCTCACACGCATCAGCGGCAAGCGTCCGGTCAAGTCGGCGAGCGCCACGGTAAAAACGGCCACCTTTTGAAATTGGCGCAACGCCTCGACCTGCCGTTCCGGATCATCGGGAGACAACCTCTCCGTGCGCGCCGCCAATTCCCGGGCGAAACTCTGCGCGCGACGGCAATTCATCAAACGCCTTGGCATCGATCAGCTCATCGAGCAGCAGCGGAAAGTCGGCGATCTGCCGCGACAGAAAGCCGCTGATGGCGCATACCTCGATGAGGCGGTCGAGCGCCGCGGGCTGCTCCTTGAGCAATGCCAAATACGAGGCGCGAGAGCCGATTGCTTCGAGCACCCGCAGCACGCGCTGCACGACGGTGGCCGGGGCGGCAAACGTGGCCGCGGCTTTGAGCAGCCGGGCCAGGATGACATGCAGCCGCCGCTGCCCCGCCTCGTCGAGGCGCCGATAATTTGCCGCCTGCCGATAGGACTCCAAGATCGCGGCAGCGGCGGCGATTTCAGCGCGCGGAAAGCCGCTATTGCGCAAGTTCCTCCTCGATCTTCGCATCGTTCGAGTCCAGCCACGCAACGCCGATCTCGGCGTGGCGGCGTTGCGCGTCCGGCGCTGCCGAACAGCAACGCGTCGAATTGCGCCGCCACCTTGTCGAGCGTCGCAATGAGAGCGGCATACGTTGCATGCCCAATCCTTCAGTCCCATGATCATGGTGAGGCGCGCGCGATCCTGCGGGTCTTCCGGCAACGTGTGCGTTTGTTGATCGCGCATCATCTGCAGCGCATTCTCGGCCTTGCGCAGCCCGAGATACGCCTGCGTCAACTCCGCCACTGTCGCTCGACCGAGATCAGTTTCGAGCCCGCGAGCAGCGGCAGCACCTCAAGCAGAGCCGCGTTCTGCAGGCGCCGATCGCTTCCGCCGCGCACCAGCTGCATGGATTGCACGATGAACTCGATTTCGCGGATACCGCCCTTGCCGAGTTTCAGGTGATGTTCCAGTTCGCGGCGGCCCACCTCGCGCGACGATCAGTGCCTTCATGTTGCGCAGCGACTCGAACACGCCGAAATCGAGATAGCGGCGGTAGACGAAGGGACGCACGAATTCTTCGTAAGCCGGCGCGTACGCATCGGCGCCGACGATTGCGCGCGCCTTGATCCAGGCATAGCGCTCCCAGTCGCGGCCGTGCTGCTGCAAGTAGTCCTCCAGCGAGCCAAGCTGACGACCAAGGGGCCGCTCTCGCCGAACGGCCGCAGGCGCATGTCCACGCGAAACACGAAGCCTTCCTCGTTTCGCGCATCCAGCAAGCGGATGAGCTCGCGGCCGAGCGCGATTGAAATATTCCTCGTTGTCGACTTCTCGCGGGCCGTCTGGTCTCGCCCCCGCCTCCGAGAACAGAAACACCAGATCGATGTCCGAGGAAAAATTCAGCTCGCGGCCGCCGAGCTTTCCCATTCCCGAGTACGATGCAGCGGCGACCTCTTCGCGCGTCGACCGCGCGGCCCGCCGAATATCGGCGACAGATGCGATCGGCGCCGCCACGGCGGCGCGAATGGCGCATCGGCCAGATCGGACACCGCCTGCAGAGTTTCGGTAACGGTGGACGCGTCCCGCGATATCGCGCCAGGCGATGCGCACCATTTCGCGCCGCCGCCACTGGCGCAAAAAAAGTAGCGCCTGCTCCACGGATTGCGCGGCCGCGACCTGCGCTTCAAAGTGGGTGTTCACCGCGCCGGGCGCGAGCGCCGCCGGATCCTGGATCAGCGCCTGCGCGGCGAATTCGCTGGCCGCGACGACGCGCGGCAGCTGTGCGCGATGCTCGGCGGAAAGCTCCCGGTAGCGATCCAGAAAGGCGGTGTCGGCGCAGGCGCGTTCCCACCAGCGCGCGACGGAGCCGCGCAAAACGTCCGGTACCGACTCTACGAATTCCATAGCGCGGGTAATTCCATGGGCTACGGTCCGGGCGCTGCCGTCTATCGAACCGCCGCCAAGAAGACGCGCGGGAACGGCAACAAGACGCTGCCATCGGCGAGACTAGGGTAGGCCCTTGCAATCGCCGCCGTGTAGCGCTCGAGAAATGCCCTGCGTTCCACAGCATCCAGAGGTTCAAGAAACGGCCGAAGACCGCTGCCTTTGAACCACTCCACCACGGCCTCGGCGCCCCCACGCAGAAAATGATTGTACGTGGTTCGCCACAGATCGACCTTCGAACAGAGCGGCCGCAACAATTCGTAGTACCACGCGGCGCTGCCAAGCGGCGCGCGCGCCGCCGACGAGGCTGCGAGTTTGGCCGCCCAAGGTCCGCCGGCTGCAAGCTCCCGCATGAGCCGATGCGCAGGCTCGTCGAGATTATCCGGCATTTGCACCGCCAGGGCGCCGCCGGGCGCGAGTTTTGCGATCAGCGCCGGCAAGAGCGCTTCATGATGCGCGACCCACTGCAGCACGGCATTTGCCAATATCACGTCGTAGGGGCCGGTGCCCTGCCAGTCTTGCAGATCCGCGACCGCAAAATTCACGTGCGGCAACCGGCGTCGCGCGGCCGCGATCATGTCGCTCGAGCTGTCGATGCCGGAAATATCGGCCTGAGGGTAGCGGGCGGCCAACACTTCGGTGGAATTGCCCGGCCCGCAGCCGAGGTCGATCAGCGAATGCGCATCGATCGGCGGCAGCGCGGCGAGCAAATCCCGCACGGGCCGCGTGCGTTCATCTTCGAAGGCTACGTACTGTTGCGCTGACCAACTCAATGCAATTCCGACAACCAGGTGATCACGATGCTCTCCAGGGCAATGCGCCGATCCGAATAGCTATGATCGGTGTCCAGATGCACCGCGGTGACGCGGGTGCCGCCTTTGGCTTTGATCGCCGCCACCAGCGCATCGGTCTGCGCTGCCAGATGATCGTTCGCGGTGATGGCCAGCAGCGGAATCTGCGCCAATCCTGCGGCGGTTCCGGTCACGACGAATTCTTTAGGGTGCGCGGCAAGTTCATCGACCATGCTCTCAGGGGTGACATCGGCGAGGGTCTCCATGTCATCGGCCATCGCGGCGACCGCTTGCGCGCGCGGCCTGCCGCCAGTCAGGCCCATGTCCGCCATGGAAATGAGGATGGCGCCCCTCAAGGCATGATCTTGCGCCGCCGTGTGCGCCACGACCCAGCCTCCCATGCTATGGCCGGCGATGGCAATTCGCCGCGTGTCGACGCCCAATTTCGCGGCATTGGACGGATCGCGCAAATAGGCCAGAACCGCATCGGCGTCTTCCGGATTGTGCGCGAAGCGAAATGAGCCGGGGCTGCCCCAGGATCCACGGTAGTTGAAGGTCACCGCGTTCCAACCCGCCCGGCGCACCGCCTGCGCCAGATCGAGATTCTTCTCATTTCCGGGCAGACCATGGCAGAGCACCAGCGTCGGGTGCGGGCCCGCCCCAGCCGGAGAGTACAGCAATCCATTGATGAGCAGTCCATGGCTCGGGACATGCAGAACCGTCATGGCGGCCGGATGCGCGCGGTCCGCGGGAGGGTCGGTGAATATCGCCGGCGGCACCGCCTGGGCGAGGGCCGTGCCTTGAGAACAGAGCATTATCGCGATGCAAAACGCCACAGAACGCAGGGCTGGGAATAACTGATCATCGAATACGATCCTCGGGAATTGTTATCGGGCCATCTTTGAGCCTACTGTACCCCATGAGCGAACGCCCGCAGAACCCCAACGCGACGAGAATTTACACGGTGGGGCACTCGAATCATTCCATCGAGAAATTCATTGGCTTGCTGACCACCAACGGCATCACAGCGGTCGCCGAGGGGGGGGGGGGGGGAAAATTTCGCGTCGCCCTCATGTGCGCAGAAAAGGAACCATTGGACTGCCATCGCACGTTGCTCGTCAGCCGCGCACTGGAGAGTGCAGGCGCGTCGATCGCGCATATCTTGGCCGACGGCAGCGTCGAGCCGCAGGAGAAGACCATGGCGCGGCTCATCGGCCGGGTCGGCTTGTCCAAACATGATTTGTTTCAGAGCGGCGATTTGATCGCCGCAGCCTGCCGCTTGAGAGAAGCCAAGATCGCTTACGTCAAGGAATAGCCGGCATCAGAAACAATTTTACGGCGGAGGCATGTGCCGGATCGTGATACACCGTATTGTCCGCCGTCATCAGCAAGCGGCTCGAGCCTAAGGGCTCGCCGGTATTGGGATTGACGTCGAAGCGTGGGAAATTACTGCTGGAAATATCCAATCGAATGCGGTGGCCCTTCTTGACCACATTGGCCGTATCGAATGGCCGCACGACGATGCAGTAGATTTTGCCCGGAACGAGCAGTTGGCGCGTCTCAGAATGGTCGCGATAGCTCGCGCGCACGATGCCGTCGGTTAGATTCATGTCGAAACCGGCCGGAAAGTCGGCGCTGGGCGGATACACGTCGATGAGCTTGGCGGTGAAATCCGTATCCGTCGCCGTGGATGCCGCATACAGCGTAACTTCCACGGGTCCCG
>CAWALS010000020.1:0-28722 GCA_963782865.1 uncultured Gammaproteobacteria bacterium | reverse complement strand
CGCGGACTTGCATGGTTTCGCAGAATTCTTCCAGGAAATCCTCGAGCCAATCGCCGAGCAACAGCCGTGTCGGTTTCGTGGCTTCGCGGCGCGACAGCTGCAACACGTTGTTGATGATGGTGCTGACGCGCTCGGAGTTGCTTTGGATGATGTCCGTCAGGCGTCGCTCGTCCGCGTCCGATATTGGCGCTTTCGGCCAGAAGTTGGCCGGCATGGCTCATCGCGCCGACCGGATTTCTGATTTCGTGAGCGATGCTGGCGGACAACCTGCCGAGCGCGGCAAGCTTGCCTTGCTGGACACGTTCGGCCATAAGACTGGTATCTTCGAGGAAAATCAACGTGGGCCCCGGCTCTGCGCCGAGCGGCGCAAAATGCGGTTGAATCACCCGCGCGCCATCCGCCGCGACGAAGCTCGACGGCGAATCGTCGCCTTGATCCCGCTGTCGCCAGGTCGACAAGGAATAGAAGCAGACGCGGCGAAACTTCGCCCACCAAGGCGCCGGGAACAGCATGATTGTCGCCGAGTATTTCCGCTGCCGATTCGTTGATGAGACGGATCTTATCGGCAGCGTCGACGACCAGCAGGCTTTCGCGCAAGGTGCTGCACGATGTATTGCGATAACTCCGCCATATTCGCGAGATCCACATCTCTTTGGCGGACCAAGGCCTCGCTTTCGCGCATGCGCCCCGCCGCGAAAGACGCGGCCCCCGCAGTAACGTAAAAGCACAGCGCCAAGCAATCCGGCGGTGGCGTACGAGTTGATGTCTGCTAGTGCCGCCGAGCTGCTGCCAGATGGTGTCGGCAAGGATTGCGATGGCGGCGACGGCCGCGAGAAACAGAGCGCTGCGCGGCGGCAGCAGGAATGCCAACGCGCCTACCGGCACCAAGAACAACACACCGAGACCGCTGGCGACGCCGCCGCAAGTATGCAACAGCAAGATCAGCACAAACATGTCGACCGCCGCCTGCAGGATCGTCTGCACCCACGCACTTGCCAGGCGCTGGCGTACAGAACACAACGCTAACGAGGCCAAAACAAAAATAAAATACGGTGGCGCCGAAGAATAATTGACGGGAGTAAACGGCGAATCCGCGCGCCCCTCCTAAAGAGTAAAGACCAAGCAGAACCAAGGGCACCAAAACCCTGTACAAATTGAGAACGGCGAGCACGCGCCAAACCAGCGCTGGGTCGCGGTTGGCGTGGTGGTCAATGCGGCGATCGAATTGGCGATTCAAGTTATTTGAAGCTCTCTTTGCGCTGCCCTTAAGCTTAATTCAGAATAGCGCGCCTTACGCGACCGGATCGGCACTTGGGGACAATTCATGAATCTGCACGAGTATCAATCGAAGGAATTATTCGCCAAGTACGCCATCCCGGTCCCCAAAGGCCAGGTTGCCGGCTCGCCGGACGCCGCAGTGGCCGCTGCGCAGAGTCTCGGCGGATCTTTGTGGGTGGTCAAAGCCCAGGTGCACGCCGGCGGCCGGGGCAAGGCGGGCGGCGTCAAAGTGGTCAAGGATCTGGAGGCGGTTCGGGCCGCCGCCAAGGCAATGCTGGGAACCACCCTGGTCACGCATCAGACCGGCACGGGTGGACTGCCGGTGCATCAGGTGTATGTGGAGGTGGGCTCAAAGATCGCGCGCGAGATTTATTTGAGCTTGGTTCTGAATAGGGATGCGGGGCGTTTGGCCTTCGTGGCATCCACCGCCGGCGGCATGGATATCGAGGAGGTTGCGGAGCATACGCCCGAAAAGATCATTCGCGTCACGGTGAATCCCACGGCAGGGTTGCAAGACTTTCAGTGCCGCCAGCTGGCCTTCGCATTAGGGTTAAAGGGCGCCCAGATCGCGCAGTTCGGCAAAATCGCCCACGCGATTTACAGGTTGTATTTGGAGCGGGATGCCAGCTTAGTCGAGGTCAATCCGCTCATCGTCACCGCGGACGGCGAACTTCTGGCGTTGGACGCCAAGATCAACATCGAGGACAACGCGCTGTTTCGACACCCGGATCTGGCTGCGTGGCGCGATACCTCGCAAGAAGACCCCATGGAACGCAAGGCCGCCGAGCATGACCTTAACTACGTGTCGCTCGACGGCAATATTGCGTGCATGGTGAACGGCGCCGGCCTTGCCATGGCTACGATGGACTTGATTCAACTGCACGGCGGCAAACCGGCGAATTTCCTGGATGTCGGCGGCGGCGCGACCAAGGAGCGGGTCGCCGCGGCGTTCAAGTTGATCCTCTCGAATCCCAGGGTCAGTGCGATTCTGATCAATATCTTCGGCGGCATCGTCCGCTGCGACATCATTGCCGAGGGCATCATTTCGGCCGTCAAAGAGGTGGGTGTGAGCTTGCCGGTCATCGTGCGGCTCGAGGGGACTAACGCCGTGCTCGCGCGCCAGATGCTGGCGAGTAGCGGTCTTGCGCTCACGCCGGCGGACGATCTGACAGACGCTGCGCTGAAAGCCGTGCGGCTGGCGGGGGCCCGGTCATGAGCATTCTCGTCAATAAGAATACCAAGGTCATTTGCCAGGGATTTACCGGCAAACAAGGCACCTTTCATTCGGAGCAATGCCTGGCTTACGGCACGAAGCTGGTGGGCGGCGTCACACCCGGGCGCGGCGGCGAGCAGCATCTGGGGTTGCCGGTATTCGACACGGCGCAGGAAGCGATCGCCAAAACCGGCGCGACGGTGAGCATGATCTATGTGCCCGCGCCCTTTGCGGCCGATGCCATCTTGGAGGCGGCGGACGCGGGCGTGGAATTGATCGTGTGCATCACCGAGGGCATCCCCGTGAATGACATGGTGCGTGTGAAGGCAACGCTGGCCGGCTACCACACCCGGCTGATCGGTCCGAATTGTCCCGGGATTATCACGCCCGAGGAATGCAAGATCGGCATCATGCCGGGCTTCATCCATAAGAAGGGGCGGGTGGGCATTGTTTCTCGTTCCGGAACCCTCACCTATGAAGCTGTGTTCCAAACCACCCGTATCGGCCTGGGCCAAAGTACCTGTGTGGGCATTGGCGGGGATCCGGTGCGCGGCATGAATTTCATCGATGTCTTAGAGCTATTCGAAAAAGATCTAGAAACCGAGGGCATCGTCATGGTGGGCGAGATCGGCGGCAGCGACGAGGAGGCGGCCGCGGCCTTTATACGCGAGCATGTCAGCAAACCCGTCGTTGCGTACATAGCCGGCGTCGCCGCGCCTCAGGGTAAGCGAATGGGCCATGCCGGGGCAATCGTGGCCGGCGGCAAGGGCACGGCGGCGGCAAAATTCGAAGCGCTCGAAGCGGCCGGCATCACGACAGTGCATTCGCCTGCGGAGATGGGTGCCGCGATCGCCAAGCGGCTCAAATGAGGGGAATTCGTTGAGTGTTTCGCGGCAAGTGCGTTGTGTGATGGCTCAGCTCAATTTGGTTGTTGGCGATGTTGACGGCAATACCTCTCGTATCGTCGCTGCCGCCAACGAAGCAAGGGATCGATATCGCGCGGATGTGGTCATGCTTCCCGGAACTCGCGGTGTCGGGTTATCCGCCTGAGGATCTACTATTCCACTCCGGCATGCGCTTGCAGGTGGCGCGCTCGCTGGAGCGGCTCAAACAAGAAGTGCGCGGCATCACGCTCATCGCCGGCTACCCCGAATACTCCGGCACGCAGATTTTCAACTCAGCCGATCGTGATTCGCGACGGTGCGGTGCTGGCCAATCATCGCAAAGCGTGTCTACCGAACTATCGGGTATTCGACGAAAAGCGCTATTTCACACCCGGCGCGGATCCGACCCTCATCGAGATCAACGGCATGAGTGCGGGGGTTTTGGTGTGTGAGGATGCCTGGGATTCGGGGCCCGCGCGCCAGGCGCGTGAGAAGGGCGCGCAGGTGCTGCTCATCATCAATGCCTCACCCTATGAGGTCGAAAAGCAGAGCATGCGCGAGCGGCAGGTCGTGAGGCAGCGGATCCAAGAAACCGGCATTCCGGTCGTGTTTTGCAATTTGATCGGCGGACAGGATGAGTTGGTGTTTGACGGCAATTCCTTTGTCATGGATGCCGCAGGCACGGTGACGCAGCGCGCGCCCGCCTTCACCGAGGGCATGTACGTCGTTGATCTAGGACTCGATGAAGCCGGCAGCGTGCGACCGATTCCATCCGACATTGCGCCTCTGCAGGGCCAGGAGGAGAGCGTGTATGGCGCGCTGGTGCAGGGCACCCGCGACTATGTCACCAAGCACCGCTTCCCGGGAGTGGTGATGGGATTGTCGGGCGGCATTGATTCCGCGCTCACCCTGGTCATTGCCGTCGATGCACTGGGTGCGGAGCGAGTCCATTCGGTCGCCATGCCCTCGCGCTTTACCTCGCAAATGAGCAAAGACGACGCCGCATTGCAGGCGAGAAATTTGCACGTCAAACACAGTGAAATTTCCATCGAAGGCATGTTCGAGGCGACCTTGGCGGCCTTGAAGCAAGAGTTCGCGGGACGTGAAGCGGATACCGCGGAAGAAAATATTCAATCGCGCTGCCGGGGCGTGTTGCTCATGGGTATTTCCAATAAAACCGGGAAAATGCTGCTCACCACCGGCAATAAAAGCGAAATGGCGGTGGGTTATGCCACCCTGTACGGCGACATGGCCGGAGGTTTCGCCCCCATCAAGGACTGCAGCAAGCTCTTGGTTTATCGCTTGTGCCGCTGGCGAAACACACAGTCCGAGGTGATTCCCGCGCGAGTCATCGATCGGCCGCCCTCGGCCGAGCTGCGTTTCGATCAGAAAGACACCGATAGCTTGCCGCCGTATGAAATTCTTGATCCCATACTCGAAGCCTTCATCGAAGAGGATTTATCGGTCGATCAAATCGCCGCGCGCGGCTTCGATCGCGCCACCGTGGGGCGCATATTGGATTTAGTGAAGCGCAACGAATACAAGCGCCGCCAAGCCCCGCCGGGCGTACGCGTGAGCGGCCGGGCCTTTGGCCGCGATTGGCGCTATCCGATTACCAGCGGCTACAAATCGCACTAGGCTCTGCAGCTAAGCTTATAAAATGCGCTGGTACCAGTGCTTCTTGGGCTCGAGGTCCTTCAAAGGACCGGGGTAGTTATCTGCGTACACGCGCTCGGCGTTTTTTGCCAGATCCACCATATTCAGATCGTAGTAAGCGGCGATGATGACGCGCATCGAACCTTTGACCGCGGGCGCCCCATCGTAGTTTTCCACGCAATACTTGGCGCGGTTGAGCGCACCGACATAGGCGCCGCGGCGCATGTAGTACAGGGCCACGTGTAATTCGAAATCGGCCAGGCGGTTGCGCAGAAAGACCATGCGCTGTTGAGCGTCGCCGACGTACTGGCTGTGCGGGAACTTCTCGATGAGCTGCTGCAAGGAATCGAAGGATTTTTTTGCATTGATCGGCGGGCGCTGCGAGAGGTCGACGTGAAAGCGTCGCTCCAGCCAATTCGACTGACGTTCAAAGTAGACCAGGCCCTTCATGTAATAGGCGTAGTCGACGCGCGGATTGGTCGGATTCTCACGAATGAAGGTAT
Source organism: uncultured Gammaproteobacteria bacterium (assembly GCA_963782865.1). Classification (GTDB taxonomy): domain Bacteria; phylum Pseudomonadota; class Gammaproteobacteria; order Steroidobacterales; family Steroidobacteraceae; genus Bog-1198. The sequence continues at coordinate 23,188 of CAWALS010000020.1, read as the reverse complement.
CGGCGGCATCGATCGCTGGATCGACTTCGTGATTCTTGTAATAGGCATAGATCAAGTCCAGCTGTGCTTGGCGAGCAGGTTCGCTGAATGGAAAGCGCGATTGCAGCGCCTCGAGCTGCTTGACCGCCTCCGCGTAGCTGGAATTTCGAATGGCCTTTTGCGCTTTGGCGTAGATCTGCTCGGGACCGGACTTGGCATCGGCGGCGCGGTGGCTGCGACAACCCGTGGTCAGCATCGCTAGACTCAAGGCCAGAACCAAAATACGGCCCGGTTGGACAAGATCACGCAGTCTCACAAGCGATTCCTTACAATAGGCGGCCCGGTTGGCTGGGCCCGAAAGCGCGGCAGTATACCCGATGCCCAGACGGTAGCTTCGAGTCCCCTATGAGTGCAGAGTTCCAAGTAATCGATCTGGAAATTCCGCCGGAATTGGCAGGTCATCGGCTGGACAGCGCCCTGGCGCGCCTGTTACCGCAACATTCGCGCACGCGAATCAAGGGCTGGATCGAGGAAGGAGCGGTCTTGGTGGGCCGACAGCGCCTCAAGCCCCGCGATCTGGTGGAGGCCGGCAACCGCGTCCGGGTACACGTAACGGTTGAGAAGCCGCAGTCCAGGGTCCTACCGGAGGCGATTGCGCTGCGCCTCGCCTACGAAGATGCCGACCTGTTGGTGATCGACAAGCCGGCCGGATTGGTCGTCCACCCTGGGGCAGGCAATCCCAACCATACCCTGCAAAATGCCCTGTTGGGCTTGGACGCGTCGCTGGGAAAATTGCCGCGCGCCGGCCTCATCCATCGGCTGGACAAGGACACCAGCGGCCTGCTCGTCGTCGCTCGCACCCCTGAGGCGCAAACCTCGCTGTCGCGACAGCTCGTGGCTCGCAGTATGTCGCGCGAATATTTGGCGGTCTGCGTCGGTGTCATGACGGGCGGCGGCACCATCGATGCCCCCATCGGTCGCAATCGCAGCGATCGTTTGAGAATGGCGGTGCGCGAGAGCGGCAGGCGGGCGGTGACCCATTATCGGGTACTGGAGCGGTTTCGCGCGCACACCTATCTGTCAGTGCAACTCGAGACCGGTCGAACTCATCAGATCCGCCTGCACTTGTCGCATTTGAAGTACCCGATTGTCGGCGATCCCGTGTACGGCGGTCGATTTGCGCAGCCGCGCGGCGCGGCGCAAGCGCTTCTCGCGACGCTGCGCGCCTTTAAACGCCAGGCCTTGCACGCGGCCTCCTTGGGATTCGATCACCCGCGAACGGGCAAACGACTGGCACTGACCAGTCCGGTTCCCATCGATTTTGGACAGCTGCTGCTGGCGCTGCGGGATGATGCGCGCGCGGCCGAACTCGAGCGCGCGCCGTGACGATCCCCTGGTTCCCGGCGGACTGGCCGGCGCCTCGGGGGGTCCGCGCCGTGTCGACCCTGCGCGGCGATGAGCGATGCGGCGCCAGTAAGCGCTCCCTATGGGTGCTTCAATTTGGGCGATCATGTCGGCGATGATCCGGCCGCGGTCGCCGAGAACCGTCGCCGCTTGAAGGCGGCGGCGGGCTTGCCGAGCGAGCCTGCTTGGCTGTCGCAGGTACACGGGATCGCGGTCGTCGACCTCGACTCGCCTGCCGCGCGAGGGTTCGCGGACGCCGCGGTCGCGAGAGGATCTGCCAAGGTGTGCGCGATACTCACCGCGGATTGTCTCCCCGTCGTCCTGGCGACCGACTCAGGCGATACCGTGGCCGCAGCTCACGCCGGCTGGCGTGGGTTGGCAGCCGGGGTGATCGAGGCCACGGTGCGCGCCATGGGCGTGCCCCCAGGAAGCTTAGCGGCCTGGTTGGGGCCTGCCATCGGGCCTGAGCATTTCGAGGTCGGCACGGAAGTCCGGGATGCTTTCTTAGCAGTGGATCCTAAGGCCGCCGAGGCCTTCGAGCTCAATGCTCGGGGGCGGTTCCTGGCCGACCTGGGAATGCTCGCCCGGCAGCGATTGCAGGGGCTTGGGGTGAGCCGCATCTATGGCGGCGGTGAATGCACCTTTACTCGCGCCGATCGCTACTACTCGCACCGGCGTGACGGCATCACCGGGCGGCAGGCCACGCTAATCTGGCGCGAAGAGTGAAAATGCCGTTGAATTGGCCGCTTTCGATCCCCATTTCCCCACCTATTCCGAGCGTTTTCTCGAAGGGTAGCTTATGCGAATGGACAAGCTCACGACCAAATTCCAGCAAGCACTGGCCGATGCCCAGTCCTTAGCCGTTGGCCGCGACAACCAGTACATCGAGCCGGTGCACCTCATGGTGGCACTGCTCGACCAGCAAGGCGGCACCGCACGGCCGTTGCTGGAAAAGGCTAGCGTTCAAGTCCCCAAGCTACGCTCGGACCTGGCGGCGGCGCTCGACCGGATTGCCAAGGTCGACGGAGCCGGCGGCGAAGTCCTGCTCGGCAACGATTTGAATAAGCTCCTGAATGTCACCGATAAGCTGGCGCAGCAGCGCGGCGATCAGTTCATTTCCAGCGAGCTGTTCGTGCTGGCGGCATGCGATGATCGCGGCGAACTGGGCCGACTGCTCAAGGCCAACGGCGCGACCCGCGCCAATCTGGAAAAGGCCATCGAAGAAGTGCGCGGCGGCGCCAAGGTAGACGATGCGGGCGCCGAAGAGAATCGCCAGGCGCTGGAAAAGTACAGCATCGATCTAACGGAGCGCGCGACCCAGGGAAAGCTTGATCCGGTGATCGGGCGCGACGATGAAATTCGCCGCACGATCCAGGTCCTGCAACGGCGCACCAAGAACAATCCCGTGCTGATCGGCGAACCCGGCGTGGGCAAGACCGCAATCGTCGAAGGATTGGCCCAGCGCATCATCAACGACGAGGTGCCCGAGGGGCTGCGCAATAAGCGCATCCTCTCGCTCGATATGGGCGCGCTCATCGCCGGTGCGAAATTTCGCGGCGAGTTCGAGGAGCGCCTGAAGGCGGTTCTCAACGATCTGGCGAAACAAGAAGGCCAGGTGATTCTGTTCATCGACGAATTGCACACCATGGTCGGCGCCGGCAAGGCCGAGGGCGCGATGGATGCGGGCAATATGCTGAAACCCGCGCTGGCGCGAGGCGAGTTGCACTGTGTGGGCGCCACCACGCTCGATGAATATCGGAAATACATCGAGAAGGACGCGGCGCTGGAACGGCGCTTTCAAAAGGTCATGGTCGATGAGCCATCGGTCGAAGACACCATCGCCATCTTGCGCGGCCTCAAAGAGCGCTACGAAGTGCATCATGGCGTGGAGATCACGGACCCGGCCATCGTGGCGGCAGCAACGCTGTCGCATCGCTACATTGCGGATCGTCAGCTGCCCGATAAGGCCATCGATCTGATCGATGAGGCGGGTTCTTTGATCCGCATGGAAATCGATTCCAAGCCCGAGGCGCTGGATAAATTGGACCGGCGCATCATTCAGCTGAAGATCGAGCGCGAGGCGCTCAAGAAAGAGAGCGATGAGGCCTCGCGTAAGCGCCTGAGCACGCTGAATGACACGCTGGCCGCACTGGAAAAGGAATACTCGGACCTGGAAGAGATCTGGAAGGCCGAGAAGGCCACCGTCCAGGGCGCCGCTCACATCAAAGAGGAATTGGAGCGCGCTCGCCAAGATCTCGACACGGCGCGCCGCGCGCAGGATTTGGCGCGCATGTCCGAACTGCAGTACGGACGCATTCCCGCGCTCGAGCAGAAATTGGCCAAAGCCCTCGAAGTCGAACAGAAACCCAATCAGTTGGTGCGAAATTCGGTGACGGAGACCGAAGTCGCCGAAATTGTCTCGAAATGGACCGGGATCCCGGTATCGCGGATGCTCGAGGGCGAGCGTGACAAATTGCTGCGCATGGAAGAAGTCCTCGGCAAACGCGTCGTGGGTCAGCAGGAAGCGGTCAAGGCGGTGGCGGACGCCATTCGACGCACGCGCGCGGGTTTGTCGGATCCGAATCGACCCAGCGGCTCGTTCATGTTCCTCGGACCCACAGGCGTCGGTAAGACTGAACTGTGCAAGGCGTTGGCCGAGTTCATGTTCGATACCGAAGAAGCTTTGATACGCATCGACATGTCGGAATTCATGGAAAAGCACTCGGTCGCCCGCTTGATCGGCGCGCCTCCGGGCTATGTGGGCTATGAGGAGGGCGGCTATTTGACCGAGGCGGTTCGCCGCCGACCCTACTGCGTCATACTGCTGGACGAAATTGAGAAGGCGCATCCGGACGTGTTCAACGTGCTGTTGCAAGTGCTGGACGATGGGCGCCTCACCGATGGCCAGGGCCGCACGGTGGATTTCCGCAATTGCGTGGTGATCATGACGTCGAACCTGGGATCGCAGGTCATTCAAGAACTCGCCGGCGAGGCAAATTACGCCAAGATGAAAGAGGCGGTGATGCAAGTGGTGACGCAGCATTTCCGCCCCGAATTCATCAATCGCGTCGATGAAATCGTGGTCTTCCACTCGCTGGGCCGCGATCAGATTCGGTCGATTGTCGATATTCAGTTGGGACGCTTACGGCAGCGCCTGGCGGAGCGCGATATCACCCTGCGGCTTGACGATGATGCGCGCGACAAGATCGGCGAGGCGGGCTTCGATACGGTGTATGGCGCCCGGCCGCTGAAACGCGCCATCCAATCACAGATCGAAAATCCCTTGGCCCAGCGCATCCTCAAGGGCGATTTCATCGCCGGCGATCGCGTCATCGCCAAGATCAAGCGCGACGCGCTGGTGTTCGAAAAGGAACGCCTGCATTAAGTTCAGGGCCGCGAGTAGGGAACTTAAGTTCGCTATACTTTGCGGCGCTTCCCCTCAAGAGGAATTCCATGCCTTTTTACGAGTATCAGTGCAAGAGCTGCGGCCATGAGCTGGAGGCCATGCAGAAGGTCAGCGATGCGCCGCTCAAGAAATGCCCGCATTGCGGTAAGTCACAGCTGACCCGGCTGATGTCGGCACCCGTTTTCAGGCTGAAAGGCGGCGGCTGGTACGAAACCGATTTTAAGGGCGACAAGGACAAGCAACGCAATTTGGCGGACCGGCCCGAGGATGCGCCTAAGGATGTGAAGGAGACCGAAGCCAAGGGCAAGGATGAGAAGACCAAGGATGAAAAGGCCAAGGAGGGGAAGGATGCCAAGTCCGCCGAGACCAAGGCGGATGCCCCGTCCGCGAAGGAGCTACCCTCCGCTAAGGAGAAGCCGGCCGACAAGGCTGCGGATCAGGGCTCGCGCGGCGCCTCGGAGAAGCCGGCTGCGCGCAAGGGCAGGGTGAGGAGCGCGGCGCGTTCCAAACGCAAACCCATCAAGGTGAAGCGCCGGCGCTAAGCCACCCGCAGACCAGCAATACGCCGGCGATAAACACGCTCCAATCGACGACCAGGCCCACCACAAAGCCCCGGTCCCAATTCACGTAAAGCGCCTGGATCAGGATGCTGGCCGCGAGCACCAGCCACGCCGCCGCTCCGAGCTCAAAGAGCTTGATGCCCACCGGCGGAGCGCCACCGAAGGCGAATAGCCATCCCAAACCGGCACCGGCAAGGGTTTGCAACAGCATGGCGAGGAGGTGCTGGCGCCACGATTCGGCGCGCCAAGTCAAGGGAGTCTTTTTTTGGTAGGGGTGGAATAGGCGCCCGGTAATCAGAAAACTCGTGGTCGAACTCAAGATCAGTCCGGCAATCGCACCGAGCGGGATGGGAGCCATCGATACTCTCCTTGGGTTGGTGCTATCTAAGCACTTGCCCGCGCGGGCCTCAAGCCTTAGCATCCCGCGCTTCCCCTTTTTGGTGGCTCTTGCTTATGCGCACTCATTATTGCGGCCGGGTCGATGAGTCATCGATCGGAAAGGCCGTCACCGTGGCCGGTTGGGCGCACCGTCGTCGCGATCATGGCGGCGTTATTTTCGTCGATTTGCGCGATCGCGAGGGACTGCTGCAAATCGTCTTCGATCCGGACACAGCCGATGTGTTTGCCTCAGCGGAGCGGGTGCGCAATGAATTCGTACTCAAGGTGACCGGGCTGGTACGGGCCCGGCCGCCCGGGACCGCGAATGCCAATCTCAAGTCCGGGCAGGTCGAAGTCTTGTGTCAGGATCTGGAGATTCTCAACCGCTCCGAGCCGCTGCCTTTCCAGCTCGACGAGACCGTGAGCGAGGAGGTGCGATTGCGCTTCCGGTATCTGGATCTACGCCGCGAGGAGATGCGTGAACGATTGCTGCTGCGTCACCGGATCACGCGCGCGATGCGCCATTATCTGGACGAGGCGGGCTTCGTCGACATCGAGACGCCCATGTTATCCAAGGCAACTCCGGAGGGCGCGCGCGACTATTTGGTGCCGAGCCGCACCCACGCCGGAAAGTTCTTTGCGTTGCCGCAATCGCCGCAAATCTACAAGCAATTGCTGATGATTTCGGGGTTCGACCGCTACTATCAGATCGTGCGCTGCTTTCGCGACGAGGATCTGCGCGCCGATCGTCAGCCGGAATTTACCCAACTCGATATCGAAACCTCTTTCTTGGATCAAGCGGAGATTCAGCGCCTGATGGAAGGTCTGATCCATCATCTGTTCAAGCAGGTCTTGGGTGTTGAACTGCCGAGCCCGATGCCGCGGATGAGCTATGCGGAGGCGATGCGCCGTTATGGGTCCGATAAGCCGGATTTGCGCGTGCCGTTGGAGCTGGTGGATGTCGCTGACTTGGTCAAGGGATGCGACTTCAAGGTGTTCGCGGGTCCTGCCGCCGATCCGCACGGCCGGGTCACTGCGTTGTGCGTGCCGCAGGGCGGCAAGCTGTCGCGCAAAGAGATCGATGACTACACCGTCTATGTGGCGCGCTATGGCGCAAAAGGTCTGGCGTACATCAAAGTCAACGAACTTGCCAAAGGGCGCGAAGGGCTGCAGTCGCCGATCTTGAAGTTCTTGAGCGATTCGGCCATCAGCGGAATTATGCAGCGCGTCGCGGCTCAGGACGGCGATTTGATTTTTTTTGGCGCGGACAGCGGCAAGATCGTGAGCGATGCGTTGGGTGCGCTGCGCTTGAAGGTGGGCCAGGACTTAAAAATGGTCGCCGCGGCCTGGCGACCCCTGTGGGTAGTCGATTTCCCGATGTTCGAATGGGACGAGAACGCCAAGCGGTGGCAGGCCATGCATCATCCTTTCACCAGCCCTGCCAATCTGGACAGCGCGGCATTGACGGCAAGCCCCGGAGAGGCGATCGCCAAGGCCTATGACATGGTTCTGAACGGCTCAGAGATCGGCGGAGGTTCGGTAAGAATCCACAACCAGGAATTGCAATCCGCCGTGTTCGACCTGTTGGGCATATCGGCGGACGAGGCTCGCTCGAAATTCGGATTCTTGCTCGATGCGCTCAAATTGGGTGCCCCGCCGCACGGCGGCATTGCCTTTGGTCTCGACCGGCTGGCGATGCTGATGGCCGGTGCCGATAGCATCCGCGACGTGATCGCCTTTCCCAAGACTCAAACGGCTGCGGATCTGTTGATGGATGCGCCCACCGAGGTGAGCGAAGCCCAGCTCCGGGAACTGCACATTCGCGTGCGCACGCCGCCGAAGATCGATTGACGCTTGCAGCAATTTCGCCGGCCCGAATCCGTCTTGATCGTAATCTATACCGAGGGCGGAGAATTTCTGCTGCTCGAGCGGCGCCGGCCGCCTGGGTTTTGGCAATCGGTGACGGGCAGCCTCGAATGGGGTGAACAGGCCGATGCCGCGGCCAGACGCGAAGTGATCGAGGAAACCGGCATCACTCAGGGCGTGCTGGTCAATCTGCAATGGACGCAGGTGTACGAGATCATGCCGGCGTTCGGCAAGGTATATGCGCCCGGTATCACACGGAATCTAGAGCATGCCTTTTCGCTGCGCTTGCCCCTGCGCGTGCCCGTGACATTGAGCGAGACTGAGCATGTGCAATTTCGCTGGGTGTCGGCGCTCGAGGCGCTCGACACGGTCTCTTCGAGCACCAACCGCAACGTGATTGCCGAGTTGCGTCTGTAACCGGATGCGATGAGCACCGTTGTCGTGTATGTGCATGGTCTTTGGCTCTCAGGGCTGGAGGGCGGGCTGCTGCGCCGCCGGTTGGCGCAGGAGCTTAACGCCGAAACGCGGGCCTTTAGCTACGCATCCGTGAAATCGAGCGTCAGCGCCAATGCTGAGGCGCTGGGGAAATTCTTGAGTGCGCAGCGCGCGGATACCTTGCATTTGGTGGGGCACAGTTTGGGTGGCCTGGTGATTTTGAAATTATTCGAGCGGGGCGCCGCCGACAGTTTACCGCCGGGACGTATGGTGTTTTTAGGGTCGCCGCTCAACGGCAGCCGCGCCGCGCTGAATCTTGCGCGCCTGCCGCTCGGAAAAATGCTCCTCGGACGGGGCGTTCATGAGGAATTGCTGAGTCCTCGCGAGCGCCGTTGGCGAGGCCAACGAGATCTCGGCGTGATCGCCGGCAGCTTGAGCGTTGGACTGGGCAAACTGGTCGGTACTCGCGGTGCACCCAACGACGGTACTATTTTTGTCGATGAGACACGGCTCCCGGGGATTTCGCAGCACTTGGTGGTGCCGGTCAGCCACACCGGCCTGCCATTCTCCCAGGCAGTCGCCCGCCAAACGGGCGCTTTTCTGCACTCGGGAAAGTTCATCACTTAGGCGAATCGTCGCGGTCGAGATTCTTCATTTGGAATAAGAGATCCAGAGCGTCCTTGGGACTTAACGCGTTCGGGTCCACGGCGCGCAAAGCGAGGAGCGCCGCCGATTCCCGAGCGTTCGGCGGTGGCGCGAACAGCGCCAATTCCCCTTGCGGCGAGTTGTAGCTGCGCAGCGCGTCGCGTTCGCGCTCCAGCTCAGTCAAATAGCGCCGCGCCTGCATCGTCACGGTCTTGGGGATCCCTGCCAGTGCAGCGACTTGCAGCCCATAGCTTTGGTTCGCAGGTCCTTCCTTGACACTGTGTAGAAATACCAACCGGTCGCCGTGCTCGACCGCCTCGACATGAACATTGGCCACCGCGGGCGCCTCGCTCGCGAGGCTCGTGAGTTCGAAATAGTGCGTGGCAAACAACGTGAAGGCGCGAATTTTCGCAGCGATGAACGCCGCGCAGGCCCAGGCAAGCGATAGACCATCGAAGGTGCTGGTGCCGCGGCCGACTTCGTCCATCAGCACCAGGCTCCGGTCGGTGGCATTGTTCAATATGTTCGCGGTTTCGGTCATTTCAAGCATGAAGGTCGAGCGGCCGCCCGCCAGGTCGTCGGAGGCGCCGATGCGCGTGAAAATGCGATCCATAGGTCCCAGAATCGCGCGCCGCGCGGGCACAAAACAGCCGATGTGCGCGAGAATCACGATCAGCGCCGTCTGACGCATATAGGTGCTCTTTCCCCCCATGTTGGGGCCGGTAATGATCAGCATGCGGCGCGAGTCGTCGAGGCGTAAATCATTCGGGATGAAAGGTTCGCGTCCCGCGCGCTCGACGACCGGATGGCGCCCGCCGTCAATGTGCAACATGGGCTCGTCGACCAGTTCCGGCTGCGCACACTGAAGCGTCGTCGCGCGTTCGGCGAAGCAACTCAAGACATCGATTTCTGCGATTGCAGCCGCACTGGTCTGCAGCGCGGGTAGGTTTGCGGACAGCTCATCCAGCAATGTGTCGTAGAGCAACCGTTCTCGCGCCTGCGCGCGCTCGCGCGCTCCCAGAACCTTGTCCTCGAAGGACTTGAGTTCCGGCGTGATGAACCGTTCGGCCGATTTGACCGTCTGCCGCCGTAAGTACTCAGGCGGGACCTTGTCGGCTTGACTGCGGTTCACCTCAATGAAAAACCCCTGTATCCGGTTGAAGCCGAGTTTCAAACTGGATAGACCGCTGCGTTCGCGTTCTCGCTGTTCGAGATCGATCAGGAATTGTTCAGTGTTGCCGCCCAGCGCGCGCAGTTCATCCAATTCCGCGTCGAACCCTGGAGCAATCACCCCGCCTTCACGAAGGTAGTGGGGCGGGGCCTCATCGATCGCACGCTGAAGCAAAGAATGCTCTGCGTGATGATCGTGGATGTCGACGGTGAGCTGCCGCAGCAGCGGCGACTGAGCGCCGGCGAGGATGCGCCGCAATGACGGCAAGGCGCCGAGTGCGCGGCGCAACTGCACCAGATCACGAGGCCGCGCGGAGCGCAGTGCGATTCGCGCCAATATCCTTTCCAGATCACCGACGGCGGCCAGCTCCTCGGCTAGGCTCGCGTGTTGATCCTGGTCGATCAGGGTAGCGACTGCGTGATAGCGTGCGCGCAAGACGCTGCGGTCCCGCAGCGGACGATGCAGCCAGCGCCGCAGCAATCGACCGCCCATGGCAGTCGTCGTGCGATCAAAAACACCCGCGAGGGTGAGTTCGGACGCTCCGGCAATGCTCTCATCGAGTTCGAGATTGCGGCGCGTTGCCGGATCCATGATAAGCGCGGCGTCCCGCTCCTCGGTCGTGATCGACACCAGATGCGGCAGCGCGGATTTTTGAGTTTCGCGGACATAGGCCAGCAAGGCGCCCGCGGCCGCGATAGCCAGGGGTTTGTCCGCGCAGCCGTAGCCGGCAAGGTCGCGGGTGCGAAACTGTTCAGTCAACGCACGCGTGGCCGAGTCGATCTCGAAGTGCCAGGGTGCGCGGGCGCGCCAGGGCCGATCTCCCGGGGAGAAGCGAGCCAAAGCGGGCGGTGCGCCATCCGGCGCCAGTATCTCCGCGGGGCGCAGCCGCTCAACTTCGGCCTCGAGCGCGGTGAGACTGTCGAGTTCCATCACACTGAAGCGCCCCGCCGCCAGGTCAAGCCATGCCAAACCATAGCGGCTGTCCCGGCCGCAGACGCACGCGATGACGGTGTCGCGCCGTTCTTCCAAAAGCGCCTCATCGGTGACCGTGCCGGGCGTGACGATGCGCACCACCTCGCGATCCATCGGCCCTTTGGTTTTCCCCGGCTCGCCGCGCTGCTCGCATATCGCAACTGATTGGCCCTTGCGCACCAATTTGGCCAGGTAGCCATCCAAGGTGACGACGGGCACACCGGCCATGGGAATCGGAGCGCCCGCGGACGCGCCGCGCTGAGTCAGCGCGATATCGAGCAGTTCCGCAGCGCGGCGCGCATCGTCGTAGAACATCTCGTAGAAATCACCCATGCGATAGAACAGCAGCACGTCCGGATGCTGCGCCTTGATGCGCAAATATTGCTGCATCATGGGGGTGTGGTCGGGACCCGGGGCGCCGGCGGCGGACTCTCTTGGCGGAAGGTTCGTAATCATCTTTGCGTATTGTCCACGTCTCAGGGGCAAATCGCACCCTAACCGCCGCTAAATGGCGGTGCTCGCTCGAAAACATTCGAATGCCTGGCGAGATCACAGCTCGCCATTGCGTACAGCAGACGATCCACACGCAGTTCTAAACCAGTAGACTCCTAGCCATGGTAGCCAGCGACCTCGAATTGAAGCGTCTTGCGGAGCGCGTCGGCCGACACTTGCTCCATGCACGCCGCCACGCCGCAACCGCGGAGTCTTGCACCGGCGGCTGGATTGCCAAGGCGCTGACCGATATTGCCGGCAGCTCGGACTGGTTTGCCGAAGGGTTTGTAACCTATAGCAATGAGTCCAAAGTTCGGCGACTTGGCGTGCCCCGCGCGGTCTTGCTGCGACATGGCGCGGTTAGCGAAGCGACCGTTCGCGCCATGGCGGCCGGCGCGCTTCGCCGCAGCAACGCACAGATTGCCGTGGCGGTAACCGGCATCGCCGGGCCGGGGGGCGGTGTTCCAGGGAAGCCCGTCGGTACTGTTTGGCTGGGCTGGGCGACGCGCCGCGGTGCCGCGATTCGCATCGCCACGGCATTGAGGCGATTTCGAGGCAGCCGCGAGTCGGTGCGACGCAAGACCGTGCGCGCGGCCCTGCAAGGCTTGCTGACCCGCTGATCCGCAGCGCGAGCGACGAGGATTGCATTGCGATTATTTTTTGCGCTCTGGCCGGATGCCGATGTCTCGCGGCGGCTCACGCAAATAGGTCGACAGCTGAAGCTGGAGGGGCGCAGCCGCCGGGTCGATCCGAAGAACTATCATGTGACCCTCGCCTTTGTCGGAGAGGTCCCCGCGCCGAAGCTCGCGGTGCTGCAGCAGATCGGCAGATCTCTGCAAGCGCGTCGATTTGCCTTCAGCTGCGATTCGATTGAATTCTGGCGGGAGTCGCAGGTCGTGGTGGCCGCGGCCGGTGCCGCGCCCCCGGGACTACTTGATCTTGGGACTCAGTTGCGGGATGCGGTTGGATTGCCGCGGGAGCGGCTGCGTGCGCATGTAACGCTCGCGAGGAAGGTCACGCAAGCCCCTGTGCCGCAAGCAATGTCGCCTGTCGTGTGGCGGGCAACACACTTCAGTTTGATTTGCTCTGAGACTGGCGGTGTCGAGTCCGCATATACAGTACTCGACACCTGGCCACTACTGGATGAAATGGAGCGTCGTTGAGAAATCTCTGTGAATTCGCTGCATATCAGATGAGCGTCGCGCGCTGAATATGAAATAATGGCGGCACACAAAGTTGAGGACTATCCATGGAAGAGAATCGCAAGAAAGCGCTCGCGGCTGCCTTAAGCCAGATCGAGAAACAATTTGGTAAAGGCTCCGTCATGCGCTTGGGCGACGCCGGCGCCACCTACGAGGTGGACTCGATCCCCACCGGCTCGCTGGGTCTTGATATCGCGCTCGGCGTCGGCGGCATTCCCCGCGGCCGCGTGATCGAAATATTTGGTCCGGAGTCCTCGGGCAAAACCACGCTAACCCTGGCCATTATTGCCTCAGCACAAGCCAATGGAGGTACTGCGGCATTTGTGGACGCGGAGCACGCGCTCGATCCGGTGTACGCGGAAAAGCTTGGCGTGAAGGTCAACGACTTGTTGGTCTCGCAGCCCGACACCGGCGAACAGGCTCTCGAGATCACCGACATGTTGGTGCGATCCGGCGCGGTCGATGTGGTCGTCGTGGACTCGGTCGCCGCGCTCACGCCGAAAGCCGAAATTGAGGGGGAGATGGGCGATCAACATATGGGGCTGCAGGCGCGGCTCATGTCGCAAGCGCTGCGCAAACTGACCGGCAATATCAAGCGATCCAACACCATCGTAATTTTCATCAATCAGATTCGCATGAAGATCGGCGTCATGTTCGGCAACCCTGAGACCACGACGGGCGGAAACGCGCTGAAGTTCTATTCTTCGGTGCGCATGGATATTCGGCGCATCGGCGCGATCAAGAATGGCGAGGAAGTCGTGGGTTCGATGACCCGCGTCAAAGTGGTCAAGAACAAGGTCGCACCCCCATTTCGGGAAACCGAATTTGAAATCATGTACGGCACCGGGATTTCCAAGGAGGGTGAACTCATCGAATTGGGCGTCCTGCATAATATGGTGGAGAAATCCGGGTCTTGGTACAGCTACAAGGGCGAACGCATCGGGCAGGGCAAGGACAACGCGCGCGTGTTTCTGCAGCAGCATCCCGAGATTGCCAAGGACATCGAGGCGCAGGTTCGAGCCAAGCTCATTCCGGAGAAGGCGACCATGAATCGGGGCGGCGACGTCAAAGAGGCGTAATGCCCCGGTCGGCCGGGCCTGTCGAACCCCTGGACGCGAGCACGGCCCGCGTCGCGGCACTCAATGCGTTGGCCCGACGCGACTATTCGTCCGAGGATTTACGCCTTAAACTGCTCGAGAAGGGTTACGATGCGTGCGTCGTGCTGCCCTTGCTCGATGCGCTGCGCGGCGAAAAATTACTCGACGATCGGCGCTACCTAGAAAATTTCGTGGCTTATCACGCTGCGAGAGGCCAAGGGCCGCTGCGCATCCGCGTCGATCTGCGTCGACACGGTTTGCAGGGACCGCTGATTGAGGAATACCTCGAGGCCTACCCTGATTGGATCATGCAGCTAAAAAAGGCGCGCCTGAAGAAATTTGGCGCAAAACCGGCGCAGAATTACGCGGACAGGCAGCTGCAGGCGCGATTCTTGAGTTACCGAGGTTTCACGAGCGCTCAGATACGAATGGCCTTAGGCTTTGACCTTGAAATTGGTTCGGACATTGAAGAGACATGAAACGCGACGCAAAAATAAAATCGATGACGACCTCGGAAATCCGGGCCAGCTTTCTGGAGTTTTTCCGCAAGAATGGCCACAGGGTGCTGCCATCGAGTTCGCTGGTGCCGCACAACGACCCGACCCTGTTGTTCACCAATGCTGGGATGGTCCAATTCAAGGATGTATTTCTCGGCAAGGAAGAGCGCGATTATTCGCGTGCGGCTACCGCGCAGCGCTGCGTGCGTGCCGGCGGCAAGCACAATGATCTGGAGAATGTCGGTTACACGGCACGCCACCACACATTTTTTGAAATGCTGGGTAACTTCAGCTTTGGCGATTATTTCAAGCGTGAAGGGATTCACTTCGCTTGGAACTACATCACTGGAACGCTGGAAATTCCGAAGGATCGGCTGTGGGTCACGGTGTACACGGAAGATGATGAGGCGGAGCGCATTTGGGTGGAAGAAGTCGGCATCGACCCGACGCGTTGCACACGGATGGGCGAGAAGTCGAATTTTTGGGCGATGGGCGATACCGGGCCCTGCGGTCCCTGTTCGGAAATTTTCTACGATCATGGCCCGGAGATTGCGGGCGGCCCGCCGGGGACGGCGGAAGAAGATGGCGATCGCTACGTCGAGATTTGGAATCTCGTGTTCATGCAGTACGACCGTTCATCAGATGGGGTGCTGGTGCCCTTGCCCAAGCCCTCGGTCGATACCGGCATGGGGCTCGAGCGTGTCGCGGCCGTGATGCAGGGGGTCCACAGCAACTACGACATCGACTTGTTCAAGTCCTTGATTCGAGCGGCCGCCGATGTCACCGGAACCCAGGATCTGCAATCGGCAAGTCTGCGGGTCATTGCAGACCATATTCGGGCTTGCACCTTTCTCATTATCGATGGCGTCGTGCCATCGAACGAAGGCCGCGGCTATGTATTGCGGCGCATTATCCGCCGCGCTATCCGCCATGGTTATAAGCTCGGCCAAACGCAACCCTTCTTCCACAAGCTCGTCTCCCCTTTAGTGCGGGAGATGGGCTCCTACTACGCAGAGCTGGGGAGCGGCGAAGCCCGTGCCGCCCAGGTGCTGGCGCAGGAGGAAATCCGATTTGCTGAAACGCTCGCGACCGGCATGGCGTTGCTGGATGCGCAAACGGCGAAGCTAAAATCGTCGGTGATTCCCGGCGAAACGGTATTCAAACTCTATGATACCTATGGATTTCCCGCAGATTTGACTGCCGACATCGCGCGTGAGCGAGGCCTCACCATCGACCAGGCGGCCTTCGATGTGGCCATGGAAGCGCAGCGCGGCCGAGCGCGGGCAGCAAGTAAGTTCGGTGTGGATCTGCGCGATACGATCAAGCTTTCCGGCAAGACTGATTTTTCTGGATACGATCGTGTGGCGGACTCGGCGAGGGTCACCTCGATCATATTCGACGGCGCACTGGTCGATGTGCTGCGGCCGGGCCAAGAAGGCGAAGTTGTTCTGGACCACACGCCCTTCTATGCGGAAAGCGGCGGGCAGATCGGCGATACAGGCTTCCTATTGGGCTCCCATGCGCGCTTTACCGTGCGCGACACGCAAAAAATCGGCGAGTCGTTTGCTCATACGGGCGTTCTCGAGAAGGGCGAGCTGCGGGTCGGGGATGCCGTGGAGGCACAGGTCGATCAAGAGCGCCGCAAGGCGATTGCGCTCAATCACTCCGCAACGCACTTGCTGCATGCGGCGCTTCGAAAAATTCTGGGCAAGCATGTGGAGCAAAAAGGGTCGCTGGTCGCCGCGGATCGGTTGCGCTTCGACTTTTCTCACACGCAGGCGTTGTCGCCCGGTGAGTTGCGCCAGGTTGAAGACCTGGTTAATTCGGAAATTCGCGAGAACGCGCCGGTCGAGACGCGCGTGATGGCATTGGACCAAGCGAAAGCCGCCGGCGCCATGTCACTGTTTGGCGAGAAATACGACAGCGATGTGCGTGTTTTGTCGATCGGCAATTTTTCGATGGAACTCTGCGGCGGAACACACGTCCAACGTGCTGGAGATATTGGACTGTTCAAGATCACGGGTGAATCAGGCGTTGCTGCCGGAATTCGCCGAGTGGAAGCGCTAACTGGCCGTGGGGCTTATGAGTGGGTTGTGCATACCGATCAGGTGCTGCGCGACATTGCTGCGATGCTTCGGGGCAGCCGAGAGGACGTGGATGAAAAGGTCCGCGAGCTCGTCGAGCGCTCCCGTAGGCTGGAAAAGGAGGTTCAGCAACTAAAATCCAAATTGGCGAGCGGGCAGGGCGGCGATCTGACAGCCAGCGCAAAAGATATCGGCGGCATTAAGGTTTTGGCTGCGCAAATCGACGGAGCCGATGTAAGGTCGTTGCGGGACGCCCTGGACCGGCTCAAGGACAAACTCGGCTCCTCGGTGATAGTCCTTGGGAGCGTGCAGGAGGGCAAGGTCTTGCTGGTCGCGGGCGTTTCAGACGACTTGGTGTCTCGATTGAAAGCGGGCGAGATCGCGGGGCTGGTGGCAGCGAAAGTCGGAGGCCGCGGTGGCGGTCGAGCGGATTTCGCTCAGGCGGGCGGCAGTCAGCCCGAAAATTTGGGCGCCGCGCTTGCGGGGGTCGAGTCGCTGGTGCGCAGCCGGCTGTCTAATTGAACGATTGTTTTATTCTGACAAGAAGATGCAACAAATGCGTTTGGTATTCTTGTATTCTTGTCCGATCGACTGAAGAATTCTTGTGGGACAACCGTCGTTCGACTCACGAACGAACGCTTGACGCGAAGCGGCGTGCAGCACGGTGAATATTTGCCGCTGCGAGTGCCAAGTATGCAAGGAGCTGGATTATGTTGATATTGACGAGACGAGTCGGCGAGACCGTGATGATCGGCAACGAGGTTACGGTGACCGTACTGGGCGTGAAGGGCAATCAAGTTCGAATTGGCGTGAATGCACCAAAAGATGTCGCGGTTCACCGCGAAGAGATCTACGAACGCATCAAGCGCGAGCAAGACCATGATGGCAATGTGGGTGCGGCACCTGCCAAGATGATCGATGACGCCTGAAACAGGCGTTTAGCTACCCGGCTTTACCTAGACTGCTGCGGGCGGGTATCATCCGGCGCTCCGCGAAGGGCCGCTTAAGGCTAATCCGGAGAGGTGGCCGAGTGGTCGAAGGCGCGCCCCTGCTAAGGGCGTAAGGGTCAAAAGCCCTTCGAGGGTTCGAATCCCTCCCTCTCCGCCATACATGGTTGCGTGAAATGCGACTACGGCCGCAGGGCAGAATGGTGGTCGGCAATCGTTGTGGTAATATTCGCGCCCCTTGCGCCCGTAGCTCAGTTGGATAGAGCGCCTGGCTACGAACCAGGAGGTCGGGAGTTCGAATCTCTCCGGGCGCGCTTTCTTATCAAGGTCCGAGAACCACCAAGCGCTTTCCGATGCTTGTCGTGGTCGGTTCGAACTCCGACTAGATCGATTACGATTGCGCGGGCCCATCGGTGCGCACGACGAGTTCCTGCTCGCAGGCATTGCTCAGAACTTGGTCGAAAGCGGCGGTACGGCTCATCTCGTCGGCCGGCCACTTTGAGTCATTCGACCACCAGAAATGCGCTCCTGTAAGCTGTCGTTCATGGCGCGCAGTAAACTGAACGGATGCAGGTCCAATACGGATTCCGCAGCTTCCGAAGAATGGCATCCGATGGGAAAGTCGAATTATCCAAATGGCGAACCAAGAAGAAATCGACCGTGGCAAAAGCCGAGCCTGAACAGCGATGAGAACGTACAGCACAGACGTCCGGCGCTACATATTCGCAGCGGTTCTATCCTCGTTGGGATTACTCTGGGGTTGTGCGCCTTCGAGCCCTACGTACCTAACGATTAATGTTTGTCTGAAAGATAAACAGGGAGTTTCTGACTTTCTCGGCCTCTTGCAGTCGATAGCGGTCTCGGAACACCTGCAGCTTGTTGATGGCAGTACTGAGACGCAAAGGGACCTGAAATCCATTGGAGCAAAGATGGATAAGCTCCAGACACCCGGATCAGTTATCAATATTGGTATGAACCGCGGCGCTCACAACGTCATGATGGGAGGTAATTTAGGTTTACCCGCTTACCAGGTCGCATTAGGGTTTTCTGGAGAACCCCCTGAAGATCGTAGATTTGCTGACATAGTGGTCAAACAATTGGGTGCACGCTGGCAGATTGAGACGGTTCCAGCAGGCAAAGGCGCATTCCCGATGAAATCCTGCCCGGGCCAAATCTGATGTCGCGTGCCGAACAATTAAGAAAGATGTCTCCGCAGCTAATCGCGGATGTTACTCTCTACCGAACCGACGACGGTGGACGCCGCTCGCCTGCGATGCCTGGGTGGGGCTGCCCATGTTGTCTTTCCAAAGACACCCCAATTGGTGCTGCATACGACGGCTGGCCATTGTTGGGTGACACGCCATTTGAACCGGGGGGAAGCCGGCGGTTGGGTTTCGTCTTCCTTTCAGGGGAGGAGACCGCGCAATTGTTTGTGGGCGCGGGCAAATTCTTTCTTTGGGAAGGCGGCTTTATCGGTGAAGCTACTGTCGTGAACTCTAATATAAAGTGATTTGGTTGCTTGTAACCGGCCGGTCGCCTCCGGCAGCAACGGGTCGATCTGCGACCTGTGATCAGCCAACGCGCAGTTTTTACGTTGCCCGAGGGCAGTCCGGGCAAGCGGGCCGCACGGTCTTCAGAGAAGCGTGACATCGCAAATATGTGATCAACGACAGCCCGGACTGAGCGAACCTGCGGCAATATTTTGCTGTTAGCGCAGGACTCGCAAAAGGAATTGATCAATGTCAGCACGACGTGCCGCGACCGCCATCCCCGTTTCTTTCCTTTTAGCGACGCTCTGTGTGTCTTTCGGATCGTTGCACGCCCAGGGCAACCCGACCGGTTCTCCCAAGCAACCGCCTCTCGCCGGCACTAATTCGGTGTCCGGTCTGCACGTCGACCAAAACAAAGCGGGCGTGTGGACGGCGGAGTTTGATTACTTTTACACGGGCGAGCCTCCGTATGCCGCACTGGCCGTCGAATTGATCCCACAGTCGGGTTCGCCGCTCCGCCTGGGTGGGGTCGAACAGTACCGAACATTCCTCCAGCGTCCCCAACGGGGAGCGAACCACGCGAGCGTGGAAATTCGCTATCCCGGCGCTCAGCAGAGAACTCTAAAAGTTGCCGTAACGATTCGTAGCCAGATGTTCAGTTCGGATGTTGTTGCGCGCCAGCAGATTGACAGGGTGATTGATTGGCCCGACTTTCAGACATGGGTCCGCGACCAGCAGGTTGCCAAGGCGTCTCCGGAAGAGAATTTCAACCGAGCGGTTGCCCTTATCGACTCCGAGGAAGAGGCGCAATTGAACGAGGCAAGATCGATTCTCGAGAGATTAATCAGCGACAATCCAAAATTTGATGCCGGCTACGTCGAGCTGGCACGGGTTGCCATGAAATTGCACGGGGAGCCGGAGGGACTGCATCAGGCAGAGACCCTTCTCTCGTCTTCCCTGCAGATTAGGCCCGACAGTGTCAATGCAAAGATTCTCTTGGGCTACGTCTATGCACACGAGCGGCACTTCGCCAAGGCAGAAGCACTGTTTACCCAGGCCGCAACTACGAGTACCAATAACTTATGGCTTTGGAGTAACTGGGGCGAACTGCTCCTGATGGAAGGCAAGACCGACCAGGCGATGGCGAAGTATCGACAGGCGATTGCACGTCCAATGACTCATGACACGTACGATCGGGCTCGTGCCGCCGCCTATTCACAACTCCTGGACCTACTCAAACTTCGGAAGGATCCGGATGGGATGGAGGTACTCTACAAGCAACGAGTCGCCGAGTTTGGCCCAGGAAGCTGCTATACAGCCGACTACGCGAGATTCCTCCTCGATGTGCGTGGCAATACACAGGCAGCGATCGACCTGGCAACGGAAGCTTTGCACCAGAATTGCGATGACACCGAGTCACGCGAGATTCTAGGGCTCGCGCAATACGTGAAGTGGGCCGCTACGATGGGACCGATTAGCGCAGAGTCGCTGAATCAAGCACGAATATTCCTGCCGGCAGGCCCGAAACCGCTGTACTTATTGACGACCAGTGATCGAACAACACCCGCAGCGAAAAAGTTGATCGCTGCCGGCGAGCCGATTGACCAGCAGGATAATGAGAAGCTGACGGCGCTTGCCTACGCGCTGCAAAATCAGGATCTGGCCGCGGCCAAGCGTCTATTGGCGCTCGGCGCTCATCCGGACGCGCCGGTTGGAACGACAGGACTTCCTGTAGCGCTCCTACCGGTGCTCAACTCCGATGCTGATGCTGTGCGGATGTTGCGACAGAGCGGAGTCAACTACTCAAAAATTACGTTTGGGGTGCGACCGCCCTCGAAATAGCCAAGCGGTTAGGCGACCCGATTGGACCCACCTGATTTCGTCTGAATGGGACCACCCGATTTCGGGGTAATGGACCCACCCGATTTCGTCCCAATGGGACCACCGGCCCGAGCCGCTTTTCGAGCTTAAGCGGCGTGTTGAGCGTCGCCTAGGCTCCCAGGAGCGGACGGCGATGGCAGCGCAAATTGGTCAGTTTTCCAGGGTAGCTTTGATCCGGGTGCTCGCCGATCGTGGCTCCTGGGCCGTCTGCGACGGTCTGCTTTCCGGCACCAGCTCCCAAAAGCGGACCTCGGCCCGCTCACACCGCAATCCAGTACCGTCGTGGCACTACACGCACGGGAGAGCTGGATGGCGCGAAGGAAGCTGACGGTGGATAGACACGAGGAAATCAAGCGCCGCCTGGCCGACGGACGAAGCCTACGAGAGATCGCTACCGCCTTAGGTTGCTCACGGCGCCTGGTGCGCCAGATCCGCGACGGCGAGCGACTGACGCACGAGACGGCGGCGAGCCCGGATCCATTGTGGATGTCGCAGCTCGAATGGCCGCTGATCATCCATGAGCTCGGGCTCGGTCACCCGATGAAATTTATCTGGGAGGAGCGCGCGAAAGCGCTCATCACCTATCCGAACTTCTGGAAGCAGTTTTATCGCAAGTTCCCGCAGTACCGCGAGGCGACCGATCACTGCGCGAGAGTTCGAGCCCGGAGAACGGGTGGAAGTCGATTATGCCGGCGATCCGATCGAGTGGTACGAGATCAAGACGGGCGAGATCCACAAAGCCTACGTGTTCGTCTCAGGCCTGGGCTTTAGCCAATTGCTCTTTGCCTGGGCGACCGAGGATATGAAAAGTCGAAACTGGCTCGGCTGCCACCGGCGGATGTTTGAATATTACGGTGGCGTGCCGCACGTGACAGTTCCGGACTGCTTGAAGACCGGTGTCGTCAAATGCCATCTGTACGATCCCGATCTGAATGAAGACTACGCATATTTAGCCGCGCACTTCTCCACCGCAATCGTTCCGGCACGGGTGAGAAAACCGAAGGATAAGGCGATCGTCGAAGGGCTCGTCAAAATCCTGTGTCGATATTTTCGCTTTCGCTTCCGCCGCGCCCGATTTACCTCCATCGAGGAGATCAATCGCGCACTGATGGTCTGCGTTGAACGCATCAACGATCAGACCCACCGCCGCTTTGGCGTCTCCCGCCGTGAGCGCTTCGAGAAGATCGAGCGAGCCGCACTTAAAGCCTTGCCCAGTGTGGAGTACGACGGCGGGGAGTGGAAGTCGGCGAAGCTGCACCCTGACTGTTACGTGGCCGTTGATGGAGATTACTACAGCGCACCGCATATCCACCGCCACAAAAAGCTTCGAATCAAGCTCACTGAGCACCATGTGGAGATCTTCTTGAATCTTGAGCGCCTGGCGATCCATCCGCGGTGCCGCCAGAAAATGGGCCGGCGGATCAAGATCCTCGCGCACTTCCCAGCGAACTCGGTGGCGTTCTACGAGGCGATACCGCAGAAACTGCTCTCACAGTCGCGCTTCATCCATCCGGATCTGAACACCTTGTTCCTCGAACTCTTTAACGCGGATGTCTACGCTCATATCCGCCGCGCCCAGGGCTTGGTCTCCGCATGCACCAAGGAAATCAGTCGCTGCGGCCACACGCTCGCCAGCGAGCACATCGGCATCGCGATCGCCACCATGCGCCGCTACAACCGCATCCGCACGCAGTACTTCCAGGAGTTGCTCAAGCAGGCGCGCAAACAATCGAGAAATGCGCAGCCGGCGCGCGAGATCGTGCGCCGGCCCGGCAATCCCTACCTTCGGTACGTTGGCGGCGCGGTGCTGCAGGCCACTGACGAATCTTCCATCCCACTGACTGCTGCCCAGGAGAACTTACCCTTATGAGTATCGCCATTGCCAAAAATCACATGGCCGAGATGAACATGCTCGGTATGCTGGCTGTTCTAGACAAAACTCTGGCCGAGGCCACCCGAGATAAAATCAGCTACTCCGAGTTCATTGATATCTTGCTGCAAGCGGAAGCCGATTACCGCCAGGAACGAAAAACCGCCAACCGCATCAAAGCCGCCAAGTTCACTGTGCGCCCCGCGTTCGAAGACTTTGACTTCACCGCGAAACGCTCAATCACCAAGGCCGAGATCAAAGAAATCTACACCCTCGGATGGCTCAACGACGCACGTCCTCTGCTACTGATCGGCGAAACCGGTGTTGGCAAAACCTTCATCGCCCAAGCGGTCGGCCTGCACGCCTGCGCAAGCGGAAAATCCGTGCTCTACATGAGCATCACCGCGCTTCTGGAGAATCTCGCCATCGCCCGCTCCAGCGGAACCTATCTTCGGTATCGCGCCAAACTCGCCAAGTTCGATCTCGTCATCTTTGACGAGATGGGAATGCGCCACTTTACCGCGACCGAAGCCCAAGACCTATGCGAAATCATCGAAGAGCGGTCAATCAATAAGTCCATCGCCTTCACCTCCCAGCTTCCTGTAGACCACTGGAATGAAGTCATTCCCGATGCCGTCATCTTCGATGCAATCCGGGATCGCCTGGAGCACTCGGCGCTCACCATCAACATTACCGGCGAGACCTATCGAGGCGTCAAAGCCAGAAAACTTGCGTCAAAGAAAAAGGACGCGTAGAACTCTCAAACCGCGGCTCCGCCGGTAACCCATGCAAAGTGGGTCCATTTATCCGAA
>CAWALS010000019.1:0-17978 GCA_963782865.1 uncultured Gammaproteobacteria bacterium | reverse complement strand
CGCGACCCGGCATTCGCTCAAGATCCAGCGCGTCAGTTCCTGCAAATCCTCGCGCGCGCGATCCTCGGGGCGGTGCAAGAGGTAGTAGCTCTCGTTGGTGGTCAATTCGGCTTCGAATAGCTTTACCAAGCCGCCGGCAGTGAAGCGATCGGCGCTCAATCGCGAGGGCACCAAAGCCACTCCCACGCCTTGCTCCGCGGCACGCACCACCGCCGACATGGTATCGAGGCGCACCAGCCGATTCGGCTTGATGGGTTCGATTCCGAGGCTCGCCGCCCACTTCTCCCAGGCCTCGCGGCGCTCTTCATGCAATAGCAATGTCCTGCCGTTCAGGTCCGCGTAGGTATCGATGGGGTTGTCCAACAAGAACGCCGGCGAGCAGGCCGCAATGAAATTTTGCGCGAACAATTCGTGCACCACCAGACCGTCCCACGGCCCCGCGCCCACCACAATGGATAGATCCGCCTCCGGCGGATGGGTCTTCGGCGCCGAAAAATTCGTTTCGATGCGGATGTCGGTCTCTTCGCGCGCCTGGGTAAACGAGGCGAGCCTCGGCAGCAACAACTCATTGGCAAAAAAAGACGGCACGTTCAGCCGGATGATGGTGCGGCCATAGCGGACTTGGAGCTGCTCGGTGACCGATTCGAGCTTGGAGAAGATGTCGTTGATGTGCTCGAGGTAATTTCTGCCCGCATCGGTCAATGTCAGCGTGCGTACGCCGCGTTGAAACAGACTCACGCCCAGATGTTCCTCCAGCGCCTTGATTTGATGGCTGATGGCGGATGGAGTGACGAACAATTCTTCAGCCGCCGCCTTGAAGCTCTGCAGCCGCGCTGCGACCTGGAAAGTTTTCAAAAATTTGAGCGACGGTAGGCGCATGTGCAAGAGCTATAATACATCATCGATCCCCAGCAACATTCGTGCCACGCCAGCGCTCCCGCGCAGTGCGTTTCGGGACCGCAGCCGCATCGAATCAGTGCTGCGCGATGCGGCGAATCCACCGAGACCCTAAGAGCCCGCGGGCGCAAGTCACCCCCGGCCGCGGAACCAGCCGCTGATGCTCAGGCGCTCGCCGTGTGCCTGCAGCACCTCGTGCTCGCGCCCGGGCGTCAGGAAGCAAACCAATCGTCCCGCGATCGGCTCGACATCGACAAAACCGTCATCCGCGTTGTGAATTCTCAAGACCCCGCCATCCTTGGTGCGCCACTCGGGGTTCAAATACAGCACCAAGGATAGCTTGCGTTGCGTGCTACCCAGCGGCTGATCGACATGACGGCTATAAGCCGCGCCGGCCGGATACCTCGCATAGTGCAGCTCCAGCTCGAATAACCCCAAGAACGCGTCGCGGTTCAATTGCAGACGCAATGCTTCCATGCGCTGCGTGAGGCAGCGTTCCGGCGGCAGCAACGGCTCGCTCAGCCAACAAGTAAAATCGCCGCGGATCTCATCGCGGCGCTGCTCCGCGCCCGGTCCGCCGACGCGCCCCGGCGCAAATTCCCCGCGCGCCGCGCGCGCCTGCGCACACTCCCGCAACGCGAAAACTTCAGCGGCCGAGACAAACTGATCTCGAATCGAGACCCCGCCGCCGCTCAAGTCGGTGCTTACGCTCGCAAAGGCGCTTACGCTCGAATCCGCCCGGCATTCAATTCGGCGCTCACGCTCGCCGCGGCCGTCTGCGCCGCTGCGGCTGCTGCCGGCGCTGCTGCGCACGCTTCTTTGCACCCTGCCTCACGCGCTTTTTCGGGCCCTGCTTCGCACGCTTCTTGGGCTGCGCGACGAGCATGCTGCCGCGGCAATTCTTCGCGCCGCACAGGCAACGAAAGACATCGTCGATGTCGGCGGGATCGTCGGCATCGCGCTTTATTCTATAGTCGTATGCGAGTTCCTCGCCCGGCCGTATGGTGCGCAGGGCCTCGATGAAAATTCGCGCACCGATTTGTACGGTCTGGCAATTCGGTTCGCAGCCATGATTGACGAAACGCGCCTCGTTGCCGTCGACCCCGGCATCGATGACTGTTTTGCTGTCCACGGTGAACAGGAACGTGTGGCCGTCCCGCGAATGCTTGTCTGCATAGCGGGCATCGGCGAGCGCAGGGCTCACGCGCTCGCCGAGATACTCGATGATGTTGGTGCCCCTGCGAATTCGCCGCAGCGCAAATACGCCATGGCCATGGACGCGCGAGTGGCGAACCTCAAAAAGAGGTGTTTTTGGGCGCCGCCCGGCCTTCTTCATACGGCAATCGGCGCTTTGATCGCGGCGTGATAGCGATAGTCGATGATTTCAAAATCTTCGTACGCGTACTCGAACAGGCTGTCGGGCTTGCGCTTGAGCGCAAGCTGCGGCAAGGGATACGGCGTGCGCGAGAGCTGCAGATCGGCCTGCTGCAAATGATTCATATACAAATGACAGTCTCCGCCGGTCCACACGAAATCGCCGACCTCAAGCCCGCACTGCTGCGCAATCATGTGCGTGAGCAGCGCGTAACTGGCGATGTTGAACGGCACCCCGAGCAGGGCATCGGCGCTGCGCTGGTACAGCTGGCAGGATAGGCGCCCGTCAGCCACGTAGAATTGGAACAAGGCGTGGCACGGCAACAGCGCCATGCGATCCAATTCGCCCACATTCCAGGCGCTGACCAGGATGCGGCGCGAATTCGGGTTGTGCTTGAGCTGCTCGAGCGCTTGCGATAGCTGGTCGATATTCCGGCCGTCCGGCGCGGGCCAGCTGCGCCATTGCTTGCCGTAGACGGGACCTAGGTCGCCGTTCCGGTCGGCCCACTCATCCCAGATGCTGACGCCGTGTTCCTGCAGGTATTTGACATTGGTATCGCCGCGCAGGAACCACAGAAGCTCATAGATGATGGAGCGCAGATGCAGCTTTTTGGTCGTCACCAACGGAAAACCCGCGTTGAGATCGAAGCGCATTTGATAACCAAAGACGCTCAAAGTGCCGGTGCCGGTGCGGTCGCCTTTTGCCGCGCCGCGCTCGCGGATATGGCGCAGGAAATCGAGGTACTGCCGCATTACGCTTTCACGGCAACCAAATTGCCGGTCGGAAGGTTGCGCCGGTAGGCATAGATCATGATCGCGGCGCCGATCACGATCATGGGCGTGGTCAGCAGCATGCCCATGGTCAACCAATCGCCCACGAGGTAGCCGATATTGGCGTCCGGCAGCCGCACCCATTCCACCGTGAAGCGCGCGCAACCATACAACAGCAGGAACAATCCGGTGGGCGCCAATCGCGGCCGCGGCGTACTCGTATACCAGAGAAGAATCAGAAACAGCACCAGGCCTTCGAGAGTCGCCTCGTAGAGCTGCGAGGGATGCCGCGAGATCATTACACCCTGCGCATCCGGCACGCCGAACCCCCAGGGCAGCTTCGTCGGCTTGCCCCACAGTTCGCCATTGATGAAATTCCCCAGCCTGCCGAAAAACAAGCCGATGCCGGGCAGCGGCGCGACGAAGTCCAATACATCGGCGACTCTCTTGTGCTTGACGCGGGCAAACACGATGCCGGCGACCAACACTCCGGTCATGCCGCCGTGAAACGACATGCCGCCGTCCCAGATGTGAAAGACATTCAGCCAATTTTCGGCGATCACATCATGGCCGTAAAAAATGCACCAGCCCAGCCGGCCGCCGACAATGACGCCGATCGCGCAGTAGAAAATCAGGTCATCGATTTCGAGCGCCGCCCAAGTCGAGCCGGGACGGCGCGCGCGATATCGCGCCAGCCACCACGCGCCGACGAAGCCGATCAAATACATGATGCCGTACCAGTGCACCTGCAAGGGTCCGATGCCGAAGATCGGACCGATGGACACGGCAACGGGGTTGATATGCGGATAGGTGAGCATGACCGCTACTTTAATCGCTCATTGATCCGGCAGAAATAGGCTTTGAGATATCGGGTCTCCGGGATGGCGGGATGCACCGGATGATCGGGCGCTTGGCCGCCCATTTCAAGGATTTGCACATGCTTGCCAGCGCCGCGCGCGGCTTTGGCGATGGCGTCCTGCAATTCCTCGGCGCTCACGTGAAAAGAGCAGGAGCAAGATACCAGGATGCCCTCGGCCGCGGTCACCTGAACGGCAAGCTGGTTCAGCCGCTTGTATGCGGCCAGCGCTTTCGGCAGGTCCTTCTTGCGTTTCGCAAACGCGGGCGGATCGACGATGACGATATCGAAGCGCGCGCCTTGCCGGGCGAATTCTTCGAGCGCATCGAAGGCGTCGCCCTTGCTAAGGAGCAGCTTGACGCGATTTCGCGCGGCGTTTTCGGCGGCCAAATCAAGCGCGGCCGCGGAACTGTCGACGCAGGTGACCTCGCGCGCGCCGAGGTGCGCCGCGCGCACCCCCCAGGCCCCCACGTAGCTGAAGACGTCCAAGACGCGGCCGCCCGGCCGCACGTATTTCGACAATGCGCGGCGGTTGGCGGCCTGGTCGAAGAACCAGCCGGTCTTTTGTCCTTCCACCAAGGGTGCGTGAAACTCGAGGCCATCTTCGATTACCACTGCCGGCGCATCGAAGCTGCCCTTTGCGGTCTCGACATAGCTCGGCAACCCCTCCATTTCCCGCGCGGCGCTGTCGTTCTTGAAGAGAACGGCTTCCCACCTCACGACCTGGTTCAAGGCTTCCAGTATTTGAGGCTTCAGCGCTTCCATGCCGGCCGTGCCGATCTGCGCGACGCAACTGCTCCCATAGCGGTCAACGACCAACCCCGGCAGCCCGTCGGATTCTCCGTACACCAGCCGATAGTAGGGCTCCAGGTACAGCCGATCGCGCAAGCTCATCGCGGCGCGAATGCGCGCGGCCAGCCACGCGCTGTCGGGAATCTTCCAGGTCTCGAGCAAGCGCGCGGCAATCAGCGATTGCGGATTGACGTAGGCCAACCCCAATGCTCTGTCGTTATGCGCCAACACGCGCACCAGCTCGCCGGCCTTGAACTTGGGTAACGGCGTTTGGCTGGTATCGACCTCGTTGCTGAAGATCCAAAGGTGCCCGGCGTGTAGGCGGCGATCTTCGTTGCGCTTGAGGCGCAACACGGGCAGCTGCGCCGCTTCAGGGGAGTCGGTCATGGAACATTCTTCGGCTATAGTAAAGGCCATTCTAACCGATCCGAATGTTAAGGCCGTGACGATGCCGCGCAATCATCTCGCCGACGAGACCAGCCCATACTTGCTGCAGCACGCTGACAATCCGGTCGAGTGGTATTCCTGGGGCGAGGCGCCGCTGGCGAGAGCCCGGCACGAAAATAAGCCCATTCTCCTGTCAATCGGTTATTCGGCCTGTCACTGGTGCCATGTCATGGCCCACGAGTCCTTTGAAGACGACGACACCGCTGCCTTGATGAATGAGTTGTTCATCAACATCAAGGTCGATCGCGAAGAACGCCCCGACCTGGACAAGATTTATCAGGTCGCCCAACAAATGCTGACGCACGGCACCGGCGGTTGGCCGCTGACGATGTTCCTCACGCCGCAGGCACAGCCGTTTTTCGGCGGCACTTATTTTCCGAAGGAGCCGCGCTATGGGATGCCGGCATTTCGCGACTTGCTGAAGCGCGTAGCCGCGTACTACCGCGAGCAGGGCACGGAAATCGCGGCGCAGAACGAGCAGCTGCAGGCCGCGCTCGCCGCCATGGTGCCGCAGCCGGATTTTGGCGCCGTGCTCGACGACTCCGCGGTGGCGCGGGCGCGCGGCGCGCTCGAAAAGTCCTTCGATGCGACCTTCGGCGGCTTTTCGGGTGCGCCGAAATTCCCGCATTCGACCAGCATCGAGCGCTGTCTGCGGCAGTGGCACGCGACTTCGGCGACACCCAAGCCTGACTTGCAAGCGCTGTACATGGCGAGCCTGACGCTGACGCGTATGGCGGAGGGCGGAATCTACGACCAATTGGCGGGCGGATTCGCGCGCTATTCGGTGGACGGCGCCTGGATGATCCCGCATTTCGAGAAAATGCTGTACGACAATGGGCAATTGCTGTGCGAGTACGCCCGCGCGCATTTGGCGACCGGCGAGGGGTTGTTTGCGAAGGTCGCGCACGAAACGGCCGATTGGGTGCTGCGCGACCTGCGCTTGAGCAACGGCAGCTTTTGCTCCAGCCTCGATGCCGACTCCGAAGGCCGCGAGGGCAAGTTCTACGCGTGGACCCGCAGCGAAGTGCAGTCGCTGCTGACGCCGCGCGAGTACGCCGCCTTTTCCGCCCGCTTCGGCTTGGATCGCGCCGCCAATTTCGAGGGCGAATGGCACCTGCACACGGTTGCGTCGCTCGACCAGATAGCCGGCGCGCTCCAAGAGTCCGCGCCAGCGGTGGCCGGCCTGGTCGAATCCGCGCGCTCCAAGCTGTTGAAGGCGCGTAACTTGCGCGTCTGGCCGGCGCGCGATGAAAAGACTCTCTGCTCATGGAACGCGCTCATGATCAAGGGTCTCGCCATTGCGGCGCGCGTGCTCGAGCGGCCTGACCTGGCTGATGCGGCCGCCACGGCGGTGGATTTTGTGCGGCATCACCTGTGGCGCGACGGCCGCCTGCTGGCGACCTACAAGGACGGCCGCGCGCATCTGCCGGCCTATCTCGATGACTACGCCTTCCTCGCCGACGCCTTGCT
Organism: uncultured Gammaproteobacteria bacterium; assembly: GCA_963782865.1. Taxonomy (GTDB): domain Bacteria; phylum Pseudomonadota; class Gammaproteobacteria; order Steroidobacterales; family Steroidobacteraceae; genus Bog-1198. Next base: position 11,371 of record CAWALS010000019.1, on the reverse strand, counting down.
GGAACTGCTGCAGACCCGCTGGCGCAGCAGCGATCTAGAATTCGCAAGCCGGTTGGCCGGCGTGCTGCTGGATCAGTTCGAAGATAAGGATGATGGCGGATTTTTCTTCACCGCCCAGGACCACGAGCAACTGATTCATCGCAGCAAAACATTCGCCGACGAATCCGTCCCGTCGGGCAACGGCGTCGCGGCCTCGATGCTGTGCCGCCTAGGCTACCTGCTCGGCGAGACCCGCTATCTTGATTCGGCGCAGCGCACCTTGCGCGCCGGCTGGGCGGGAATTCAAGACTATCCGCAGGCGCATATGAGCCTGGTGAACGCTCTGGAGGATTATCGGTCCTCGATGCAAACCCTGGTTATTCGCGGCGAGACGCTAAGCGCCGCGCACTGGGCCGGCGTCTTGAGCAAGCTGTACGCGCCGGCGCGCATGATTTTCGCGATTCCTAACGATGCGCCGCTGCCCCCGGCGCTGGCGGCGAAGCGGCCGAGCGAGACAACGGTGGCATATCTTTGCACCGGCATGACTTGCTCCGCGCCCCTGGCGAATCTTCCGGAAGTTGCGCGCATTCTCGGGCTGCGGATCACTTAGCGGCATAGCGCTTGCGCAGCTCCATGCCGACCCGGCGTTTGAAATCGCCGTGCAGGGCATCGGAGTACAAGGGCGCGGCGTTCCAATCGAGCGCCCAGGGCTGAGCGGTGCGCGTGCTTTCCGGTTCCGCGCTGTCGCGCGGAAAGATGTGCGCGTGCAATGCGGGGTCCACATTGCCGTAGATTGCATAATTGATGCGCGCGGCTGCCGTGATGGCGAGCAGCACATCGCCGACGAGCGCCATGTCGAACAGGAATTGAGCGCGCGCGTCGGCGTCGAGCGCATTCAAATGCGGCACGACCGGATCCGGCAGCAACAAACAATACCCCGGCAAGACCTGGCGTTCGCCCATGATGACCCAGCCCGAAGGCAGCTTGGCGATGGCGGCCGGCAACTGAGCGGTGCGGCAGCGATCGACCAGCGCGTGAATGGTGGTTGCAGCCATGTTATCTCTCCCGCGACTTCGCAATTGAGGCAGGATCCACCGGCGGCGCGGAATTCCCAAAATGCGAACGGATGTAGGTCAGTACGGCAGCCGCGTCTTCGTTGCTCATCCAGCCGAACAACAGCATTTGGGTCGGATAGCGGCCTGCAGGAATGCTCGCCGGCCGCTTCTGGCTCAAGACCCACTGCGCGAGCTCGACAGGATCGCCCAGCACGGCAGGCGAATGCGACAGGCTTGGGAATACCTTGGGCACGCCCTCGCCGTTTTCGTGGTGGCACGGTACGCAGTTTTGCGCATACAGCGCCGCGCCGCGATCGGCGCTGCGATCGGCGCTGCGATCGGCGCCGCTGAGCGCCGCGGCACTCGTCCCCTTGCCCGGGCTGGATTGCTGACAGGCCCCGAGGAGCAGCAACAATGCCAGCGGCACGAGTCGGCTTGCGTTCATTTCGATGAAGCTCCTAGCCGCGCCACGTACGGAACGTGCCGGTATCCAAATGCACGAAATTCGACGCACGGTAGTAGCCAACGCCTCCCCGTTGCAAGGATTCGGCGCGCGCCGCCAAAACCTGACAATCCACGCCGCTCACGCGCACATCGATCGCGCGGCCCTGCCTGTGCAGACTGTGCTGCGACACCCCGCTGCTGCGCTCACGCAAGCGCTGGTTGATCGCCGGCGATCGATAGCCGGAGATCACGCTGTATGCCGGCGCTACGCCGATTCGGGTGGCCACATCGACCAGGTAATCCATCAGCTTCGGATCAATGGCGTGCTTCTCGTCATTGCGAAAATCCCGCAGCAGCACTTCGAGGGCGGCGAGCGCTTCCGGCACATAGGCACCGCCCCGAAAATACTCGATGTCCAGCCGCTCGCCGCTATGCAAATTGGCCAGCGCAATTCGCCGTGCCGCTGTATCGGCCGCGCCGAGCGCAGTTTGCCGCCACAGGCCCTCGGTGCCGCTCAACGCCGCGGTGCCGCTCAGGGCCGCAGTGCGGCTCAACGCCGCCGTGCCGCTCAACGCCGCGGTGCCGCTCAACGCCGCGGTGCCTGCCAGCATGCGGCGACGCGTGATCATGCGCTTCGATCCTCGAGCAGACGCCCGTGGTCGAGCGCCAGCACCGTCGCCTTGGGAAAGAAATTGAATTCGGAGGCCGACGCCCAGGTATAGGCGCCCATCATGTGGCCTACAACCAAATCGCCGATGTCAAGCTTGGGCAGGTCGATTTTCTCCCGGATTACATCGATGCTGTCGCAAGTCGGGCCGGCCAGCACGGACGGGAATATCTCCGCGCTTAGGCGCAGCGCTGCGACGGGAAATATCGAGTGATCATACATCTGGCCGCTATAGCTGCCGTACAAACCATCGTCGAGGTAGTACCACCATCGTCCGTCCCGCAGGGCGCGGCCCATGACCGAAGCGACGGCGATGGCCGCGGACGCCGCTATGTAGCGGCCGGGTTCGGCGAGCACGCGCACATCGGACGGCAGCTTCTTGAGCGAGGCGTTGATCGGAGCGCAAAACTCTTCGATTGACAACGCCGGCTTCAAATACTGCACCGGAAATCCCCCGCCGATGTCGAGAATGTGCACCGGATGACCCGCGGCGGCGGCGCTTTGCAGCAACCCACGGCACACCTCGATGGCCCTGACCACCATCGCGGAGTCGGCGTTTTGCGAGCCGGTGTGAAACGACAGCCCGTCGATCTTGATGCGCAGCTCCGCGGCCAGCCGGAACAGGTCCTCGACCGCCTCCGGGTCGCAGCCGAATTTGCGCGACAAATCCACCTGAGCGTCCGGACTGCGAAAGGACACCCGAATCAACAGCGCGCAGCGCGTGCGGAATTGGTCGAACTTGCGCAGCTCGTCCGGATTATCGATGACGAAACGGCTGACGCCAAAATTCAAGGCGGTGCGAATATCGCTGTCGCGCTTGATGGGGTGCGTGTGAATACAGCGTTTCGGGTCGACCCCTAAGCGGCGCACCAATTCGACTTCCCCATTGGTCGCCAGATCGAAAAAAGCGCCCTCCCCCATGAGGGTCGTGATCAGCGATGAGTGCGGCAGCGGCTTCAGGGCATAGTGCAGATCAACACCCGGCAGGGCGGCGGTGAGGCGGCGATATTGTCGACGCACGCGCTCAGCATCGATGACGAGCAGGGGCGAGCCGTAGCGCGCCACCAAATGTTGGATTGCCTCTCGCGAGAAAGGATCTTGTTGGGGATCGAGTTCCATGAGGAGAGCCTGTCCTAGCTGACGCTGAGCTCCAGGGAATCATCGCCCATGCCGCTGGCGCGCTGCAAGCGATCGAGGATCGCGGCCCAGCGTTCTTCTTGCGGCAAGCTCTGCACGAATATTTTCGCGCAGCCTGCGCGATCCAGAGTGCGCAAATGGTTGTACAGATTGTGCGCATAGGTATCCGGCTTCTTGCCGGCATTGATCCAAGTAATATGCCGCTGGGTGTGCAGCGGCGGGCGCATCGCCAATACCGCCACTTTCTCATCGCGCGCCACGATCTCGCCGGCCCGAACTTCCAGGTCGTCCGAGTCCACGATCTCGAGCGGCGTCGAGGGTGCATAGTGCACGGCGCGGTCGCCGGGCACACGCGGCACCGCTCCGCCGACCGCCATGGGGCCCACCACCTGTTCGAGCTGCGAGCGCGTGATGAAGCCCGGACGCAGCAGCCGCGCCTGATTGTCGAGGCAGGACACGATGGTGGACTCGAGTCCAATGGGCGAGTCGCCGCCGTCGAGAATGACTTTGACCGCATCGCCGAGCTCATCGCGCACATGTTCCGGCTTGGTCGGACTCAAACGTCCGTAGCGATTGGCCGAGGGCGCCGCAATACCCCCGCCGAACGCGTTCAGCAGTTGCTGCGCCATGGGGTGCGAGGGGACGCGAATGCCGATGCTGTCCTGGCCGCCGGTGACGATTTCATTGACGTTTTCGGCCTTGGGCAGGATCAGCGTCAAAGGTCCCGGCCAGAATCTATTCGCCAATGCCTCCGCAACGGCCGGCATATCGGTTACCCAGCGGTGCAGATAGCGAGGATCGTCCAGATGAACGATGACCGGATGATCGGGCGGCCGACCCTTCACCTCGAAAATCTTGCGCACGGCCGGAGGGCTGGCTGCATTCGCGCCCAGGCCGTAGACGGTTTCGGTGGGAAACACTACCAATTCGCCGGCGCGCAGCGCTTCGACCGCTGTTTCAATCTCTGTCTGTGTAGCTCTTACCACTCGCTCATGATAACAAGACTGCGTCGCGAGAAAGTGCCGCTCGCTAAGCCGGTGGTTTTACAGTTGTTAACGCCTTTGTAGCGCTAAGGCGACACTGCAGGAACACCAAATCGAGCCAGCGGCCAAATTTAAATCCCACTTCATGAAAATGCCCTACGTTGATGAATCCCAGGCTTTCATGCAGCTTGATGGATACGGCGTTGTCGGCATCGATGCCGGCGATCATGACATGCTTGTGCATCGCCGCTGCCTGACTCATGAGTTCGACCACCAATTGCCGGCCAATGCCCTGACCGCGGCGGTCGGCACGGACATGGACGCTGTGTTCCACGCTGTGCCGATAGCAGGGCGGCACGCGAAATTCGCCAAAAGTGCCAAAACCGGTGATGCCCGATGCATCCTTGGCGACGATGAAGGGAAAGCCGCCGGCGCGCTTGGCGTCGAACCAGGCGGCGCCGCGTTCCGACCGTGAATTCGATCTCCGTGTACACGGCGGTCGATGTACGAATCACTTCGTTATAAATCTCTAAGATTTCCGCAAGGTCTTGGCGCGAGGCAGGGGCTAGGATTCCGCTCAATCGAGATACCCCGGGGGCTTGGGCAGGGCCTGAAAATCCTTGGGATCATGTTGCACGATCAAGCGCCCGTGCGTGTTCCTGAGGATGGTCTCGATCCGGCTCATCGAGGCCAGCGTATCCGCGCGGTCCGTGTTGTACAGCGGCACGCGCTTGAAGAGACGATTGGCCCGCAGATGATAAAGATCGCCGGACAGAATGACGGTACCGCTCTTTTGCAATTTGAGTTTCAAAACCTGATGGCCGGGCGTATGTCCGGGCGCGCGCAATATCATCACCGTGCCGTCGCCGAACACATCGTAGTCCGCTTCGATGGTCTCGTTCTTGGCGTTCTTGTAGGCGCTCCAGGTTTCCGGCAGCACGCCGCCCGGCGGCGGTAACACCTGCGCCCAAGCCAGCTCGGTCTTGTTCATGATCCACACCGAATCGGGAAATTCGTTGGCATTTCCGGTGTGATCCCAGTGCAGATGCGAAAAGGCGATGAAATTGATGTCCTTGGGCGTCAACTTCAGAGATTGCAACTGCGCCAGCAGCGTGACCGGTACCTTGACGTGCACGCCCGGCGCGGCGTCGCTGCCCTCCTTGGGATAGTTGTAGTGGTCTCCCAATCCGGTATCCCACAATAAATCGCCCTTCGGGTGGCGTATCAGGAAACACGGCACGGCGATTTCTCCCGATTTACCGTCATATTCGCCGGTATCGGAAAATCCCCCCATATCCTTGAACGTGGCGTGGCCGCAGTCGAGCACGTACAGCCTCAAGTTCGCGCCGCGAGCCCAGCAAGGGGCTGCCACGCTTAAGCACAACAGCATGAGTGCCATTGCCGCAAGCGTAGATTTAAGATACGCGTCATTCATGAGACTGGCCCTCCTGACGCCCTATACTAGTCCAACCATGAGCGAACACGAACACCACCCTCATGAAGAGCATGCGCAACGCACGCCCAGTGCGCTGGAATTGCGAGTTCGCGCATTGGAGGCCCTGCTGACCGACAAGGGCTACATCGATCCGGCGGCGCTCGACGTGCTGGTCGATATGTATCAAACGAGGATCGGGCCCCGCAATGGTGCACAAGTCGTGGCGCGCGCTTGGATCAATCCCGACTTTCGCCGCTGGTTGCTTCAAGACGCGACCGGCGCCATCGCCTCCTTAGGCTTCGCAGGAAGGCAGGGCGAGCACATGGTCGCGGTCGAGAATACGCCTGAGGTGCACAACATGGTGGTGTGCACGCTGTGCAGCTGCTATCCCTGGTCGGTGCTGGGGCTGCCGCCGACGTGGTACAAGAGCGCGCCTTATCGCGCGCGCGCCGTTAAAGATCCCCGCGGCGTCCTCGAGGAATTCGGCGTTGAATTGCCGCAATCCACGCGGATTCGCATCTGGGATTCGACCGCCGAGGTTCGCTACCTGGTCCTGCCGCAACGGCCGGCGGACACCGAACATTTGAGCGAGCGCGAACTGGCGAATCTCGTGACGCGCGACTCCATGATCGGCACCGGTTTGCCGAAATCGACAGCGTGACCTACCGCTCGCACGCGGACTTGGGCGGCCAGGATGTGCCGGGCGCCATTGTCCAGGAACCCGAAGGCGAATATTTTCACGCGCCGTGGGAGCCGCGCGTGATGGCGCTGGTCGTCGCCATGGGGCCAACGGGCATGTCGAATATCGACATGAACCGCGCGGCGCGCGAAACCCTGCCGAACTATCGCGACTTGAGTTACTACGAGATCTGGCTGGCGGCGCTGGAAAAGCTCGCGTCGCAAAAGGGCGTGCTCAGCGATAGGCCGCCGCCGCCGAAGCAGGTGCTGCGCGCCGCAGCCGTTGTTGCGGCCATCAAAAGGGGCTCTCCCGCATCGCGGCCGGCGGCGCGTCCCGCCCGCTTTTGCCTTGGCGATCGGGTGCGCACCGCCGCCGCGCAAGCCGATCACCACACGCGCCTGCCGGGGTACGCGCGCGGCAAGGTGGGTACGATTGAACAGGTCCACGGCGCGCACGTGTACCCGGATACGAACGCCCTCGGCTTGAGCGAGTCGCCGCAGTGGCTCTACACCGTGACATTTGCCGCGCAGGAGCTCTGGGGCGAGAGCGCGCGAGCGCCGCGCTCCATCATTTCGGTGGACGCGTTTGAGCCGTATCTGGAGCCCGCATGAGGCACGCAGCGCTGCGAAGTCTGCCGGGAATTCCCATGCAGGCGGATAGCCCGGTGTTCAACGAACCTTGGGAAGCGCGGGCGTTTGCGATGACTCTCGCGCTGCACGAGCGGGGCGTATTCACCTGGCCGCAATGGGCGCAGGCGCTATCTCGGGAAATTGATCGCGCGCATGCGGCGGGCGACGCCGATCTTGGCGACAGCTACTACCAGCATTGGCTGCGGGCGCTCGAATCGCTGGTTCAGAATCTGCCGGCTTCGTGATCTTGTGATCCCTTCAGGGGTGTGGCCGAATGCCAAGCCGATTTACAGACTGCCGTCGGCGAACTTTCAGGCTTCATTTTGCATTTTCGCGGGCACCGCGCCGCGATTGATGGCGAGAGCGACCCCACCATCGTAGGATCGTTCGGACAGACTTGGATGGATGCGCGGAGCGGAGCTTATTCCCGATTTTCGCCCGAAACTGATGTCGCGGACTATGAACATCTAAAACTGACGGCTCTAACCCTTCCCGAGGAGACGCACGAATCCATACCTGGCGGGGGCTTCTTTCGCGGGCTTCGCTCCGTCTTCGGCAGTTGGTCACCAACGGAGTGACCTGCGTTGCCGCGTGCTCTCGAGCTCAGGCCTCAATCGGACGGATTCCAGCCATACCAGTCTTCGGAAGTCACCAAACGATTCGCGGAAAGCTGACGGTCGCTGCTTCGTAGTAGTATCGCGTGCCATGACGTACGAAGGGCAAGGAACGCGTTATCCGGGATGGCGTTGGCATCGCGCCAAGGAGCATCGGTGGACTGCTCCACTTGCGTGGGGCGTCGCCTTGTTTACGTTCACCGCGCAACTCGCGAGCGCAGCCGAACCTCCAGCAAAGGCGTGGATCGAGCAGAGCAACCACTACACCCGAATGCTGTTTGACGTTCAGCTCAAGCATTCGCCCGAACAGGGATCGAGGGAAGGTCTCACTCATTTTGATTCGCAGATTGCCGATCCAAGCCTTGCGGATGAGATGGTCCAGCGACAGGAACTTGAGGCCGTTCTCGGCACGCTTAAGACGGCTCGTGCCCAAGTCGCTGATAAGAACGTCCAGGAAGACTTGGATATCTTGCAAAGGGCCCTCAAGCTGCAATTTCGGCTGGACGATTTCGCGCAAGAGCACCTGGTAACCGCCTTTAATCCAAGTGAGTCCGTGTTTGAGGGCATCAAAGTACTCTTGGATGACCAAGTCCCCGCAGACCGCCGCCCCGCTGCACTGGTCCGGCTCCGTAAATATGCGGGGCTGGAGTCGGGGTTCTCGCCATACTCCGAACTGGTAAAACAACGAACCACAGAGCAGTTGGCAAAGCCTGGCGTTTTCTTTCCTCCGAAAACACTATTGGAAAATCAGCTCGACCGCAATCCCAGCTATCTGAAAGGGATACCCCTTCTCTTCAAAAAATACCATTTGCACGGTTGGGAAGCTGCGTTCGCCAAGCTCAAGACGCAATTACTTGCCTATGACACGTGGGTTCGCGTGAGTCTTTTACCGAAGGCGCGTACGGACTTTCGTAAACCACCTGAGGAATATGCCCTTGATCTGGAACAGAACGGCATCGACGTGTCGCCAGGTGAAGTCGCACCTCGAGCGCACGCGGCCTTCGAGCAAGATCAAGCCGCTATGGCGCCTTTGGCGCTGCAAGTCGCCCGATCCAATGGTTTCCCGTCGTCGGATTACCGCGCCGTCATTGCGGAGCTCAAAAAGCGTCAAATTACTGGGTCTGCGATCGTTCCTTTCTACGAAAATCGATTGCACGAGATCGAGCGGATTATCACGACGAACGATCTAGTTTCGTTACCTGACAGGTCGGTCATCATTCGCCTCGCATCAGCCGCAGAAACCGCACAAGGACCAGCCCCTCACATGTCGGGGATATCCTTCCTGAACAATCCCGGGCAGCGTGGCGAATTCGTATTGCCGCTGAACATGCCGACCGCCGGGGGCGTTAAGGATGATCGATTTGATGATTTTACCTACGATGCGGTGGCTTGGACGCTCACGGCGCACGAGGCACGGCCCGGGCACGAACTTCAATTCGATTCGATGCTGGAACACGGAGTCAGCCTCGCCCGCATGCGGTTTGCAGGGAATTCGACGAACACCGAAGGATGGGCGCTGTATGCCGAGTACATCATTCAGCCGTACGAACCACCAGAGGGGCAACTCGCCACGCTTCAATCCCGGCTGTTGCGAGACGCCCGTGCTTTTTTGGATCCCGAGCTTCAGAGCGGCAAAATCTCCACAACTCAAGCATTTGATATCCTTAGAAAGGACGTTGTATTAAGTCACGCATTCGCTACCGAGGAGATCGAGCGGTTCACATTGCAGAACCCCGGCCAAGCGGTGAGTTACTTCTACGGATATACGCAGCTTTTGTCGCTGCGTAGAGAAACCGAGAAGGTTCTAGGCACAAAATTCAATCAGCACCGCTTTCATGACTTTGTCTTGGGACAAGGCTTGCTCCCGCCAAGTCTCCTCCGAAAGGCGGTCCGCGAAGATTTCGTGCCGTCTCAACTATGAGAATCCCGCAAGGTAAACTTAGTTCGAGGATAACTACGTGGGGACATTGATAATTACGCTGACGATTTGCATCGCGCTCGGCGCGACGACAATCGCGTTTTCTTCTTCGCAGGAGCCGACCTTGAAAGTCGGTGATCCTGCGCCGGCAATCGAGCCAATCGCGTGGCTCCAGGGTAGTCCGGTAACGAAGTTCGAGCCGGGTCGCGTCTATGTCGTGGAGTTCTGGGCAACGTGGTGTCCGCCGTGCATTAGGTTGATACCGCACTTGAGCGCGCTGCAATTGAAGTATGCCGATACAGTCACCGTGCTTAGCGTCGATGCGGATGGTCTCTTGGGATTCGAAGGAAATGCGGACGTGGTGCGCAATTTCATGCAGCAGCACAGTAGCGAAATGAAATATACCGTAGCAATGGAAGATCCGATCAGAAAAACAATGTCCAACGCCTGGATTACAGCGAGCGGCTCGATGGGCGCTCCAGTCGCGTTCATCGTCGACCGACAGAGCAAGCTAGCGTGGATCGGATATCCGGGATAGAGTCCTGGACTACGGCTTCGATCAGGCGCTCAAAGACACCATTGTCGGTAAAGCCGACCTGGTTCGATCACGCGCTCTGCAAACAAGCACAAGTCGAGAAACCGCGAAGTATTGGGCAACGAAAAAAACACATCTAAAAACGCACGCGGACTCAGTCGTAACGGTGCCGCTTGAGTTGCACAATCATTCTTCAATCGTCGTCGCCACCATCGAAGGACAAGACGTCCCACTGGTTTTTGACTTGGGCGACCAAACCGCCGTGAAGTTGGACCAAAGCGTCCTCGATCGCATCAAGGCGGTGCCCACCGGCAAGTCGACCAAGGAAATAGGCCTCAAAGGGCATGTTATAGAAATACCCACGTACACAGTGCCCCTCATGCGCATCGGCACCGCAGAGTTTCGAAACGTCATAGCCCAGCTAAGTAAATATGACCCAACTTACCCAGAAAGATCGGAGATCAAGGAGCCCTAGGAACCGGACTCTTCAAATCCTCGAAGTGGTTCAACTATCCCAATAAGACTTTGACCCTTGTGCACGAGCGGAAGGAACACCTACCTCCCAGAAGCTGCCATGGATCCCCAGTTCCTTTTTCCCGGAGTGGCACGGCGAGGCCGTCACTACCATCGATCCGACCTAGGCCAGTTGACCATGTGGTGGGACACCGGCACCACCACATCGGTTTTGAGCAAGAGGTTTGTTCGACGGGTAAGGCCCGACCTGACAAAGGACGCACTCACCACCCAACGGCTAATGATTTTTGGAACAGGGAATTTCGGGCCTATGAAGTTCGAAATCTGGGAGATGGCCTTGCCATCGGATTCGACGGATTCATGGGCTACAGCTTCTTCGCCCGCCACGTTGTGTGCATCGACTATCCCGACAAGCGGGTGTTGATCCGCTAATATATTGCGGACTCCGCTCGCCGGCACATGCTCAAAGACGGCTCCTCCCCGCGACGTCGAAGGATGAGACACGCAGCGACTCACGTTGACTTCTTACGAGACCTGACCCACGGCTGGCACGGGGTTTGTAATTCTGTATCATGGAGGGGTCCCCAGCGAAATGGGAGACATCACAGTGGCCCGCGCTGAGCAAAATGTTGCACTCCCTGTTTTTGCAGAGCGCTTGTTGTGAGCCTCCGACGCGAGCACGGCAGGCCGTCGGCGCACCCTAAACGAGCCGTCAGTTATCAACCTAAGGCCTAGGGCCTCAGCGCTGCCGTCACGTCCGGCGGATCGAGCGCGGGTCTCACCCAAGCTGCCGTCTTCTTGCCGATTCAGTTCGTATGCGGG
>CAWALS010000018.1:0-114913 GCA_963782865.1 uncultured Gammaproteobacteria bacterium | reverse complement strand
GGCGCTCATCGACGCGCTTGGAGGCAAGCAAACGGACCTGTAATCACATATTGCTGCGGCGTCATGGTGTGCTCCATCTATTTTTTGGCCGACAAAAACGCCGTGTAGGCGGGACAGATTTGTGTGATGAAATTTTTTTGCGCTCCTTGCGATCCAGCTGGTTCCATAAGCGTCAGACTAAGCTTGGGCGCATGCCACTAATGGCCGGTTCAAGGCAATGATTTCGTGTGATCTATTGCCCGGTTTTGGCGACCCTCGCCGTAGGTTAAGTAAGTCGATGTTTCAGCCTCTCATGAACCCTGAAGCTTCTCTTGCAACCATACCTTGATCAGCGATTGATAAGGCATATCTCGAGCGTTTGCGGCTGTCTTGATCGAATCAAGAAGATGCTGCGGAAGCCGCAGAGAAATCGTCTGGGTAGACGGCTTTAAATTTGGAAGTACCGTCGGCTGCGCTTTCTTCCAATCCAAATACCCCGTTGAATCGTTCTTTTCCCAGAACGCTCGTTCCGCGGTCTCACTGGCAAACTTGGGGATGGACTTAAGTCGCTTGCTCATAAATCACGCGCTCCTTCCGATGCATGTCTCTAGCCGAAATCACCCGAATGAGCTGGTTGGCATCTCTCAGGGTAAAGGTGATGTGCAACCGCCGGCCTTCAATGGTCTTGCCCAGAGCATGAAAGCGCGGCTCGGTTCGCTGTGCGTTGCATCGGGCAGTACCAGCAACGGGGTATTGAAAAAAACCTGTTCAGCGTCAGCCATAGAAACGCCATGATGTTCATTCTTCCTGGCATTGCCTTCATCCCATTCGAAGCCAATGATCTTCGAGAGATCAACCATTTGTGTATATTACAGTAATATACACAAATCAGCAAATTGACGCGCAAACCAGCCGTTGCCGCCATGGTCACAAGCGCACCAAGCCAAATGCGTCGATCTTCCCGCGCATAAAATCTGAGACACGGGGTTGAGTAACGCCGAAAAGCTTGGAGATCTGCACCCGATTCAGACCAGTGCCGGCCAACTGCTTTTTCAGAGCGATCATCAGGGAGGACCGAAGCTGGAAATTCTCCGCTTTCTCTGGGGTGGCTTCGATTGCATCCCACACGCTGGCGAATCGCTTTTTGGTCACTTGCTTCATCGGTTCAAGCCGCAGTCCCGGCGCAGCTCAGCGGCTTCAACGACATGCCCAGCCTCGACGTCGCCGCGAAGCTCCAAAGCGTACAGTAGATCCTGCCAGGTCGCGTCGTCATATGCATCGATCAATTGATTGCTCGCTGCTTGATGGCCACTGTCATTGCGCGCGCACAGTTTCGTGAAAACGAGCGATTCGCAATTTTGCCCGATTGCCGATACTGGCCACCGGAGCGAAAACGCAGCGTTTGATGCCTTTTTCATGCGCTACGGCGCCTGTTTTGGGTGAGGGCGAGCCTGCTAAGTGGTTGAAGTTCCATCAGAACCGGCAATGAAGTGCCGCTCTGCACGTGCCACGAGGCCCAGGTGTGCCTCAAGTCGTGGAAGCGGAAGTCCTCAATGCCGGCGCGCTGCTTCGCCTTGTCCCACGCGGTGGAGCTGCGTCGAATCTGATAGGTGACGGTCCATCTCAGCGTTCAGAACTCGCTCAGCCAAAGCCTTCTCTCGCGGATCATTGATTGTCGACGGCAGTTGCCAGTATTGTCAGTGAGTGATCGGCTTCTGAATCCAGAATCGGTACATTCTGATAAACGTATTTGGATTGTCGGCTTCATAGCGCGCCCAATTGCGCAAATTCGTGGCGGACGGGTCGTCGGTAAAGCGAGCACGGTACTGATGTAACACAGGGAGAGCCAATTCGAAGCCGATGAACTGCAGCCCAAATTCCTCAAGGAACGACTCGATCTGACCCAGCGTTAGGCGGTGCTCCTGCACGTGAAAAAGCAGGTCGCGGCATTCACTGGTCGAATAGAAGTCCGAGACCTCACTCAGCCATTGCAGCTCAGCGTTTGCAACCTGTTTAGTCAGATCTCGGCGGAACCGACGAATGTCTTCTGGCGTGCTTGCATACCCGTGTGCGGCAATGAATTCACGCGCCTTAACCACGTGCTTCCGCGCAAGTTCGCTGTAGAAGCCCAAACGCATGAATCCTCCGGGCCGTAATCGAGACAGAAGGATTCGCCAACCGGTGAAGGGCTCGGCAAGATGATGCAGTACCCCGACGGATTCGACGATGTCGAACGAACGCTCCACATCATCGAGCCTCAGAATATCGGCCTGTGCATACTTAATATTTGTAATCCCCAGCTCCTGCGTCTTCCGGACGGCATAGCTGATGCTGCTCAAACTCAGGTCGATCGCCAGCACTCGAACTCCCTGGTACTGCTTGGTGACGAGGATCGAGTGACTGCCGGTGCCGCACCCAGCGATAAGCACTTCCGGAGCACGGTCATCTGGCATAGGCGTAAACGGAGCGAGCGGCATTGAGCGGCGGAATTCGTCATTGAAGCGCAAAATCTTATCTGGCATCGGCAATTTCACCCAGCGCGGGTAGGGATTAAGCTCATACTGATCGCGCACCTCTTTCGAGACACCGCCAGCGATCGAAGTCAAGCTTTCGATGCCTGCGCGCAGCGCCTGCTCTTCGAGCGGTTCGCGAATCTGTTGGCGCAGCACCCCCTTAATCGGGCCGGGCGCGTTTGTCGCAAGAAGCCGTGCAGCGTCGCGAAGGGTATAAAGTGGGAAATATGCGGCTACGGCAAGCAAGAGAAATGGTGGTACCACCGCGTCGGCATCCAACAGTTCCAGTAATTTCGTACGGCAGGCGGCTGCCGCGAATCGTTCTCTATCGTCGCAATCAAAGATGTACTCGTTGATGAAGCATTGCCGAGCGAGTGATGCGTAGAATTCCAGCGCCGCAATGTCCGACGGGGCTTGCGATTGCTGGTCCGAAGCGGTTTCTAGCAGGGCGTGGCGTGCGGAAGTTAGGAAGCGTTCGAATTCGATCGTGGTCACAGGTGCTGCTTCAAGCAACGCACGCAACAAGGGGTCTGCTCCAAGTGCCGCAAGGCCATCTGCACCGAATAGTACGGACTTTGGCAAGCGCGCGGGCCAGGATCTGTTTGCAATGTGCACGCAACGCGAAATCTTCTGGCTAAGCATGATGAGACCAAGTGCTGGACGGCCAAGGTCGAACGGGTTTCCCCATGGTTCGGTGATCGCGGCCGTGAGTGCTGCGCGAATCTTTGGGTCGTTGGTAATGGACCTCGAAGCTCTGATGCAGCCTGCAAAAGCTACTTTGATCTCCCACGTTGGCTCTCTGTCTTCTAGAGTGCCCGCAATCAGCTGAATTCCTTCCAAGGCCTTATCGGCTGACAGAAGCACCACCACCAAATCGGAGAGAATATCGGCGGATTGGGGATTTATTGACAAAGCCTGGCGAAGGCTTGCCTCTGCCGCATCAAGTTGCTCGAGGCGGTTTAATACAAGGCCAAGGATGTGGTGGGCTTGAGCAAGCGCAGGTTTGATCTCCACGGCGCGGCGAAGACTGACCGCCGCCTCCTCGAGCTGAGAAATCGAACCCAGGTTCTGCAAAATGATGCCCATGATGAAATGAGCCTGATCCATTGTCGGCTCTAACCGTACTGCCTGTCGGAGCGACTCGAGCGCCTGGTCGCTTCGGCCGACGTTGAACAGCGCCAGGCCAAGATAGTAGTGCGCTGAAGCATACTCAGGTCGAATTTCGATTGCCTTTCGCAGACAATTCGCGGCCTGGTCATGCCGCCCCTGAGCCGTTGCAAGTAAGCCCAGATTGAAATGGACTTCGGAGTAGCCTGGATTGATGATAAGCGCCCGCTCATAGCTGTCGACCGCCTCGGCGGTGCGACCTAGACTGTCAAGCGCGTTTGCCATCGCGACGAACGCGTCTGCAAAGTCAGGCCTGATTCCAATGGCCACTTGGTAATTGTGCACTGCTAGCTCCAATTCGCCGGCGCGACAATTTAGGTTGCCCAAATTGAAGTGGGCTGC
This sequence comes from uncultured Gammaproteobacteria bacterium, assembly GCA_963782865.1. Taxonomy (GTDB): domain Bacteria; phylum Pseudomonadota; class Gammaproteobacteria; order Steroidobacterales; family Steroidobacteraceae; genus Bog-1198. The sequence goes on along the minus strand of CAWALS010000018.1, from coordinate 110,912 downwards.
CGCATAGTATGGGTCGAAGGATATGGCGAGTTGGTAAGCGCACCGAGCCTCATCGAACTGGGCGCTCGCGAGGAGGTTGCCGCGGTTCAGGTGCGCTCTCGCGCATTGCGGATCAGCTTGAACCGCAGCATCGTACCGCGCCATGGCCTCAGCAATCCTCCCCTGTTCCTCAAGCGCATTCCCTTCATCGATCAATTCGACTGCGGAGCCACACGATGCGATTGGTGTGCCTTCGTCAACCTGTGCGGCTGCTTGGTCATTGCGAGTACTATCGATATCTCTCATTCCTTGTCCTTTGAATTTACCTCGCTCGTTGCGCTATGGCGTCCGCGACGCAAGAAACAAATATAGCAGAGGCAAACGCTGTGCCCACGGCACCATCAATTGGCATCATCGTCTGCTCAAGGATACAGGGAAATTGTGGAGTTCCAGCGTCCAAATTCATTACCTTTCTCGCGCCAATCATTCACAGTGACCGATGGGCTTTTGTATCCAGAACTTGTACATTCCGGCGAACGTATCCGGATTGTCGGACTCAAAACGCGCCCAGTTGCGTAAATTAGTGCATGACGGGTCATCCATAAAGCGCGCGCGATACTGATGAAGCACTTGGGTGTCCAACTCGAAGCCGATGAAATGCAGCCCTAACTGAGCTTGGAACGACTCGATCTGGCCCAGCGTTAGGCGATGCTCCTGCACATGGAAAAGCAGGTCGCGACAACTGCTTGTCGAATAGAAGTCCGGTATCGTACTCAGCCATTGCAGTAGGATGGTTTTGTCCTTGGCGGTCAGGTCTTGCCGGAACCGACGAACGTCGTCAGGCGCGCTCGAATAACCGTGAGCCGCAATCAATTCCCGCGACTTGACTACGTTTCTCCGCGCAAGTTCACTGTAGAAACCCAACGCCATGAATCCTCCGGGCCGCAACCGCGACAGCAGGATCCGCCAGCCAATAAAGGGATCGGCAAGATGATGCAGCACGCCGCCTGATTCGATAATGTCGAAGGTGCGTGTGATGTCACCAAGCCTGAGAATGTCAGCCTGCGCAAACTCGACGTTCGTTATACCGAGCTCCCGCGTCTTTCGTTTGGCATAGCTGATGCTGCTCAGACTCAGATCTATCGCCAGAATACGAGTATCGCGGAATCGCTGAGCAACAAAAATCGAATGCATGCCGGTGCCGCATCCGGCAACAAGAACCTCCGGCGCGCTGTCATCAGCCATTGGCGTAAAGGGTGCAAATGGCAGCGAGCGCCGCAATTCGCCATTGAAGCGAAGTGCCTGTTCTTGTATCGGCATTTTCACCCAGCGCGGGTAAGGGTTCTGTTCGTACTGGCTCCGCACTTTTTCGGAGACCCCCAAGGTGATCGGTGTCAGGCATTCGATGCCTGCTCGAAACATCTGCTCTTCGAGCGGTTCGCTAATCTGTTGGCGCAGGACCTGGTCGACCGAACGGGGCTGATTCGCGGCAAGAAGCCGGCTTGCGTCCCGCAGAGTGTTGAGAGGGAAATATGCAGCAACGGCAAGCACGAGAAATGGCGGTATCACTGCGTTTTCGTCCAATAACGCTAATAAGTGTGTGCGGCAGGCAGTTGCGGCGCTCCGTTCCATGTCGTCGCAATCAAAGATGTATTCGTTCACAAAGCATTGTCGAGAGAGTGCGGCAAAGAATGGCAGTGCCGCGACATCTAAATCGTCTGGCGCCTTGTTGTTTGATGCGGTTTCCAGCAGCGCATGACGTGCGCAGGTTAGGAAGCGCTCGAATTCGAGCGTACTCACGGGTACCGTTTCCAGCACTGCGTGAAGCAATAGGTCTGAAGCAAGAGCGGTGAGGCCGTTGGCACCAAATAGCGCCTCTTTCGGCAATCGGGCGGGCCATGATCCGTTGGCGAGGTGCACGCAATTGGCAATCCGCTGGTCGAACATAATCAGACTGAGTGCTGGCCAACAAAGCGTGAACGGTATTCCCCATGGTTCGATGATGGCCGTGGTGAGTGCTGCGCGGATCCGTGGGTCGTTGGCCGTAAACCTTGCGCGCGCGACGCAGTTGGCGAAGGCTGCCTTTATCGTCCAAGTCTTCACACGCTCGAGCATGTCAGGCCCAATCTCCAGGGCGCGGCAGAGGCTCTTGACGGCGTCCTCATGCCGCCCCTGAGTCGTCGCAAGTAGGCCGAGATTGAAGTGGACTTCGGCGTAACCTGGATTAATGGTCAGCGCGCGCTCGTAACTCTCGATCGCCTCAGCGGGGCGCCTTAGACTGTCAAGTGTGTTTGCCATCGCCACGAATGCGTCTGCAAAGTCAGGCTTGATTCCGACGGCTGCTTGGTAATTACGCAATGCTAGCTCCAATTCGCCGGCGCGAAAGTTTAGGTTGCCCAAATTGAAATGGGCTGCCGCATAGTGCGGGTCGCAAGTCATGGCGAGTTGGTAAGCGCGGCGAGCATCATCAAACCGGGCGTCGGCGAGGATGTTGCCGCGATTCAGGTGCGCTCTCGCACATTGCGGATCAGCTTGGACCGCGGCATCGTACAGCGTCATGGCCTCTGCGAACCTTCCCTGTTCCTCAAGCGCATTTCCTTCATCGATCAAAGCGATTGCGACTGACCTGCTTTTGTCAATCTCCGAGATCGCCGGGTCACTGCGAGTGTTCTCAATATCGCTCATCCGCTCTCCTTTGAGTACTTCTCGCAAAATGTGCCGTCTCGTCCGCGACGCCGGAATTTAAATATACCAGAGGCAATCGCGGCACCCACCGGTATGGTCAATTGACATCAGTTTTATTTGAAGAGCAACGCGAGTCGGACGAGTTCGCGCCAGCGGAATTAGCATTTAAAAAGCTACTTGGCTCCGAAAACGTCAGCAATTGTTAGCCTTGTAGGGTCGAATACAGTAAGAAGTGGGTGACCTCTACCTGTAAGCGGCATGGTGTTCGACTGATCGGCAGATAAACTCGCCGCCTTCATTTTTTCCTTTAGAATTCTTTTCTCGCTCGGCGCAAAATACCCAACGTCGTCCACTTTCTTTAGTTGCTTGCGAAGCGAGGGTAATCCTTCTTCCCAGCGCTTGAAGTATCTCGGCATCGAAATGACATCGTCGCCACCGGTGATTGACGGCGGTCATTATTGTTTTTGCTTCTTCCGCGTCCTGCGGCAGCGGTGCCCATATCCAGCGCGGCAGGCTATACCAATGCGGCGCCAACGCGGGATTCTGCTCGCGCCCAAGTTCGGCCTCTTTGGCATCAATATCGTACGCCTGCACAAGCTGCAGTACGTTCTCAGAGAAAGCGTAGTACAGAGGCCGTCCGCTCCAGAGCGACACCGATCCGTAGGTGAGCGCGCAGAGCTGTACGGCGACGATGATTCCGATGTCGCGAGTAAGTTCGCGCCGGGACTTCTTCTGATTGGCGATGATGAGTGTCAGCGTGGGCCCGAGCACCACGTCAACGCAAACCATGACCAGTACCACCGTTTTTACGTCGGTCAGATACCAACCCGGCCACCGATACCAGCCGAAATAGAGAGATCCAAGAATGAGTGTGAGCAGGGTTGCACTTGATAGTAAGTGCAATGAGAATGCTTTCAGTCGAAAATGCATATCCGATCCCATCCAACGCTACACAATTTTAGCGTGATTGCTCGCGAATGGAAGTCTACCGGGTAGAGTCGGCGGGATTGGAAAACGCGTGAATTGTTGTGAACTGTGCACGCTCGAGTCGAGAAATGACCGCCGGTACATCCGCCGCCGGTGCCGGTCGGCTGAACAGGTATCCCTGCGCTTGGTCGCATTTCATATGCCGCAGTTTTTGCAATTGCTCGGCGGTCTCGACGCCCTCGGCGACGGTTTTCATGTTGAAAGCCCGCGCCAGCGAAACGATGGTGGCGACCAGCGTTGCGACATTGGGGGTGTCCGTGATGCTCTGCACGAACGACTTGTCGATCTTGAGGGTATCGACCGGCAGCTTTGCCAGCAGGCGCAGGGAGGAGTAGCCGGTGCCGAAATCATCGATCGCGACGCCGAGTCCCGCCTCTCGAAGCTGGGAGAGCTTGCGGATGGACAGCTCCAAATCGTGCATCAGCATGCTTTCCGTGATCTCGATATCCAGGCGCGAAGCTGTCGAGCCCAGGCGCGCGATGCCGGTCAGCACCCGATCCACGAAGTCCCGGCGCCGCAGTTGCAGCGGCGAGACATTGACCGCGACGCGTATGTGCGGCAAGCCGGCGTCGTGCCATTTTTCGATATCGCGTATTGCTTGGAGAAAGATCCACTCGCCAACATCGACGATGGCGCCGGATTGCTCGAGCAGCGGTATGAACAGCGACGGTTGGATGATGCCGTCTTCAGAGTCTTGCCAACGCAGCAGTGCTTCCAGACCCTGAACTCTGCCGCTCTTGATGTCTATTTTCGGCTGATAATGCAGTAGAAATTCATTGCGATCGAGGGCTCGGGTCAGCCGCGCTTCGAGCGCCAAGCTGCGCGACGTGGGGCGCTGCGTGACCAGTCCGTACATCATGTACTTTTCATTGTCTTCGCGCGCCGCCTTCAGCGCCGCTTCGGCGTTTTGTACCAGGGCATCGGCGGTTTTTGCATCATGCGGAAAGAAGGCGAGTCCCGAACGGATGGTGGGGCGCAATTCCTGTCCGTCGATATAAAAGGGTTCGACAAACAATGGAGCGGCCGCGCTGCGCGTCATAACCCCGGTATCTGAGGCGTTGCTGCAATCCGCCAGGCTTATGACGAACGTGCCGCCGCCGAAATAGCCTACGCATTCCGAATCGCTAAAGGTTTGCTTCAGCCGAGCTGCGATCTTCTCTATCAGGCCATCGCCGACGTAGCGTCCGAACGAATCGTTGATGGCACCCAATTTTTGCACGTCAAACACCAGCACGGTGCGGCCGGCATCATCGCGCCTGTCCTTCACGAGCGTCTGTGCGAGCCGCTGGCAGAATAGGGGCCGCTTTGCGAGTCCGGTCAAGCTGTCGAAGTACGACAGAAAGTGCACCGCTTCGTCTTTTTCGAGATATTGAAGCGCAAAGCTGATATTGGCGTTCAGCTCCAGCAATACGCCGATTTCCGCGGCATCGAATACGCCGGGCTCCGTGCTGAAGAATCTGATGACGCCAATTGTGGCATCGTCGATTTTCAAAGGCAGTGCGGCAACCGCCCGGTAGCCGAGCAGGATCGCACTTTCGCGCAGCGATTCGCTCGACGCTTCGCAGTGTAAATCGTTGTGCACCACCGGTCCGCCGCTGCGAATCACCTGTTCCATCAGCTCCGATTGCGGGCCAAACGGGTCCATGACATGGTCGGTCCCTGCGTGCGGCTGCGAGTCAAGGCCCGCGCAAGCCAGCTGGGTCAAGACCTTGGTGCCGGGATCCATCAGGCTGATCGCGCTGCGCTGATAGCCTCCCTGCTGAACGGCGATGCGGCAGACCTCGTCGAGCAGGGCCGCGCGATTGTGCAGGCGCAGAATGGCCGAACTCGTGCTGCTGAGCATGCGATAGGTTCGCGTCAGGCGCCGCAGGCGTTCTTCTTGTTCGGTTCGCACCTGTTCCGAGTGCCGGCGGTCGGCCTTGAGCTTGACCTCGCGCAGTGCGCGTTCGATGGCGGACGATAGCCGCGACAGATTGCTCTTCAGCACATAGTCGGTAGCGCCGCGGCGCAGCGCGTCAATCGCTCTTTCCTCGCCGATGGTTCCCGACACATAGATAAAGGGCGTGTCGGGGGCAAGAGCGATCGCGAGGTCCAGAGCTCGCAGGCCGCTGAAGTTGGGCAAGGAGAAATCGGAGAGAATCAGATCGGGTTTGTCCCGATGCAGCGCCGCGATGAATTCAGGCTCGGTTTGGACGCGATTGATGGAGCAATTGAGGCCTTCTTTGGCCAAATGCCGCGCCAGCAGCTCGGCATCTGCCACGCTGTCCTCCACGACCACCAGCTTCAATTGGGTCTTCATCGTGAATAAATCGGCAGTTCTGTGGCGATCATGAGGCCGCCCGGACCGGAAGTGCAAACTGGAAACAGGCTCCGGCATCGGGGCAACCCTTAGCCCAAATGCGGCCGCCATGACGTGTAATGATGCGCTGCACTATTGCCAGTCCAACACCGGTTCCCGAGAAATCCTCGCTGCGATGCAGACGCTGAAACACGCCAAACAGCTTGTCTGCGTAGCGCATATCGAAACCCGCGCCGTTATCCTCCACCTGGTAGATGGCTTCTCCGTTGTCGATGCGGCCGCTGACGGAGATTTTCGGTATGGCGCGTTTGGCGCTGTATTTGAGCGCGTTGCCGATCAAATTACACCAGACTTGGCGAATGACGACCGGGTCCGCTTGGACGGAGGGCAAGTCGCCGATTTCGATCTGCGGTTCGGGGCCTACGTACTGCGCCCGGACTTCGCCGGCGGCGGCATCCGCGAGCAAGGTCATATCGACACGGTCGAATTGCAACGCCGACCTGCCGACGCGGGCAAATTCCAGCAGACTGACGATGAGTTCGTCCATTTTTTGGCTGCCGCCGCGAATGATGCTCAAGATTCTGCGGCCCTCATCGCCGAGTTGTTCTGCGAAATCGCTCTCGAGTATGGCGGCGAATCCGTCCATGCAGCGCAGCGGCGCGCGCAGGTCGTGCGAGATCGAGTACGAAAAGGATTCCAGGTCGTGATAGGCAGCCGCCAATTCGGCCGATCGCTGCTTTTCGCGCAGGTGCAATTCCGCGTTTTCCCGCCTCAGGCGCTGTACATCCAGCGCACGCGAGATGATGGGCAAAATCACGTTCAGCTTGAACGGTTTGAGAATGTAGTCGAGCGCTCCGCCCTGCATGGCTCGTACCGCGGTATCAATGGTGCCGTGACCGGTCATTACCAACGCGCCGATGGCGGGATCGATTTTCTTTGCAGCATCGATCAGCGTTATGCCGTCCATCTGCGGCATCATGAGGTCCGTCAGCAGCAAATCGAACTCGCCCGGACGCAAATTCGCCAGGGCTTGTTGACCGGAGCCATGTCCTTCTGTGACATAGCCTTCGAGCCGCAAGGTGTCGCACAGCGCACGCAATTGCGCGGGCTCATCGTCGACGATCAGCAATCGGGCGAGGGCGCTCACGCGACCAACTCCGCCAGCGCGGCGCGCAATTCGTGCAGGCGCGGAGGCTTCGCCAGTACCTTGTCGACATGCGCAGGCGCATCGTTGGTGGCGATGAGGCGCTGCCCCCAGCCGGTGAGCAAAACCACCGGGGTCGTCGGCGAGACTCCCTTGACGGAGGTCGCGACCTTGCGTCCGTCGATATGCGGCATCCCGAGATCCGTGACCACAATGTCGAAGCACTCGCCGCGTTTTGTGGCGGCGACAAAGGCTTCGATGCCTTCGTGGCCGCCATGAGTTGCGGTGACGACGTGGCCATCCTCCTGCAACGTGTCTTGCAGCGACTTGATCAATAGAGGGTCATCGTCGACCAAGAGGATGCGCAGCCGCCGTTTCACCTTGGCCGCGCTCCTGGCCTTGGGCGCGGCGACAACCGATGAGGTGAACGCCGGAAAATTCAAACGCACGGTCGTGCCTTTGCCGGGTATGCTGTCAATCTCGAGTTCGGCGCTGTGCCGCTGGATCATGCCGTATACCATCGCCAGGCCAAGCCCGGTTCCGCGCTCCCCCTTGGTGGTGTAAAACGGCTCCAAGCAGCGGCGGCGGGTATCCTCATTCATGCCGACGCCGGTATCGGTCACCTCGATCAATACCCGCGTTTCGCCGTCCGCGACGGTCGCCTTGCGTGTTCGCACCGAGAGCGTGCCGCCGCTGGGCATGGCATCGACGGCATTGAAGATCAGATTGGTGAGCGCATCGCGGATTTCGTGTTCCGCTCCCATGATGTCGGGTATGGAATCCGTCAGATAAGTCTGCAGGTCCACCATCGCGCCGCGTTCCTGCGGCAGATCGCTCCATCGAGGCTTGGTCAACTCCACCACCTGTTGCACGGCGCGATTGATCTCGACGCGCTCGAGCGTGAGTTGCGCATCGCGTTCTCGGTAGAACTCGCGCATGCGGGCAACGGTTCTTGCAACATCATCGATGGCGCGCTGAATCGTGGTCAGATAGTTGCGCGCACGGTCGCTCAAATTCGGTTCGCGCTCGAGCAGCGATTCGGTATACAGCGAGACCGGAGAAATGGCGTTGTTGATGTCATGCGCGATGCCGCTCGCCATCTGCCCCAGCGCCCGCAATCGCTCCTGCTGCATCACGGTGTGCTGACTTTGCCGCAAGTCGTCATACGCTTGCTGCAGGGCGCCGTACAGGCGTGCCTGATGACTCGCGAGGGCAACGTGTTCACTGAGCTGCTTCAGGAACTCGCACTCGCCGCTGCTAAAGGCCTCGGCCGCGGCGCGCGCGCACACCAAGACGCCAAAAACCTGGCTTTCGACGATGAGCGGTGCGAACACCACGGAGCGCAGACCTGCTTCGCTCAAGCGTTGCGGAAATGGAAAGGGCACCTGCGCGACGTCAGGTTCGTGCACCAATTCGCCGGCAACGCAGCGCGACAAGCCGTTGGGATCGATGGGCACGGAACTCTGCGGCAACAGGTTTAAACGCTCGGCAAAGCGGCCGCCCTTTCTGCCCAGCGCGGCGACCGTCAGCGATTTGGCCCCCGTGTCGTGCAGCAGAAAACAGCCAAACTCGATGGGCAGATTTTCCTCCAGGCTCGTCAGCACGACCTGAAAGATGCTGGGCAAATCCTGTCTCTCGCCGGTTGCGCGAGTGATGTGCTGCAACAGACTCAAGCGGCCGACTTGCGCCTGCAGCTTGCCCTCGGATTCCTGAATCTGCGTGAGCATCTGATTGAAGGTGTCGGTGAACAGGTCGAATTCGTAGGCGCCGGTGGACGCCGCGCGCACCGTGTAGTCGTGCCGTGCTACCGAGCGGGTGGTGTCCGCCAGTGCAAGGATGGGCTGCAGCAACCGGTACTGCACTCGGCGGGCTATCAGAAAGGCAAGCGACAAGGAGAGGGCCGCGACCAGCGCGAGAATCAGCCCGTACAGCTGCATGCGCGAATACATGGCATTGAGATCCGACTCCACGTACAAGACCCCGAGCTTTTTGGAACCTTCCGCGACGGCTTCAAAGCCGATCAGCGCCGAGCGGCCAAAGGCAAAGCCTGCGCCGACCCGCGCCGGCAACCGGTCGACGTCAAGCCCTTGGGGGTAGGTGGCGAAAACCTTGCCGCGAATATCGTAAAGCGCGGCCGCCACAATGTGCGGATCCGATTTGAAAGCGCTCAGAACGGCCGCCGCATCATCCGCATTCTCGAACGCCAATGCCGCCGTGCTGTTGCTGGCGATGGCCCTGCTCAATATCTGCAATTGCTGAATGCTGGTCTGGCGAAAGGTCAAGAACTCATAGGCGCAAAACGCCGCCGAGGTCACCAGCAAGACGACGCCGCTCGAAAGGAAAATCATGTTCATCAATGTGCGGCGGATGGGCGTAGATGCTTTGCTCATCGTTGCTCCTTAGGCGCAGTGCCGATGATCTCGGCCGGACGCAGCAGCTTGGAGCTGATGGTCAGTCCCGCGGCGCGTGCCGAATCCACATTGATGCGCAGGCGTATCCGACTATTCTCGGTTGCAAACTGGATCATGACGCCGCGCTGTGCGGCACCGTCGGCCTGGGAAACCGTCAAGATGCTGCGGTGATCCAGCACGGCAAGGATTTGCCCCAAACGGGTATTCTCCGACTGATCGATGAAGAGAATTTGGCAATTTTCGACCTCGGAAATACTGCGGAATCGGCGCACGGTGAGAGCGTGGCCATGGATCTGTTCGTTGTGGACCGCCTCATCGAGCCGCGCGCCGAAAGGGTCGCTTCCCACGATGCCGATGACAAAGGGATCGCCGGGTGCGGCAAATGTTTGGGGCGGCCATTCGACGAAACGCGAGAAGTTGAACAGAAAAACCGCCTGAACCTGGTCTTCTGTCGGGGCCTCCGCGGCATTCAAGGCCTGCGCGAAAACGAGGCATGCTGCGGCTAGCCAATGCAGCGGCAGCTTCCCCCTCAATAGCGCCATGTAAATTTTCCATACGCAGTGCGTTCAATTTCCGCACGCGCCGGACCCGGAAAGCCGTATTCGGGATGGCGGTTGTGAAGCAGGTTTTGACCAACCAGCGCAAACTCCAGCCGATCGCTGGCGTGCCAGGCGAGGTGCGTATCGAGCTCAAAATAACTCGGCACGCGTGCCAACCACCGGACCATTGTTGGTGTGCAGCGTGTCGACCCAGCGCAGCGCCATGTCGAAATCCGTATGCCGCGGCAAATTGAGCGACGAACGCAACGAAAACTGATGCTGCGGATCGGCGGTTTCGTTGAGCGCGTCATTGATGTCGATCTGGCCCGGCTTGACGTGCAGGTGCTCTTTCAGAAGGGTGTACCCGGCATGCAGCGACCAGGAATCCACGACTTGATAGTTACCGCTGAATTCCAGTCCGTAGGTATCCCCCTCCAGACCGTTGGCGAAGAAAAACGGCAGCAGTGTGCTGGGCGTAATCGTCGTGCTGCGGATATCGTTGTAGTGATTGAAAAAGCTCGATACCGAGGCCGACAGTTGCGGTTCGATCTGGACGCGATAACCGAGTTCGTAGGCCACCACCGACTCGGAGGTGAAGTTCGAGCCGCCTTCCAACACGACGAAGTGCGGAGGTGCGGCTTCGGAGACATCCTGATCGATGCGCGAGGGGGTACGCACCGCGCGGGAAATAGCGGTCCATAGCGCTTGATTCGAGTTCAGGAGCCAGCTTAAGCGCGCGTTGGGTTCCACTTCAAAACCGGTGTAGTCATTGCGCTCGAGCTTGGAACCGACCGTGAGCGACAGGTCGGGGCGCAGCGCAATCTCATCCTGCGCAAACAGGCTGTACAGGTCGCGATCCAGCGTGGGCGGAAGAAACGCCAGCGCGGGGGCATTGCTGACCACATCGTGCGTGTAGCGAAAACCCCAACCCCAGACGATGCCATTGGCGGCGCCGATTCGAAATCGATGCTGGAAATCCACATCATAGGTCGTGAGGTCGTCCTGCAATTCGCCGCGCCCCGCGAACTGCACCCGGTTGAGGATGAGCGGGGCAACCGGATTCGACAGGCGAGTCTGATCGAGGTACGACTGTAGACTCAAGTCCGACGTATCCGAAAAGCGGCGCGACCATCGCCCCAAAACATTGGCGCCGCTGGTGTCCGAGGTGCCGCCGGTTTGCTCGTCTTCGTGTCCGTCGTAGAAATCGCCCTGCACGGTCAGTTTATCGGTCGCGGAGGCGTCCGAATCCATTCGGAACCCGCCGCGGCCCTGGCGCCAAGCGTCGGATGCCGAGTCGCCGTTGGCCAGCACTTCACTGCCGCGGTCAAAATACTTGCCGTAGAAGCGAAACTGCGTATTGGGGCCAAGCTCGCCGCCGTAGCGAACGTCGGTAAAATCCTGGGGACGCGATCCGCCCCCGGCCTGGGCATATAGGCCCTGGGTGTCCTTGGCGCTCTTCGTGATGATATTGATGACGCCATTCACCGCATTGGCTCCCCAGAGGGTGCCGCCCGGTCCGCTGATGACTTCGATGCGGTCGATGTCCGCGAGCACGTAATCCTGCACGTCCCAGAAGACGCCGGAATACAGCGGCGTGTAGACAGTGCGCCCGTCGATCATCACCAGCAGCTTGTTTGCCAACGCGGTATTGAAGCCGCGTGCGCTGATCGCCCAGTCATGCGAATTCTTCTGCGCCACTTGCAAATTGTCCGCCAGGCGCAGCGCTTCAGGAATGCTGGTCGCCCCCGAGCGCCGGATGTCCTCCTGCGTAATGACCTGGATTGCCGATGCCGCCCTGAGCAGTTTCTCGGGATGGCGCGCGACAGAAGTTACCTGCACGTTCATCAAGTCTTCGACGTTGAGTTGCTTGAGCTCGCTGATAGTCGAGGCAGCATCGTCCGCCGCTGCCACCGCCGCGGCACAACCGTACAAGATCAATGCACCTGCAAACCAACTCCGTCTGAACATTCCCGCCACGATTTCATCATCCTTTGAATCACGGTCGCGCCATCGGCGAACACCTAACACTGCGCCCAGGTTGCCCTTGTCCGGAATTGGGGCAAACCTTAAAACGCGCGACTTGTGAGTGCGTTCTCAGATTCTTTTTATCGGCGATGCTAGCTGAGTCTTGGGGACTTTTAACGCGCATCGTTACGCGTTTCACATTTCGCCGATTACTCGCGGCAAAGGCGGGAATCCCCTTAAGGTTTTTCGCGCATCGGTCGATAAGTGCCGACAAGGAGCCGCACGCCTGCATTACGATTCACCGAGCCGGCAACACCGCGCGGCCGGCGGCCGGCGCGTTTTTAATGCAAGGACACAACGATGGGCGCGGGCCGACGGGCAGATGGGCCGAGAAGCGACGCGGGACCCCGCCATGGGCAAGTGCCGCGGCGCGCTGAACTGGAGTCGGCCGTGCTCGCCTTGCGTGCCGATAACGAGGCGCTGCGTGCCCAGCTCGCGCTGCGCGATAACGCGCTCGACGGCACGCCGTCTTTCTTCGTTATCACGCGGCAAGAGCACCCCGCGCCCATCATCGTCTACTGCAATAAGATCGTGGCGGACACGCACGGCTACGCCCGTGCCGAATTGATCGGCAAACCGGTCACCGTGCTGGTTCAATGGCTCGGACGCAAACCGAATTTCATGGCGGATGTCCAGGAGGCGCTGCGCGCCGGCCGGACGGTGCACTACGAGGACGAAGTCAGTCGGCCGGACGGCAGCAGGTTTTGGCTCGGAGTTTCCATCAGGCCGTTATACGACAGTGCCGGGCGCTTCACCCATTCGGTGGCCGTGGGCGCCGACATTACGGCGAAGCGCCTCGAAATGCAGAAGAAGCAGGAACTTCAGGACAAGCTGCTGGCTGAAATGAAGGAACGCGAGCGCATCGGGATCGAACTTCAGTTGGCGCAGAAATTGGAATCGGTCGGCCGGCTCGCGGCGGGCATCGCCCATGAGATCAACACGCCGATTCAATATGTGGGCGACAGCGTGTATTTCTTGCGCAGCGCGTTCGAGGACTTCGACAAGCTGTTCGAGAGCATGAATCGTGCCGCGGCGGGCTTGCCGGAAGGCGCGCCGCGCGAGGCCTACCAACGCGATATTGCCGAGCTGGAAAGGAAGCACGATGTCGGGTACCTGCGCGCCGAGGTTCCGAAAGCGTTCAGCAGGATTTTCGATGGCGTCGAGAGAGTGACCAACATCGTAAAAGCGATGAAGGAGTTCGCCCATCCTGATGCCAACGAACAGAACGCCGTCGATCTTCTGCATGCGCTGCAAACCACGCTGTTGGTTGCATCGAATGAGTACAAGTATGTGGCCAAGGTGCGCACCGAATTTGGCCAGTTGCCCCAGGTGATCTGTAATGTCGGCGAGCTCAATCAAGTTTTCTTGAACCTCATCGTCAACGCGGCACATGCCATCAAGGACGCGGGCAAGGACTCGGACAGCGGTGAAATCGTCATTCGGGCCGCGGCAGAGGGCGATCAGGCGGTGATCCGCGTGAGCGACAATGGCTGCGGCGTCCCGCAGGAGAACCTCTGCAAGCTTTATGATCCGTTCTTTACCACCAAAGAGGTCGGGCGCGGCACCGGGCAGGGGCTCGCGATCAGCCATGCCATCGTGGTGGACAAGCACGGCGGCGAGATCAGCGTCAGCAGCCAAGTTGGCGTGGGAACGCAGTTCACGGTAAAGCTGCCGATTGCGGGCCGCAGCGCCACGAGCGGTCTCATGAGAGACATCTTATTCGTCGACGATGAGCGCGATTTGCTCGACAGCTTACGAGCGCGTCTCTACAAGCATCGGCACGACTGGAACATGAAGTTTGTATCGAGCGGCGATGAGGCCATCGCCGCGCTCGAACAGCAGCGATTTGACCTGGTTGTCTCGGATGTGCGCATGCCGGGAATGGACGGCGGCCAATTGCTCACCGTGGTGAAGCAGCGCTGGCCCGACGCAATGCGCATCATCGTCTCGGGCTATTCGGATCCCGTGCAAGCGGTGCGGCTGACCTCCCTGGCGCATCAATATGTCGCCAAGCCCTGCGACGCGAGCGAATTGGAAAACATCATCGAGCGCTGTTTTTGTCTGCAGGAATTGCTCGGCCAGGAATCGTTGCGCAAGATGGTCGGCAGCATCGGCAAACTTCCGGCGATGCCCAAAACTTATGGTTTATTGCAGGCGGCCCTCGCGCAGCCCAGCGTGACCGCTGCCGAAATTGGCGACATCGTCAATGCGGACTCCGCCATCGCCAGCAAAGTGCTGCAGATCACCAATTCTGCGTTTTTCCGGCTGCGCAAGCCGATGGTGCGAATCAAGGATGCCGTGACGTATTTGGGTTTCGCGACTGTGCGCAATCTGGTCTTATCGGCCGAAATCTTTTCCCAGTGGCAGGCGCCCAAGGGACTCTTGGATGTGGATCCGGAGCGGCTGCAGAGCCACGCACAATGCGCGGCGGCGGCCTGCAAGGCGCTCGCCGGGGGTCGAGCGTCGCCGGATGATGCCTGGCTTGCGGGCCTATTGCACGATATTGGCTATTGGATACTGATCCAGGAGTGCCCGAAGGAACTGGCGAGCGCACTGCAGCTTTCGCGCGCGGAAGGTTTGCCGCTATTGGAGTGCGAGCGGCGAATCACCGGCGCGACTCACGCCGAAATCGGCGCCTACTTGCTCGGCCTGTGGGGTCTGCCCTACGCCATCGTTGAGGCGGTGGCCCTGCATCACACGCCCATGGCCGTTACCCCGCATGGCTACGATCTTGTGGGGGCCCTCGCGGTTTCGCACGCTCTGATCGATCCCGCCAACGCCTTTGCGATCGTGGCGCCGGCGCAGTCCGATGGGTGCGCCAATGCCCGGTATCTCGCCAGTCTTAATGCACCCTTCGATTGGCAGAGCGCGCAAGCTCGCGTGGCGAGCGCACTTCGGCCCACTTGAACTTTCGACCACCACGGTACAATCATGAACCGCGAAGAACTTCCCAGCATTCTCTGTGTCGACGATGAACCCCGAGTCGTGGACAGCTTGGCCGTGCATCTGCGCCGCGACTACCAGGTGCTCGCCGCCAACGGCGGAAACAGCGCCCTGCAAATCCTCAAGGACAAGGGTGCCCCCGCCGTCATCGTCTCGGACATGCGAATGCCGGGTATGGATGGTGCGACGCTGCTCAAGCACGTCAGGCAACTGTATCCGGAGACCACGCGCATTCTGCTGACGGGAGAGCCGGGGCGCGACGCGGCAATCTCAGCGGTCAACGAAGGTCAGATCTTCCGCTTCCTGACCAAGCCCTGTCCGCCGGATCAATTGCGCAGTGCCATCGAAGCGGGCGTGGCCCATCACCGGCTGCTGACTGCGGAAAAAGTACTGTTGCAGGAAACCTTGATCGGTTGCATTCAGGCGCTGGTCGACATCCTCGCCATCACGAATCCGGTTGCCTTCGGCCGCTCCACCAGAGTCAAGCGTCTGGCGACCGATTTGGCCGCATCCATCGGCAATACCGGATTCTGGCAACTCGAGGCGGCGGCCATGCTCTCGCAAATCGGCTATATCTCATTGCCGATCGAGCTGGTGGAAAAGCTCTACTACGGCAAGCGTTTGACCCCCGAAGAGCGGGGACTCGCGGAGGGGGCGCCCGCGGTAGCGCAGAAACTGCTCGGCCGGATTCCGCGGCTCGAGCCGGTCATGGAAATACTCAGCGCAAGCCGGCAAGCCAAACTCGAGCTGCCCGACGGCTTGGTGCGGCTTGGCGCCAGCATCCTGCGCCTGGTGCTCGAATATGATGCGCAGGTTGCGCAGGGCCACAGCGCCAACGCCGCGCTATCGACCCTTCGCGCCCAATCGGGGCGATTCGAACCCAAGCTGCTCGAGAATCTCGAATCGCTGGTGGGTCTCGCCGCGGGCGCACCCGAGGTCAAGGAAGTACCGGTGGGCCGAGTCACGCCGGGAATGGTGTTCATGGAAGATCTGCGCACGCAAGTCGGTACGCTGCTGGTACCGAAGGGCTTCGAAGTGACCGAGACCTTCCTCGAGCGCGCGCGCAATTTCGGCCCGGGCATTTTGCAAGAAAAGGTGCGGGTTCTGGCGCCGGCCTAAGGAGCCAGGCGGACCGGCTCCTGGACCGAGGTCGCGAAAGTCACGATGGCCTGCGCCTGCACGTCCAATGAATCGACGAAAGGCGCGGTGATTGCGGCGGCGATCACGGACAGCTCGCTGCAGCCGACCAGCAACACATCGGCTTGATCCGCGAGATCGAGAGCGGTGCGCGCGAGCGCCGCTTGGATTTGCGCTCCCGTTTCGCCGCGCTTTACCGCTTTGATCAGCGACATGACATCGTCCTGCCGCGCCGGAGGGACGACGGCGATACCGTGGCCGGCGAATGATTTCGCGTAGAGCTCGGTCGCGAGCACCGCCGAGGAAGCCAGCAGCCCCACGCGCGCAACGCGCCGCGAGCCGGCGATCTGATCGACGGTCAGCTGCACCATATCGAGCAGCGGGATGCTGACCGCCCGGCGAATCGAATGCGCATAGGCATGGGCGGTGTTGCAGGGGATCGCCAGCGCCTCGGCGCCGGCGCGCTCGAGGTTTCGGGCAATGCGGATAAGTTCGGGGGTGGGGTCGGCGCCCGTCCCCTCGATCAAGTGTGCAATGCGCGAGGGAATCTTCGGATTGCTCTCCACAATCAGATGAATGTGATCCTGATCGTCCTGCGCCGGCGTCTTTGCCAATACGCGGCGCATGAGGTCCAAGGTGGCCTCCGGGCCCATCCCGCCAATGATCCCCACGACGCGATGCATCGCCAATTCAGGCCGCTTTGGACTTGAGCGAACGGCCAAAACCGAAGTCATCGACATAGCCGAACAGCCCCACGCTGCCGCCGGTGTGGATGAACACCACGTTTTGCCCCTTCTTGAACCGCCCGGAGCGAATCAAGTCTAAAAATCCGGCCATGCCTTTGCCGGTGTAAACCGGATCGAGCAGAATACCTTCGAGCCGGGCGAGCATTTGGATGGCATCGAGTGAACCGGGCGTGGAGAATCCGTATCCCTTGCCGACGTAGTCGCAGTTCGCGACGACGTCTTCGCGCCGCACCGCGCCGGGCGTCCCGCAGAGATCAGCGGTGGCGCAGGCGAGCTTGAACACGTTTTCCTCTTGGGCGTCGCGAGGCGCGCGAACCCCGATCCCTAACAAGGGCACGCCGGACCTAATGCCGGCGAGTCCGGCAATCAAGCCCGCCTGGGTTCCTGCGCTGCCCGTCGCGTGCACCACATGATCGATGCGCAGCCCCAAGTCATTGGCCTGCCCGATGAGTTCCATCGCGGCGTTGACATAGCCGAGTGCGCCGGTGGGGTTCGATCCCCCGCCTGGAATGAGATAAGGCTTGCGTCCTTCGCTCTTGAATCTTGCGGCGACTTTGGCGAGTTCGCCATTCATATCCGGATTGGCCGGGCAACGTTCGATGCTGGCGCCGTGCAACTGGTCCAGCAGCACATTGCCGCTTTCGTTGTAGTCGTGGTCGGTCTTGCCGGTTCGATCCTCGAGCAGTATGTGGCAATCGATGCGCATCTTAGCGGCGCATGCCGCGGTTTGGCGCGCGTGATTTGATTGCGTGGCGCCTTGCGTCAGAACGATGTCCGCGCCGTGCTGCCTGGCCTCGGCGAGCAAGAACTCGAGCTTGCGCGTCTTATTGCCGCCCGTTGACATCCCGGTGCAATCGTCGCGCTTGATCCAAATCTCCGGGCCGTTGAGCGCTTTGCTCAAATTCGGCAAGTATTCCAGCGGCGTCGGCAGATGCGCGAAGCGAATTCTTGGGAATCGTGCCAGGTTCATTTAAGTGCTCGCATTTGGAAACGGAATAGGGTGCCCCAACCCAGACATCTTAAGTCAGATGTGCGTTCCTGGTTAATGGGACCGGGGCCGGTGCACTCGGATTGACGTCGAGTCGTGGGTCTTGTTAGATGGCCCGCATGTTCAATGCAATTCTAGTCGAGCGCGACCCTCCGCCGTACCGGGCGAGCTTAAAAAAACTCGATGAGGCGCAATTGCCGCCGGGCGATGTCACCGTGCGCGTCGAGTATTCGACCCTCAACTACAAGGACGCACTGGCCCTGACCGGCAAGGGGCCGGTGGTGCGCCAGTTTCCCATGGTGCCTGGAATCGATTTCGCCGGTACCGTCGAGGAGTCCGGCAACCCTTCTTACAAGAGCGGCGACAAAGTCGTGCTGAACGGTTGGGGGGTCGGGGAGACTCATTGGGGCGGACTCGCGCAGCGCGCGCGCGTCAAGGCAGACTGGCTGATTCCGCTGCCAGGAGCGCTTACGGCGCGCCAGGCGATGGCCGTGGGTACCGCCGGATACACGGCCATGTTGAGTGTCATGGCCTTGGAGCGGCATGGCGTCACCCCCGGCGATGGCGAGATCCTGGTGACCGGCGCGGCCGGAGGGGTGGGCAGCGTTGCGGTTGCCTTGCTGTCCAAACTTGGGTTCAGGGTCGCCGCGATGACTGGCCGGCCGGCGGAATCGGATTTCCTGAAGCAGTTGGGCGCCGCAGAGATACTGGATCGCGCAGCCTATGCGGGAGCGGGCAAGCCGCTGGCCAAGGAGCGTTGGGCCGCAGCGATCGACGTGGTTGGCAGCCACATGTTGGCCAACGTCTGTGCATCGCTGCGTTACGGCGGTGTAGTCGCTGCTTGCGGCCTGGCCGGCGGCATGGATTTCCCGGCCTCGGTCGCACCGTTCATATTGCGCGGCATCACCTTGGCGGGCATTGACAGTGTCATGCGTCCACGTCCCGACCGGGTGGAAGCTTGGCGGCGATTGAGCCGGGATCTTGAGGTCAATAAGCTCGAACTGCTGGCGCAGGAGATCACGCTGGCGCAGGCGTTGGAGCGCGCCGCCTTGGTTTTAGAGGGCCAGGTCCGCGGCCGGCTGATCGTCGATGTCAACCGATAGCCTAGCAGCCTTCTGACTATTCAACGTGAGCCGCGTTGTACGCAGGCTCCCCGCGGCCGGCGCACTGTCCGGCGCCGTCCGCGGACACTGTCCGCGGACACCGTACGCAATGAATAAAAAAATAAAACTCCTATAAACAATAGCTTGCGCTGGCTATAGCGCTGGCATGCGCCTTGCTTTGCCTTAGGGCATGTATCGAGGTGCATTCCTGTTGGGCATCTTGGCCTTGTCGGCCCGGGTCGCGGCCGCCAATGATTTGAAGCAGTTCTACGAACTTGCGCTGACCCGGGACACCACGCTGCAAGCCGCGCATTTCCAGCGCGACGCGTTGGTTGAAGCACGTCCCCAGGCGATCGCGCAGTGGTTGCCGCAGGTCGCTGCGAACGCATCCGCCGCGCGGGAAAAGGCCGGATTCGATAGCGGGCCGGCGCTCGGCAGCCAGGCTGCCGATTGCGCGATCAGCTCCACCGCGAGCACGCAACACTGTTACGGCACGGCACACACCTTGGGCCTTAACCTGTCGCAAACGCTGTGGAGTTTCCAGTCATTCAGCCAGCTCAAGGAAGCGAATTTCCAGGTCGCCGCGGCGGAGGCCAATTTCCAAGGTGCTCAGCAGAGTTTATTGCTGCGGGTGGCGCAAGCCTACTTCGGCATCCTCTCTGCCGCTGATCAGCTTGCCACCAACGTTGCCGAGCGCAAAGCCTTCAGCACGCTGCTCAACCAAGCCAAGTCGCGTGAGCAGACCGGCGTCGGCCCGCGCAGCGACGTGGACCAGGCACAAGCTTATTACGATGCGACGGAACAACCCGTCATCGACGCGCGCAATGCGCTGGATGATGCAAATCTTGCGCTGACCCAGATCGTCGGCCAACACGTCGACGGCGTCGCTCCCCTGCGCGAGGACATTCCTTTGCTCTCGCCGGACCCGGCCACCGCGGATGAATGGGTGGCCTCCGCACGGCTGGAGAACTTCGACGTGCGCACCGCGCAGCTCTCCATGGAAGCGGCCTCGCGGGATATCTCGGTGCAGCGCGGACGCGGCTTGCCGACAATCTCGCTGACCGGCTCCGGATCCAAGATTACGCAGGATGAGGTGCTCGGCGGCAATCAAACGCTGGACACCATCGGCGTGTCGTTCAGCTGGCCGCTGTTCTCCGGCGGCGCCATCGCATCGGCGGTGCGCCAATCCCGCGCCCTGTTTCGCCAAGCCGAAGCCAATTATGAAGCCTCCAAACGCAATACCGAGACGCAGACTCGCGCCGCCTTTCGCGGCATCGTGACCGGGATTCAGCGCATCGGCGCGGCGCGCCGCGCGGTGGACTCCGGCGAGCGCGCGGTCGAGGCCATGCGGCGCAATGTCGAATTCGGTACCGGCACCGAATTCGAACTGTTGAATGCGCAGAACAACTACTACGCGGCGCGGCGCGCTTTCGCCCAGGCGCGCTACGATTACCTGACCAATGTGCTCACCCTCAAGCAACAAGCCGGTCGATTGACCGAGCAGGATCTTGTTGCCATCGACAACCTTCTCATCGAGAAAGCCGCGTGAGCATGCGATTGCTCCCCAAGGAACCCATCATGCTTCGCGATACATCCGCGCAGGATCGCGTGATCGAACCGAAAAATCCCCTCAAGCGTCACCGCAAGCTGATTGTGGCCGGCGCGATCGCAGGCGTCCTGATCATTGCGTTGCTCGTGCTCCTGACGCACTATTCCGGCGCCGGAGTTTCCGTTGACCGCTCGCGGGTGTCGATTGCGACGGTGGAGCGCGGCAATTTCATCCGCGACATTTCCGCCGACGGCCAAGTGGTGGCCGCGGTCAGCCCGACTCTCTACGCCAACGCCCTGGGGACCGTCACGCTCAAGGTCCACGCCGGCGACACGGTCACCAAAGGTCAGGTGCTCGCGGTTGTCGACAGCCCGGACTTGACCGCGAAGCTCTCGCAGGAAGAGGCCACCCTGGCGAGTCTGCGCCTCGATTGGCAGCGGGCGATCCTCAACGCGGAGCATACGCTTTCGCAGCTGCGCGACGCCTATAATCAAGCCGAGGTCGATCAAAAGACGGCGCAGCGCGAACGCGACCGAAGCCGCAAGGCTTACGAACAGGGCTCCTATTCGGAGTTGCAGGCGCTCAGGGCGGAGGACGCTTTGGAGAAAGCGCAGTTCGCCCTCCAGCAAGCGAAAAGCAACTACGATGAGCAGCCGAAGCAAAATCGCTTCGATGTCGACAGCAAGAAGGCGCTGTTCGATCGGCAGCAATTCATGGTGAGCGATCTGCAGCGTCAGGTTGACGGCTTGAATGTCAAGTCGCCGGTCGACGGCCAAGTGGGCCAGGTGCAAGTCGCCGATCGCGCCAGCGTCGCCAAGGACGCGCCGTTGCTGACGGTTGTCGATCTGTCGGCGCTCGAAGTCGAGATCAAGGTTACCGAGAGTCTGGCGCGCGATCTGCGTCCCGGCATGACCGCCGACTTGGAAGGCGGCGGCCATCACTGGCAGGGCGTGGTCAGCGGCGTGTCGCCCGAAGTCGTCGCCGGTCAAGTTACGGCCCGGCTGCGCTTCGGCGCGGAGAAGCCGGCAGGCCTGCGCCAAAGCCAGCGCCTGTCGGTGCGCATTTTCATCGACCGGCGCGACAACGTGCTGATGGTCGATCGCGGCTCCTTCGTGGATCAGGAAGGCGGCGGTTTCGCCTACGTGGTTCACGGCAACATCGCCGAGCGCACGGCCGGTGCGCTTGGGCGCCGCCAGCATCGCCAAGGTCGGAGATCCTCGACGGCCTGGCCGTCGGCGATCAGGTCGTCATCTCCGGCACCGATGCTTTCAACGGCGCGCAGCGCGTCATCCTCAGTCACTGCATTGAACAACCAGCCCGTGAGACCACACCATGCTGAAAATGACCCACCTCTCCAAAGCCTATCGCACCGAAGTCGTCGAGACCTTACGCGCTGCGGGACTTCTCGATCCACGTGCGCGAGGGCGAGTTCGTCGCGGTCACCGGGCCTCGGGCTCGGGCAAGACCACTTTCCTGACCATCGCGGGGCTGCTCGAGGAGTTCAGCGGCGGCGAGTACCAGCTGGATGGCGCCAATGTGCGCGGCCTGAACGACAACCAGCGCTCGCGGCTGCGCAATGAGAAGATCGGCTTCATCTTTCAGGCCTTCAATCTGATCGCCGACCTGAACGTGCAGGACAACATCGATGTGCCGCTGCGCTATCGCGGCTTCAACGCCGCCGAAAGACGCCGCCGCATCCAGGAGTCGCTGGGCGCGTCGGCCTGTCGGCGCGCGCGCGGCACTACCCGGCGGAACTGTCGGGCGGCCAGCAGCAGCGCGTCGCCATCGCGCGCGCGCTGGCGGGCTCGCCGCGGCTGCTGCTGGCGGATGAACCGACCGGCAATCTCGATACGCAGATGGCGCGCGGCGTCATGGATCTGCTCGAGGAGCTGCATCGCGACGGCGCGACCATCGTGATGGTGACGCATGATCCGGAACTTGCGGTGCGCGCGCAGCGCGAGGTGCATATCGTCGACGGCCAGGTGGTCGATCTGGCGGCCCAGCCGCCGCTTGGTCGCCACCGCGAACGCCAACCCTTAAGGAGGCCACCATGTTCAACTACTATCTCGGCCTCGCGCTGCGCAGCCTCAAGCGCAACATCGTGCTCACCGTGCTGATGATTGCCGCCATCGGCGTCGGCATCGGCGCTTCCATGACGACGCTGACCGTCTTTCGGGCCATGGACAGCGACCCCATCCCGCAGAAATCCGCGTCAGCTGTTCGCGCGTGCAGATCGATAATTGGGGTCCCGAAGCCAAAGGCATCGTACCCGGCGATAAGGAGCGCTTTCAGGATCAGATCAGCTATATCGACGCGGTCGGGCTGATGAACGCGCACGCGGCCCACCGGCAGAGCCGCGATGTACGAGACGGGTGCGGCCCTGACCCCTGCGAATCCCGACCTGCGGCCGTTTCAAGTGCAGATTCGCGCGACCTATACGGATTTCTTCAAGATGTTCCATGACGCCGTTTCTGGCGGGCGGCCCGTGGACGCGGCTGACGACGACGATCACGCCGATGTCGTCGTGATTACGCAACAACTCAACGACAAGGTATTCGGCGGCGCCAATTCCGTCGGCAAGACGCATCAATCTCGACGGTCACGAATATCCGGGTGGTCGGCGTCTTGGACCGCTGGGAGCCGACGCCGCAATTCTACGATCTCAACAACGATCAATACGGCGAGGGCGAAGCAGCTTTTTATTCCCTTCACGCGCGCCATCGACGGCCAAATGCGAGTTGGGGCAACAACAATTGCGCCGGCGATGCCATGGCAGCCCGGCTGGGAAGGCCACCTGCATTCCGAATGCATCTGGATCCAGTTCTGGGCGGAGTTGCCCAGCCGCGGCGGACGTGCGAGCG
The DNA here is from genome assembly GCA_963782865.1 of uncultured Gammaproteobacteria bacterium. Taxonomy (GTDB): domain Bacteria; phylum Pseudomonadota; class Gammaproteobacteria; order Steroidobacterales; family Steroidobacteraceae; genus Bog-1198. The sequence goes on along the minus strand of CAWALS010000018.1, from coordinate 87,516 downwards.
CTATCGCGCCTTCCTGAACAACTACGCGGCGGAGCAGCAGCGTTCCGGGCGCTTTCACTGGCCGCCGCACACGCGGATACGCGATGTACGCGAGTGGCTGGTCTATCAGCACGCCGTCACCGACGAAGTGCGAATTCTGGTGCTGGTGTCGTTCAGCTTTCTGTTGGTGTGCCTGCTCAATGCCATGGGCTTGATGCTGGCGAAAATCATGGGGCGCGCCGGCGACATCGGCGTGCGGCGCGCGCTCGGCGCCAGTCGCGGCGCCATTTTCGGCCAGTGCCTGATCGAGGCGGGCGTGGTCGGCCTGGCGGGCGGCCTGCTGGGGCTGGCGCTCACGGCGTTGGGACTCATGGGCCTGCGCTCGCTGCTGTCCGAGCAAGTCGACCCGCCTGACGCACTTCAGTCCCGCGGACATCGCCATCGCCGTGACCCTGGCGGTGTTGGCGACCACGCTGGCCGGGCTGTATCCCACCTGGCGCGCCGCACAAGTTCAACCGGCCTGGCAACTCAAGGCTCAGTAGGAGGCATACCATGGAATTCGTCCCATCCTTTCAGCCATGCGCCGCAACAAGGTCGGCGCGATCCTGATTGCCGTGCAAATGGCGATCACGCTGGCGATCCTCTGCAATGCGCTTGTTCATCATCGAACAGCGGGTTGCCCTGAGCCAACGGCCGACCGGCATGACGACGAGGCCAATGTCATCGTCATCGACAATCAATGGGTCGGTAATCCGCCCGATCATGGCGGCCCGGCTGCAGGGCGATCTTGCGGCGCTGCGCTCCTTGCCGGGCGTTGAGGATGCGTTTGCGACCAATTCCTATCCCTTGAGCGACGGCGGCTCGACCGAGGGCATCAGTCTGAATCCGGACCAGAAGAACGCCTCGGCACGGCCGCCTTGTACTTTGGCGACGAACATGCGTCTGCACGCCCTGGGACTTAAGCTGATCGCCGGCCGCAATTTCAATCTCCGCCGAAGTCACGGAAAGGTCGGCTACACCGACTTCAGGCGCCGCCCGCGGCAGTCATCATCACGCGGGGCTGGCCGACAAGCTGTTTCCCAGCGCGAATGCGGTGGGTCAGTGCATCTACGACGATTTTTCGAAAGGCCAAGTGCCCATCGTCGGCAGTGATCGATCGATTGCAAGTGCCGTGGGTATCGGCGGGCGGATGGGGCAGCAGCTTCAACGACAATTCTTTCATCGTGCCCTTTCACCTCGTGGTCCCGTATCCGGTTCTGTACGTCGTGCGCGCGCAGCCCGGCCAGGCTGCGGCGGTGATCCAGGCGGCGCCGAAGAAGCTTTTCGACATCAGCCGTGCGCGGGTCATCGGGAAGACGCGGCCGCATGACGGCTCTGCGCAGGGAGATCTACAAGGACGACCGCGGTCTGGTGGTGATCCTGGGGGTGGTGTGCGCGGCGCTGTTGGCTGTCACCGCGTTCGGAATCGTCGGACTCACCAGCTATTGGGTGGCGCAGCGCCGGCGCCAGATCGGCATCCGCCGCGCGCTGGGTGCGACGCGCAATGCCATCATCCACTACTTCCAGACGGAGAATTTATTGATCGCCGGCGCGGGCGCTGCGATCGGGCGTCGGCCTTGGCGGTGTCGCTGAATCTCTGGATGGTGAGTGCCTTTGCCATGGAGCGCCTGAATACCGGCTACGCATCTGGTCGGCGCGGTCGTCGTGCTGCTGCTGGGCAAGCGGCGGTGCTGTGGCCGGCGTTGAAGGCGGCGTCCATTCCGCCGGCATTGGCAACGCGCGCAGCCTAGGCTTACGGCGCGCTTAAGATGTTTCGCTACTATTTTCGACTGGGGATTCGCAGCCTGCGGCGCAATATGGTCTTGACGGGCCTGATGATCGCGGCGATTGCGGTCGGCATCGGCGCGTGCATGACGTCGCTGACCGTATTTCGCGCCATGTCCGGGGATCCGATTCCGCAGAAGTCGAGCGAGCTTTATACGCCGCAGATCGATAACTGGTCGCCGGAGAGGCCTCCTCAGGATTCCCCCGACGGTCTCCCAGACCTGCTGAGCTACATCGACGTCTCGGCGTTCATGCAGGCGCACGCGGCAAAACGTCAAGCCGCCATGTTCGCGACCTTGCTGTCCGTACGCCCTGACGATCCGCGGCAAAAGCCGTTCAAAGCCAACGTGCGAACCACCTATACCGACTTCTTCCCGATGTTCGACGCTCCCTTCAAATATGGGCGCGCCTGGTCCGCGGCGGATGATGCAAATCGCGCCGCGGTGGTGGTGTTGACGAGCGCGATGAACGATCGCCTATTCGGCGGCCAGAACAGCGTGGGCAAGACGGTGCGTCTGGACAGCGAACCCTATACCGTGATCGGCGTGCTGGACGACTGGCAGCTCCTGCCGCGCTTCTACGATGTGCAGGTTCAGCCGTTCGGCAGGAGCGATGAGATCTTCATGCCCTACACGCGCGCCATCGACAAGCAAATGAAAGTCTTGGGCAGCATCAAATGCAATGGTGAGGGCGGGACGGCCTATGACGTGCTGTTGCGATCCGAATGCGTATGGCTACAGTTCTGGGTCGAATTGCCGACGCGCCGCGGATGCGGCGAGGTACCGGGCATACTTGAACAATTACGCGGCGGAACAGCAACGATTGGGACGATTTCATTGGCCGCCGCACACCCAATTGCGCAATGTCACCGAATGGCTGCGCTACCGGCACATCGTTCCCAACGAGGTGCGCATCCTGATTTTGGTGTCGTTCGGATTCTTGCTGGTATGCCTGATGAACGCCATGGGACTGATGCTCGCGAAAATCATGGGCCGCGTGGGGGACATCGGTGTGCGCCGCGCGCTCGGTGCCAGCCGCGCCGCGATCTTCGCGCAGTGCCTGGTCGAGACCGGCGTGGTCGGGCTCGCCGGCGGAATATTGGGTCTCGGGTTGACGGCGCTGGGGCTGATGGCGGCGCGCTCGCTGCTGGCCAAAAACTTCGTCGCCCTTGCGCACCTGGATTTGACCGACACGGCCATCGCGGTGCTGCTCGCGGTAGGCGCAACGCTGCTGGCCGGACTGTATCCGACCTGGCGGGCTGCGCACGTGCAGCCTGCCTGGCAGCTCAAGGCTCAGTAGGAGAACTGAAATGGAATTGCGTCCCATACTGTCGGCGATGCGCCGCAATAAATTCGGCGCGTTGCTCATCGCCACGCAAATGGCGGTGACGCTGGCGTTTCTGGCCAATGCCATCACGCTGGTCGAGCAGCGTACGGCATGGAGCAGCCGTCCATCGGGTCTCGATGAAAAAAATATCTTCATCATCACGTCCGAGAGCGTCGATCATCAGAGCGACAGCGCGGCGCGCGACTCAGCGGATGTCACCGCGCTGCGTGGGCTGCCGGGAGTAGTCGACGCCTTCACCACGAATATGTATCCCATGCAAGGCGGCGGCTGGATCGACACCGTCACCTTGACCCCCGATCAAAAGACGCCAACCGCGGTCACGGCGAACTACATGGGCGATGAACACGCTTTGAATACCATGGGTCTCAAGCTCATCGCCGGCCGCAACTATACCGCGACCGAAATCGAGACCAAGAGGCCGCCGGGCGATCCGCCGTACAGCGGCCTCATTGTCACCAAAATGTTGGCTGAGAAGGTTTTTCCGAACGAGAACGCGCTCGGCAAGATGATCATCTTCGACAGCGATAAACCCGCACCGATCATCGGCATCGTCGACCGGCTGCAGGGCCCGATGACGGCGGCCACCGGTATGTTTGTCCCGTACGAAGAGTTTTCGGTGCTCGCCCCCTATCATCTGATCGGCGAGACCAACAACTACATGGTCCGCGTGCAGCCAGGACAGCTCGATGCGGTCATGAAGGCGGCCGAGAGCAAACTGTATGCGCTGGATGAGAATCGTATTCTGCACGGCAAGTCGATGCTGCAGGTACGCGCCGATGCGTATCGCGGCGATCACGGCCTCATCGTGCTGCTGACCTGCATCTGCGCGGCGCTGCTCATCGTGACGGCGTTCGGGATCATTGGTCTGACGAGCTATTGGGTGGCGCAGCGGCGCCGGCAAATCGGCATTCGGCGCGCCTTGGGCGCCACGCGGCAGGCCATCGTGCGTTATTTTCAAACCGAGAATTTCATGATCGCCGCGGCGGGTGCCGCGGTCGGCATCGCCTTCGCCATCGCCCTGAACTTATGGATGGTGCGCAGTTTTGAAATGGTACGCATGGACAACAGCCGCGCCATCATCGGCGCCGTCATCATTCTGCTGCTGGGCCAATTCGCCGTGCTGTGGCCGGCGTTGCGCGCGGCTGCCATTCCCCCCGCCTTGGCGACTCGCGGCGGTTAACCGCTGTCAGGGTGTGATTCCGCGCCGCACCCGTTAACATGTCCGCATGCGTACGGTACTCGTTATTGATGACAATCCGGCGGTCGCCCAGGCGCTCATCCTGTTGTTCGGCTTGCATGACATCCGCACGCTGACCGCTCTCACCCCGCAGAAAGGGCTCGCCGCGCTGGCGCAGGAGCGCGTTGATCTCGTGATCGCCGACATGAACTTCAGCGCCGATACAACCTCGGGTGAAGAGGGCGCGGCACTGTTTCGTGCGCTGCGCGCGGTGCAGCCCGATCTGCCGGTGGTGCTGCTCACGGCATGGACCCATCTGGAGGCCGCGGTGCAGCTCGTCAAGGCGGGCGCGGCGGATTACATCGGCAAGCCCTGGGACAATGACAAGCTGTTGGCGACGGTGGAGAATCTGCTGGAGCTGGCCGAGACGACGCGCGAGCGGCTGCGCCTGCAGGAGGAACAGCGCCGTCGGCGCGAGCGCTTGGCGGAGCAATACGATCTTTGCGATATTGTGTTCGCCTCGGATGCGATGGAGCGGGTGGTCGAACTGGCCTGCCGCGTGGCGCGCGCCGATGTCCGCGTGCTCATCAGCGGCCCGAACGGCGCGGGTAAGGAGCGCATTGCGCAGATCGTGCACGCCAACTCCGCGCTGCGCGCCGGTCCCTTTGTCGCGGTCAACTGCGGCGCCATTCCCGCCGAGTTGATCGAGGCCGAATTGTTCGGCGCCGAGGCGGGAGCCTATACCGGCGCCACGCGCGCGCGCACCGGGCGCTTCGAGGCGGCGAATGGCGGCACCTTGTTCCTGGACGAGATCGGCGATTTGCCGCTCGCCGGACAAGTCAAACTGCTGCGCGTGCTCGAGACCGGTCAATTCGAGATGCTGGGCTCGAGCAAGACGCGCACCGCGCAAGTTCGCATCCTGAGTGCGACGAATGCGGATTTGCCGGCGCTGATCCGCGAAGGGCGTTTTCGCGAAGACCTGTATTACCGGCTGAATGTGATTGACATCGCCGTCCCGCCGCTGGCGGACCGGCCGGCGGATATCCTGCCGCTGGCGCGGCATTTTCTCGGCGAGGGAATGCAATTGAGCGAAGATGCTGCGGCGGCACTGCAGGCTCACGATTGGCCCGGCAATGTGCGCGAGCTGCGCAATTCCATCGAGCGCGCCAAGCTGCTGGCGCGCGAGCGCATCGTGGCGGCCGCTGATTTGAATCTGCCCGCCGCGGCTCGCGCTCCGCCGCGGGAAAGCGAGAATTTGAGCAAGGAAGTCTTGGAGGCGAGTTTAAGGGAGGCCGGCGGCAACATCAGCCGGGCGGCACAGAATCTGGGGCTGTCGCGTCAGGCTTTATACCGCCGAATGGAGCGGTTCAATCTGCGCCCGCCTAGCGGCGCCTGAGCCTCGCCCTTGAGCCTCAAGACCAAGCTCGCGCTGCTTTTGATCGTCATTGTCGCGCTCACCGCGGCGGTCAGTGCCTGGGCGGCACGCTGGTTCGGCAATCCTCTGTTCAGTTGGCTATTGATCGTTGCGGCATCGCTGCTGCCGCTGCTGTGGCTGTCATCGCGCATCATGCGGCCGATCCAGCAGATGCTGCGCGCGCTGTCGGGCACGGTGGCCAGCTACCGCGAGGGCGATTTCAGCTTGTCGCTGGTCGCCGATCGCGACGATGAGCTCGGCGAACTGATGACGGCGCACAATGAACTGGCGGCGGCCCTGCGCGAGCAGCGCGCGCATCTGGTGCAGCGAGAATTGCTGCTTGACACCGTCATGCAGAATTCGCCGGTTGCGTTGGTGTTGGTCGACGCGAACGATCGCGTCGCCTACGCGAACATCGCGTCGCGGCACCTGTTGAGCGGCGGGCGCAGCCTGCAGGGCCTGCGATTCCACGACGCCCTCGCGCAGGCTCCGGCGGCATTGCAAGCGGCGGCGGCAGAGCAGGGCGACAATCTGTTTTCCACCGAAATCGATGGGGTCGAAGAGACATTTCATCTGTCGCAGCGCGCCTTTATCCTGCAGGGGCGCACCTTCAGGCTGTACTTGCTCAAGCGCCTGACGCGCGAACTCTCGCGCCAGGAAGTTTCGACCTGGAAGAAGCTGATCCGGGTACTCAGCCATGAGCTCAACAATTCCTTGGGCCCCCTGTCCTCGCTCGCACATTCCGGCGCCGAAATTGCGCGGCGCGCAGATTACGCGGCGCTGCCGACCGTCTTTTCGGCGATTGCGGAACGCGCCGAGCACCTGCACCAATTCGTCAGCGGCTATGCCGCGTTTGCCAAATTGCCCGCGCCCCGACCCGAATCGGTAACATGGCAACAGTTCGTCGCGGACCTTCGGCGCCAGCAGCCTTTTACCTGCATCGAACCGCTGCCTGAGCTGCCGGGTTGGTTCGATCGCGTGCAAGTGGAACAGGCGCTGATCAATATGCTGAAGAACGCACACGAAGCGGGCGGCGCGGCGGCGCAGGTGGAACTCGCCATTGTCTGTGCCGGTGCGGATCAACGCATCGAGGTGCGCGACAGAGGATCCGGAATGAGCCAGACGGTCCTGGCACAGGCGCTGTTGCCCTTTTATTCCACCAAGCGCAGCGGCACCGGATTGGGCTTGGCGCTCGCGCGCGAAATCGCTGAAGCGCATGGCGGCCGCATTCAGTTGGCCAATCGCCAGGGCGGAGGTCTGATCGTCGCCTTGGATTTGCCGTGGAGTCGGAATACCGCGGATGCTACAGTATCTTGATGACGCCGATCGCCTCGCTCACCTCTTAAGTTCAAGCGCGTGGGAACTATTTATCTCGTACGCCACGGGCAAGCGGCCTTTGGCACCGATCATTACGACCGCCTCACCGATTTGGGTTTTACGCAGGCACGCCTTCTAGGCAGCTATTTCGGCCGGCGCCAGATTCGATTTGATGCGGTATTCACCGGTACGCTGCGGCGTCAGACCGAGACGGCGCAGGGCATTTTCGATGGCCATGTCGAGCTCGGCGCCTCGCCTCCGCAGGAAACGTTTCCCGGCCTCGACGAGTACAAGCCCGAGGCCATCATGATGGCCCTGACGGGAACCTTCCCGGCGCCCGCATTGGCTGCGGCGCGGCGCGATCCGCTCGTGGTGCGCGAGCACTTTCGTGTTCTGCGAGAAGCCTTGCTGGCGTGGGCCGAGGCCCGCACGCAGCCTGAGGGCATGCCTGCCTGGCAGGCATTTCAGGACAGTGCCGTCGCGGCGCTGGTTGAAGCGCGCCAGCGTTTTCCCGACGGCAATGTGCTCATCGTCAGTTCCGGCGGCCCCATTGCGGCCATCGTCGCAGCCGCGCTCAACGCGCCGCCCGCGACCGCCGTCGAATTGAATCTGAGAATCCGCAACAGCGCGCTCACCGAGTTCGCCGCGACGCCGCGGCGGCATAACCTGGTCAGCTTCAACGGCTTGCCGCATTTGGACACGCATCCTGACCCAACGCTGACCACCTACGCCTAGTTGCGAGGCCGCCGCGCTTGCGCGCAGACTCGATCCCATCAGTTGTAGGGGTTGGCGCGTGACAAAAATAACGGCTTGGGCCGGAATTTGCCTGGTATGGACGCTCCCGGTCCTGTCGCAGGAATCCCATTCCCATCCGCCGCCGGAGAAGTTGGGAAAGGTCTCGTTCCCGACATCCTGCTCAGCGAGCGTCGCGCGCGATTTCGAGCGATCCGTCGCGCTGCTGCATTCCTTTGCCTATGCGGCCTCGGAACAATCATTCCGAAAAGTCGCTGCGCTGGATCCCGGCTGCGCCATGGCCCATTGGGGCATCGCCATGTCGCACTATCACCCGCTCTGGAGTTCACCGAGCCGGACGGAACTGCGCGACGGTCAACTCGAAATCGAACAGGCGCAGGCGCTCGCAATGAGTCGCGGAACGCCGCGCGAGCGGCAGTTCATTGCGGCAGCCGCCGCCTACTATCGAGACATCGATGAGCCGCCGCCGTTGCGCGCCAAAGCCTATAGCGACGCCATGGGCGAGGTTGCGAGCGGCAATCCACACGACCCCGAAGCGCAAGCCTTCTATGCCTTGTCGCTGATCGCGATCGCGCCGCCCGAGGACCCCAACCACGCCAATCAAAAGCGCGCAGCGGCGCTGCTGGAGCCGATTTACCGCTCTCAACCCGATCATCCGGGTGCGGCGCATTACTTGATTCACGCCTACGACAGCGCGGAGCTCGCGCCGCGCGGTCTTGCGGCGGCGCGCGCCTATTCGAAGATCGCGCCTTCCGCGCCCCATGCCCTGCATATGCCCTCGCACATATTTACCAGACTCGGCCTTTGGGACGATTCCATCGCATCCAACAGATTGGCGCGAGCGGCCGCACACGATCAGGGCGATCGAGGTGAAGAGCTGCACGCGATGGATTATCTGACCTATGCCTATCTGCAGCGGGGGCGGAATAGCGACGCTGAGCAGGTAGTCGCGAATTTACGCGCCACGGATGCGGCGGCGGCAGTGGACGGCGATTTCAAGGCCGGCTATGCCGCTACGGCCATGCCGGTTCGACTCGCAATTGAGCGTCATATGTGGCGCGCCGCCGCCGATCTGCAGACGCTGCCGGGCGCGGCGCCCCATATCGGCGCCATCGTGTTCTGGGCGCGTGCGATGGCCAACGCGCGCAGCGGCCGGCCGCAGGCCGCGGACAGCGACATTGCGCAACTTGAGTCGTGCAAGGAACAGCTGCGGGCTGCCGGAAATGCGTACTGGGCGACCCAGGTGGACGTCCTCGAGAAGGAAGCGAAAGCGTGGCGGCTGGCGGCGGCCACGGCGGGCGCCGCGGAATCGGCGCGATTGCTGCGGCAAGCGGCGGATGAAGAAGACGCGGTTGAAAAGTTGCCGGTGACGCCGGGGCCCATCGTTCCGGCGCGCGAGCAACTCGGCGAACTGCTGCTGCAGCAAAATCAACCGCAGCAAGCGTTGCGGGAATTCCGCGCCGCGTTGGCGCTGGCTCCCGGCAGGCGCGGCTCGTTGCTAGGCGGGGCGGAAGCGGCCGAACGCATCGGCGACGCTCGAACCGCGGCGCAGATGCGCGCCGCCGCGCTGTAGCCGAAACGCAGGCCGGCATAGCCTCAATCGAAGTCCGTCTCGAGCTCCATATGTTCGCGATGTTGGAACATCCTGTCGATCTGCTGCGCCGTGGTTCGGCCCAGCGACAGCGGCGGCAGCTCATGGCGCGCGAAGAAGGCCACTTCGCTGGTCTCGTCGCTGGCGCACGCCGCGCCACCCACGATCTCGCAGATGAAGAACATTTTGTAGATCGAGTCGATGTGGCGGGGCGGATTTCTTTTTTGGTAGTCGTAGACCGCGGCGAGCTTCAGGGCGCGGGCCTTGAACCCCGATTCCTCGGCAATCTCGCGCACGACGCATTCACCCGCCGATTGATTGACGTCGGCCCAACCGCCCGGCAGGGTCCACTGGCCGTCGCTGATCTCGCGCACCATCAACACGCGCCCGTCTGCAAAGGCCGCGCCGCGAACATCCACCTTCGGCGTCGCGTAGCCTTTTTCCTGGCGTAGCAGTTCGAGGATGGAGTCATGCGCGGCGGCTGAACCTTGCGCCAGCAGCAGGGCCGCCAATTCGCGCAGCCGTTGGTAGCGCTGACGGTCAAATCCGTCCGCGGTAAAGGCGAGTCCGGTCTGAGCGATGGCCCGTATCTCGCGTGCGATCTTGAGCCACTGCGGTTCCTGGGACACCTTGAATCGCTGCGCTCAGCGCGGCGCGAAGAATTCAGAATAAGTGGCGATTCGCTCGGCTTTGATCTCGACCACATCGGCCAGTTCGGTGGGAACCGTCGCGCCCGTGACTTTGGAAAAAATATCGGCGCGCCAATGCGCGACCGCGCGCGGCATTTCGACCGTCAGGCTCAAGAGCTGATAATTGTTGAGCCGGAACACCTTGACCATCATGGAGAGCCAGGGCCGAAACTCCGCGAGAGTCTGGGCGCGAATGGCAATCGGCTTATCGGCGCTTGCACCGAGAATTTCGTACCGGCCCACGTCGGCAAAAACGCGGCACATGCCGGCGAGATCGCCCCCGACGCGCGCCGCGTGAAGCTGCTGAATTATTCGTTCCGCGACGATGCGCTCGGACACGTTATATCTCCCTGAAGGCGTGGTCCGGGTATTTTGCCAGGCTGCCTAGGCCAGCGCTGCGCGAATCTCGGCGCCAATCTGCTCGAATGCCGTGCGCGCATAGGGTATGACGGCTCCCAAACCATAGAAAAGATGAATCATACCTGGATGGCAAGTGTAGGACACTTCATTGCCGGCTTGGGTCAGGCGCTCGAAATAATTTCGTCCCTCATCGCGCAATGGATCAAATTCTGCGGTATGTATCAGCGTCCGCGGCATACCGGACAGGTCCGTCGCCCGCAGCGGCGATACCAACGGATTGGACGGCGCCGTGCCCGGCGGCAGGTAGTACATCAAGTCGTGGTCGAGGGTGGCCTGGTCGACCAGATAGCCGCTCGATAATTCGCGCTTCGACGCCGTTACTCGGCTGTAGTCGAGTATCGGACAGAGCAGTAGCTGCAGGATGAGTTGTGAACCGCCGGTTTGAGTCGCCCACCGGCAAGTCGCCGCGGCCAATGTGGCGCCGGCGGAATCTCCGCAAATGCCGAGGCGCTTCGGGTCGATTCCGAAATCCGCGGCGTGCCCGCTGATATGGCCTAGCGCCGCTTTCGCGTCCTCAAGCGCTGCGGGAAAGCGGTGCTCGGGAGCCAAGCGATAGTCCACCGACACCACGCGCACGCCGCCGCAGAGGCTGAGCGCGCGGCCGATGCCGTCGTGGGTTTCCAGGGTGCCCGCAACCAAGCCGCCGCCGTGAAAATAGATGAGCCCGGGAAGCATCTCGGCCTTCGAGGGCGAATAGAGCCTGACGCGCAGCGCGCCGTCCGGCGCCCGGCAGCGTCCGATCCTCCACTCGTTCGAGTGCGCGGGGCGGCCCGGCGAATTCCATCAAGGACGACGAGGCCCTTGCGGCGTTCCTCGACCGTGGCGCTGCGCGCATCGGGCGGATTGCCCGCGGCGAGGAGATCCAAAAAGCGCTTGACGCGTGGGTCGAGTGGCATCCGCGCGCGGAATGCTTAGGAGCCTGACAGGCGCCTACAGAGCCAGCGCCTGCCGAGCCGCCGCCGGCCAGGTTTTGAGATCCAGGCCGTGATTGGCGAACAACGCCACCGCCAGGCGATCGATGCCGAACGCGACGCAGCTGGTATGAGCCAACTCGCCGTTGTCGTCACGGATGCCCCACACCTGGCCGAAGTGCTCGCGGTGATAGTTGAAGCTCATGCACGCGGTGGGCGATGCGCTCGGATAGTAGGGAATCAACAATTCGAACTTCAGGGCCTGCTGGCGCTGACTGACCGCCATCACTTGGCCCACGCGACCGAAGAATGGATCGTTCGCCACGTCGATGCTGTGCGGCAATCCCAGCTCGGCGGCCAGTACCGGCGCCTTGGCCATCCATTTTTCGCGAAACTCGACGATTTCGTCCGGCGAGCCGATTCTCACGAATTCACGCATACGGAACGATTGCAGCCGATCGAGGCTGAGCGATGGCTCATGCCGGAACACATCGGCCTCGATATCGAACTGCAGCCCGCCGCGCGGCAGCTGGCCGCGCGCCGCGGCGATCGGATACACGGGATAGCAAGCGGCGGGCGACAGCACCAGATCCGAGGAGCTCAGCGAGGTGGTCCAATCGCCGCCGTTGTCGTAGCGTTCCACCGCCGAGCGGATCGAGGCTTTCAGAGCCGTGCAGGGCGCATACGCAACCCAGCAAATTGGGGAAGCTCTTTGAGATACCCGGATTTCTCCAGCTGCGTTCGGCTCATCACCGGCGGGAAGCGCATGATTTCCGCCTGCGGGTCGCGCTGCCGGGTGATGTACTTTTCGAGCCGTTCAACCAGATCCACATACAGCGCGGTGCGTGCATAAACGCCGTCGACTCCCATGGGCCTGAAGCAGCTGATCGGCGAGATGCGCGAGCGGGTACTGCGGAGGCGCTATCGGGCGACATAGGCTTCAACCGCTGATCGAGCTCGGCAGCGGCGTCATCAATGAGGTCGTTGCGAGATTGGTCAAGATGCGGTCGTTGCTGATCATGATGCGGCGCGGACAGCACGTCGCGCAGCAAGCGGCCGATGGTGAATTCGGTGTCGTTGCGATATCCGGATAAGCCGCAGGCGCGCAGCGAACTGAGCACCGTGGTCACCGCGAGCTCCGACACCTGCACCTTGGTCAGGGTAATCATCGCCTGAAATTCCAAGGACGAGATCGCCTTCTCATCCGACATGATCGCTTCATAGCTGCGCAGGCTGGCCGCGAGCACGCCGCGCAGCGTGCGCAACGTCGATACCGCCTGGGTGAAATGCGCGGCGCCGGGCGGTGTTTGGCCGTTCGATTGCCGCACCACGTGACGCACGAAAGCCTGCGCCTTGGAGGCCGCGGCGGCGGCGATTCCCGCCCACACCGAGCCCCACAGTATGTGCGCGAAACGGCACCATGGTCTGGGCGTGAATTCGCTCGTAGGGTTCGGGCAGGATTTGTGCGGCCGCGGCGCGCGCGCGCAGCGTGAAGCCTTCGCTATGCGTGCCGCGCATGCCCAGGGTGTCCCATACCTGCAATCGCTCCAGGGTATAGTCGGACTTCAACAGCACCAGCAGTACCTGATCGTTGCCCGCGGCATCGGCGGCACGGCGCGCGGTGGTGACGATGCCGTCCGCTTCCACGGCATAGGAAATGACCGTCGCCTTGCGTTCGAGGGTGACCTGTTCGCCGTCGTGCTCGACCGCTGCCTCGCTGGAACGAACGTTGCCGCCAGCCTGGCCTTCGGTGGTCGATGAGGCCAGGAGCAATTGCTCGGCGACGATGCGGCGCAGAATGCGCTCATGAGCGGCATTGTTCTTGAAGTGGCGCACGATGCACGCCATCTTGATCTGGTGCATCGCGTAAATCAGCGCCGGTGGAGGAACAGGACTGGCCGAGGATGTAGCACACGTCGGCAATTTCGCGCGATCGTGGCGCCTTCACCGCCCAGAGGCTGCGGAACCTGGATGCCGAGCAGCCGCTGCTTGCGCAGTTCCGCGAACGCCTCGCTGGGAAAGCGCGCCTCGGCGTCGACCGCGGCCGCGTTGGCGCTGGCCACGTCGGCGGCTGCGCGGGCACGCGCCGTCAAGTCGCTCTGCCGCGCGCTTGGAGTGCGGGAACCCGGTATTCGGTGTGTCTCGATTGCCATTCTGAAACCAGCCCTACGGCCCTGTAATCGGCGGATTATGCGGGGATGGCCGCACTCGACAATAACGCCGCGGCGAAAATATTTGTCACTTAGTGATGCTCGGCTCAGTTTTCGAAACATATGTAAAACCCGCATCGTATTCCGTATCCTGCGCTACACGGTATTATCGGCCCTGTTTTTTTTGAGGAGACGCATCGAGTGGATCCGCAGACGTCAATGAGGGGGTGAGCGAGCGGCTGATCGCGCTGGTTAAAGCCGTTCTTGGGGCCAGAGCGCGGTATGCCCGCCCCGTTTCCGCTGGACGCTCAACTGAGCGATCTTGGCATCAGCTCGTTGAAAATGGTGAATCTCATGCTGGCCGTCGAGCTGGAGTTCGACATCGCCATTGCGCAAGGCGGATATCACACCGGAGAATTTCCATTCGCTGCGCTCCATCGAGAGCCTGGTGGAGCGCACCTTGGCGCAGCGCGCTTAAAGGAGCTCAAACGCGCTTAAGGGGCGCTCGTTGAGCGCCGCGATCAGCGCGTCCACGTCGGCCATGGCGGTTTCGCCGTTGGTCGCGCAGATCCGCACCACCTCGCGACCTTCGAAGGTGGTCGGCGCCACCCAGGCCCGTCCGGAGGCCACCACCCGCCGCACCAGGGCTCGCACGTCGCCCATTGCGGCCGGCGGAATCGGCGTCCAGCACCGCGAGCGGTGAATCATTGGCGATGCGCCAGCCGAGTGCAACCAGCCGCTCCTTGACGCGCTCGATCACCTCGACGCCGCGCTCGACATGCGCGCCAAGGCCCTCCCAACCGGCGGCCGCCAGCGCCAGGAACAGGCGCAACCCCATGAAACGGCGCGACCATTGCACGCTGTTCAAGGTAGGGATCGAGCGCCGAAATGCTCGACGGCATGAAGCTCGTCGAGGCATGAAATGCTTCGGACAAGCAGGTCGGCCGCGGCGTGACAAGAACATGGCGCATCCCATGGTGGTCGCGAACCATTTGTGGGCATCGATGGTGATCGAGTCGGCGCGCTCGATGCCGTCAAGCAGCGCCGCGCAGGCGATCCGACGCCAGCGCCGCGCCGCCCCAGGCCGCATCGACGTGGTACCACAGACGCCTGCTGCTTGGCGATGTCGGCGCAGGCGTGCAACGGGTCGATCATGCCGCGCGCCGGTGGTTCCGGCCGTGGCAACGATCATCACCGGAACCGCGCCCGCGGCGCGGTCCTCCGCAATGGCGCCGAAGCAGCGCCTGCGGATCCATCCGGCCCCGACCGTCGGTATCGACCAGCCGCAGCGCGCCGCGGCCGACGCCGGCCTGATGCGCGATTTTCAGCCACGCGATGTGACATTCCCGTGACGTATAGAACTTCGACCGGTCCGGCGAAGGCGCGCACGCCCTCGCGCGGAATAGCCGGGATGGGCGGCCGGTCAGCGCGCACAGATCAGCGCCGTGTAGTTCGCCTCCGATCCGCCGGTCGCGAAATGCCCGGTCGCATCCGCGCCGAATGCGGCGCGCCGCGCCACCGCGCGGATCACGTGGCTTTCCAGTGCCACCGGCACAGGCGAGGACGCCGAACTCGCGAGCTGCGGATTGAACAGACCCGCGATGCGATCGGCGCATTGCGCGGGGAAAGTTGGCGCCCGGATTGAACAGGCCGAAATAGCGCGGGTTCGACATTTGCACGATGCCATGCTCCATGCGCTCGATGGTCCAGCGCAATGCATCTTCGAGCGGCTGCGGCGTGCTCGAAGTCGAAGCCGTTCCAGCTCGGCGCGCGAATTGCTGCATGTCGATGCTCGGCGTCACCGGGCCGCGCCTGAATGCGCCGCAATGCGCCGCCGCAGCTCGAGCGTCAGCCAGTTGCTCGATCCGCTCTCGGTCCGCCGGATTGGGAAATAACGCCGGAACGGCAGTCCGGCAATGGATCTGCGGATTCAAGCCGGCGGCGCCGAGCGCCTGGTCCAGATCGGCGAGGATGTCGTCGATGTGCTCGATGCCCGACGCTCAGGCGAATGCTGCCCGGGCCGACGCCCGCCGCCAGCTGTTCCTGCGGCGGACATTTGCCGATGCGTCGTCGATGCCGGATGGCAGGCCAGCGATTTCGCATCGCCCAAATTCACCAAGCGCTTGAACAGCTTGAGCGCGTTGTAGAAACGCATGCCGGCCTGCAAGCCGCCGCGGATTTCGAAAGTCATCAGCGAGCACGCCCTGCCGCCCAGATATTTCTGCACCAAGCGGATGATACGGATTGTCGGCAAACCCCGCAAAGTTCACCGACTCGACGCGCGGATCGGCGCGCAGGAACTCGGCGACTTTGCGCGCATTCTCGACGTGACGATCGATGCGCAGCGCCACGGTCTCGATGCCCTGCAGCAGCAGAAAGGCGTTCATCGGCGAGAGCACCGCGCCCATGGTGCGCTGGATAGACGCTGCGGCAGCGGCCGATGAATGCCGCGGCGCCGTAGTGCTCGGTGTAGACCAAGCCGTGATAGGACTCGTCCGGCTGCGTGAACATGGGATAGCGGGCCGCGTGCTGCTGTCCACGGGAAACCGCCCGCAGTCGACGATGATGCCGCCGAGCGTCGTGCCGTGGCCGCCCATGAATTTCGTCAACGAGTGGATCACGATGTCCGCGCCGTATTCGACCGGCCGCACCAGCATCGGCGTCGCCACCGTGTTGTCGACGATCAGCGGCATGCGATGGCGATGCGCCACGCGTCGCCAGCGCCTCGAGGTCGCAGACGTTGCCGGCCGGATTGCCGACGGTCTCGCAAAATATCGCGCGGGTGTTCTCGTCGATCAGCGCCTCGAGATCGGCGGCGCGGTCGGACTTGGCGAAGCGCACGCTGAATCGCCCATTTTCGGCAGAATATGCGCGAACAACGTGTAGGTCGTGCCGTAGAGCTGCGGCACCGAGACGATGTTGCGGCCCGTTTCCAGTGCATTCAGCGACGCATAATACAGCGCCGTCTGACCGGAGGCTCACGCTCAGCGCGCCGACGCCGCCCTCGAGTTCGGTCACGCGCTGCTCGAGAACCTCGGTGGTCGGATTGCTGATCCGCGTGTAGCGGTATCCGGGAACCTCGAGGTTGAACAAGGCGGCGCCGTGCTCGGCGCTGTCGAAGGAGTAAGCGGCCGTTTGGTAGATCGGCACCGCCACCGCCTTGGTCGTCGGGTCGGAGTCGAAGCCGCCGTGAATTGCGATCGTTTCCCGCTTCATGCTGCGTGAATCGTAAGTTGGTGATGGCGCAGTGTATCTCGAACGATGCGGGTAGTCGTGGTATGGTTCGCAATTCCCATAGATGACGTTAAATGAACATTCCGGACGCAGCCGGGCGAGCTCGATGCAAAATTCGCCCGCGATGCATGGCTTCGCGCCCTCGGCAAGACCGCCTCCATCGGCGAGCGCGGAATTACGCTTCCCGCGCTGATCGAGCGGCTGGGCTCAGCAATTCGGCAGCGTCGCCCGCGCTCATTTCGCGCGAAGCCTCGATGAGCTATCGCGCAACTGGCGTTTCGCTGCAATCAATACGCGCGCTGGGGAGTGGCGCCAGCGATCTTGCAAGCGGCGACGCCGTGTCGCTGCTGATGGGGAACTGCGCCGAGTATCTGGCCATTTGGCTCGGGCTTGACGCGCATCGGCGTCGTCGTGGCGCTGATCAATTCACAGCTTGCGGGCGATGCGCTGGCGCATTCGATCAACATCGCGCAGCCCAAGACACTTGATCGTCGGCGCGGATCTTGCGCCGCGAGTCGCGGCGATCCGCGGCGCGCTTGCCGGCGGCACTGTGCCTGCCGGGTCGTGGGATCGAGCCGCGGAATTTTCGCGCCGCTCGAACCGGAGCTCGCCGCTTTGTCGGGCGAGTCGCTGACGGCGGCCGAGCGCGCGCCGGCGCCGATCGATGCCACCGCGCTCTATATCTATACCTCGGGCACCACCGGCCTGCCGAAAGCGGCCAAGGTCAGCCACTACCGGCTGATGCAGTGGAGCCATTGGTTTGCCGGCATGCTGGATACCGGCCCGAGGATCGCATGTTCGATTGCCTGCCGCTGTATCACAGCGTCGGCGGCGTGGTGGCGACGTTTGCGACGCTGGTCAGCGGCGGCGCCGTGGTGATTCGCCCGCGGTTTTCGGCGTCGGATTTCTGGCGCGATGTGCGCGAGCAGCGCTGCACGCTGTTTCAATACATCGGCGAGCTGTGCCGCTACCTGGTCAATGCGCCGCACCAGCACGATCGAAACCGAGCACTGCCTGCGGATCGCCTGCGGCAATGGCTTGCGGCCCGAGGTCTGGGAACCGTTCCAAAGCCGCTTTCAAGATTCCGCGAATCCTCGAATACTACGCGTCCACGGAAGGCAACTTTTCGCTCTACAACTGCGAGGGACAGCCGGGCGCCATCGGCCGCATACCGCCGTTTCTGGCGCAATCGCCTGCCGGTGGCGCTGCTGCGATTCGATGTTGACAAAGCGGAGAGCCGCGGCGCAACGCCGACGGGTTTCTGCGAGCGTTGCGCGGTCAATGAGATTGGCGAGGCCGTCGGGCTGATTCCCGCGGCGGGCGGCGAGCGCGCCGGCCGATTCGAAGGCTATGCGGATGCGGAGGCGTCGGCGCGCAAGGTGTTGCGCAATGTCTTCAAGAAGGCGATTCGTGGTATCGGACCGGCGATCTGATGCGGCGCGATGAGCGCGGGTTTTTCTATTTCGTCGACCGGGTCGGCGAAACGTATCGCTGGAAAGGGGAAAACGTCTCGACGGCGGAGGTGTTGACGGCGCTCACGGCGAGCCGCGGCGTGCTCGACGGCGTGGTGTACGGCGTTAGCGTGCCCGGCGCCGATGGCCGTGCGGGCACTGCGGCGCTGGTGGTCGAATGCCGATTTTGATCTTGCGGCGTTTCGCGCGGATGTCGCGCAGCGCCTGCCGCCCTATGCGCGGCCGGTGTTTCTCCGAATCCTGCCGACGCTCGAGGCCACCGGCACCTTCAAGCCGCGCAAACAGGAACTGATGCAGGCAGGTTTCGACCCGAGTCGAGTCGCCGGATCCGTTGTATTTCGATGATGCGCGATCGCAGCGCTACGTGCCGCTGGATGCCGCGCTGTATGCGGCGATTTCGGACGGCACGATCAGAATTTGAGCGCCGCTCGAGCGGCGCCGCTGCCAGGCCCTGCTGCTGCGCCGAGGCTCCGCTGCTGGAAGGCGCCTCGTGGTCAAGTCGGCGCGGATTCGCCGACTTGTGCGACCGCGTTCGCGATGGGAATTTGCACGATGAGCATGGTACCGCCCGATGCCGGTTTTCGGACGTCCAGACGGCCGCCCAGCGCACGGACTCGATGGCGCATGGACGCCAGTCCGTGCGAGCCGATCGCCATGAATCGATCTGCCGCCATGCCGATGCCGTCATCGGCTATGCGCATCAGCAGCGTTTCCTCGTCCATGTCCAGACTGATATCGGCGGTTTTTGCCCGGGAATGCTTCAGAATGTTGCTGAATGCCTCCTGTGCGATGCGAAACAGCGCGATGGAGGCTTCGGATTTGAAGCGCGGCTCCTCATCGGGGTAGGACTCGCTGCACTTGAGGCCGGCTCCTGCGCAGGTCTCTTTCATTTGCCAGCGCAGCGCCGCGAACAATCCCACGTTGTCCAGAAGCGTGGGGCGCAGCTCCTCGATGATGCGGCGTTTCAAATCGACTCCCGCGGCCAGGTTTTGCTGCACGCGGTTCAAGCGCAGCCTCAAGTCCGCATCGTTATTCGTCAAATGCTGTTCGGCCCAGGATATGTCCATGCGCGCGCCGACCAGCAATCCGCCGAGCTCGTCGTGCAATTCGCGCGCGAGGCTCGCCTTTTCGCGTTCCGACACATTTTGCAAATGAGTCGACAGTTCGACCAGATCGCGGGTCCGCTCTTCAACTTCGTGTTCGAGCTTGAGTTTCTGATCGCGCAGCTCGGCATTCAGCGCGGCGCGACGCCGCATATCCAGATACACCAGCCGCATTGCGATGGCCACCAGCAGCATGTTGATGATCGTCCCGATGAGGGTGATCCAGCGGCTCAAGGCCAAGGAATTTTCCCAATGCTCAGTGGCCTCGCGATGTTCGACGCCTTCGCGATCGCGCAGGCGGTCCAAGTTGTCCGCAATGACCGCGCCGGTATCCGTACCCACGCTGGTTTTCACGAGCGCAATGGCCGCCGCCACTCCTTGCGTTTTCTGGATAGTCAGGATCATCGAGAGGTCCGCGAGCCTCTTGCCGATCAAGACCTGCAAGTCGCGCACGCGGCCAAGGCTGACATCCGAGCCGGCGTACGCGCGACTCAAGTTCTCCAGCCGCGGCTCGATCTCCGCCACCACCCGGTTGTAGGTCTCGATGTAGCGGTGATCTCCGGTCAGCAGGTACGTGCGCTGCGCGCTGACGGATCGGGCGAGCGAATTTTGCAGCTCATCGACGCTGTGCTCGCGCGCCGCGGATTTCTCGAGGCGTTCGCCGGCCTCCTGCAGACGCGCCTGCCCCTCGCCGGTTACGAAGAACAACGCGGCGAGGAAACTGATGATGAGAAACGGCGGCACGGCGAGGTACCAACGTCCCAAGCCATCCAAGGCATCGCTCAAGAAAGTCACGCGATTCATTTTGTCAACAATGGTATTCACGGTTCAGGCCGCCAGAATTAGCTGCAACGCGCGTGCCAAGCAATTGCGTATGATCGCACGCGCCGCAAGCGCCGGCGACCGCGAAAAATTGTCAATGTGAACCGCGAGTTATGCAAAGCACGGCGGTTTGCGATGAAAACGCCGCGCGCATGGCGGCGCGAAGGGAATGTAAGGATTACAGGTTTAGAATGTTCTCCATGCCCATCGTTCGGCTCGATAAGGTCTCGCTCAGCTTCGGCCTGAAACCCCTGCTGGATAGCGTCAACCTGCAGTTGCGCAGGGGCGAGCGCGTCTGTTTGCTCGGACGCAATGGCGAGGGAAAATCCTCGCTCCTGCAGGTGATCTGCAAAAATTTGTCGCCCGACAGCGGTGAAGTCTGGGTTCGGCCCGGCGCGCGGGTCGCGAGTCTCGCCCAGGAGGTATCGTCCGGCAGCGATGCCGTCGTCCGCGACGTGGTCCTGGGCGGCCTGCAGCGTGGAGCGCACGATGACGAATGGCAGACCGAGCTGCAGGCCGATCAAGTGATCTCGCGCCTGGAGCTTCCGGGCGATGCGCTGATGAGCGCGCTTTCGGGCGGCTGGCGCCGGCGCGTGATGCTGGGCCGCGCGCTCATCGCGTCGCCCGATGTGTTGCTATTGGATGAGCCGACGAATCATTTGGATGTCGAGGCCATTACCTGGCTCGAAGAGATGATGATGGAGTACGCCGGGGCGCTGTTCTTCGTCAGTCACGACCGCGCCTTCGTGCGCCGTTTGGCGACCAAGATCGTCGAGCTCGATCGCGGCCAATTGCGCATCTGGCCCGGCGGCTACGACGACTATGTCCTGCAAAAGCGCGCGGCGCTTGAAGTGGAAGCCAAGCATGCGGCGTTGTTCGACAAGAAGCTGGCGCAGGAGGAGGCGTGGATCCGGCAAGGCGTGGAAGCGCGGCGCACGCGCAACGAGGGCAGGGTGCGCGCGCTCGAGCAATTGAGAATCGAGCGCCGTGAGCGGCGCGAGCGTATAGGCAGCGTGGAGCTGCGCGCACAAGAGGCGGCGCCCTCCGGCAAGGTGGTGTTCGAGGCAGCGCATGTAACTCATAGCTTCGGCGCCGCGCCGCTCATCCGCGATTTCTCCGCGCGCATCCTGCGCAAGGATCGCATCGGCATCATCGGACCCAACGGCTGCGGCAAGACCACGCTGATCAAGCTGCTGGTGGGCGAAATCGAACCGACCGCGGGAAGCATCCGGCGCGGCACCAATCTCTTGCCGGCCTATTTTGATCAGCAGCGCGAGCAACTCGATCCGGCCGCATCCATCGCCGACAATGTGACCGGCGGCAGCGGCGATACCGTGATCATCGGCGGTCAGCCGCGGCACGTATCCGGCTACCTTCGCGATTTCCTGTTTCCGCCCGAGCGCCTGAATGCGCCCGTGAGCATGTTGTCGGGCGGCGAGCGCAATCGCTTGCTGCTGGCGCGCCTGTTCGCCAAGCCCAGCAACCTCTTGATCATGGACGAGCCGACCAACGACCTCGATGCGGAAACGCTGGAACTGCTGGAGGAGTTGGTCGCGGATTACGCCGGCACGTTGCTGCTGGTCAGCCACGACCGCGCGTTTCTCGATAATGTCGTCACCAGCACGCTGGTGTTCGAAGGCGCCGATCAAATCAACGAGTATGTGGGTGGGTACTCCGATTGGCTGCGTCAGCGAAGATCCGCCGCTCCCGAAGCGGGCGCGGCGGCGGAAGCGCAGCGCGGCGTTGCATCGAGTTCGTCCGGGGCACCGCCGGCGTCTTTGGCGGCAGCCAAAACCCGGCGCCTCTCATACAATGAACAGCGGGAGTTGGCGCAGCTGCCCGAGAAGATTCAGCAGCTGGAAGCCGAACAGGTGCAGCTCACGACGCTGATCAGCGATCCTAAGGTATTCCAACACAACCAGGATCGAGGCAGTCAGGCGCTGCAGCGCCTGCAAGTCCTCGCCGAAGAGCTCGACAGCGCCTTCGCGCGTTGGGAAACGCTCGACAAGGCGAACGGCGCGAGCGGCGCCTAGGCGCCAGCGCGCTAGCGGCGTGGCCGCCCGCCCCTCAGCAGATCGCCGGGATTTGGCAGCCCCGCGCCGGCGGCGTCGGGGATCACCAAGGAGGAGGCTTGCTCACGGCGCATCTCCTGTAGTTCCCGCATGGTTTGATGGACGGCCTGCTCGGCGGCGGCGCCAAATTTTTCCACCGCCGCGGCCAATGTGACGGCATCCAGTTCGAAACTGATGGGTACCGCGCCCATCGGCGTCATGACCTGCGCCTGCCCTACGAACAGGACGGGCCGTGTGGCATCCGCCGCGCCGTCCACCGTCACCGGCGTCATCCTGCGAATGGTGCCGACTTTGCGATCGGTAAATATTTCTTCGCGATAGACCTGCGTCGCGTCCATGGTTGCCTGTCGGTCCTCGTTGCCGGAACTCATCGGTGCCTTACCCCTTAAAGTCGATTCGAAAGACGCAACCCTAGCAGTTTTCTGCGTTGCCTTGGAGGCCTGATACGATACCGGGCTTGGCACACTCGAGCACAGCACCGAAGCTTTCCATTTGGAGCACTCTGTTGGGCGTCGCCCTGCTGGTGGGAGTGGCGTTCTGGCTGCACCACTTGCTCGGCAAGTTCCAATGGCGCGACATCCTGGAGCGCGTCCAAGCCATTTCGAACACGAAACTGCTGCGTGCGGCCTTCTTCACCTGCGCCGGCTACAGCACACTGACCTTGTACGATGCGCTTGCCGTCCGCTTTGCCGGCGCACGCGTGCCTTATCCGCGCATCGCGCTCATATCCTTCATGGGCTATGCCATCGGGCACAACGTCGGCTTTAATTCGATCAGCGGCGGCGCGGTGCGCTATCGCGCGTATACCGCGCTCGGCCTCAG
Source organism: uncultured Gammaproteobacteria bacterium (assembly GCA_963782865.1). Classification (GTDB taxonomy): domain Bacteria; phylum Pseudomonadota; class Gammaproteobacteria; order Steroidobacterales; family Steroidobacteraceae; genus Bog-1198. Next base: position 64,419 of record CAWALS010000018.1, on the reverse strand, counting down.
CGCCGGGCAAATCGCCACCATTATCGCCTTTGGCACGCTGACCTTCTTCCTGGGCGCGGGCGTGCTGCTCGGGTTGTCGCTGTTGTCGAATGCCGGAATGTCCGGATCCGTGCTGCATGTTCACGCCTGGTTGGCGCGTGTCGCCGGCGGCTTGTTGCTGGCCGCGGTGGGCGCGTATCTGTGGCTGGTTTGCACGCGCCATGCGCCCTTGCAGTTGCGCAAAATCGTGATTCCGGTACCGCGAGCGCGCGTTGCGTTTGCGCAGATCGGCGTCAGCTGCGTCGATATGCTGTGCGCGACCAGTGTTCTCTACGTCTTGCTGCCGCGGGAAGCCGCGATCGGCTTTTTTGCGTTCGCCGGCGTCTACTTGCTCGCGCTGGCGGCGGGCGCCATCAGCAATGTTCCCGGCGGCATCGGCGTATTCGAGTTCGTGTTGCTGCTGCTGATGCCGGCGGTGCCCGAGGACCGGCTGCTCGGTGCGCTGATCGCGTATCGCGCCATTTACTATTTCGCGCCATTCGCCATCGCCCTGGTGTTGTTGGGGGCGCACGAGGTCTGGATCCATCGCGCGCCGGTCGTGCGGCTGGCGCGCGTGGTGCGGGCATTCCTGGCCGTTGTGACGCCGCAAGCGATCGCCATCGCGGTGTTTCTCGCCGGTGCCGTGCTGCTGTTTTCGGGTGCGACGCCGGGCTTGGGCAATCGCTTGACGTTGCTGCGCAACTTCGTGCCCCTGTCGGTGCTCGAGCTGTCGCATCTGCTCGGCAGCGTGGTCGGCGTGGGATTGTTGATCATCGCGCATGGCCTGTACCGGCGCTTGTACACCGCGTGGTGGATTACCATTTGGCTGCTCTGCGCCGGCATCTTGCTGTCGCTGCTCAAGGGCTTCGACTACGAGGAAGCCACCATCTTGGCCCTGGTGGCGATCATGCTGGCATCGGCGCGGTCGCGTTTCCGGCGCCGGGCCTCGCTGATCGAGCAGCATTATTCGGCCGCCTGGATCGCCGCCTTTCTTCTGGTGTTGCTGATGGCGGGATGGCTGGTGCTGTTCGCCTACCGGCGTCTTCCTTACGACAATGAACTCTGGTGGCAATTTGCCTTCCACGCCTCCGCGCCGCGCAGCCTGCGTGCCTCGCTGCTCGCCGTGATGATCGGCGCGGCTTACGGTCTGTGGCGCGTGTTGCGGCCCGCGCCGCCGCGATTTACCGCGCCGACGCCGCAGGACTTGGCGAGCGTGGCCGCGTTGATCGAGAAGGGCCAGACCACAACCGACAATCTGGCGCTGCTCGGCGACAAGAATCTGCTGTTCAACAAGGATCGCACCGCATGCATCATGTTTCAGTCGTCCGGCAGCAGCTGGGTAGCCATGGGCGATCCCATCGGTCCGGCGCAGCTCGGCGAAGAGCTGGCTTGGGAATTTCTCGAGGAATGCGACGGCATGGCGGTCTCGCCGGTGTTCTATCAGGTGACGCCGGAACGCCTGCCGCTGTACGTGGACCTTGGTCTGACGTTGAGCAAGCTGGGCGAAGAGGCGCGAGTGCCGCTTGAATCCTTCACCCTCGAGGGCGCGGCACGGGCGGATCTGCGCCAAGCGCAGCGCCGCGCCAGCCGCGACGGCGCAAGCTTCGAAATCGTCGGACGCGGCGCCGTGCCGGCGCTTCTGCCGGAATTGCGCGCGGTATCAGACGCCTGGCTCGCGGCCAAGAACGCCGCCGAGAAGCGCTTTTCCCTGGGGTTTTTCGATGAGCAATACCTGTCGCATTTCGATGTGGGCGTGGTACGTCATCAGGGAGCGGTGGTTGCATTCGCGAACCTGTGGCGCGGCGGGTCGACGGAGCTGTCGGTCGATCTGATGCGTTATAACGAGGCCGCGCCAAAGGGCGTGATGGACTACATGCTGATCGAATGCATGTTATGGGGCAGGGCGCAGGGATTCCGCTGGTTCACTCTCGGCATGGCGCCGCTCTCGGGCCTCGAGGAGCACGCATTGGCTCCGACGTGGCACAAACTTGGACGCATCGTGCAGCGCTACGGCGAGACATTTTACAATTTTGAAGGCTTGCGCAAATTCAAGGAGAAATTCAATCCGGTGTGGCGTCCGCGCTATTTAGCGGCGCCGGATGGCCTCGCGATGGCCGGCGCACTGCTCGATGTCACGGCGCTGATCTCCGGCGGCGTGCGCAACGTGCTGCGCAAGTAATCTTTGCTCGCGCGGAATATTCAGACTGGTCCCTGGATGTTCAGACAGACCCCTGGATGAACTGCGCCTCGATCTTCTGCGCGACCTCGCGCATCTTCGGCAGAAATTGTTCCACCGCTGCCCGCAACGGCAGTGCGGTCGCCGCGTAGCGTACCGTGACGGTCGCCAGGATGCGATCCTGGGCGCGCACCGGAACGGCGAGGCTGGTTTCTTCCGAGACGCGCCGCGCGCGATGCGCCATGCCGAATCCTTGAGCGCGGGTTTCGTTCAGCAGCCGCTCAACCTCGATGCGGTTGCGCGCCAAACGGTCCTCCGGCAAGGACGAGCGCGCCAGCGACTCCAGCAGCGCATCGCGCTGTTGTGCCGGGCAGAACGCCAGGTACGCGCGCCCCGCGGCCGAGCCCAGCATGGGTACCCGCACTCCGGCGCTGAACAGCTCCAGCGCGAGAGGGCTCTGAGTTGTCTCGCGGATCATCATGGTCGAGCCCGCGGCCGTCGCAATCGCCACCGGCCAAACAATTTGAGAACCCAGGACTGCCAGCAGCGGCCTGGCGATATGCGCCACCAGTGCCTCATCGTCAAAGCCGTCCGACAGCGCTCGCACCATGATGGTCGGGCGGTAGCAGTCATCGTGCGCATCGCGGTCAACGTAGCCGGCGAGGCGCAGCGTTTCCAAAATGCGATAGGTCGTAGTGCGCGGCAAGCCCGCGGCGGCGGCCAAGGTATTGATGGCCGCGCGCTCGAGGCGGTTCAGTTCGGTCAAGACCTCGAGTCCGCGCTGCAAAGCGCGAATGGGACGGGTTGAATCCCGGGCAATCTCCTGGCGCGCCTCGGCGCGTCCGTCGGAAAGCGGGGTAACTCGTGCGTGCATCATCCCAGTATCCTTGAGGCTTTGGGCCGTTTCCGTTTAAAAAACAATAACCTACGCCATGCATGACTTTCGTCGCCGCCGGCGCCGCGAGAGCGGCCTGATCGCGATCGTTCTTGAGACCTGAAGTCTCGTACATGAGTACCGTTAGGATCGAATCCGGTTGCTGAAGGGAGAGCGGATGAAGATTCGGAAACACCGCCGCGCCCGCCCCGCAACCGGCGAGCTACTGCGAACCGCCCATTAAGCTACAATCCGCGCCGATTTGCCTCAGGCAAGGAATTGGGACTGACATGTCGGAACAATACGTAGAAACCGTGATCGTCGGCGCCGGGCCCGTCGGACTCTTCCAAATATTCGAGCTCGGTCTTCTCGGGATCAGCACCCACATCATCGATTCCTTGGGGCAGCCCGGCGGTCAATGCACCGAGCTGTATCCCGATAAGCCGATCTATGACATTCCCGCGTTGCCGGTCTGCGGCGCACAGGAACTGATCGATCGATTGCTGGAGCAGGCCAAACCCTTCAAAGCCACGTTTCATCTTGGCCAGGAAGTGACCGAATTGCGCGTGCTCGGCAACGGCAAATTTCACGTTGCGACCTCCACCGGTACGCGCCTCACCGCCGGCGCAGTGGTCATCGCCGGCGGAGTGGGCTCCTTCCAGGCACGCCGCCTGGGGTTGCCCGGCGTCGAGCAGTTCGAAGGCAAAACAGTCCACTACCGGGTGAGATCAGCGGGCGATTTTTTCAACCAGGACCTGGTGATTTGCGGGGGCGGGGACTCGGCATTGGATTGGACCGTTGCGTTTTGCGGGAAGGCGCGCTCCTTGACCTTGGTGCATCGACGCGCGGACTTTCGCGCCGCGCCCGCCACGGTGGCGCGCATGCGCGACTTGGTCGCGGCGGGGAAAATGCAATTCTTGCAAGGCAATGCCGTTGCCCTGCGGCAAGACGGCGACAAATTGACCGGGCTCGAGGTGCAAACCGCCGACGGTCCGATGCGTACGATTCCGGTGGATCATGTGTTCGCATTCTTTGGCCTGCATCCGAAGCTCGGGCCCATCGCTGAATGGGGCCTGGAGATGGAGAAAAAGGCGCTCAAGGTCGATACCGAGAAGTTTCAGACCAGCGTCCCGGGAATCTTCGCCATCGGCGACATCAATTCGTATCCCGGCAAGAAAAAACTCATATTGAGCGGTTTTCATGAAGCCGCGCTGACGGCGTTTGCGATTCAACATCACCTGTTTCCCGAGAAGCGCCAGTTTTTGCAATACACCACCACCAGCCCGATCATGCAGAAGCGCTTGGGCGTGGCCGGCTCCTAACCGGGTGCATCGATGAATCAGCTGCTCGAAGATTTGATCAAGGTCATGACGCTCGAACGTCTCGAGATCAATCTATTTCGCGGCCAGAGCCGCGACATCGGCAGTCCGCAAGTGTTCGGCGGTCAGGTGCTGGGACAGGCGCTGGTGGCCGCGACCGCGACGGTGGCAGATCGGCAAGTGCATTCGCTGCACGCCTATTTTCTGCGGCGCGGGGATTTCAATCTGCCGATTGTCTACGAAGTTGACAGAGCGTGGGACGGCAAGCATTTCGCCACGCGGCGCGTCGTCGCCATTCAGAACGGCCAGCAGATCTTCAATATGTCCGCGTCGTTCCAAGTTCCTGAGGCCGGTCTGGATCATCAGTTTCCGATGCCGGATGTGCCGATGCCGGAAACCCTGCCGGATCTTGCGCAGTTTCGCGCCTCGCTGCAAGGCCTGTCGCCCACCCTGCTGAAAATATTGGATCAGAAGCGTCCCTTCGAGTTCAAACCCACCGAGATTCCCAATTTCACGCGACCGGAAAAAAGACCTCCGTTCAAATACGTGTGGATCCGCGCCGTCGACAAGCTTCCCGATGACGAGGCGCTGCATCGCTGCCTGCTGGCTTATGCGTCCGACTTTCAATTGCTCGATACGGCGCTCAAGCCGCATGCGCTCTCCCTGGCCCGCGACAAGTTGGTGATCGCCAGCATCGATCATGCGATGTGGTTTCATCGCAGCTTGAGGGTTGATGACTGGTTGCTGTACGCCATGGACAGCCCGAGCGCGTCCGGCGCCCGCGGCTTCACTCGCGGCAGCATATTTGCGCGCGACGGGCGCCTGGTCGCGAGCGTCGCCCAGGAAGGTCTGATCAGAGTGATGTCCTAAAGGAGCGCTGCTGCGTGTTCAGAGCCGTCGTCGTGATCATCATCGTCGCCGCCATTCTGATCGGCGGAATGCTGGCGTTGCGCAGCAGCCGCAACACCGGGATGCCCAGCGAGGAGGTGCTGAAGCGCGCCGCCGAGCGGGCGCGCCGGCAAGCGGCCCAGGATGAGGCCGAGCACTAATACTTCGGCACGGTGAGGTTGAGCGGGCCCGAATGGCCTCGGGGGATGGGAAGCTTCAAGGCCCGGAATACGCAGGGCCTTGAAGCTTCCCATCCCCCGAGGCCTCCCACACCTCGCGCGGCAAGGTGAACAGGTGGCAGTCCCACCAACGATTCTTGGCGCGGCGGTGCTTGCGATACACCGCTTCCCAACGCATGCCGATTTTCTCGAGCACGCGGATCGATGCGGCATTATTCACATCGACGGTGGAAATGACCCGTTGCGCGCGCAGATCGAAAAACGCCGCATCGACCAGGGCCAGCGCAATTTCGGTCGCGTATCCCTTGCCCCACTGGTCGGCGGCGAGCATATAACCCAAGTCCACGACATTGCTTTCGATCAAGGACAGATCGCACGCCCCGATCAGTTTGCCCGAGGCGATTTCTTCCACGGCCAGTTCGAATCGCGTGCGCGGTTGCTCGCGCTGCGATGCCAGCAGCTCCTCGAGATATTCCGCCGTGCTCTGCTCGTCGCGCGGTCCAAAAAAAGATAGCGCGTGACTCGCGGATCCGATGAGTAGGCGTGCACGGCCGCGAAGTCCATCGCGACGAACTCGCGAAGATTCAAACGCGCCGTGCGGACCGGCGGCGTCAGCTTGCGCACAAAACCTTGCCGGGATTCAAGATGCCCTTCGGATCGAGGGCTTTTTTGAGCGCGTGCATGACCGCAAGCTCGACAGGATCCGCGCGCCGCGCGAACTCCGCAGCCTTGAGGCGTCCGATGCCGTGTTCGGCGCTGATGCTGCCGCCCAGGCTCTCGACCAGGTCGAACATCGCCAATTCGAGCGCATGCGTTCGGCCGACGAACCGCGCCGTGTCCGCGCCGGGCTTTTGACTCAAATTGAAATGCAAATTGCCGTCGCCGGCATGCCCGTAGGAGACCACGTCGCCTTCGGGAGCCAGTTCAAGCGCGAGCGCGGCGCCTCTCTCGATGAGCTCGGGGATGGCGGAGACCGGAACCGAGACGTCGTGCTTGATGCTGGCGCCGTGGCGCCGTTGCGCTTCCGGCACCGACTCGCGCAATTTCCACATGGCCTGCGCCTGCGCCAGCGACGTGGCCAGCATGGCATCCTTGAGCGCAGCGGCGGACGCCGCCTCTTCCAGTTCCGAGGTCAGAAGCGCCGTCAGATTTTGCTTCGGGTTTGGCGAGCTCAATTCGATCAGCAGGTACCATGCGCAATCGAAACTCAAGGGATTCGCGACCCCCGCAATGTGCCTCACGGTCATTTCCACGGCGATGCGCGGCATCAACTCGAACGAGGTCACTTGATCGCCCGCGGCGCTGCGCAATCGCGCGAGCAAATCAAGCGCCTGGCGCGGCGAGTCGATGCCGACCAATGCGGTGGCGGTGTCGGCCGGCACCGGAAACAGCTTGAGCGAGGCGGCCGTGATGATGCCGAGCGTGCCTTCGGCGCCAATGAACAAGGACTTGACGTCATACCCGGTATTGTCCTTGCGCAGGCTCTTCAGCGCCGACAGCACCCGGCCGTCGGCAAGCACCACCTCCAGTCCGAGCACGAGGTCGCGCATCATGCCGTAGCGAAGTACCGCCGTGCCGCCGGCATTGGTGGAGAGGTTGCCGCCGATTTGTGCGGTGCCTTCCGAGCCCAAGCTCAAGGGGAAAAGACGCCTCGCCTCGCGCGCCGCCGTTTGCGCGCCGGCCAGCGTGCACCCGACCTCGACAATCATGGAATAATTGGCGGCGTCGACCTGGCGTATTCGATTCAAGCGCTGTAAGGAGACGACGATCTGCGAGCCGCTTTCATCCGGAGTCGCGCCGCCGCAGTAGCTGGTGTTGCCGCCGTGCGGCACCACCGCGACTTCGTCGCGGTGGCAGATCCTTAATATTCTAGCGACCTCATCGACGCTGCGGGGACGCAGCACCAGAGGCGTGGCGCCCTGATAGAGGCGCCGAAAATCCGTGAGGTAGGGCGTTAGGTCATCGTGCAAATCCAGAGCATTGCCGGGACCCACTGCGTCCTTCAGCTCCGCGAGCGTTGCGGAACTAGGCGGGCGCGGCATGGATTAGAGCCGCTTGCCCCCGCCGTCGCGGATCGCCGCGGGTACCGGCTTGAGATCCCAGATCACGCCGAAAAACGCCATCAGCTTCAAAAGGTAGAAGGTGACGTCGAACTCCCACCAATAGAAGCCCTGGCGGACCGAGGCCGGATAATGATGGTGATTGTTATGCCAACCCTCGCCCAAGGTGATGATGGCCAGCCAGGGATTATTGCGGCTGGCGTCGCCGGTCCTGTAGCGCTGGCGGCCGAACACATGCGAGAGCGAATTGATGGTGTAGGTGCCGTGGTAGACCAGCACCGTGGAGATAAAGAAACCCCACACCAGCATCTGCCATCCCGTGGTGTGAAGCCCCGGTGCGACATGCTTCAAGAGCACGCCGAGCAGAAAGACCCCAACCCCCAAGGCCGTCGGAACCACGACATCGAAGCGGTCCAGGAACCGCAGCTCCGGATACTTCAGCAAATCTTTCACCCGCGACAAATCCGCCGCGAAGTGCTTGTGGGACATGAACCAGCCCATGTGGCTCCAGAAGAAGCCGTGCTGCACCGGCGAGTGCACATCTTCAGGTTTGTCCGAGTAGACATGATGGTGCCGGTGATGCGCCGCCCACCAAATCGGGCCGCGCTGTACCGCCGAGGCGCCCAGCATGCCAAAGATGAATTGTCCAAGGCGCGAAGTCTTGAAGGTGCGATGCGAAAAATAGCGATGATAGAAGCCGGTGATCGCAAACATGCGCACCACGTACAGAGCGATCGTCACCGCCAAGGCGACCCAGCTGAAGCCGACCCAAATCACCGCCAGACATGCGGCATGCATGAGCAGAAACGGCAGCACCCGCGCCCAATCGATGTGTCGTCCTGCCTCTTTCAGCGCAGGTTCGCGCGGCCGCGTCGCAAAGTCGCTGTTGCCGAACCACCGCGAGAGTTCATGACCCACGCGCACCGCGGTAGGGGACTCGATCACGATTTCATTTTCTGGGGTCATGGGTTTCCTAACGTTAAGTCTTCAGTGCCGCAATCCGCTCGTCCAAGGGCGGATGGCTCATAAATAGCCGCATGATTCCATCCGCACGGCCGGTATTGATGCCGAAAGCCTGCAGTTGCTGCGGCATCGGCTCTCCCTGACTGCGCTTCAGCATTTGCAGCGCATCGATCATGTTGGCGGTACCGGTCAGATCCGCGCCGCCTCGATCCGCGCGAAACTCGCGCCGCCGCGAATACCAGCAGACGATTATGCTCGCCAGAATGCCCAGTACGAACTGCGCCAACAACGTGGTCAGGAAAAAACCGATTCCCCCCTGCCGGTCGTTGCGCAGGATTGCCCGATCAACGATACCGCCGATGATGCGCGCCAGAAAGATCACGAATGTATTTAACACGCCTTGCAAAAGAGCAAGGGTAACCATATCACCGTTTGCGACGTGAGTGATTTCGTGACCCAGTACCGCCTCGACCTGCGTGCGCGACATGTTGCGCAGCAGACCGCTGCTCACCGCCACCAGCGCGGCATTGCGGCGCGCGCCGGTCGCGAAGGCATTCATTTCCTCGGCGTCGAAAATGCCGACCTCCGGCATTCCCAAATGGGCTTGATCGGCCAGCCGCTTGACGGCACCCACCAGCCAACGCTCCAGTTCGGACTGAGGGCTTTCGATGACGCGTACCCCCATCATGCGTTTTGCGGTCCACTTCGACAGGGCCAGCGAAATGAGAGATCCGCCGAAGCCGAAAATGGCCGCAAAAACCAGCAAGCCGCCCGTGCCGCCCTGCATCAAATGCACGCCGAAGATATTTTCGACGATGAACAGCACGACGCTGAGCAGTGCGAGCACTGCAAGATTGGTCAGGACGAATAGAAAAATGCGTTTCATGGCGCTTCGGATCGGAAAAAAGAGCCGCAATATGCTAACGCGGCTAAGGTTAGGTCGGGACGTTGAGGTTCAATTTCAAGCTAAAGTGGGCGGATGGCTAACTGGCGTCGATTCCCCCATCTGACCACCATGCGGCCAACGATTAGCTAAGTTACTGTAAAATAGAACATTAATTTTTCAGAGTTAGGGCATGCAATATCGGGACTATTACGAAATTCTTGGGCTGACGCGAAGCGCCGATGCCGATGAAGTGAAGCGGGCGTATCGCAAGCTGGCGCGCAAATTCCACCCGGATGTCAGCAAGGAAAAGAATGCCGAGGAGAAATTCAAACAGGTGCAGGAGGCTTACGAAGTCCTGCGCGACACCGATAAGCGTGCCGCCTACGACCATCTGGGCCGCGATTTTCGCAATGGACAGCAGTTTCGGCCGCCGCCCGACTGGTCGCAGCGATTTGGAAACGCCGGCGGCCAACGATTCTCGGATCTTAATGGTTTCAGCGATTTCTTCTCCAGCCTGTTTGGCGGCGGAGGTTTGGGCAGCGGCAACGCCGGGCAAACCGATTCGGAAGCCGGTCACTTGGACGTCACATTGGAAGAGGCCTACGCCGGCACCAAGCGGCGCGTGACGCTGAACGAGCACGGTCGGCAGCGCCAGGTTGACGTGCAAATTCCTCGGGGCGTCACTGAAGGGCAACCGCTGCGGATTCCCGGGATAGGCGGCCGCAATTCGCTGATTTTTCGCATTCGCTTGCGCCCGCATCATCTCTACGAGGTGGCCGGCAAGGATGTTCAGGTTGAATTGCCCCTGGCTCCCTGGGAGGCGGCTTTGGGTGCGAAGGTCGCGGTCCCAACGCTGGGCGGAACGGTGGAGCTGACCGTGCCTGCAGGAGCCCAGTCCGGTCAGAAGCTCAGGCTGCGTGCCCGAGGGCTTCCGGGCAGCCCGGCCGGGGACCAGATGGTCATCATCAAATTGGTCACGCCGACGGCGCATAGCGCCACGGAGAAGGAAGCCTACGAGCGTATGAAGCGCGATTTCAAATTCGATCCGCGCGCCGACTGGCCTTGACAGGCCACGACGAATACTCAGGCGGGCTTAAGAGCGCGTAAACTTGAGCGCAGCATTACTCGAGGGAGTTGCCATGCAATACACGCTTCGGATCAATGGCAAGGCCCGCGCGGTCGAGGCCGACCCTGAGATGCCTTTGCTGTGGGTGCTTCGGGATTTGCTCGACCTGAAAGGCACCAAGTTTGGCTGCGGCGCAAGCTTTTGCGGCGCCTGTACCGTGCATTCGAACGGCGCTGCCATTCGTTCGTGCGTGACGCCGGTATCGTCGGTGGGGTCTGCGTCCATCACCACCATCGAAGGGGTTGCCGCCAGCGCCTCAGGCAAGGCAGTGCAAAGGGCCTGGCTGGCGGTCGACGTGGTGCAATGTGGTTATTGTCAGGCGGGCCAAATCATGTCCGCCAGCGCGCTGCTCGCGAAGAATCCCAAGCCCAGCGATACGGATATTGACCAGGCCATGTCAGGCAACCTTTGCCGCTGCGCTACCTACGCGCGCATTCGCGCCGCGATCAAACAGGCCGCCGGCATGCCGACGCCGACAGCCGGGATACCTTCACATGATGCGCGCCAACCAGGGCGCTCGCGTGAGCGGCGAATCGCGCCGCGCGTTCCTGCGCGCCAGCGTCGCCGTCGGCGGCGGCTTGTTGCTGGATTTTTCGCTGCCCGGAGCGCTGCGCGCCCGAGCGAGTTCCCCGCAAGGAGCGGGCACGCTCAACGCCTTCGTGCAGATAGCCAACGACGGCGCCGTCACCATCATGTCCAAGAATCCGGAAATCGGACAGGGCATCAAGACCATGCTGCCGATGTTGATCGCGGAGGAACTGGACGTGGATTGGGCCAGTGTGCATATCGAACAAGCGCTCAGCGATCCGGCGCGATATGGAAGGCAATTCGCCGGCGGCAGCCGCGCGACGCCGCTGAATTGGGAGCCGCTGCGGCGAGTCGGGGCGGCCGCGCGCCAAATGCTCATGAATGCCGCAGCCCAAAGCTGGGCCGTGCCCGTTTCGGAATGCGACACCGATTCCGGCAAGGTGATTCACGTCCCGACCAAGCGTTCACTGCGCTATGGGCACTTGGCGTCCAAAGCCGCGATGCTCGCGGCGCCGGACCTGGCGCAAGTGGTCCTCAAGGATCCGAAGAATTTCAAAATCATCGGCAAATCGCAGCCCGGAGTGGACAGTCCCTTGGTGGTCACGGGCAAGCCGTTGTTCGGCATCGACGTCACGGTACCGGGCATGCTGTACGCGGTATTCGTGAAATCCCCGGTATTCGGCGCCAAGGTAGCAAGTGCCAATCTGGATGCGGTCAAGGCGCGAGCGGGCGTGCGCGATGCCTTCATTGTGAGCGGCGGCCCTGTTTTCAACGGACTGGTCGGCGGCGTAGCCATCGTCGGCACGAATTGGTGGCTGGTCAACCAGGCACGCGAGACGCTGCAGGTCGTCTGGGACGAAGGAGCGAGCGCCGCGCAAAGCAGCGCCGGATTTGCCAAACAAGCCGTCGAGCTTGCGCGGCAGGCGCCTGGCGAGAACCTGGTGGCCGACGGCGACGTGACGCAGGCGCTCGGCGCATCCGCGCAGAAACTGGAGGCGGCATACAGCTATCCCTTCATTTCGCACGCAACGCTGGAGCCGCAGAATTGCACGGCGCACTTTCACGACGGCAAGGTGGAAATCTGGGCGCCGACGCAAAATCCGGACGCGGGGCGAAAAATCGTCGCGAAGACGCTGGGGTTGACGGATGCGGACATCACCATTCACATGACTCGTTGCGGCGGCGGATTCGGGCGGCGACTCATGAACGACTACATGGTGGAGGCGGCGTGGATTTCGAAGCAGGCCGGTGCGCCGGTCAAGCTCCTGTGGAATCGGCAAGACGATATGCAGCACGATTTCTACCGCCCCGCGGGCTTTCATTTCTTCAAAGCCGGTCTCGATGGGGCGGGGAAATTACAGGCGTTCAGCGATCATTTCGTGACTTTCGGCGAGAACGGCAAGGCGGCGCCGAGCGCCGGCATGAGCGCCAACGAGTTCCCCGCGAAGTTCGTGCCCAACCTCAATCTGGGGATCTCTTTCATGCCCCTCGGGGTTCCGACCGGGCCCTTGCGGGCACCCGGCAGCAACGCGCTGGCATTCGTGTTTCAATCCTTCATCGACGAGCTCGCGCATGCCGCGGGCCAGGATCCCCTGCAATATCGGATCGATCTGCTCGGCGAGCGCCGTCAAGTCGGTGCGTTCGACAGCGGCCGCATGATCGATGTGCTGGCGCTGGTCCGCGATAAATCCGGTTGGGCCCGGCGCAAGCCCCCGAAGGGCTCCGGAATGGGCGTGGCATTTTATTACAGCCATCTGGGATATTTCGCGGAAGTGGTGCATGCGACAGTCGCCGCCGGCGGCAAAATCCGGGTCGACAAGGTCTGGGTGGCCAGCGACGTCGGCAGCCAGATCATCAATCCGACGGGCGCCGAAAACCAAGTCCAGGGCGCGGCGCTGGACGGCATCGGCGAGGCCTTGGGCCAGCGCATTACGCTCGAAAACGGCCGAGTGGTGCAAAGCAATTTCGACGATTTTTTATTGTTGCGCATGGATCAAGCGCCGCCCGTCGAAGTACATTTTCTGAGGACCGAGCATGCGCCCACCGGCTTGGGCGAGCCGGCATTGCCGCCGGTGCTGCCGGCCTTGTGCAATGCGCTGTTCGCGGCGAGCGGGCGTGCGGATTCGCAGCCTGCCGATCGATCCGCAACTGTTGGTTTAGCCTCCACCGCCGGTCAGCACATCCTCGCGCAGCACGACATCGGGCGACATGAGCGTTTCGCTTTGGCCATTCGCAACCTGCACGCTCTGCGGTTTCACGAAAACGGCGGATACCTCGGGGTGAGTGCCGCGGATCTGCTTCTCCAACTCCACCACGGCGCGTTCGATGTCCGGCGCCCGCATATAGTCGAAGAAATCGAGACTCAAGTAGACCACGATGCTGTTCGGCGCGAGATGCAGGGTGGCGATGCTGTTGGCATTGCACACGCCCGGCATCCCGGCGGCGATGCGGATGACGGCATCGCTTACCGCGGGGTCGGCGCGCTCGCCGATGAGCAGCGCCTTCGACTCCTGAGCCAATAGTGCCGCGACGCCGGCCAGGAGAGCCGCAATCAACAGCGACGCAACGCCGTCCCAACGGCTGTCGGCCGTCAGGAGCGCCGCGGTGGTGCCGGCCGCCGCGACCATAATCCCCAAAACCGCGGCTGAGTCCTCGAAGACCACGATGAATGCCGGGGGGTCCTTCGATTGCCGAAACGCCTCCCACCAACTCAAGTTGCGCTTGGCGCGCCTGAATGCCCTCGCTCCAATCAGCCAGGAGCTGCCTTCGAATATCAAGGACGCGGCGAGTACCAGGTAGATCACCAGCGGCCGTTCAATGGGTTGCGGCTGCAGCAGGCGCTCGATACCCTGGTAGGCCGAAACACCGGCGCCCAATGCGAAAATCAGCAATGCCACCACAAAGCTCCAAAAATACAGCTCGCGGCCGTAGCCAAAGGGGTGTAGCCGATCCGCGGGTCGAGCGGAGCGGGCGATGCCGTACAGCAGCAGGAGCTCATTGATCGTGTCGACCAGCGAATGCACCGCCTCGCTCAGCATGGCCGCCGAACCGGTCATCGCGGCGGCAGCGAATTTCGCCGCTGCCACCAGCATATTGCCGGCCAGCGCTGCCCATACCGCCTTGAGGCTGCCGCTTCTCGCCATGCGGGATTATGCCTCTTGCAGAGCCAACGCGGCCACGCGGAATGCTCAGACAGGCTCCCAGCTTGAAGAATCGGTCGGCGGCCCCAACTTGAGGCGTACCAACCCTAAACACTCAAGGCCATGACGACAGAAACCGAGCCCGCGTCTGCAAACAAGGCGCAAATCAAGGAGTTCCAGGCCGAAACCAAGCAGGTCCTGCGTCTGGTGATCCACTCGCTGTATTCGCACAAGGAGATTTTCCTGCGCGAGTTGATCTCGAATGCCTCCGACGCCTGCGAAAAATTGCGCTTCGAGGCGATCGCCCACCCGGAGCTTTTGGGCAGCGATGCGCTGTCGGTCACGCTGACCCCGGACACGAGCGCCGGCACCTTGAGCATCAAGGACAACGGCATCGGAATGAGCGAGGCGGAGATCATCGACAATCTCGGCACCATCGCGCGCTCCGGTACCAAGAAATTCCTGGAGACGTTGAGCGGCGATTCCGCCAGGGACGCGCAGCTGATCGGTCAATTCGGCGTCGGCTTTTATTCAGCTTTCATCGTTGCCGACAAAGTCACCGTGCTCACCAAACGCAGCGATTCGCCGGCCGTGCGCTGGGAGTCCGACGGCGAAGGCCAATACGAGATTCAAGCCGCCGACAAGACCGAGCGCGGCACCGAAGTCATTTTGCACCTGCGGGATGAGGATAAGGAGTTCCTGGAGGCGGCGCGCCTGCGCCAATTGGTGCGTAAGTACTCCGATCACTTGAGCATCCCGATCGTCCTCAAGTCGGGCGCTACCGAAGAGACGTTGAATCAAGCGAAGGCGTTTTGGACGCGGCCGAAATCGGAACTGAAGGACGAGGACTACCAGGCGTTCTACAAGCACATCTCTCATGATGCCGAGGATGCGCGGATCTGGGCGCATAACAAGGTTGAAGGCAACATCGAATATACCTCGCTGCTGTACCTGCCGAAGCATGCGCCGTTCGATTTGTACGACCGCGAGCAGAAAGCCGGCATCCAGTTATACGTCAAGCGTGTATTCATCATGGACAAGGCGGCGGAGCTGTTGCCGCCGTACTTGCGCTTCATGCGCGGACTGGTGGATTCGTCCGATTTGCCCTTGAACGTGTCGCGCGAGCTGCTGCAAAACAATCGCACCGTCGAGAAAATCAAAGCGGCCCTGGTCAAGCGCACGCTGGATCTGCTCGAGGATCTGGCCGCGAACAAACCGCAGGAATACGCGGATTTTTGGCAAGCTTTCGGCACGGTCTTGAAGGAGGGCATCATCGATGATCCGGCCAACAAGATTCGGATCGCGAAACTGCTGCGCTTTCATTCGACGGCGGAGGGTGGCGATGCACCCAATGTCACGCTCGAGGCCTATGTGTCGCGGATGAAGGCCGATCAAAAGGCCATTTACTACCTCACCGCCGATACCTTGGCGGCGGCCCGCAACAGTCCGCACCTGGAGGGCTTCCGCGCCAAGGGCATGGAAGTTCTGTTGCTGACCGACCGCATCGATGAATGGGTGGCGGGACATTTGCACGAGTTCGAGGCCAAGCCTCTCGCGAATGTCGCCAGCGCCGCGGCCGATGTCGCCTCGGCCATCGAAACACCGGAGAAGGCCGCCGCGGAAAGCGCGTTCAAGGACACCCTGGATCGCCTCGCCAAGGCACTGGCGGGTAAGATCGCCAAGGCGCAAGTTTCGGCGCGCCTCACGGATTCACCGGCGGTATTGATCGCGGGCGAGTTCGGTGTGAGCTTGCGAATGGGCCGCATCCTCAAGCAGGCAGGCCAGAACAATCCTTTTGCCACGCTGCCGATCCTCGAACTGAATCCCAAGCACCCACTGACGCTGCGGCTCAACGACACGGCCGACCCGGAAGCGTTCGCTGATTTAGCCCACGTGCTGTATGACCAGGCAATGCTGGCGGAGGGCGGCGAGTTGGACGACCCGGCGAGCTTCGTGCGGCGCGTGAACCGGCTCATCGTGGAAGGCCTCTCGGCGCAACCCAAAATTATCCTGAGCTGATGAACATGCTGAGGCCGCAATGGGCTGCAAATGACGGCGCGGTGGCCGCGGGCGGCAATGCCGATGTCGATGATGCGCCGTTGCTCGATGCCTACTCGGGCGCGGTGATCGGCGCGCTCGAGCGAGTCGCGCCCGCGGTGACTTTCATCGAAACGACCGGTGCAGCCCGCGCGGGCGCACGCGGCCGGCGTGCGGAGCAGGCCAGCGGATCAGGTTTTCTGTTCACGCCCGACGGCTATCTGCTCACCAACAGTCATGTCGTGGATGGGGCCGATGAGATCGCGGTACGTCTGAACGACGATACGCGGTTCAACGCCGACCTGGTGGGCAACGATCCGGACTCGGACTTGGCCGTCCTTAGGATCGGACACCCCAGCGCGCTGCCCTATGCGGAGTTCGGCGATTCGTCGCGTTTGAAGGTGGGTCAGGTTGCCATTGCCATCGGCAATCCGCTCGGCTATTCGAAGACCGTGACCACGGGCGTGGTATCGGCGCTGGGCCGCACCTTGCGCGCAAAATCCGGCCGGCTCATGCACGATGTCATTCAGACCGACGCGGCGCTCAATCCGGGCAACTCCGGCGGTCCGCTGGTTGACTCGAAGGGGCGGGTGATCGGAGTCAACACCGCGATGATCCCGCAGGCCCAGGCGATTTGTTTTGCCACCGGGATCAATACGGCAAAATGGGTCATTGGCCAGATGTTTGCGCACGGCAGGGTACGCCGCGCGTACATCGGCGTTTCCGGCGCCACCGTGCCGATCGCGACGCGGGTGGTGCGGCATTTCAGTTTGCCGGGCAACACGGCGGTGCATGTGGCCGATATCGTGGCGGGCAGCCCGGCCGCCCTCGCGGGTGTGCAGACGGGAGATCGCATGGTTGCGCTCGACGGCGTGCGCATCAACGGAATCGACGGCCTGCAGCGTACCCTCGATGCAAGCCTGATCGGCCGGGAATGCGAATTGCAGTTATTGCGCCGATCGAGCGTGATCAAGACGACGATCCGACCGATAGAGATGCCGCTGCATCGAGCCGGCGGCAAGTGAGTACACCAGAGGTAGGGCGGCAATGAGTGCAACACATCCGGTCACCTTGGCGGTTCCGCCGGAACCGACCGATCATTCCCAGGGGCCTGCGCACGCGCGGATCGTCGTGGTGGAGTATGGAGACTTTGAGTGCCCGAGCTGCAAGGTCGCGGCCACCACCCCGACCCTTCTGATGGAGCGCTTTCCGAACCAGGTGCGTTTCATCTTCCGAAATTTTCCCTTGGAGGAGGCGCATCCGCATGCGCTGCGGGCGGCCGAAGCCGCCGAGGCGGCTGCCGCCCAGGGCCAATTTTGGCCGATGTACGATCTGCTGTTCCGCAACCAGGCGCATTTGAAGGCCGCGGATCTGCAGCACCATGCCGAGGAATTGAACTTGGATATGGCGCGCTATGTCGCGGAGATGGACGATCACATCTACTTGCAGAAGGTCCGCGAGCACATTGCAAGCGGCCGCCTCAGTCACATTCGAGCCACGCCCACATTCTTTCTAAACGGCGTGGTTCAGGACATTTCATTCGGCATGAAGGCGTTGCACGACGCGGTCGCCGCGGCGCTGTCGCGGCATCAATAAAAAGGGCGCCTTTGAGAGGCGCCCGAACGGGGAATTCCTTGAATTTCTTAGGGTTCGCGCGTGCGGCTAGCTCCAGTCGTCTCCGCCGCCGCCGCCCAAGCCGCCGCCGCCGTCATCCCAAGAGCCTGGATCGTTGGCGCCGAAGTCATTGCCGCCCATATCGCCATTGCTGTAGCCGGGCTCGGCCGCGTCGGCTGACGGAATGACCCCGCCGCCTGCGGGGCGGCCGCCATCCAAAAAGTGATGCGCAAGCTCTTCGCCGGCGACTACGCCAGCTCCGACCGCCAAGCCTGAGGCAAGGCCGCCGGCGATTCCGGAACCCAGACCGCCCCCCATCGGCGCAGGGCCATAACCGGGGCCGTAGCCCGGGCCATAGCCGGTTGGTGCGCCGCCCACGCCGGGGCCGCCGGCGACCGGATACTGGCCATAGGGCGTCCGGCGCCGAAACAGCATCATCAGCAGCCCGACCACGATCAGACCAATAATGAGACCACCCCAGGGGAAATGCGGCGCCGAGCGCGCCGGAAACGAGACGATTTGCGGCGCCGTCGAGCGAGCGACCAAACCCAGCTGCGATTTCAACTCTTGAACCGATCGGGGGCTGAAGGAGGTCAGACCCGGATTCAGGCGTTCGGCAATGCCCAGCTCGGTGCGGGCGGGCGAAATTTTACCCTCTTTGGCGTACAGCTCCGCTTGCACATAGTGCGCCTTGGCGCTCGTAGGATGATCGGCGAGCACTTGCGTAATCATTTGCTGCGCCTGGTCGAGATGGCCGCCGGCGGCCGCCTCATAAATTTGATTCATTGTCGGATCAGCAGCTTGCGCAAAGCTCGGCGACCCTAACGCGAAGGTCGCACCTATGCTCAGCGCAGCAGCGGCGAGAACTAATTTCCGCATGGCAGGCCCCCAGCAGGTCGAATTGACCCTGTTGAGTTAGATATGGGCGCGCAGGCGAAGTTCAACGCCCTCTTGAAGCGTGTTCGAATGCTCGAAGCGGCACCTACAGGACGCCGCGGCGCTTTTGATCGAGTTCGATGGATTCGAACAGCGCCTGGAAATTCCCTTCGCCAAAACCTTCGTTGCCCTTGCGCTGAATGATCTCAAAAAAGATCGGGCCAATCGCATTCTTGGTGAAGATTTGCAGCAGGATGCCGCTCTTGTCGCTGCCATCGATCAGGATGCCGCGGCGCTTGAGCTCAGGCACGGATTCTCGATGACCGATCACCCGCGCATCGACGCCTTCGTAATAGGTCGCGGGCGTCTCCTGAAATTCAACGCCGCGGCCGCGCAGCGCATCCACGGTCTTGCAAATATCGTCGGTGCCGAGGGCGATGTGCTGAATACCTTCGCCTTTGTACTCGTTCAGATATTCTTCGATTTGGCTCTTGTCGTCCTGGCTCTCATTGATGGGAATGCGAATCTTGCCGCAAGGCGAGGTGAGCGCGCGCGAGAACAAACCGGTCTCCTTGCCTTCGATGCTGAAGTAACGGATTTCCCTGAAGTTGAACAACTTCTCGTAGAAGCCGGCCCACACATTCATGTTGCCGCGCCTGACGTTGTGGGTGAGGTGATCGATGCGCAGCAACCCCACGGGGAAATGCGGCTCGGTGTCGATGACGGGAATGAAGTCGACATCGTAAATGGTGCGATCGCCATAGCGATCGACCAAGTAGATCAGGCTGCCGCCGATTCCCTCGATCGACGGGATATTGAGTTCCATCGGACCCGCGGTGACCGGTCCGGGTTTCGCGCCCAAATCCAGCGCGCGCGCGAATGCCAAGCGGGCGTCGGCGACGCGAAACGCCATGGCGCAGGCGCAGGGCCCATGAACGCGCGCAAACCTCTGTGCAAAGCTGTCGTGCTCGGCATTGATGATGAAATTGATGTCGCCCTGGTTGTGCAGCGTCACGTTCTTGGAGCGGTGGCGCGCGACCGCCGGCAAGCCCATGCTTTCGAACAGCCGGCGCAGCAGTTCAGGATCGGGCGCGGCGTACTCGACGAATTCGAATCCGTCGGTGCGCATGGGATTCGTTGCGCTCAGCTCGGCGTTCATGACGAGACGATGATTTTGCTCTGCGAGGCGATGGCGGTACCGAACACGTAGTCCCACACGGGCGTGGTCACGCCGAAATTGCCGCGCTTGGGCGAATGGTGGTGACGCATGTGCCAGGCCCGAAGCTCGCTGAAGTAGGCTGACGAAGTGTCACGCGCATGGTGGTGAATCACGTGATGCACATAGCCATACCACCAATAACCGGTCATCACGCCTACCGTCAGACCATTGGCCACATTGAAACCCACCCCCCACCATAGCGGCAGCAAAATCACGCCGAGCCAGACCGATACACTGACCCACGATGGCGTGCCGATAAAGGCGAGCGGATCGCCGTGATGCAGGCTGTGCATGGGCGAAAACACCGGCATGCGATGCAGTGCTATTCGGTGCAGCACGTATTCCAAAAATGTCCAAAGGATCAGTCCGGCCAGGCACGCGCCGAGCCAATCCCGGCCCTCTGGCCAGGTGAAATGACTGTAATTGACAGCCGTCAGCGCGACCACCGTGATCGGATAAACCACGAAATCGGAGTAATAGCTGAATTTGCTGAGTTGCATCGTTGCCCCTCGCTCTTATGGATATGCTATTTGACCACGAATACCACCAAATGTTAGCCGAAGAATACCCTGGCCGCACGGCCTTCTGGCCGTCATCGCTTGGTAGAATTTCCAAGTATGCGAAAAACCTTGGTAATCGTAGGCGCCGGATTCTCCGGCACGGTGCTTGCCGCCAACCTGCTGCGGCGGCCGCCCGCGGGCGGCGCCGATATCGTGCTCATCGAGCGCGGCAAGGTCATGGGCCGCGGCGTGGCCTACGCCGCGCACGAATTTCCCTATCTTTTGAACGTGCCGGCGGCCCGGTCGTCGGCCGATCCGCGCGATCCGCTGCAATTTCTGCGGTTTGCGCAAGGTAGGTTGCCGAACGTCGATGGCGGGGATTTTCTGCCGCGCGCCCTGTACGGCGACTACCTGCAGGACCTGCTGTTGCGCGCGGAGCGCGAGGCGCCGCCGCAGGTGCGCTTGCTCCGCGTCTTCGGCGAAGTAACCGGCATTGCCGCAGTCGACGGCGCCGCCCTGGCGGCCGAGTTTGCAGACCGGGCGCCGATCCGCGGGCATGCCCTGATCCTCGCCCTGGGAAGTCCGCCGGTGCCGTTGCCTCACTGGGCGCGAGCGTTGAATGGTCATGCCGCATTCCGTCATGACCCGCGCGATTTGCCCGGGACCTTAAGTTCGGAGCACTCGGTTCTGATCGTCGGCAACGGCTTGACGATGGCCGATGCGGCATCGGCGTTGAGCCGCCATCCGGATCGGGCACCCACCCTGCATACGATTTCACGTCGCGGCCTGATACCGCAAACCCAAACGGCCTTTCATATCGGCGCCATGCGCGGCAGCGGCGAGTCGCTGCTGGCATCGGCGCATTCGCTACGAAAGCTGCTGCGCGCCTGCCGCGACTTAGCGCGCGAAGTCGAACAACTGGGGGGCGATTGGCGCGAAGCCATCACCTTTATCCGCAGTCTGGTGCCCGCGCTATGGCGGCGCCTGCCCGAAGCCGAGCGGCGGCGCTTTGTGCGGCATTTGCAGGTGCATTGGGACACCTATCGGCACCGGCTGCCGCCGCAATTGAACGAGCGCTTGGAGAATCTTCGGCGCAGCGGCAAATTGCAAGTGCGCGCGGGACGCATCCAGGAGGTGCTCGCCGTCGACCACCGCCGCCTGGCTGTTGTCTGGCGTCCTCGCGGCAGCGCTGCGACTGCGCAGCTCACGGTGGACCTGGTGGTCAACGCTACAGGCCCCAATTACAACATCGAAGGTTCGACGGATCCGCTGATCGCTTCGCTGCGCGCCGCTGGGCTGGTGTCGCCGGACGCGCTGCAGCTCGGGATCAACACTGCGCGTTTTGGCGCCTGCGTGGATGCGCACGGCCGCGCCAGCGAGCGCCTGTTTTATCTTGGGCCGTTGTTGCGCGCCGATCACCTGGATGCGACCGCGGCGGCGGAGTTGTCCAACCACGCGGAGCGGCTCGCCACGCATCTCGCCGAGGGCGGCTAGATCAGCTCCGCGATCCCCGCCAACAGGCGCGCTATATCTTCCCGCGAGCTGTACATCGACACGCCGGTTCGCAGCAAGCCGCCTCTGGCTTTCAGGCCCAGCACTTCCACGGCGCGTGCCGCATAGAAGTGTCCGTCCCAAACGCAAATGCCTTTCTTCCCCAACGCGCTCGATGCTTGCGCCGCGCTGACCTTGTCCAAGGTGATCGAAACGGTTGGCGCGCGCGAGCGCTGGCTGAAATCGGGCCCCCACACCTGCACCCCGCGCATCTCGCGCACCGAGTCGTGATAGAACTTGGCCAGTCCGTGCTCGTACGCCGCGATTCCGGTCATGGCATCCACCAGGCGTTCTCGCAGGCCTAAGCCCCCGCCCCAGGAGGCAAGATATTCAATCGTTGCACGCAGCGCATCGATGGCCGCATGGTTCAGAGTTCCAGTCTCGATGCGATAGGGGGCGGCCGGATCCTGCACGCTCAAGCGCTCCGTGGGCAGCCGCTCGAGCGCGCCCGGACGCGAATACAGCACACCGACGTGCGGCCCGTAGAACTTGTAGCCCGAGCACAAGAGGAAATCCATGCCCAGGCTTTTTACGTCCAATGAAAAATGCGGTGCGTAATGAACGGCGTCGATCACGAGCAGAGCGCCAACCTGATTCGTCAGCTCGCGCGCCAGCCTCAAGTCATTGACCGTGCCCAAGGCATTGGACGAGGCGCCCAAGGCGAAGAGCTTGGTGCGCGCCGTGATCTTGGCGGCCATATCGCCCAAGTCCAGTACTCCGCCGGGCAGCAGGCGAACTTCTTGCACGACCATGCCGCGCTCTTGCAGCCGCAGCCAGGGACCGCGATTGGCCTCATGGTCGAGCTGCGTGATGAGCACTTCGTCGCCGGGCTGCAGCGTGTGGCCGATTGCGGCGCTCAAGGCGTAGTTGAGCGTGCTCATGTTTTGACCGAACGAGATGCAGCTTGCGCTCTCGGCGCCGAGAAAGGCGGCGAGCGCGTCACGCGCCGCGGCCATGCGCCGATCAACTTCCTGCGAGGGCCAAAAATTGCCGTGCGTATTGACGTTGCAGGTTGCGTAAAAGTCGGCCAGAGCGTCGATCACGACTTGCGGAACCTGGCTGCCGCCGGGTCCGTCGAGATACGCCAGATTCAATCCTTCAGGCGTGCGCAGCAGCGCGGGAAAATCCTTGCGGCAGCGAAGGGAGTGTTCGGGTGTGAATGGCATAGTAAAGTATGTCATGAAATTTTCTCCGCTGGTGGATCGAATCAAGGGCGAAAGCGTCGCGGCGTGGACCATCCACGGACAGGCGCGCGAAGCGCAATTGCGCGGCGAGGACGTGATCGTGCTCAGCATCGGCGATCCGGAATTGGAAATGCCGGCAGCCGTGCTCGATCGGGCGATCGAAACGCTGCGCGCCGGCGATGTTCGCTATACGCCTGCGGCGGGACGCATGGCCCTGCGCGAGGCGATTGCGCAAAAGCATCGGCGCCGCACCGGTCAAGCGGTGGATGCGGACAATGTCATTTTTCTCTCCGGCGCACAGAACGCGCTGTTCGCCGCGTCGCTGTGTGTTGCCGGTCCGGGCGATGAGGTGCTGGCGCTGGAGCCGTTGTACCCGAGTTATCCAGCAACCATCCGAGCCTCGGGCGCGCAACTGGTGCGGGTTGCGGCGCCGGCTGCCGGCGGCTTTCGCCCGGACCTGCGCGCCCTCGCCGCCGCCATCACGCCGCGCACCCGCGCAATTTTTTTCGCGACGCCCAACAATCCGAGCGGCGTGATCTTGAGCGCGGCGGATCTCGATGCCATCGGCGATCTTGCACGCCGGCACTCATTGTGGATTGTGGCGGACGAGGTCTATGCGGGACTCGCACCCGCGGGGCGCGTCCCGAATCTCGCGACGCGTATCCCTTCGCAGCTGCTGACGATCAGCAGCTTGTCGAAGTCGCATTCGATGCCGGGACTACGGGCCGGCTGGCTGGTGGGGCCCAAGGATCTGGTGAAGCATGCAGAATCTCTCTCCATGTGCATGTTGTTCGGCCTGCCGGGCTTCATTCAGGAGGCGGCACTCACCGCACTCCAAGGATCGGATGCCCCCGAGCAGCGGATTCGCGAACTCTGCACCGCCAGGCGCGATATGCTGATCAAGGGTCTTGCGGATGTGAAGGGAATACGCTGCAGCGTTCCGGACGCCGGCATGTTCACGCTGATCGATGTGCAGGGCACGGGCCTTTCGGGCTACGATTTCATGAGCGGATTGTTCAGGTCCGAGCGGGTCTCGGTGCTCGACGGCGGTGCATTCGGCGAAGCGACTCGCGGCTTCGTGCGGCTGTGCTTCGCCACGGACGAGGCCACGCTGCGCGAGGCGATCGTGCGCATCGGCCGCTACGTAGGAACTATCGCGAGGTAGTCGCGCCGAGCTTGTCGGCGTCGAGGTTGATGGTGGGGTAGTTGGTGAGGTAATTGGCGCGGTAATTGGCGAGGTGGTTGTGGCGAAATCAGCGGACTTTGCGGTCATCGTGCGTACCCCGGGCGGCCCGGAAGCACTTGAATGGACCGAGCTTGATACCGCGCCTCCCGCGCGCGGCGAGGTGCTCATCGCGCAACGCGCCGTGGGCGTCAATTTCATCGATACGTATTATCGAAAGGGAGCGTATCCCTGGCCGATGTCGCCCCTGATACCCGGCGGCGAAGCGGCGGGGATCGTCGAGCAAGTCGGCGAGGGCGTGACCGACTTCAAATCCGGCGATCGTGTGGCGTATACGTTGCCGATCGGCGCCTATCGAACGCGGCGGGTGGTGCCGGCGGAGCGTCTGGTGAAATTGCCCGAGGGAATCGAGTTCGAGGTTGCGGCCTCGATGATGCTCAAAGGGCTGACGACGCAGTTTCTGTTGAACTCCTGTTATGCGGTGAAGGCGGGCGATACCGTGCTGGTGCATGCCGCTGCGGGCGGCGTCGGGCTCCTGATGGGCCAATGGTTGAAATCCATCGGTGCCATGTCCATCGGCACGGTCGGGTCAGCCGAGAAGGCCGCCATCGCCAAAGCGAGCGGCTATACGCACATCATTGACTATCGGGCCGAAGATTTTGCGGTACGCGTCAAGGAGATCACCGGCGGCAAAGGTTGCGATGTGGTTTACGATTCTGTGGCCAATGACACCTGGCGCGGGTCGCTGAAGTGCTTGCATGCGCGCGGGTTGTTCGTATGCTTCGGACAGTCATCAGGTCCGATCGCGGATTTCAAGTTTTCCGATCTCGCCGGCGGCGGCTCGCTCTACGCAACGCGGCCGACGCTGTTCGACTACGTCAAAACCCGCGCAGACCTCACGCAGCGGGCCGCCGATCTTTTCGCGAAAGTTGCATCCGGCGCGGTGAAGCCGCACATCGGCCAGCGACGGGCGCTGCGCGATGCGGCCGAGGCGCACCGCGATCTCGAGGCCCGCAAAACCACCGGATCCACCATCCTGCTGCCTTGATTGCTCGGCCTTGATCGCTCAGCCTTGATCGCTCAGCCTTGATCGGGCGCGTCAATGAGGGTGCGCTCAAATTCCCAAGGGCAGCGCGGTCGATTCCTTGATCACGGTGACCGCTACGGATGAATTGACCGATCGCACACATGGAATGCGCGATAAATAATCGAGATAGAACGCCTCGAAAGCCTTGATGTTCTTGGTCACGATTTTGAGGAGGAAGTCCCATTCGCCGGTGAGGGTGTAGCATTCGAGCACCTCGGCGCGATCGCGAATCGCCGCTTCGAATTCGGCGATGGCATCGCGTCCGGTCGTGGCCAGCTTGATGTGGGCAAAGATGGTCACATCGAGTCCCAGGGCGTTTCGATCGAGCAGCGCGACGCGCGCCTTGATCACGCCGTTTTGTTCGAGCTGTTGAATCCGCCGCCAGCAGGTAGTCGTCGACAATTTCGTTTGCGCGGCCACTTCGGCAACCGACAAGGCTCCGTGCCTCTGTAGAATGTCGAGCAGACGCAAATCCAATCGGTCGATGGTTGCGCGGTTATTTTGTTCCACAAAACACCTAATATCGGAATATATATACCGAATTATTAGCCTGCTTCCTAATGAATGCAATATCTAGGGGTGCGGAGACGTAAATTATGCGGATGACCAAAAAATCTCGCCTGCATCTGCCTCGCGTTCCGGCACGCCCCGGCGAAACTCCTGACTTCAGTTACGTGCAACTGTCGCCCGCCGGCGCCGTCCCCCGCCCCGAAGTCAATGCCCGCGCCCGCGACATAAGTTCCCTGAGCGTCGAACTGGTGCGCGTGCTCGATGACAGCGGCGATGCGGTGGGTCCCTGGAATCCGCATCTCGAGGCGAGCGATTTGCAAGTGGCCTTGAGGCACATGCTGCTCACGCGAACGTATGACGAGCGCATGCAGCGCATGCAGCGCGCCGGCAAGATCTCGTTCTACATCCGCTCCCTCGGCGAGGAAGCGGTGGGGGTTGCGCAGGCTATGGCGCTGCGTCCCTCCGACATGCTGTTTCCTGCGTATCGCCAGCAGGGTGTGCAAATCGTGCGCGGCATTTCGCTGGTCGATCTCATGTCCCAACTCCTGTCCAACACCAAGGATATGTGCAAGGGCCGACAGCTGCCGGTCATGTATCACTCGCGCGCGAACAATATTTTCACGATCTCGGGCAATCTGGCGACGCAATTTCCGCAGGCGGTGGGCTGGGCCATGGCGGCGGCGATCAAGGGCGAAGACAAT
Organism: uncultured Gammaproteobacteria bacterium; assembly: GCA_963782865.1. Taxonomy (GTDB): domain Bacteria; phylum Pseudomonadota; class Gammaproteobacteria; order Steroidobacterales; family Steroidobacteraceae; genus Bog-1198. The sequence continues at coordinate 37,800 of CAWALS010000018.1, read as the reverse complement.
CTGGCCGCAACCTGGCTCGGCGAGGGCAGCACCGCGGAGGCGGATTTTCATTACGGCCTGTTGTTCGCTTCCGTGTACCAGGCCCCGGTGATTCTCAACGTCGTCAACAACCAATGGGCCATCTCCACGTTTCAGGGCTACGCCGGCGGCGAGCAACGATCCTTCGCGGCGCGCGGCCCGGGATACGGCATGCCGGGAATCCGCGTCGACGGCAACGATTTCCTCGCGGTTTACGCGGTGACTCAATGGGCCGCGGAACGCGCCCGTACCGGCGCCGGCCCGACGCTGATTGAACTGGTGACGTACCGCGGCGCCGCGCATTCCACCAGCGACGATCCGGCGCGCTATCGCGCCAAGGACGACGCCGAGCACTGGCCGCTGGGCGATCCCATCCTGCGCTTGAAGGCGCATTTGATCAAAATCGGCGAGTGGTCGGAAGAGCGGCATCAAGCGATGAGCGCGGAACTCGAGGCGCTGGTGGCATCCAGCTGGAAGGAAGCGATCAAGTTCGGCACCATGACCGAAGGCCCGAGACTGAATCCAGACACCATGTTCGAGGACGTGTTCAAGGATATGCCGCGGAACCTTCAGCGCCAGCAAGCTTTGCTGCGCAAGGAACTGGGCTGAACGCATGGCCAACATGAACATGATCCAGGCCCTGAATTCCGCCATGGACATCATGCTGGGGAGGAACCCCGCGGTGGTTCTGATGGGCGAGGACATCGGTTATTTCGGCGGCGTGTTTCGCGCGACCGAGGGCTTGCAGCGCAAGTACGGCGAGCACCGCGTCATCGATACGCCGATCGCCGAGGGTGGGATCGTGGCCACAGCGATCGGCATGAGCGTGAATGGCTTGCGGCCGGTCGCCGAGATTCAATTTGCGGATTACATCTATCCGGGTTTCGATCAGATTGTCAGCGAGCTGGCGCGCATCCGCTATCGCAGCGCCGGCGATTTCTTCGCACCCGTCACCATTCGAACGCCTTGCGGCGGTGGAATTCGCGGCGGCCAGACCCACTCGCAGAGCCCCGAAGCCATTTTCACTCACGTCAGCGGCATCAAGGTCGTGATGCCCTCCAATCCGTACGATGCCAAAGGCTTGCTGATCACCAGCATCGAGGACGATGATCCGGTGGTGTTCTTCGAGCCGAAGCGTCTGTACAACGGCCCGTTCGACGGGGATCCAAACAAGCCGGCTGTGCCCTGGAGCACGCACCCGAAGGGTCAGGTGGACGAGGGGTATTACAAAGTACCGTTGGGCAAGGCGGACGTCGTGCGTGCCGGCGCGGACGTCAGCATCATCACCTACGGAACCATGGTGCACGTCGCGGTTGCCGCGGCCGCGGCGATGAACGTCGACGCCGAAATCATCGACCTGCGTTCGCTCGTGCCGCTCGACGTTGAGGCGATCGTTGCTTCCGTGAAAAAAACCGGCCGCTGCATCGTGGCGCATGAGGCGACCCGATTCTCCGGCTTCGGTGCAGAATTGCTGTCGATCGTACAAGAGGAATGCTTCTGGGCCTTGGAAGCGCCGATTCAGAGGGTGGCGGGGTGGGATACTCCCTACCCGCACGCGTTCGAGTGGGAGTATTTTCCCGGCCAGGCGCGCTTTAAGGCGGCGCTCAAGACTGTCATGGAACCCGCATGAGTCAATTCACATTCAAGATGCCGGATTTGGGAGAAGGCACGGTGGATGCCGAGATTGTCGCTTGGCATACCAAGCCCGGCGATACGGTGAGCGAAGATCAACTCATCGTCGAGGTGATGACCGATAAAGCCGCGGTAGAGGTACCGGCGCCGGTGAGCGGCCGCGTCATTTCCGTCACGGGCGCGCCGGGCGACAAAGTGGCCGTCGGCTCGCCGCTGATCGTGTTCGAGTTGACCGAGGGGGCCAAACCGGAGGCGATTGTCGCACCGACGCCGCCGACGCCGGCACCGACGCCGGCACCGACGCCGGCACCGACGCCGGCACCGACATCGGCGGCGCCTGCGGCGGCCGCGCCGGCTGCCGGGTCAGCCGTCAAAACCGCCGCAATCACGCTGGCATCTGCGCCGCCACCCGCGACGGCGCCCGCTCTACGGCAGGGCCGCGTTATGGCCTCTCCCGCGAATCGGCGGCGAGCGAGCGAGGCGGGCATCGACCTGGCCACCGTGGCGGGCTCGGGTCCGGGCGGGCGAATCATGCGAGCTGACTTGGCGATGGCCGCCGCGCCGCGCCTGGGCGCGGCAGCTGCGGCTGACACGACGGAAATCAAGGTCATTGGCGTGCGCCGTTTGATCGCCGAGCGGATGAGCGAGGCCAAGCGCAACATTCCGCACTTTGCCTACGTTGAAGAAGTCGATGTCACCGAACTCGAGTCCTTGCGCACGTACTTGAACCAAACGCGCCCTCAAGACGCAGGTACGCTCAGCTATCTGCCGCTGGTGGTGCTGGCGCTCACTCGTGTGATCGAATCCTTTCCACAATGCAATGTGCTGTACGACGCGGCGCGCGGCGTGCTGATCCGGCATCGTGCCGTACATGTCGGCATTGCGACGCAGACGCCCGATGGATTGAAGGTTCCGGTGGTGCGCAACGCGCAGGCGCTGGGTTTGTGGGAAGCCGCGGCGGAAATTCGCCGCCTCGCCGAGCGTGCGCGCTCGAACAAGGCGACACGCGAGGAATTGGCCGGATCCACCATCACGGTTACCAGCTTGGGCAAGCTCGGCGGCATCGCTTCCACGCCCATAATCAATGCGCCGGAAGTGGCCATCATCGGGCTCAACAAGGCCGTTGAACGGCCTGTCGTCCATCAGGGCGCAATAGCGGTACGGCGAATCATGAATTTGTCATCCTCGTTCGATCACCGCTTTGTGGACGGCTATGACGCCGCGGCGATGATCCAAGCATTGAAAGAACGCCTCGAACATCCCGCGACCATATTCATTCCTACGGTGAAAAGCCCATGACTCCCCAACCCAAGCGTCCTGCATTCGGCACCCTGCTCACATCGCACATGGCGGTGACTCACTATCGCGATGGGAAATGGAGCCAAAGCGAGATCAAGCCCGTCGGCTCAATCGAAATCAGTCCCGCAGCGCACATGCTGCACTATGCCAGCACCTGCTTCGAAGGATTCAAGGCATTCCGCCACGCTGATGGTTCCGTGCACGTATTTCGCATGGATCGGCATATGCAGCGCCTGCTGCAGAGCACGCGCTCGCTGGTGCTGCCGGAGCCGGATTTGGCGCAAGTGGCCGACATGGTGCGCGCGCTGATCAAGCGTTGCCGCGATGCCGTGCCGGAGGCGCCCGGCGCGCTCTATCTGCGTCCCATCATTTTTGGCACGACGGCGAATATCGGCGCAGCCACGACGCCGACCACCGAGGCGATGCTGCTGGTGCTCGCCAGCCCGGTATGGGATTACTTTGCGGGCGGCGAGAAGCCGCTGCGCATACTGGTCGACGATCAGATCACGCGCTCCGCGCAGCACATGGGCATGGTGAAAACCGGCGGCAACTATGCTGCCGCATTGGCGCCCATCATGCATGCGCGTGAGAAATATCAGGCCGATCAGGTGCTGTTTTGTCCCGAGGGCCAGGTCCAGGAGACCGGCGCGGCGAACTTCATGTTGATCCGCGACGGCGAACTGATGACCCGCAGCCTGGACTCCACCTTCCTGCACGGCGTCACGCGCGATTCCCTGCTGACCATGGGCCGCGATATGGGCTACACCGTGACCGAGAAGAAATTCGACGTCCTGGAGATGCTCGACTGGGTGCGCACCGGCGAAGCGGCCCTGTCAGGCACCGCCGCCGTGCTCGCGGGTGTGGGCACGCTGATTTACGCGGAAATGGAGCATCGGGTGGGCACGGGTCATGTCGGCGAGGTCACCAAGGCGCTGCGCGCCAAGCTGGTCGCGGTACAGCGGGGTCAATCACCGGACATGCATGGCTGGCTGGAGCGCGTTTAGGAGCTAAAGACAGGCTCCTTAGTACTCTTCGCGGTCTTCTTCGTCCTCATCGTCCAAATCGTCGTCGTCCTCGTCATCCTCGTCTTCGTCCCAGTCTTCGTCCTCTTCTTCGTCTTCGTCCTCCTTCTCGGCCTTGGAGCCTGACCACCCCTCGGGCTCCTCGGTCAATTCAAGATCCAGCTCCGCCCAGTCGTCCACATCGAGATCCTCGGTATCGCCGTCGAGATGTTGGATTTGAATGGTTTCCTGGTCCTCGTCCACTTTGAGAACCTGAAAGGTTTCATCGTTTTCCAAGTCGTCGTACCACTGGCCGACTGTCGGTTCGTACTCTCTACCCACGGTTCATCCTTATTGTGAAGACGGGCTCGCTTTAAGAGCTTCGAATATTAGGTGAGGCCCCTCAGCTAAGTAAATGGCAATATCGCGTTCTTATGACCGTCGCAGACCGTAAAGTCGCCGCTCGTCGATTGATCGATGCGCGGCGCGTCGTGGTCAAAGTCGGCTCGACCCTGTTGGTGGACAGCGACAAAGGCCGGCTGAATCGCTCCTGGCTCGAGAGCCTTGCTGCCGACGTGGCTGCCTTCCGCAAGCGAGGTCAGGAAATCATCTTGGTCTCCTCCGGTGCCATTGCCCTGGGCAGGCGCCACCTAAACTTAAGCCCGGGAAAGCTCAAACTGGAGGAAAGCCAGGCCGCGGCGGCTGTAGGACAGATCCGGCTCGCGCATGCCTATAAAGAACTGCTGGATGCGCACGAAATCGCGGTGGCGCAAATTCTCCTGACGCTGGGCGATACCGAGCAGCGGCGGCGTTACCTCAATGCCCGTGGGACACTCAACACCCTGCTGGGTTTGGGCGCCGTACCGGTCATCAACGAGAACGATACCGTGGCGACGGCGGAAATCCGCTATGGCGACAACGACCGGCTGGCGGCCCGGGTGGCGCAAATGATCGGTGCGGATTGCCTGGTGCTGCTCTCGGATGTCGATGGCCTGTACACCGCGGACCCGAAAGAGGACCCGGATGCGCATTTTATCGCGCGTGTGCTGGAAATTACGCCCGCCATCGAGGCAATGGCCGGCGGCTCGAACAGCGAAATGGGTACCGGCGGCATGCACACCAAGATTGCCGCAGCCAAGATTGCCGTGGGCGCCGGCTGTCACCTGTGCATTTCTTTGGGATCCGAAGAGCATCCCCTGCAGCGCATCGAGGCGGGAGCCCGCTGCACCTGGTTTGTGCCCACCTCGACGCCGGTTGCCACCCGCAAGCAATGGATCGCGGGCACATTGAAGCCCGCGGGCGCGATCGCGGTCGATGATGGCGCGGTTCGTGCGCTGATGGGCGGCAAAAGCCTCCTGCCCGCGGGCGTTACCCGCGCGCTCGGGCGATTCGATCGCGGCGACACGGTCAGCATCATCGGCCCGGACGGCACCGAGATCGGCAGGGGAATCTGCGCCTATTCGGACGTGGACGCGGCACGGATCATCGGCCGCAAGTCCGCCGATATCGAGAAAGCGCTGGGATTTCGCGGCCGCGATGAAATCGTGCACCGTGATGATCTGGTGCTGCTCAGAATCCTGTGAATAGCCTCGCCGCTTTGATGCAAGGCATCGGCAGGGCCGCCAGGCTTGCCGCCAAGCAGCTGGCGTTTGCCTCGAGTGAACAAAAAAATCGCGCCTTGCTGAACGCCGCAGCAGCGCTGCGCGACTCTCGCGCCGACATCCTGGCCGCCAATGGGACGGATATCCACGAATCGGGCGCGGGCCTCTCGGCTGCCCTGCTCGATCGCCTTTGCCTCGACGATTCGCGCATTGAGGCCATGGCGCGCGGCCTTACGCAGATTGCGGCCGCGCGCGATCCCATTGGCGTGCGCATGGCCGAGTGGTCGCGCCCGAATGGCCTGCAGATACAGCGGGTCTGCGTACCCTTAGGCGTCGTCGGCATCATCTATGAGAGCCGGCCCAATGTCACCGCTGATGCCGGCGCGCTCTGCCTGAAGTCCGGCAACGCCGTGATTCTGCGCGGCGGTTCGGAAAGCCTAAGATCGAGCGCGGCCATCCACGGCTGTCTGCAACAAGGCCTCGTCGCAGCAGGGCTGCCGCCGGCGTGCATCCAATTAGTGCCCACCACGGATCGTGCCGCCGTCGGCCATATGCTCAGCAACATGGCCGACAGCATTGATGTCATCGTGCCGCGCGGCGGAAAAAGTTTGATCGCGCGCGTCCAAAGAGAAGCGCGGGTGCCCGTAATCGGGCATCTCGAGGGCGTTTGCCACGTGTATGTGCATCGCGCTGCGGATCTTTCGATGTCGAAACGCATCGTGTTGAATGCGAAAATGCGCCGTACCGGCGTTTGCGGTTCGGCGGAGACGCTGCTGGTCGATCGATCCTGCGCCGCGACGCATCTGGCACCGTTGCTGCAGGCGCTGCTCGCGGCCGGCTGCGAGGTGCGCGGCGATCAGATGAGCGCCCGTACCGATGCTCGCGTCAAACCCGCCGACGAGCAGGATTGGTACCGGGAATATCTCGACGCCATCATTGCCGTGCGCGTGGTCGATGACCTCGAGGCCGCCATTGCGCACATCGGGCAGTATGGCTCGCAGCATACCGACTGCATCATCACTGAGGATGCGGCCGCGGCCGAGCGGTTTCTGGCTCAAGTCGACAGTGCCATCGTGTTGCACAACGCATCCACGCAATTTGCGGACGGCGCCGAGTTCGGTCTGGGCGCCGAGATCGGCATCAGCACGGACAAGTTCCATGCGCGCGGCCCGGTGGGGGTCGAGCAATTGACCAGCTATAAGTACCTGGTGCGGGGCGCCGGCCAGATCCGGGATTAGCCCCCTTGACAGGACTTCAGAACCCTTAGGGGTTCCTGCGTACCCTTTCGCATATTGGCGACTTGCGGGCGCCCCCTAGCGCCCGCTTATGTAAATGTGTCGGGCGCAGCACAGATTTCAATGATCGGCGCTGGTGCAATGCCTCAGGGTACCCCCCAAAGCGGGCGGTCGGCGCTCTTTAGGATCTCAAGAATGCTGGAGTTGTTGTCTTACTTCTTGGCTGCCGCCGGTGGTGCTGCACTTGCCGGCTTGGGACTGCGCGCGAGATCCGCGCGCCGCGCCGCCGCCGGCGCTGAACTGCCGAACTCGAAAATTGCCGAGCTGCAGCGGTTTCGCGCGGTGATGGATACCTGCGTCGATTCAATCTACATGGTCGATCGCGAAACACTTAAGTTCGTGGACGCCACGGCCACGGCGTCCAGCCGATCCGGCTATTCGCACGAAGAATTGATGCAGATGGGACCGCTGGACCTGCTGAAGGAAAGCCGCGAAGAACTGATCCGCAGCTACGATGCGGCAATTGCCGCGGGTGCCGAGGGCATCCAAACGGAATCCACCGGCCGCCTCAAGGACGGCCGCAAGACTTTCTTGGAATTGAATCGCCGGGCCGTGCAGATAGATGGGCGCTGGATCATCGTTACGATTTCACGGGACGTGACCGAGCGAAAGCGCGAGGAGCTCGCCTCGCGTCGCGTCGCTCGCATGTTCGCCGCCTTGAGCGATACCAACGAGGCCATCATGCGGGTGTCTTCGCCCGAGGATCTGTACCAACGCGTGTGCGAAGCCGCCGTGCACGGCGGCAGGCTCAAGGCGGCGAGCATTTGCTTGCCGCGCGAAGACGCGGGGGACGCGAAGATAATGGCGATTGCCGGTGAAGGCGCGGACGCGTTGCGCGATGCGCGGATTTCGATTGACGGTTCTACGGCGAGCGGCCGCGGACTCGTTGGCACCGCGTTTCGCACCCAAGCGCCCTGCATCAGCAACGACTTCCAACACGATTCGCGCACCGTGCATTGGCACGAAACGGCGCGCCAGGCGGGTATCGCGGCCGGGGCTGCACTGCCGCTGGTTCAGAACGGCCGTACGATAGCTATTCTGCTGCTGCACTCCGCGGAAAGAAATGCGTTTGACGACGAGGTGGTGCAGCTGCTGATGCACATGGGGCGCAATGTCGTGTTCGCGCTCGATAACTTCACGCGCGAGTCCGAGCGGAAAGTCGCCGAAGGGCAATTACACGCCGCCGATGCGCGGCTGAAGCGAGCGACGCGCGGCGCCAACGACGGCTTGTGGGAGTTCGACGTGACGCGCCGCGAAATGTGGGTCTCGGAGCATTTCGCGGAAATGTTCGGCTACGATCAGCAAGAATTCCTGGGCAAACGGCAAAAGTTCTTCGAAATACTGCATGACGATGACGCCGCACGCCTGCGCGAAGCAATCGAGCGCACCATTCGAGACGGCGTTTTGATGGATGTGGAAGTGCGGGCCAACCCGCGGACCGGCGAAGCGCGCTGGTATCGCGTGCGCGGCGCATTGGAGCGCAGCGCGGACGGCGTCCCCCTGACGGTGTCCGGTTCGCAGCGCGATATCACACAGCGCCAGCAATATGCGCTGGCGCTGCTCGAGGCCACGGAAACCGCCGCCGCGGCCAACAAAGCCAAGAGCCAGTTCCTGGCCAATATGAGCCACGAGATTCGCACCCCGATGAACGGCGTCATCGGCATGATCGAACTGCTGCTGGAAACGCCGCTCAACCCCATGCAACTTGACTACGCGCAGACCGTGCGCGACAGCGCCGCCGCGCTGCTGACGGTAATCAATGACATTTTGGATTTCTCCAAGGTCGAAGCCGGCAAACTGGATCTGGAAGTCCTCGACATGGACATGCGCGACACGGTGGAAGATGTCGCTCGCTTGCTGGCGATTCAGGCACACGCCAAAGGCCTCGAGGTGATTGCCTTGATCGATCCCAGTCTTCCTGATCTGGTCCGCGGCGATGCGGGCCGACTGCGCCAGGTGCTGCTGAACCTCGGCGGCAACGCCGTCAAATTCACGCAAAAGGGCGAAGTGTCGATTGAGTGCAAGGTTGTGCAGAAAGACGAGCGCGGCACCCTCATCCGCTGCGAGATTCGCGATACCGGCATGGGGATCCCCGCGAGCCGCGTCGATGCTCTCTTCAAGGCCTTTACGCAGGTGGATTCCTCCACCACGCGCCGATTCGGCGGCACCGGTTTGGGGCTCTCCATCGTCAAGCGCTTGGTGGAACTGATGGGCGGCGAAGTCGGCGTCTTGAGCGAGGAGGGCGTCGGCTCGACATTCTGGTTCACGGCGCGTTTGGGTCTGGCACACGACGCCGCCAAGGTCCGGCCGGCACCGCCAGCCGAGCTTCGCGGCCAGCGCATCGTGATCGTCGACGACAACATGACGAATCGCAAAGTATTGATGGGCCAGCTTTCGCTGTGCGGCATGGAGGCGGTGTGCGCGAGTTCCGCAGAGGAAGCGTTGAGCGTGATGCGCCACGCTGCCGAGGCGGGCCGGCCTTTCGAGGTTGCGCTGCTCGATCACCAGATGCCCGGCTGCGACGGCGCCACTTTGGGCAAGACCATCTTGGCGGAACCGGCGCTGCTCGGCGCGCGCCTGATCCTGTTGACCTCCTCCGGGCAGCGCGGCGATGGGCGCATGTTTTCTGAACTTGGCTTTGCGGGGTATTTGCTGAAGCCGGTGACGCATCGCGATCTTACCGATTGCCTGATGATGGTGCTGGGCACGCAAGCGGAAGGCTGGCGTACGGCAACTCAGCCCATCGTGACGCGCCACGCGCTGCGCTCGCAGCGGCAACGCGAGGCGCATCATATTTTGCTGGCCGAAGACAATGTGGTGAACCAGAAAGTGGCTTGCCGCATCCTCGAAAAATTGGGCTATCGAGTCGACGTTGCGGCCGATGGACAGGCCGCATTCGAGGCTTGGCAGAGCGGCCGATACCACCTGATTCTCATGGACTGCCAGATGCCGGTCATGGATGGCTACGAAACCACGCGGAGGATCCGCGAGCATGAATCTGGCGGCAAGCACGTTCCGATCATCGCGCTAACCGCGCACGCCATGAAGGGCGCGGACAATGAGTGCCGCGCGGCGGGCATGGACGATTACTTGTCCAAGCCCATCGACCGAGAGCAGCTGCAGAACGCGTTGAATCGCTGGCTCAATGACCCGGGCGACAGCTCGTCCGAAGAGCAAGCCGCGGGATAGCCCTAGCCGCCGGCATTCTGGCCGCCTTGCGCGCCGTCAATCACACGCGGCTGCGCGTATCCTTGCGCCGTATGCTCGACCAGCACGATGCCGCAATTGGGCGGAACGTGCGCGTCCTCCCAACGGCCGGTTACATGCGCCCACAGACACGCCATCACACCGCCGTGACTGACCACGACGACGTCCTTGGCCGGATGCGCGGCGGCGAGCCGGTCCAAAATGGGCCCGACGCGCGCTTGAACGTCTTCATAGCTCTCGCCGCCTTGCGGTTTCCACGCCCAGGGACGCCGGGCATCATAGTCGGGTTCCGTCAAGAACGAGTCGTAGGATCGGCCCCGATGTGCGCCGAATTCGCGCTCGTGCAGGTTGGGCTCGAACTCCAGCGGCTGGCCCAACGCGCCGGCGATGATGCGCGCGGTCTCGCTCGCGCGCTTATAGGCGCTCGTCACCACCAGCTGCGGATGAAACAGTTCCGCGATGCGCTGCGCCGCCTGCTGCGCCTGCCGATAACCCAATTCGGTCAGCGGCAGGTCGTGCGGTGAAACGGCGTAGATGCGGTCGCGATTTCCCGAGCTCTCGCCATGTCTAACCAGAATTAATCTGCTCATGCGCGATGCGAGTCGTGCAAAGCGGCAATTTGCCGCAGCCACATTCTAACCGCCGCCACGTCCGGCAGGTAAAATTGAGCTTGCACGCGATCCCCGACGCCGACGGAAATGCCGCCGTGGGCTTCGGCCATCGCGAATCCGTCTTGATCGGTGAGATCGTCTCCAACGAATGCCGGCCGCCGGCCGCTGAAAGGCGACTCTTTCATGAATGCCTGAATGGCGGTGGCCTTGCTGAATCCCCGCGGCTTGATTTCGAACATCATCTTACCGGCCTGGATGTGATAGTTGCTGCCCAGCGATTTTGCGATGTCAACGATCGATTCGCGCACGACTTGCTCGTACTGCGGCGCCATGCGAAAGTGCACGGCAATCGTGCGCTCCTTGTCCTCGAGCAGCGTCCCGGGATGCGAGTCGACCAATGCCTTGACGGCCGCGCGCGCGCCATCGAGCTGCGAATCGACGAAGCTGGCGCCCTGAATGGTGCCGTCGGCCTTGCGCCGCTCCACGCCATGCAGTCCCGCGGCCGGCAATTTCAAAGGCGCAAATAGTTGATCGAGAGTGCTGATTCTTCGTCCGCTCACCAGCGCCACGGCGCCTCCCAAGCGCTCTGCGACTTCGCGCAGCAGCGATTTTATCTCCGCATCTGCTTCAGTTTGCGAGGGTGTGTCGGTGAGTTCAACCAATGTTCCATCAACATCTAAAAACAAACACCAGTCGAGTGCGGGAGGCGGCGATTGTTTCATGCGGCAAAAACATAGCTTACGCAATCCCCGCTGCCAATGCTTTGCGGGCATATATTTATAATGTAAGTTTTACACGAAATTGATTGAATAAAAGCCAAGACTGTGCCCTCAAAGTTCGGTATTTTGTGTGGGCGCTGCGCGCTAAAATTTTGAATATTCGGAGACGCGATGTTTCGCTCGATCATGCTGCGATTCGTGCTGCCGGTCGCGCTTGCGTCATGCGTGGTTGCGTATTTTGGCTTGCCTTATATTCAACGACTGCTGGCGGAGTGGTTCCGAGCCGACGTTGAATTGCGCGCGCAATTGGTCATGCATTCAATGGAGGAGCCGATCACGGATCTGGTTGAAAACGGCAGCGAAGCACGGCTGCGCGTTTATCTCGCCAAAATCGCCACGGATGAACGCCTGCTCGCGATCCTGGTCTGCCGGCCCAACGGCGCGACCATTTTCAAGTCGGAGCGCACGCCGCCGGCCATTTCGTGCGAATCAGAGGCCGCCGGCGCAAGCCCCGCGCGCTCGCAGATCAGGCAACTGCCGTCGGGTTCGGTGCAGATATCGCGATTTGACTACGATGGCGCGCAGCCCAAGCCGTTTCGCGTGCTGATGCTGCACGACCTGAGCTTCGTGGATCGCCGGCAGCGCACTGCGCGGGATTTCGTGTTGGCATTCGTCGGCATATCGATTCTACTGCTGGCGCTGCTGATCGTGCTGGTGGCGTGGCTGCAATTGCGCCGCTGGGTGCAGGTTCTGCTCGGCGACATCCGCGGCAAGCGATTTTTGGACAACGCCCAGTCGCCGCGATATTCGCTGCCGATTCTGTCGCAGGTGCGCCAAGTACTCGCCGAGGCCGAGGAGCAGCAACGGCTGGAGATCGACTACCGTGAAAACTGGACGCCGCAGGCCCTGCAGCAGGTGGTGCGCAGCCAGCTGAATTCCGCCCAAGTGATCATCGTCTCGAATCGAGAACCGTACATTCACTATTTCGACGCCGCTCATCAACCCGTCTGGCAGGTTCCGGCGAGCGGCATGGTGACGGCGCTCGAGCCCATCATGCGGGCCTGCTCCGGCGTATGGGTGGCGCACGGCGCCGGCGGTGCCGATCGGGTGACCGTGGATCGAAATGATCAGATCCGCGTGCCGCCCGATGATCCGACGCTACACATTGCGCCGGGTCTGGCTGACCGATGAGCAAGAGCAGGGGTATTACTACGGCTTCTCCAACGAAGGGTCTGTGGCCGCTATGCCACTTGGCCTATGTGCGGCCGGCATTTCGCGCCAGCGACTGGCGTGCTTACGAGGAGGTCAATGCCAAATTCGCGGAGGTGGTCGCGACCGAATCGAGCACCGAGGCAGTCCGGTCATTCTGATCCAGGATTTCCACTTTGCGCTGCTGCCGCTGCTCATTCGCGAAAAAATTCCCAAGGCGCCACCATCGCGTTTGTTCTGGCACATCCCGTGGCCCAATGCCGAGACTTTCGGCGTGTGCCCGTGGAAGCGCGAGATGTTGACTGCATATGCTGGCGGCGGACATTCTGGGCTTTCACACCCGCTATCACTGCCAGAATTTTCTCGATACCGTGGACCGTTTTCTCGAGTGCCAAATCGACCGCGAGCACATGACGGTGACCCTGCAGAGGCCGCGTCTGCCGCGTGGCGCCATATCCGATCTCGATCGAGTGGCCGCCGCGCTGGCTCGCGCACTTGCCGGATGTCGCAGCCTGCCGCGCGGCGGTGCGCGAGCGCTATCAAATCGCGAGCCGACGTAGTCATCGGTTTCGGGGTCGAGCGCTGGGACTTCACCAAGGGCATCCTCGAGCGGTTCCACGCGCTCGAGGCGCTGCTCGAGAATGACCCCCGCCACCGCGGCCGCATCAGTCTGCTTGCAGATTGCGGCGCCCTCCCGCGGCCAGCTGCCGGCCTATCAGGCGCTGCAGCAGCATACCTACGAAGAGGTCGAGCGCATCAATGCGAAATTCGCGCAGGGCGACTGGCGTCCCATCGTGCTCATCGATGAGCAGCAGGAGCCGTTGAGCGTGTTCGAGCTGTATCGCGCCGCGGACTTCTGCCTGGTCAACAGCCTGCATGACGGCATGAACCTCGTCGCCAAGGAATTCGTGGCCGCGCGCGACGATGAGGATGGCGTACTGATACTCAGCACCTTTGCCGGTGCGTCGCGCGAGCTGGCCGAAGCGGTGCTGATCAATCCGTTCGACGTGAACTGAGACGGCCAACGCCATGGAGGTCGCCATGCAGCATGGGGCGCGATGAGCGGCGCAATCGCATGAGCTTGATGCGTCGAACGGTCAAGGAAAACAATGTGTATCGCTGGGCGGGCCGCATGCTGATGGACTGGGCGCGAATTCGTCAGCGCCAGAGCCTGCCGTCGGTGGCGTCGGCGCTTCGTACTTTCCGCCGCCGTTAGCCGGACGCCACCCGTCGATTGGATGCCGCGCGCCTAAGCGTGGCCGACTGCGCGAACGCGCGCAGCCGCTCAGCCGCCGCCCGCAGAGTCTCATCGCTCTTTGGCGATGCAGAGCCGTATCAACGTCATGCGCGGGCGGCGTCGCATAGAACGGCGACAGCGGAATGGTCGCGATCTTTCGCCTCGCGAATCAGCCGATCGGCGAAATCCATGTCGCTTCGTCGGCTGAGCGCGCCGTAATCCACCAGTTGAAAATACGTGCCCGCGGCCGGCAGCGGCTCGAAGTCCGGAGCCGCGCAGAAGGCCTGCCAGCAGATCGCGCTTGGCCTGGAAGAACGCCGCCAGGCCTTGCCAGGCATCGGGACAGGCGCGACAGATAGCGGGCAATGGCGTACTGCAGCGGCGAGGCGATGCTGAAGGTATTGAACTGGTGCACCTTGCGCAGTTCGGCGGTCAATCGCGGCGGGCGCGACGCAATAGCCGATCCTCCAGCCGGTCGCATGCAACGTCTTGCCGAAAGAAAATACCGCGAAGCTGCGCTCGCGCAATTCCGGGTGCGCCAGCACCGATTGCATGGCGGCGCGCCGTCGAACAGCACGTGCTCGTACACTTCATCGGCAATCACGGTGATCGGCCGATCGCGGATACAGGCGGCGAGCGCATCTAGATCAGCGCGCGCAGGCAACCGTACAGCTCGGATTCTGCGGGCTGTTGATGATGATGAGGCGCGTGCGGTCGCTCATGTGCGCGGCGCACTTCGTCCCAATCGAAGCGAAATGCCGGGGGCGCGAGCGCGATGCGCACGCAACGTCCGCCGGCGAGACGCACGGCCGGCTCGTACGCATCGTAGGCGGGGTCGAAAATGACGGCCTCGTCGCCGGCCCCACCACCGCTTGAATGGCATCGTAAAGAGCTTCGGTGGCGCCGCAGGTGACGGTGATCTCGGATTGCGGATCGAAACGGCGCTGATAACAAGACTCGAGTTTCTTCGGCGATCTGCTCGCGCAGCTCCGACACGCCTTCCATCGGCGCATATTGATTGTGCCCCTCGCCAACCACCTCGATCAGCGAGCGCGGAGAGGCGCGGATCGATGGCGATAATCCGGAAAACCCTGGCCGATGTTCAGCGCATTCTCCTCGACCGCGCGCCGCGACATCACGGTGAATATCGTGGTGCCGACTTCGGGCAACTTGCTGTCGAATCGCACGCTCAGCGCTCCAGCTTTTGCAAGCCGCCGGCGAGCGAACGTACCGCGAGGCCTTGCTTGCGCAGCGCCCGCGCCGTCGCCAGGCTGCGTTTGCCGGAGGCGCATACCAGCAATGTTTGGCGGCCGGCGGCCAGCAGCCGCGGATCCGCCAGGAGCTCCGGCATCGGGACATGCCGAGCGGCGACGGGACGGGCGGCCACTTCCTCGACGCTGCGAATATCGATGACCTCGAAGCCGCGGGCCGCGGCCGCGGCCAGCGAATCGCAGCTGACATCGATGTCGCCGTCGTCGTGCGCCAGATCTTGGATGTGCGCGCACGTTGGCGCGCGGCACTCGGCGCGGCGCGGCGCCTTGAGCTTCAGGCTGGAGAAATTCATGAAATCCAGCAGCAGCAGCTCCCCTTCGAGCTGCCCGCCCATCTGCAAAAGAATTTTCAAGGCGAGCAGCGCCTGCAGCGCGCCGAATGTGCCGGGCACGGGTCCCAGTACGCCGGCTTCCGCGCAATTGCCCACCACGCCATCGGCGATCGCATCCGGCCACAGGCAGCGCAGACAGGCGTGCTTCGGCTCGCGGTTTGTAGACCTGCAGCTGCCCCTCGTATTGATAGACGCTGGCGAACACCGCGGGCCGCTGCGCGAGCACGGCGGCATCGTTGATCAAGTACTTGGTGCGAAAATTGTCGCTGCAGTCGACGACGATGTCGTGGCGGCGGATCAATTCAAGCGCGTTATCCGCATTGAATGCGGCGGCATGCGTTTCGACCTGCACGGCGGGATTGATGGCCGCGATCGCGGCGCGGGCCAGATCCGCCTTCGGCTCGCCGACATCGGCAAGTGCGTAAATTGGCTGGCGATGCAAGTTGCTGGCATCCAGCATGTCGGCATCGACCAACCCTAAGTAACCGACTCCCGCGCCCGCCAGGTACTGCAGCACTGGACTGCCGAGACCTCCCAAGCCCACGATCAGGACGCGTGCGCGCCCAAGCTTCGCCTGGCCCTCGGGGCCGATTTCCTTGAGCAGCATCTGCCGGGAATAGTCGGGCTGCATGCCGCGAATGCTCAGACCGGCTCGAAGGGTTGGAGCGGCGCGATGACGGTGTTCGGCGTGGGAATGCTGCGGTTGCGCCGCGCAACGCTCGCAATTCACCCAGCCGGAATCGCCGCTGCGATAATGTTCCTTCTTCCAGATGGGCACTCGATGCTTGACCTCATCGATGATGAATCGGCAGGCGTCGAAGGCTTCGCCGCGATGCGCCGAACTCACCCCCACCCACACGGCCATGTCGCCCAGACTCAAGGAACCGACGCGATGGATGCACGAGGCATGCTTCACCGGGAAGCGCCGCAGCGCTTCCGCGACGATGCGCTCGCCTTCCTTTACCGCCAGCTCTTGAAAAGCTTCGTATTCCAGGCGAGTGACTTCCTGGCCCTCGTTGTGATCGCGCACCCAGCCCTCGAAACTCACGTAGCCGCCCGCGCCCGGGATCTTGCAGCTCGCGCCGCGCCTCTTCGGTGTCGATGGCTCGATTGGGTAAAGCGAAAGCGCATCAGCCGCCCGCCACGGGAGGAATGAACACCACGGCATCACCTGGCGGCAAGCTTGCGCGACCAGTCGCTGAACTCGCTGTTGACCGCCACTTTCAACTGTTCGCGCGGCAGCGTGAAGCCGTAGCGCGCGGCCAGTTCGGCATACAGATCCGCCGGCGTGGCCGCCGAAGTTTCGAGCGATCTCTTCGGAGCGGCCCGGCTTGCTCGCGCATCAAGGCGTAATACTGAATCTTGAGTTGCATGGGCGCTCAGATTTCCAGGGCGCGCAACGGCCTGTGCAGTATTCCTCCGGAGTATTGACGTTGTCGAGCGCGCGCGGATCGGCGAGCTCGAGCAAATGCGCGCCGTGTCGGATCAGAAATTTTCGCGGACAGTGGCCGCCGCCGGCCTTGGTATTCGGCGAGCAGCCGCGGCGGCCGCGGGTTCCCAGATTGCGCACAAGCGGCTCGGGCAGGCCGTCGTGGGCGCTTCTGTAGGCGGTGGCCAGAGCGCTCGGATCGCGCTCGCGCAGGAGCCCTTCGATCACGGCGTCCGAAAGAAACGGCAGATCGCAGGCCAGCACCAGCCATGCCACCTCCGGGTGCGCGGCGAGCGCCGAGCGAATGCCGACGATCGGGCCTTCGCCCGCGACTGAGTCCACGATCATGCGGCTGATGCGCCCGCGCGGGATCGAGTGTTCTGATCGGCGCGCACGGACACGAAAACCGTGGTCACATGCCGCGCCAGCAGCTCGAAGGCGCGCTCCAATTGGCGTCTTGCCCCGTACTTGAGCGCCGCCTTGTCGCGCTGCATGCGCGAGCTCGCGCCGCCGGCGAGAATCAGGCCGTAAATGGCGGGGCATCGCTGCTCACGGCGTGCCTCCGGGCGTAAGCTGCTCTTGCCGCCGTCTTTGGCCAGCAGGCGCACGTCGCGCGATGACGATGTCGTGCGACAGCGCCTTGCACATATCGTAGACGGTCAGCGCGGCGATGCTGGCGCCGGTGAGCGCCTCCATCTCGACGCCCGGTCTTGTGATGCACGCTCACCGTGCAGCGAATGACCGCCGCGTCGCCCTCCAGATCGATGGCGATGCGGCAGTTCTCGAGCCCGAGCGGGTGGCAGAACGGAATCAGTTCGTGGGTACGCTTCGCGCCCATGACCCCCGCGACGATCGCCGTATCGAACACCGGACCCTTGGGCGAGCGCAGGCCGCTGTCGCGCAGCGCCGTCGGCCACCGCCGCCGGGAACTGCACGCGCGCCTCGGCGGTGGCCGTGCGCTCGCGTCGCGGCCTTGTCGCCGACATCGACCATGGTGGGGCGCTGATCGGCGTCCAAATGTGAAAAAGTCATGGATTCAGCCGCCGATGTAGTACATCTCGATCTTCTTGCGTCCGCGGGCTCGGCGCGGCGCAGCTCCTCGCGAAGCTCGCTGTAGCGGTCGGTACGGCCGTGCCAGGCGCCGCGGATCAATCCGCAGCAGCTCCGCATCGTCGGCGCCGGCGCGCAGCGGCGCGCGCAGATCGAGTCCGTGGGTCGCGAACAGGCAGGTGTAGAACTTGCCTTCCGAGGAAAGGCGCGCGCGGCTGCAGGCTGCCGCAAAAGGGCTGCGACACCGAGGAGATGAAGCCGACTTCGCCGCCGCCGTCGTCGAAACGCCAGCGCTGCGCCACCTCGCCGCGGTAGTTCTCGCGAGATCGGACTGCATGGGCCAGCGCGCTTGAATGCGCGCCGCGAGCTCGCGCGACGGCACCACCATGCTCGGGCCGCCAGCTGATTGCGGTTGCCGACGTCCATGAACTCGATGAAGCGCACGATCACGGGCGTGCCGCGAAAATGCTCGACGAGATCAAGCGCGGTGTGATCGTTCACGCCGCGCTCGATGACGGCGTTGATCTTGACCGGCGTCAAGCCGGCGGCGATCGCCGCGTCGATGCCGCGCGAGCACCTGATCGAGCGCCGCCGAAGCCGCCGCTCATGCGCGCGAAGATCTCCTTGTCCAGGGTATCCAGGCTGACCGTGACGCGCTTCAAGCCGTTGGCCTGCAGGTCGACGGCATGCTGCGCCAGCAGCACGCCGTTGGTGGTCAGCGCGATGTCGTCGATCCCCGGAATGCCGGTCAGGTCACCGACCAGATCGGCGAGATTCGCGCGCAGCAGCGGCTCGCCGCCGGTGAGGCGGAGCTTGCGCACGCCCAAGGCTCGCGAACAAGCGCGCGAGGCGCACGATCTCCTCGAACGACAATCGCTCGCTGCGATTTCAGGAATTGATAATGCTCGTGGAACTGTTCCTTCGGCATGCAGTAGGGGCAGCGAAAATTGCAGCGGTCCATGACCGAAATGCGCAGGTCGTGCAGCGGCCGGCCGCAGCCGATCGAGCGGGTTCTGTGCGCCGCGAATGTCGTGAACGCTGGATCATGGCCTGCCGGATCACCAGCGGTACACGCTGGCGACGAATCCCTTTGGCATAGGTATTGGGCCCGGGCGGCAGTTCGACGAAGCCGTCCGTGCCGGCGAGGCTCAGGAAATCTCCTGACCCGTTCGGCGGCCGCGGAGTTTGCCCAGGGGCGGCCCCAGTCGTCGTGCTCGATGGTCACGGGCAGGAAATAGGCGAGCGGCGGCTGGAACAGTGACCGGCGCCGCCAGCGCCAGGCGCTCGGGCGGCGCGCGTTTGGTGCCCATCGCTTCGGCGATGGCCGGAATGACGTAGCGGATCAGACACACCAGGGTCGAGACCGGATTGCCCGGCAGCCCGAATACCGACTGGCCCTGCGGCCCGATGCCGAACCACATGGGTCTGCCCGGCCGCTGCGCGATGTTGTGAAAGACTTCTTGCACGCCCAGCTGCGCCGAGCGCCTTGGGCACGAGATCGAACTTGCCCATGGACACGCCGCCGCTCAAGACCACCACTTCATGCGTGGTCAGATGCAGAGCCAGTCGTTCCCGCAGCAGGCCCTCATCGTCGGGCACATGATCGTCGCCCACGCGGCCGAAGCCGCGCCTGCGCAGGGTGGCGGCCACGGCATAGGCGTTGGAGCGGCGCACCTGATAGTCCGCGATCGGATCGCCGGGCTCGATCAGCTCATCGCCGGTCGAGACCACCATGATGGCGGGCTGACTGCTCACCCGCACCCGCGCCATGCCCGCCGAGGCGGCCACCGCGATTTCGGGCGCGCGCAGCAGCGTGCCGGCTTCCAGCAGCAGTGCGCCCTGGCGGCTGTCGCTGCCGCGCCGATGAACGTTGTGGTAGGGCGTCCAGCCACCGTCGGTGTTGAGCGAGGCGATAGCCGTCGACGACGTCTAGCTGCTCGACGGGAATGACGCAGTCGCTGCCCGAGCGGCAGGATCGCCCCGGTCATCACCTCGATGGCATCTCGTCGCCGCTGCGAGCTTGAGCGGCGGCGCGCCGGCCGCCTTGGATCCCCTGGATGCGAAAGCGGCTTGCAGCCCCGCCGCAACGCCTCGCTGTCCACCGCGATGCCATCCATGGTGACGCGATCGAACGGCGGCTGGTCGCGCTCCGCATAAACATTCTCGCGCAGCGTTCCGCCGACACACTGCGTCAGGGGCAGTGATTCGATCGGCAGACACGTCAGCCGAGAGTTGATCGCCTCTTCGGCCAGACGCGGTGTGATGAGCGTACTAGCCTGCATAGTTCGAAATGGCGGCGGAGAGGGTCCGCCGCGCTCGATAGTCACGGCGTTCTGCTTGGCCTTGTAAGATCTTCAACTGTCGTTGAAGCGACCGACCACCGCCTGCAGTTCATCGACGGCGGCGTTGTGCTTCTGCATGAGAGATCTTTTGCTGCTCGTCCGCCTTCTTTCTTGTCCTTGCGTCAGCTTCGAGGGATCTTTCGGCGCCGCGGCATCGATCTCGAGCTTCAGGCAGTCCAGATAGGCGTTCATCTCGCTGTTGTAGCGGTCGAAATCATGCTTGGCGGCGATCATTTGATCCTTGGTGGCGGTGTTGCCGTCCGGGGGCGCGGCGGGCGCGCGCGGATAGGTGCAAGTCGCCTGTGCGTGAGCGGCGGAGCCAAGTGCGAAAACCAGCGTGAGCGGTATCCAAGCCTTCATCGGGAATCCTCTAGTTATCGGTACTAATGAGTGAAACAGAGCCCAGTTGATCTTACGGCCAAGGGCGAAGAGCCGCCAGCACGGCGATCGGAAACGTAAGCACTGATTTACAGCTTTATTTGAGCTGCCGAGTGACGATATAGTTCCCTAGGGCGACCCTTGTCGACCGGGGTATGCCAGATTCCAGCATGACCAAGATGGATACTCGGCATGTCGAAATGACCGCGCGTCGTTCGACTAGGTGAACGGCGAATCGCGCCGACAACATAGGAATTGAATATGCACTATTTATTGCTGATCTATAGCAAACGAAGCACGAATTCACGGCGCATTGGCCGAGCCGAGCTTGCAGAAAATGACCGCTGAATACATGGATTCACCAAATCGATCGTGCAGGCGGGACAATTCAAGGCCGGCGATCGGCTGAAGCCCGTGTCGAGCGGCCTCGACCGTGCGCGTGCGTAACGGCAAGGCGACGATCACCGATGGGCCCTTTGCCGAGACCCGCGAGCAGTTGGGGGGCTATTACCTGATCGAGGCCAAGAATCTCGACGAGGCGACTCGCCATCGCGGCGCGCATTCCCGGGTGCCAGCTTCGGCAGCATCGAGGTGCGGCCGGTCTGGCCGCCGATGACCTGAAGGCGGACGCAATCGCGATGAGCGAACGCGCGCGCAGGCCGCATCGGTAGAGGAAATATTTCGCCGGGAGGCGGGTCGGGTTCTCGCGACCTTGATCCGCTTGCTCGGCGATTTCGATCTTGGCCGAGGAGGCGCAGCAAGAGGCGTTTGCCGCGGCGCTCGAGCAATGGCCCTCGCGCGGTATGCCCGCAATCCCCGCGCCTGGCTGATCAACACCGGCCGCAACAAGGCGATCGATCGCATTCGCCGCGATATCTTGTTTCAGGACCAAGATCGCCGAGCGCGAGTTCGGCCAGCGCCGAATCGCGGACGTCGACGCGGCGTTCGATGACGGCCGACGAAGCGACTTTCGGCGACGATCGGCTGCGGCTCATTTTCACCTGCTGTCATCCGGCGCTCAACGCCGAAGGCGCAGATCGCACTCACCTTGCGCGAGGTGTGCGGACTGTCCACGCAAGCCGTGGCGCGCGCCTTTCTGGTGAGCGAAGAGACCATGGCGCAACGCCTGGTGCGCGCCAAGAAGAAAATCCGCGACGCCGGCATTCCCTATGAGACCCCGGACGCGTCGGTGCTGGAGCGAGCGAATCGAAGGCGTGCTCGCCGTGGTCTACGGGGTGTTCACCGAAGGCTATGCCGCGACTGTCGGCACCCGACTGATCGATGTCGAGCTGTGCGGCGAAGCCATTCGCTTGGGCGGCCTGCTCGACGCGTTGCTGCCAGAACAATGCGGCCGTGATGGGCCTGCTGGCGCTCATGCTGTTGCATGATGCGCGGCGCGCGTCGCGGATCTCGGGCACGGGCGATGTCGTGCTGCTCGAGAACAAGACCGATCGCTGTGGGATCGGCGCGAAATCGCCGAGGGCCTGTCGCTCGTCGACAAGTCGCTGTCGACTCGCGGACGGGTGAGTTCGTATGCCGTCCAAGCGGCGATCGCGGCGCTGCATGTGAGGGCGGAGGAAAGCCGCGCGACCGATTGGCCGCAAATTGTCGGCCTGTATGAAGTGCTGCTTCGGCTGCAGCCGACGCCGGTGATCGAATTGAATCATGCCGTCGCCGTTTCGATGGTGGACGGGCCGGCGCGGGCGCTTGACCTGATCGACTCGCTCGCGGCGCGCGGAAGGGTCACGCAATATCATCTGCTGCACGCCGCTCGAGGCGGCCTATTGCAGAAGCTCGGCCGGATGCGCGAGGCGCGAGAGGCTTACCGCGCGGCCTTGAGTACCACGATGCTCGAACCCGAGCAGCGCTTTCTCGCGGCCCGAATCGCGGCGATTCAGGGTATTTGCGAGGCTCCCGCCCCTCCGGGTTGATTCGCCGCCGGCACGGCGGAACCGCGCACCTCCGTCCTGGTGGCTTCATCGGGCGAAGGCGGAATCTCCTGCGCCGTGATGGTGGTGGCGTTGACCACGGAGGGATCGTCGCGCAGTTTCACATACAATGAGCCGCCTTTGGGATGCGGTACCGGCAGCGCGGCACCCAAAAAGCCGTCCGGCACCTTGACGGGATGCGTGAACTGCGCGTCGTCAGCGATCGAATCGATCAAGAAGAGATTTGATCCGGATAGCTTGCAGGCGAGCTCGGGGGTGGCGGGGCACTTTAATTCCTTGAGTGTCGGCAAGCGGACTAAATTCGCGAGCGGTTGCCAGTCCCCGACGACGCCTTTGGAGTTCACCCGAAACTGCAGGGGGCCGAATGCCGCGCCGCCGAACACCTTCGCAGGATTGAGCGTAGCCACCGCGACCTGCGAATTCTCCAATATCATCGCGCCATTACTGAAATTCAATGTGGCGCTGGACGATTCGTCGCTGGTCGTGACTTCGATATTCTCATCGTGGGCAAACGTCGCCGGCGATTGCGTGCGCACGGAGAATGTCAGAATGGCGTCTTGCGGCAGTTCGCTCGGGTGCGCCAGCTCGATGTTGCTCGCGTTGCTGGAAACCGAGGGCTGCACGCTCATTCCCAGCAGCGTCACAGCCGGGCGCGGCGCGTCTACTGTGCCGAGAGACGGAAACACCCGTCCGTCTTTCAGCGTTACCTTCGTGGCAATACCGCGTTCCGGCTTCAGGCCGCTTACCGCCGCCGGATCCTGAGCGACCATCGGCAGCTCGTCCACGCCGTGATTCGAGGTCAATTCGCCGGGCACAAACACATTGTTCTTGAAGGTGAGGCTGGCCACCTCATCTAGGCGATTACCCTTGAGTGTGCCGACGATGTCGCCGGCATGAATGGAGAAGCCATCCATGCGCCCGACGTCCGCAAAGGTATGAATCGGGATCGGGTCCGGTTGCTTGTCGCCATACTGCCTAACCATGAGGGTCAGCGCGCCCGGCTGCGCCTGCTGCAACGGGAGTTTGATCTCCACCTCGTTGGGCTTGACCGTCTTCCACTCCGCCGTGAGCTCCTTCCCCGCCGGATCTTTCAACATAATGTTGTCGACACAGCTCACGCTCGCCGACTGCAGGTGGATGGTGCCTTCCCGACCGACGATGAGGCGCCCCATCGTCCTTCGCATCCACCGCCCAGTTCTGGGCGTGCGAGTTCATGAGTTGGAAACTCGGACCGTTATATGTCTCAAAGCCCCAGTAACCGTGCAACGAGCCGTGCACGCTGTCACCGAGCGTAGCCTTGCCGAGAGAGGTGGTGTCGACCACGAACCCACCCTGTTCCGCGTCCGCGCGCGCCGGCAGGTCGATGGTCTGTCCATCCTTCCCGGACAGGCTCAGTTTCACGTCATGCGCGTAACCGGTGGAAAACACCAAGGGCGCGCCTTCCACCGGCAGCACCAGCGAGGTCTTCCTGGCGCAATAGATCTCTTTCGGATCCACAGCGTGCAAAGGAGGCAACTGCTGCCGCTCAATCGCCGGCAACGCCGTCACGAGCACCGACTTCGGGTTGTGAAATGAAGGCGGCGTATTCAACGTCAGGGCGAGCGTATCGCCCTCGGGCGAGCCCAGGGCCGGAATGTATTGGTACTGAGCCGACCGGAACGAGTCGAAAATCTTCGCGATGTCAACGACCGAGGCGATGTAGGGACTGTAGTAGCCGTAACTGAGTTGCGGCGTGAAGCTGGCCTCCATGGCGAGGTCGCTGGCCGGCCCCGTCGTGAGCGCCTCGACGATCGAGGTGCTGTGCCCATCATTCAAAATTAAGGAGGCCTGCCCCTGCATGAGGCAGGGAGCCTGCAGCTCGGGGATTTTATCCAGGCACTTCTCGTCTACCTTGATCGCCAGGCTGCGGGCGAGCAAGGGGGCCGCCTCCCGAAGCTTGGCCGGATCGTCACCGTTCAAGGCATGCACCGCCGCCAGGTAACGCTCCAGGCGCGAGCGGTCGAGCGTGGCCTGGTTGAGATCCTGCGACGTCCGCACGAACGCGCCCGGCCGGCCGCGCACGGCGCTCACGAGCGTCTTGAAGTCACCGCCGGTCTCCGGTGCCAGGAAGACCAGGACCTGCTGGGCATCCTGGGGCACCGTGATGTTCAGACCCTGCGAGCACTTCGGACTCCACGTCTCGCAATTGAAAAACCACTCCTTCGGCGGCGGGTTGGTCGCCCCACGCAAGAACGCCGCAATGAGTAGGTAGTGAGCCGACTGCGTGGCCGGGAAATCCGCCTTGATGCGCAGGTTGTCGCCACCGGCAAGGTTGGGCACCTCGGAGATCGGGAGTGTCGCTGGCCCCGGGTGACTTTGACGTCGAGAACCGGCCCCGCGAGGTCGAAGGGCGCCGGTCCCGCCGACGCTTGGTGCGCGATTGAAACAGCCAGCAGCGCTAAAAGGCATCGAATTAGCATTTTCCGGCAACCTACAGGGTCAGTTTAGCGCTCACTTAGAGTGCAGCGGGCTATAAGAGTTCGGGTGGGGCTTGAACCACCGCGGCATTGAAGTTCTCCACGGACGAAGACAACCCACGGCCAACAGGCTTTGAGCCGCCGCGCGCAGCCCGACAGAAGGCCATTGCGCGCTCGGGCCCCGGCGCACACTTTAGGGTACTGCGTTCCAGCCTTCGTGAAGTTAAAAAAAAGCAATGCGCAGGATAACGCGAAGGCATCGGATTCGCACCTAGCCAAATGGCTGCGCAGCGCTGCTTGCCGGATCGCAGGTTTGGCGCTTGCCGGTGGCTGGGGAACGCCTACATGCTTTTTAGGCTTGTGCATATGCCCGCTTGGAATTTGAATCCGCGGCAACTGCCCATAGGTCCCCGCTTCAGTGAGTTCATAAATTCTGGAGGATCCCCATGAGCAGCGCTCGAATCACTCATACCAGCGACGCCGCGTTCGAGACGGACGTGCTGAAGTCAGATACTCCCGTGCTGGTAGATTTTTGGGCAGAATGGTGCGGCCCGTGCAAAATGATTGCGCCCATCCTCGAAGAGACCGCCGATCACTACGCAGGAAAGGTTCGAATCGCAAAGCTGAATGTCGATGCCAACGCCGCGACCGCGGCAAAGTTCAACATTCGAAGCATTCCGACGCTGTTGCTGTTCAACAAGGGCGAACTGGTCGCACGGAGGTCGGCGCGGCGTCGCAATCTCGTCTTCGCGCTTTTCTAGACGGGCAGCTGCGCGAGGCCGTCGCCTGACGATGCCAAACGGTCACCGAACCCGCGCCGTTACGCCGCCCGGCCTCCTGGCCCGAACGGCGCTCGTTCGTGTCTTTGCGCAGGCTTGCACCTTGTGAGCATTGATAATCGCCGGAATCAATCCGGGGAACTTTTTGTTGAGCTCCTCGCAGCGCGACACGTTGTGCATTTCCACGCCGCGCCGCTCGCCGCGAATCAAGCCGGCATCTCGCAGTGCTTTGAAATGCTGCGACAGCGTCGATTTGGGGATGTCCTTTTCGCTCACACGCAGAAAACTGGAACAGACCTGCGGGCAATCGGAAGCGGCGATATCCATATAGATGGCAGCCCGCACGGGATCTGACAACGTGTGAAGTATGGTTTCGACGGTCACATCCTCCATCGACGGGTGAAATAACGGTCTCATCGTCAAATTATATTAGTTCTTGACAAATAGTTCCATAGTTCGTAAGTTACGAACTACAGGACTAGATGTCAGTACTACTCAAGTCACTTTCAACCATCAACGGAATTAGCAAATGAACAATCTCACAGGAAAAGTCGCCGTCGTTACCGGCGCGTCAAAGGGCATCGGAGCGGCCATTGCCAAAGCCCTCGCGGCAGACGGCGCCTCGGTGGTCGTGAACTATGCGTCCAGCAAGAATGGAGCAGACGCCGTTGTCGCAAACATCGAAAAGGCCGGCGGCAAGGCGCTTGCCGTGCGCGGCAACGTAGCCAAACCGGCCGAGGCGCAAGGCATCATCGATGCGGCCGTCAATACGTTCGGGCGCCTGGATATTTTGGTCAACAACTCAGGAGTCTATGAGTTCGGGCCGATCGAGGCTGTCACCGAGGAGAACTTCCATAGGATGTTCAACATCAACGTGCTGGGCGTATTGCTCGCTACGCAGGCGGCGGTGAAGCACATGAGCGCCGGGGGCAGCATCATCAATATCGGTTCCGCGGTCAGCCGCATAGCGCCGGCAAATTCGGCCGTTTACACCGCGACGAAGGCGTCTGTCGATGCAATTACAGGCGTATTGTCGAAAGAACTGGGGCCGAAAAAGATTCGGGTCAATTCAGTCAATCCCGGCATCGTCGAGACTGAGGGCACTCACACCGCCGGTTTCATCGGGTCCGATTTCGAGAAGGGCCTAGTCGCCCAGACGCCGCTGGGACGCACCGGTCAGCCGGAGGATATCGCGTCGGTGGCAGTATTTCTCGCTTCGGAAAATTCTGCTTGGCTCACCGGCGAATCAATCATCGCCGGCGGCGGTCTGCACTGACGGATGGATTGTGGGGCGGCTGCTGCCCCACAACTTGCGCAATTCAACCGACTTACACAAATCCAAGGCGCGCTTATGACCGTCAATACCACGCAGCTGCGATCCTTGTTTGGTCCTGTTTGGCAAGAGATAAGCTCCTTGTGGTCGGGAGTTGATTTTTCGTTTTCTGAGCCGCTAACGGACTCCGGCGAGCAGCCTGAGCCAACGCTCTTCGCAAGAGCGGCAGCGGGGGATCTGCATCCCGGAATGGACCAGGACCGCCCGCAGCCTTGCTGGTAGGGCGCTTGCGCGGGCAGAGGCAATGAATTGACGCCACGGTTTCCCAATTGCTCGAGCAACGTTAGACTGCGCGCGGGCGCCCGTAGCTCAGCTGGATAGAGCACCTGGCTTCGAACCAGGTGGTCGGCGGTTCGAATCCGTCCGGGCGCGCTTTAATAATAAAACTAGATCAATGAGTTAACGCCTCCGCCGCTAACCCGTTTTGCGCCGAAGCCAGGTAGTTGCGGGACTTTTGCGGGACTCTGTATCGCACACTTTCCGGCCGTGGTTCACCGACTTTCTTGTGCGCGCGCACGAATACACAGACGGAGTGCAGCACGCGAACGCTCTCGACGACTGACTTCGCAGTCCGGTTGAGCATGATCTCGACCAAGCTGGATCTGAGTTCGACGATGTAGGTCTTGGGTTTCGCGGGCGGAACTCAAACAAAGCGGGTGTGAGCACGATCAAGTTTCTCCAGATTTGTCGGTTGCCGCAGGTCGGAGCCACGCGTGGGCTCTTGGATCGTCCGATCCGCTTGCCAGGCGACTGCGCTGATGCGCGGTTCCAAACTGAGTCGCCCCACCATCTGCTCCACTGCTGCGTCATTGCGTTTCCCCGCAACCACGTGCGCCGTGACCGACACTTTGGACGTGTCTGGAATGTCGGAACTGTCAAGGCGTCGCAGGCTCAACCCTCCTTGCGAGAGCACATGCAGCAAAAACAGTCGCAAGTGCGTCTCTTCCACGCTTTTACATGTCAGTGTGACGGAATAGGCAGTCTTCGCGTCGCCCGAGACAGTTTGGGCGTTGAACAGTCGTACCATGGGACGCAGCAAGAGGTTCGTTCCCACTACAAACCCAGCGGCCACCAGGCCCGGCGCCCACAAGCCAGCGCCGACGAAGATTCCCACCATCGCGGAACACCACAAGGTCGCTGCCGTGTTGAGTCCGTGCACGTGGGTCCCGTCGCGCAAAATAATACCGGCGCCGAGGAAGCCAATACCGGTGACCACTTGCGCCGCAACCCGCGTGGGATCCCCCTCACTCACCATGGCGGAGAACACCACAAAGCCACACGACCCGAGTGCAACCAAGGCGTTGGTGCGCAGGACCGCCATCTTTTGATGCCACTGGCGTTCGAAGCCGATCACTGAGCCGAGTGTCAAGGCGACGCTTAAGCGGCCGATCGATTCAACGATTTCTAGATGCGTGTTCAAGTGTGCATCATCGGGCGTCACACACTTTTGCCGCATTCGCGAGTCCGTATTCCGGCGCCGAATCTCGTTGGCTATGCGTCTCGTGCCAGGACGAGCAAATTTCGATCGCCTGTGCGAGAGAGCCCACAGTTGGCTTGAGATCGGCGGAGTCGTTGCCCAGTTCGGATGTGCTTGTGATCCCTGGACAAAAGACTCTGATCAGGCTCGCTTGCGGCAGAAGATTGTGAATCTGCTGGCTCACCACGTCGGCATTCTCGCGTCCGGGGCTGGGGAAAGCGCTGACCAGAAAAGCAATTGAGACGCCGTCGGAGTTTGCACCCGGTGGCAGCCCTGCAACTATTTCTTCGGGCGAGAAATGCCGAGCATCGATCCTCTTGCCGCGCAACAATCGCACGAGAACCTCAGTGGCAAGATCATCCGCTGGCGAGGAGCCCAAGGCCATGCAGATGACGACTGATCCCGGGGGCACCCCAAGCGGCCCCTGCCATTTGCCGGTTAGTTGCTCGCGCTGTTGACGTAGCCAACGTCCGGCAGTGATCTCATCGAGCACCGCGCCTCGACTCTGTCGTTTCAGGATTTTGGCACCTTTGCCGCTGAGTGCGGCGGCGACTTCGACGATGACGCGGCGAATCTTAAGTTGCTGATCCTCGGAAGTAGCGCCTGCGTCTGCGTCGAGCCGTACCAAGTGCAGCGCCGGAATCACCACGCGATCGAAGTACGCCGCCAGCGAAACATGTTTCAGAAGCTTTCGCGCATCGACGATGATCTCGTGGGAATCTCCGGACAACGCCCGTTGGTAAAGGCGCTGCGGCAATGTCAACGGTTGTGCATTGCCCAACAGTACCTCCAGGACACTGAGCCCCTTCATGTGCCGTCCCGCGACCAGGAGACACAACGTCAGTGGCGTAGAGAGGATCAGCCCGGCTGGACCCCACAACCAGCTCCAGAATATTGCTCCCACGACTACCGAGAGCGGCGATAAGCCCGTGGCGTGACCATAGAGGTGTGGTTCCACCAATTGTCCCACGACGATATCGAAAAGTATGAACAATCCCAGAGTGCTCACCGCGAGCGACCATCCTGGATCGACGGCCAGGGCAAGGACGGCGGCAAAGAGGGCGGCCATGGCCACACCCACGTAGGGTACGAAGCGCATTGCACCCGCCAGAATTCCGCAGAGCAGGGCCTGCGGGAGGCGCAGCGCGCCCAAGCTCATCCAAACGGCCAGCCCAAAAGCGACGTTGATCACGAACTGCGAAACAAAATACCGGGAGAGTCGGTTGCCCGCATCGTTAAGCGCAAGAGTGGCCGAGCGTATGTCGGTCGCGCCGGCGATGCGAATGAAGCGGTCGCGCAGTGATTCGTACTCAAGTAGCACGAAGATAAGGACGAGAAGCACGATGCCTGCAAACTGGACCGGGTGCCAAACGGTTGTGAGGAGCTTCCATACAAGCCGCAGCGGGTGGGACCCGAATTCGGGTTGCTCGTGCACCGCCCCATCCGCCGCCGCCGCTGCTGGCAGTGAGCGCTCAGCGTCACGGACGGGGTGCGCCTCCGTGGATTGGTGAATCCCGGTAAGGCGATTCGTTTCGTTAGTGAGCCTCACTAGAGGGCCGACGGTGATTTCCTCGAAGGTCTTAAGCTTTCGCTGTAGGTTGGATTCATATTGAGGGAGGCTCTCGGCGATGTGCAGGATTTGCGTGCCCAGCACGGCGGCAACACCCACGCCTAACATGGTCAGTCCCGCAACCGCAACGAGCACTGAAGAGGCTTTGCCGATTCGCAGTCGTCGCAGCGCCCGAATCAGCGGCGCCACCAAGAAGCTCAGCATGATGGCGAGCGCGAGCGGTATCAGCACGGACCGCCCTAGGTATAAGAGCGCCAGAATGATTCCGGCGGTCATGACGCGACTACTGTGACCGCGCAGCCATCCGCTCGCATGTGTGGCAGTCATGCGGTCGGCCGCCCCGTGCCGCTCGAGACGTTCATTCATTGGCGATCCCCAGCGGTGAGCTGAATGTCCCTCAACGGGCAGTCAACTTTCTGATCCAACCGGGTTCGTTTCGAGACCGGCGGAGCTTTGGCGACTGTGTCCATCGTTTCGTCCATGGTGGTCCACAAACGGCCGCTTTGTGCGCATCGCGCTCCGTATTCGAACAGGGGACGCATCGTCGATGCTCGAAAGTCAGCCGAGCTGTATTGCGGAAAGTCGAAGGGCAGATAGGTCGATCGAACCGACATACGGTACTTCTCAGCGAACTGATCGACGGCGACGACCTGGGCTCTCGACATGTGTTTTAGAGCCACCGAGAACGTGCGCGCCACAATCGGTCGCAGCCTAAAGGGAGTGCGTCTCGGGCGCATCGATAATCTGTCCATTGATCAACACGTACACCTGTGCGCCGTCGAGGCTTCGCTGATCTAGCAATGCAAAGTAAGCTGCTGCGGGCGCGATGAACAGCGAGGCTGATGCATTTCCATCGACATGCATTTCGTCGTACAACCTTCCTCCTTGCTCAACGTGGATGAGTACGGGCTCGAACACGCCAGGAATGCTCGCGGAGGCGATGATGACATCCCGAAATAGTCTGCGAGCCGGCTCGCCACCGCGCATGGCAATGGCGCCCAAGTCCCAGATGACCGTTTCTTCCTTGTCGAGATCAGTCGTGGCCACCCACAGAAGCCGACCGCTGCCAGCTGCTTTCGCGACAGCGCGAACGAGGTCCGGCGTGACGTAGTGATCCACGAGCGCTGTCAAGACTGCGCTGCGGCGCGATGCACCGAGCGGCAGCGCGAGGAGTCCCCGCACACTCATCTGAGCACCTCGCCCGCTCGTGAAGGCTTCGGTGAGCTGTGAGTCCCACTCGGAACCGAGAAACGCAAACGGAGCGATAAGCGCGCCTGTACTGACGCCTGTGACCACATCGTATTGCGGACGTTCGTGGCGGCGGCTGAGTCCGACCAACGCACCGGCGCCGAACGCGCCGCCGGCGCCGCCGCCGGAGAGAACCAGCGCCTGTAGCTTTCCGTCTTTCGATGAGCTTTTCAATCGCTCAAGAGCGGCTGTCGATTTTGCCTCGACGCTCGCTCGATCGGTGCTTAAGAATCGTACGCCGGCGGCGAAATCCACAGGGCTTGCCGCACTGAATATGGTGGGCGGCGCATCCCGACGCGGGAGGGCACAACCGACCAGCGACAAGACAGTCAGGACGCACGTCCAGCGTTGCACCTTTGCCTGCCAGTCGTGGAGATTGCTTCCGATTGTGACCATTATCTTGACTCCTTCGTGCGCAACCACAAAATTAATGCCCGACCGAGGCCGGATCGACCGTGCGAGCCGCCTTGGGCGCAAGCACGATGGCTATCGAGGCGGCGACGAAGACAACTGCGATTACCATCATCAGTCCGTTGGTCGCGAGCATCAGGCTCTGGCTCGTCACGAGGTTGTTGAACATCTCACGGACCATCTGCCCGGTCGTGCCCGGGGGGAGCGAGCCGGCTAGCTGGCCGGTGGGATCGACGACGTTTGCGAGCTTGGCGTGCGCAATGATCGTTCGGTTCTGCCAGGAGGTCGTGACCAGCGATGTGGCGATGGCGCCGGAGATCGTGCGCACAAAGTTCATGAGGCCTGCCGCGGAGGCGGTCTCTTCCTCCTTGACCGAGCCCATGGCGAGCCCGGTTAAGGGCACGTAGTACATCGGCATGCCCACCCCCATGAAGAAGAGCGGAATGACGATCACCCAGTAGCTCATGTCGGAGGTGGCGTAGGCCCGCCAGAGCGTATCGAGGCCGAGCCAAGCGCAGCCGATGAAGATGAGAATGCGCGGATCGATCCGATTCGCGAGCTTGGCAGCTACGGGTGAGAAAACGACCGAGAGCACACCGCCCCATGCCACCACGAGTCCAGCCCACGTCGTGGTGTAACCCATGTTGTACTGCAACCATTGCGGCGTCAGCACATTGATACCGAAGAAGGCGCCAAAGGCGAGGCCGAGCACCAGCATGCAGGAGGAGAAGCCGCGATGCCGGAAGACGCGCAGATCGACAATCGGGAACTCCTGCGTCAGCTCCCAGATCAGGAAGGAGAGGAATCCGATCACGGCAACGACGGCGAGTACGCAGATTTCGGTCGATGAGAACCAATCAAGATCCTTGCCCTCATCGAGCATGATCTGCAGCGCCGCCACCCAGACGATCAAGAGCAGCATGCCGACCTTATCGACAGGCTTGATTACCGCCGGTTGGTGAAAGCGCTTGAGCAGAACCCAAGCGAGGACGCCGAAGAGCAGCGCCATGGGTACATTGATCAGGAACACCCAGGGCCACGAGTACTGGTCGCACAGCCAGCCGCCGAGCACCGGGCCGACGACGGGTGCGAGCAGCGTCGTCATGGCCCACAAGCCCATCGCCTGCATCGATTGGCGTTTGGGAAAGATCTTCAGCAGCAGCGTCTGCGACAGCGCCATCAAGGGACCCCCTGCCATTCCCTGCAGCACCCGCATGCCGAGCAGCATCGGGAGCGATGTCGACAAGCCGCAGAGGAAGGAGCAGAGCCCGAACAGCACGACGGCGATACAGAAGAGCCGCACCGCGCCGAAGCGCCCGGACAGCCACCCCGTGAGCGGCACCGTGATCGCCTCGGCGACGGCATAAGAGGTAATGACCCACGTGCCCTGGCTGGAGCCCGCGCCAAGAGCGCCGGCAATGTTGGGCACGGTGACGTTGGCGATCGTCATGTTGAGCACTGCGACGAAGTTCGACAGCGCGAGTACGATGCCGGCCGTCCAAAGCATCCCGCCCTCAAGAGAGGGTGGGTCCTTGGACTCGATGGCAGGGTGTGTCATGGCGGGTTCCTCGTTGATTGCTGCGTGGGATCAGGTATTGCTGTTCAAGTCGACCTTGGCATCCATCGACAGCCCGACGCGCAGCGGATGGGCGGCGAGCTCCTCGGGGTTCAAGCGGATGCGCACCGGTAGGCGCTGGACGACCTTGATCCAGTTGCCGGTCGCGTTCTGCGCAGGGATCAGGGCAAAAGCCGCACCGGTACCGCCATCGAACCCTTCGATGACGCCGTGATAAACCACCTTGCCGTGATACAGGTCGGACTTGAGTTCGACGCTCTGCCCGGCGTGAACTTTGGTGAGCTGCACTTCCTTGAAGTTCGCGTTGACATACAACTTATCGACCGGCACCACGGACAGGAGCGGCATGGAGGGTTGGACGCGCTGACCGAGCTGCACTTGCCGACGCGCGATGACGCCATTGATGGGCGCGCGGATCACCGTGCGACCGAGATCGACGTCGGACTTGTCGAGGCGAGCGCGGGCGAGAGCGACTTGCGCCCGAGCGGCATCGAATGCCGCGCGCGCGCCGCTTGCACGGTTCTTGGCGTTGGTCAATTCGTCACCCGACACCGAGCCCGAGGCCACAAGCGCTTCACGGCGTTGCAGGTCGATGCCGGTGCGCTCGACGTCAGAGATAGCTGCGATCACTTGTGCCTGTGCGCGGGCAAGATCCGCTTGGGCCTGACGCAGTGCCAGTTTTGCGTCCGTGTCGTCGATCATGACGAGAATGTCGCCGCGTCTAACGTTTTGGCTGTCCACGACGTTCACCTGCATCACCGATCCTTCCGTTTCGGAGGCGACTTGCGCGACCTCGGCCGCGGTGTAGGCATTGTCGGTGCTCACGTAGCGGGAACCGACGAGCTTCCAGTACTCGACGGCGCCGCCGCCGGCAGCTGCCACGGCGAGGCCGAGAAGCGAGAACAGCAACGCGCGCTGTTTCTTACGGGGTTTGGCCATCGGGATCTCGGCCATCGATTCGGGGGTGACTGAAGCTTGCATATCCATGAGAGTTCTCCTTAATAAGATGTTTACGATTGGGGGTTATGGGGTGCGGTACTCGAGCGGTCCGGCGCGAAGCCGCCGCCCAGTGCGCGCACCAGCGATACATCGAGAATCAGCGCCCGGGTCTCGAGTTCGGCCTCGGAGCGTCGCGCCGATATCAGCGAGTCTTCCGCCGACAGGACGTCGAGATATGTGGCGAGCGCTCCCTCGTATCTTGAGCGGACGATTTGGTGTGCTCCCGCGGCGGCGGCGACGGCTGCCCGGGCGGCGGTGAGTTCTTCATCGAGGGATTTGCGACTCGTGGTTGCATCTGCCACTTCGCGCAGCGCCGTCGAGAGCGTCCCGTTATACGTGGCGACTGCAGCGTCATACTCTGCGCGTGCGCCCTTAAACTGGCCCTGCAGGCGTTCAGTATTGAAGATCGGCAGTGAGATCGCTGGACCTGCGGCACCGGATTGCGAGGCCGACTTGAAGAGGTTGTCGATGCCGACCGATTGAAAGCCCGCGAATGCGAGCAGGTTGACGCTCGGGTAGAACCCGGCCTTGCGCTGATCGATGCGATGCGCGGCCGCTTCAGTGCGGAGGCGCGCGGCGACGATGTCGGGACGTCGGCCGAGAAGCTCGAGGGGCAGGTTCGTGGGCAACGCTTGAGAACCCACCCAGGCGACTTTCGGACGGGTGATTTGCAGTCCTCGATCCGGGCCAGCGCCGAGGAGCGCCGCGATGGCGTTGCATTGCAGACCGATGCGCTCCTCGATCGCCAGGAGATCGCCCTTGGCGGCCGCCTGGCGCGCCTCGACCTGTCGCACGCTCGCGAGCGTCTCAAGGCCGAACTGACGGCGCTGGCGAAACAACGCGACCGTCTGCGTACGCAGCGCGAGCGTGTCGGCCGCGTTGTCATGCAGCGTATAGAGATGCAGGAGACCGGCGTAGGCAGAGGCGACCGAGGTCGAGAGGATGAGGCGCGTCTGCGCGATCTCGACCTCGGCGGCGTGCTGCTCCGAGACGGCAGCCGCCAGTGCAGCGCGGTTCTTGCCCCAGAAGTCGATCTCATAGGACATGTTGAGCGTGGCGGCGCCATAACCGTTCCAGCCATTTGGCAGCGCTTGCCGCGGTACCAAGAAGTCGTAACTCTGCTTGGCCTCGGCCATAACCGCGGACCCCGTCACCTCGGGTAGGCGCGTGGCGCCGGCACCCTGAACCTGTGCCGCGGCGGCCTTGAGGCGTGCCCGGGCAAGGTCGAGGTCGGGTGCGCTGTTGAGCGCCAGCTCGATGAGCGCATCGAGCTGCGGGTCGCCATAGGCGCGCCACCACTGATCGCCAGGCCAGGCCCCAACGGGAGCCGCGAACGAGTTCGAGCTGCCGAGCTCATCGACTTTCTTCATGGCAGGGGGCGGATCGAGCCGCGGGATCTGCGCGCAGCCACTGGCGAGCGCAAGACTTAGGGTGAACAGCAGGGCGAGGCGGCGAGGCCGCGCCGCAAGGGATTGACACTTGATTGTTTGCATCGCGAGAAGCTCCTTAACTGAACCGTACAGTACAGTACCTTGACTTTAGGCCCGATGTCAACAAAAATGTACCATCCGGTCCAGTTATAGAAGGAAGCGACTTGAGTGATGAGCAAAAACGACAGCAAACGACAGGCAATTCTCGAAAACGCCTATCGACTATTCCGCGCGCAGGGGTTCGACGGGACTTCGATGGCGGACATCACCTCTCAGGTCGGCGGCTCGAAGGCGACCCTCTACAGTCATTTCCCCTCGAAGGAAGAACTGTTCGTTGAATGCATGATGGCGGCCCTGCAGAACTACATGTCGGACACTCTGAAGCACCTCGACGCTTCCCGGAGCGATCCGCAGGCCGCGCTTCGCAATTTTGGCGCGAGCGTCCTCAACTTCATTTGCTCACCCGAACAGGTGGAGGTCCGTCGCTTGATGATCGCTGAGGCGGCTCGCTCAGGCACGGGGAAACTCTTCTTTGACAAGATCACGGCCTTGCGCGCACAGATCTCTTCATACCTGGCCGCATGTATGAAATCGGGGCTGCTGCGTCGAGACGACGCCGACCTTGCCGCCGATCATCTCGGTGCGCTGCTTGAGGCAGAAGTCCTTGAACCGTTGCTCCTACACGTGCGCGACGCAGCGCCGGATGAAGAGGAGACCGCGGCCGCGGCCCGACGCGCCGTCGCCGCCTTTCTCAGGGCTTACGCGCCAACCTCTCCACCTATACAGAATGCTGCAGGGCCCGACGGCCACTTGAAGAGGCTCCCCCCGCATGAACTCTGACCGAGGCCCGCGCGATCAAGTCTGGGAACGAGCGCTGCTGCGAGTCCGCGGTCGCGCTAAACTGGACCCATCGGTTCTGTTAATACACGCACCCTGAAAAACTTATGAAGACCAAAACTGAATCCAAACGCCAGGCCATCGTTCAAGCCGCCTCTGAAGTCTTTCGTGAAGTCGGTTTCGAGCGCGCTTCCATGTCCGACATCCGCGAGCGAATCGGGGGCTCCAAGGCAACTCTCTACAACTATTTCCCCTCGAAGGAGAAGTTGTTTTTCGAGGTCATGCATCAGGCCAAGGAACTTGAGCTGGAAGCGATCACAGGGGAACTTAACGCAGATGCGGATGACTTGAGGCGCGAACTGCTGCGTTTCGGACAGAAATTCACGACCGTTCTCTATTCAGCTGACGCGATCGCCGTGAGACACCTGGCGATCGCCGAATCGCGTCACTCCGACATTGGGAGACTGTCATTCGAGCAGGGGATGGTGCCCATCGAGAAGCGGGTCGCTGAATTCTTGAAAAAGGTCATGAAGCGCGGCGTGCTCCGGACTGCCGACCCGAAGATTGCCGCCATTCATCTCCTGAGCTTGCTGGAATCCGAACTCTTGCAGCGTGTCCTTCTTGGCGTGATTGAGAATGTGAAGCCGGAAAGCCTCAGCGGCCCCGTGCGGCGCGCAGTAGAGGTATTCCTTTCTGGGTACGAGCGACGCTAGCTCGATGTAGGTCCTATGCCTGCTGACGTACGGGTGCATCCTGAAATGTTAAGGCGTCGGTCCCGGAACTAAGGAGCACCGGCAGTCGGTCCTATTGTCAGTGTTCCTAGTTTCCTAGACTGGCGTGTACGCGTGATGTAGCAAAAACAAGGAATTATCCCCGCGCTTTCTGTTCCGAGTTTCTGGATTGAGTGATAAATGTCCCAGGATCTTGGACCAACATCCAAGCGATTTTCTGCCCCGCCCATGGTAATTTTGTGTGATGAGTCAGCGAGCGATTCGATTTCAGCACGATGCCCAAGGTGTCGATTGGCAGGAGCTAGTCGCTCTATTCAAGCTTGCTGACTTGGGAGGACGCGAGGGCAACAAAATCCAAAGAGCCTTCGAGAAC